>CAWKKX010000062.1:0-58899 GCA_963850365.1 uncultured Chloroflexia bacterium
AGCTTTTAGCTGTGCTGAGCTGCACTATATTCGTGCACAAAATCGACCAGGCGACGTACATTGTCTATGGGCGTGTTGGGTAGGATGCCGTGGCCCAGGTTGAAGATGTGGCCGGGACGACCAGCGGCACGATCAAGAATCTCCTGCGTGCGCTTCTGAATTTCGGGCCAGGGAGCGAGCAGCGTCACCGGATCGAGATTGCCCTGCACGGCTGTGCCTGGTTTGAGCCGTTGCCATGCCGTATCCAGATCGATATGCCAATCGATGCCGATGACATCGCCGCCCGCTTCCTGCAGTAGATCAAGCATACCGCTGGTATTGGTGCCGAAATGGATAAGCGGCACATTGCCCTGCTTCGCAATCTCAATTGCGTGCCGGCTATGCGGCAAGATATATTCGCGGTAGTCAGCCGGGCTAAGGGCACCCACCCAGCTATCGAAGAACTGTAGAGCCTGCGCACCCGCTCTGACCTGTGCCAGCAGATAGTTGCCCACCACCTCACTGAGCTTCTCCATCAACAGATGCCAGGTCGAGGCATCGCTCATCATCAAAGCCTTCGTCAGCAGATAAGAGCGACTGCTGCCACCCTCGATAGCATAAGAAGCCAGCGTAAAGGGCGCACCACTAAAGCCAATCAATGGAATGCCAGACGTAGCCAGTTGCGCACGTGTCAGCTTAATCGCCTCCAACGTAAACGCCAGACTCTCTTCAGGAGCAGATACATGGAGCGCCTCCACATCCGCCCGCGTACGAACAGGATTATGGATTACCGGACCCTCGCCCTTCATAAACTCAAGTTGCAGCCCCATCCCCTCAAGCGGAGGCAGAATGTCCGCAAAAATAATCGCAGCGTCCAGATTGAACGCATTGATCGGCTGCATCGTCACCGCGCAGGCCAGTTCAGGCGTCTTAATAATCTCCAGGATGCCATATTTAGCGCGTAACTCACGGTACTCAGCCATGTAGCGGCCAGCCTGGCGCATCAGCCAGACAGGAGTAGCATCGACCGGCTCGCCATAGCAGGCACGCAAGAAACGACTCTGCACAGCCCTGGACGATGTCGATTGTAATAGTGATGATGTCGTTTGCATAAGTTGTATAAAATCTCCAATAGTTTGAATTATAATTCGGTTTGCTATATGTGAGCGATCAT
Source organism: uncultured Chloroflexia bacterium (assembly GCA_963850365.1). Classification (GTDB taxonomy): domain Bacteria; phylum Chloroflexota; class Ktedonobacteria; order Ktedonobacterales; family Ktedonobacteraceae; genus Dictyobacter. The sequence continues at coordinate 1,154 of CAWKKX010000062.1, forward strand.
ATCAGGAAACGCGTTCACCTTCCAGATGTACCAGATCGACGAGGCGACGCAAGAGATCCGGGTTAGTAGCGGGATGAATCGCATGGCCCAGATTAAAGATATGGCCCGGACGACCATCCACGCGCCTGAAAATATCGAGCGCAGCTGTCCGCACCGTCTCCCAGGGAGCCAGCAGCAGCGTAGGATCGAGATTGCCCTGGATGCCGTGCTTAGTCGAATCCACCTGATCCCATGCGACATCGAGATCCACGCGCCAATCCACCCCCAGCACATCGCCGCCCGCCTGCGCCATCAGCTCAAGCAAGCTAGTATTCGCCACCCCAAAATGGATACTCGCCACCCCCGCATCTTTGATAGCCTCCAGAACGTGTTGAGAATAGGGCAGCACAAACTTCTTATAGTCTTGCGGGCCTAACACACCCATCGAGCTATCGAAGAGCTGGATTGCATCGGCCCCCGCCGCAGCCTCAGCGCGTACATAATGGGCGATAACCTGCGAAAGTTTATCTAGTAGCGCATGCCAGGCCGCCGGTTGCTCATGCATAAACGCCTTCGCCACATGATAATCGCGCGAAGGGCGACCCTCGATAATATAGAGTGCCAGCGTAAAGGGAGCGCCCGCGATAGCGATCAGCGCTTGCTTATCTGCAAGCTTCTCACGTACAAGGCGAATCGCATCCGCAACGAAAGGAGTAGACTCAGCCGCCTCACCCACATGCAGGGCCGCCACATCCTGCATCGTACGAACAGGATTACGGATAAGCGGGCCGATCTCAGGATCAATCTCGGTTGTCAGCCCCATGCCTGGCAAAGGCAAAACGATATCAGTATACATCACCGCCGCATCCACCCCATACTGCTCAATGGGTAAAAGAGAAACCTGAGCGCAGAGGTCAGGCGTACGTGCAATAGTAAGAACATCATATTTTTCGCGCAAAGCACGATACTCGCTTATAACATGGCCCGCCTGGCGCATAAACCAGATCGGAGTTGTATCGGCTCGCTGGAGCTGACAGGTTGCGCGGAAACGGGCCCGGCTCGTCCAGGGAGAGTTTGAAGTTTGTTGCATCGAGTTACTGAATTCCTTGCTAACCGCGTAGCGACAATCCCTTGTGGTTGTTGCCGTTAGCTTATGATGATCACAGGCGACAATCCCTTGTGGTTGTTGCCGTTAGCTTATGATGATCACAGGCGACAATCCCTTGTGATTGTTGCCGTTAGCTTATGATGATCACAGGCGACAATCCCTTGTGGTTGTTGCCGTTAGCTTGTGATGATCAAAGGCGACAATCCTAGTTGACGAGCACGAGAGATGGTTGTTACGCGTTTGAAAAGTTTTAAGCCCTTATATCATAGCGTGATTACAGGGCAGAATGCAATCAAAATCTCACAAATTCTCTATAATATTGTAGAATAAAAAGAGATTTTGCAGAATTGTCCTGGAATACGATAGAAATGCATTAGGAAGCATAGGAAAGAAATCATCTGGCTTGCTGAGGCATGTTAAAAAGGAGGATTTTGGTGCGTCTATATGTATGTAGGAATGGGTATGGTAAACTATGCTGAACGATGAGCACGTTTCTCTTTATAATTAATCATGAGATAGAACCGCTCTATCTAATGGACCGACCCAAAGATATCATAATAATCAACTCAATTTATGTATCATCGCTGCTTCATGTGATCGTATCTCATGCGAGGGAAATAGATAGTTACTAAAAGAAAATATATTAAAGATGTACTGAAAGAGGGTATATGGAAGCTCGAATTATTAGTGATCGGCGTCAATGGGATGAGTTTGTGGCGGGGGCGGTGCAGTGTAATGTGACGCAGTCGTATGAGTGGGGGCAGCTGCTAACAACGCTTGATGGCGAGGTATTGTATGTAGGGGTGGTGAATGATCAAGGCAAGATGTGCGCGGCAATGTTGTTGCTGGTATCGCGGGTAGCAGTTTCGAATTCAGTCTATTTTTATGCCCCGCGTGGCCCCATTATTGATGATCCAGAATCGCCGGCCATGACAGTGCTCCTGAACTACGTTAAGGCCCTGGCGCATAAATATCATGCCTTTATGCTCAAGGTTGAACCAGGCGTGAAGGATAACGACCCAAAGTGGCTGTCAGCCCTCCATAGACGCGGCTTCGTGCCCAATCCTGAGGCATTGCACTTGCGCCATGAATGGGTGCTGGACATTCGCCCCGACGAGCAGACGCTATTGGCTGGCATGAAAAAAACCTGGCGCTATTGCGTGCGTCTCGCCAGTCGCAAAGATGTAACAGTGAGGCGCGGCGAGAGCCTGGCCGACATAAATACGTTCTATCAGATTCTACAAACGACGAGCCAGCGCGACACCTTCATGATCTATGACAAAAGTTTCTATGAGAAGCTTGTAGCCCTCTATGGGCAGTCGCAGAATGTCGCCCTTTTCATCGCTGAGTACGAAGGGCAGGCATTGGGGGCCGCACTGCTCGTAAAGATGGGTCGCTGGTGCTGGTATATGTATGGAGCCTCCTCCAATGAGCACCGTGATCGTATGCCCAATCACTTGCTGCAATGGACGGCCATGCGTTGGGCCAAAGAGCAAGGTTGCTGGTACTATAACTTCCGGGGCATTCCTGATGTGCTAGAAGAAAGCCAGCCAATGTGGGGCGTCTACCTCTTCAAGAGCGGCTTTGGCGGTTATGCTATGCGCTCACTTGAAACGCATGACCTGGTATATAATCCCTTGCTCTATCGGCTGTACAGAGGCTGGCTGGATGGACGTAGCTGGCTGAAGGATGTACGTGCCCGACGACATGCCAGGCAGAGCGAGTCCGAGCAGCAAGAGAAGCAAAACGATAATGAGCAGGGAAAAGCAGCGCCATCCGAGGCCGAGAAGCCAGCGACGGCAAGCGGAGTCCATCAAGCCGAAACGAAGCCAGCAACGGAAAAGCAACCCAGGCAACCAGGCCAGCGCAAGCAAGCAAAACCATCACAAAACGAGCAGCCATCAGAGCATCGTGATGCAGCCAGACAAGAGGTCGTGGTAAGCGAGAGCACGATACCTGCAATCCAACTAGAAGAGGTAGCGGCAAGCGAGAAGCCAGAGACGCAGCCGGTGACAATGCAAGAGGCGGGAGAGGTAGTGAATGAGCCGAAAACGGCGGAAGATCCGGTGTACGAGGTCGTAGCAAGCGAGAGCGAGATACCAGAGATCCAACTAGAGGCAGAGCAAGAGGCTGTAGCCGGTGAGAGTGATATACCTGCCTCTGCGACCCAATCAGCGTTAACACAAGAGGTGGGAGAGGAGGCAAATGAGCCGAAAGTGGTAGAAGAGGTAGTAGCAAGCGAGCAGCCCGATGAGACCCAACCAGATCTAGCGCAAGAGGTGGGGGATGTGGCAAGCGAGCTAAGCGTGGCAGAAGAGCCGATACACGAGATAGTAGCAAGCGAGAAGCCCGATGAGACCCAACCAGATCTAGCGCAAGAGGTGGGGGATGTGGCAAGTGAGCTAAGCGTGGCAGAAGAGCCGATACACGAGGTAGTAGCAAGCGAGAGCACGATACCAGAGACCCAACCAGAGCTAGATCAAGAGGCGAGAGAAGTAGCTGGCGAGACAGATATCCAGAATAGTCAAGTCGAAATCAAACCTGAAAATACTCCAAGTACGGAGCAGAGAGATGTTGAAGAGCAGCCTGTATATAAGACGCTGCAATCCACGTGGCTTGAGTTCCAGGAGCAGCCAGCTCAAATAGAATATGGGCAGCACAATCAGTCACAAAAAGCACAACTAGAGGACCAACAAGAAATTCCGGCATCCGCTACATATATGCAACCTGAACCTCAAGTAGAACAATTGGAATTTCCGCCGTTACAAGACCAGATCAACGACGATGGTAAATCTATATATTCAGAAACTCAAATGAGAATAGTACAAGTAGACGCACCGCCAACTGGGGAGCAACAAGGAGGCGAGGCAATAGAGGCCAGAGGTGAGCCGTTGCAGGCCGAGCATGGGACGAGGGAGGCGCAACCAGAGCAGGAGAGCGAACAGGTACAAGTCGAGGAGCTGGTTCAGCCGATGATCACGGAGCAGCTGGTTGGAGAGCTGCGACCCGGATTCGTGGAGCTAGAAGCCAGGCCAATTGGGGAGCAAACAGAGAGAGAGGAGGAGCAAGGTAAGATAATGGTACAAGACGAGAGCAAGATGATAGAAGAGCAACCGGAAGGAGAGATCGAGCCAGCGCAAGTAGAAGCGCCATTTGCTTATCAAGAGGCAGAAGAAGAATCTGAGCAGCCTGCGATTGAGGAGTCGGTAGAGCGTACAAAGACAAAGGCTGAAGAAGTGGTAAAAGAGCTTGAGAAGCGGGCCAACGCTCGTAAACAGGCCGAGGAGAAGCTTGAGAAGCGGACCAACGCTTCCAAACAGGCCGAAGAGGAAGCTGAAGATCAAGAGGCATCAAATGAAGAGACGCAGAAGCTCCCAAGAGTAGAAATGGCGCAGAAATATGCTAAGTCCAGGAAGCCAATGGGGCCGAACGGCTCACGGCCGAATGAATGAGAAAGCTACTGCCTCTTGATTCTCCATTCTGCTCAGCTTTTTTCCTGCTGAGCTTGTGTGGGTTTGCCGCGTTTCTAATCTTTTTCATACATTATGCATTTTACCCATTATCAAGCTTTGCTCAATAATGGGTAAAATGCATAATGTATGAAAAAACGAAAAATATCTAATTGTCAGGTGAAACAAAAACAGTGATTGAATTTCATATGGTATTATATATTAAAATGTACAGAAATTATCAGATAAAGAGCAATATCGTATGAAGCGAGTCAGACACACAATCACCCATAGGCCCGATACTGTGCCATGGTGGTTAGGATTACAAATACGCATCGCATTCTCGTATGCCGCGACTATGTTTGGGACGATGCTTTTCCTGGAATCGCTGGTTGTTGTTGCTGTCGCTGTTTTAATTTTCTATAACCCGCAAAGTTCCGACGATTTTACGCGCACAAGTCAAGCGATGGCGCGGCAATATGCTCTGGAAGCAGCGGTCCAGGCTCAGGGTGACCAGCTCAATCCGCAGACGACGTTCGCACCGGGCTCGCCTTCTTCCTTGCTCTTACACTATGCCACCAGCTCTATCCCCTATATCGCTCAGGGCACCTCGCCCAAAACCTTACTGGTTTCCTTTGCCCTCCTCGTTGACCGGCATGGGCAGGTGGTTGCCAGCTCGTATCCAGAGCGCTATCCGAGTGGCGCGAACGTCAGTACGTTGCTTCCGCAGCAGCGCAGACTGATCCTTAACGGGCTGGCCGGTCTGGCCGGCAGCGTCAACGATTCCACATCGAAGGGGCGGACTGCAAACGATATTGAGCCAGTCATGACAGGCACACAAAAAGTCATAGGGGTTATCTATATCTCCGTTCCTCAATTTTCATCCGGCAATCCGTTGCAGGGTATACTAATGGGTTTGCTCTTCAGCGCCGTCCTCTGGCTGATTCTCACCGTGCCGATTGGTGCCTTGTTCTCGCTGATCACGACGCGTGGCATGGTGCGCCGTCTGCGCCGCCTGATCAATGCGACACAGCAATTTGCCGACGGCGACTATACCCAGCGTGTGCGCGTGCTCAGCCGGGATGAGGTCGGTTTGCTGGAAGAACACTTTAACCAGATGGCGGAACAACTCGTCACCAGCATCGCTCGGCAGCATGTGCTGGCCGAACAAGGAGCACGTCTGGAGGAGCGTGCACGCCTCGCCCGCGACCTGCACGATAGCGTCAAGCAACAGATCTTTGCCCTCGCTATGAAGATCAGCGCCGCTCTGGCCCTGCTGGATCAGCGCAAAGAACTGGCCCTGAGTCATCTCCAGGATGCCGAGACGCTCGCTTACCAGGCGCAACAGGAACTGACCACACTCATCCGCGAGCTGCGACCGCTGGCCTTGCAGGATAATAAAGGGCTAGCCGTCGCGCTGCAAGAGTATGCAACGACCTGGAGCCGTCAACAAGACATCACCATCGATGTGCAGGTACCCGCAACGCTCAGGACGCTGCCTGCGGCGCTTGAGGAAGCCCTGCTGCGGGTCACCCAGGAGGCCCTTTCCAATATCGTTCGTCATAGCCAGGCAAGCTATGTGCAACTGAAGCTAGCAGACACCGAGCAACAGATCGAGCTGACCATCGCCGACAATGGGCGCGGCTTCGATTCTACAGGCAGCAACGAGAGTGGTGTGGGCCTACACTCAATGCAAGAACGCATGGAGGAGCTTGGCGGCACGCTGCTGATCGAGAGCCAACCAGGACGGGGCACGCGCATCAATGCTCGTTGTCCTTATCAACACGATCGTGACGAATCAGTTAGCTGAATCACTAACTCGTGGGGGAAAAAAGAGCATGACCGAACCTATTACGCTTTTGCTTGTCGATGACCATAGTATTGTGCGCGAAGGTGTACGCGCTTTTCTGGATGTATTGCCCGATATGCTCGTCGTGGGTGAAGCTGGCTCCGGCGAAGAAGCCATTCGCCTCGTGCAGGAATTGCTACCCGACGTCGTCTTGATGGATCTGGTAATGCCAGGCATGAATGGCGTCGAGGCCACGCGTGAAGTCAAACGCATCAGCCCCAAAACGCAGGTGATCGTCCTCACCTCCTATCATGAAGACGAACACATCTTCCCCGCATTGCGTGCAGGTGCGATTGCCTACATCCTGAAAGACATCCGGGCGAGCGAGCTGGCCGAGACAATCAGAAAAGCGGCCCAGGGCGAAACGATCCTGCACCCACGCATCGCCGCCCGTGTCCTGCAAGAGGTGCGCACCTCAAAACCCAACGTGCCCACCGCCTTCGTGAGCCTGACCGAGCGCGAACTGGACGTGCTACGCCTGATAGCTCAGGGAAATTCCAATGCTATCATTGCCGAACAACTTGTGCTCAGCGAGAAGACCGTCAAAGGCCACGTCAGCAACATCCTGAGTAAGCTCCACATGACCGACCGCACCCAGGCCGCCGTCTTCGCCTGGCAACAAGGACTGTTAGCGCCTGAATAAAGATGGGACCACAGACCCCCATCGTCCAGCCTTCTGATGGATCTCCCCTCATGCCTTCCCCGGCTATACTTACCACATCGACAGTGAGTTATCCAGTAGGAGGCAATAATTATGGTTACAGCAGCACTTATTCAGACAAAAATAGAGAACAATATACAAGCAGCACAAGCGGTAAAATCGGCGCAATCAGTCATCTCACTCAAAAATATTAGCAAAACCTATCTATTAGAGCAGCAGAAAGTTACAGCTTTAGGTAATGTTTCTTTAGAGATAAACCAGGGCGAGTTTGTCACCATCGTTGGGCCATCGGGATCGGGCAAATCGACATTAATGAATCTGATTGGTTGCCTGGATCGTCCCAGCGGTGGCGAGTATCGCCTGGTGGGGCAGCTGGTCTCGAAGATGGGCCGGGCCGAGCTGGCACGCATCCGCAACCGGCGTATCGGCTTTATCTTCCAGAGCTTCAATCTCTTGCCAGGTGTCACCGCGCTTTCCAATGTCGAACTCCCGTTGATCTACTCCGGGATTGGACCCGCCGAACGGGAAGCACGAGCTCGCCAGATGTTGCAACTGGTGGGGCTGGGCAATCGCCTCTCCCATCTCCCAATGCAATTGTCTGGCGGACAACAGCAGCGCATCGCCATAGCCAGAGCGCTGATCAACCACCCTTCGTTATTGCTGGCCGACGAACCAACCGGTGCGCTGGACAGCCGCACGGGTGCAGAGATTATGGAACTCTTCCACGCCCTCCACCGTCAGGGCTTGACTATCGTCCTCGTGACTCACGACCCGAATATTGCCGCCATAGCCGAACGTCAGATCGTTCTGCGCGACGGACAAATTGTACATGATGGAAGCGCTTTATCTCGTTAAATGCATGTTTGTTGATAAGCCGCTTAATTGGGTTTAATACTACTCTTTACCAGGGAAAAATAGAAGGGAATTTTGCTACGTAGAGCGAATTAAAGGAGAAAAAGATATGAACCATGCACAGAATGTACAAGACGTATATAACGCACACAATACCAGCAAACATCAGAAAACCGTTGTGCCAGGTGCCACATTTCGCGGCGTCTTTGGTAGCGCATTACAGGCCCTCTGGTCCCATCGCCAGCGTTCGATCCTCACAATCGTCGGCATCTCGATAGGTATTGCCTCTTTTATCGGCGTCGTCGCGCTCTCACAAGGCGTCAATGCAGGATTCTTAGCAAGGTTCAGCTTTATTACGACAATGATCAGTATCTCTCCTACAGGTGGCAAAACGAATGCAACACCTTTTATGCTAACAGCCGGCGACATACAGGCGTTAGCGAACGAGCCGCAAGTCGCCTATAGTAGCCCGGCCATCAGCAGCAGTGCCGAGGCCATCGTCGGCGACCAGACCTGGCGCACCACTTTGACGGGCGTCTCCGCTGATTACCAGGCAATGTTTGGCCCTAACCTGCCGATGAGTGCAGGCGCATGGTGGAGCGGCAGTGAAGATCAGCAACGTCGTTTCGTCGCCGTGCTTGGTGGCACCGTAGCGCAGAATTTGTTCCCAGCCGGGACAAATCCGCTTGGGCAGAGCGTGCGCATAAATCAGCAGATGTATCGTATTATCGGTATCTTGCAGCAAACTGGCACCGGTCAAGATGATGTCGTCTACGTTCCCTACACAGTTGTGCTCAATCCTTTAGTCCCAAACCAGATCCAGATGGTCACCGTCCAGGCCGATAGCGTAGACCATCTAGACCAGGTGCAGGCGGAATCGAAAATCGTATTAGAGCAGCGGCATCGTATCCGGTCGGACGTACCTGATGGCTTCTCCGCCGTCGAACAGGTCACACAGGTGCAGCAATACAATCAATTCCTGAACATCTTGACCATTCTCATGATCAGCATCTCAACCATCTCGCTCGTCGTCGGTGGCATCGGCATCATGAACATCATGCTTGTATCCGTGACAGAACGCACACGCGAGATCGGCTTGCGTGCAGCTCTGGGGGCGCAGCCCTGGGATATCTGCTTACAATTCCTGCTCGAAGCGATCACACTGAGCCTGATTGGTGGCATTATCGGCCTGATCACAACCTTCCTGCTCATCTTCGCCATCACCAGCGTGGTAGGCCTGCCCTACATCGTGACGCCGCTCCCCATCATTCTTGGCCTGAGCATCTCAACCGCCATCGGAATTGGCTTCGGCTACTATCCTGCCCGCCGTGCCTCACAACTGGACCCGATCATTGCGCTGAGAAGTGCATAAGTATATCATCTATTTTACATTTTTACATCTTTTACTCTTCGCGCAAAAGATGTAAAAATGTAAAATAGATGATATATAGCATTTAAAATGCTTGAAGTCGCCTGCTGAGTTTGCGCGGCTTCGCCGCACTTCTTCTCTCTTCTTACATTTATTTTATTTTTATCTCTTTTTACGCAAAGCGTAAAAAGAGATAAAAATAAAATAAATGTAAGAGATGAAACAGTAGCGCGAGCGGCGAAGCCGCGAGCATGCACTTAGAGAAAGTGCCACTCGTTAGTCGGCCAATACACAAGGATAGCTTTCCCGACAATAAAGTTGCGTGGCAGGGAATCCCAGTTGCGCGAGTCATCGGAATTCAGGCGATTATCGTTGAGCACGAAAAAAGAATTGGGGGGAACCTTCCAGTCGCGGGCAGCCGGGTTGGATGGTGCGCTGATGTAGGGCTCTTTGAGTAAATTGCCATTGACCCAGATGTTGCTACTATCCATCTTAATATTATCGCCGGGCAGGCCGATAACGCGTGCCATGACATCTACGCTTGTCTTAAAGGGATAGTGAAAAACGATAATATCACCACGTGCGGGCGCGTTGAGGAGGTAAGATGCCTGATTCACCATCACAAAAGCATTGGGTGCGACATTCGGGTTCATATTTGTACCCTGCACATGGAACCCATGCAACACGAAGCGGATGACCACGAACACCAGGAGCGCAGTCACGACCAGTTCAATAACCTCACGAATGAGGGGCGACCGTTTCAAATACCTTCTCCAGAGCCTGCACTATTTTAATCTTCTGGGGGTAGTATAACCCAAAAAAGCGCAGAAGCCAGTACGCCAGCCTCTGCTTTAGCCCGAAACTACCATCATCCGATGCTTTCTTTGGTCTATATTTTTCATTTTCCTATCTTTTTGCACAGCAAAAAGATAGGAAAATGAAAAATATAGACCAAAATCATGTTTTGCCTATTTTATACCGACCACAGCCACTGAGCGATACTGGCGGGAGTGTGGACCTTGTTTCACATAGGAAGATGTGAAGCCGAGACGTTGCATAGCCGGGATAACCTGTTCTTCTACCATGCTCTGATAAAAAGAATTGGTTGGTTCACCGACCTTGCCAGGGCTCAGAGTCAGCGCAAGCATGCCGCCGGGTTTGAGTACGCGAGCGAGTTCAGCCATGATATCGGCACGCTCAGGCCAGAAGTAAAGGCTATGAATACTCAATAGTTTGTCGAATCGCAGATCGGTGAAAGGTAAGGCGGCCACATCGCCATACTTCAATTCTACGCGCCCGGCTTTGATGGCCTGGGCGTTGCGGTGGCTGGCGGCATGCAACATCGCATGCGAGAGATCGATGCCCGCGATATGGCCGCTGGTTGCTTGCTGGGCCATAATCTCGATAGCTCGGCCAGTACCAAAGCCAATCTCCAGGATATGATCTGTTGGTTGAATTTCAAGCAGTGAGATGGTCCAATCGGTTTCTGGCCGGTGTTGAGAGGCCATTTTTGCGCCAACCAGGCGTCCAATAATACCTACTGGTCGCTGATGGTGGCTGTCGATAAGTGCGTTGAAACGGCTTGTGAGCTTCATAACTGCCTCGCCCCTTTCAGTTTTTGTGCATCGTTGCGTAAGAGATGGACATATGTCCTGCTGCATCTCTATAATATCATTATATTATAGTACATGTTGGGACAGCTTTGTGCAGCGACTAGAGGGGGCGCGGTAAACCCTCCTTATATCTTATGTGTATCTGGTACTTGCATGAGATCATAGAGTTTGGCTGAAGCTTCGGCACGGGTAATCTCGCTGGCAAGCAACTGATTCAGGATCAATTCAATTGTGGCCCGCTCCGTGTGGATCGTAGTAGGTTCGGGCGTGCTTGCTGCTACTGGCGCGAGCTGTACTGTGTCATTGGATGGTGTCGTGACCGGCTCGGTTTGCGGTGTTGTGTTTGCTATTGGTTCGGGAGTGCCCGGTGTTGCTGGTGTGGGCCTGGTTGTATGACCGAACTGGCGCTCATTGAGGGCTGTATAAAGGTAGAAGCCGGTGAGCAAGAGGCCAACCAGTAGCGCTGCAAGGCCGAAGCTCAGGAGCTGCGTCCCATTCGCAATAGGTGATTTTAAGAGCGTGGTAAGCCCAATATAAAGTGTCGTTGCAATTGCTACTGAGAGTGTCAACGTGCCGATAGCCAGCAGGGCAAGCACCTGAGCCCGACGCGGTCCAGAGGCAATCTCCGGTTGGCTACGATTTTTACGCTGCAGGTAGAATTCGATTGCAATACTGATACAGCCAGCCAGCACAAAGGCTTCAGCAGATGTCCAGCTTTGGATATCTATTGGCTGAGGAAGCTTGAATAATAGTGCAAACGTATTATAAAACAGATTGCCCATACCCCACCAGAACGTAATGGCCGTAAGCACCGAGATTATGCTGAGCTCAATGAGATGGAAGTTTGCCTGCGTAGGCAAGAGGCCCCGGCGCACACCTGTGCGCATCCATACATGATACATAGAAGTGACGAGCAGACCAAGTGTCAGCGGGCCAACAAAATCATAGCGTCCACCCATGTCCAGGATCGTGCTAAGTGCAGCCGGTTCATGGAAGAGGAAGAGCAGAAGCACATTAAAGGCATTATACAGACCGACCAGGAAGATGCTAATGCCAACGGCAAAGCCCAGGCCATGCAATGTAAAACGCAGGAAGCGCGAGGAATCGCGACTGGTTAGCCAGCCATAAAAGAGCCAGGTCCCCGTAAACCAGAGGCCAGCAAGAGCAAGCAGGAAGAGATTATCATGACTGCATGGACTAATACCGCAATTTTCGGCCTGGGCACTCCAATTCCAAAAGAGGCCGTCAATGATGGGCAGAAGTATGCGCGACCAACTGGTGCCCAACACAATGAGTAGAACAGCTTGTACACCATAGGTATGAATATGGAGAAAGACAGTTGTTGCTCTCCTCGGCGGAGAAACTATACGCCTCCGTTCTAACTCGATCAGCAGGGCAAGAGCCAGCGTAGAGAGCGCAAAGGCCAGTAGTAGGCTAATAGGGTTAGAGGAGGCCAGGTTCAAAAGAACATAGCCCAGAGTCGGCAAACCGAGCGCGGCGGCAATTCCTTCCGTTATAGTGAGAAAGAATGAGCGGATAGGGCTTGCCGCCGCCTCTACGTTCCGCGCGAGATCGCGGCGAATCAGCCAGTAATGCAGGCCCCCAATGAGCAATATAACTACAAAAGAGACAATTGCAAGTGTTATAGCCTGCACCACATCATTGGCTGATGGTACTGTCTCATATGAGGCATGCATCGGTGTGAGCGATAATAGCGTAGAGAGCAGAGTTGTGCAGGTATAGGTTGCATATATACTAAAAAGAATAAAAACGGTATAGAGATAAAAGCGATAAAGAGCGTTCATAATAATTCTCCAACGGCGGGAAAAAAACGGGCGCACATGTGCCAGAACTATAATCAGGCATAATTAATTCTAGCAAATAGAGAGATAGCTGTCATGGGGCAAATGACCCTATAAATGCGAATGTGAGCCATATTATGCTAAGCAGCATGCCGCCAGCTCCGCAAAGGAGAGTGAAGCGTATTCCTATATATTCGCTTACCATGCCTGCCAGTAGCGTACCAAGCGGCGCGATGCCACTGATCAGGAAGCTCATTACCGCGTTAACGCGTCCCTGCATATGGGCTGGAACGCTGCTCTGGCGCAGGCTGATCTCATGGATAGCATAGAGTTGGAAGCCAATATCGCCGATCAGTTGTGAGATGCCCAGTATGCCAAACACGAGTAGCGCGGGTCCGCTTGCCAGCGGGGTGAGTAGTGTTAGCAAGCTATGCAGAAGTGCCCCAGCTAGCAGCGTGTGTTTAGCCCCAAAACGTCGCGTGAGGCGTGGCAGCATGAGCGAGCCTAGCAGCGCCCCAACGCCACCCAGGGCAACCAGTATGCCGTAGAGCGCAGGTGTAATACTCAGCTCACGTACAATATAAATAGTATACAGCGCAGCAAAAGCTCCACCGAAAAAGGTGCGTACCGTGGCATAGATAGCCAGTGTACGCAGTAGTGGGTGATTGAAGAGCGTATGCAGCCCCTCGCTCAACTCGTTCCATAAGGGTGCTTGCTTCTCGCGCTTCTCAGGCAGCGCGACGAGTTCGCGTGTGCGGATCAGTCCTATGCTGAACGCCGAGGCCAGGAATGAGAGCGCATCGAAGAGCACAGCCAGGGGTGCGCCAAGTAACTGAATCAGTCCGCCAGCCAGGGGTGGACCGCCTATCTCGGCCAGGGAACTGCTTGTGCCGAGCTTGCTGTTTCCTTCGACGAGCTGATCATGTGCGACGATCTGCGGCAGAAATGCCTGGTAGGCCATATCAAAGCAGATGGTACAGGCACTCAGTAGTACAGTTACTAAATAGAGCTGTGGCATGTGCAGCCAGCCAGCCACACTCGCGATGGGCAAGCTGAGTAAGAGTAGCGCACGAATGAGGTCAGCGAACAGCAAAAGCGGGCGGCGAGGTAGCCGATCAACCCAAACGCCGATGGGCAGGCTAAAAAGCAGGCTGGGCAGAGCGCTTAATGCTGCGAGCAGACCTACCTGCGCCGGGTGGGCTCCCAGAACCAGGATGGCGATGAGCGGGATAGCCGAGCCAGTGATATGTGAGCCCAACACTGAAATGGTCTGTCCACTCCAGAGCAGGCCAAAGGCACGATTGATGAAAAAGTGACGCGGCGTCTTTGCGCTGCGTTGACGGGGAGGTAGGGCCATAGAGCTACTCCATTCTGCTAAGAAAAATTGTTGTGAGGCAAAGTATGCAGAAGTGTAGCTACGAAGCTTATCGTCGGCTGGCCGTGTTGAGTGTGCAAAAAAGTCTGAACATCGTAAACACGCGTTCCAGTGGTTGGAAGCGTGATATGTAAAGTTACTTTAATGTGATCGGGTTATGCTCCTCAAACTCGTGTAGCTACACTAGCTGAGGAAAACGATGCTGGTACCCATTGAGGCACCTCCAGTCCTTGCAGAATGTTGATATATCTAATGCTAGCAGGTGTGTATAGTATTGTCAACCTCTGCAATAGCTGTTTTACTAACATTTTTAACCTGTAGGAATTAACAGGTTCTTCCTGGTAAAAAAACATGTGACAAAACCTATGTGATGGTTTACTCTGTAAAGGAGCAGTAAGAGATATGTAAGGCAGACTTTTACATACATTCATGTCTGGCATGTTATAGTAACACACTTATAAGATAGGAAATCAATATGGCAGAGATAACCCCTGATTCCAGGATCAATCGCTCATCTATCAAACCAGCGACAAACCGAGAAGAACTGACCTACCTCTGCACGCGTGCCTCTGAAGTTGAACATGGGCTGGCCTGCGCTGGCCTGTTCGCAGCCTACTCGCTCAAGAACGATGTGAGCGAGGGTGGGTTGACCGAGGAGCAGGCGAGTGTCGTGCGCAACTGGCGACGACGCCTTGCGTCTATGGCTGTGGATAGGATGCTCCACCTGGCCCAGATTTCGAATCTGCTGACCGCTATTGGTAGTGTACTGCATATCAGGCGTCCAACTTTCCCTGCATCGCAATTAGATGATGCAGCGGGGGACGAGCTTGCACTGAAACTAGAACCATTTTCGCAATCAACGATAGATCGTCTTGTGGCCTATGAACGTTTAGAGGCTATCATCGCAACCCCGGACAACGATCATAGCAATGGCGGACGAGAACCCTTTTCCATTGATTACACTACAATTGGAGACTTGTACACTAAGATTGCAGCAAGTTTTCGCAGCATACCTGCTGAAGAGCTGTTTATTGGCCCATCAGAGGCGCAGGCGCGTTTTCCTAATAGAGTTTCCAATATGGATGATCAACTCGTTGTCGTCGTCGATCAAGCATCAGCCGATGACGCGCTTACCAGGATCGTTGGGACAGGCGTAAAGGTTGAGGAAGGGCAAGGCGCAAAGGGAGAGGAGCATCAGATTCGGCAGCGCCGGGTGTCTGTGCAACAATCCGTGCAGAGTATGCGGCGGCTATGCAGGAAGCTCAGGAAGCTAAGAGCATACCATTCGAGCCCGTGCGGCCGGTGGGGAAGAATCCCAGGGTACAGCTCAGTGAAGAGACTGCGGATAGTACCCATATCGTGGATGAGCTTACGGTTGCCGTTGCGAATCTTTTCAATGGTGCCTACGATACCATGTTGCTTATGTTGCAGCGCTTCTTTGTCCATGCTGAGGAGACCGATGCTGATCTCGAACAGCTTGCAGGCGCTAGTTTACGCCTGATGACCACGGTCATTCGTCCTCTTGGCGAGGCTCTTACACGCATGCCAGCCGATAGTGTAGCCCTTCCAGGTAAGAACGCCGGGCCGCCTTTCGGGGATAGCGGTGATATACCAGAGCTAGTACATCAAGCGTCGGCCCAGGCGGTGTTGGAGGAGCGGTTATGGCAACTGGCAACAGCTGCGACGACGTTGCGCACTACGCCGGGTCTACCAACCGAGATACAGGAGGCGACTGCCGCGCTACAAGACCTGGCTTGCCAGTTCGCGCCAGCGGATGGTCCTCGTGGCGTTGACGAGAAGATCGCGGCACTCAAACAAATCCAGGGCGATCTGGGTTGTATGATTCAATCTGCTATCAATGGTCCCTATCTGGTGACCAACGCCGAAACGCTCAAGAACTGGTTGGGAGAGAGCATTGCAGCGCGGCCTCAGATGGCTCTGTGTCGCTGCGGCCAATCGGCTAACAAGCCATTCTGCGATGGCACTCATGCACAGATCGATTTCACCAGCCAGAAGGACCCGAAGCGTGTCCCAGACCAGCGTGACACCTATGAGGGTCAGCAAGTGACCATATTTGATAACCGTGGCATCTGCGCCCATTCTGGCTTTTGTACGGATCGGTTAGCCTCGGCATTTCATGCGGGGAAAGAGCCTTTTGTGACCCCAAGCGGCGCGAGAATGGACGAGATTATTCAAGCTGTACGCGCTTGCCCCTCTGGCGCACTCAGCTACGCGATTGGCCGCACAGAAGCCCGCGAGCAGGTCGATCAGGAACGCCCACAGATGATCGAAGTCTCAAAGGATGGTCCCTATCGAATAACCGGCGGCATTGTGCTTAAAAATGGGCAGGGCGACGACGAGGTACGCAATACCGGTGTCTCGAACGAACATTACAGCCTCTGTCGCTGTGGTCACTCCCAGAACAAGCCGTTTTGTAGTGGGATGCACTGGTATGTCAATTTCCATGACCCGGTGCCCGATCCGAATCGTGAGCCAACGTTGTTCGAGTGGGCTGGTGGTCTGCCTGCTCTGACCAGGCTCACTCGTGTGTTCTACGGGAAATATATACCTGCGGACACGCTGGTAGGACCCTTGTTCGCCAACATGTCCCCGGATCATCCTGAACGCGTGGCAGCGTGGCTCGGCGAAGTCTTCGGCGGCCCGAAGAGCTACAGCAGCAAGTATGGTGGCTATTCCCATATGATCTCCCAGCATGTCGGAAAGAACCTCTCCGAGGCCCAGAGAGCGCGCTGGGTGAGCCTGATCTGCCAATCGGCGAACGATGCGGGCCTGCCAAATGACGCAGAGTTCCGGGCCGCCTTTGTGGCCTACATCGAATGGGGATCGCGCCTTGCCTGGGAGAACTCGCAAACAACTGCCCATCCGCCGGAGCATATGCCTATGCCGCGCTGGTGGTGGGTCTGTAACGCCCAACCAGGATCTAGAGTATCCGCGCTTGCCAATACGAGCGAGGAAAAACAAGCGCCAATTGTGTTGCCTGCGCCTGACGAAGTCGTGAGCTACAAAACACACATCAAGCCGCTTTTCCGTCAGATGGATCGACAGTCGATGACATTCGCCTTCGACCTATGGTCCTACCAGGACGTAACGAAGTACGCCGACGCAATTCTTCAACGCCTCCAAAAGGAACCATGCCGTGCGACGGAGCCTGGCCGCAGGAGAAAGTCGAGACGTTCCAACGCTGGGTCGAGTCTGGCAAGCACGAGTAATTCCAATTTGTTCTCCATATTGCTCTGTCAAACATCATTGCATCCATCTCGTTGGGCGTATCAGGCAGGACGAGGACGACAACCACAAGGGTCGTCGCCCTCGCCCTGTAATGATGTTTGACAGAGCAATATGCAAAAACGTAAGGGATATCTACGCCTTCAAGCCTGTCATCGCAATACCACGGATGATCTGGCGCTGCAAGATAATGTAGACCAGGATCAGCGGCAAGATAGCGATAACCGAGCCAGCCATAATCTGCGTCCACTGCGTAGAGAATTGACCCTTAAACTGGTTGAGCACGAGCGGCACCGTAAAGTTGGTCGGCGTATTCAGCATAATCAAGGGCATCATAAAGTTGTTCCACTGAGTGATAAACGTAAGGATGCCCAGTGCTGAAAGTGGTGCTCTGAGCAGAGGAAAAACGATCTGCCAATAGACCGTCCAACGGTTCGCACCATCGACAATCGCCGCCTCTTCAAGCTCATTAGGAATACCCATGATAAACTGGCGCATCAGGAAGACGCCAAAGGCATTGAAGAGGGCTGGAGGAAGAATCAAGGCGAACAGCGTATCGATCAAGCCCATGTTGCGCAGAATAAAAAAGAGCGGAATCAGTGTAACCTGGAATGGAATCATCAACGTTGCCAGGAACAGGAAGAACAGGACGCTACGCCCTGGAAATTGGATCTTGGCAAACGCATAGCCAGCCATTGAGCAACTGAGCAACGTCGCCACAACTATGGCTATACTGACTATAGCACTATTTAAGTAGGCCTGTGCAAAGGGTAAAGCTTGTAAGGATGCTGGATAGTTATTCCAGACGACCGGATTGGGAATCCAGACTGGCGGAACGTGGAAGGCCTGCGAGTTATCCTTGAGCGAAGTGAGCACGGTCCATACAAATGGGCCAGCCATAACCACGACGCCGATGAGCAATAAGATATGCAGCAGAGCGGTGGAAGCCATCTCGCTCCATTTTCTTGATGGTTTTTTTTCGGCTATGACCCGGCCCGTAATAGTTGTATTACTCGGATTAATAGTTTGTTGTGCCATGAACGTGTCCCTCTTTCTTTTACCAACTTCCTCTTGCCAGGTAGTCAGAAATGCAACTCTCGTTGTGAGCGCGAAGCGCTCATCTAACTGAAAAGCAACACAGTTATCGACTATACATCGTAGGTGACCCAACGGCGTTGGAACCAGAACTGGAGCAACGTCAGGGCTAAGATGATCACGAACAGAACAACCGAGGCCGCACTGGCAGGGCCGAATTTGAAAAGTTCAAAAGCCTGGTGGTAGACATGATAGACCATCGTATAACTATCCGTCCCTGGACCACCGCCCGTGAGCACAAATGTCTGATCAAAGATCTGAAACGAATTGATAATCGCGATTACCACAGCAAAAAACAGAGTGGGCGAGAGGAGGGGCAACGTCACGTTTCTGAAGAGCTGGAAACGATTAGCACCATCAATACGTGCTGCCTCCGAATATGCAGCCGGAATACCTTGCAAGCCAGCCAGAAGGATGATCATATTGAAGCCGATGCCTTGCCAGATCACAACCGTCGAAATGGATGGTATAACGAAGTGCGAGTCCGTCAGCCAGTTGATGCCACTGACATGGAACCAGGTACGCAACAACTGATTGATCAGCCCAAAGTCGCCATTGAGCAGCCAGAGCCAGATAACCGAGACCGCGACAGAACTTGTTACAACTGGCATAAAGAACAGAACGCGATATACATCTTTAAAGCGAACATTGTTCAATGCAAGTGCGGCAAGTAGAGAGAGAATAATACCTCCAGGCACTACAATAACGGTATATTCGAGCGTATTCATCAGAGAAGCTTGTAATTCAGGGCTATTGAATTGATCAATAAAGTTTTGGAAACCTACAAAACTGATCGAACCCAGCCCATCCCATTTGACCATGCTGAGGTAAAACACGGCAATGAGCGGAATGAGCGAGAAGACCAGCAGGCCAATCAGTTGCGGGAGAATAAAGACATATCCCCATATCGCGTCACTACGTTTTCTTCTTGTCTCATTGTTGCTTGCTGAGACCACACGAGGGGTTTCAAGCGCCTTTACTTGATATTCCATGCGAGCTACCGTTCCCTATCTTTTGGTTTGGCTACAGAAGAGGCGACAGGCGTCACTTTCTTTTGTAGCGTAATGAAAAAGTAATGATTGATTTAGCGGAGACATCTATTGCAAATATTGCTGTGCCTCTTTAATACGCGGATTTGCCATAGCTGCAACTGCAGCCAGCGATTTTTTCACATCTTGCCCTTGTAGCCACATGGGGTCCAGCGCTGTCTTGATATCGGTGGATAGACCGGATGTGCCCATCTCTGCTGGGAAGAGAGCATAGCCAACGTTGCGAGCATCGAGGAGATAGTGCGCGTGTGCTGGATCATTTCCATCGGTGACAACATGATCTGGCCCTTTAATAGAAGGTACCGCGTTGCCCCCACCTTGTAAACGGAAGTTTTCGCCGTCTACGGAGACATAATTTGTGAGGAAGTCAAAAGCGCCAGTCGGATCTTTTGTACGCTTATTCATGACAATATAGGCCAGTGCAACAACTGCGGGGGCAAGTTTGCCGGTAGAGGATGGGAAAGGGACGGCGTCGTACTGCAGACCTTTTGCAGTTTTGAACTCAGGCAGGAACCAGCGGCCACAAGCAATGAAGCCAACCTGATTGCCCAGGAATGCCAGGTCATCGCCCTGCCCCTTTGGCAGATTGCCTGCAAAGGTAATGAGCTTGTTACGGGAGTTAGTAACGAGCCAGTTGAAGGCATCTAGCGCTTTAGGGTCTTCGTGCGCGACAAAATTACCATAGCCGTTGTTGTCATAGACCGTGCCGCCATTAACGGTAACCCAATTCCAGAAGTTGGTGCTACTGTCATCGAGAATGTAGCCATATTTATTGCTGGCATGGATCTTCTCTAACATACTTTGGAAGGCATCGCGCGTCCATTTGCCCTGCTCAAATAGGTCTGCTGGCATAGTCGTGATACCCGCTCCTTGCAGTACTGCTTTGTTGTACCATAGAAGGAAGGGATTACAGTCAACCGGAACTCCATAGATCTTGCCGCTCTTTGGTTCTGGCCGCCCCCCATAAGCCTTGGACGTAATCGTCTGGCTTTCCTTTGCTAGCGGAACTTGTGAGCATCGGCGTCAAATCGGCGATGGTCTGGTTTGCAATAAGTGTCCCGATATCGCCATCGCCGACGTAAAATACATCTGGCGCGACTCCACCCTCCAGTTCGATCATAATCTTGTAGAAGTAGTTATTATCTGCTGTGGGGATGAAGCTATACTGTACATTTGCCTTGTGGGTTGCATTATAGTTCGCGGTAAATGCCCTGAAGCGTTCTAGTTCTCCTGGCTGGGCCCAGTTCGACCACTTGATAGAATTGCCCTGACCATTAGCACCACTACTACTGCTCCCTCCGCATGCCTGTAGCATTGCTGCTATGCTGCTGAAGGAGATACCTGCTGCAAGTGCGCGGCCAATGAAATCTCGACGTGTGATGTGGCCGGCCTGCAGATCCTCAAAAAGATTGTGTACTGTATTCATATAATAATTCCTCCCGATGGAATAAACAAAAATCTCAACTTCGAGTTTTCATCCTAAGAATACTGCAATGTAAAAACACGTCAGAGCCATTCTTCTGTGCATACTCTGTTTACTACTTAGTACACCCCTTTACTATCAGCAACTACTGAATGAAAAAATCACTTTACACCTATATGGGGAAAATAAATGGCAATCTATTGATTTAGATACGAACAAAACCATTCTTATGTATACACGATTAGCGCGAGAGCATTGCTACTACTGCCAATTCAACCTATGAACAAAAAATAAAAAAGGATCTTTGCAAAAAGAGACCATCTATTTGAAGTTAACTATGCTATATATAATACTAGTAGTGCAGGAGGAACGAAAGGAATTGTAGAAGATGAGAAGATCTGTACCATGAACAAAGCGAGAGGCAGGAGATAGAACAAAAAGTAACAAATCAACCATGATTGTACCTCATCTATAAAATAACCCAACAATGGATTATAAATAGCACACAAAAGTAAGGCATGCCTTTGTAGCTGTAAATCATCTTTTGTGGTGATATCAGCGTAGCATATAGATTATATGCTTGTCAATATATCTATAGTAAAATATAAAGTAGATTATAGTAGAGTTTGAGAAGAACGCGATATAAAAACTTATATCATTGAGTTATTTGGTAGTGTTTCGGTTAAAATGAGTATAGCGCATATTTTCAGTATATAATGGTGTGAATAAATTTAAGTATATCAATTTACAAAATTGTAGTTTTGTATTAAAATTAGTTTTAGGATGATTGAAAAATATATTAGAAAGGAATATGCATCTATTAGCTTGAAGCAGGATATGGTACTATATTTATAGGTGGTGGGGAGGATTGATGCCGCTAAAGATCAGGAGAAAAAGAATGAGCCTTAATCTGAAACATTATTCCATGATTATTCAGTGGAGCGATGAAGATCAGGCGTATGTTGTTACCGTTCCTGAGCTACCTGGTTGTAGAACACATGGAGACACATATGAGCAAGCAGTCCAACAAGGACAAGATGCGATTGAGAGCTGGATTATGGTAGCTAAAGAACTAAATCGACCGATTCCCCCACCCAGTATTTATGCAGCGGCATAGTCAACGTGCATGAATGGATGAAATATGCATTTGTCGTCTACTAAAATAATGACGAGGTTGAGCAGGTAAGAGGATAGAGACCCTCCTATGTTTTTGGACATGGGTAGACTGAGCTTTTTATCCTATTTCTTTGTGTCTTAGCCTGCTTTCTGTTATGGTATTCTTGATTATGCTGTATGCTTGGATGCAAATATGGCATAGTATGCCTCGATGATTGGCGGTATGAGTAGATGGCCGATGTGAGTGGTGGAGTCTACTGCAAAATGTTTTTATTGGGAGAGTGTCTTTTTATGCTTAATGGCGATATTGGCAGGCAGCTAGGGAACTATCGGTTGCTTAAGCTGCTGGGGCAGGGAGGCTTTGCCGATGTATACCTGGGCGAACAGATCTATCTCAAGACGTCGGCTGCCATCAAGGTTCTGCGTACACAACTCAGCGATGATGTGCTGGAGCAGTTTGTAGGGGAGGCACGTACAATTGCACGCCTGGTACATCCGAATATCATTAGTGTGTTAGATTTTGGCATCGACAAGGGTATTCCATTTTTGATCATGCCTTATGCACAACACGGGTCACTGCGGAAAATTCATCCACGTGGGCAGGTGCTTCCTCTTTCAGTTGTGGTTTCTTATAGCCTGCAGGTGGCCCAGGCTTTGCAGCATGCCCACGACCACAAGATCATCCATCGCGATGTCAAGCCTGAAAACATATTACTTGGGGACGATAATCTCCTCAAATTGAGTGATTTTGGCATTGCTACGACCAGCCATAGTACATATACCCAGCCAACGCACAATCCCCAGGGAAATGCTGTGGGCACGACGACCTACATGGCTCCTGAGCAGTTTACTAGCGAGCCTTCTTTTCTCAGTGATCAATATGCGCTGGGCGTGGTGGTGTATGAATGGTTGTGTGGCAGGCCGCCTTTTGTCGGGGCGGATGTGGCGATCTCGTTTGGTCATGTGTATACGCCTACTCCTTCGCTGCACGATAGAGCGCCCCAGTCGTCTCCTGCAATCGAACGGGTTGTGCAGCGGGCATTGGCGAAAGAGCCGCATATGCGCTTCCCACGCGTAATAGATTTTGCTGATGAGCTGGCGATTGCCTGTGCTGCTAGCCCGTTCTATTCCTCAGATACAGCTCTGGTCGATACTTCTGGACGTAAGAAAGGCCGGTCCGAACTGCTGTATAGCGCTTCTGCATCTACTTTTGTTGACATAACTGCGGATCTCAAAGGTCAGGTCGGGTCATCCGATCAAGCGGGTTCGTCTCTTTTACAGTCTGGTCAGCATCACATCCCGGACGCGAATGTATCTCAGTTGCCGGGCGAGCATGCAACATCTGCTCCTGTGCCCATTCGTGCTGGGCTTTCGCGCCGGGCCGTTATTGTAGGTGCAACCAGCCTGACGATGGGTGCCGCGTTGGGACTTACTACGCTTGTCACTCTTACCAGTGGTGTATGGCAGAGTAGGGGTCAGCGTCCGACGCCCCTTGTGTCCGTGCAGCGGACGCCCACCTCTACTAATACGACTCCTACGCCCGTTGTTACTTCTGGGTCGTCGTTGACGCCTGCCGCTGTTCTCTCGACGACGAGACCGACGGTTACGAGCTGGGGAGGGGGACAGTATGATCTTTTTGTGCGTGGGACCGACAATGCATTATGGCAGAGACACTTTGAAGGAAGCTTGCACAATTGGGCCAGTGTTACGGGTTCTCTTTTCTATGATCCAACGGTGATCTCGTGGGGAGCTAACCGCTTTGACCTCTTTGTACGTGCACTTAATAATAGTTTGCAGCACCAGTGGTTTGATGGTAGCTGGCATACCGAGAATCTCCCAGGGAAGAACATGACCATGATTGCTGATGTGGCTGCAACTTCGTGGGGGCCGGGGCGTCTCGATGTTTTTATCTGTGGGAGCGATAATGCGCTATGGCATCGATACTATGATGGTAGCTGGCATGACTGGGAAGCCCTGGGCGGTGTCTTTTCATCCGCTCCCACAGCGGTTGCTACGGGAATCAATAGCATTGATGTATTTCTAAAAGGTAGCGATAATGCGCTCTGGAACAAGCATTTTGATGGCACCTGGCATGACTGGTTGCAGTTGGGTGGTCACATGACATCCGATCCTGTGGCCGTCTATCGAGGATCGGGCCAGCTCGATGTATTTGCACGTGGGACCGACAATACGCTACAACATATCTGGTACTATGGCGGCAAATGGCAACATTGGGAGTCGTTAGGGGGTAGCCTGGCTTCGGCTCCCGGTGCCATCTCATGGGACCCCAGCCACGTCGATGTATTTGCACGCAGCTTCGATAACACGCTACAACATATGTGGCTTACTGACCATTGGCACCCCTGGCAGCCTTTCGGTTAAGTAATATCCTTCTTGCTTGATTATCCCGCAAGGTTATATAATATGCTCCGTTGCCAATTTAATCATTTCTATAAGACATAGAAGGAGAAATATCGTAATGGGCGTTGAACAGAGCAGAGGACCGGACTCACAGGCTCTTAACCAGGAAGTACAAGATATTTGGAACCAGAAAGCGGCCTTCTGGGATGAAAAGATGGGCGAGGGGAACGATTTTCAGCGTATCCTGGTTGGTCCGGGGGTTGAGCGACTCCTTAACCTGCAGGCGGGCGAACTGGTGCTGGAGATCGGTTGTGGGAATGGCGTCTTTGCCCGGCGCATGGCCCAGCTCGGCGGGCAGGTGATTGCCACAGACTTCAGCGAGCAGTTTTTGGAGCGAGCAAAAATGCGCACAATTGAAAATGCGGCTCCCATTGATTATCGTTACCTTGATGCAACCGATGAAGGTCAGTTGCTCTCATTAGGCAGCAAACGCTTTGATGCGATAGTGTCGAGTATGGCAATGATGGATATAGTCAATATCGAGCCTTTGGTGCAGGCTATCCCGGCGTTGCTCAAGCCCCAGGGTCGCTTTGTGTTCTCCCTTATGCACCCATGCTTCAATACAAATGGAACTTCTTTGATGGCCGAGCGGGAAGATGAGAATGGGGATCTCAAAATGAAATATAGTCTCAAGGTGAACCAGTATCTTGATATGCAGCCGCAGAAGGGGACTGGCATCGTTGGCGAGCCCAGTTCCCACTATTACTTCCATCGTCCACTACACGAACTTCTGGGTGTTTGCTTCCGTGCGGGCTTAGTGATGGATGGGATAGATGAGCCAGCTTTTAATCATCCTCATGATGACTCATTTCCCAGTCCGCGCCTTTTGAGTTGGAGATATTACACACAAATTCCACCGATACTAGTAGTCAGAATGCGCGTCTCGTAGTATTATATATTTAGTGTCTCCCGCTTTCTAAGGAGAGCGAAAATTCTCTCCAAAGTCCCCATGGTATGAATGTCAGGACGTCTTGATAAGCAGAGGGGAAAGGGAGTAAAATAGGAGGAGAAGGCATAACCTTGATGAAGGGGAAGGAAGAGACGTGAGAACCCTATTCGATCCACAAGAGGCGTTAACGAACGCTCGTACATTACTGAAGACGCCACAACGTTTTCGCGAGTGGCTGTCCACCGATCCTGATCGGCTGTTTCGCTCTGATCGCAGAAGTGGCACCAATGCCCTGGTACGATTCCTCACTGAGGCACGCGTAGCTGGTGTCCACCAGGGCACGCACCATATCTATGTCGGGATGACTGTCCTGGAACTGCCCGACTGGGCCGAGCATTTAAAGATGCCGCATAACCGTGGCTTTCTGGCACGCTATCTGATCTGGCGACTGGAAGAAGCGACAGCGAAAGAAGCGGCTTGATATCACAATTTTGTGAACTCCTTGATTTTTTTCTTAGGTTGTGCTAATATCTGATTGTATAGGTCGGGTATAGAACAACCTGAGAATTGGTAGAATGTTTTAGCAGGCAGGCGTAAATGTCTGATTCGGCTTTCTACTGTAACATACTTTAAGGAGTATCGTGCGATGCAGCTCGTTAGCGATAAAAAAATGTGCGCCATTTGTAACAGACCACTCAAATGGTGGAATCTTCAATCCTGCGTGGATTGCGGTAAAGTTGTCTGCGGCCATCATGCTCATGCTGTAAGATGTCGGCACAGTTCTGTGTTGCGCTCATATTGCGCGCATTGCATCGAAGCTCGCTCATCCACCACTACCCAACCATTAGTACATGAGCGACAACGCCAACTGGTCAAGTAAGAAGAGTTTGCATACCTGTCTGCTCTTGTTCAAGGGCCTGCCGCGCTGCGGCAAGAGCACGGCTAAGAGTGCTCAATTGCCATCAACCTAAGAATGGATGAGCTTATTCTGGATGAGAAACATAACGCAAACACCGTTTTTGCTCGTAAAACATTTGGAATCCATAGGTGCCAATTTATTGTGCACATCCCGGCTTCAGCCGGAGGGTTCTACGAAACGTCCTTCTACACACCGATGTTCGCTTTGACTTTGCAGCCTGAAAAATACACCGATGTTCCACATACTCATCAATAAAAGGCGCAAAACCTGTAATTTGCGCACAAGAATGATATCTATAGCTATCCTCTCCCTACCGAGGGTAATGTGGCGAGATGCTCTAGTGTTTGTTTGAGGCTCTGTTGAAATATGCGCCTTCCAAATATACGCAACATCGTTTCCAGCACAAATCCTTTCAAGTTCTTCCCCACGCGACGTAGCGTAAGCTCAACATTGCTACCGCCATTCTCAGTAGCTATAATATGATATTTCCAAAAGCTGCCAGTTGCAAATGTGTTTGATGATTGCACAGTGATGTTGATGAAGCCCGATTGCGACCAATCGTAATGAGCACGCTCCCAGACGCCCCCAAAGAATGCAGAGCCTTCAGTTACATCGGCGGAAGTGTCATGAACTTCATGCACTTCATAGTAGCGCGGGTCGATATTGGGCCATATTTCTAATCGTTGCGGCGTAAAGTTAGTCAAAGCATTTAAGACAAGCTCAGGTGCAACAGGCGTGGTGGTTGTTATATGAATCGTTGTCATGGCTTTTTCTCCATAATGGGCGTGCTTTATTTTACGAACACTCGTGTCTATCATAGAAGGGCTAATGTGGCTGGATGAAATCATGGCATTTTGATACTATTCAATTTATGAACAGTGCATCGGGTAGTGGTGTGACGAGTTTCTACAGTATGGCCGGCCGGATCATGTGTATAGGCATGTCTCCAGCGCCATGGCATGTTGGTCGGTGGCCCTGCGAATACGATGCCATCTGCCTGGAGCTGAGTGTACATTGCATCGACGTCTGCCACGCGAAAGTGGATTTGAATACGTTCGGGATGGTCGAGCGGCTCGCCAGGTAACAAAATTAGACCAGTCCCAGGTTCATCAGTTCCCAGTATAGTCCTTCCGGTGTACGGATGAGTGGCGATGCTAACAAGACCAATATGGTTTCTGTACCAGGTACTTACCTCTTCTGGATAACGCACACGCAACGAAATTAAACTGATATGCACGATGTTTCTCCTGCAAAAATGAAAGCGTAATTGCTCTGTCAAACTTCATTTAAGGGCTGGCCGCGTAGCGACAACGGCTTGTCCTTGTCGTCGTGGAAGCGCCTCTCACCTGGCTGGACGGCAACAACCACAAGGGATTGTCGCTACGCGGCAAGCCGTCAATTGACCCGCAACGGTCTAGTAATATATACAATTTTAGTCAACAATAGCGGTGAGGCCTGTTAGTAATGGTGCGAGAGTGCTTACAACAAACTCATCCTCTGTTTGATCAAGGGGATCTTTGCCGAGAAAGTGCCGCATAAAGGCATATTGGAAACAAGGTCCTAAAAGAGATGCTGCCACTGCGCGTGGTTCACATGCAGATCGAATGCGCCCGATCTGTTGCTCGGCGACAATATAGGCTGCAACGCGTTCGTATAGACGCTCAGGGCTCCCATGCTCATTCATCCATGTTTGATGGCGGAGAAGCAGAGGACGGTCGGCAAAAAATGCAGCGGTTAAAGGAATAAGTTCGGCATAATAGCGTATGGCCGCTTGACTAATAGCTGCAAGGCTTGCGCCTAAGGACTGTGTTCCTGCTTGCTCTGGTTGAACCGTAGGCACGAAGGCGGGAAGATGTCGTTGGATGATGGCGAGGAAGAGATCCTCTTTGTGAGGAAAGTGCACGTATAATGTACCGTCAGCAATGCCCGCCGCTCGTGCAATATCGCGCGTCGTCACACGAGCAAGCCCCCGTTCCTGGAGCACATGTTCGGTCGTATCAAGAATGTGTTGACGTGTATCCATAAACTTCTCACTTCTTTCTATAGCATGAGTGAGCGCTCGCTCATCACATTTTTATTATAATGAGCAAATGCTCATTTGTCAATGGTGAAGGAATAGTATGGAATCTTTTACCGGAAACTGTGTCATTTTTGAGAATGAGTAGCGAAGAGACAGATAGAACTTTCAACAGAAAGGCTGCTGTCTCTCAATCATGTGGTTGCGCGACAAGTTTTTTCACTTGCCCATCCCAGCGCCATTGAGCATTGGGGCCGTGCAAGTGAGCTCCTCCGAGCCAGCGATCTATTCCACCACGAAGCTTGATCCAATCGGCTTTGCCTTGTAGGATAGTTTGCCCGGCCTCCGTGAGCACGATATTTTGTTGCATAAAGCTATCATCTGGCAGTTGGATGGTAAGAGAGGTTGGTAGCGTAAATGTGTTGTCGTTGCTGAGCTTGAGTAGTGGGTTGGGGCCAGCGCTCATGCCTGCTATATAGGTCCATATGGTCGTATCGCCCATAAACGGACTTGTTTCTTTACTTTGTTCTGCCCGAAAGATCTGATGGGGAGTTGTATTGCCGTCTGCGATGACCTCTAGTATCTGCCGCTCCGTCCGTGCCAGACCGCTTGTTCTGTCGGGGAACTGTTCAAGGTGGCGCATTAGGGCCGCTTGTAAGTAAGGTAGCGTGGATGTGTCGTGTTGCAATGGTGCTGTAATCGCCGTTGGATCAGGAGAACAGTATGCTTGCCACGCGGTCGCGCCTGATTTCATATAGTCTTTAGTGAGTGTGTACCTTGTTGTGAAGAGTGAATACATCTGCTCTGGATTGAGTTGACCGAGGCCGAAGAAGTTGTCGATACCGGGGAATGTGTTGATACAAATCAAGCTGAGTGTTGTGTGTGCGAGTTTCTTGCTGTGTGAACCAGTCCAGGATCTGGATCAGTTGCAACTGGTCGTACAGGTCGTGTTCAAACCAGAGCACAACTTCCTGCTGGGTAGCGGATGTCGCAAGAATAGCGTCCCTATGATGGAATTCAGCGAGGAGATTGTCATAGTTTCCCCAGCCCTGGCTGGCTATAAATCTGGCACGTACCTGGCTCATCTGCTCCAATGAGAGTCCAGCGGGCGTTGGTCCTTCATGCAAAATGTCTCGCCATGCCAGAATTGTTCCTGGTAAACCTGTTGCTTTAAGAATCTCCGCTGCACTATCCCCGTTTGTGATATGAAGCATGCTAATTATTCCTCCTGACAGTCCATTTATTTTGCATTTTTATACATTTTGCGGCGGGCGCAAAATGTATAAAAATG
This sequence comes from uncultured Chloroflexia bacterium, assembly GCA_963850365.1. Taxonomy (GTDB): domain Bacteria; phylum Chloroflexota; class Ktedonobacteria; order Ktedonobacterales; family Ktedonobacteraceae; genus Dictyobacter. The sequence continues at coordinate 30,677 of CAWKKX010000062.1, forward strand.
CAAAATAAATGGACTAAGAGATTAGAAGCGTGGCGCGAAGCCGCGCAATCTCATGCGGCGAGACGGCCATGGTGATAGGGGCCTAGCAGCCTCTCTGGCCTTTATATTCCAATATTAAAACATATGTTCTTTATTTTAACATCCAAAAATGTTTCCTGCAAGTGGTACTGGTAGTTTGTTGACTATACCATATTGCCTCGTTTTGAATCCACTAATCATATTCTAAATGCAATATACTATGCCACCATCTGTGGCAAAAGTGGATAAAAAGAGGGTTGCTAACAGTTGCAAAAAAAGTATAACCATGATAGAATTTGCAGTATAAACGCGCCTCATATATCTTCTTTTTAGAATGCATGAAGAGTAAGCAACAACGAACTGTTACCTCTTGCATTCACCAGGAACAGAGAAGGAGACACAGCCTATAGCAAAACGAGAACTTTTGGAGGTTCTTCAACAATGCACACCTCAAAAACAGTGGTATTCGCAGAACCTTCAAGGATGAGTGCTTCACCCATTCTTGAAGGTTCATCAGGCATCGCGCGAGAGTAGCGTTTACTCTGTATAATGGGCAAGGACGCTTCTCGCGAGCTGTATTATCTGTTCGCGTAAGCTGAGTGGTTCGAGTATCTCGACCTGGGGACCGAAGCTGAGAATGTAGCCTCGTGCTTCGGCTTCAGTTTCAAATTGCAGCTTGAGCTTCATCCACCCTGTCTCATCGGCTGGCTCGACCTGTTCAACGCGTAATTGTCTGCTCGCCTGGTAGACTTGTGGGACGACCTCCGCTGCTATGCGTATGGTGACGGGATAGCATGGCAGGCTGGCCGTGAAGAGTGAGGCGGAGCGGGACCAGGAGGCCGCGAGGTCGAATCCTGGTGGGCGTATACATGGTAGATCTATAATGCTGGCTGCCTGTATACGTGAGACGCGATAGTTGCGCTCCTGTCCATCGACGCAGGCTACCAGATACCATGTGCTGCCTTTGGCGACCAGTCCCAGCGGATCAACAATTCGCTCGACATTATCGTCATTGCGCTGGTAAACGATGCGTAGCTTGCGATCCTGCCAGATTGCCTCCTGCAAGACGGGGAGTAGCGTGACATTTTGTTGGGTTGGATGCCAGCTTGAGACATCAATATGGATACGTTGACGCGCGAACTCGGCGTAGCGACGGTGTATCTCCGGCAGGGCGGCCAGCAGCTTAATCGACGCACCCTCAGACGCTTTATGCAGCCCCAGGTCCGTTAGCAGATGGTTTGGCTTGCCGAGGAAGAGTACCTGGATCTCCGACTTGCTTAAACCCGTTAGATTTGTGCGATACTCTTCCAACAAGCCCCAGCCGCCGCCTGTGCCACGTTCCGCAACAATCGGCACGCCAGCGGTGCCCAGCGCATCCATATCGCGATGAATCGTGCGTTGCGATACTTCAAGGCGTTGCGCAAGCTCACGAGCCGTCATGCGCTGATGCACCTGTAAGAGCAACAGAATAGAGAGCAAACGATCTGCACGCATACTTATCCCTCCTCGCTTCCATGTAAGGTTGTAACGCCAGATAGATACTTTATACCATACAAATATGCCAACTTGTGTCTTATTTTAAGTGCAAATCCTACTTTTCAATTTTCTTATCCGCTTCCTACTATCCATAAGTCCCTTGTACTACATAGCACGAATTGGTATCATATCCGTACTTTGTAGTAGCTTATATAGCTCCGGGTCATCTTCGACGAGACAGAGAGATAAGGAATGGAAGAAATGAATATGAATTGGTCTCTGGATAATGAGGCTCTCCAGAAAAAACTGGTGGCTGTAGCTCACTATTTTGATCTTGGCTCTCTTCTCTCTTCTCGTCGTGCGGGCGGCTATGCCAACACAACGTATTTCGTGACAACAAACAAGGGCGAGTATGTGGTCAAATGGATCTTGCCTGCGAAATTCGAAAAACTCCAACAAGAATGGCTCTACTTGCAACGGTTAAAACTGCATGGCTTTCCTGCTGTCTCTTATGTCCAGACACCACATGATACTTTCATGTATCAGAAGGGAAATGAGATTGCCGTTGCCATGAAGAAATTGCCTGGACACCACCCTCACCCAGCCAAAGAAGTGAATAAGCAGATTGGCTCTACGTTGGCACTTCTCCATACCCTCCCGACACAGACATTGCCCAGAAAGAACAGTTGGTTCGAGAAAGCATATCTTGCTGCTGCTCTTGAGCTCGCCAAAAGTCATATCTCTGTGGATAAATTACAGCCTGTTTTGTATGAATATGAGCAGGTGCGTCACTTCGACCCAACACACTATCCACAAACGATTGTTCATGGGGACCTGGTGCCACATAATTGCCTCTTCGAGGGCCTCGAACTCTCAGCCGTGCTCGATTGGGAAGAAGTGTGCATTGGAGCAGCAATACAAGACTTCGCCGTGTGCGTCCTCAACTTCTGTTTCTCACCACAGGGATTTGACCGGGATTTGTATCATGCCCTCTACGAAAGTTATACGAGTATCAGGTACCTGAGTAAGGAGGAGTGTTCCATCATAGAACGAGCAGTTAAGTATATGGGGATCACCGGTGCTGTGGCCTTTCTTGTCCAATTTGGCGTCAACTATCCCGATGAACACCAACCCGCTTATCAATTTTACTGGCGATTAGGTATAGATCAATGGACGCTTCAAGAGTAAGTTCCTTCTTTCTAAGAGAGAAGTGCTATATTCAGCCGTTTTGTTTGCCAACGAAACTCATCTATGTTATAGTGACAAAAGCTTTATTGTTCTTTATTTTCTCCTACAAGCATATAGTCATAAGTTACAAAAACATGCAAGAAGAATTAAATGTCCTTCCGGTCGAAATTCATCTGCCTGGCCTGCTAAAAGTTCTTGGTGAACATCTGTATTCTGATCCTCGCGTCGCTATCCGTGAACTTATACAGAATGCCCATGACTCTTGTGTACGCCGCCAGCAGGAAGATACAGCGCTCACTGCGGACTATGAGCCTTGTATCTATGTCTCCGTTGATAGCGAGACGCATCAACTTATAATCGAAGATAATGGATCAGGTCTCACTCATGATGAGATCACGGTCTTTCTGGCGACCGTTGGTCGTGGTTATACGCGCGAGTTGCGTGAACGGCTCGGCAACGCCCAGCGAGAAGAGGCGTTAGACCTGATAGGTATGTTTGGCCTCGGCCTGCTGTCTTCATTTATGATCGGGAGCCATATCGAAATCACGACCACAAGTTATCAAGCTCCCGATGAGGCGTGGCGCTGGATCTCGGAGGGGGGCCAGAGTTATGCGCTGCGTAAGGCGAGCCGCGAGACCATCGGCACGACTGTACGCCTCGATCTGCGTGATGATGCTCGCTTCCTGCTCGATACGGCCATTTTGCGCGAAACACTGAATATGTACGCTGTTTTCTTGCCTATTCCGATTTATCTTGCAGATGATGTAACGCCCATTAATAACCGTCCGGCACCCTGGCTGGAGGAGGATGAAGACGAAGAAGAGGAGACAACCCAGGCACGCTCTGCACGTTATATGGCCTGGGTTGAGCATCGCACTGATACGCGACCACTGACAGTCCTGCCCCTACAAGACATTCGGACGGATGATGGCCGCGTTATCCCGTTGCATGGCGTACTCTATGTACCGTTGCGCTCGGTTGTTTCGATTCAAGAGTATGGCGACGTGACAGTCTATGTCCGGCATATGTTGATTACCGAGCGTGAGCGCGACCTGCTGCCAGCATGGGCGCGTTTTGTGAATGGTATTATCGATTGTCCTCTGCTCAATCCGACTGCGAGCCGCGAGACGCTGCGCCACGATGATATCTATGATGCGGTGCAAACGGCCCTTGGGAAGGCATTGTTGACCCACTTTGAGGCCCTTGCGGATTATGCCCCATTCGATTGGCAGGCGATTGTACAGGCTCATAATGATCTGATAAAAGGTTGGTCCGTGCGTGCACCAGAATTATTTACGCGCGTTGCCGACCTGGTCAGTTTTAAGACCAGTCGTGGTGATCTTACCATTCCCGAATACTTGCATGAAAATCCTGGTCGCATCTTCTATTATGAGAATGAGGATGGGATCACGCAAGCCCTGGCGCTCTTCGAGGCTCGTAGATTGGCTGTCATCGATGCACGCTGGTTTGCTGATACGGCCTTCTTAAAGCGCTATCGTGAAGTGTATGGTATCTCGGTTGAAGAGTTAACCCCCGCCGCCAGCTATCTCTTCACACCGGTGAGTGCGCCAGATCGACAGTGGCAGTCGATCATGGATGCTTGCGCGTCAGGCGGTTTCTCTGTGCGTTTGATGGCTTATGAGCCAGAGGATCTACCTCTTATTTTGCTCTATCCTCCTGGCGCTCAACGTGCGAAACGTGCTCAACAGCATATGGAGGAGGGGCGTTTCGTAGGCCCAATTCGCTCTTTAGTACGTGACCACCTGAGGCGTCAACAAGGTGATGAGGCGGCGCTACAGGGCGTATTGCATCTAAACGCACGCAATCCGCTCTTGCGCCGTATCCGCGATATGGGGCCGGAGCATCCTGGCTTCGACGCGCTTATACGTATTCTTGTCGCCAACGCCAGAATGTTTGCCAGTCAGAATTTGTCGGCGCGAGATGCCATTACCTGCTTCGCGCAAATTAATAGCTCGCTGGCATCGCTAGCGGGCCTCTCAGATGAACCATCCTCCGGTCATACCCTTTCAACCAGCCTGCTTGCAACGTTGGGGATACATCCAGACGTGGCAGCTCGCTTGAGTACAGAATGCGAGACCATCGAGGAATTACTGGCCGCTGACCAGCAGAAGCTAGCAGAACGAGCGCATATCTCCCCATTGCTGCTGGCAACCATTAGTGAGGAGCTGAAGCGTCAGCTCAATACGGAAAGCGAGAGCGAGAGCGAATCAGAGTCGCAAATAGGCAAGATCATGACATTAGCGGAGGCCAGGCAAATAAAAGAGAGCCAGAAGAACAATGGGGGAGATACACATGCTGAAGAATAACGATCCCGCCAATATTTGGGCCTGGATCGATAAGGACGCGGATCGCCTGATCCAGAAAGGCGGTTTGCATAAGGCTATCATTGAACACTATACTGATTTCTGGTCTAGCTATGACAACGACTACGTTGCTGCTGAATTAGCCGTTACACAGGCTCTAGAGGCTGCGTCTGAGACTGATGAGATAAAGTGGCAATTGCACCTGCGTCACTGGCGGGTGCAGCTCTGGCTGAAACAAAGACAGACGCGGCGAGCTCTGCCGGAAGCGGTGGATCTGCTCTCGTTAGCCACGGATCGCCGTGTGCGCGACGTGCCACAGCGCATCTGTGCTTTTCATGATGTGGTAGAGTGTTACCTCCATATAGATCCGGCCGGCTATTATGAAGATATTGTCGCCAATGCCCAGGATGTCCTGGCACAATTGCCCAAACGTCATCCCTGCGCGACCTGTGCTCGCTCTAATCTTGCGCGTGCCTCTGCTGCCGCTGGTAAAGCGCAGGAAGCTGAGCACTGGATGAATCAGGTTAAAGCGACACTGACACAAAAACTTTATAATGGCATGATGATAAACCTGGGCATTACCAGCTCACTTATAGGGAATTGGGATGAGGCGGAACGCTACTTTTTACAGGCACGCGATGCGGGCCAGCAAGATAAAAATCGTGCGGACTTCATCTCTGCAACCTTAAAGTTGGTGCGCGTCTACCTGGAAAAAGATGAAATGCAAACAGCACTGGATATGTTGCGTAATGCCAGGCAAAACATGAAGTTCCAGAGCCACCCAGATGATCTTGCACAATTGGCCGAGGTAGAGGGACGCGTTGCGGTAAGGCTACAACGACCACAAACGGCGCTAGAGCATTTGACGCAGGCAGCCCGTCTCTACCTTGATCTTGGTTGCTATCGTGATGCTGCTGAGATTGCTCTCTATGCGGCCGAAGTTGCGCGAGAAGCCAAATTAGAGCCATCTGAAGAGGGGCTAGATCTGGCTGCACAGGCGGTGGGACAACTTCCACCTGCCTCAGAGGATCTCTATCAAAGGCTAGCTACATTTGATCGCCAGCCGATTGCGCCCTCGGCAGGTGTGCAGAAGAGCAGCATCACATCAGCAGAAGAGCAGGACCAGCAAGAGTTGCATACCCTGGAGGAACTCTTGCAGCAGCATATCACGCAAGGTCATATGATAGATGTCACTATGATGCTCTATCGGCTCGCGATCTGGTACAGCTCGCATAACCAGATCCGTGCAGCGGTAGACTATCTTGTCGCTGAAGCGGCGCTGGAGCGTCTGATGAAACTGCCCTTTGATGAGCGCGAGGAGGCCGTCACAGCATTGGGAAGGTTACGCAAAAGCCTGCCGGATAATACTGTTGAAGCCTCCCTTAACGCAATGCAAAGTGGTCCGCCGCCCTGGATGCTGCCCTTGTTCCCAGAAATTCCATTGGTCTACTGGCGTTGGATTCTGCGCGGTATCGAGGCAGAGATAGCGGATCGTCCTTTTGTCGAACCTGAACCTCAGGAACAAGATGGAAGCTGGACTTTCAACGATTGGCTCAACTATTCCAGTAGTATGGCTGCGCTTATTCTACGTTTCTACCAACGTAGTGATCCGCAGGAATTTGCCTTGTGGGCCGAGACAATGGATGAACAGGCGCAGGCTATAGCCGACGATGCCAGCAGCACTTCTAGAAGAGCCGATGCCGAGCCGATTATCAGTCTTGTACATAGTTTTGCCGCACTTGCGCGAGGAGCGTCCGTAGCAGAAGTTGCAGCTTTTATCTTACCACCCTTTTCTGATGTGATAAACAGGGTCGCTGAGATCGCCCAAAAGCCAGTCTGGTATCATCCCGAAGCCTCGCCCATCGACTTTCTTGTAGAGCAGGCGGCTCAAAAAGCTGTGCGTGCTTTACGTACCCATGATCAGGGACGTAGTCGCCGCCTGAAAAATCTGGCATTGCGTTATAAGCTTATGGCTATCGACTTGCGAGAGCAGGAGCCCCTTGTCCCCATAGCTCGCTTCCTGGATGCCTTACGTGATCTCGTGCTCTTAGAGGGTGAGCAGTTGCCAACAGTAGAACAACCCCTGGAAGCACCATTTGATACTATATTGTCAGCAGTTTTTGAATCGGGTCAGGTTGTCGAAACAGAAGAGAGCTAAAATTTCCCATAAAATTTGCACTTTTACCTATTTTGCACATATGCAAAATAGGTAAAAGTGCAAATTTTATGGGAAAAGGGGCAAAGAAAAACCTATTGTGGTGGTAGTATGCGGCTTTTGTTCTAAAGAATGGGCGGCTGTGTTATAATTTCTAGCAGCATATAGCTGAATTACAATTTCATCTGTTCGATGCTACTAAGAGACAAGAGGATTATATATGCCTGCACATATTCTCATCATCGACGATGATCAGTCGATCTTAGAGCTCTTTCGTCTCATATTTGAGCCGGAAGGTTATCAAGTCACGCTCACGAAATCCGCATTTGAGGATGTACGCGAGGTTGAGCAACTCAAACCCGATCTTATCATTATGGATTTTAAACTCGGTCGCCAGGCGGATGGCTTTCTCTTACTACAAAAGATCAAGATGTATCGTCCAACGAAAGATATTTCAATAATACTATGTACAGCGGCAGTAGATATAGTTGTTGAGCAAGAAGCCGTGTTGCGCGAGAAGCATATCCCTATTTTATATAAACCGTTTGATATAGACGAACTATTAAAAATAGTCGAGCGGACACTTAAAGCGCCGCCCGCAGATTAGCTAGTTGAATGTATTTTTTGTTATCCTTTGTAGTATGCGAGGCTTAATCCCTTGCCGACAGGTAGGATTGCACGGTCAAATTGGGGTTGTGTTTCCAGTGTGTTCAAGTAGCCAGCGATTTCGTTGGGGTGTGAGAGCACATTATCGGCAAGGACCATAGCCCCAACCACGAGCTTAGGGATGATTCTCATCAACTGTGTTGGAGCGCTATAGCGATCTGCATCGAAAAAGACCCAGTCAAATGGGCCAGGCAAATGTGTGACGATCTCAGTCGCATCGCCACAATGCAGATCGACCAGCTCACGTAAGCCTACAGTGCGCAAGTTTGCATCAGCCAGTGCTTGTTTGCCAGCATCGCGGTCGATGCTAATCACTCGTCCACCCGTAATAGAGGCAGCCCATGTAAGCCAGATCGTGCTATAGCCGTTAGAAGTACCAATCTCAAGCAAGTGTGTACTCTTGCCATAGCGAGCGAGAATGTGCAGTAGATGGGCTGTTTCAGGCTCTAGATTGAGCATCTTTTTGCTGCGCTCTTGCTGTTTGGCATCCTGCCGTTTTCCGTCCGCATATAGCGTATCCAGGAAAGCACGAAGAGCAGACTCTTTCATCATAAACGCTTCCTTTCATTCCCTTTTGCTATAGGATAGCTCTATAATCAACAACGAACGCTTTTTCACCTTGACCATTCCAAAGCAAATAAGAACGCATCCCTAACTTTGCTTGCATAAAACACCAAAATTATGCTTATATATTTACAATGGTACCATACCTTGACTATTGTATGCACAACGCGCTCAAGGGAGACGCGTGATAGACGGAAAGGGCCTCACATGGCACAGTTCACGCCAAATGATCAGCTACGCGCGGCACGCAAGAGCAAGCACCTGTCACGTGAACAACTGGCCGCATTTATCGGTACCACTGCTATTATGATCGCACGTTGGGAGCGCGGTGAGAAAGTACCTGATACTATTGCACACGAGAAGCTATGTGCTTTTTTTCAGCAATCACCCATTGAGCTTGGCCTTACTCAAATTGTAGCCTCAGGCACGACCTCGCCTCCTAAAATTGATCCAGTCACGGCCTTATATGATCCAGCCATTCCCCTCCTGCCCACGCTGCCCCTGATTGGACGCGCAGCCGAGATTGCCTCGATCAAGCAACACCTGCTTGCCATTGGCAACGAGTCTGTGATCGCCCTGAATGGCCTGCCTGGTGTTGGCAAAACGGCTCTGGCAATCACCCTGGCTCATGATCAGCAGGTACGAACGCACTTCGAAGACGGAGTCCTCTGGGCTGCACTGGGACCTCGGCCAAATATCCACGGCGTACTAAGCCACTGGGGACGTTTGCTCAACATCTCGCAACATGAGATGGAGCAACTAGGCAGTAGCGAAGCCTGGACCAGGGCGATCCATACAGCCATCGGTACACGGCGCATGCTGCTCATCCTCGACGACGCCTGGCTGGTCGATGATGCCTTACTGCTCAAAGTTGGGGGTCCTTACTGCGCACATCTGCTTACCACGCGCTTTCCTGCTATCGCCGCTCAGCTTGCCATCAGCGGAGGCATCACGTTACGCGAACTGAATAGCGCTCAGGGCATGGATCTGTTGCGCTTACTTGCCCCACAGGCGCTAGTTGTAGATGAACAGAAAGTGCAGGATCTTGTACAGGCCGTTGGTGGCCTGCCCCTGGCACTGACCCTGATCGGGAACTATCTGCGCAAACAGTCCTACACCGGGCAGGTGCGACGCATCCACAGCGCCCTTGCCCTGCTATCCGATGCTAGCCAACGCATGCAGCTCAAGCAATCGTTTAGCCCACTGGAGAGCCATCCCAGCCTGCCCGACGAAACCTCACTCTCCCTGAGCTCAATTATAGCCGTCACCGACCAGGCCCTCGACGAGCAGGTACGGCATGCCCTGTACTCCCTTGCAACCTTCCCCCCCAAGCCCAACAGCTTCTCCGAACTGGCTGCGCTTCATATAGCCGAATGCGAAGTGGAACACCTGGACGCACTCACCGATACCGGCCTGCTCGAATACAATAGTGCCGAACGCTATCTTTTGCACCAGTCAATCGCCGACTATGCCCGCATCCAGCTCGCGGAGCCCGCGCTCTCCTATGCTTATACGCGCCTCATCGACTATGCCATCGACTATATTCAACAGCATAAGAAAGACTATGAGCTGCTCGAACTTGAGAGCAATGTGCTTCTGGCCGCTCTGGATCAAGCGTATAAAATGGGCAAGCAACCGGAACTGGTGCAGATGGTCATAGCTTTTGTGCCTTTTATGCTCTTGCGTGCGTGGTACGATCAGGCTGACCTGCATACCAGACGTGCACATGACGCTGCCCTCACTATCAACGATCAACACAGCCTCACCTATATTTTGCCTTACCGGGGGCAGCTTGCGCAGAAGCAAGGGCATTATGAGGAGGCGGAAACATATTATCAAGAAGGTTTAACGCTTGCCCGACAGAGCGCCGTTAAAGAACGCATCTGTGCCCTACTCGATAAATTAGGGAACTTCACATGGCGGCGTGGCAGGTATGAGCAGGCAGAAGCATACCTGCAAGAAGGACTCACGCTGGCCCGTGAAATTGGAGACCATAAACATATTGGCAGCATTCTTAGAACACTGGCGGCTGTTGTTGCAAATCTGGGCCATTATGAGCAATCGACGCTCTATCTGCTGGAAGGCCTGGAACTGGCTCGTGAGATCGGTGAGCGCGAACAGATATGCCGTATCTTGCTCAACCTTGGCGCGAGCCACTGTGAGCGAGGGCGTTTTTTAGAGGCGGAGACCTATTTCCAGGAAGCATTAGAGCTCGCGCGGCAAATTGGAGACCAGGAAATGATCTGTATTTTGCTGGGTAATCTGGGCGATACCGCCGTTGAGCGCAATGATTATGTGCGGGCAAATGCCTATCTACAGGAAGGATTAGCCCTGGCGCGTCAGATAGGATACCGGGAATGGGTCAGTGCCTTGTTAATTAATATCGAGACGATGGCACGCAAGCAGGGCAATTATGCAGAAGCCGAAAAATATATACAGGAAAGTGTGCAGTCAGCTCGCCAGACCAACCGACCGGTCGTAGTCTGTGCCGCCCTCTATGAAGCCGGCAGGATCTACCTCGGCCAGGACAAGCTCGATGCAGCCGAACAAGCCTTTCAAGAACTGCTCGCCACCGTCCCCGAAGGCGGTCATGACCTGACGGCCCTCGCGGACTATGGACGTGCACGCGTCCTCGCTATGCGCGGTTATATACAAGAAGCATATGTACTTGGTGAGGAAAGCTACAACATATTAAAGGCAATGGGCCATCGAGATGCCCCTGAAGTACAACAGTGGCTGGCATCCATGAGCAAGAAAGGAAGCGTGTGAAGAAGATATTACAGAATAATTCAGCTCAGAAGAAGAGAGGCAGGAGCGGAGGATGACACAGAGGAAGTGGTGGTGCCAGGTATCACTGTATTCATGGGTATTTTTCTAACGGGTCTGCTCTACCTTGTTCTTCCACCAGAGATAATCCGTGGTCCGAATTGGCTTCTTTTGGGTTTAGACGCGGTGTTTGTCGTTCCACTTATCATTGATATCCTGACAGCATGGGATCTCTCGCATATGGCAAGGCGTCTTTTTGTATTGGTCCCCCTTAGCCTGGGCACTGTAGCACTTGCTGTAGGTGTAGCTCTTTTTATCTTCTCGTTGCCAACGAATACACATGCGACCAATTTATTACGTGCCGCAGGCTTGCTTTGGATTTTTAATATCCTGATCTTCGCCTTATGGTATTGGGAAATCGACGGAGGAGGTCCCTGGGAACGCCATCGCTCCGGGCATCTAGCGGTAGACTTTCTCTTTCCACAACAAGTAGGCGGAAAGCGTTGGGCACCAGATTTTATTGATTATCTATTTGTTGCCTTTACAGGAGCAACCGCATTCAGTCCCACTGATACGTATCCGCTCACGAAAATGGCGAAGATACTCATGATGGTGGAGGCCATTATTTCGCTAATGATTATCGCAATCATTGCTGCTCGTGCAGTCAACATTCTTGGCAAATAGGAAGAGATGATATGCTTCAGCTCTGGGTTTCTTCGGGGCTTTCGGGCAAGAGAACATTTTCGTAGAGAGCAGCAGCGGGGAAATGCATATTCAGGCTAGTGAGCGTTACTTCATCGTCGTGTTCATAGACGTGAAGAGTCCACAGATTGGTTGTTTCTCGTCGAAATATCTCGACTAGTGGGCGTCTTGCGCTAACGAGTACATATTCTTGAATCGTCGGGCACGTGCGGTAGAAAAGAAATTTGTCGCCTCGATCATAGCCTTCCGTCGAAGGGGAAAGAACTTCAACAATAAGACGTGGCGACTTAATAGCGTCAATCTCTCCTCGATCATGTTCATCACCGGTGACTGTTATATCCGGGTAGAGATAGCGGCGTTTGGAGATAAGCACCTTTGCATCGGAAGTGTACGCTATGCATGATCCCCCTTGGAGTAAGCCGCGAAGAGTACTGTAAACATTTGCACAGATCGAAGCATGATTGAGTGTGCCCCCTGCTAACATGCGGGCGTAACCATCGATATATTCGTAACGCAAATCTGGACTATTGCGATCAAGTTCGAGATATTCTTCAACACTCATCGTTAAAGGGTTTGGTGAGGCAGTCATTAGTATACTCTCTCTGTCTAGATGTAACCAGCATTAATACCTTCGGCCGTACTATAGAAGGTCGAGCGTGTCCAATATAGACCTGCTTCTGCTGAATGTGTACTACTCATTATAGCACGCCGCCTCTGTGCAACGCATTTTCTCCCTGGCTCGACTTTGTACAATTTTCGCTCTTTGAGCACGCATGCAAGAGCGATCCAGTCTATTATTCACGCTCACCTTTCACAAAATGTACAAATTTGAGTTTAGTGAACAATAAATGTTTTTTGTTTATATAAAAAATTACTATATTATTAGACTATATCAAATAATAATAATAGAAGGTGATACCTCAAAAGTAATGTAGTGTGATAAGTTTGCGTCAAGTAACACTTGTCTGTTACAGTAAGAGGGTTAGAGATAGTGAAGTGTAATATGAGCGATTAGTAGTTGGTAGAATACTAATAAAATGCTCAAGCTAACTTTTTCTTGTTTCACCTATGACATCTATTTTCTTGAGAAAGAGAGAAGAAAATGCGATTTTTTATTCGACGACCATCGCTTTTTGTTTGCCTTGTGCTTCTGGCCTTCTCTGCCTGTGGAAACGTACAGCCGGCAGCAGGCCCAACTAGCGACATGACGCTGAAAGTGGCACAGAACAGCAATGCTATCGGCTTTTTTCCGCTCTATGTTGCCGAGCAGGAACACTTTATCCAGGCTCAGGGGTTGACGCTTACCCCCTCTCCACCTCCCTTGATGGGAACCGGCCCAAAAATGACCGCAGCTATTGAATCTGACGCTATTGAACTGGCCGGTGGCGGAATTATCACTGATGCCTTCACACTTTCAAGAGTAGATAACCAGGTGAAGCTCATAGGAGCGCTCACAACAGGCTATTTTGTTGATGTCATTGTAAGCAAGAAATTTGAACAGCAGGCACATCTTAACCTCACAAGCTCACTGGCGGATAAGGTGCACGCCCTGGTAGGAAAAAAGATTGGAGATACAGGGCCAAGCTCTGGTACGGAAGCGCTTCTGACATATTTATTCAGGCAACAAGACCTTAATATCAAGAAAGATGTAACCCTGGTGAACGTAGGTACCACTGCATCTTCGGCGCTGGCCGCACTGAATAGTGGTCGCGTCGATGCCATTTCTTTCTTTGCTCCAGCGGGGCAACAAGCCGAAGGACGTGGCATTGGCGATATTTTCATTAGCCCTGGTCGCGGGGATATTCCTTCTATGCAAGGGCAACTCCATGGAGTGTTTTGGGGAAAGCAAAGTGTCATCGATGCCAAGCCAAAAGCTATTCAGGCTTTTATTCGTGCGATTGCTCAAGCTGAAGATTTTATTCATAAGCATCCTACGCAGGCGGTAACTCTGCTAGGAAGATACTTGCAAGAAAAAAATCCCGAAACGCTCAAAACAATTTTTGCGGCCATGGTGCCTATTATCCCATCAAATCCACAAATTTGCCAAAAGGCGTATGAGACGGCAAATACTTTTCATGTGAAAGCGGGTCTTATAGCCATTGCTTTACCTTACAATGATATGGTGGTGAGTCGCATTCTACAGAGTGCGGGCCCTGGTTTGACATGTCCAGCGTAGCTATTTACACAAGAAGGAGAAACAACCCATGCCGTCAATTTCGTTTGACCCTGTCGCGCATAAGTATGACGCCACACGTGGCTACCCTGAAGATGTGACTCGACGAGTCGCTGAATCGATTGATAGAGCGGCAAATGGAAATCCACAAACCCGCTTCTTCGAAGTAGGAGTTGGGACAGGACGTTATGCTGTTCCAATTGCCTCCTTAGGGCGTCAGTATACGGGAGTAGATATTTCAGAGAAGATGTTGAGCCTGCTGCTTGAGAAGCTACATACTCTAGGCTGGCAAGAAGAGATGCAGCCCTGGGGGAGTGTGGTTGATGAAGGTAACGCGCAGGAACAGGATGTGTTGCGCTTTACTTATCAGGCGACACAAGGGACGATACGGCTTCTGCTAGCGGATGCGACTGAGCTGCCTTTTCGCTCGGCATCATTTGATGTCGTAATTGTGGCACATGTGTTTCATCTGATAAGTGAGTGGCAGCAAGCTCTACAAGAAGTAATGCGTATCCTACGGCCAGGGGGTGTAATAATACGGTGTTGGAATGAGAACTGGGCGGCGCACTGGGAACCTGGGGCTGGAGATCTTAAGAGCGAGTGGAGCGCCATCGTAGAAGATCTTGGGGGAAGCACCAAACTACCGGGGGCGACAGATAAGGAAGTGACCGAATGGTTACGAACACGGGGTTTGCAGACCGAGCTGTGGGAGCGATTTTCCTTCAAGCAGGAAACGAGTCGCCAGGCCATCTTCCAGGAAATCGAGCAACGGCTCTGGACAAGCGCGCAGCTCCTGCCAGACCATATATTCAAGGATTCTATAGAACGGCTCCGCCTGTGGGTCGATGAGCATTACAGCGCACACATCGCTGATACATATATAGAAGAACGGGGGATAGTAATCACCCGAACGCAGCTATTGCTCTGACCCACTTCATTTAACGGGAGGCCGCGTAGCGACGACCCTTGTGGTTGTCGTCGTGGAACCGCCTCTCACCTGGCTGGACGGCAACCACAAAGGGGCACGGCAATCCCTTGTGGTTGCCGTGCCCCTTTGGGGTCGCTACGCGGCATCTCGCCATTTGAAGACGGTCAGAGCACTATAATCGTCTACTGATCATCACTTGTGCGACGATCAGTAGATATACAATTGGATATATATTCCTTAGTTCCTTAGGTTGGCGAGATCGGAAAGGACAAAACAGCTATTTCCAACGCGATGAGAAGCTGGCAATACGCATCTCCATTTTCTTGATCGCCTATTTATAGAGGATGCCTGCACTATTGACTTATATTTCTTTGCAGCTTATACTGACCATGTTGATGTTTTAGCAGCTTGATGAGTATGATAAATTCATTTATGGATGACATTCATGAATGATCATTTATAGAAATGAATGTAATATGCCTGAGATAGGGCAGGCTACTATAGGGAAAGTTGGTGGTAATGGGTGGGGGCGTATCTTCGTTTTGATGGGCTAGTGTCGCGGTAGAAACCTGTTGTATCTGTTTTGATAAGGTGTCGCATAGCCTTTTTGATGCCATCGTCACAGCCCACATGTATCAAGCTTGCAGCCATAAACGCAGTGTATGTACAGTAAAGAACTGAACGAGGTAGGCAGATGACAAGAAAGATCTTAATTATAGTATCCGAATGGGGCTACTGGGGCGAAGAGTTGCTTGGTCCCCTGGAGACGTTTGATGCGCAGGGCTACAAGGTTGCCTTTGCGACCCCAAAGGGGAATCGACCGGTTGCCCTCAGTCCCAGCATGGACCCGAATTTCATTGACCCGCCGCTTGGTCGGTCGGTTACTTCCTCCGATGTTGCCCGCAAAGTACGTGAGCTAGAGCGATCAGAGCGGCTCAGAACCCCTCTCAACCTCTCCAAGTGGTTGCCAGAGCGACCCTACTGGAGCTCCTCTAACTTCCTGCGAGAAATGGAAAGTTATTACAAGGCCGTTGACGAGGTACAGAAAGAGCTAGAAGGATACGATGCCATGCTCATCGTAGGTGGTAGTGGTCCGATAGTCGATCTGGTCAACAATCAGCGGGTGCACGATCTCATCCTCAGCTTCCACCGCATGGATAAGCCGATTGCCGCCGAGTGTTATGGCGTCACCTGCCTTGCCTTTGCCCGCGACTTTGAGGATCGTAAGAGCATTATCTGGGGCAAACATGTCACCGGCCATTGTAAAGAATATGATTATAAAGATGGCACCGGATTTATGGGCGTTGACTTCAACATGGGCCCACCTCCCTATCCCCTGGAGTATATCCTGCGTGACGCAACGGGTCCCGATGGAAGATACATTGGAAATTTCGGCAAGGAAACGTCTGTGATTGTCGATTATCCATTTATCACGGGCCGCTCAACGCCTGACTCATATCTGACAGGCCAGAAGGTGGTTGAGGTGCTGGAGCAAGGATTGAGACGCTATGGCTGGTAAGCTGAACGAGGTAGGCTTTTAGACGGTCAACATGACTTCATGTTAAACGTATGCCTTGTCTTCCTAATTATACTATTTAAAATGGAAGAATAGGTGTATGGGTTGTTAGAAGATTGGAAATTTAGAGGGGAGAGCAGAGATCATGGCAGGTACGACAGGACGCTTTGCAATCGTTAAACAACTTCTTGCAGACGATATTCATTATATGTTTGGGAATCCTGGTACCGTCGAGCAGGGGTTTCTGGACGCATTGAGCGACTATTCAGACCTCAAGTACATTCTAACGCTACAGGAGACGGTGGCGGTCGCTATTGCCGATGGTTACGCTCGTGCGACCAAAAAGCCAACCGTGGTGCAGCTTCATAGCGGCGTTGGCCTGGGGAACGGTATTGGCATGCTGTATCAGGCCATGCGTGGGCATGCTCCTCTGGTGGTTATTAATGGGGATGCTGGCCTTCGTTATGATGCGATGGATGCGCAGATGGCGGCGGACCTGGTGGCGATGGCGGAGCCTGTGACAAAATGGGCAACCCGCGTCGTGGACCCATCCTCACTCTTGCGGGTACTGCGCCGTGCCATCAAGATAGCGGCCACACCGCCGATGGGACCAGTGTTTGTTTGCCTGCCAATGGACATACTTGATGCTCAAAATGAGGAGGAGGTGATTGCGACCTCGTTCCCGGTGACACGCGTTGCCCCGGAGCCGGAGCAGGTTACACAGATGGCAACTATACTGGCCGCCGCCCATAAACCCATGATTATTATAGGCGATGGCGTGGCCGCTTCTGGTGCGCAGCGTGAATTGACTCACGTGGCCGAGCTTATTGGCGCGGAAGTCTGGGGGGCGGACTCGTCGGAAGTGAACATGAGCGCGACCCATCCACTCTTCAAAGGCTTGCTGGGGCATATGTTTGGTGAGCAGAGTCGTGCAATCACCTCGCAGGCGGATGCAGTTTTGATCTGCGGCACCTACGTTTTCCCTGAGGTCTTTCCCGCGCTTTCTAGCGTTTTTGCTCCTGGTGCACAGGTCATTCACATCGACCTGGATGCGCATGATATCGCGAAGAATTTCCCGGTGCAGCTTGGGCTGGTCTGTGATCCAAAAACCACGCTTGCAAAACTGGCAATCGCGCTGAAGACGGGGATGACAGACGACCAGAAGACGAAGGCCGCTACCCGCGCCCGTCTCCACGCAGGCACGAAAGAGCAGGAACTGGTTGTTCGCCGCGAGTCAGACAAGCTGAAATATGACAGTATGCCCCTGCACCCTTCGCGCTTTATGAAAGAACTGGCCGCCCAGCTTCCGCGAGATGCTATCATCTTCGACGAAGCATTGACGACCACTCCCGATGTGGTTCAGCATATTCCTCCAACGATACCAGGACAGTATTTTCAGACGCGTGGTGGATCGTTGGGCGTGGGTATTCCAGGGGCGATTGGCCTCAAGCTTGCCCATCCAGACAAAACGGTGATCGGGTTCAGCGGCGATGGTGGCAGCATGTACACGATCCAGGCGCTCTGGACCGCAGCTCATCATAAAATTGGGGCCAAGTTCATCATCTGCAACAATCATAGCTATGAGTTGCTGAAACTCAATATTCAGCAGTACTGGCGTGAGCGACAGTTGCCGGAGCATGAGTTCCCCGCCTCGTTTGACCTGCGCAACCCCGATATTCGCTTCGATGAGCTGGCACGGGCAATGGGCGTACAGGCTGTCCGCGTCGAGAAGCCGGAGCAGATAAGCGCGGCAATTCGTCAGGCTCTGGCTGATGACGAGCCCTTCCTGATCGACCTGGTTATCGCAAACGAGACAGCTGATCATCTGTCACATAAGGTCGTCCGTATGTAAGTTCATCCTTACAACAGGTATGCCGCGGTGGATCAGGCATATATATGATGAATACATAGGGAGAGACAACGTAAAAAGGCACAGAAGCAAGGATGCACGTTTAAGGTCGTGTCATGATAAAAACAGGAGTGAAATAATGGGTATGTTGACACCTTTGACTGAATCGGATGTCCGCCAATTTGTGAAAGAGTGGTTTCACAAGCTCGATATCCATGTGCCATTGGAAGAATTTCTGCAGATGGTTGCCGATGAAAATATAGAATTTCGTTTTCCAGAAGTGACGGTAACGGACAAGGCAGGGTTAACACAGTGGTATAAGCGCGTGACCAGCACCTTTTTTGATGAGGTCCACGAGATAAAAGAACTGGCAATTACGACAAAAGGTGATCTTGCAACGGTAAAGGTCCTTACCCAATGGCAAGAAAGCAGTTGGAATCCACCAGCACCACAGAGTGAACGCTTGACCTTCCTGGCCACACAAACGTGGGGCGTAAAGCGCTCAGACAAAACTGGCCAGCTAGTGGTCGTGACCTACATTGTAGAAAAGTTCGAGCCAGTCGGAGGACCGGCAGGGCTGCCGGTAAAAAGTACAGTATAGCGAGCAGCGACAATCACGAGGAATTGCCGCCATGTGCTCCATCAGGGGTTGAGACGTGAGTTGGATCGAATGAAGATTTTAGTATTATCTTGAGTATAAAGAGAGGATAAGCAATGTTAACTTCAACACAGATCAGTGGAGTGATAAACGAGTACTACGGAGCCGCCAATCGAGGTGATTGGGATGCCTGGCTGACACTCTTCGATGACAATGTGGTGGTGGATGAGCAGTTAGCCGGTCATGTCGAAGGTATCGGGACTTTACGCAATGCAGTTGGCGGTATGAAGAAAGGCTATTCCAGATTCCAGAATAAGGCGCAACATATCGTCATTAATGGCGACGAGGCCTGCGTCGTCTCGCATATTTCGGCAGCCAATGCAAGTGGGGTGCCAATTGAGGCGAACGTTGCAAACTATTTCCGTCTTGAGAAGGGGAAGATCAAGTATATGGCAAACTTTCACGATACAGTACCTTTTGCCCCATTTGTCAATCAGAAGTTGAATTAAGTGAATGTGAGATCAAGTTGCTGAAGTGAGGAAGGAGACGGAGTTGATGATGAATGAATTCGATTTTATTCTTGTCGGAGTGGGGACAGCAGGGTCGGTGCTTGCAAACCGACTGAGCGAAAATCCGGCGGTGCGTGTGCTGGCCTTAGAGGCGGGCGAGCGCGAGATTCCTCCCAATGTTGCAGATCCATCACTATGGTACACCTTGTTAGGTTCGTCGGTTGACTGGGATTATATTAGTATTCCCCAGCCGGGCCTGGGCGGTCGAGTCACCCATGAGCCAAGGGGCAAAATCCCTGGTGGGAGTAGCAACCTGTATATCATGATGCATGTTCGGGGGCACCCGTCCGACTATGATAATTGGGCCTATAATGGCTGTCCCGGCTGGCGCTATCAGGATATCTTGCCCTATTTCCAGAAATTGGAACAGCAGGAAGATGATACCAGCCCGTGGGCGGGCAAAAAAGGTCCACTACATGTTGCCAATGCGCGATTGCACGAGCCAAATCCCACCTCGGCTGCGTTTATCGATGCCTGTCGCGAGCTGGGTTACCCGGCCACCGAGGACTTCAATGGTCCGCATATGGAAGGTGCTGGCTGGCATCATGTCAATATCAAAGATGGCAAGCGTCATAGCGCGGCAGTTGCCTATCTTGATCCAGCATTGAGACGGTCCAATCTGACGCTACGCACCAACACGCAAGCCACCCGACTCCTGTTTGACGGGAAGCGCTGCGTGGGTGTGGAATATAGCCAGCAAGGTGAGATGAAGGTTGCGCACGCCAATCGAGAGGTGATTATCTGTTCAGGAGCCATCGAATCGCCCAAATTGTTGCTGCTGTCGGGTATCGGCCATCCTGCCCAATTAAAGGAGTTCGCAATTTCTGTGGTAGCCGACGTGCCAGGGGTGGGAGAAAACTTCCATAATCACGTGCTCGTCGGGGTGATCAACGAAACGCTGCGACCAGTGCCCGCACCGCATCAGAACCTCTCGGAGAGTGCCCTGTTCTGTCAGTCGAGTCTGGGATCGGTCAGCCCGGATTTGCAGATCGGCTTTGTGCATGTGCCTTTCGACATCATCCTGGGCCAGACTCATCCAAACGCGATTAGTATTCTGCCAGGCGTGGTGCGCCCCATGTCACGAGGCTGGATCAAGCTGGCAAGCAAGAATCCGCTGGACAAGCCACTGGTCAACCCAAACTATCTGAGCGCGAAAGCAGATCGCGAGCGGTTAGTGCAGGGCATCAAGATAGCGCGTCAGATCTTTGGAACCAGGGCATTTTCAAGCTGGGTTAAGCAAGAATTACTGCCCGGACCAGTTATACGCACCGACGAGCAATTAGACGATTTTGTCAGGAAAAACGCCGATACCTATCATCATCAAGCCGGCTCTTGCAAGATGGGTCTCGATGACATGGCCGTGGTAGATCCGCAGCTGCGCGTCAATGGCGTGGAGGGGCTCAGAGTTGTGGATGCGAGCGTCATGCCCATGGTGCCTTCTGGCAACTGTCATACAGGCATCCTGATGATTGCAGAGAAAGCTGCCGATCTAATTAAAGAGGCCTATGGGCTTATGTATGTGGAAGCAGCACTGGTGCGTTAGAGTCCTGACTACTTTGAGTCATACTGAACCAGGAGAGAATCATGAAACTGCAAGGGAAAAAGATTGGTGTCCTGCTAGAGAGCGATTTCTATGAAAAGGAAATTTTTTACTATGAGCATCGTTTCCCGGAAGAAGGGGCGGAACTTCACTTCTTGACACGCCTGTGGGGGCAGCCCTCGCTGACCTTTACAGGGCATGACTACAAAGTGCCCTTTGAATGTCAGGAAAGCTTTGAAAACATGGACAACGCCACGCTCAGAAGCTTTTCCGCCATTATCGTCCCATCTGGCGTGGTCTCTGACCGCCTCAGATACACTGAAGACATCAACAAACTCCCACCTGCCACTGAATTTCTCAAACGAGCCTTCGCAGAGAAAAGCATCCTCAAAGGGATCATCTGCCATGGTATGTGGCTGGTCGCACCTGCGCCGGAATTGGTGCGTGGCCGGAGGGTCGTTGCTCACAATAACCTGCTCGGTGATGTACGCAACATGGGAGCAATCTATACCAACGAGGATGTCGTGGTTGATGGTGACCTCGTGACAGGACGAGCGGGCCCGCTTTGCCACCACTTTGCAAACGCGATTATCAACATGCTGGCCAATTAAGAGCGTGGGGAAGAGAAACAATGATCACCTTTTCACATGTTGCCATCTCCTGCAAAGATCCGCGTGCTATCGAGCGGTTCTACACCAGGCACTTCGGCTTCAAGCGGGCGCGGGTCATACAAGCTGGCGAAAGCCAGGTAGTCTTTCTCAAAATGGGAGACGTCTACCTCGAACTGTTTCAAGCGACCAGAGCGGCCCCAGTTGCACCAACGGGAGGGAGTGGGCCGGAATATTCAGGCTGGCGTCACAGCGCTTTTAAAGTGAACGATGTCGATGCCAAATTGGCCGAGATGGGCGACGAGGCGAAAATCACGCTGGGGCCAGTGAACTTTGACGATGTTATCCCTGGCTGGCGTACCGCCTGGCTGGCCGATCCAGAGGGCAATATTGTCGAGATCAGCCAGGGCTATATCGATCAGGAACATCCACCACAATGAAAATAAAGCTTGAGGCTTAAAAAGAAATAGTGCAGATGCAAGGGAGAAATCATGAGTTATACGAACGTAGGCGAATTGAAAGATACCCAGGCTGCGAACCGGGTGGCAGAAATGGTTGCCGCCGGAGATCAAATAAAAATAGGGCCGGGACGCACTCATCCACTGGGTGCAACAGCAGATGAAAACGGCATTAACTTCTCCATCTTTGCGGAGCAGGCGACAGCCGTCGAGCTACTGTTGTTCGACGAACACGATGACCTGGAGCCAGCCCTGACGATTCGATTGGATACCAACAAACATAAGACCTTCAACTTCTGGCATGTCTATCTACAAGGAATCAAACCAGGCATCCACTATGCCTACCGGGTTGACGGCCCCTGCGATTTACATGGAAAAGGGGACCGTTATAACCGGAATAAAGTACTGATTGATCCATATGCTAGAGGCAATACCGATACGCTCTGGAGCCGTGGAGCCGCGTGTGGGGTGGATGATAATCTCGCAACTTCTATGCGCAGCGTAGTCATCGATACAAAGGGATATGACTGGGAAGGGGATCGTCCTTTGAATCGGCCAATGAATAAGACCATTATTTACGAGATGCATGTGCGCGGTTTTACCAAATCTCCCTCATCAAGCTGCCAGAACGAAGGCACCTTCGCCGGCGTTATCGAGAAGATCTCCTATCTTAAAGAACTGGGCATCACAGCCGTCGAACTCATGCCGATCTTTGACTTTGACCGCAAAGAAGTGAAACAAATCAGCCCAAGCGATGGTAAGCCACTGGCGAACTACTGGGGCTACGATCCCTTTAGCTTCTTTGCCCCGCAGAGCTTGTACTGTATGAACCCTGAGGTCGGTAGCCATGTAGACGAGTTTCGCGATATGGTAAAGGCTTTGCATCGAGAAGGAATAGAGGTCATCCTGGACGTCGTCTTCAACCATACCAGCGAAGGCAACCAGATGGGCCCTACTATCAACTTCAAGGGTTTCGCGAATAGCGTGTACTATATATTATCGCCTCAGGACAGGCAATACTATATGGACTATAGCGGCTGTGGGCACACCTTTAATGGCAACCACCCGATAACGCAAAAGCTCATTATCGATGCCCTGGAATTCTGGGTCACCGAGATGCACGTCGATGGCTTTCGTTTCGATGAAGCAGTCATCCTGGCCCGCGACGAAAGTGGGCTCCCAATGATCCACCCGCCCGTAATCTGGCAGGTTGAATTGTCCGATGTTCTGGCTGATACCAAAGTGATTGCCGAAGCCTGGGACGCCGCCGGACTCTATCAGGTAGGCTACTTCCCCGGTTATCGCTGGGCCGAATGGAATGGGCGCTATCGGGATGCCATGCGAAGCTTTGTCAAGGGAGATAAAGGATATAGCAATGGCAAAACCCTGGTTGGTCGAGTCGCCGATGCTATTGCGGGCAGCGCCGACATCTTCCAGTCCACCGGCGAACTACCGATCAACAGTATTAATTTTATTACCGCTCACGATGGATTTACCCTCAACGATCTGGTGTCGTACAACGAGAAGCACAACGAGGCCAATGGCGAAGGCAATCGAGACGGCAACGATGAGAATTTGAGCTGGAACTGTGGCGTCGAAGGCGAGACACGCAACCCCGATATCGAGGCGCTGCGCGTGCGACAGATCAAGAATTTTGCCGCGATACTCTTACTATCGCAGGGCGTGCCCATGTTTGTAGCGGGCGATGAAATCAGGCGAACACAAAAGGGCAACAACAACGCCTATTGCCAGGACAACGAGATTAGCTGGTTTGACTGGACGCTTGCCGAAAAGAACCGGGACACATTCCGCTTCTTCAAACAAATGATGGCGTTCCGCAAGAGTCACCCTAATTTGCAACGCAATAGCTTCTTTAAAGGCCAGGTGAATCAGCGCGGACTGGTCGATATATCCTGGCATGGTTGTCGTCTGAACAGTCCAGGGTGGTCCGATCCAGACTCCCGCGTGCTGGCGTTTACGCTGGGAGGCTTCGCCGATGAAGATAGCTCAAAGGACGTAGATATCCACGTTGCATTTAATATGGAAGCGGATGACCTTGACTTTGATATCCCCCCACTCACCGATAGGAAATGGTACAAGGTTGTAGATACTGCACAGCCTTCTCCACACGATATTGCAGACAATCTGGCAAATCCAGAGTGCGGATACCGTGATTTCAGGCAATACCTGTCATGTAAGAAACCGTAGTGTTGTAGTTCTTATATCTCGCTAGTTTAGTCTAGCAAGGAGCATTTTGAATGAACAGAATGAATTTCACCGTTGCCGATACCATTACTGGCTACGTCACCTCCACCGATATGAGCAAGAAAACGTTCGGCTTGAGAACGAGCGATAACCGAGAGTTTCAGGTCAAGTTAACGGATACAACCTACGCAGAATTTGTGCGCAACCTGGACGAGCCTTTCCTGGCTCCTGAGGTACCATTGGAAAGCATGCTCACGCCCGGCAGATACCTGTTCGCTTATGGTATCTTCTATCCTGAGAGTGACGACCTCAGGTTCGAGGTCAAGCACATCACCTTTGTGGGTCGGCAGGTGGACGAATATTGTTTTGAGCGACCAGACTGGTGGGTCAAGCAGGTGCGCTCGCTCGCCGATTTCTACTTCAACGCAGAGTTTCCCGATGGCAATATCGACTACCGCAACTATCGCACTCACCTGACCCTTGAAGGCCAGACGATTAAGAGCACGCGTCAGGAGACGGACACCATCTCGCGCATGATCTATGGTTTTGCGACGGCCTATATGCTAACGGGAGAAGATCGCTACCTGGAGGCTGCGGAAAAGGGAACCGAGTACCTGCGTGAACATATGCGGGCCACCGATGAAAACGAAGACATTGTCTACTGGTATCATGCAATAGATGTTGCAGGCACGCACGAGCGCAAGATACTCGCATCGCAATTCGGCGACGACTACGATGCTATCCCCGCGTACGAGCAGACCTACGCGCTTGCCGGGCCAGTGCAGACCTACCGTGTGACCGGCGATCCGCGCATCCTGGACGATGCAAACAAAACCATCAACCTGTTCAACAAATTCTTCCTGGATCGAGAGAAAGGTAGCTACTTCTCGCACATCGATCCGGTGACGTTCAACCCTCGCGCCGAGTCGTTAGGACAGGACCAGGCACGTAAGAACTGGAACTCAGTCGGCGATCACGCTCCCGCTTATTTGATCAACCTCTGGCTGGCAACTGGAGATGAAAAATACGCCGATTTCCTGATCTCTACCGCCGAGACGATCTTACAGCACTTCCCCGATGACAAAAACAGCCCGTTTGTGCAAGAGCGGTTCCACGAGGATTGGAGCCCCGATACGACCTGGGGCTGGCAGCAAAACCGCGCCGTCGTAGGGCACAATCTTAAGATAGCCTGGAACCTGATGCGCATCAACCATCTGCGACCGGATGAGCGTTATACAGCTCTGGCGAAAAAGATCGCGAAGGTTATGCCGACCGTTGGTATGGACAAGCAGCGTGCAGGATGGTACGACGTTGTAGAACGTGTTCACGGTGATAATGAAGCCTGGAATCGCTTTGCCTGGCACGACCGGAAAGCCTGGTGGCAACAAGAACAGGCTATCCTGGCGTACCTGATTCTCCATGGCTCGCTCAAGGATGACGAGTATATGCGTCTGGCCCGCGAGTCCGCGTCATTTTACAACGCATTCTTTCTCGATCATGATAGTGGTGGTGTCTACTTCAACGTCCTGGCAAATGGCATCCCCTATCTGCTAGGCAACGAGCGCCTCAAGGGTAGCCATTCTATGTCCAGCTATCACTCCTTTGAGCTCTGCTACCTGGCGGCAACCTATAGCAATCTATTGATCAACAAGCAGTCGATGGATCTATACTTCAAGCCCCAGCCAGACGGATTTAAAGACAACATCTTGCGTATTCAGCCGGATATCCTACCGAAGGGGAGCGTATATATTGAATCAGTCTGGATCAACGATGAAGTGTACAGGGACTTCGACCCGGTGGCTATGACCGTGAAGCTGCCCACCGTCCAGGACCAGAACCCCCTCAAAGTGCGTCCTGCGTGGGCCGGCAATCCATTGCACGCGCCTAATGCAAATCACGAGTTAAAAGTTCGCGTGCGCATCGCGCCCACCGGAATAAAGTTTGATGCCGTACTGGACATCGCCGGGAATGTGGCCCACCTGACCCTGTTTGGCACCCTCAACGACGCAGCCGTGCCAGCCTTCAAAGTGCAGCTCGATAAAATCGTCATCGCACATCCAAAGCGCGTCGTCTTGCACATGGAGAACCTGCAAACCATGTCGAGAGAGCCAGCACAGGCGTTGAGCTTTTTCAGCGAAAAGCTAGCCCTCGAAGAAGATATCGACGTGATCGGCGTAAACCCGACCGTCAAAGCCACCCTCCAGCGAGTTGGCGTCTGGGAATCGCTCAATATGCTAGAAACGGCTAAGCGATCATAGTTGTTTTGTTTATCAGTCTACTTCGTGCAGCGACAGAAAGAGATTGTCGCTGCGCGGGGTGTGACGAGAGGCAAGGGTTATAATGATTGGGTTGTATTTCTCAGCTCTACCAGCCTGGTTGCTCTTCATAATTATCGTTGGTGGTTCGATGAGCCTGGTCTATAGTAGCATGTTATTTATGCGCCACCAGAAGAAACGGTTAGTCAACAGCGATATCCACAACGAGATAACAGGATTCTTCTTTTCCATTGTTGGTGTAGTGTATGCAGTACTGCTTGGGTTTCTGGTCGTCTCCGTTTGGGGTAATTTTAATGCCGCTGATCTTGCCACCACACAAGAGGCGGCTGCGATTATTACAGTTGCAAGAGACACCATCTATCTCCCTGAGCCTATTCGCAGTGAGGTGCATGATCATCTGCGCCGTTACACCGAACTGGTGATTACCAGAGAATGGAACAACACGCCAGCAGGTCAAGCAGAAAACCCAGGATCGCCAGAAGCCTTAGCCGAGTTCAATAGTTTATGGTCCACCTACCAACAGCTACCCCCAAATGCCGTGGATGCCAACGCCTTGAGCAGCCTGGACGACCTGAGCATACGTCGTGTCGAGCGCCTTCTAACCAGTAAAGAGGACTTGCCGCGCATCTTCTGGGTGGTATTAGTGCTTGGAGCCGGGATTATGGTCTACTTCGGTTTGCTTTTCTACGTAGAGAACATCAGGCTGCACATATTTATGGTCATGCTTTTGACAGGCTTAATCGCTGCGTGTACCTGGCTGATTGTCGTCATAAATAATCCCTACGTCGGTGACTTACATGTCTCCTCGGTAGCCATGCAGTACGCGCTGCATGTGATTGACACTATTCCCAGATGAGCGAATTGTGCCATGCCATGGTGAGTGCCATATCATGCTATGCTGCCCGGCAGAGGTTGACTGATCATTGAGGTATTGTCTGTATATTATCAATGTGAATGTATAGATATGAGAAAGAGAGAACGAAATGTCTGATCCTCCCCGCTCGGTTAATGGTCAGCATGCTCATCCCCCAGAGCGGCCTGATATTGGGCACGTGACGGGAAGTGAAATGTCGCACATAATTCATGGCTTATTCATACGCTTTCACCTCTCCAGACTCTCAGGTCAGCATAAAAACCCAGGCATTATGGCATTGTTTAGCTCTATTACCAGTTGCATCAGTATTGTACTTATGAGCGTTATTGCCCTGATTACGCACTCTTCATTTATTTTTCCATCGCTTGGTCCAACTGCTTTTCTCTTCTTCTACAGCCCGACCTCTCCAGCGGCCTCGCCCAGAAATACCATTTGTGGTCATGCGCTAGGAATTATCATGGGCTATTTTAGCCTCTGGATTACAGGTATGACCGGGGCAGGGCCTGCTTTACATGAAGGAGTCACCTGGCCGCGTGTGATTGCCGTTGGCCTCTCGCTCAGCCTCACCACAGGCCTGATGGTGCTTTTGGACGTCCCTCATCCCCCGGCCGCCTCCACCACACTAATTGTTTCAATGAGTGTGCTGCATCAGCCTCAGGAGTTGCTCGTGATCATGGTAGCCGTGATTATTATCACCTTGCAAGCCATCGCGATCAATCGGCTGGCTGGTGTCCCTTATCCTCTGTGGAATCCTATTCGGCAGGAAAAGG
>CAWKKX010000063.1:0-42852 GCA_963850365.1 uncultured Chloroflexia bacterium
AGGGGCTAAGTATGACTACATCTATACAACCATCAAAGGCAAAGCCAATCCCATTTCTCTCCGAAATCCCGTTGATCGGAAGTCTGCCCAGCTTTATGAACGACCGTCTAGGCTTTATAGAGCGACTAGCTCAAGTAGGTGATGTCTGCGGTTTCCATCTCGGTCCTATACCCATCCTCTTCTTCAACAAACCGGAATATGCGCAGCACATCCTGGCTGATAATGCCCACGATTTCTCTAAAGGGAAACTCATACATAAGGCGATTAACAATAATGGGCTCTTTGTTAGTGAAGGCGATTTCCATCGCAAGCAGCGAAAATTGATGGCCCCTCTGTTCCAGCCACGACACATTGTCCAGTATGGTGATACAATTGTTCAGTATGGCGAGCAACTGGCGCAGGGATGGGATAATAAAGCGCTTATCGACTTGAATCAACAAATGATTAACCTGACACTGGGTATCATCGGTAAGGTGCTCTTCGATATCGATATGCTAAAAGAAACTGATGAGCTAGGTGCTGCTATGGCTACTGGCTTTGAACACACTGTTCGCAAGCTCTCATCACCCTTTATGCTTCCAGAAAACTGGCCGACACCATACAATCGCCACGTACACGAGGCCGAAAACTTTCTGGAAAATCGCATCCTTCAGATGATCGAGGAACGACGCAATCGACGCACACATCGAAGGTTCTCCCGAACGCCTCGATCTGCTCTCCGTCCTGCTCAATGCTCAGGACGAGGATGGGAGCCATATGAGCGATCAGCAGGTGATGGATGAATGTATTACCCTGCTAGGCGCAGGTCACGAAACTACAGCCGCTACCCTTTCCTGGACATGGTACTTCCTCTGCCAGCATGCTGATTTGTATGAGCAGGTACAGCAGGAAGTGCAACAGGCTCTAAGAGGACAAAGAGCGACCTTTAACGATCTTACCCGACTCCCTCTCTGTTTACAGGTATTCAAAGAGGCGATGCGTCTCTATCCGCCCGCACCAGGTATTTTCCGCGAAGCTATACATGATACCACAATTGATGGATACCGGGTTCCTAAAGGGGCAAACATTTTGATCTCTCCTTACACTCTGCATCGAAGGCCAGAATATTTTCCCGAACCGGAAGCATTTCGCCCCGACCGCTTTACCCCCGAACATGAAAAGCTGCTCCCACGCTACGCCTACATCCCCTTTGGAGCAGGCCCGCGCATCTGTATCGGCAATCACTTCGCCCTTATGGAAGGACAACTGCTGATCGCTACCCTCGTGCAGCACGCCACCTTTACACTCGTCCCCGGCCAACACATAGAGCCTGATCCCGTCCACAATCTCGCCCTTCGTCCAGGCGGTACAGTAGAAGTTGTTGTCCACACTACTATACGCTGAAAAACTACTGAAAGCTCCTTCTGCCATTTCCAATTTAACATTATATAAATACACATTGTATTTCTCAGAGCGTGAAGCGTTTATTTAGTAGAGAGTGGGGTATAAAAAATACATACGCAAAGGAGGGATTTGTCAATGGCCCAGGAAGATTTCTGCTGCTTCTTCGCAACCAGAGTCATTATCCCAAACACATATTTGTCCAATTGAGGATATACAAGGATATCCCGCTGGCAAGCTACCAGACCCAACAAGCTCAGTCCGTTTTTTCCCGGTGACAGAAAAAGTTGCTTATAAACCGATGATGGCTGCACCTGAGCGCGATGCAAAATCATTGCCGCCCGTAGTGGCCCGCCTCGTCTCTCTGATGACCCTTGGCACGGTGTTTCTCTTGCCGCTAAACGGCTGCGGTTCCGGGGAGAGCAATGTGCCCTGCCCTGTTCCAACACCAAATCCTGCTAGCACTCCAGTACCCGATGGGACGCCGACAGCATCATGCACGACAAGCGCAGGAACACATTATTTGTGGGTTCACAGCCGTGGCGGTTGGGTTACAAGCCACGATGGCATTCATCCCAACCAGAATACACAAGGCGTCGGCGTAGATGAAGAACATAGCAACGGGAGCCATAGTGGCGTCGGCGTAGATGAAGAACATAGCAACGGGAGCCATAGTGGCGTCGGCGAGAGTCATAGTAGTACTGGTCACGGAGGCAGTAGCGGTGGCTAAACCTTCGGCCATGAAGAACGGTTTTGGCGGCAATGACTTCGCTGGCACATACCGAGAGCGGCGACGTGCCTACTATAGCCAGTTTCCTACATTCTGGGGTACTATTCCTGAGGCAGCATATAGAAGAATATGCGATCTACGGGGCACTGGAAGTTTCTCGTGAGCACGCCAGGGCACTCCGCACAGCATCCTCTCGCCTCTATAAGCTCATGACTCGACTGGCCACAGTGCTTCAGGGAGCCGATGAGCAGGTACTGCTTGACATCGGTATTCCACGCCCTGCACTTCCTTACTGCCAGACCATCATGCCAGAGATGCCTGCCGTCATGTGTGGCCGCTTCGAGTTCGCGATGACAGTCCAGGGACCAAAGCTGCTAGAGTTCAACGCGGAGACTCCTACTTTTGTTGTCGAACTCTTCCATATAAACGGCCAGGTGTGCGCGGATTTCGGACTTGTTGACCCAAATATGCACTGCCAGGATCAATTGGTGCAGGCCATTCATTCCTCCATTAACGCTGGCATAACATGGCTCAAACCTCATCCAGGGAAGTCAATATCCGTCGTGTTCAGTTCTTATGCCAATCTCAAAGAAGAGCGTGGCACCACCGAGTTTTACCGGAACCTGATCGAGAGTAGAGAAGATTTGCCGTATCACACGTCGTTCCGTAGCCTCGACGAATTGCGGGTGACGTCCAATTGCCTGCTCACTGCCGAGGGAGAGCATGTAAATATTCTCTATAAACTCTATCCTACTGAACATCTGATTGAGGATAAGGCACCTGATGGCACGCCTGTAGGATTGGCCCTGATGGATCTGGTACACAAACGGCACCTGGCCATCATCAACCCGCCGATCTCGTTTATTCTCCAAAATAAGGCGCTGATGGCGCTGTTGTGGGCAATGCATCTGGTACAAAGTGAGTTGTTCACGCCTGAAGAGCATGGTTGGATTACTCAATACGTTCTACCAACCTACCTCGACGCTAATGATGCCCAGGGACAACCAGTGTTTGCAGGACAGTATGTGATAAAACCTGTGTATGGTCGTGAAGGTGCTTCCATCAGCATTCGGAATACACACGAGGTAATCGAACAAAGTGAGCAGAGCCTCTATAGCAACCAGGTGATGATTTACCAACACTATGCAGCTCTACCCACGACAACGATACAAACAGAGGACGGACTCAGCGAAGTCTGTCTCGTCCACAATTGTTTCGTCGTTGACGGCACCCCCTCTGCAATCGGCGTGCGAGCCTCTCGTAAGCTTATCTTCGACGACAACGCCTACTTCCTTCCCATCTGTCATCCTCAGGAATCGGGATAACACATCCATATCACTTTCACTGTAAACACTGATGTATATCTTCATCCTGGTAACTGTTCTACTATCAAATCACCTTAATTACATTGTTTACAGCCGTCATATATGGTAATATCATAGAGATTATTTATTAGCATCCGCATAATAGAAGGTTCTCTAGCATGGCCTTACCAAACTTTATTCAAATGATTGTTACAGCCGCTCAGGCGATTGCGCTGGGTCTGGAGCGGCAGCAAACAACCCGCTGATCTATCTGTAGCGAGATCAGCAAAGCAGTCAGCGCTACTCCGCATTGGAGTTCGTTTCGTTTCGTTTCCTTGCCAATCCAGTCCCACGCGCTTTCGCCGTCTATGGCACTTCTCACATATTGAGTGCCTGCGGCTTCTTTTGCGTGGCTGTCATGCTTTCCTCATATTGATCGAGAAGTTGCCCTGACCATCACATGCTCTCAACGCAGTCGGCTTCCTCTCGTTTAGCAATGAAAGGAAATGCAGATGCCATCCACGCACGATACACCTACAAACATCGATACAACTCTATCCGCAACCAGCCCAACACCTTTGTGGTGCAACTGGAGCTTTCTCATCCTCTTCAGCGGGCAAGGCATATCGACCATCGGGACACAGATTTCGCAGGTGACCTTCCCCTTGCTACTTCTGGCACTTACCCATTCTCCCGCGCAGGCAGGCATCATGGGCGCACTTGGCACTATTCCGCTGCTCCTCTTCAGCCTGCCGGCGGGCGCATTGATAGATCGTTGGAACCGCAAATATGTGATGATCATTTGTGATTCGCTACGTACATTGGCGCTGGGCAGCATCGCGCTGGCACTCTTGCTTCACCATATAACATTTATTCATATTGCCCTGGTTGCCTTTAGCGATGGCACACTCTCGCTCTTCTTTAGCCTGGCAAATCAGGCTGCGATGCCACGTATCGTCACAAAAGAACAGCTTCCCACGGCGCTGGGCATCAACGAGACTCTCAACTCTACCTCGCTTATGCTAGGCCCAGCGCTAGGCCCTATTCTCTATACTCTGGGACAAGCGCTGCCGTTCCTGGCTGATACTGTCTCGACGGCTTGCTCAGTTCTCTCTCTGCTCTTCATCAAGACTGAGTTTCAGGGGGAACGCAGCCCAACAACGGAGAAACTGTGGAGCGAGATGCGTGCCGGCCTGACCTGGCTATGGCAACATCCCCTGCTCCGTTTCCTGGCCCTGCTAACTTTTGGCCTGATCACGCCCTGCTCCGGCTTCCTGCTCGTCTTGATTCTGCAAGCTCAACATTTGCATGCCACGAATATACAACTTGGCTTTATTCTGGGCGGCAGCGGCCTGGGCAGCATCTTTGGTTCTTTGATTGCTGGCCCATTGTATAAACGTTTCGGCTTCGCACACATGACTATCGCTACCACATGGATCTGGGTCTTAACCTGGCTACTCTATGCCTTTGCACCCAATCCTTTACTGCTCGGCCTGGTCAATACGCTTAGCTTCATCGTCGTGCCGGTCTATATGGTTATGCAGTATAGCTGCCGTCTTTCACTTATCCCTGATCATATGCAAGGTCGCGTCAACGCCGTCTTTCGCCTGATTGCTATCGGAAGCCAGCCTATCGGCATAGCACTCACCGGCTTCTTGCTCCAGGCCTTTGGCACCACTAACACCGTTTTGCTACTCTTCGCACCACAATTCGTGCTGGCTATCGCTGTTGTGTACCAGTACAAATTCTTGCGTCGTATGCAAAATATGCTATACCTGCAATCGCGATCAAACCCGCGCTTCCAGGTATAGCTTCATGCATTGTAGGATGCGTTCATTTTCCTTGCGGATCGCTCTGACAAGTATAGGCCGCATGACCGTGAGGATTCCTGTTGTTCGCATCCTTACCTCTCTTGTCACCAGCGTCTCTCCACTCCCAATCCCCTCTAGTATGTAGCGTATAGAGACGGTCAATCCTCCACGCAAAAACGTACGCTTGAAGCTCGTCGTTTGTTGAAAAGCGATTATGCGCGGCGGTTCCATTTCTGTCACTTCGCCGCGCATAGTCGTTGCTGGCCCCTTATCCACATACGTCGTCCCGGCCCTCACAGGATAATCCGCAATCTCTATTGTCCCTACAAATAACTCGGATGCCGGCAACCATGTTTTATATCCCGCCAGGTTACTGATCAGCTCGAATACTGTCGCCTGTGATCTCTTTATGCCTATATGAAATTTCATCGCTTTGTTTCTTTCTTTTATGCCTACTTCCTTTTTCTCTTCCTGTTTTCCGTTCTTTTTTACTTTTCTACTCATATTGCTAGCATTTGTTTGAAAAATATAGTTAGGCTGACATATCTATACATGATTTACTACTGCTGATCTTTGATTCGTGAGCACCTGTTCAAGTGTCATTACGCGCCCCTCTGCCCATAATATTGTAAATGATTCATTTAACTGCATACGTAAAATGGCGATGAGTTGCTCATAAATGGGTTGTAGGATTGGAGGCACTGCTGGCCCTCCATCAATTTCGCGCTGCACTTCTGCGGCTCCCCAAAGTTGCGCTGCCCATGCCGAATTTCCTTGCGCTGCGACTGCTCCTGCCAATCCCTCTAAACACAAGGCAATGAAAGATCGGTAGGTGTAGTCCAGTTTCATAAGCAGGGTGAGGCCTTGTTCATATTGGGCACGTGCAGTTGCAAAGTCTCCTTGCCTTAAGAAAATCCATCCCAGGCCAGCATGTCCCCAGATCATACCACGTCGATCCCCCAATTCCATGAAGAGTTTCATACTCGCCTCAAGCCACTCTTGCCCCGCTGTATAGTCGTTTCGTAGACAGGTGATATACCCTAACACCGATAGCGAGTAGGCGAGTGTTCTCTTGTCGCCTACTTGCCTGGATACTATGAGGCACTCTCGCTGCAAGGATTCCGACCTTGCAAAATCGCCCTGGATGTAGGTTACTAACCCCAACCTATCGAGCGAACGAGCTATGCCGCAGATATCGCTGGTTTGCCGGGAAAGGGCCAGGGCTTTTTCAGCGTAGAGAAGTGCCTGCGGAAAGTCTCCTTTGTCCGCAGCCACCGATGCCAATCGCTCAAGTGCAGCTGCAATCCCCCAGCAATCGCCTATCTGCTGAAAAAGTGTCAGGGCTTCCTCTTCTAATGAGTATGCATTAATATAGTCGCTCTTCATCAAGGCTGCATTCCCCAACATCCAGAGAGAGGTTGCACATCCCTGGCGATCTTCTTGTGCCCGAAAAAATCTTAGACTCTCTCTGCAAAAAGTTTCTGACTGGCCAAAATCTCCTTGCATGCCTGCAAGTATTCCTGCTATATTGAGCGACTTTGCTTGTATGTCTGCCGCCACGCCCTCGCAACAATGGAGTATTTGCTCTAGAATTTGTCGCCCCTGGCTTAAATGACCACGCACCGACCAGAAACGCCATAGTGCATTACACAATCGTAAAGAAAATTCCCACTCTTTTTGCTCTATCAAAAATTGCAACGCGGCTATAAGGTTTTTATGCTCCCACTGCAAACTCTCGAACCACTTCCCTTGCTCTGCACCAATTAGCTTTATCTCAGTTGCTTCTGCCAGCTTCAGATAGAATGCGGCATGAGCCTGGCTTATTGCCGCCAGTTCTCCATGAGCAACCAGAGACTCCATGCCATACTCCCGGATCGTTGCCAGCATGATCAGTCGTGCCTCATCTTCATTTTGTGCGGTTGGCAGAAGCAAGCTTTTGTCGATAAGCGAGGTGACTCCATCCAGTATTGAGTATCTCCCATTATCTGTGACATCACCGGTAATGTCGCACACTTCCTCTACCCCTTCCAACGTACAGCCGCCTACGAAAACTGCTAGTTGACGGAAGAGTCGCTGCTCCTGAGCGTTCAATAAATCATAACTCCAGGCCAGGGTTTTGCGTAAGGTCTGTTGTCGATCTGGTACATCTTGTATAAAGCTTGTTAGAATCTGCAATCGGTGCTCCAACCGCGCGAGCAGTGCCTCCAGGGAAAGCAATTTGATGCGTGCTGCCGCTAGTTCGATTGCCAGCGGAAGTCCGTCCAGGCGGACACAAATTTCTGCAATGATACGTGTACTGGCCACTGTAATCGGGAAATCGGGCTTAATTGCTTGTGCACGCTCCAGGAAGAGGGTAACGGCTGAATATTGGACCAGATCTTTTCCATCTGCGATCTGGTCTGAATCAGGTAGTACCAGCGGCTTGACCGCAAAGACGTGTTCATCATGAACATTCAATAGTGTACGACTGGTCACCAGGACTTTCAATTTCTGGCAACCTTCGCTTAGCCCGGCTATCTTTGGAGCGGCGGACACCACCTGTTCAAAGTTATCAAGCAACAACAATATCTGCTTGTTACGGAGAAAGGCGTGGAGGCGCTCTAACTGAGACCAATCTCTCGCTTCTCTTAAACCGAGGATATACGCGATGGTAGGTATAACGAGATCAGGATCAGTGCATGAAGCGAGTGGGATGAAATAGACTCCATCGGCAAAGCTTGCCATCAGTTCGGTCACAATCTGTAAACCCAGGCGTGTTTTCCCAATGCCACCCGCTCCTACAAGTGTCATCAGGCGCACCTCTGAGCGTTGTAGGAGTGTACTTGCTGCTGCTATCTCCTGCTCTCGCCCAATAAGAGGACTGGACGGGATAGGCAAAATGTTAAGACGATCTGGACGATCCTGGGAGGTAGACGAACTCTGAAGCGCCAATTGTCCATTTGCTTCTGGTCTTTCTGGACTGTGGTCCTCCAGCAATCCAAGTTCCTTTGCGCTTTTTCCAAAAATCTGTACAAGCCCTGCAATGTTGAACGGCCGCACTGGACGACCACTTTCCCAGCGACGTATAGTTCGTACATCAACGCCTAGTCTTCGCCGCTAGTTCTTCTTGCTTCCATCCATGTAGCATTCGCTCTTTCTGCAATCTATTTTGATGCTTTTTCATCTATCCCTCTTTAAAATATTTTCGTACATCTTCTTTTTACATAGATGACGACAAGGAAAAATAGATAGCGCCTATGAACTACGTTGTTACGTAGTGATATATTCTCTTCTTTTAACTTCAAAAACGTATATCACTACTACTTTAGTACGTCTTTTTATTGGCAAAGTCCAAATTGAAAAATCTTTCTTTTATGACATCACTTCTCTATGCTTTTGCCCTTCTTTCTTACATTTACCTCATCATCGATACTTCTCCTAATATGTCCTGAATATGCCCTTGTGGTGTCCTCTGATGCCCTCGATTCTGCACAGATCTCATGGCATGCTTTGTTCAGATCTAAGACAGATACAAGAAAACAGAAAATGATGATACTAACTGCATTAAATCTTAGTATAGGAGCATTGTTATGCCTGATATATCTCCTGATGGAAACAAGAGACCTCCGAGCAGCACACCTCGCACCAACGCACATACAACAGGTCCTATTGATCCGCATGAACTTGTTGAAGTCAGCATCTATTTGAGAGCTCGTGCTACCAATACTTTAAGCCAGGTTGTTATAGAGGGCGGCCAACTTCCTGGCGAACAATACGTTGAGACTCATGGTGCTTCTCCAGAAGATATGAGCTGCCGTTGAGCAGTTTGCCCATGAACATGGTCTAACGATTGTGGAAAAGAATGCTGTAGCCCGAAAAATTGTTCTTGCAGGTCCAGCGGCAACTATGAATAGTGTCTTCGCGACCGATCTTCAATATTATGAGACCTCAGAAGGTGGCCGATACAAAGGTCATACAGGCCCTTTACACATCCCAGACAATCTGGACGAGATTGTAAAAGGAGTTTTTGGACTCGATAATTTTTAACAACGTATCCAGCTTCGCTCTTCTATTTGTGAGGCACGAATCAAGCTCAAGATGGTATAATTTCTATAAGCATGACATGATTTTTTGCATACTACAATCCAATCTAATACAATCGCTTTACAGAAACAAAAATGGTGATTGATAAATAGTCCGCATAGGATCAAAGATCTGATTATAGATAGAAAATGGGAATAGCAGCGATCATCTTCATTTCAGAGCAGTCGGATTAACGAGGAACAGAATATGGCAACACAAGCGAAAACAGATATCCACAAGATAAAAAAGTTCCGCTATATTAAAGATTTTCCGCTTATTGGAAACTTGCCTGAGTTCAACTCAGATCGTCTGGGCCTCCTTCAGCGTGTGGCGCAGGCTGGCGATGTTTATGGCTTCCACTTTGGGCCGTTCCCTGCCATCCTTTTTAACAAACCTGAGCATGTCCATAGCATTCTGGTAGAACATGCTTATGATTTTGATAAAGGTGCGGCCATCCACAACACTTTTCGTTCTACAGCTGGCGATGGTATCTTCAGTAGCGAGGGTGATTTCCACCACCACCAGCGCAAACTCATTTCGCCGCCTTTCCAGCCGCGCCACATCGCTAGCTATGCGGACAGCATGGGCCAGTACGCCGAGCAAATTCAGCAGACGTGGTCTGATGGCTCTGTTATCGATGTTAACCAGAAAATGACAGATCTGACTCTGAGTACTATCGGCAAGGTGCTTTTTGATGCCGATGTTTTTACTGAAACTGATGAGCTTGGCGCGGCTGTGACGGCTCTCTTTGCCTATATCACGCATACGCTCTCGCTACTCCTGCCACTACCATACAGCTGGCCCACACCACTCAATCGCCGGACGCATAAGGCGGTACAGATCTTGCGAGATCGCATTGCTCAATTTATTGAGGAGCGGCGCAACCATCCCATAGACCGCAATGACTTTCTCTCGATCTTGCTTCAGGCCAGAGATGAAGATGGTAAGCCAATGAGCGATGATCAGGTGCTGGCGGAGTGCCTGACTCTTTTCGGTGCAGGCCATGAGACGACTGCAACGGCGCTTACCTGGACGTGGTACCTGCTCTGTCAATATCCTGAGATCTATGAAAAGGTGTTACAGGAGGTTGATAGTACGTTGCAGGGGCGTACGCCAGGTTATGATGACCTGGCACGTTTGCCCTACTGCCTGCAAGTCTTCAAAGAAGCGATGCGCCTCTACCCACCTGCCTATGTCCTCTCCAGGCGTGCACTACGCGATGTGGAGATTGATGGTTACCTGATCTCCAAAAATGGTGTTGTCTTGCTGGCCCCTTATACTCTGCATCGCCGCGAGGACCACTTTCCGCACCCGGAGCAGTTTGATCCTGAGCGCTTCACGCCAGCACGCGAGAAATTACTTCCTCGTTATGCCTACCTGCCATTTGGCGCTGGCCCACGTATCTGCATTGGTCTCTACTTCGCGATGATGGAAGGCCACCTGCTGCTTGCCACTCTTGCCCAACGTGTGCGCTTCTCTTTGTTGCCCGAACAAACCATCCAGCCCGATCCTCTACACCATTTAACATTACGACCGACAGGAGCGGTGAATGTTTCTGTACAAAAGCGGTAATTATGGGTGACACAGAATTTTCACCTGTAGCACTTGCCCGTTTGCCCCTTTTATTTTTAGCGCATGTGCATGATGTGCATTTCTCCTACGGTGGTTACGCTGAGGTGTTCCATTTTAGCATCTTGTGCCTTGATCATGTCGGGCGGGCGAACGATAAGAAGTGGCAATCTCGTTTCATTGAGTACACGCTGCGAGACGCTTCCTGTTACCCAGTTCTGGACGCCGCCGTGCCCATGCGTTGAAATGGCAATAAAGTCGAATTCGTCGTCCTGATCGCTTTCGTTTAAGAGACTATCGTAGCGCTCAGCCATGCGTACTATGCCGCGTGCGACATCGGTATCAATAATGGCTGACCAGGTTAGATCTACTATCTCGCCAAGATGGCCCGCACGCAATCGTTCTACGGTTGTACTTAGATAACGTGTGGTTTCTAGCACTTCTTGCTCGCTATTACATAGATTAAAGGGATATTGCTCCTCATCCTCTTGTTCGCTCAGTACTGGCTGTACGACGCTTGCCAGGTGGAGCGCCCCTCGATCAGGGACGGCAAGCGCTGAAATCAATGATGCAGCTGGCATGAGCGCTGTCATTGCTCTGTTCGATCCGTCCAGTGCGACCAGGCCACGTAGCTGATGGTCCTCACAAGCATCTGCTGCGAATGGTTGTGGTCCACCATCGCGCAATACAAGCACTGGCACGGAGGCGTGACGGGCAATTTTGTCGGCAATGCTGCCCATCACCCAACGGGTCATGCCTGTGTAGCCATCGGCTGCATATGACGATCAGGTCGATTTTATGGGAGAGCGCGATGCTGAGAATTGTAGATGCAGTGGGGCCATGCATCACGACTGTATTTACTGGCACGCCTTCTAGTTCAGGCGTTGCGGCTACACTTTTTAGATATTGGGCTGCTTCTAGCAATTCTGTCGCGACGACTGTTTGCGTATGTGCCGCTTCAAGATCCACATAGGGCCATAGCTCGGTCGCTATACTCACTATGCGCACCAGGACAAGTGAGCCATGTGTCTTCCGCGCAATACGAGCGGCTATAGGAAGCGCACGCTCAGCTCGCTTCGATCCATCCAGAGGAACTAGTACTTGCTTAAACATAACGCAACACTACCTTTCGTGTATATGGTGCTTCTGTGCGCCATTACGTCATTACGTCATTGCATTCTATAACAACTATTGGGTCCGCTTTCCATGCCTCTCGCCTGACCTGGTTATCCTTTCAACGTGGTCTTGCACTCCTCTATGATATGTATGCGAAAATGTAATTCGCTCCAGTGATCATTTTATCACTTCATTGTCACGCTTATCTACCATTTCGCTCACGGTATTATCACAAAACGCGCATCCTGCGACCTTGACCTGGTACAACTTACCTGGCCTCTCTTCGACCAGACTGCTATCCGGCCCGTACTAGAGCGGATGCGTGGCGGTTGCAATCTCGACATCGTTGATGTTCCTGCTTACAACAAACCCATCGGAGATTATCCGAGCCGGGCCTTTACTCGACTTTGTATGCCCGTTCAAGTCAGCCTGGCTTTTACGGCTGCTTAAAACAATCATCCTGCATTGACAGACCTGGCTTGACTTGATAAAATATGACCAGGAGGTAAAGCATGGAATTCGCAGATATCGTTCGTAAGCGTCGTATGGTGCGTAACTTTACTTCTGAGCCAATCCCGGCTGAGACGGTTGAGCGCATGCTCACGCTTGCCCAACTTGCTCCTAGCGCAGGTTTTACGCAGGGACAATCCTTTATTATCGTCACACGCCCCGATCTTAGACAGGAGATCGCCCGGATCTGCATAGCAGACGTATATGTTGAGAACGGCTGGCATAGTTTTATTTCCGGTGCTCCTCTCCTGGCCATTCCTTGTGTCAGCGAGACCGCCTATCACCACCGTTACCAGGAAGCTGATAAGATGGAGGATGATGGATCAGAGATCGAGTGGCCCATCCCCTACTGGTTTATGGATGGCGGCTGCTCGGTGATGTTGCTCTTATTAGCAGTCGTCAATGAGGGCCTAGCAGCTGGCTTCGCGGGCATACCCGGACCCAATTTTGTGGCATTTCGCCGCTTGCTCCAGCTTCCCGACGAAGTCATGCCTCTCGGCGTCATCCCTATCGGCCATGCTGCACCCGATACACCTTCTCCCTTCCTCAAACGAGGGCGTAAATCTCCTTCTGAGTTTATTCATCGTGAGAGCTGGTAAAGTGAGGGTGCCTAAAGCGATTTGAAAAATTCGGGATGATCCATAAGAGATGAGATAGGCAGGGGAAAAGTGAGAAGGAAAGGGCGATAGGAAACAAACACGCTCTAAAAGATGCAGCATTACATAATGCAACAACTTTTTACATGTCGATCCCGCTCATAGCGGCGACTGTGTCTTCAATGCCACTGACACTTCTTGTATCAGATCTTGCATTTTGAAGGGTTTACGTATTATTGGCAACGTGGGATAGAGCGTATGTACGCTTGCCAGTAACCCTTTACTGGCACCTGATACAACAATAATTGGCACATGCGGCATCATTTCGTTCAGAGAGATAATAACTTGAAGTCCCGATACATTGCCAGGCAAGTTGAGATCGACAAGCACTATGTCATACAGTGTGTCTTGCAATGTTGCAAAGAAAGATGCACCATCCAAAAAGTGTACTACACTACAACCCTGTGCCTCTAATACTATTGTTATTAACTGAGCAACTGCAGGAGTATCTTCAATAAGAGCAATCATCCATCCATCCCTTTAGAAGGTTTTTATAGAATTCTCTGACAAAAAATTTATATCTATGCAAACTACGGAAAAAGGACCGCCCAACCTCAATACTAATTAGATACTTAATTCTATCATAATGAGTAACCATTCTACCACTATTAATTGCCCATATACCTGAATTTACGTATATCCAGATCTTCTCTAATGGTTTTCTTGCTACATTCAACCCACAAATAGAGTAAAATAGCAAGAAACATTATCGGGAGCTCATACTTTGATTACAACGGCCCTCTGGTGGCAGATTCTTTCCTCCATAATCGCTGAACTTGAGACAGCCACCATCGATTATACTTTGCTCGGCGCTTCTGCGCTCTTTGCCCAGGACGTTGCTATCCCTCTACCGCTCACAGTAGAGATCGCACTCCAATGGGATCTCTTCCAGCGTTCCTATACTATCTTCCAGGCTCGTAGCGCTATTGAGCATTATACCCATGAGGATCGCTTCTCTTTTGTACGTGGCCCTCTGACCGTTGTTATTTCCTGTTATTACAACACGGTCATTGTTACTGATCCTGATCGTCTGGTCGTTCAGCACAATGAGCAGCGCATCTGGCTTAAGGCACTGGACTATTTTGTACGCACCCTACCCGCTCACGATCCCCTATTCAGCACGGTCAAAGCGCATCTGCGCATACTACAAGAACACAATAGCAAACTTAATGCCATCGCCTGGAACCAGGATGCCTACGATGCCTGGGTACAACGTTTCGGCACACCACGGGAAGCCAGCATGCGTATCAAAAAAGATCCTCAAGCGCGTCTGGCTTCGCTTCTCCCTTATCTTGGACCTCTGACAAATAAAAAAGTCATCAATCTCCTTGGCTCTCACGGTACGAAAGCTATTGCCATGGCCTTACTCGGAGCCAACGTGACAATAGTAGATATCTCTCAGGAAAATGCACATTATGCTCAAGCAGTCGCTCAAGCAGCTAACATCAATATACATTATATTACCTCAGATGTTTTGAATATACCAGAGAATGAGCTCAATGGCTGCTACGATCTAGTACTTATGGAATTAGGTATATTGCATTACTTCGTCGATCTTGAGCCTTTGGCTCACGTCATTGTCCGTCTCCTGTGCCCAGGCGGCCAGCTGCTCCTGCAGGATTTCCATCCCATTTCAACTAAACTCATCAGCTCTAAAGGCAAAAAGCACAAAGTCAGCGGCAACTACTTTGACAAATCAATTACCATAACAGACGTAGCCTTCAGCAAACACCTACCAACCGACACCGAACAGACTCCCCGGCAAGTCTATCTGCGCAAATGGACGCTCGGCGAGATAGTCACGGCAATCGCGCAAGCTGGGCTCTCGATTCGCCGCCTCGATGAAGAGCCCAATAGTAAAATCGACGATATTGGCCTCCCCAAAACCTTCACACTCATCGCCGAAAAATTTCCACTTGACAAAACAATCTCTACATAGTATACATAGTATGATGAAATTCAATGAAACGACAACGATTTCATTGAGTGCTTACATTGTCCGTACAGCAAGAAAACACTGATGAGTATTTGAAATGGCAGATTCAGTGACGATCAAAGATGTCGCATCACAGGCAGAAGTCTCGGTTGGCACGGTCTCACGTGTTTTTAATAACCATAGTAATGTGACCGACGAGATTCGGCAGCGCGTCCTTAAGGCCGCTTCAGAACTGGGCTATCATGGCCGCTCTGCCCCCGATAATACCGCACGTACTCCCACGACACGCAACTTGAAAGAGATTGGCTTCC
The DNA here is from genome assembly GCA_963850365.1 of uncultured Chloroflexia bacterium. GTDB lineage: Bacteria > Chloroflexota > Ktedonobacteria > Ktedonobacterales > Ktedonobacteraceae > Dictyobacter. The sequence goes on from CAWKKX010000063.1 coordinate 15,386, forward strand.
TGTATCACTCTCATCTCGACGCCAGTATTGAAAACAATGCAGGCGCTAATCCGTTCTGGTCGCATATCCTTTATGGGGCGGAAAACGAAGCACGCATATCCAACATGAAAATAACCTATCGCACAATCTACAATGGTGATCTTTCGCCACAACTATTGTTAAGCACCATTTATGATATGAAGCTGGGTGGTATTCTCTTAGTGGGGCCAACAGAACCGACGATGATTAAAGTGATTCAGATGGCCAAATTGCCGCTTGTGCTGGTAGATAACTACGTGCCCCGGCTCTCCGTTGATGCGGTGCTCTGCGACAATTTTGAGGGCGGACGAGAAGCCGTTGAGTATTTGATCCAGGCAGGACACCGCCAGATCGCTTTTATCGGAGGTCCTACGCTGGCAGGACCACGACCCATCAACAGCGTCTATACCATCGAACGACGCGCTGCTGGCTATCGAACCGCGCTGCTGGATGCCGGCATTCCTATACAGTACGACCTCTACGAGTCGGGCGACCTGACTGCCGAGGGGGGGTATCAAGCCTGTCAGCGTTTACTGGCCAAAAAAGTCTCTTTTAGCGCTATCTTTTGTGCCAATGACGCAACGGCAATAGGGGCTCTCAAAGCTTTGCGCGATAGTGGACACCGCGTCCCTGAAGATGTTTCGCTGGTCGGTTTCGATGATGTTGATACCTCTCAGTATCTCTCGCCCGCTCTCACTACTATACGTGTCAACAAAGAAGCTCTGGGATCAACTGCGGTCAAACATCTTCTGACGCGTGCCACTGATATGGATGCGGTGAGCGTGACTAGCATTCTGGAGGTTGAGCTGGTTGAGCGCGATTCGGTCCATCGCCTGCCAACATAACGACATAGTCGTCACAGAAGGGAGGGTCCATCTGACTGAAGTCAAGGGTTATTTTTCGCTCGCGTAGGCCAGGCCTTTATCCCGTTGATAGTAAGCCATCGAACTGATACCCATTTTACCCACTACACAAAAGCCATCGAATTGATATTTATTTTTACACGAAGGAGTGGATACCATGAACTTCTCAATGACACGACGGAGCTTTCTTGCTCGTAGCGGCCAGACATTGGTGGGCACTGGTCTGACAGGGGCATTGCTGGAGGCATGTGGCAGTGGCGGTGGAAACAGTACCAACACCTCTGGTCCTGTCACCCTGACATATGGTTGGTGGAGCAATGGACCTATAAAGGATAATTCGATGTTGGACTGGGTCAAACAATTTGAAGCGGCACATCCCAATATTAAGGTCAAAGCAGAGATTCTCCCCTGGCCAAACTACTGGTCGAAGCTTCAGACTACTGTAGCTGGTGGCAACGCCTATGACATTGTGGGTATGGCAGGCTCTCAGGCTGCCCCCTATTTTAATCAGGGTGTGCTCTACGATCTCAGCACGTTTTCAGACTATCAAGACGCAGCCAAAAATTTGCACGCGGATGCTGTGCATCTGGGCAATTGGAACGGGAAACAGTATACATTGCCAGTCGGTATTTATGTGCCTTTGCTGGGCTATAACAAGACCCTGCTCAAAGCAGCTGGGGTTTCCTTCCCTGATCCAGTTACACCAATGGAATTCGACGCGTTCAAGACCATGGCTCATAAACTTGTGAAACAAAGCAATGGCAAATACACTCAGTACGCGATCAATATCAACTATCTGGACCCTTTATGGACAGCCCTTGTAGATTTGGAGGGCGGGCAGGTCTATGACAATTCAGTCAACCCAAAGAAAATGACGCTCAATACCCCGGAGGGCATCAAAGGACTGACCGACTGGCAGAGCCTCTACACAGAACATCTCAACCCTCCGATTGCAGAGCAGGTTACTGGTCCCTGGGGAGGCGGCGATATCGATAGCTTGCTGACCGATAAGATCGCCTTCGCACGCATGGGCGCGTTCGATTTCGCACAGATCCAGCAGCAGAATTTAGGGGATAAGATCGGGGCAACGCCTATCTTCGGTATCAATGGAAAACAAATTACTCTGGGCAACGCTAACAGCTTTGGCATCTACAAAGGCAGCAAATATCCACAGCAGGCCTGGGAGTTTATCAAATGGGTCACCTCAACCGATCCCGATAAGACATTTGCCAAAATAAGCGATGTGCCCTCAAACACAGCCGCATTTAGTCAGATGTCCTCTTATATCACTCCTCCTGTCTATGTGCCAACACTGACAGCAGCAACTAAAGGCTGGCAACCTATCGTCATGACACCCAATCCGCAGTTTGCAACCGACCTTGGCAATATCTTGACGGACCTGGCCAACGGGAAGCTGACTCCTGCTAAAGCGGCACAACAGATGGAACAAAAAGGGAATGCGGATATAACCACAGGCGCTTAGCTTAAATATTCTGCCATACTGTCAATCAATCCACTCCACATGGCGGTTGCGGCTTGCCGCCGTGTACCTCATTAGGAGGTATGCTCCCTTTGGGGTCCTCGTCGTCATTGCATGGAGTGGAACGCATGCACCAATTGAAAATTGGTAAAAGAATGAAGTCATTTTTTCCTATTCGTCATGACTCAAATTCACAAGGAGCTGTGTTATGCTCACACTATCGCGCTCAGACGCGCAACATGAGCCGAAGGCCCAGAAGGCACGAGGGCCTGTCTGGCGTTTTTTGCAAAGACAAGAGGTCTCTGGCTATCTCTTTATCATGCCCTGGATCATTGGCTTCCTCCTGTTTTACCTTTACCCCCTTATAAGCACCTTCTATGATAGCTTCACCGACTATAGATTATTTGGAGATCCGCAATGGATCGGTCTAAAAAATTATCAGAAACTGCTTTTTCAGGACCAGACCTTCAGAGAAGCTGCTTCGCATATGTTGATCTATGTTGTGCTGGCAACACTTATTTATATTCTGGCGGGACTGGGCCTGGCGCTCTTACTCAACCGAGCCTTCCCTGGTAACCATTTTTTCCGCACGGTCTTCTATCTGCCCAGCCTGATGGTTGGAGTTGCAATTGGCTCGATGTTTGTCCAGGTGTTTCAGCCAGGCGACTTTGGCTTAATAAATGAAGTCATTGGCGTCTTTCACATTCATGCGGTCAACTGGCTAAGCAACTATGATCAGCCGATCATGGGCCTGTTTGCGCTTATCCTCGTCAATTTCTGGTTTGTGGGCGGCACTATGCTGATCTTCCTGGCTGGCTTGAAGGGTATATCCTCAACCTACTATGAAGCTGCACGCATTGATGGAGCAAATGCCTGGCAAGGTTTCCGCTTTATCACCTTGCCTCTTCTAGCTCCTGTCATCCTTTTCAATATGGTCCTGACGCTGATCGGGCATATCCAGGTATTCGACACTCCCTTGATTTTTGCGGGTCTGGGTACTGGTTCCATTGGTATTAGTACGAGCGTGCTGGGTTATCGCAATACCCTGTCAACGTTCTTGACCTATCTCTACCAGGAAGCATTCATCAATCACAACTATGGATACGGTTCAGCAATAGCTATTGTGATCTTCCTGGTTACACTGGCACTAACGGGGATGGTGTTGCTAGCCTTCCGCAATTCCTCCTCTCTAAGTGGCTAAGTTGTGCGATACTAGAAAAGGTTTGGTAACGTTATGCTCTCTAATCAGCAAAACTCTTCACAGCGACCATTAACGAGGCAACACACTTCTATGAATAGACTATTAGACTTTGATGAGCAAAATGACCAGTTGTACCAACGCGGACGCATATATCAGCAGCTGAGCGTGGTAATCACATATGTCATACTTATAGTCGCAGCTTTTATCGTACTATTGCCGTTTGCCTGGCTGCTATCAGCATCTTTGAAGAATACAACTCAATATTACGCAGCCCCCATTCAATGGATACCTAGCCCTTTCGTCTGGTCCAACTATGTCGAGGCATTTACGGTGTACGGCTTCGCTCAATATATTGGCAATAGCCTCTTCCTTGCACTCTTTGCAATGTGTGTTAATACAATAACCTCGTCACTGGTGGCTTTTGGCTTTGCACGCTTCAGTTTCCCCGGACGCTCGATATGGTTTGTGGTGATGCTATCGACGCTCATGCTGCCATCTCAGGCATTGACCATCCCTCTCTATATTACGTTCAAGAATCTGGGCTGGATCGATACTTTTTTGCCGATTATGGTGCCACAGATCTTTGGGTCAGCCTTTAACATCTTTCTCTTTCGCCAGTTCTTTATGGGTCTACCGCGCGAACTGGACGAGGCGGCTCGTCTGGATGGCTGTAGCAACCTGCGCATCTGGTGGAATATTATTCTGCCTCAGTCGCGGCCGGTGATCGTTGTGGTAGCAATCTTCACTTTTCTCTCCAGCTGGCGCGATGCATGGAATCCGCTGATCTATCTGAGCAGTCAGAGCAATCGCACTATTCCAATGGGTCTGCTCTATTTTACTAATGGTTACACTACTGTCTATCCTCAGATGATGGCGGCCACAGTTGTTGCGCTGGCAGTTCCGGTGGTACTCTATGTGATTGGACAACGCTATATCGATAGTGGAGTTGCCATTGCAGAAATAAGATAGTATAGTATGCTGGAATTAGCAAGGAAAACTATGTCGCAAACTTCTATAGATAAAACTGCGCTCTTACCATCTATTGTCTTCCATGAGCCATCGTATCCACACGTGTATACAGAAGCGACGCTTGCTCGGCTCATCCCTGGCGAGTTTCAGATCGTGGATGCCTTAGAATTGCCAGCTTCGCTGGCCAAAGGGTGCCACACGCTCATTTCATTTCATGGCTCGCATTTTCCCAAAGAGTCATGGAGCGCTATTCTGCGTTTTCTGGAGACTGGTGGCAATCTCGTCGTCTTTGGCGGCATGCCCTTTACCCAACCAGTGCGCTCGGATGGCACTATCGAGCCGGAACAACAGGCGTACACCGATCAGATCTACCTGGGACCTTTCTTCCAGCTGGATCTTGCGGCTGCAGATCTACAACTTGTTGCCTCTGAGGATGCGGCCTTCCTCGCAGATTGCCCGCTCTCTCTGCCAGACAACGAAGAAAATGGCACCTTCTGGTCCTGCTATCCAAAGCTCTGCCAGGCGTCTGACCATCCCGAAGATTCAGGATCTGGGGGGCCGTTGGATACGTTGTTGACGCCGCTACTCTTTGCCTGTCGCGACTCTGCTGATAATACATTGCGTATGGCAACCCCGGCGTTCTTATTGGATCAACAATCTGGCCGTTTCCAGGGGGGACGCTGGTTGATCTCAGCCTGGCAGCCAGCCTCTGAGGATGCGTGGTGTGCTAACGAGGAAGCCCTACGCCACATGATCGCCCTGGCTATAGAAGGCTGCACGCTGGTCGATATACGCCCGGTCCTGGCCTGCTATCAGCCCTATGAAGCTGCATCGCTTATTATTTCTGCACGCTCATATGCCAGCCAATTGGCCGAGGTCCAGGAGATCCAGGTACACCTGACGCTGCACTCACCCTTCCAAGACCAGGAACCGCACAGTTTTGCGGTGACCCTACCCATATCACCGCTACGCCAGGAGACCGTAGTACCGTTGCCCCCTGTACATCTGCCTGGCTTGTATCGAGTGAAAGGTTGCTATAAGCTTGCCGATGATGGGCCTGCGCTCTCGCTGGAGACAGGCTTCTGGCTATGGGATGAAACGCTGGTTGCGCGTACTCATGAGCAGCGTCTGACGGCTGGCCGAGACTATTTGTACCAGAATGGTGCGATCTTCCCAGTCTTCGGCACGACGTATATGGATAGCAAGGTGCAGCGCAAATTCTTGCATCTGCCCAATCCCGCACGCTGGGATACGGATTTCGCAGAGCTAAAAACAGCCGGGATCAATCTGATACGCACAGGCATCTGGAGTGCCTGGCGCGAGTTTATGCCCACCATCGGGGTTGCAAACGAAGCGATGATACGAGCACTGGACGCTTTTGTGATGACGGCCTGCAAGCACGATATCCAGGTGATCTTCACCTTTTTCACTTTTTTCCCGCCACTCTTTGAAGGCGTGAACCCCTGGCTGGACCCGCGCTCTCTGCAGGGCCAGCGCGATTTTATCGCTACATTGACGCACCGCTACGCCCAGGTTCAACTGCTCTCCTGGGACCTGATCAACGAGCCTAGCTTTGGCGATCCAAAATATATTTTTGCAGAGCGGGCGGTGCCACACTATGATCGTTTCGAACTGGCTGCGTTTCGCCACTGGCTCGCCCAACGCCACACGCTGACCGACCTGCAATTGCGCTGGCGGCAGACGCCTGCCGATCTGGCAAGCTGGGAGCAAGTAACACTACCCACTCTACGCGACTACAGTTTCTCTCTCGCGGATAATACGGCTGCGCATAACATGCTCAAAGTCATGGATTATACTCATTTCTCGCAGGAGATGTTTGCCTCATGGGCTACGGATATGTACGCAACGATTCGCGCCTCCGGTAATCACATGCTGATCGGTGTGGGACAGGACGAGGGCAGGACGCGACCGGCACCACAGTTTTATGCAGCATCCGTCGATTATACTACGACGCATCCCTGGTGGAATACCGACGATCTGCTCTGGGATATGCTGCTCGACAAGACGCTCGATACGCCGAACCTGATCCAGGAAACAGGCATCATGCTGGTGCGCGATGTCGATGGACGGCCCTGGCGCACTGAACAAGAGTGCTCTCATCTGCTGGAGCGCAAGCTGATCACTGGCCTGATCGGACGTGGCGCAGGCCTGGTACAATGGTTATGGCACATCAATAGCTATATGGATAACGATAATGAGAATAGCATCGGCCTGGTGCGTGCGGACGGCAGCGCAAAGCCTGAACTAGAGATCATGCTTGAGTTTGGACGCTTGATGCAGGCCTTGCAGCAACAATTGGTCGAGCCAGATAATGTGCCAGATGTCTGGCTGGTGATCCCCTACTCCCAATGGTTTTTACGCTCCGACCTGCGGCTAGAAGTTACCAAACGCGCCGTTCGCGCTCTGGGTTACGATCTTGGCATCATACCGCAAGTCATAGGAGAGCATCAATTAAGCGATTCGCTGAAGGCTGGTCACCGACCCCGTTGCCTGATCGTACCGGGCGTTCAAACATTCTCCCAGGAAGCCTGGCAAGCGTTAGCACAAGTACGTAGAACATGATACAACCCTGTTTGTAAGTGGAGTGGTCACGCATGACGCCCACAACCTCGTCATACAGCCTGATCTCTTTAAGCAAGTTGAGCATGATCTGGTGGACAGACCAGTCTGCCGCTACGAAGAATTACAACTGCCCTCTGGAGAGAAGTTACGCCTGAGCTTTGGCGGCGCAAAAATTGGCTATGTACGCAAAAATCACAATCGATTGACGACCTACAAGCATGGCAAAGGTCAGATCATCTGGTCCGGGCTACCATTGGAGCTCTCTGACAGCCCCGCTGCAATATACCAGACATATCGCCAGATGCTTGAGCAAGCGGGCATCGAGAGCAGGGAGACGCAAGCTGAAAGCCCATTGCTCGTTGCCCGCAAACCGCTCAAAGACGGCACGCTCATTCTCATCGTATCGGAGAGCGCAGAATGTCAGCAGCTAACATTAGCAGAAGCCAACATACAGGTAGAAGTCGCAGCCAATCGGGCCGGAGCCGTGATAGTGAAAGAAGATGCATCGTTTGATGTGTTTGGAGGATTAACAGTGCTGTAGCAATCCCATTCAATAGAGAAAGGACACCTGATGCCAGAAGCACCATGGCGACAACGCTTCCATTGGTCTCCACCACAAAATCCATGGGAAATATCGCTCCAGCGACCATGGACGTGGTCTTTTATTGATGAACACGGCAACGGGTGGGGGCGTTGGTTTGTTGAGCCAATCGGAGGAGGCGAGAAGCGTCTTGCCCATCCTGATCTGCCACCAGCTTATAGCACCGGGATTGCGATAGGGAAAAAGGTGGCAATTGTTGGTTCCGCAACGAAACAGGGCTTTTCAATCTATCGCGTCAAGCCAGAGGATACTTGCCATTTGCTCTTTCATCATCAAGAGCGTACTGATGTCGGCACTCTTTCCAGCGATGAGTCTCTCATCTGCCTCGTTCATGCACAGCAAGGTGATTGGCAACATCCTATGCTCTATATCTGTGATAACCAGGGGAATACCATTGCACAACTTTGTGATGGTCCAGGCAATGGATTACAGGCCAGAGCATGGTCACCATTGCCTAAGGACCAACGGCTCATTATCCTTCGTGAACGCACTGGCTGGTGGCGTCCTGCTCTCTGGTCTCCAGAAACGGGCGCGATTATAGATTGCTCGCTTGACCTTCCAGGAGACGTGGATGCACAATGGTATCCCGATGCAAATGCCCTGCTGCTCGTGCACGAATGGCACGGTCGAGGTGAATTATATCGCCTCGATCTCCAGAGCAAACAGGTAACAAGAATAGAAACCGAGCCGGGGACTATCTGGGCAGCAGGAGTAGGTCATGACGGCACTATCTGGTATCGCTGGAACAACGCCACAAGACCATCTGAAATCCGTAATGAACATGGAGTGCGTCTTCCCTCTCAGAATGATGCTCTTCCTCATGGTGTTCCCTATATTGATATCGAAGTTGATGGTATTCATGGCTTTCTTGCGGAGCCACCATTGCCACGACCTCATCCAACCCTTTTTCTCGTCTACGGCCATCCTATCTATCACTACACCGATAGCTTCTATCCGATGATACAAGCATGGGTGGATCATGGCTTTGCGGTGGTTCTTCTCAATTGTCGTGGCAGCAATGGCTATGGGAAAATCTGGCGCGATGCCTCTCTGAGGAACGTGGGCTGGACAGAACTAGAAGATGCGACGAAGGTTCACCAGTGGATCATTTCATCCGGGATCACTGATCCAACACGGGTGGTTTTAGGTGGAGAGTCCTGGGGTGGCTACCTTACCTTGCTTGGCCTGGGCACCCAACCTGAACGCTGGTCACTTGGCATTGCGTCGTATCCCGTCGGTGACTTCATTGCCTGCTACCAGGATGCAAGTGAACCAATCAAAGCAACTGTCCGCGTGCAATTTGGTGGCACCCCGGAAATGGTTCCTGCCGCCTATGAAAAGGCATCTCCGCTGACCTATGTTGAACAAGTACAGGTACCTGTAATGCTGGTTGTCGGTGCATACGACCACCTTTGTCCTCTCCGCTCAAATGCTCACTATATGGCACACCTGCAAGCACAAGGGAAGCCATACGAATGCTATCTTTTTGCTGGTGGTCATGGTACTACAAACCCGGAGGAGCAAATACGCCAGGTCGAAGCACAGATAAACTTTGTTGCTACCCATTTAGGGACGCCACGCGCCATAAGTATATATCCATAAGTAGAATCTCGCATCTGGAGATTTCAGCTACCTTCGTGGCGAGATCACTGAGATAGAGTACAACCAGCTAGGAACGATGTTTGTTGATTGCTATATATCCAGGTCACGTAATCGCTGGCTGATAACATGCCCAGCCTCCTGTACCGCCGCTAGCACGCCTGGCAGCACCATATCGTTCAGGCGAAACGCAGGGCCAGCGACACTGATACCCGCCTCGATCTGCTTATTCGCCCCCAGAATTGGTGCAGCCACGCCCCTTACCCCGACGTCAACCTCTCCATCACTCACCGCATATCCTTGAGCGCGAATAGCTTGCAACTGAGCACGCAAAACAGCAGGATCCGTCACAGTGTGTTCCGTATAAGATAGAAGTGGAGTTGAGTTGAGCATAGCTTCTACCTCAGCAGGTTTGAGGTAGGCAAGCACGATCTTGGCTGATGCCCCAGCATGTAACGACAAGACATGCCCTCGCTCATAGGAAAGCCGAATATTGTGGGGACTTGCGACATGTTCGATACAGACAACATGCTCACCAGAACAACGCGTAAGTAACGCAGTCTCTCCCGTCCTGGCAACCAATTCACGCATCACAGGCAAGGCGATTTCAGAGAGCCCCAGCCCCCAACGTGCAACGCGTGCTAACTGGAACACCGCCGGACCCAGTCGGAACTCACCAGTGCCCGCACCTTCCTCCAGCAGTCCATAGGATCGTAAGCTCAAGAGGTAGCGATACGTCGTACTGCGTGACATCCCTAGAAGCTCAGCTACCTTTTCGGCTGTCAGGGATGGCTGTAACTCGTTGAAAAGCATCAAGACATCGATTGCATGGTCAGCTGTGGCATTTCGCGTGTATGATGGCGTATTCTCCGCTTTTTGATTATTCTTTTGTTTCATCGCGCCTCTTTTCTTCCTTGCTCAGAAAAAGTGAATGGCAGAGTTATCCCTCTTGACAAAATATTATCTAAACAGTTATATTCTTGATATTCAATATAATAGTCTCATTTTTAGGGAAAGTAAAGCACATCGGCTTGTAGGGAATCAAATGGACCTGATTACTGAGCATCATCTGGATGCACACTATTCTGTTGTCATCGTCGGTGCTGGTCCTACAGGACTCACCCTGGCAAACCTCTTAGGCATCGAGGGGGTTCGTGTGCTGCTGATCGAACAGCATGCTGAGACGGTCCAGGAACCCCGTGCGGTCTCTATCGATGACGAGTCACTGCGTACTATGCAAGCCATCGGTATTGTTGAGGAGATACTGGCACAAACCGTCCCTGGATATGGCTCGCATTACTATTCTGCTGATGGTCGCTGTTTCGTTCGAGTCGAGCCAACTGGCACACCTTATGGTTACCCGCGTCGCAACGCGTTCCGTCAGCCAGTGCTCGAAAGGCAACTGTGCGAGGCTCTTCATCGCTTCGCTCATATCAAAATAGCCTTCGGATACACCCTTGCATCCTTTTCACAAGGTAGTAGCAGCGTTTCACTCTGTGTGACAGGGCCAGAAGGCCGCCAGGTCGAGATCGGTTGCGACTACCTTGTTGGATGCGATGGCGCGAGCAGTACGGTACGTAGCTTGCTTGGCTTCTCGCTGGAGGGTTCGACTTTTAACGAACGATGGTTAATTATTGATCTTGAAAACTTGGAAAATTCGTTTGACTATACGAAGGTTTTCTGCAACCCACGTCGGCCTTGTATCACTCTGCCAGGCCCCAATCGCACACGCCGCTTCGAATTCAAGCTACATCCACACGAGCAGGACAAGGATCTGCTGTCACCAGAGGTGATACAGAACCTTCTTGCAACCCACGGTGCTGATCCCGGTAGCGTGATCGTGCGCACGGCTGTGTATCGCTTCCACGCACGGCTGGCAACACAGTGGTCGAAAGGCAGGGTCTTTCTCGCGGGCGATGCTGCACATCTGACTCCTCCTTTTGCCGGGCAAGGCATGAATAGCGGTGTTCGCGACGCCTATAACCTCGCATGGAAGCTGGCTGTCGTACTTCGTGACCAGTTGGGCCCGCAGTTGCTCGCTACCTATGAGCTAGAGCGCCGTGATCATGCCGCCGCGATGATCCAGCTGGCCTTGCAGATGGGGACCGTCATGGCACCACGCACTCGTTGGTCGGCATGGGCCATACAGAACGCCTTCCGCGCCCTCCGCATCTATCCCGCTGCACATGAGTATATTGCGCAGATGAAATACAAGCCAGCGCCTCGCTTTTTATCCGGGTTCGTTGTACCTGATGGCCGCAGCCAACATCGTACTCTCGTCGGACGCCTCTTTCCACAGCCACATGTCCTGACGCAGGATCATCGGAGCGTCTTACTTGACGAGGTGATAGCAAATGAGTTCATCCTGTTGGTGCGAACGGCTCGTCCTGATCTTGCTTTTGCGGTCGCTACCCATCCGGTATGGGATCGTCTTCGTGCAAAGCGAGTTGCGGTACTTCCTCAGAACACAGATTGGTACATGTCACCAGATATCACGATTGTTCGTGAGCAGGACCAGACTTTCGCGAAAATTTTCGTTGATCGTGCAGATGCTTTCATCGTGCTCCGTCCAGATCATTACGTTATGGCTTGTATTTCAGCGTCAGATATTGAGCAAGGAAGTAATGCCGTGGATGTTCTCCTCCAGAAAACCTGGGCAACAAACACAGAACAGTGGTAAACACAAAAGAGCTTTCAAACAGTGTATACAAATTACGATGCACGAAACTGATGATAGCGTGAGGCTTGAAAAGAGCTTTCAACAGCTTCCAACAATCACCGCAGGAGGGAAATAACATGCTAGCTCGACTTGATCATATCCAGCTGATGAGCGAACAGCCTGAGAGGCTCGTTGCCTTTTATCAAGATGCAATGGGCATGGCTGCCCGGTCCATCGATCAGAATCGGTGGCTCTGCCAGGGACCGGAGCGACGCTTACTTATTGGTCGCGGCAAGTCACAAACGTTAGGCTTTGGAGCTTACCGCTGTGAAACCCAGGATGATCTGGCCACTTTGAAGGACCGGCTGGTACAACAAAGGGTATCCCTTATGCCATCTCCAAGTCCACTCCTGGCAGCGGGAGCCTTCTCATTCTTCGACCCTGATGGGAATCAGTTGGTTTTTGGTCTGCCTCAGCCAGAAACTATTGACACAAGCTCTCCATTGGCTCTGTCGGGGCGTCTGCAACACCTGGTTTTCGCCAGTAACGACGCCGAGTCCCTGGTGCATTTCTATACCAATGTTGTAGGCCTGCTTATATCTGATAAGATGGTTGAAGATACAACCATTACTGCATGCTGGATGCGTACAAAAGATGACCGAGAGCACCACTCGCTTGCCGTCTTTCGAAAGTCGGAGCAGGGGATAGACCATCACTCCTATGAGCTCAATGATTGGGGGCTCATCCGCGACTGGGCAGATCACTTTGCCGCAAAAGGCATCAAGCTCTCCTGGGGGCCGGGGCGACACGGTCCTGGTAACAATCTCTTCATCTTTGTCTATGACCCTGACGGAAACTGGATCGAGCTCTCAGCTGAGTTGGAAACGATCAATGGAGAACGACCAGTAGGCATATGGCGCAATGAGCCAGACACGCTCAATCTTTGGGGGCAAGCCATCATGCGCAGTTGAAGCGCTCACAACTTCAGCGCCGTGCAATCTCGCGGTCGCGGATACGCGGCAATTTATACCAGACCTCGTCGCAGGCCAGCAACTCTTCGTTGTCCAGCTTGAGATCAACGCCTTGTATGCTATCACGCAATTGTGCTGGCTGGCTTGCCCCTAGAATAGCGCTCGTAATAGCGGGTTGAGCCAGCACCCAGGCCAACGCAACATGCGTCAGGCTCTTGCCGCGCGGCGCAAAGAAATTTGAGAGCCGCGCCACCTCTTCAAAGAGCGTATCGTCCCAATAGCGCCGCTGATAGACTTCGCCGCTGTTCTTCAAGCTAAAACGCGTCCCGCTCTCAATGCTGGCACCTGGTCGATAACGTCCAGTCAACACTCCTCCCGCCAGCGGATTATAGACGATGGCCCCCAACCCATGCGCCTGACAGAGTGGGAGTAGCTCATCTTCGATCATGCGGAACACGATGTTATAGCGCGGCTGCACGCTTACAAAGCTAGCAATGCCCGCCAGTTTGCTTGCCCAGAGCGCATCCGCCAGTTGCCAGGCCGGAAAATTGGAACAGCCGATATAGCGGACCTTTCCGGCATGCACCAGATCATCCAGAGCACGCAGCGTCTCCTCAATTGGCGTCTCAGGATCAGGCGCATGAACTTGATAAAGATCGATATAATCGGTCTCTAAGCGCCGTAAACTCTGCTCACACGCATCAATAATATGCTTGCGGCTCAGCCCCTCATCATTAGGATTTTTGCCCATCCTGCCCCGGCACTTCGTCGCGAGCACAATACGCTCGCGTGCATTGCGCTCACGCAGCCAACGTCCAACAATCTCCTCAGTCGTCCCCACCATCTCCAGATCACCACCCAGCGGATAAACATCTGCCGTATCAATAAAATTGACACCCGCCTCGTCCGCAACATCCATGATTTCAAACGAGGTTTCCAGATCAGCCTGATTGCCAAAGGTCATCGTGCCCAGGCACACTTCGCTGACCTTTAATCCCGTTTTTCCAAGGCGTTTGATTCTCATATGTACTCCTTTTTGCTACACTACGATTTCGCACAACTAACCACTTCTCAACAGCATGATACAAGATATCAACCTTACTTTGCCAATGGCCTTGCCACCCCTCTCATCAGCACGAACAAAAACTTCGTCAAGACTCTCTTAGAGAGTGTGTTTGATCCCCGCTGCATTCTCCTTCTCGTCCGATGAGTTTCGTGCGGCAAAGCCACACTTCAGACCGTTTTTCTATTATTTATATTTTTCATAAATTTTTGCCGTGCAAAAATTTATGAAAAATATAAATAATAGAAAAACTAAGAAACAGGCGCGAACGCCGAAGGCGTGAGCATTCACCAGAAAAAAGTGTGAGGCGACCACTCTCTTTTCTTGAGGAAACTTTTAGGGCCCCGCTACTTCCCCATATCGTACATTTACTCCTATCAGGATACACTTGCTCTTGAAACCTGACTCTTACACGCAAGTGAAGGCGTTTGAAGAGAAACGGTATACTTTCTTTTTCCATTGTCCTTGCTACCGACGTTTTCAGTGAGCAGGCGTCAGTTTCTATTGAAGAAAAGGGTATGAGAGTATGTCTGGAGCAAAAATATTGCTGGTAGAAGACGATGCGGTCCTATGCGACCTGGTGAGTCGAAACCTCCAGGCACGTCAGCATAACGTGCACATCGCAGTTGATGGACAGAAGGCACTGGATCAACTGCGTACCTCACCCTTTGATCTTATTTTTCTGGATATTAATTTGCCCGACCAGACTGGCTGGGAGGTATTACGCACGGCGCAACGCGAAGGTTATCTGCACACACAGGTGATCGATGGTGATCAGCCAACGCTACCAGTGGTGGTGCTTTCAGCGGTTCGCGTGAGCCCTCGTTATCTAGCCGAGTTTCATCCTTTAGCTTATTTACCTAAACCGTTTCCTATGGATGCTCTGCTACGACTCGCAGCGGAAGCTGCCAATCGTAGCAATGGAGGCGGCGCTACACCTGGCAGTAATGGTAATCAGGCTACCTACAAGCCCTATGGCCCAAATTCAGAGGAGGAATTACATGCTTGATCTTATTGTGGTCGCTGTGACCATCTTATCGTTCCTGGCGCTCATCGCCTTTTCTGTCGGTTGTGATCGTTTGTAGTCTAAGCAAACAAGCAAGCAAACAAGAAAGGAGCCTTCGATGAATACTCCACTAGAGTATATTCTGGTTGGCATTGTTACGTTAGCTATCACTGTTTACCTGGTGATCGCTTTACTCGCACCTGAACGCTTCTAATGTTGTCCTGAAGTTCTCACGAGGGAATGTGTATTATGCCTGTCACAGTTAATAGTATCGTGCAGGTCGCAATCTTTTTGCTGATCGTCTTTTTGATCACAAAGCCTCTGGGCCTGTATATCAATTATGTGTTTGCGGGCGAGCGCACCTGGCTCTCTCCGGCCCTGGTCCCGGTTGAGCGACTACTCTATCGTGTCTCGCGCGTTGATCCTGAAGAGGAGCATGACTGGCTGCGCTATACCATCGATATGCTGGTCTTTAGCGTTGTGGGTATGCTGCTCCTGTATCTCATTGAGCGCACACAGCAGGTGCTACCACTCAATCCAGCAGGCATGGGCCCTGTTGAGCCAGGGTTAGCCTTTAATACAGCTGCGTCCTTTACGACTAATACGAACTGGCAAAACTATGCTGGTGAGCAGACGATGAGCTACTTTACGCAAATGGTCGGTCTCGCTTACCACAACTTTGCCTCAGCCGCTCTTGGCATCGCGCTTGCAATTGCGGTTGTGCGCGGCCTGACGCGCCGCAGTGCTCAATCTCTGGGCAACTTTTATGTGGATCTGACTCGCTGTATTCTTTATATTCTATTGCCTATCTCGGTCGTTGGCGCTCTGTATTATGTGTCGCAGGGTGTTGTACAGAACTTCAATCCTTACACCGTGGTACACACTCTGGATGGTGCAACGCAGACAATCGCGCAGGGTCCGTTCGCTTCTCAGGAATGGATCAAGGATTTCGGCACCAATGGCGGCGGACCTTTCAACGTGAACTCCGCTCATCCATTTGAAAATCCTAATGCTTTTACCAATCTAGTGATGCTTGTTTCGATCTTTGCAATTCCGGCTGCGCTGCTCTATGTCTTTGGTAAAATGGCTGGAGATACGCGCCAGGGCTGGGGTCTATGGATCGTCTCGGCTATCCTCTTTGTGGTGGGTATCGCGGTAGCATTACCTGCCGAGCAGATCGGCAACCCACAGCTTAATCCGTACGTCATCCAGCAAGCAACCGATACTCAATCGGGCGGCAATATGGAGGGCAAAGAGGTGCGCTTTGGAATTACCGACTCGGTGCTCTTTGCGGTTGTGACGACTGATACGTCCTGCGGTGCGGTCAATAGCTTCCATGATAGCTATACACCTATCGGTGGCCTGATTCCGCTTACAAATATAGCTCTTGGTGAACTGGTCTTTGGCGGTGTTGGTTCTGGTCTGTATGATTTATTGGTCTTTGCCGTTCTCGCGGTCTTTATCGCTGGCTTGATGGTAGGACGTACGCCTGAGTACCTGGGGAAGAAGATTGAGCGCAAAGAAATTATGATGGCAGCTCTCGCCATTCTGATCCTGCCTGCCTCTATCCTGGGCTTTTCAGCGGTGGCCGTGGTGGTGCCGCAGGGGCTTGCGGGTATCGCTAACGCCGGACCACATGGCTTGTCGGAGATACTTTATGCCTATACGTCGGTCAATGGCAACAACGGTTCTGCCTTTGCGGGTCTCGCGGGCAATACGCCTTTCTATAACTGGACGCTGGGTATGGCAATGCTGATCGGTCGCATTATGTTTGTGATCCCGATTATGGCCCTGGCCGGCTCGCTGGTGAAGAAGCGCGTGGTTCCGGCTGGACTTGGGACGTTCCCAACGACGGGGCCGATGTGGGGTGTGTTGCTGATTGGCGTTATTATCATCGTGGGTGCGCTTACCTACTTCCCTGCTTACTCGTTAGGCCCAATTGTAGAGCATTTGCTTATGCTGCAAGGAAAGTCTTTCTAACATGACTACACAAACTCAAACTCAATTAATGCCGCAAGAATCGGATGAAATGCAGCCTTCGCGCCGCAAAGGGGATCTCTCGATCTTTGATGCTAAGATTATTCGGCAGGCGGTCGGCGATTCTTTTAGAAAGCTTGATCCTCGCATTCAAGCTAAGAATCCGGTGATGTTTGTTGTCGAGGTGGGCAGCGTAGTGACGACTATCGAGTTTATACGCCTGCTGTTCACGGCTCCGACAAAAGCGTTTCCAGCTACCGCTCTTACGGCGGAGACGATCTTCGTGCTGGCGGTGGCGATCTGGCTCTGGTTCACGGTTCTCTTTGCTAACTTCGCCGAAGCGATGGCTGAGGGGCGTGGCAAGGCTCAGGCCGATACGCTGCGTCAGGCACGCACGACGACGGTCGCCAAGCGTCTCGCCACGCGCGACCGCAATGGGAAGTATACGGAGGTCTCGGCTCCCGATCTACGCAAGGGCGACCTGGTGCTGGTCGAGCCGGGCGATGCGATCCCCGGCGATGGTGAAGTGGTCGAGGGCGTGGCCTCGGTTGATGAATCGGCGATCACGGGCGAATCCGCACCGGTGATTCGTGAGAGCGGCGGTGATCGCAGCGCGGTGACAGGCGGCACGCGGGTGCTCTCCGATTGGATTATCGTCCAAATTACCGCAAACCCTGGCGAGACGTTCCTGGATCGCATGATTGCTCTGGTCGAAGGCGCGAACCGTCAGAAGACGCCGAACGAGATCGCTCTGAATATCTTGCTGGCGAGCTTGACGATTATCTTTGTGCTGGTCTGCGTCTCGCTGGAGCCTTATGCCATCTATTCTGGTTCACCCGTTTCAATCACAACCTTGATCGCTCTGCTGGTCTGTCTCATTCCGACTACGATTGGTGGTCTCCTTTCTGCCATCGGTATTGCAGGTATGGATCGTATGGTGCAGCGCAATGTGCTGGCGATGAGCGGTCGCGCTGTAGAGGCAGCTGGCGACGTGGATGTGCTCTTGCTTGATAAGACGGGCACGATTACTATCGGCAATCGCCAGGCCAGTCGCTTTGTACCATTAGCAGGCGTCGATGAGCGTGAGTTGGCCGAAGCTGCTCTGCTCTCCAGCCTTGCCGATGAGACTCCTGAGGGTCGCTCGATTGTGACTCTGGCGAAAGAACACTATGGTCTCTCCGATGAGGCTTCTCCTTCGGCTACATTCATTCCGTTCTCGGCAACGACCCGTATGAGCGGCGTCGATATGGCTGGGACGGGTCCTGGGACGCTTCATTCGATTCGCAAAGGTGCCGGCGATTCTGTTGCGTCCTATGCCACTGAACATAACGGACAAAAAAGCGATGAGCTAAAAAGTATTGTCGATGACATTGCTCGTGCTGGCAGCACGCCGTTGGTGGTCGCAGAGACATTCTCTGGCAACGGACAGCAAGACCGCGCTCGTCTCTTAGGCGTGATCGAGCTGAAAGATATCGTGAAGCGCGGCATGACGGCCCGTTTTGACCAGCTACGTAAGATGGGTATTCGTACCATTATGATCACTGGCGACAATCCGCTTACAGCTGCGGCTATCGCGAAAGAGGCGGGCGTCGATGATTTCCTGGCTCAGGCGACTCCTGAGACGAAGATGAAGCTGATTAAAGAGCAGCAATTGGGTGGTCGCCTGGTTGCGATGACTGGCGATGGGACAAACGATGCGCCCGCTCTGGCACAGGCCGATGTCGGTGTGGCGATGAATACGGGGACGCAGGCGGCAAAAGAAGCGGCCAATATGGTCGATCTGGATTCTAATCCGACCAAGCTGATTGAGGTAGTCGAGGTGGGTAAGCAACTGCTGATCACGCGTGGTGCCTTGACGACCTTTAGTATCGCGAACGATGTTGCCAAGTACTTCGCAATTATCCCGGCAGCCTTTGCGGCAACTTATCCGCAGCTAAATGCGTTGAACGTCATGGGTCTGGCGACTCCGCATAGCGCGGTGCTTTCAGCCGTCATCTTTAACGCCATTATCATTATCGCGCTGGTTCCCCTGGCATTGCGAGGAGTGAAGTATCGCCCGATTGGTGCAGGTCGTCTCCTGCGTGATAACTTGTTGATCTATGGCCTGGGCGGGATTATTGTTCCCTTCATCGGCATTAAGATCATCGATGTCATCCTACAGGTGTTGCATTTGACTCTCTAGATCGCGTAAAACCTGTTCTGATGCTATTGTGATGCGTTCATCCGTAGCATCAGGCGGCAAGCGGCAAAAACAGAAAGAAAAAAAAGAATTATGAGTACGATACAAATACCACCCACCCAGGCCAACGCGCCGCGCAAGGTTACTATCATGACTTACCTGTGGCCTGCTATTGCGATGACCTTGCTCTTCACAATTATTACCGGCTTTATCTATCCAGGTATTGTAACAGGCCTGGCACAGATCATCTTCCCTTATCAGGCCAATGGTAGCCTGCATACCGTCAATGGGAAGGTAATTGGTTCCGACCTGATTGGTCAGCAGTGGACCTCTCCCAAGTACTTTCATGGACGGCCATCGGCCACTGCCAATCCAAGTACAGGTGCTCCGTCTCCCTACGAGGCTGACAACTCATCGGCCTCTAACATTGGGCCAACCAATGGCGCACTCATCAATGGCAACGGCACCGATGTGACGATTGCGAAGGGGACACCAGTACCGGCAGGCGCAGTTCCTGAGGCAGGCAAAAAAGATACCTACTATGTGCCTGGCACCTATCTGGGTGTGAAGAACTATGCTGAGCAGTTCCGCAAAGAGAATGGTCTCGCGCCCAACACGCCATTGCCTTCCGACATTGTGACGGCCTCTGGTTCTGGCCTGGACCCGGATATCTCACCTGCCGCCGCCCTGCTGCAAGTGAATCGTATCGCAACGGCCCGTGGCATGAGCCCTGATGCGGTACGCAAACTGGTGAACGATAATACTCACGGACGTTTCCTCTTCATCTTTGGAGAGCCATACATCAACGTGCTAGAATTAAATCTGGCGCTGGATGGACAGAAGTAACATTTAGCATAAAGGGCTCGTGAACTTATGAGTCAAGAGGCACCTGACAAGAAGGTGCGTGAGCAGAAGCGTCCCGATCCCGAGACGCTTCTAGCACGCTACCACCTCCATGACAATGAGCTGGATAGCGATGATGAGGAAGATACAAGCGCTTCCACAAGGCCGGCCCACGACCATCAAAACCGTCGTGGCCGGCTACGAGTCTATCTTGCGGCTGTGGCTGGTTCCGGCAAGACATATGCAATGCTGGCCGAAGGCCACCGCCGCGAGATGCGCGGGACAGATATCGTGATCGGCTATGTGGAGACGCATAAACGCCCTCAAACCGAGGAGATGGTGGGGGATCTAGAGGTTATTCCCCGTAAACAGATTAACTACCGTGGCGTAACCCTGGAAGAGATGGATACTGAAGCGATTATCGCCCGCCATCCCCAGGTTGCCCTCGTGGATGAGCTGGCACATTCTAATGTGTCTGGCTCTAAAAACGCGAAACGCTATCAGGATGTGGAGGAGCTTCAGGATGCTGGCATCAATGTGATAACAACGTTGAATATTCAACACCTGGAGAGCCTCAATGATGTGGTGGCGAGCATCACAGGCGTACGCGTGCGCGAGACGCTGCCTGATCGCATTCTGGATGACGCGGACGAAGTGGAACTGGTCGATATCTCACCCTACGCGTTACGCCAACGCATGCGCCACGGCAATATCTATCCGCCAGATCGCATCGGGCCAGCGCTGCACAACTTTTTCCGCGAGGGCAACCTGACCGCCCTGCGCGAACTGGCTCTCCGTCGCGTGGCAGAGAAGACCGAGCTCCAGCTCCAGCAATATATGACCGAGCATGGTATCTCTAAACTCTGGCCCGCCAATGAGCGTGTCTTAGTTGGCTTTGACGCTCGTCCACACACGCGCCAAGTCATCAGAGATGCCTGGCGACTGTCACACGGCCTCCACGCCGACTTCATCGCCGTCTACATCCAGCCCGAAGGCTATCTTGGTTGGACCAGCCGCCTCGTCCGCCTCCTGAAATCTGGTATGGATACCGCTAGCCTCCAGCAAGAGGCCAAACACCGCCTGGAAGCACACATCCAACTGGCCGAAGACTTAGGCGCTCAAGTCATTCGTACCCAGAGCAACGATATCGCCAGGACACTGGTCAAACTTGCCAAAGAGCATCAGGTGACGCAGATTGTGATCGGCCAGCCCGCTCGTAGCTGGTGGGAGGAAGCTTTGCGCGGCTCTACCGTCAATCGCCTGCTACGCCTGAGCACCGATATAGATATTCACCTCGTCCCTCGCGGCGAGGAATAACATTCACGATTCGCATGTGTCTTTCAGAAATCGCCCAAATGGTTGACATTCTCGTTGTTGCGTCAGATACTGAAGCAAAGGTAAGAGAAGGAAGACACACGATGAAGCAAGATCATTCTTTTGTGTTGGCACAAGAAGTCGAGCGCACTCTCTACAAGTTCTCGCCCACCTGGGAAGGGATTGATGCGCAAGAGACCGATCTCGGCGATGCTGTTCTGAAAGCACAGCCTGGGTTTGCGGCCATCATGCGTTTACGTCTCTATCCACCGCATATAAACGAGCATCTTGACATTCTCATTGAGCAAGTTGAGAATAAAGTGCCCCGCTGCCTGTGGATTATCGGCCCTGGCACACAGCCTGTAGATCTAGAAGAGCGATTGATTGCACGCGGTTTCTCTCTCTCTATGGAATGGAAGGGGTTGGCGCTTGACGACCTCTCGACAGAGATTCCTTGCAATCCTGATGTCAGATTTGAGCCTCTTTCCTGGGAAAATGCCGAAGAGTATGCGACCAGTCTGGCCAACGACTCAAGCCATCGCGCCTCCCTTCTTGCTTCAGCCCATCGCTTCTTACGGATGCCTCACCAGGAGGTCCAGATCGTGATTGCTCGCTTAGATAAAGCGTTTGCTGGCTACGCCGTATTACGGATCGAAGCCAATGGTACCGCTTACTTGCGCAATGCGAAGACTGTACCAGCACTGCGCCATCGCGGCATATATCTCTCGCTGGTTGCTCATCGACTCGCTACAGCGAAGGCTGCTGGCTGTACGGCTGCTGTGGTTCAGGCCCTGACAACAACTTCAGCTCCCATTCTCATCAAGCGCGGTTTCACGCCCGTCTGTCGGATTGTAGGTCTTGCGCGAAAGCACGTTAATTCACCAACGCGAAATTAACTGCCTGCTATATTGTCTCTATGTTCCTCTTACCAAACATGGAGACAAACCAGCCCAAGGGAAGTGCAGTGTACAGAATTCTCGACTCAGGGCTAGGATCACGTCTTGCAGAAGTGGCAGCTTGAAATGCTACACTCTGGATATCCATGCTTACCTATTAAATTATGCTCCGTTTCACTCCCGCCTTCGCCATACTCATGACGACCAGATGATGGAATGGTTTAATGACCCGAAAATAGACCGGGCCAGCCCAGTTATGGTAATGGACAATCGTAACCACATAGAAGCGCTTCTGTTGGTCTGCTAATGACTCTACTACCACACCCAGGGTCGCGTTGAGATGCCTATCGCTAGCGTCAGCGAACCAGTAGCGTTCTTCCTCTGCCATGCGTACCGTAAAGAAGGCCGCATGCTTCCCAACCTGCATCGGCACCATTTCCGGCGTCAGTAAGGCTCCAAAAGCCATCTTCTCCTGCCGCATACCTAGAAAACGCACAAAAACAGCGCGTACAACATACAACGACCTTAGCCACGTAGGATGGTAACTGAGGAAGCCAGCAATAAACGTACGCAGATCAACATTGCCAGTCACACTCTTTACATCGATATAGTCCACATTGACCAGCAACGGCTGGATTTCTGGCAGGCTCAGAGCAGGGGAATAGCTTCTCTCTTGCATATCAGGATTCCTTTCTTGTTTGTTTCACATTTGATCGACGGTAAGCAGCCAGAGATTCCCCCTCCGATAGAGCGCTTCCAGCTCATGGCCATGCGCGCCGGAAGGATATGGACTCCCCACCAAAATGCTATAAAACAGTTGTGAGATACGATGAGCACGCTCGCGATCATGGCAGATCAGGAGTATCAATACCGTGAGATAGTCGAGTCGACGCAGGTCAATAAGCTGCTGATAGCTTTGAACAAACGGGTCTTGTAAGGCCCAGGCACGCATAGACACCTCCAGTTGGCTAGGATGCGGCAAGGTGGTCTGTAGGATCATTTCAAACCGATCCATAGGCAACTCATGTTGCTCTGCGCTCTCGATTACCTGCAATGTCCCTTCATTCTCGTAGAATGACAGCAAGTGCTCTTTGTAGTCCTGCAAATTTTGAAAGTGATGATAGAATGACCCTGGTCACTCTAACACTGGTCAGCAGTAATGGTCAGGTGGGCAAGCGCATGCTGGATCATCTGCCAGGTCTTCTCAAGCCCAACAACCAATTCTGCCGCCAAGTGTAATGGGTCCACGCCTTCCTCACAAATTCCAAAGTCCCATAGTTCGAAGGGAGCAAGATCGGCACTACCCAGACCCATTCGCGAATGGAACCACCAGACGCGTGCCGCGACAAGATGCGTCACAATCATGCCAATCGACCAGTTTTGCGACGAGCTGCGCAAGGCAAGCTGCTCTGCTGTAAGTGGCGCAATGGCCGCGACAAGATGCTGCTGATAGACATCCCAACCCGCGTAGAAGGGGGAGAGCGAAAGTTGATGCTCTGTTTGTGACATATGAAAACCTCTTTCCTGAATTACGGTTTTCGCAAAGAATATTTGTAGATCTTTAGTTAGCCTTCATATTCTCGTTCGCGTCCTTGTCGCCACCAGCGTGACTTACCTGCATACGACCTGGCCTCAGACTAACCCTCTGAAAGAGCGTCGCCGGCAAGGCATAGACCAGCGCGATGATAATATTCAGCACAAGGCATGCTTCGACGCTGATACGACCTACAATGAGTGTGAATACATAGAGCGGCAAAGAGATCAAGTATCGCCGACTCATCTGTTGCAACACATCAAGCGGGATATTATTATCAACCAGGCGGTAATGAACCGAGGCATAGTACCAGAGTAGATTATACATAATTGATGTTAGCAGGATCGTCCCACAGTAGAGCATCGCAGCAATATAGCTGTTGTCACCACTATGAATATAAGCGGTAAGTAGCTCTGTTGCAAAGGGAATGAGTACTACGCACATCAGAAGAAGAATATTCAGCAATAATAGAAAATGATCGGTGCGCATGACATATTTGAAGAGGTAATGATGATTGGCCCAGAATAGACCGATGAGCAGAAAGCTTGTGACATAGCCCAGGTAGCTCGATAGTGAATTTCCCAGACCAGTGAGCAACGAGTCATGGTCAGATACATGTGGTACCTGTATGTTTAGCACCAATAGGGTAATCGCAACTGCGAAGACCCCATCGCTAAAAGCTTCCAGACGACTAGTATCGCGGTCATTATCCAATATTGCTTGGGGACGCTTCATGAAAATATTCTTCCTGCACTAAATTTTCTTTGTACTATTCAAGAGCTGACCTCTAACTCGCTTTCATCGACATCCTCTGCTGGCAAGGCGAGCCATTCGGCTTGCGCATCGCGCGGGTGCTCTACTGGCTCATCTCGCACCAGGTGACCATCGCGAAAAGCGATCTGGCGCGTTGTAAAAGCGGCGATATCCGGTTCATGGGTGACCAGCACAATTGTCAAGCCTTGCTGATTGAGGGTTTGTAACACAGACATAATCTCCAGGCTTGTCCGGCTGTCCAGGTTGCCAGTTGGCTCGTCGGCCAATAGGAGCATGGGCGAATTGACAAGGGCACGGGCAATAGCAACACGCTGTTGTTGTCCGCCTGAAAGCTGGGCCGGCTTATGATCCATGCGTGATCCCAGCCCCACTAGCTCCAAGGCTTGCCTGGCTCGCTGCTGTCGCAGCTTCTTAGTAAGCCCGGCGTAAACCATGGGTAGCTCGACATTGCCCAGAGCACTGGAGCGTACAAGCAGATTAAAACCTTGAAAGACAAAACCGATCAGGCGATTGCGCACCCGCGCCAGATCCTGGTTGGACATACTACTAACCGGCTTGCCTGCCAACTGATACGTCCCCCGTGTCGGGTGATCCAGGCATCCGATCAAGTTCATAAAAGTAGATTTCCCGGACCCGGATGGCCCCATGACGGCGACGAATTCACCATAGGAGATCTCTAACGAGATCCCGCGTAGTGCGTGCACAAGCGTCTGCCCCAGATCATAGGTCTTTTGCAAATTATGTACGACTATAAGCGGTGCACCCTGGTTGTCCGCATTCACTATAACAGGAGTTGTGATCACATCGGCGACGATGCCGGATCTAGCTGTTTCAGCATATTCAGAAGACACATTTTGTGATACAGCCTTGTTTATGTTGTCCATGATAGTGCCTTTCCTCTTCAATCCAAGCATCAACGTGTTACAGCTTGTGAAGATGAAGGTATTGCGTGAAACTTCTCCTACTATTTTCGCTTGTTTGCTAATGATACATGTGATACATGTGATACATGTGCCATAGATACTACGCGGATGCCCTCCGAAACATCTATCTGCGCCTTGACCCTTCGCTCAGCAAGATTCTGGCACGATCCCATTTCTCTTGCTAAAGGAAATGTACCATGCAGAGGCGCGAGAAGCAAGAGGAAAACGTCACATTATCATCACTTCAATCGTATTATCGTCTCGTAGAGTAGTTGTGGCAATATATCGAAGGCGTATGACATCAAAACGGCCTCGTCGCGCTGATGAGCTCCACGACCAAATGGTCCCCAGTTGATAGCGGGGATATTGAGGCCCTGGATCTCTGCAAGCGGCAAGCGATAGGCTCCCGGCAAAACAACTGATTGAGCGGGAAACTGCCAGACGGGCATATTTGCCTGTAGTTTTGTGAGATCAATGTCGGGGTCCAGGTGCATATAACTTATGTCGGAAAGATAGGGGAAATAGGGCCGTAGTTCCAGTTGCACCTCAGGATGTGCCGCCATGACTGCATTAACCGCTTCTTGCAATGGGCCAGTTGCGGGCGCGACGGCTGGATAATATGGTGGCGCAAAATATAGCACAACCGCTGGACCCTGCCGTCCGCTCAGGGTCCAGAGGCGATGAGTGAGGTGCAGGCTACGATCACGGCCATCGACCGTAGCGGGCCCCCATGCTTGCATAAGTTCGGCATCTACATGTTCTCTACCCAGGCGTTGCACTGTCTCCGCATACAGCTCGTCGTAAGTGAGTATGCTGCCAGAGCGTTTTCGTGCTCGCTCTACTCGTTCGCCATGTGCTTGTCGCCAGCGCAGCTCGCTTTGATCGATGCGTAGCAGCAATTGAGCTAACACATCCTGCACACGCTTGCGCAAACGCTCTAAAAGTTGCGCGGGCGTAGTTGTAAGGGTCAGGACGTTGAGATAAAAATATGCGGCCAGCGGCAATTGGACATCATAATGACTTTTAAGGTCCGTGGCACGCAACGTGACCGGGGGAGCCGCCAGTTGACCGGGCACAGTATCACACAGATCAATATTCATGCTCAGATCGCGGACCAACTCGGCGGCAAGCAAGTTAGCATCCAGGCCATTGAAGGGATCACCTGCATGGCCCGCACGGCCAACACAGAGAAACCCAGGCAGTAATTTCCCCATCGAGCCTGAGTAGATATAACGATGCTCATCGCCGGGATAGAGCGCAGTCACATAGTCAGTATTCAGCAAGCCAATGTAGTTCAACTGGTAACGTTCGCGCAATCGATGTAGAAAGTGTACAGCTTGCAACACACCTGCTGAATCGTTCTCTTCGTCTGGAGTAGCAATCATGACAATGGATAGTCGTGGGGAAGATGCCTGACGCGCTTCCAAAGCGAAATGGCGCATTAACGCGATGTTGATGGCGACACCGCTCTTCATATCCGCAGCACCACGTCCAAACATCCAATCGCTCAGATCGCTTGCGCGCTCATCGGCTGGTAACAGTTCGTTGTAGCGGCTTGCCAGAACGGCTGGATCAAGCGACCAGGGCTCTAGTTCGCCATAATCCTGCGTATCAACAGTATCAAAGTGGCCCAGCAATACGACCGCAGAGGCACCGCCACCATGCAGAAATGCATAAGCGTTTTGACGACCATAAAGGTCGCCTTCCACTGGATCAAGGCCACTTTCGGTATAGACTGTCTCCAGTCCGTCAGCATGGAGCAGGCGTACAATCTCGTGCGCAACACGAATCTCATCGTTGCCAGGGCTTACGCTTCTCAGGCCCACCAACTGCTCGGTATACGACTTTACATCATTGTACCAATTCCACTTTATCATTGTACGATCATAGCACAGTATCCCAGCACTGAGCAAGTGCACATCATCGCCCCGCCGAGTATTCCACTTTTATTTATAGAATTTGCACTCTTCCATAATTTGCGTATTATGCAAAATATGGAAGAGTGCAAATTCTA
>CAWKKX010000064.1:0-25910 GCA_963850365.1 uncultured Chloroflexia bacterium
GTCCTATCCTCCCAACTTTTTCGGCCCTGACCCGTACATGCAAAGTGACATCTTTCAATCAAATACCATGTTTAGGAGAGAATATTGGAAAAAGAACAGATCATCCGCGAAGCTCTGGCTCTTCCTACGCCCGTTATTGATTATCATGTCAGTCAATATCTGGCAGAAAAATTTCCTGAAAAAGCGTTAGTTGAAGGTGGTGATAGCCTTTTTAATATCGAGACCTATGCACAGGCGGGACACTGCTCGCTGGAGATGCAAACATTCATACATGATCAGGTCATTACACGCTGGTATGGGCGCGAACTGGACCAGATGCAGCCTCAGCAAGCTTTTCGAATTAATTTTATTAGCAGTATGCTCACAGGACTCCCCTCGTCCAGTGATCAGGAAATGAGCGATGTAGCTAAAAACGCCTGGTTCGTCGTTAAGTGGCAGAGCAATACCTTTGATATCCTGGTTATGCACTGGGTCGAATCTATGCGCCCTGTCTATGCGTATTGGATTCTTGGCGCTAGCCATGCAGTGGCGAAGGATTTTATTACGGCGGTCTGTCGCTGGAATGCGGAACTGCGCGGCGAGGTACTTGTCTTTTCCGGTGGCTGCTGGCACAAGGATGCACGCCTCTTCCAGGCTATTCAAAGCGCGTCGTTTGATAACCTGATCCTGTATGGCGACCTTAAACAACAGATCCGTACAGATCTGGAGCAGTTTTTCGCTATGCGCCAGACCTACGAAGAGTATGGCATTCCCTGGAAACGTGGTATTCTCCTCGTTGGCCCTCCAGGAAATGGGAAGACACACACGGTTAAGGCGCTCATCAATGCGCTGAAGATGCCATGTCTCTACGTCAAAAGTTTTCGTGCGGAACGTGTGCCTGAAGAGGATAATATCGCTCTCGTCTTCGACCGTGCGCGTAAGTCCGCTCCATGTATACTTGTGTTTGAGGATCTGGATTCGCTGCTGACACCGCAGAATCGCTCGTTCTTCCTCAATGAGTTGGATGGCTTTGCGACAAATGTAGGTATCGTCACGCTTGCAACCACAAACCATCCTGAGAAGCTCGATCCTTCGATCCTTGATCGTCCCAGTCGTTTCGACCGCAAGTACCCCTTCAATATTCCAGAGCAACCCGAACGGCTGGCCTATATTACGCTGTGGAATGAGTCGCTCAAACCAGCGCTACGCCTCTCAGAAGAGGGTACAGTTCAACTAAGTGAACTGACTACTGGTTTCTCCTTTGCCTACTTAAAAGAGCTTTTCCTCTCTTCTATGATGCGCTGGGTTGGCTCGGCTGAACAGGGCACGATAGAACACACAATGATCGGCCAGGTCGATATCCTGCGCGAACAGATGGTTAGCATGTCAGATACTAGCGAGGGGAGCGCCGCCTCTGCAGAAATGCCTACATCCGTTGCACGCCAGATTGCACGTATGCGGTAAGACATGTAACCTGTTAGCATCGCAAACCCTGGCAGCAAAAATATCAGGCGAATATAAATAATTCCCTCTGACATTTTTGCCATTATACATACTTTGCCCTTTTACAACATAAAATACGTTGTAAAAGGGCAAAGTATGTATAATGGCAAACTTGCCACTTCATCGTTGTTCTCTCTGTGTCCTACTCCCTTGACAAATTCATTACCTCGCTTTACTATATACTTATACGTACTAAGTATTACGAAGCAAAAAATCAGGAGATCAACTATGCGTATCACGCGCAACTCGCTCTCAGATCTGGGACGTTTTTCCGATCCCTCTCTGCTTATCTTATCTAGCCTGGCGAGTGGACCTAAACATGGTTACGCCATGATCCAGGACATCGAACAATTTTGTGGAACCCGTCTGGAGGTAGGCACGCTCTATGGTGCGCTTGCACGTCTGGAGAAGCAGGGCTGGATCGAGGCCCTGGCGCTGATCGAGCGACGGCGTCCCTACCAATTGACCGGAACAGGCAGAGCGGTACTACATGAACAACTTACTACGATGAGCAAAGTCGTTTCAACTGGTTCGCAACGTCTCGCTATTCAGTAGTTATTATATAGAATAGGATCTATGCATGATGCGACATTCTTTTAAATCTACCCTCTATCTGCGCTTAGCCACACACCTGGTCGAAATCTATCCAGCTTCCTGGCGTGAGCGCTATAGCGAAGAGATGCTCCTTCTTCTAGAAGAATATCCACCTACATTCAAAACTATTATAAACCTGTTTTTACATCTTTTTGATGCATATACTCATCAGCATCTTGTCAAAGGAAGAACATCTTCTATGCTGCAAAAAATTCGCTCAAGTGAACTAGCCATCTATGGCGCGACGATAATCTTCTTTTTTGCTTCGCTTATCGCTGAGGCATGTGCCTCCTCTATGATAAACACGAACATGTACATTTCACTTTCTCTGTACAGCCTTCTTGAAAACGTTCTTTTCATCTTGCCGCTTTTTATCCTACTCGGCGGCTTGCCAATGCTCCTTGCTACTAGTTGGAAGGCATGGCAGGCTCGCAATCTTCGCGTGCTGCTTCTCTTGCTGTCCGGCCTTCTGTGTCCGTCAATCACAGTTTTTCTAATACTTCACTTGCTCAGAACTGGGCTTAATGACCCGTGGTTAGCTTCTCTCTACATCCTCATTCTGGGCATAAATCTGGCGGCTCTTATCTCCTTTGCAGTCCAGAGCATCCCCTCAGGTCGGCGTGTTACCCACCTGACGCTCTACCTTGCCACTCCGCTTCCCGTGATCATGTTAGTTGGTCTTGCCCTGGTACTACTCCGTATAGTGCCTGCCTTCACAACCGGTCGCATAACCTCGTACTATATGGACAATCAGGGATACGTAGTCTATACAATGTTCCTTACATTCTTGATCATGATAGTGACGTTCTCTTTCGTACTCGTCTCGCTTCTCAGGGGCTTTCAGGCCAAACAGCATACACAACCTGCTCTATAGTTGAGCCAACAACAGTCTGCCTATAGACTCTCTGCTGTTTGAAAACAAAGACAGCAGAGAGTTCTTGACAACTACTCCTCCATAGAGAGATGCGTTGTTAGCCTCTTGAGCGGCTCCAACAACTCAATATACTCGTTAAGCTCAATACCATATCGGCAACCAACCTTTATCGGCACATCAGCTCTTTAACATGAAAGGAAAACAAAACAACATATGAAGATTCTCTATACTGCTGAAGCAACCGTTCATGGTGGACGCGCGGGAGAAGCCCGTTCGTCAGATGGCAACCTGGTCGTGAAGTTAAGCCCTCCAAAAGAAATGGGAGGATCAGGCGAGGGGACCAATCCCGAACAACTTTTTGCGGTTGGATATGCAGCTTGCTTCCAGTCGGCTCTTATACGCGTGGCACAGCGCGAACATGTGGATGCAAGTCAGTCCAGCATTACTTCTAAAGTGGGCATTGGACCTGATGGGCACGGTGGGTTTGGACTTGAGGTTGAACTACGCCTCTTTCTACCAGGAGTAGATACAGCTACTGGCGAGAAACTCCTTGAACTTGCCCATCAGGTCTGCCCCTATTCCAACGCTACACGTGGCAATATCCCTGTCAAACTGGTCTTCGAGGAGCAATAGATAGCTACTTTATTACATTTATTTTTATATTTTATCTATTTTGCTTAGCAAAATAGATAAAATATAAAAATAAATGTAATAAAGAAAAAGAGGTGTGAGCGCTAACGATTTAGCATAGGCAACACTTCAGCTACCAGAGTCTCCAGGGTTGTCAGGCGGGGAAAGCCACCACATTCGATCTGGAAATACTTGATGCCCAGGTCGATGAAGGGACGTATCTGCTCTACAACCTGCTCTGGTGTGCCTACGAAGCTGAATGATGGGCTTATCTCCTGATCAGCGGTGAGGATCTTTAGTTCTCTTTCGGTCGGAGCACAGTAGCAGCCAACGTGCAACGTGCGGCGCAAAGTTGCAGGATCGCGACCAACGGCGGCGCACGCTTGCTCACAGGCTTCGAGTTGTCCGCTGATCTTGTTGATATCGATGCCCTGGATATTCCACCAATCGGCGTGGCGGGCGGTCAGGCGTAGCATGCGCGGCTGAAAGCTTGCGACCATAATGGGTGGAATGGGATCAGGTTTGGGCTGGCAGGAAGCATTTTTGACGCGGTGATGCTTGCCTTCGAAGGTGACGTTATCCTCGCGCCACATGGCTTTGATGATCTGTAGCGCCTCATCCAGTTCTTCGACGCGCACGCCAGGTGCAGGAAAATCGAAATTATACGCGTCACACTCTTCCTGATGCCAACCTGCGCCCATACCCAGGATGAGGCGTCCCTCGCTCATATATTGCAAGGTTGCGGCCATCTTTGCCAGATGGGCTGGGTTGCGGAAAAGTTGGCAGAGGACGATGTGGCCAAATTTTAAATCGGGATAGAGCGCGGAAAAATATGTCAGGGCGGTCCAGGCCTCTAGCAGCGGGGCAGTACCAAATTGCAAGTGATCGGGTAGCCAGGCAGAATCGAAGTGCCCGGAGATTATATCTAAACCTTGCTGATTCGCAGCAAGATACGCTCTACGTTGTATATCTTTGGTACCAAGGGGCATAAACCAGCCAAATTGAACATGAGTCATGCTAACCTCTTTCTAATGGTGGAAATACACAGTGAAACACCTTAAGTATGCATGATATCCATGTACTTTGTCCATAATAAAGTACATTATTCAACTTAATGCTCTCTGCTAGCATGTTTGCGTGCATAGAGTTGGCGCATCTTGGCGCGACTGCCGCATCCTTCCATACTACACCACTGGCGACTGCCATTCTTGCTGGTATCAAGGAATAGCCAGCCGCAGTCGTCCAGGCCAGGACACTGCTTGACCCTTTTTGCCTCGTCTGAGGTCAGGAGGTCTATAGCTGAGCGTACTACTGGCCACAACATACGCTCGAATGCCTCCTCATGCTCCACCCAGCCCCAGGTGAAACCGGCGGGTGTCGCGCTGATCTGTGCATGAGCCATCGTCTCGACAAATGCATTTTTTAAAGCTTCCAGATCATTGGCCTGCGGAGCCGTTTTGTGCGCGACTGAAGAGAATACACGATAGATTATTTCTCGTAGCATAATAGCTCGCTGCCATGCCGTCGTGGCCGCTACAGGATGTAGACGAGCATTTTTGACGAGATGCTGGGCTTCATCCTCAGAGAGCACTCCAACACGCTCACTCCATTCCACTAAATCGGCGTAGCTAGCAAGGAAATCATAGGGCTCTTTGCCCACCCGTGGCTCTACAGTATTGGTGAAATCCAGGCATAAGCGCCCGCCTAAAAAACGAAGCATTTCGAAGGAAGGGGCCACCTTCCCCGCTTTCATGCCTGCTCTCATTATTGCTCCTCTCGAATGTAAGATAGCTTACCAGTAAAATCGCCTTGACCAGTAAGATATTTTGTGCTACTATCTTACCATCAAACAAATTTTAGCAGGTAAGTTTATAGGCGTCAAGGAAGAGAACGACGATGAATGACACGGTGCAGAACAAGCTATACCCTCTTTCCAGGTACATCGGAGTATTGTGGTATCAAGCAGATTTTCTCAAGCTGTGGCTGGGCGAAACGGTCTCGCTGTTCGGTTCTCAAGTGACCACGCTGGCCTTGCCTTTGACAGCTGTGATCGTGCTCAAGGCCACTCCCATGCAAGTAGGATTGCTCTATGCAGCGGGCTTTGCGCCATTTCTGTTTATCACACTAATTGCGGGCGTCTGGATCGATCACCACCGCCGCCGCCCTATCCTGATCATGACGAATATGGGGCGTACACTCCTCCTGGGCCTGATTCCCCTGCTGGCTTTTCTAGGCCAGTTACGCATTGAAGAATTATACCTCATTGCGTTGTTAGTGGGATGTCTTACAGTGTTCTTCTATCTGGCCTTTCAAGCGTTTCTACCCACACTGGTGCAGCGAGATCATCTGCTTGAAGGCAATAGTAAGCTCAGTGCAAGCCAATCTATCGCGGAGATTGGCGGACCGGGGCTTGCGGGCTTCCTTGTGCAGACAATAACCGCGCCAATCGCCATCGTCGTCGATGCGCTCTCCTTCTGTATAGCGACTATCAGTCTGATATTGATCCGTACACCTGAGCCTGCGCTGAAGGCATCCGCGCATGCCAACAACCCGCTCCGCGAGATGGGTGAAGGTCTGCACATCATATTTAGCAATCGCTATCTGCGTGCTTTCGCTGGCGAAGCGGCCACCTATAACCTGTTTTGGCAGATGATCCTGACGGTGTTTGTCCTCTATGCGGTTCGCAATCTCCACTTTAATGCAGGCACCCTTGGCTTGCTCTTCGCCGTAGGCAGTATGGGAGCCTTGCTGGGTGCACTACTCACAGGATCGGTCGCGCGTCGCATTGGAGTTGGCCTGACCATCATAGGAACTGCGGCCCTGAGCGACGTTCCGCTTCTGGTACTTCCATTCATCACGCAATCAACCCCTGATGGACTGGTCATCTTACTGAGCGCTTTTTTCCTCCAGGGCATCGGCCTCACTGGCTGTAATGTGCATGTAGATAGTCTGCGCCAGGCAATGATCCCTAATGAGTTGCAAGGGCGTGCCAATGCTGGCTATCGTCTCCTGGTCTCAGGTGCTCTCCCGCTTGGGGCCCTCATTGGTGGCTGGCTAGGAGAGCGAGCAGGTCTACAGCCAACGCTCATTGTGGGCACCGTTGGCCTCTTGTCCACCTGGCTCTGGATTGTGCTCTCGCCAGTGAGAAAGCTATATACATTTGACCAGATACAGGAAAAGCGTTAGTAAAAATGGAATCAGCGCATATCTACCACCACGCGACCGCGAATGTGCCCCTGCAAAATCTCGTTACTTAACGCAGGAACTTCCTGCAATGGCACCACCTGAACTATCTTCTCCAGCTTCTCCAGGGGTAGAATCTGCGCAACACGTTTCCAGGCGGCCAACCTGCGCTTGTTAGGGCATGACCCTGAATCGATGCCTAGCAAATTGACGCTCCGCAGGATAAAGGGCAGCACGGTGGTAGGCAACGTATTGCTGCCAGCAAGTCCACAGGCCGCTACACTCGCACCGTAAGCTATTGTACGCAAGACACTCGCCAGCGTCTCTCCGCCGACGGTATCTATTGCGCCCGCCCAGCGCTCCGACTCCAGAGGCCTTTTTGAAGGGGTAGACAGTGTGGCACGATCCAGAAAACCTGTTGCACCCAGTTCTTTAAGATACCCGTGCAGCTCACTACGTCCAGTGCTCGCAATGACCTGGTAACCAAGTGTCGCTAAAAGCGTGACGGCTAGACTACCCACCCCACCTGATGCACCTGTGACAAGTACTTCTCGCCCATCTGGATGCAGGCCATGCTCTTCCAGCGCCATGATCGACAACATAGCGGTAAATCCAGCCGTTCCGATCCCCATTGCATGCTTCAAATTCAGGCCAGCGGGGAGAGGAACCAGCCACTCCGCTTTGACACTCGCCAGTTGTGCATAACCTCCCCAATGACGCTCTCCTATGCCCCAACCGGTCAGTAATACCTGGTCCCCTGCTTTGAAGCTCTCTGACTGCGATTCCACGACAGTTCCCGCCAGATCAATACCAGGGACGCAGGGAAAGGTGCGAATAACTTTGCCCTGATTCGTCACGGCCAGAGCATCTTTATAGTTCAAACTTGAATAAGCAACCGAAACAAGCACATCTCCTTGTGGCAATGCCGCTATCGGTAATTCGCGAAAGACTACATGAACCTCATCTACGCCCTGCTCTACAACGAGCGCTCGGAAAGACTCTTGCACCATGGTCTTGTTCTCCTCATCAAATTAATGTTGAAGCGCTGTCCCTCCCCTATTTTGTCACAATAGGCATATTAATTGCATATCTCATCCCTATTTACAACAAAGATATTTATATCCTCCCTCGTTTCTTTGTGAGATATGAATAGGCTCATACGTATATCTACCGTATTAGAATTTCTATTTTTGAAGGTGCAATCTCTTTTTGAGAAAAGAAAGGAACTGGCTCCTATGCGCAAGTTTGGCAATCCGCGCCTGCTCTTATCGCTACTCGCCTTGTTTACTCTTATGCTCACAGCCTGCGGCGGTAGCTCTGGTGGCAGCACAACCTCTTCCTCCAGCAATACTTCTTCTTCCACAACACCAGCAGCTAAGGGGGTTGCACTGGTAACAGACATTGGGGGCCTGAACGACCAGGGCTTTAACCAACTCTCCAATCAAGGTTATGAGGCGGCTCGCCAAAAGTATAATTTTCCACGTGCAGTCATCGAAACAAAATCACAAAGCGATTATATTAAGAATTTGACGCAGGCTGCACAAAGTGCCGATCTGGTTATCGGTGTCGGGTTCCTGATGGCGACTGCAGTTGACCAGGTGGCTAAGGCGAATCCGAGCAAAAAGTTTGCCTTAATTGATGCTTGCCCCAGCGATGCAAAGGGCAATTGCGAAACCTTGCCGAATGTTGCGCCACTCTTCTTTAAAGAGGAACAGGCTGGCTGTCTCGTGGGCGCGGCGGCAGGACAGATGGAGGTAGATGGGAAAGCCAAGGTTTCTAAGTTGCTTGGCAGTAATACGATTGCGGCCGTTGGTGGCGTGAAGATTCCGCCGGTTGATCACTATATCGCTGGCTACCAGTACTGTGCTAAAAAAGTTGATCCAAGCATCAAAGTCGTCGTTAACTATTCACAGAGCTTTGTGGATACGGCAAAATGTAAAGATATTGCGACCAGCCAGATTAATCAATCCAAAGCTGATATTATTTTCCAGGTTGCCGGTGGCTGTGGTGTCGGTGCTTTACAGGCGGCCAATGAAAAGGGTGTCTATGGTATTGGCGTGGATAGCGATCAGGGCAAGATCAATGCTAGCGTGATCACGAGTGCCGTCAAGAAGGTCGATGCAGCCGTTTCTCAGACGATTGATTCATTTGAGACCAATAAATTCACTAACGCTCCCGCTCCTTTCGATCTGAAGAGCAATGGCGTCGGCTATGCGCCTTTCAGTAGCGATGTCCCTGCCGATGCAAAAGCAGCTGCCGACAAGTATGCAGCCGATATTGTAGCTGGCACGTTAATGGTTCCTAACACCGTTCAGTAGCATAATCCCGCGTGGCGACCCCCAAAGGGGACATACCCAATACGCATCAATCTAAGAATTGCTGAGCTTTTTGGGTGAGCAAAAGAAAGGCACAATAATTGTACTTTTCATGTAAAATACATCGGAACCTATAGGTGCCAATTTATTGTGCACATCCCGGCTTCAGCCGGAAGGTGTTACAAAACATGCTTATACACACAAAATTTCGCCTATTTCATGTGCGCAAATTACACGTATTTCACATTTTTATCGATGAAAATGTGGAACAGAGATGGATTTTTCGGGCTGTAAAAGCAAAGTGAACTTTTCGTGTATAAGGTAATTTTGTGCAATCCTCCGGCTCGAAGCCGGGATGTGCACAATAAATTGGCACCTATAGGTTCCAGATGTTTTATGAGGAAAAGCGATGGTTGCGTCACATTTCTCATTCAGAATAAACTCATCAATTCTTAGGTTGATGCGTATTGGACCCCTACGGGGCACACGGCTGGCCGCGTAGCGACAGCGGCTTACCCACTGACTCCAACTTATTCTTGTTGGAGGGTCGAAAAGGCTGCATGAGTGGATTTCAGGGCGAACAGCGTCATAGGTGTTGGGTAGCGGACGCGATAGGGAAAAACTGGTCCCTCCATTCACGCGCGATAAATCGCTCAGAACGAGAGAAAACATGTGAAAATGAGAAAAGAAACGCAACGATGGATTGGATTAAAAAAAGGAAGAGACTGGGTGTTCCTTTTTCGTCTTTTCTTCTCATGGTCTCTTTCACATCTTTTCAAGCTTCTATACACTATATCTCTACTCATAGCGATTTATCGCGCGTAAACGTAGGGACCAGTTTTTCCCTATCGCGTCCGTACCCAAACAGTATTGCTCGTTTCGCCATGAAATACATATACGCGGTCAATTGGCTTGCCGGCAAAACCGAATCACGTGGCCTCTTTGAACCTTCTAGACAATGGAGTTGGAGTCAGTGCGGCTTGCCGTGCCCCTTTGGGGGTCGCTACGCGGGAGCCGTGCAATGAAGTTTGACAAAGCAGTACATGCGCGGCTAATCGTTATTATATCCATTATTCATTTATGCAACATTTGGAGTATTGCACAAAATGTTGTATAAATGAATAATGGATATAATAAGTTTCTTTAATTGCTGATCTATCCACTACTCATACTCACCATATACAGGAGAATATTACAATGGCAGTGCCAACAGTGCAACATAGGACTGCTACACCAGCATCAAAGCTCGTGCATTTGATACAGCAGCTTAACAGGTCACTTGGTCGGCCCGTCATTGCCGTGGTACTCGCATTGCTCGTTGGTGGCATCATTATTATCATCACCACGGCAGGCTCACTTCTGGATCGCCTCGCGGCCATGATTGCGGCCTATCAATATCTTTTTCTGGGTTCATTTGGCAGTTTACAAAGTATCTCATATACGCTTGTCGTCGCAACTGCCCTTATTTTCGCGGGACTCTCGGTATCCATTGCTTATCGTGCCGGGCTTTTCAATATTGGGGCTGCCGGCCAGCTCACAGTGGGGGCGATTGTAGCAGGCTCAATTGGACTTAGATTTACAGGCTGGCCAGGCTGGCTGCTTATTCCGACGATGATTATTGCGAGTGCGCTGGCGGGCGCGATTTATGGTGGGATTGTCGGTTTTCTGAAGGCCTGGCGTGGTGCACACGAAGTTGTTACCTGCATCATGCTCAATTGGATCGCCTTTTACACCGCCGATGCGCTGGTCGATGGTCCTCTTAAAGCTCCAAATTTGTCTCAACAAACGCTACCGCTTCCAGCACAGGCAACGCTCCCATCGGTCTCTAATTTCTATAATCAGACGCTGGGCACGTTTCTCCCGCAGATCTCGACTCCCACAGCCTACACGGTTGATGTGAGCATCTTCCTCGCGCTTATTGCGCTGGTCCTTTACTGGTTTATTACATCACGCACAACCTTTGGCTATGAGCTGCGTGTGATCGGCCAGAATGTAAGAGCTGCGCGGTATGCAGGTATTCCGGTGAAGCTCAATATTATCTATGCGATGGCGCTGGCAGGAGCCTTTGCCGGATTGGCCGGTTCGCTGCGGCTGATGGGGCAGGCACCAAATCAGTTGATTGCGACCTCGTTTGCATTAGACTCAACGGGGTTCGATGCTATTGGCGTTGCTTTATTAGGTCGCACGACTGCTCCGGGGGTCTTGATCTCGGCTTTGCTTTTTGGCGGTCTGACACAGGCAGGCCCCAATATGCAATTATTTGCGCATATACCAGCGGACCTTATTTATATTATGCAGGCGTTGGTCCTCTTCAGTATTACGATTGAGTTTATGCCTTTGATACAGCGTATGCAGCCAGGCTGGCTGGGCAGAAGTCGCAAACCCCCTTTAGTGCCAAATATCATTGGCGAGACGACTTCTGGCGTCGTCGCTGTGACGACTATGGATATTGCTGAGAGCGATCTAGCCGCAAATAGCAATGGACCGGCTGGCAGTGAGCCTGCAACAACGCCCATCAGGCAGGAGGAATAGCTGTGTTTTTTCAGATACTGTTGCGCGTCCTGGCTTCGAGCGATCTATGGCAGGCGTCACTCCAATTTGCTGCATTGCTCTTGCTCCCCGCGCTTGGCGGTGTTATTTCGGAGCGGAGCGGCGTGATCAATATCGCTATGGAAGGTATGATGCTTACCGGGGCCTATGTCGGGGTGATGAGCGCACTTGCAACCCATAATGTCTTGCTTGGGGTACTTGGGGCGATTATCGCTGGTGGCTTGATGGCACTTCTGCATGCTATCGTTTCTATCAATTTTAAGGCGGATCAGACGGTCAGCGGTATTGCGATTAATATTGCGGCCCTGGGACTGACCAACTACCTCTTGACGATCCAGACACAGGGTAATGGCGTGCCTTCGCTGAGTAACAACTTACGCCTTCCTTTAATTACCTGGGGACCTCTGGCGCGGATTCCTTTTCTGGGACCGGTCCTTTTTCAGCAAAATATTATTTTTTATGTGACAATCCTGCTCGTCGTTGGGATGCACTTTTTGTTGTTCCGTACAAATATCGGTCTGCGCATCCGAGCGGTCGGCGAACAGCCACAGGCAGCCGATACCGCTGGCGTTAATGTGCGCCTGGTACGCTATCTCTGCGTGATCAGTAGTGGCTTGCTCTCAGGTCTGGCTGGAGCCTTTTTATCGCTGGGTATTGCGGGTATCTTTAATCCAAATATGACTGCGGGACGAGGATTTATAGCGCTGGCGGCGATGATCTTCGGCAAATATACGCCATTTGGCGCGGCGGGAGCCTGTGTGCTCTTCGGCCTGGGTGAAGCACTCAGTTCGCGCCTGCAGGATACGGGCATTTCGGCCAACTTACTGAGCACCCTGCCATATATCCTGACGCTTATTGCCCTGGTTGGACTGGTTGGGCGCACGACTGCGCCTGCCGCTGATGGCATCCCATATGAGCCGGCATCGGATTAGGAGAGTATATATGCAAGCAAGTACCATTGTTTCAGAGCAAAAAGAGCGTGCCGCTCCACTGGCGGTGGAGATGCGCAATATATATAAAGCATGGCCCGGCGTGGTCGCAAGCGATTCTGTCAATCTGGCGGTACGCAAGGGCGAGATACACGCGCTGGTTGGCGAAAATGGTGCGGGCAAGTCTACGTTGATGAATATACTGTATGGCCTGGTCCATCCCGATAGCGGGGAGATTCTCATCAATGGGCAGGTCACGCAGATCAATGGGCCACGCGATGCTATTCGCCTGGGTATTGGCATGGTTCATCAACATTTTATGCTCATTCCGCCTTTGACGGTAGCGGAAAATATTGTCCTGGGCAGCGAGCCAGGGGGCCTGGCTGCTGCCTACAATGCCCGCAAAGCGCGTACGGAGATCCTTGCGCTGGCACAAAAATACGGTCTACCCATTGACCCGGACGAGCGCGTCGAGAAGCTCTCGGTGGGCCAGCAGCAGCGCGTTGAGATCCTGAAGACGCTCTACCGGGGCGCTGATATCCTGGTTATGGACGAGCCGACAGGCGTATTGACGCCGCAAGAGACCGATGAGCTTTTCTCGGTTTTAAAAGACCTGGTGCAGCAAGGTAAAACGATTATCTTTATTACACATAAGTTGCGCGAGGTGCTGGACATTACCGATTCGATTACGGTGCTGCGCCGTGGCAAAAATGTCGGCGAGCTGGTCACGCGAGCGACAAACCAGAGCGAAATTGCACGTATGATGGTTGGGCGTGAAGTGCTCCTGCGCGTCAACAAGACCGCCGCCCATCCAGGTCCGGTTGTGCTGAAAATTCAGAACTTGCGTGCTCAATCTGATCGCGGCCTGGAGGTGCTGCATGATATCAACCTCGAAGTACATGCCAGCGAGATTCTGGGTATTGCAGGTGTGGAGGGCAATGGGCAAAGCGAGCTGATCGAAGTGCTCACCGGCATGCGTAAAGCGACTGCTGGCACAATTACGATTACAAAGGTAAAAGATGGGCAGGTGGGCAAGACACGCGATGTCACAACAGTAGGCGCAAGCCGCATACGCACGCTGGGCCTGGCCCATATTCCAGAGGATCGACGTGAATGCGGGCTGGTTCTGGCCGAATCAATCGAAGATAATTCGATCCTTGGCCGTCAACGTTGGGCCAACTTCTCATGGCGCAGCGCAGTCCTTTTGCTAAAACACATTGCACGTTGGGCCGCAAAGCTGATTAGCGACTTCGATGTTCGTACGCCATCCGCCACCGTCCCGATCAAGACGCTCTCCGGCGGCAACCAGCAGAAAGTTATTATCGCTCGCGAGCTAAGTGCCAATCCGATTGTCCTGGTCGCAGCTCAGCCAACACGCGGCGTAGATATCGGTGCCATCGAGTTCATCCACCGCCAGCTGATCGAGCAGCGCGACGCTGGCAAAGCAGTCTTGCTCGTCTCGGCGGAACTGGACGAGATTCGTTCGCTCTCTGATCGCATCGCCGTTATGTACGAAGGACGCATCGTGGACATAGTGACGCCAGAGGCAACCGAGGAACAACTAGGCCTATTGATGACTGGTGGCCAGATCCATTCTTAATCGTCTTCGATACCCACAAAAACCAGAGGCAAACGAGGAGCAACCAGGCCTATTGATGACTGGTGGCCAGATTCATCCATAACCGTCTTCGATACCCACAAAAATAGGACCACCTGCGGAATATATGTACATCCTGATAACAGAATATATATACATTCGGGGTGGTCCTCGCACTTGTTTTAAAACCGGAAAATTAATGGGAAATTAATGGGAAAGATCAGCCTTCTGGCTTGTAGATACACTCGTCAATTTGGCGCATCAGGCCAGACAGACCCATTCACGCCACGAGTGACCATCTCTGATAAATATATCATGGGCTGCTACCGCGTTCGCATAAGCGTCATAACGCGATGCACCCGCCTGTGACGTACCTCGCCATGTACCAGGCATAATTTGGAAGAGGCCTGCTGCCCCGCTTGGATTATACGCTTGTGGATTCAAACCCGACTCACATTCAGCGACACGAATAGCTTGATCAGCATCAGGCCCAAAGACCTTGCGAATCACATTAATTGAATACCCTCGGTCAACTGTATCGCTGGCTGCATGGACGGCAGGGGAATTCATGCCACTGCCCGCACTCATCAATGCAATGCCCAGTGATGCCGCTAGACTGATCTTCACAATCCAATGTTTTTTCCCATTCTGAAACAAAATTGTCCGGTCGTTCTGATGTAAACGCAATATGTTCTCCTTACGCTATTTCTTTGCGATCCCCAACAACAAAAAATGTACTAAACTGAACTGAATGACACTATGACCAGGGGAAATGAATAGCAACCCAGGGTGACGAAATTTTAGACACCACTATTTCATACCGCGAAGATGTGCATTCGTTATGCTCTCTCTACGCCAGGCTACTTTTAGCACCTTGTGTACGCGCAAGAGATTATTGGGATCGCATTAATGTCTACATATATTACCACGAAACGAATAGAAATTCACTGATACACCGTGAAGCGCCATATTCGCTGTTATTTCCACTATGGAAATATACGTTGAGATAGCTTCTGGTGCCGTTTCGGGGCATATTAGTATTTATCAGTACTTATAGGCTATTTTGTAAAAAAAACAGACTATGTACTTCCATTCTCACTACGTCATCCAACCCTATTTTGTGTACAATAAATGGGATGGATATCTTCATTCGCCAAATATGTTGAGAAGCAACTGGCAAATATCGTGAATACGCTGCCGATTAACCATATAGAACTTCATGCCAGCGGTACGACGAACCAGAACCAAACCGGTCCGCTCTAGCTGAGCAAAATGGCGCGATATTGTACTTTGATGTACATCGGCATGTTCGGCAATTTGTTGAGCGATCATCTCTCCTTGCGAAGATAAGATCATTAATATTGTCATACTGGTTGCACTACCCAGTGCTTCGAGCACAGGAGCAAGCGCTTCACGATCCAGAGCCTGTGAGGATGTGATGAATGGCATATTTCTGCTCGCCAGTACTTGTAGAGAGTTGACCGCGTTTGTAGGGGGCTCATAAAAGATATACTGGCTATCCCCAATCTGGTTTATTGAGAGATAGCTGCCAAGGTGAGCACATGGCACAAGGACAATACGGGGAGCTTGACGCAGCGATTCCATCCACTCTTCTGTCGGATGCCGACCGGTGAGACGAAAAAGCACATCGTCGGGCATTGCGTTGACTAAATCGCTGGCGAAGCGTGTACGTGCCAGTTCCACTTGTGCAGCCAGGCCAGTTTTTTGGCGCTCCCATTCTGCGCTGAAGCCCTGTTGCCAGAGTGCCTCTAAAAGTTCCAGAAGAATAGCGCAGAACTGTTTGGGATGTTCCATTAATGCGAGCGTTGGCTCATAGTGCGTGCTCCCCCAGCTCATAATAGATGCCTGCATCGCCATTTGTCGCTGCTTAGGATTGGCCAGCACAACATCATCAGGCATGGCTGTGCCCAATCGTTCAAGGTGCTGCTCAACCTCTAGCTGTGGCTCCATATAGCGACGATAGTAGGCCAGGTTTGCACGAATGCTATCGTTGATGAGCTCCTCTATTTGAGCCGTCGTAAGATGCTCCAACCATAAGCGCAGCGCTGGCCACTCGTATTGTGCAGCCGAGTCACTACTTAGATGCTTCAGGAAGTACTCGCGCAATACGGCACCATGCGCCAGTATTGTGCGCACGGCGTCCAAATCGGCACGTGCTTGCTTTGGCAGATGGGCCGCGATCATCCCCGGCCACGACGTAGGTGTAGCCAGGCCGTGTGCGGCATAATCCACCAGCAACATTGCCGTACTTAGATTGGCGGGGAGCGAAAACTGCACATCCCACTCCCGCTGAGCATAGGTTGGAATCAGATATCCTCGCTGCATTAGACCGTCTCTTTTCGCAAAACTTGCATATTGCATACTGTGCAAATTGTATGCTAAGCATACGACCGTTTCACACATTTGACAAGGGCAAATTTTTACATGCAGGTGTGCATTTTGTCTATGCATAAAGGGCATGATGCAAGAGACTGGATAGATGATAGCAAAAAAATGTAGACCTGAGAGTGGAAAACTCTCAGGTCTACATTCTTCAGAAAAGCAGCGGGTAACAGACAAAACTTCAAGTAATTCCTTTAAGCCGTCATCTGAGCACTGCGCCGCCAACATATAATTGAGCCGTGGTTTCCTATCCTACCGCAGGCTTTTTACACATATCATGACAGTTCTTCTCCAGCGTACAACAGAGCGAGCAGATATTTCCCTTATGGAATGGACAATAGGTCATATCTGGTGCCTCGTAGTCCTGTGTACAAACAGTACA
Organism: uncultured Chloroflexia bacterium; assembly: GCA_963850365.1. Taxonomy (GTDB): domain Bacteria; phylum Chloroflexota; class Ktedonobacteria; order Ktedonobacterales; family Ktedonobacteraceae; genus Dictyobacter. The sequence continues at coordinate 16,940 of CAWKKX010000064.1, forward strand.
ATTGATCACCTGGAGATCACCGCGTGCCGCCAGATCTCCACCGGGATCAGCACGGGCGATATAGTATTTCCCTTTGGTAATAATCGCAATGACAGGAGAGAGCACAAACGCGATCAAGATGGCCAGGAATGGTGAGAATGCCTGTGCAATCGGTCCGAATACTCCAAAGAATGCAATAATCGAGATCACCGAGGCAATGAGCATCGAGCCGAAACCGACAGGATTGATGCTATACAAATGGGCGCGTTTGAACTCGATATACGATGGGCTTAACTTGAGCAACGGTTTATTGATCACCAGATCGGCTACCACCGCTCCAATCCAGGCAATTGCAACATTAGAGTAGAAACCCAGCACCGCGTTCAAAAATCCAAACACGCCAAATTCCATGAGCGCCAGAGCAATACCTACGTTTAAGAAGAGCCAGACAACGCGCCCAGGATGCCAGTGCAGTATACGCGAGAAGAAGTTGGACCAGGATAATGAGCCCGAATAGGCGTTGGTGACGTTGATCTTCACCTGCGAAAGTACGACGAAGATTGTTGCAAGGGTGAGCGCAATAAATGGAACAGGGATCAACATTCCGAAACCTTTTATAAGTTGCTGAATTGGCTCGACCGCGAGCGTGGCCCCAAGTGCGGCAAAGATGTAAAAGGCCAGGAAACCTCCTCCAAGCTGCTTGATTGCTCCAAGAATAACCCAGCCTGGACCCGCACTGATGACGGCGGCCCACCACTTTGTAGCATTGGCAGGCGTTTTATCAGGCATAAATCTGAGATAGTCAACCTGTTCTCCAATCTGGGCGATGAGCGAAAGTGCAACACCTGCACCCAGACCAACCGCAAGGAAATTAAAGCCTGCACCATTTGCCGATTTCCCTGCAAAGTGTGTCCAGGCCCCATATGCACCAGGATCTTTAATGAGAATTGCGAGAAAAGGTAGTACCAGCATTAGCAACCAGATCGGTTGGGTCCAGACCTGCAATTTCGAGAGCAAGGTCATCCCAAAGACTACCAGCGGAATGATGAGTAAGGCACAAACAAGATATGCGATGGAGAGGGGCAGGCCGAAGTACACATTCAGGGCCTGACCCATAATCGAGCCTTCCAGCGCGAAGAAGATGAAGGTGAAGCTGGCATAAATGATTGATGTGATCGTGGAGCCAAGATAGCCAAAGCCAGCTCCACGCGTGAGCAGGTCCATGTCGATGTTGTACTTGGACGAGTAATAAGAAATCGGGATACCGGTCAAGAAGATCACGGCAGCCGCTAGCAGGATGGCCCATACGGCGCTTACAAAACCATAGGTTACAAAGATCGAGGCCCCAATGGCAAAATCAGCTAGATACGCGATGCCGCCAAGGGCGGATGTGGCTACCGCATATTCGCTCCATGTCCTGAACGAGTTGGGCGCATAGCGCAGAGAATAATCTTCCAGCACCGGGTTATCTACGAGTTTGTTAAATTTACGCTTTGGTGTAACCACTTGCACTGGTATGCTTTCTTCGAGCATTGCACAATTCCTTTCTCTTCTCTTCTCTTGCTTGAACAATCCTAAATGATAGACAACCATGGCTATGGCGATCACTTAGAACATACACTCACTCACTTTTCATAGCTAAAAGCAGACTTACCGTCATCCCGACATCCAGCTACTACAATTCTTTAGAGAAAGATTTTCTACAACCTTTACTTGTATTGCACCTCCTTTCCTCCATTTGTCTATTTGTCCTACTCATGCTCTCCTCTCTCATCACTCACACGCGACCCTGGAGGGTCCAATTGCCATTAACCTAAGCATGGATGAGCTTATTTCGGATGAGAAATGTAACGCAATCATCGTTTTTCCTTGTGAAACCTCTGGAATCTATTGGTGCCAATTTATTGTGCACCGTCAGTGCCATCAACGTAAGCATGGATAAGCTTATTTTGGATGAGAAACATGACGCAAACATCGTTTTTGCTCGTATAAACTCTATAATATATAGGTGCCAATTCATTGTGCACATACCGGCTTCAGCCGGAGGGTTCCACGGAACTTCCTTATACATGAAACGTTCGATTTGACTTTCCAGCACGAAAAACTTGCCCATATTCCACATTGTCATTGCCAAAAGGAGCGATACATGTAATTTATGCAAATAAGACAGGTGAACGTTTGCGTGTATAAGCATGTTTTGTAGTTCCCTCCGGCTGAAGCCGGCCTGTGCACAATAAATTGGCACCTATATGTTTCTTCGTGTTATGCATGAAAAATACAATACCCATACCTTGCTTTTTCTCGCTCAAAAAGCTCATCAATTCTTAGGTTGATGGCACTGACGGTGCACAATAAATTGGCACCAATAGTTCTAGATATTTTACAGGTAAAAATTGTTTTTACTACTGAAAAGGGGCATGGTAGAACTTGAACGTTCCTCAACGATCTTGTTGAGAAAAACAGCCACCATGGATGAAAGGAGAATACAGCTCTCGGGTAGCGACTATGCCCGTGCCTCGTTGCAGGATATTTTCATGCACCTTGCACAAATATCACTTCTCATTAAAGCATACATTCCATTTTCCTAATGATCACTGGTTAGATTTACTATTATCCCTTCCAGGTGATTGTGCAATTGCACAATCACCTGGAAGGGATACCGATCATTCTACACAATGTATATCATACAGAAATATAGCAGAATAGTCACGAATGGGTGGATGGGGTGCTGTGTATTTAGTATACACATAATAAGAGGCAACGATATGATTACTGGCATTCTTAGCTTTACGCTGGTTGTGCACGATCAGTTCGACACTCATTTTTCACATGGCCTGGCTACCAATGTGTTGAGCGAGTGAGCGACGGCGGCACCTTCGTTTTGGCATCACCCTTCGCCGCATTCAGTTGGGATTGGATGAGAAAGATGCTATCGGTGAGATCGGCTCCCCTCAGGTCGGCGTCTCTGAAGTCAGCCCCGATAAGGTCAGCCTTTCTCAAGTCCGCTCCTCTAAGGTCCGCTCCAATGAGGTATGCCCCTCTCAAGTTGGCTCCTCTCAAGTTGGCTCCTTTAAGTTTGGCCCCAATGAGGTCGGCTCCTCTGTAGTCCTTCTTATGCGGGACTTCGGCACGCACGAGTTCGCTCGTGTGCAGTAGCAAGGCATTGACATCTCGTCGGTGCCCAGCTACGTCCAGTTCCATGAGAGCTTTGGGGCTGTTGTGCGTGAAGCGTTGGGTCTCCTCCAGCGCCCGACTAAGCTCAGCATGGAGCGGGCTAGCCGATTGAAAAGTCAGTGCTTCAGTCAAATACCAGAGTAGCTCATGGAGGTCTCGCACAATCGAGAACACGGCAAACATCTGCTTGGCCGTTTGCGGATTCTGCCGCCAGTCCTGCCCACTAAAAATGACTTGAGATACCTTCTGCCCGGCACCGAAGCAATCATAAACGCAGCAACCTCGAAAGCCCTGCTGTCTGAGGTGTGTGTGAATGCCGCAGCGAAAGTCCCTTTGCAGATTGGGACAAGCCTGCCCGGCGTTTTTATTGATCGCGAAGTCCACCGAAACCGAGAAGGCCAGCGCAACACAACATAGCGCAAAGCAACTCTTGCAGTCAGCTCGTAGGCTGAGGTGACCTTCTTCGGAGGTGAATTCCGCATCTTCGCTTTTCTCAGACAATGTATGTGGTCTCCTGCCCTATGTATATGATAAGTTGGTGTCGGATTTTTTCCCCACCATCTATTGTATATTATATTATAGATGAGCTGCTTGCAAACGGTGACAGAATATAACACACAGCGGGCAAGAACTCGGACACCAACTTATCACGACACCATGGCAACCATCTGGTTAAGGCAATAATCCTTTTCGATATGTATAATTAAATAGGCAGACAGACGGCCATCACATGCTAAAACAGAACTAATATATCATACCTCTGTGTTTTGCATGATCGCTGCACATTATTACCGACTCAAAGCTGGCCGCTGAGAATACGTTGCTAGATAGGGCTGCATTTTATTTGATCTGGTAATGGAGAATCCTTGTCGTTCTTCTACCACTATATCTTCTGAGAGATTGTTATGTTTTTTGATGATAGAGACTTTTTTGCTCCCAAAACTGTTCTTGAGTGGGAACCAGATGAGCCTTTTCCTGATCTCCTAACGACGATCCCACGTTTTAGCTTCACGAATACTAGAGACCATGTTGACGCTATGTTGGGCGTAGAGAAATTTCAGGCGTTTCTGGCTCATCCAGCCTCACGTGCTGCAACTGGCCTGGTCTTTGGGATGGTGTCAGATGAAACTGAGAATTATACAGATGAAATTCTGGAGACGCTACTTAAGCATCGGGAGCAACTTCAACAGTTGACTTCGCTCTTTCTTGGCGATATTAGTTCGGAGGAGAGCGAGATATCATGGATTAAACTGGGCGACGTTTCTGCGCTTTTTACGGCCTATCCGCAACTTGAACATGTTCATATCCGTGGATGCGCAACTTCTTATGCCCCACCGGGCTTGCGCCTTGGCGTACTACACCATGAGCATCTCAAAACACTGATTATTGAAACCGGTAGCATGGATCGTAGCGTTGTCCATGATGTTCTTCGCTCGCATCTTCCAGCTCTGGAACATCTTGAACTCTGGACAGGTGCCGAAAGTTATGGCGCAAACTTGACGGTGGAAGATTTCGCTTTGCTTTTCACCGCTACACTTTTCCCCAATCTGCGTTACCTTGGTTTGCGCAATAGTGAGATCGCGAGTGATCTGGCAATTGCGCTTTCACAATCACCCGTGCTTGAACAGTTGCGTGTACTGGATCTTTCTCTCGGCTGGCTCGACGATGTCGGAGCGATGGCGCTTCTCAACTGTCCCGCTATCCACAAATTGGAAAAGCTGGATCTCCATCACCATTACTGTTCGCAAGAGATGATGCGGCGCATACAAGCACTGGGAATAGAGGTGGATACAAGCGAACAACAAGAGCCCGATTTCTATGATGGGGAAGAACAGCGCTACGTGGCCGTCAGTGAGTAGCGCTAATAGCCATTTTCTAGTCATCGGCACACCGGAAGATCGGCGCGTCACCCTCTTTCAGGAGGCTCTGACTCGCCTGAACCTTCCCGCCGCTCAACTTGTCAGCTATCAGCAACTTATTGAGGGAGATGTGATGCTGGCTGATCTGCTCACACCGACAACGATTGTGCGCATCGAATCGCCCGGCAAGAGTATCGCAACGGAACGCTTACTGCTTGCGCTAGGAGCAAATGAGCCTGATCCAGAGGGTGCACGTTATGAGCGTCTCTCTCCCTCTACTCTCGCCACGCTTCCATATGAGAAGGGCCGCTTGCTCCCTTCGCGCCAGTGGTATCTAGGGTTCAGTGTTCTTATGCGCCGCATTGAGTGTCAGATACCCAGATTGCAACTGATGAACCTTCCAGCCGATATTTTGCTTATGTTCGATAAACGCGCTTGCCACGCCTTGCTCGCTCAGCATGAGATCGCGGTACCTTCTGCCCTGACTGTCTTACCACCAATACATTCCTATGATGAATTGATGTCTGCCCTTCAACAGCGTGGCTGGTCGCGTGTCTTTCTCAAGCTAGCGCATGGATCGAGCGCCTCTGGCACCATTGCTTATCGTTTCAGTGGCAACCACCATCAGGCATTCACCACCATCGAGAGTGTCTCGCAGGCGGGAGAGGATCGGCTCTATAATACCCGTCGTATTCGCAAGCTGGAATCGAGCGGGGAGATTGCTCAGGTCATCAATGCCCTTTGTCGCCACCGTGTGCACGTTGAGCGGTGGCTCCCCAAGGCGATGTACGAGGGTCAGGCGCTGGATCTGCGGATCGTGATGATCGGAGGGCAGGCTATGCATACGGTTGCACGCCTGAGTCATAGCCCTATGACCAATCTCCACTTGCTCAATCAGCGCGGCAACCTGCCAGCTATTCTGGAGAAAATCGGTTGCGCTCGTTGGCAAGCGGCTCAACAGAGCTGCGAGCGTGCGGCTAAGCTGCTGGAGAGCCTCTACATGGGGATTGATCTTCTCTTTAGTTCCAGCTACCGGGATCATGCGATTCTGGAGATGAACGCATTTGGCGATCTACTACCCGGCTTGCTCTATGAGGGTCTGGATGCTTACAGTGCTGAAATTCTGGCCGTTCTGAAGGGACAAAGGCTATGCTCATAAATGTTGGTTCACACGATCTCTTGTTTATCACGCTCGATACGCTGCGTTATGATGTGGCACAGAATCTTTTCCAGCAAGGTCGCATTCCGACGCTTGCACACTACCTGCCCGCGACAGGTTGGGAGGCACGCCACTCGCCGGCAAGCTTTACCTATGCCGCCCACCATGCTTTTTTTGCGGGATTTCTACCGACACCCATCGCACCAGGACGCCATCCACGCCTCTTTGCGGCCCGCTTTCCGGGGAGCGAGACGACTTCGGAGACGACGCTGACTTTCGACGCGCCAGACCTGCCGAGTGGCCTGGCACAATATGGGTATCATACGATCTGTATTGGCGGTGTTGGCTTCTTTAACAAACAGAGCGCTCTGGGTAGTGTGCTACCTGCGCTGTTCCATGAAAGTTATTGGGATGCTTCGCTCGGTGTGACTGATCCGCACTCAACCGAAAATCAGGTCGCGCTTGCCTGCTCGTTACTGCGCCATCTGCCTTGTGAACAGCGTTTATTCCTCTTTATAAACATATCGGCCTTTCATCAGCCAAACTACTTTTACCTGCCCGATCATGCTAGCAAGCAGGATACTCTTGAGTCGCATGCCGCTGCGCTGGTCTACGTTGATGCTCAGCTCTCGCCTCTCTTTGCCGCGCTGCAACACAGATCGCCCACGCTAGCCATTCTCTGCTCCGACCACGGGACGGCCTATGGCGAGGATGGCTATTATGGACATCGCGTCGCCCATCCGGTGGTCTGGACTGTACCATATGCCGAGTTCATTCTCGCCTAACAACTGAAAGGAGCATCCTTGTGTCCACACTTGCTCAACTGCTGCAAGGTACGCCCTACATTTCATACACCTATGCTTATCCGCACAAAACGGCCTATCGCCACTTCCCTGAGCGGGTGCCATTGACGGATCTGTGGCGGGATGAGAATCGCGAGGCGGTCTTTCTCTACTTGCATGTGCCTTTTTGTGAAATGCGCTGTGGCTTCTGCAACCTCTTCACGACGGTCGATCCTATGGGACGTTTTACAGGTGGCTATCTGGAGGCGCTGGAACGTCAGGCGAAGAGCGTGCGGAATGCATTGGGAGACCTGCGTGTGGCGCGTATGGCGCTTGGCGGTGGTACGCCGACCTTTCTTGAGACTGCTGATCTTGCTCGCTTATTCACTATTGTCGAGGGCTATTTTGATGTCCAGCCTGGCTCTATCCCTTCGTCGGTTGAGACATCGCCGCTTACGGCTACGCCCGAAAAGTTGCTTCTGCTCCGTGAGCATGGTATTGAGCGTATCAGTATTGGTGTGCAGAGCTTTAGCGAGAACGAGGTGCATGCCGCCGGTCGTCCCCAAAAGGCCGCTCATGTTGAGGGGGCGCTTGACAGCATTCGCCGCATAGGTTTTCCAATCCTGAATATTGATCTGATCTATGGCTTGCCCGGTCAGACGGTTGAGAGTTGGCTTGCTTCGTTGCGCATGGCTCTCCAGTACCAGCCAGAGGAGCTCTACCTCTACCCGCTCTACGTGCGTCCGTTGACGGGCCTGGAACGGACAGGTATCGCGCTTTCTATGCATGATGAGGATGATATCCGCCTTACCTGTTATCGTGCGGCTCGTGAATTGCTGCTGTCAGAGGGCTATACTCAGGTTTCTATGCGGATGTTCCGCGCTGCCCATTCACCGGAGGCACTCGCTGATACGGGTCCGGTCTATTGTATGCAAGACGATGGCATGATTGGCCTGGGTTGCGGCGCTCGCTCGTATACGCGTACGCATCATTATTCCAATGAGTATGCGGTTGGTGCGAACAGCATTCGTGCTATCCTGCATACCTATGCTACGACACCTTCTGAAGCATTTGCCTTTGCCTCTTTTGGCTATGTGCTCAATGATGAGGAGCAGCGCCGCCGCTATGTGCTGAAGTCGCTATTGGAGGCGGGTGGGTTTTCTCTCCCGGACTACCAGCACCGTTTTAGTTCATCGATCTTCACCGATCTTCCCATGGTAAAAGAACTATTAGAATGTGGGCTGGCGCTGGTCGAGAATGAGGTGATGACGCTGACTCCCACGGGGCTTGAGCGTTCGGATACGATTGGCCCCTGGCTCTATTCGTTGCATGCAAGTCAATTAATGGAGGAATATACCTTACGATGAAGCTTTCTATTCTCTATCGTGGTCCGCTCTCAAGCTGCAACTACGGTTGCGATTATTGTCCCTTCGCAAAACACCGCGAGACTCACGCAGAACACGAGCGCGACCGCCGTGCTCTGGAACGTTTTCTCGATTGGGTAACCTCGCGCACTCAGGATCGTATCGCGGTCTTTTTCACTCCATGGGGCGAGGCGCTCGTGCGTAAGCGCTATCAGGACGCGTTTGTGTCCTTGTCTGGCTTGCCGCAGGTCACAAAGGTCGCGATCCAGACGAATCTCTCCAGCCGCCTCGATTGGACGGAGCGGTGCGACAAATCAAAAATTGCGCTCTGGACAACCTATCATCCTAGCCAGACGGTACGCGCACACTTTCTGGCAAAATGTCGGGAGCTGATAGCACGCGACGTTCGTTTCAGCGTTGGTGTTGTCGGCTTAAAAGAACATATGCAGGAGATTGAGGAACTACGTAAAGAGCTGCCTGAACACATCTATCTCTGGATCAACGCCTACAAGCGCCTGCCCGACTATTATACAGTAGATGAAATGCAACACCTGAGCACGATTGATCCACTGTTTCCGCTCAACACGCGCCATTATCCAAGTCTAGGCCATGCCTGTAATGCGGGTCATAGCGTCATTTCGGTGGATGGCGATG
>CAWKKX010000065.1:0-87389 GCA_963850365.1 uncultured Chloroflexia bacterium
GTTGTGTATGGAGTGATTAAATAGGGAAAGCCATCCACCTCGCCATAGCCATAACATGGTAAGAGATAGGGGTGGCTTATCTTCATCAGTACTGGAGCTTCTTGCAAAAAGCGCTCACAGAACTGCTGGCGCATCTTGATGGAAGTCACATCTGGAAGCAGAAAGACCATCAGGGCAACGGAGCGGTTAGGGTTCTGTTGTCGTCCTCGATACACTGCGCTTAAACGTCCATGGCTCAGTAATTGTTCTATATAACAATCGCCTAGAATCTGACCAACACACTGCTCGAGGTTGAAGGTTCTCATCCAGTCGTGTTCCTTTCTAAAATATCAATACTGCACAGCAACGGCTATTAATAGCGTTGATGCAGCAGATTTCTCTTTTTGCAGAGAATCTCTACAAAAAGCACTCTTTGGTGAGCGAACGGTGCTAGCGATTGTTGCATTGTTCTATACCGGGTCATCCTTTGGTGTTTGCACCTTCAAGATTGTACACGATTTTAGCTACTACCTTTTACATTTAGCACAAAAGTACTTCTAAATATACTTGAAATACCAAATCTCTCAACAAATCTCTATATGGATCAACTTTACGGTGATAAGGAGCAAAATGTGAGACACACGCCACACCTGCCAGCATTACAGCAGCGCGATTTTCGCTTGCTATGGGGCGGACAGGTTATCTCTACGGTTGGCACACATATGCAACTCTTTGCCATCAACTGGCATGTCTATCAGTTGTTGCAGGGTCGTGCTTTTTCTTTTGAACTGCTTACCTGGCATATCAGGCTTGACGCCCAGGTCCTGGGACTGGGTACACTGGGAGCGGTTCGCGTCCTGCCTATCTTCCTCTTTGCACTACTGGGAGGATTATTGGCTGACCGTCATGACCGTCGGCAACTGATCCTCTGGTCCCAAATTATCGCGGCTATCAGCGCTGCTGGGTTAGCTCTCCTCACATTTAGCGGGCATGCGACCGTGGCGCTACTCTATCTCTTTACAGCAATCGGGGTAGCTATTTCAGCCTTCGACGAGCCGGCTCAAGAGGCGCTTTTTCCCGCGCTGGTTCCCCCCGAACACCTTGCGAATGCGACAACGCTCTACGCCCTGCTATGGCAGATTGGAACTATAGCCGGGCCTGCACTGGCGGGTCTGCTGGTTGGCAGTACCAGCATCGGAACTGTCTATGTTATCAATGCGCTCTCTTTTCTTATCGGCCTGGTAACTGTCTTATTGATGCACCCTCGGGTTCAAGGGCTGCAAGAAAAACAGGCCGAACAGCTACAACTCGGTTGGCGCAGTATCGTGGAAGGGCTGCACTTCGCATGGAGCTCACGGCTTATACGTGGCACAATGCTCATAGACTGTGCCGCGACTTTTTTTGCTTCGGCACGTACAATGCTACCATTTGTGGCCGATCACTTGCTGCATGCTGGCGTCCAGGGCTACGGCTTTCTCGCCACTGCCCAGCCAATCGGCTCGCTTCTAACCGGCATCATCCTGGCGTTGCGCAAATCCATCAGGCGGCAAGGAGCTATCTTTTTCTTAAGCGTCGCACTCTATGGGCTTGCCACTGCCCTTTTCGGTATCTCAACCTATTTCGCGCTCTCCGCCATACTCTACGCACTTACAGGGGTCGGAGATTCTATTTCGACCATCATTCGCAGCACTATCCGTCAACAATGGACACCCACAACGTTCAGAGGGCGCATGAATAGCATTCATATGATAGTTGCCTTCGGCGGACCACAGATCGGTGAGCTAGAAGCCGGTTTGCTGGCCGCTCTGATCGGCGTACCCTTAACTATCTTTAGCGGTGGCCTGATTACCTTATGTATTGTGGGCTGGTTCGCGTGGCGTTATCCAGATTTGCGCACCTATCAAGCAAAAACAAGTTAGACAACTTTCCTAAGAAATCGGTCACATAGAGTCAGCTATAGATTACCATAATTCAATGAAAATTACCAACAGTGACCAATATATCAAGAAACCTCTTACCAATCAGAAGAAAGTTGCTATAATTGGTAAGAAGTTTTTATGTTTCATGCCATTACATGCCCCATACTGAACTTCATTGTCGTTTACCATACACAAAGAGAGAATTTTAGAGTTCAGGCACAAGAACCCTTGTTCTATATCTTAGATTTTTTAGAAAAGAAAGGGTTCGCAATAGTACTTCATGTCCATAAGGGTCATAAAAATTGAGGCTACCCAAAACAGACTATACATTCCTTATCAGGAAGTGGTGAGGATATTTTTCTCACTGGTTTGTTACGGAGAGCCTCGTTCAAGAGAAACGAGGCACTACACACCTGATAAAGGGGAAAATACATGAATCTAGAGCGCATTAAGTACCAGACGTGTCCTTATGACCAGGAAGAAGGCATTCTACTTACGGACATCGAAGAGGTCCAACCTCGCACGGACGATGATGGAGACCTGCAATACTATTGTACCTCAGGCAGACATACCTTCTCGCTACGCGAAGATGATGATGATGATAATTAGAGATTGTCAGTAGAGTATGCACTTCCCTATTTTACATTTTTTCCCTGCTTGCACTACGCACAAGTAGGAAAAAAATGCAAAATAGGGAAGCACATACTCCCATGCTAAAATGCTAACGCAAACACATATCGCCGCCACTCTCATCACCAAAACAGTGACCATCTTTTGTAAGCACTACGATCTTCTTGATGCTTGAGAATTGCTTCAACGTTGCAGTGATTTCGGCCATAGCACGAGCATCTGTTCCGATGCCAGCCGAGGCGAACAAACGACACAATGTAAGCGTCGCAGTGCCTGCTTGACTGATAGAACCCTTTGTATTCAGCTTTAAAGTGAAATTTGCAGACGCCAAACAGTTAGAAGGGCCAGTGAGATGATTTTTGAGCTCCGACTCATCGCCGATGGCCTTTTCAGACGTAGTCGGACCGGCTATAAGTTGCTGAATAGAGAAGGTGCTCACACTACTGGTTGGAGAGACACGCTTGACCGAGAAGACGGCATTGAAATCATTATTCGATTGCGGCAAACGAGAAAAGTAGACCTTGATTGGATAGCCCTTAGATGAGCCCTCTGCAGAGTTTTGCTGATCGGTTAGCGACTGGGAGGTTGGAGATTGAGAGGCTGCATCTACCGAGCCATTGGCGGGATTATTTGTAGTACAGGCACTAACGATGATTGCAGACAACATGAACAGAGATACAGCGGTTACACTACTAAAACGGCTAAGCTTTAGAAGGTTAGAGGTGAATCTTATACACCTCGTATACAACTTTTCTCGTCGCATAATAATTTTTCCTTTTGCACATACAGAGCAGTGCTAACACCATACCCCAACCCACGTATCGACAGCGAACATCTTTTGGCGGGCAATGTACTGGCTAGCATGTAAATCTTATTTCAACACAGCATGATTCTCCATACTATTCAGTATACTCGTGCCCAAAAGCAAGCTACCATAGTTTACACATTTTAAAAGTTATAAAATAGCACAGAATATCTCTATCAGGCTAACGACGAAGGAACGGCATGAGGCTCTATGGTAGGTTAGCACCCTCAATGAGTTGTTCGAGCAAATATGCAACACCATCCTCTTCATTGGAGAAGGTAATCACATCAGCGGACTGAAGAATCAAAGGATGGGCATTGGCAACCGCCACACCCAGTCCAGCCCATTGAAGTAGTGGCAGATCATTTGGCATATCCCCAAAGGCAACAACTGAATGTGCAGCAATACCAAGTTGGGTACAAAGCGCTTCGAGCGCTTCTCCTTTATTCACACCTACAGACGCGATCTCCAGGAAGTCCAAACCAGAATAGGTCACGCTATAGGTACTGCTATCAAGCAAAGGAGCAATCTGCTCGTGTAGCTCGTCCGCTAGCAATGTTGCATGGTGGACTAATATTTTGGTCTGGGAAAGCTGGCAGATCTCCGCTATATTCGCAATATGTTGTTGTTGAGGATCGTTGTTAGCGCAGGAGGCATAGAAAGCAGCCTCGCAGGAGACCGATTCTCCATTCTCGGCAGCAAAAGAGAGATCGGGCAAAAAGCTTTGCAGGAGCGTTATCAGATGCGTTACCTGCTGAGAAGTGAGGCTTCGTTGTTGCAGGAGGCAACCCTGGTCCAGATCATAGACAATTGCTCCATTACAACAAATTGCCAGCCCGCCGATATTGGATGCTCTGGCAAACTGGCGCAACGAGCGTGGCGGACGAGCGCTAATCAACACAATGGCGACACCAGCGGCTTGCAGGCGTCGTAAAAGCACACTTGTCCTCTCAGAGATAGTCTTATCTGAACGAAGCAATGTGCCATCAAGGTCTGTTGCAACCAACCGTAAAGAAGAGAGTGAGGGGAATGTGGTATTAGTACAAATTATCTCCATCTTTGCTCCATCTTTTTGCTACATAGATTACCACATCTTTTGGACTCACGCTTTTCCTTCCTTATACATCAATCATTCGTACGATAGATAAGTGCTGTTTCAGCCCCACTATCCTGATTTGCGGCTCGCACAACTTCTTCGATCAGGGCGTGCCTGGGCGATAGATGGCAGACGGGATCGGTGGCGGCGGCATCGCCAGTGAGCTGGAAGGCCTGGCAGCGGCAACCACCGAAGTCGATATCTTGCCGTACACAGCTGCGACATGGTTCAGGCATCCAGTCGGTGCCACGAAAACGATTGAACAGGGGCGATTCTTCCCAGATCCATGCAAGCGAGCGCTGCCGAACGTTCTCCGTTGGCAACGAGGCGATCTGAGCCGCCGCCGAACAGGGCAGGACGTTGCCGTTGGGTGTGATCGTAAGCTGGTGACGTGCCCAGCCACCCATACATGGCTTGGGATAGTGGCTATAATAATCGGGCAGGACATAGATAATCTGCATCTTACCCGCCAGACGCTCACGAGCGGCCCGCACAATCGGCTCAGCCTGCTGCAATTGCTGCTGCGTTGGCAAAAGTGCGGCACGGTTGTGCAAAGCCCAGCCATAATATTGCGTGTTGGCAAGCTCGATACGATCCGCCGCAAGCTCTTCCGCCAGCAGCAGAATCGACTCGATCTGCTCTATATTGTGGCGATGCAGCACAACGTTGATGGTTAAAGGGAAACCGAGTGCTTTGACGGTATGAGCCGCCGCAATCTTCTTATCGAAAGACGGAGTGCCGGCGATCAGGTCGGATCTCTGTGCATCCGATGACTGGAAGCTGATCTGCACATGGTCCAGGCCAGCCCTTTTTAGTTGTTCGGCCTTAGCCGGGGTAAGTGCAAGGGCGCTCGTAATGAGGTTGGTGTAGAAACCTGCTGCACGTGCATGGCTCACTAATGCTACCAGGTCGCGACGTTGCAGCGGTTCACCACCAGACAAATGTAATTGCAGCACGCCAAGGGCACGCGCCTCGTTGAGGACGCGCACCCATTCATCCAGGCTCAACTCATCGCCGTATCCTGACAGGTTCAGCGGATTAGAGCAATATGGACAATGCAAAGGGCAACGATAGGTTAGCTCTGCCAGCAACCCAACAGGTTTGGGAGCCAGGTGCGTAATTTTATCCATTTGAATTATCCAGCGAAATATCCAGCAATCTCTTGTTCAGCAAACGATGCAGGAAAGTCAGCACATCCTGCTCCACTGGCCGACCGTATTGCTCACTCAACGTCACAACAATATCCGAGACGCGACGTTGACCATCGCAGAGGGCCACAATGGCATAACCGGTTGCATTGAGAGCCAGCACACCTTCGGGCATCAGCAGCACCTGGCGCTCACGCACGGCATCCCATTGTAAACGAACGTGAGCGCTCAAGCGAAGCCGAGCGTCGGGCGCGATCTCCTGCGAACTCATGTTATCGCTCCTCGACTTCGTGATCTATCGCATCGAGCATACTCCAGAGCACATTGCACTTAAAGATCAGGGCCGCAATAGCTCGCTCCTGCTGCTCACGCGTACGTGCATACTGCACAACGATATCGATAGCGCTGTTAGCATCGCGAGGTGCCTGGATGAGGCGATTCCTGAGATAGGTCAGGCCATTGTTATCAATCCAATCATAGCGTTGCTCAAAAGAACTGATGCGCTCTCTCATAAGATCCGGGGCGAACAGTTCTGTCAGGGATGAGGCCACGGACTCGACCCAGTGGTGCGTGCGAGCAAAGTTTACATAGGCATCGACCGCGAAGCGCACACCTGGCACAAGGTGACGCTCATCCAATACAGCCTCGCGGCTCACACCCAGCGCCTCGGCCAGCTTGAGCCAATTTTCAATGCCGCCGTTGCCCGCCGCCGTTCCATCGTGATCAATAATGCGCTGCAACCAGGCCCGACGCACCGTCACCTCGGGACAATTCGAGATAATCGCCGCATCCTTGAGCGGGATACTCTTCTGATAGTAGAATCGATTGGCCACCCAGACCTGGATCTGATTCTTACTCAGCTTGCCAGTATTCATAGCTTCATTAAATGGGTGCGTATGATAGTACCGTTCGGCCTGCTGCTTCAAAGTTGCAATAAACTGATCACGCGTCATCGGAGCTTCAGTTGTGACTGTTGACATGTTCAGATCTCCATTTCCATACTATCATAAGCCACGGCAAACCCGCGTTCCTCAACAGATCTGCGCTGTGGTGAGTTCTCAAGCAAAATAGGGTTCGTGTTGTTGATGTGAATATACACAATGCGCTCAATAGCTAAAGCCGATAGCAGCTCAAGGCTTCCATTCGCTCCGCCTATCGGCACATGGCCCATTGAACGCGCCGTCTTCTGGCTAATGCCCAGCCGCGCAAGCTCGTCGTCGTACCAGCATGTGCCATCAATCAGCAAGCAAGCACAATCGTGCACATAGTTGAGGAGAGGTGCGCTCAACTCCTGGACAGCTGGCATATACACCAGGACGCGGCCTGTACGCGTATCAGTAATACGATAGCCAACGACTGACTCTGGATCGGGGGCTGTGTCTGTAGCATAGATAAGAGGCTTGCCACTTAGCGTGGTAAAGGGCTGGCACTGTAGACCACTATCAGTTCCATCTGACAGTAAAAGGGCAACGGGAGTCAGCAGCCGCAGCGGCAACCATTCAACCGCGCAGTATGTACTTAAAGTGCGCAGAAGAGGATTTAAATTGGTGAGCGCGTTATAGACCCACTCGGTTGCATAAATACGCAATGAGCGTGTCTCGCGCAGCACGAGCAGCCCCAGCGTATGATCTATCTCTGCGTCTGAGAGTACGATAGCCTGGATTGGCGTTTCACGTACGCGTGTAGCTATACGTTCATCATGGTGTGGAGAGAGCGATGGTGAGGCATTGATCTGAGTGCGAACATCGGGCGAGGCATTAAAAAGAAACCAGTGTTGATAGTCTGCGCTCACGGCGATGGATGATTGTGTACGCGGCGTGACAAATTGTGATCCTTCGCGTACAGCACGACAATTGGGGCAAGCACAATTCCATTGGGGAAAACCACCGCCGGCGGCAGAGCCAAGAACACGTATCCACATAGACACGTTTCTCCCTTCGTTCCCTTTCTTCAAGATAGGACAACATAGCCAGGCATCGTAGATAGCTCTGCTCATTAGAGCAAGATTCTCTTCGCGTAAATGAACGAAATACTCCAGAGCATAGATGCATGTCACGACAACAGTATGCATCCGAGATCGCGGTAAAAAGTCTAGAGTATCTCGTTCATCACTTTTAACTGTTTACCAATGAGCTACATAGGCAGTTACTTCTGCTTCGACCTCAATTTCTTCAAAGTCGGGCGTAATCCACTCCACACACATCACCCCCTTTCAAACCTACGGGTATCTCAGACACACTACAATCGACATTCTCGTTCTCTTACCAAGACAGTATAACTTTTTTTTCAAGCAGAATCTAGAGTCTTGTTATGCAAAAACGAAAATTAGAAAATTTTAATGCATATGAACGCGACTCCGTGAGAGGTCTGGCGCATGCTCTCGATCTTTGGCTGACCATTGGCAGCCAGCTCTATACTGCGTGGATACAGAAAAGAAACCTTTCGCGTTGTTTTTCGTATAAAGATTGACAAAGCAAGTCCTATCCATTACTCTAAGGAAGTTACACTTACGCTATACTATACGCATGTTTGATCTATATATCTTTACAGGAAGAGAGGGTTATGATGGCGCAACCACAGAATTTCGTCCGCTCACCCCTGGCTGGTACGCTCCTGCTTTGCCTGCTTGCTGGTGTGTACCTGGTTGTATGGAAGCTTTTTGCGAAACCTGATCCTTCCATTACGATTAGCCAACATTCGGTGAAGACTTCGCCCAAAGATACACTCAAATATTGGACAAAGAAGAAAAAGCGAGTCGTTAAACCTGCGCAGATGCCGCACGTCAATACTCTCGACCAGGACCAGGACCAGGAGCGAAAATAAACGCGCTGTCCTCCCATCTAATTCGCTCTAATTTTGATGAAAGAGAGAGGCCCGATGCCACGACGACATAGACTTATCCAGCTCCCCTTGATTGGCAAGGTTCTCCTTGGTTTGCTTGCCTGCGTGTATACAGTGTATCTGGCTATATTCACAGGTGCGCTGCCTACACCAGCTTTTTTGGAGGTATCGTTGAGCACTCGGTCAATACAACCTCAGCCAGCCTCACGCATTGGACAAAGGCTAACATGCTTCATGCCACTGACGTTGATCAGCAATTGAGTGCGGCCTCCAATTTCTCACCCGCGAACATCGATACAAGTAAGAGCCAGGAAAATCAGCAACCTGGACATCCCCCACTCAATGGCGATCCTTCTTATCCCCTTTCAACGGTGGGAAGAATCTTTTTTACTACCGGCTCTGGTCGTGATTCATCTTGTTCAGGTACCGCCATCGAAAGCCTCAATCGAAACGTGGTTGACACTGCGGGCCACTGTCTCTACTTGTATGGAAGCTGGTCACAGAACTTGATCTTCTGCCCTCTCTATGAGAACGGTGATACACCTTATGGTTGCTGGGCCGCTCGCGATTTAGAGGTTCCCGACGACTGGATAAATGCGCCACCTAGTGACTATCATCATGACCTTGGCATGGCTATCGTCTCTCCCAATGAGCAGGGGTCATTGACCGATCTGGTCGGCGGCGCAGGCTGGACTTATAATCAGCCGGCCAATCAACCCTTCTATGCGTATGGCTATCCGGCTGTGCCTCCCTTCGATGGTCAGACCCGACAATCCTGCGAGGGTTCCACTGGCAAACTCTGGCGTCATGGAGCTGGCACGGTGGTTTCTATGCAATGCGATATGAATGGTGGATCTAGCGGTGGCCCCTGGTTCGTGAAGATCGGTGACAACTTGTATCTCAATGGTCACAACGATTTTACGAGCAGCCTCCAACCCGGACATATGTTTTCACCCTACTATGATGATACCTGGTACGCTCTTTATGATAAGGCTCAGCATTCCTAACCTGATATAAAGACTGGTTCTTCCACAGTAGCTAACTACTGTGGAAGAACCATACCCAACAATCTGACCTCGCCATCTCCAAAGGTCACACATATCAGATCAAAAACTCCGCTAACATACCACTTGCCATCTCTGCACGTTACAACAAGATTCCCTTTTATGTTCATTTCTCCAGTGCATGCGCTACAATCGTACTTTAGGGAAACTTCGACAAAATTTGTCTGTTTTTGGCTTTACCATGTGTCTTATAACAAGAAGAAAACTGTTAACGGTTTCTTAATAGAGGGAAGGCCTCTCACAGTTTCTCACCAGGAGTAGATTTATGCACTCGTTCACACCTTCTGCTGCAAATCCTGACCTGACGAAGGATAGTACATTGCTGATCACACTCGTCACCCAGGTAAAAGATGGAAATATTGCGGCATTTGAGCAACTCTTCCAGACTCGTTATGCTCAAATCCGTATATTCCTTGTATATATGGTTACCAACGATGAGGTTGGAAGCGATCTGGCTCAAGAGACATTTCTCAAAGCGTGGCAATCTCTTCCTGCATTACGCGACCCTTTATGCTTTGATAGCTGGCTCTACAGCATCGCAAAACGGCTCGCTCTAAATTATCTGCGCCATGAACGACTATTCTCCTGGCTACCCTGGCGAGAACAGGCAGGAAGTTTGCATGGAGAAGATGCCAGTCATTTTGAGAAAAATGTAGAAGAGCGCATATTGCTCAAGCAGGCTCTTTCCGCAGTCTCTCCCCGCTATCGAGATTGCGTTATTCTACAAATGATTCATGGGATGCCTCAACGGCAGATTGCAGAACTCCTCTGCATCAAGGAAGGCAGCATTAGCACCTTCGTTCATCGTGGCTTAGAGCAATTGCAGCAGGCATATCTTCGCCTCGAGCAGGAATAAAACAAAGAAAGGACCATATTTCAATGAAGCATCAGCACACTTGCCATCTTTGGACAGAGAAAATAGCTGCCAGACACCCGGAAGATCTCACCGCAGTTGAACGAAGAGAGCTCGATGCGCATATTGCATCCTGTCATGTTTGCGCATTAGTACGTAAACAGTATGATGCTCTCAGTCTGCGCATTCATGCAGCGGTGGCAAACGAGCAAGAACCATATCAGGCAATATTGCCAGTGTCTCTACTCGAGTATCTACCCACTCATTCAACTATTCTCGACAATGACGAGGTTTTGACAGCAAACAGACAGCAAGGACAAAAAAGAGAAAGAGCCACACTATTTCAACCGGTTGGTCTCGCGTTTATGGTCTTTCTCGTGTTAGGTTGGATGGCCTTCTTATCCAGACCAGTCCTCTACACCACAACAGGGAATCCATCCAGTGTCTCACCACAAATCTCTGTTACACCAACACAATATTCCGTCATTGGTAAACCCACCCTCAGTGTAGATGCGATAAATGCTATCTTTCAATTTCATCATTCTCCGCTAGCAGGCAAGGGCCAGATCATCTATGATCTTGGGATAAAATACCATATAGACCCGACCTTCATCCTCGTGCTATCAGCAGAGGAAAGTAACTTCGGGACCACATACCAGGCACGCCAGACAAAATCCATTGCAGAACTACGCTGCATCCCTCATTATCGCTGCGTTGATAATACAGCAACCTTTAATAGCTGGGACGATGGCATTGAAAACTTGTATAAGTTGATTCGCAATCTCTACGTTGATCAGTGGAAGCTTACAACCGTCGATGCGATTACACAAAGCTATCATTTTGATATTTATAAACAGAAGATAGTAGGAATGAAGCTCACCATAGATGCCTGGCACGCAGGCAAGTGGTCGTACATCGCTCCAATGCTTACTTAAAGAGTTAGTTCGTATGCAGGAGCAGCCCGATGCCAACGCCCGCCAGGGTGCCAAGTGTGACCACGACGAGAAACTCAAAGCCCGCTTGTATAGGACCTTTACGTGTATAGCGGGCTTTGAGTGCCCCCAACGACAGGGCAGTTACAGCGGTGAGACCGTAAGCCCACCAGCGCATCTGTGGCAGGGCAAGTACTACTGGCACAGCCGGAATCAGGCCACCGACAATAAAAGAGAGGCCAATCTGAGCACCCTGCAACCAGGGATTAATACGCTCATCCTCGACCACCCCCAGCTCGTCGTGTACCATTGCCTGATGCCAGCGATCCTTATTAGAAGTAAGATAGTTTACCACGCGATCAAGCAGCGGGCCCTGAAAACCTTTCCGGCGATAGATAGCACGCAATTCCGCACGTTCCTCCTCTGGCTCATGCTCGATCTCATAACGCTCAGTCGCGATACGCTTATCGAGCACCTCTTGCTCGGTGCAGGCCGAGAGATAGCCCCCAAGCGCCATAGACACGCCACCCGCCAGCACCTCGCCCAATACAATCAATACCAGGCTTCCTGAGGCAGCCGTACCTATGGCCATAATAAAAACGAGTGTCGTCACCAGACCATCATTCATCCCAAACACAATCTCGCGCAACCAGTCACCACCATGTGGATGTTGCTCATTGATCTCCTGCATTCCCGTTCCTTTTCGTTCGGGAGCAAAGTAAATAGCTTGCCCCTCGCCAAACTTTGAAGCTGTCGCCGCGTGGCTATCTAAACGCCATGTTTTATGAAGGCCATACCTGAGCAATAGTATATAGACGGGCACCAAACAAGTCAATTAGCCAGAGATTAGAAATACGAGGCATTAGTAATTATCTCAAAATAGACAACCAACGCAATCGGCGATACCATAAGAGATTTGTCGAGCCTTTTGTCCGCCTCATGCTTGCGGCATTGGTATGCGACAGACTGCCTGGGTTCTTGCGAACCCTACAAGAGTTGATCAGCTTCTGCAACCTCTCTTTGGCTTAGGCGCTGCCGCAATTCGTGATCGAGTTTGAAGGTATCCTCATAGAGACGATCTTCAACCACCTGTCCCCAGCGGAGACGCAAGAATTGCACCGCCTCATTCTCATACATACTCCCATCAAGACGAGGAGCCGCAATCGATAAGCGCGTTGCCACCAAGGTATTCCAGGGCCATCCCTGTACTAGCACTTGCTGCACCGTGAACTGAATGCCTGGAAAGTAGGAATAGAGGCGTTGGAACCATTCTCTGACGGCCCCCACCCCGGAGCGCTCTCCGCCGAGGGGAGCAGGACCGGCAAAGGAAAAAAGGACGTGCGGATGGAATTGTCGTACCACCTGTTCATAATCGCCTGCACTGAGCGCACGAAAACTACGGCGGACAATGCGACGCACAATCGTTGGATACATAAATCAGCGCTCCTTGTGAGTCGAGACGTTTTGCGGTTCGTCTATGCACTTTGTTGCATAGCTCTCTCAGAGAGTATAATATATCTATACAACAACGTGCAAGAGGTGACAGTAATGGCACTATCTCATGCGATTCTCGCAACCTTGCTAAATGGACCAGTCAGTGGGTACAAGCTGGCGAAACGTTTCAATCGGACAATTGGCTACTTCTGGCAAGCCACGCATCAGCAGATCTATCGTGAACTGGCAACACTCGAAGAACACGGTTATGTCCAACCAGTGGTCTCTTCCTCATCAACAGAAAAACAGTACACGCTTACACCTCAAGGCCAGGACTTTCTCGCGCAGTGGGTCGCACAACCTGCCGCACCAGGAGTGCTGCGTGAAGATTTGCTGGTCAAAGTGCGTGCAGGAACCCTCGCGTCTTCCGACGCTCTTCTGGCAGAGCTACGTCGGCGTCGAGCCTTCCATGCTGAGAAGTTGACCGTCTATCAAGCTTTGCAGGAACGTGATTTTCCTGAGCCGCAGCAGTTGACATATGAGCAACGGCTACTCTATTTGCCTTTGTTACGAGGGTTGATGTTCGAAGCGGACAATATTGCTTGGTGTGACGCTGCTCTCAATTTTCTCCAAGAAGGAGCACAACTTCCTTCCTGAAGAAAGGAGCGCAACTTCAATGGGAAACGGTGACGCCCTCCCAGCTTCACTCGCGAGAAGTTTTCTGTATCAGTTGCGCTGCTTCTTTCGTTCATAGCCCCACAAAAACTTCTATTTTGAGATAGTTTCTTATTGCGATACAGCACAAGTCAAACGGAGGCAGACAAAGCACTAGCTTGCGGCAAACCCCATACAATGCTCGTCGCAACTTGCAGTGATATAACTCCATCGCTATATATTTGAAGCAAGGTTTCTTTCGCCTCTTGATCAAAGGCTGCTGCACGGCTCTCGCCCATACGCTCCCTGGAGAAGCCTGTACGCGAATGATACGACTCGATATAATCATCGATGGCTTGCGTGAATGGGATCGAGGCCGTGACCTTGTCACCAACTTTTTGAAACAGGCCATGAAGCTCCAACGTTTCTAGCATCGTTTTCGCGTCGGCTTGATAGCCATCTTTATTGGTTCGATAGCGTTCAATCAGCTCACGAAGCGGAGTCCAGGGATCGGGCAGCGTCTTTTGCTCTATGATAGCAAGATATGCGCCCGGCGTTAATAACGCATGGAAACGAGGAAGGACATGCTTCCAATCCATCCAATGCAAGCTCTCGCCAGCCGTCACCAGCCCATAAGGGGGATCAAGGGACACATCCTCCACGCGTCCATATAGCCAACGCAAGCGCGGATGATCACCATTGGGCAGATGTTTGCCTGTCTCGATCATATGCGCTGAGAAATCAACGGCATCCAGAGCAGCAACGCGATCAACAAGATAGCGTGCAATAACGCCCGTGCCACAGCCCACGTCGAGGACTCGTCCAGCCTCACCTCGGACAAGACCAACCAGAATATCAAAAACCTCGGCAGGATAAGGCGGACGAAAACGATATGCCTCAACCATACTCTGATCCTTGAATTGTTCTGCATACTCGCTAGAAAAGTGCTTCGGCTTCTGCAACATCTATTGCTTACTCCTGATTCTTCGCGATCAAATAAATCCTGGTAAAGATCCCAAATCCTCATTATTTCTTTCTCTGCATCAGTCTTTGCCATTACAATTATATACTACTTCATTCACTACAGGAAATGCAAAGATAGGTTCTTCTCTAATTAGCTGCTATTAGACCGTTGCACTTCAATTGACGGGAGGCCGCGTAGCGACGACCCTTGTGGTTGTCGTGGTGCAGCCAGGTGAGAGGCTGGTGGACGACGACCACATAAGGGATGACAACAACCACAAGGGATTGTCGCTACGCGGCAAACCGCCATATAAACTGGGTCAGAGCACTATAACATCGGAAGATTAATAAAACAATACGCCGGTAATACATGAATTGAGGATCAAATTAACACGAGCTTACACCAGGCTCAAAGCAGGTCCAGAGCGGAGGTAGATGAAACTTTGCACAAGCGTGGTACGTGTCAATAAGCAGATCAGTGCTTTAGCCTGGATTGAAGCAAATATTAATCGATTCACCGCTTTTATATATCAATTCTTTCCAGAAAAGGACGATAAATGCTCAGGAAGCACTCAATAGTGCAACCATGGCAGCAATACCCCGAATGTTGAAGGAGAACTTAAAGATGGCGGAGATCGACAAACAAAATGTGCGTGAGGGTATGGATGTGGAAGCTACCCACGGAGACCTGGGAGAAACCGATGTCAGCCATCCCAGGGTCAAAGAAGTTGTTCGCGACCGGCATGGCCAGGTAGATCACCTGGTAATTCAAAAGGGTGTGCTCTTTCGCAAAGAACTGAGTGTTCCCGCTGATCGCATTGAACGCGTGGAAACGCCACAGCCTGATGAGAAGGCTGGGAAGGTTGTGATGCGCGTAGGCACGCAAGAAGCGCAAGACCTGACCGCACAAGGAAGCGAGGCATTGGCACCAGTTAGCGATGTGCTAGGACAAGTTGAAGAGCGCTTCCCCACAGCGGAAGGGTTGCGCAGACTAGAGGCCCGCAGAGAGGTCACGAGGACAACAGGCCAAACCAAAACACCCTCCTGGTGGCACCTGCTAGGTCCTGGCTTTCTAAGTGGGATGGCAGGCAATGATGCCTCGGCAGTAGGAGCCTACTCCGTTGACGGCGCACAGATGGGCTATCAGCACCTCTGGCTAATACTCTTTGCCACTCCTCTCTATCAATCCGTTCAGTATACATGTGCAAAAATTGGTCGGCTCACCGGACAAGGGCTGGCGGAGGTGTTACGCAGCCATTACAGTCGTCCCGTGGCTGCTATCGCTGCACTCGTGTTAGTCCTGGCCAATATTGCGCTGGTAACGGCCGATCTCGTCGCTATCAGTTCGGGTATAGAACTGCTGACAGGAATCTCCTGGATCTGGTTTGTCATCCCGGTTGCTGCTCTCGTATGGTATCTAATGGTCTATCAAAGCTTTGACATTATCAAAAAAGTCTTTATTGGGATGAGCCTGATCTTTATCGTTTATCTCGTGACTGCAGTGATCTCCCATCCAGATGGTGGTGCGCTCCTCTGGAATACGCTGGTTCCACACGTGGATTCCTCTTTTGAGAGCATCAGTAGTGCCGTTGCCCTGCTCGGGGCAACCATTTCGCCCTATACGATGTATTGGCAGGTCCAGGGAGAAAAAGAGGAGCAACGACCGGGGAAAACACAAATGCAGCAGATTCGTTTTGCTTCGCTCGACATCGTCCTGGGCGCGGTGGGAGGCAATCTCATCGCCTATTGTATCATACTCACCGCTGCAGCCACTCTCTTTGTCCACCATAAAAGTATCAAAACTGTCGTTGACGCCGCCTCAGCGCTTGCACCTCTAGTGGGCCCATTTGCCAAGTATCTGTTTGCACTTGGCTTTATAGGAGCAGGGTTCGTCGCGCTTCCGGTGCTGCTAGCCAGTACATCCTATGCTGTAGCTGGCACAGTAGGCTGGCCTGGGGCGTTGTCCAAGAAACCCTGGCAGAATGAAGGC
The DNA here is from genome assembly GCA_963850365.1 of uncultured Chloroflexia bacterium. Classification (GTDB taxonomy): domain Bacteria; phylum Chloroflexota; class Ktedonobacteria; order Ktedonobacterales; family Ktedonobacteraceae; genus Dictyobacter. Next base: position 16,309 of record CAWKKX010000065.1, read on the forward strand.
TTCTACCTCATTATCAGTGGAGCGCTTCTCGTGAGTCTGGTTCTCGCGTTCGTCCATATTGATCCAATCCAGTTACTATTCGGAGCTAATGTACTCAATGGCGTCCTTGCTCCAATTCTGGTGGTCTTCCTGTTTCTGATCGGCAATTCCCGCAGAGTGATGCATGAACAACGCTTGAGCTGGCTAACCAATGTTGGGTTGATTGTTACTTTTCTCTTAATGGCAGCGGCGGCGGTGCTCTTCTTCTACAATCTGTTCACAGGGAAGGGCGGCCACTAAGACGGTTCTAGATGCGCAACACTCTTCCAACTGCTGATGTGTAAAAAAATCCCTCACTATGCGTGAATATAGCTAGGAGGGATTTCACCTTAGAATTTCATTTAACGATTGCTACAGGATATTTCATGAGAGTATCTTTCTCTATCTACTGTCTTTTTCGCCAAACATACTATTTTCCTGCCAGACGGGAAACTTATATAGTAAAATAGGCAAAATAAAAGAGATGACACAACTCAATATAGCGTGTCATGACAATTCTATAGAGCATAGCCATATCATCGTTCCTCATAAGCAGTCAACGTGCATGATTCTGCTCTATTTGTACGTGCTCATTACTTCCATAGCTTATTTCGTCCGCTTCATGCCTTACTCTTTAGCTCTTTTTTATCCTTTCCAATTTTCTTTCCTGGAAATAGCCACTTTATCTCCTGCGCAACTTTTTGCTTGACGACATCACAATAATGTGATAACTTTTGAGCAGGTGAATATTAGGGTGTACTAATATTCACTGACAGATTCCAGGTATAATGACTCCTTGGTTTTGTGTTCATGTGTAAATATGTCATGCAAAACCAATATACCTGGACCATTACGTGTCGTCATTCGACATAAGAATACGGGAAAGGGGAGATTCTCGCGATGAATCGCAAGAGGCAAAAGATCTCATCCGCATGATCGTTCAACTGGATTACATGCCGATTTACCATCGCTCTACCTATGTCACCTGGAGCGCCTGGCCGATCTCATCGAGTTGCTCGGCCTCACGAACGGCGGTACTACAGCCATAAAACCAAGCAAGTGCCTGACCATCGCGCCCATACCTTATGCTACACTTTTTCGCTCACACGCTGGATGGTTTGAGCCATCAACTTTATACATAAAAAAGCCATTGGCGACCGGGCGTTCGCGTCCATCCGAGGGAGAGTTAATCACCGAGACTTGATGCTGACCAGGCAAACGCGCAACTAGTTCGGACGAACCTCCGCCGTCGAACAACATCGCCTGATATGCTCCATGCGCTATCATATACTTGGCGGCTTCGACGGGAGTTAGCCCTGTGCTCTGCTGGGAATCAGCGAAACGACCATCGAAGACGGCCAGGAGCACATGTGTACCATCTTTGTTTATCGCGGCAACCGTAAGTGGATCGCGCGTCGTCATAGTACGCGGGTTGGGTAGATTGGGACTATAATAGAGCGTGCCGTTTTTGACAATCTGCGGCCCACCGCCAATAGCCTGAACAAGGCTATTGTCCGGGAAGATATGTTCGTCCAACGTAAGGCGCGTACCAATATGGAGATTGCTTGCCAGCCACTTGCCAGCGTTACCACCCGCCACAAGAGCATAGTGATTCGAGGCCAGATTCGTCCCATTTGTCTTGACTGATTGCACAGTAAAAACCTCAGGAGTATTCGCAACGGGTTGCAGCACCGCAACGGTATCGTTTTTTACTGAGATCGCGGCACCCAAAACAGGCGTAATAAATACCAGGTTGCCCTTAATCGCGTCCCTATAGATATTTACCGAGTTCAGCACATGACTCACACCACCAGCAATTACCCGACTAGAATATGATGGGATACTGATCGTAGACAAACCAGCAGCGTTTATCCCCAAAACCGGATTATAGGTAGGACTCTGCAACAACAGATTGTTGCGCATCACCATGGAGATAGGTCGGCCAGAACCGTGAATCTCGAAGTAATCCCCGTTGATACCGCCCAGCGCCGCTGTACGATTGGCCATTGAGCTTACCGTTTCGTCCGGGCTGATGAGCCGGTCATGCGCTTGCACTACGCCCAGACACATAGATCCACTGGCAAGATCGCTATCAAGCAAGCTCACTTGCTCAGAACCAACCGAAGTCCGCAAAAGCTCCCTGGACAAAACCACGCCGTTAGCAACACTCATCGTCATATTCGCAGCCAAAGTCCTGGGTGGCAGCACAGCAAGCGTTTTATTCGCAAGCGCATGGTCGCACAAAGCAAGCAAAAACAGATTAAATAGAAGGGCAATACAGAGGGCACGAGACTTGATCAAAAGTAATTTGACCTGAAATAAAGGTGAACGACAAATACGCAAGGAGCAGGAGAGATACAATCTCTGTTGAATCAAGAGCGTATTTCCTTTCTAACCAGAAGGGAGGCTACACCAGCAAGCTAACTCACAGGCATCCACTCCCAATGCTGCACCACACCTCAACCCATCTGCTATCTTCAAGCTATAATCCTGGCATCAAGCAGAGGTTAACGCACATCCCTGTGATCGTTAAGTTTTTCTTAGCGTTTCTTACTCAAAAAGTCACACTTGCATCCTACTCAAGCATAATGAATTTTACCATTTAAACACAACATTGACAAGGTAAGTATACAGCGTAAAAATATGAAATACCCTTTTTATACTATTTTTCACTTTTTTGCAAATTTATTGCCGGGCAATAAATTTGCAAAAAAGTGAAAAATAGTATAAAACTAAAAAGCTAGAAAGCGGCGAAGCCGCGACAAGTTAAGAGAGGGAATATATATTTGGATAATTCATTAGGAAATAGGGGAGGAATAATGTATCGATTCCTGATCATCATCGAAGAAGGCGAGCACAATTACAGCGCATACATACCAGATCTCCCAGGCTGTGTTGCCAGCGGGCACACACGAGAAGAGACTGAAAAGAACATGCGTGAGGCTATCATTCTCCATTTAGAGGGCATGATCGAAGATCAGTAATCTATTCCTATTTTCTTATTTATTACATACACTTTGCGATTTTCCATATTTTTGCGCGACGCGCAAAAATATGGAAAATCGCAAAGTGTATGTAATAAATAAGAAAAACCTCAATCGTCCTCAATTCCAGTCTCCAGCGAGAGAATCTCAGCCAGGGCCGTGTCTGCGGCCTCGCGTACGGCCCGCGAACGAACATCGTGGCGTAGCGCTAACAGCCGCCGAATGATCGCGTCAGGGATATTGCGCCGCAGCTTCCCCAGCGCCTGCGCCGCCTCCTCTCGTACTCCCCAATAGGGCCAATCCAGCAACTCACCCAGGTATGCAATCAAGTCAGACCTTACATGGCCTATATCCCCAATAATATCAGCAAGAAAGCTTGCACTCAGCGTGCGGAAGAAGCGACCCGGTTTGCCACCCTGGAAAAGTGACAGAGCTTCTTGCATAATATCGGGAATGATTGCCGGGTGGATCTGCTGCAAAAGCTGGAAGGCGACCAGGGCGAGTGTGTCATTGCTATCACCCAATGCAGCGATACAATGCTCAATAGCCACAGGTAGATCTTTGTTACAAAGCACTTGCAGGACATTCCGATGGTATTCCTCATCGTACCAGTAGTGGCTCTCGCCCAGGGCATTAACAAATACCTCCGTTGGCACCCGCTCAAAGAGACCGGGCCGAGTCAATGCCTGAATGGCCGCGGATCGCACCTCTTGCATGGGTGAATCAAGCATCACCATCAGGTCCGCTACGGGTGCCTGTGCCCCCAGGCTAGCCAGCACGCTGATCGCTTGCACACACACCTGTGCACTCGTATCTTGCAGGCAGGCAACGATTACATGAACTGGCAAGGTATCAGACCGTTTGTGCAGGCACTTGATCGCTTCACAACGTACCTGGGGATCAGGATCATGGAGCATTGCCAGGATTGGTTCCAACGGGATCGCTCCAGGATATTCAGCGAGTAAGCGTAAAGCACCAACGCGTACCTTACTTTTTTGATGGGCGACTATTGCCAGAAGGCTCTCCATGGATAGTTTCGGTAACAAGCGTTTGATGATCCCTATTTTATCTGGCTCGTCATCACAGGATTTAGCATACAATGCAAGCGCAACTACAATGCTCTTTTCAGGAAAGACCGCTGGCAGCTCAGCAAACTGATCGAGATAGCAGAGCACGGCAGGCATCTCGGCGTGTCCGCAATGTTCTAACGCGTCCAACACTATCTTCTCAGGAATGACGCGTTTGCCTTGTGCGGTAAATGCTTGAAAAAGTGGCTCATAGGTTTTATAGTCACCCCTTTTAAAAACCTCGTGCAAGAAAATTTCGTCCGGGACATTGCCATGTTCGCTGACTTTAGCCAGAGCCTTGATGACTTCTTGCCGCACTTCAGTGGAGTTTTCGTTTTCAGAGCTTTGATGAGGGCTGCAACCGGTGCGCGTTTCCCGGACATAGCTAGCGCGGAGGCGGCCGCTTGCCGAATATACTGCCGCTTGTCTTGCAGGGCTTGAGCAAGCTCTTCAACGGGCATGCGTTCTTCGCCCATTTTCCCCAGTGCTTCTGCCACAAAAGAAGCGATCTCGATCTTGCCAGCATCATACAGAGCTTGCAATAGTATTTCTGCGGGAACGTAAGAGCTGAGTATCTCAAAAGCCTCTTTGGCTGCCTCTCCATTACTATCCTCACGCCGCAGCAGGTTCATAACTGCAGCGACACCCAAAGCGGGATCGCGTCGCCCCCATGTACTCAACGTGACCATAGCTGCCCAATTGCCATCCAAAGTAGCTGCGAACAGTTCGTCGAGTGGCGCATTCTCTCCGTGTGTACGTAGTGATTTTGCCGCTTCTGCACATACCTCAGCATCGCTATCGTGTAGCGCCGCCACTAGCGGTTCCACAGGAAACAAGTTAATACTTGCTGCTATCACCCGAAACACGTTCTTGCGCACCCAGGCAAATCTGTGCGTGAGCAAAGCTAGCAGATCCGTTGGCACAAGCTCATTTGCTCTTTCACATAGTTCGTCGGCGGCGGCATCGCTCACTCGCCAGCGTTCATCAGCAAGCAATCGCAACAACACATCCAGCACATGCTGCTCTTGCCAGAAAGCTAGTAGAGCAATAGCTCTACCGTATACTGGATAGCATCTTGCGCCTATGACCTCTCTCCGCTCTGTAGTAAGCAAACTACTAGATCTTTGTTCTATACGTTGAGCAGTGAGAATGCTATAGCGGCCATCATTGCTGAACATATTTATAATAAGTGTGCTTGCTAGTGGATGTCCCATATTTGCCAGTATATTGAGAATACCTGTACGTTCTTGCCAATTCCGTTCGTACAAGTCAAGCAAGAACTGGTCAGGCACATGTTCCATTATCTGCTTTTTACTTAATGCTTCAAGCGCAGGAGTAAAGAAACCCCGCTTATCCAGAAAGCCAAGCAATAATTCAACGGGGACTCTATCTCCCAACTGACCTAACGCTTTAATAGCCTCACATACGACATCGCCATCAGAATCATTCGTCGCTTGAATCAACACATCAAGTGGTGCATGATCTCCCAACTGACCTAACACTTTAATAGCTGTGCATGCAACCCAGTATTCAGGATCATTCGTCGCTTGAATCAACACATCAAGTGGTGCCCGATCTCCCAACTGGCCTAACGCTTCGATGGCTTTCCCACGTACATACTCGCTCGGATCATTGGCTGCTCGGATAAGTGGTTCAAGAGGCGCGGCAGAACCTAGCTGAGCAAGGACTTCAACCACTCCTTTACGTATATTTGCATTCTTATCCTCTAACATCACAATAAGCTTATCAAGCGGAGCCAGCATCTTATACTGTCCCAATGCCTGCAAGGCTCTTCCGCGCTGGCTAGATTGGGGATTGTTCAATTGAGCCAGCAAAGGATCAATTCCCGCAGGGTGTTGCACCGTAGCTAACACACAAGCGGCGTAGAACACAGCGTCATCATCCGAATCATGCAAAACAGTCAGGAGATCCTGAATGGGCAGTTCTTTCGTTTTTGCAATTGCCTTCAATATCTCCCCGGCAAACTGAGGGCGTCCAAAACCACGCATACGTAGAAAAGGCACAAGCTTTTCAGGCGGTACATACGGTGACAGGTGTATCAGCGCCCGTACTAAAGCCATCCTATTACTTCCATGTTCCTCGCTTTTGAACTCGTCCAGCATAACATCTATGGGCGCAAACTCACCCATATGCTTGAATATACTTTTAATGCAGCGTTGATCATGTGGATCGGGACGGCGTTCAAGTACCTCCAGCAGGTATTGCATGAGAAAGCGGGAGTGGATTGCGCCAATAATTTCATCGAGATGGTTGTATCGACTCCTCCCGACTAAAACGTTCAAGAGGAGCTCTATTGCTCTCTGCTGGGCTGTTGGACGCAAGCAACCAATATCCGCCGCCATGGCAAGATAGCGTCCAAATTGTCGCCCTCTGTTATGTCTTAATGCATATTCACCGAGCTTTTTTACCTCTTCACCCCACATGGTTGCAGCCATCTCCTCCAGCTCCAGCGTCTCCGCTGCCTGCCACTCCTGCAGTTGCGCCACCTCGCCCAACACATTGATCGCTAGCTCCAGGCTCAGGTTGCCGGGATCGCCTGTAACCCTGCGCTCCAAAAGCTGGATGAACCATGCTCGCGCCTGGAGCGTGCCCGCCTCAGCGTATTCTTGCACCAGGATGCCGACGAGCAGGCGCTCAATCTGGTTCCAGCGGCTATACGTATGCTTGCTCCAGGCCAGTTGTTGCGCTACCATACGCGTCTGCTCGTCCGCGCTCATGAAGCACTCAGCGAGGGCCGAGGCGGCGAGATATTCCTGCAACGTCTGATGGCGGAAGCTGTAGGTTTCGGCGGCTACCACATCCAGGACGCCTGAGTTGAGCACACGATAACCCATCTCTTCTACACTCCAGCTGGCCTGCTGCTCGGTATTGAGGCTGATCAATGCAGCGTGCAGCTCTTCGCGGGTAAACGTGCGACCTTTGGCTTGATAGAGTTCCAGGCTACTATGGGCCAGGATGTGACGCAGCTGGACATCCCCACCTCGCGTTTCCAAAAGGGCATTGATGACTTCTCGGTAGAGCATCGCCCGGCTACCGGTGAGGGTGCCACGTCGTAGATACGCGACGGCACCCAGGCTGAAGAGCAACGGATTTGTCCCCCAGGTTGCGGCCTGTCGATGCTCACCAAGCGCTTGCACATATGCCTGCGGGCTCGGCGTGGATTGCGTTGGGATAGCAAGCTGGCGTTGAAGTTCGGGCAGCAGTTGCGTGGCAAGCCTCAGCCGACGCTCCTGGTCCAGTGGCTGCAGTTCCCATTCTTGAAACTGCCCATGCTCAAACTGCCCTCCCTTGTAATCGGTAAAGCGGGAACCCACGATCCAGCTATTACCGTTCTTCTGGGCCAGTTCATTGACCTGGCGAATGATCCCGGCCCGCTGACGTGGTAGCACCTCATCGAGGCTGTCCAGACACACAAAAGCGTGACCATGCTCGATAGCCTGTGAGAGCGTCTGAGCATAGTCGGTTGCCAGCCCCAGCTCCTGAACAATATGGACAAGATAGGCATCGAGATCCTGTCCCATGCGAGCCAGCTCTGGAAGCGAGAGGAAGATGGGGAGCGGCGCGGCACGCTCTTCCAGGGCAAGTTGGGCATGATGATACAACAGATGCTTGAGGACCGTCGTTTTCCCTGTGCCGGGACCGCCCAGGATCACCATACGCCCCTGCTCACTCTTGTTGAGAGCCTCGATCCCGTTCTCCGCCAGTACATCCGGGTCTTCAGGTTCGCCGTTCTTCCTGTTATCCTCGTCTGTATCGTCCGGTGTCTCTTCGTTCTTCTCGTTTTGTTGCTTCTGCTCGTCCGTCGCACTCTGGCGCAGGCGTAAGGGCTGAAAGATCTGTAGGAGCGAGAAGCTCAGGCCCGATCCCAGCGGCAGGCTCAACGTCCCATAGCCCTGGAGCAGCCCGCGAAGATATGTTGTCCGTTGCGTGGTCGATATATCATGCATGAGGCTATTATAGCATAACTGACCATCAGAATAAAAAAGCCTGACTTTTTGAAATTGATCCCTTGACCTGGAGTGCACTCCAGATTGTATAGTTCGGATATGGAAAGAGAATTCTCAATTCAACAAATTGCTCACCAGACAGGGCTGAGCATCGATACCTTGCGCTACTATGAACGCATTGGCCTGATTGAACCGGTAAAACGGGCATCAAGTGGACACCGTCGGTACAGGCAAGAAGATCTTGAATGGATTGGCTTGCTGATCGACTTACGGGAAACGGGCATGCCTCTTACCCAGATGATCTCCTTTGCCCGGCTCCGTCATCAGGGGCCTGCAACGGCAACCGAGCGCCTGCTCTTGCTTGAACAACACCAGCAGGCCCTGGCACAACAGATGCGGAAACTAGAGCAGCACGGAACGGCATTAAAGCAGAAGATTGTGCGCAAAAAAGCGTCCCTGGCACAAAGAGGCATCATATCTCAATCAGCTCACACTTCAGATCAGAGTGTAGCAGAGATCGATGTATTCGCTGTAGAAGCACACGCTACAAAAACAAATGAAGAGAAAAGGAATGCATTTATGGAGAAAAACGAAAGACAGGTCGCACTTATAACGGGGGCATCCTCGGGGATTGGAGAAGCGACTGCGTGGGCATTGGCAACACGTGGCATACGTGTTGCAGTTGCCGCCCGTCGCGTAGACCGGCTTGAAGCTCTGGTCGCACGCATTGAACAGGCGGGTGGCGAGGCGATTGCACTGGGCATAGATGTGACAGATGAACAACAGGTGCAGACAATGGTTCAGCACACACAGAAACAGTGGGGACGACTAGACATCCTGGTGAATAGCGCTGGCCTGATGCTACTCGGTCCCATCGCTGGAGCAGATACAGAAGATTGGAGACGGATGATCTCCACTAATGTGCTGGGCCTCTTATACGCAACACATGCAGTATTGCCAATAATGCACACGCAGAGAAGCGGCCATATTGTTAATATCTCCTCCCTGGCAGGACGTGTTGCACGAGCTGGCAGTGGCGTCTATAATGCAACAAAGTGGGGCGTCGGGGCTCTTTCCGAAGCATTGCGGCAGGAATGCACTCCAGACCACATCCGCGTTACTGTGATCGAGCCTGGTATGGTCGAGACCGATCTAGCTTCCCATATCACCAATACCGCCGCACGAGAGAACGCGTTGCGTCGAAAACAAAACATCGTCCCTTTACAGAGCCAGGATATCGCAAATGCCATTGTCTATGCGGTAACTCAACCACCATATGTCAATGTCAACGAAATCCTGCTCGTCCCAACTGAACAGGGATGAGCGAAATAATCCTTCGCTTGCTTTGAGGCCATTGTAGCATAGGTGCCTATCACAGCAGAAGAGTCAATCTTCGCTCCTTTTTGTGTTAATCGATATAGTTTACACTTTTACACAAAATATGTAAAAGTGCAAATTATATCGATTAACACAAAAGTGCATCTGAAGAAATGTTGTATGTTCGTCCTATGTTGGCAGCTTTGTGATATCAATGATACTCAATGTGTCAGAGTTGTAGTTAGTTAGCAGTAATCTTTGCCTACCAGCTTCAAGTGTCAGTTCACGGGGGAAGGCACCAACTTTAATGGTTGCCAGAATAGCCGCCTTTCCTTGTAGCGCCTGCTTTGTATCAAGCACGGTTAGCGTCTGCGGAGGATTCTGCAATGAAAAATTTACCGTAAAAAACTCTTGACACCACAGCAGAAATAGTGTACGATCTTGACAGATGACAAACATATCAATATCCGTCATCTGCCCACCCACACTCGAAATAAGTGTCAACAGTCGTTATAATACCTCTTGAAAGGAGGAAGCCAATTATGCACTTGCATTTGCCTTCTCCTCAATACCTCAGATTACAGGATTGGTTTAATCCCCAACGATAGGTGCGTGTCTTTGCACCCAGAACCATCTTTGTCTACCAACTTAAAAATATTCTCTTCTCGCCTTGCGAAGATGTGCTTCTCATTAAAATTATACTGCTTTTTGGCTATATGAAGCATATGCAGGGAAGAGATCACCCATCGTCGGTGCATGTTTCGTTTCCCAACATCTGGATGAGCCTGGTGTCCTGTCCTATACGGCGTTTTTCTATGCTCGCTTCGGAAATTCGGTGAATATGGATGCTTGCAGCATGGCAGGATTGGCGTTCCCAGATGCATGGGATAGCAGAAAGCGATGAGATACATTTTGAATCCAGCTATAACTGTTTCGCAAAAACAACTATGCGACATTCTGCTAAATGTTGCGATAGTCCGTCCCGTTTTTATCTGGGGACAGCCCGGTATTGGGAAGTCGGCCCTGGTGCAGGAGTTTGCGGCCAGAGTCGGACTGCCCTGCGTCTCGCTGCTGGGGAGTCAGCTCGCGCCCGAAGATCTGATCGGGGTACCACAGATCATTGATGGTACCAGCCGTTTCTGTCCCCCCAGGATGATTGCTCGTCAGGAGCCTTATTGTCTCTTCCTGGACGAGCTGAACGCCTGTACCCATGAAGTACAAAAATCATTCTATAGCCTGATCCATGAGCGGCGCATTGGTGAATATATGCTGCCAAAGGGCTCAATCGTGATCGGAGCGGGCAACCGGGCTCAGGATAGCGCGATAGTCAAATCCATGTCATCGGCCCTGATCAACCGCATGGTGCACATCCATCTAAAGGTATCACATGACGACTGGCTGGAGTGGGCGCTTGATAACGATATCCACCCGCTAATCATCGAATATATTCAGATGCGGCCCGATCACCTGTGGAGCCCGCCACCAAAGCATGAGGAGCCATTCTCCTCGCCTCGCGCCTGGCATATGCTCAGCGATGCACTACAAGAGTATGGCGAGAAGCTCAACGATGAGCATATCCAGATCCTTGCGAGTGGCTGCCTTACACCACAGCACGCAAACCAGTTCAGGGCCTTCGTCAAACAGGTCCGTGGACAGTATCGGCTGAACGCGATCCTCAATGGTGAGCGCAACTGGCCTGCACGCCTGGAAGAGCGCGACATTCTCTACTTCCTGGCTCAATCGTTCCGTGCTTACCTCTTAAAAGAGCTGCCAACAGATCAGGCCAGCGTCACTGGTCACTACAAAGAACTGGCCTATCACGCGACGGTCCAGCTCAAACAATTGGCCGGCATCAGCCTGGAGATGGCGCAGATGGTTGTTGCAAAAGAGGAGGATGCAGACGCCCTGCCCGATTGGTTTATGGTCGAAATTGTACGTGACATGCCACGACTTGTGAGAAGCGAGAGGAAGAAGTAAGCGTTATGGCAGGAAAAGGAAACTGGGCCAGCGAGCAAATACGCGCACGGGCACTTGAGAACCTGCAGGACGGGTGGTGGGAGGTCTCACGCCACCACCTGTTCGTATCGATTGCCAAACACATCAGGCTCGTCAAGGATAGCGAGCTTTGCCCACGCGATGGTTGGGCAATCGTCACCGCACATGGGGATATTCACGTCAATGTGCTGCGGCTCGCCCTTTCTGAAGAGTGGACCTATGTACTGGCACACTGCCTGTTGCACCTTGCCTTTGGACATTTCCAGGAGCAGAAACGTCATCACGAGCATGAGTGGAACGCAGCCTGCGACTGCTACATTGCAAAATTTCTGGAGGACCTCGCGCTGGGCACACCACCTAAAGAGCTCGCGACGCTCCTCTTCGACCTGCGTAGCCAGACAGGGGTCTCGGTGCACACAGAAGAGAAGCTGTATCGGGTATTCTGCGAGCATGGCCTACCAGCCGAGCTAAAGCCCACAGGGACAGCCGGAAAAGATGCGCGGGACATGCTCTATGCATCCGAAAAAGTTGTGCAGGAGAGTCGCAAAAAAAGCAGGAATAAAAAGGAGGTGATAGACTGGCAAGCCACATTCGCCGAGGGACTGGGTAGCGCCGTTGCTGAGATCGTCGATCAGATTGGCGTCGTGACAATCTATGGCTCAACTGAGTCGCAGGCGGCACGCAACTGGTTCATTAGCAACTTCCCGCTACTGGGTGCGCTGGCCGCTAGCTTCGAAATCATTGAGGATCGGGAAATATGCCAGCGCATGCATATCAGCGTAGCCGCAATACATATGGAAAACAAAGAGATCTATATTAATCCTGGTGCGCGGCTGAACGAGCTGGAGATGCGCTTCGTGATGGCGCATGAGATGCTACACGCGGGACTGCGCCACGACGTACGCTGCGGTGGGCGCGACCCGTTTCTATGGAATGTGGCCTGCGATTATGTGATCAATGACTGGCTGGTTGAGATGGGCGTCGGCACAATGCCAGAGATCGGCGGGTTGTATGATCCAGCCTTGAGGGGCGAATCATCTGAAACGATTTATGATCGCATCGTCGAGGAGAAGCAGCGTCATCCGCGCCGCCGCATCGCAACTATGCGCGGGCGCGACCTGGGCGATATGCTTGATCCGCCCGGCTGGTGGAAAAGGGGCAAGGGTCTAGAGCTAGATGAATTCTATCGTTCCGTACTGAGCCAGGGGCTGGACTTGCAGGAAAGTATGGGACGAGGCTACGTCCCGGCGGGCCTGATCGAAGAGATCCGCGCCCTGAATCAGCCAGCGATCTCCTGGGACGTGGAACTGGCACAATGGTTTGACATCCACTTCCCTGACGCCGAAAAAGTGCGCAGCTACGCACGACTCAGCCGAAGGCAATCGTCCACGCCGGACATTCCGCGTCCGCTCTGGGTAGCGGACAGGCCAAAGACGGACTATGAGCGCACTTTTGGGGTTATCCTGGATACGTCTGGCTCGATGCATCGTACCATACTGGCAAAAGCGCTGGGAGCTATCGCCAGCTACAGTATCGCACGGGACGTACCGGCTGTACGCGTGATCTTCTGCGATGCCACTACCTATGACCAGGGCTATATGCCGCCCGAAGATATAGCTGGGCGCGTACAAGTACGCGGGCGCGGAGGCACGATCCTGCAACCAGGCATAGACCTTTTGGAACGTGCAAAGGATTTTCCCCAAAATGGCCCTTTGCTCATCATCACTGACGGGATGTGCGATATACTACACATACGGCGTGAGCACGCATTTCTCATGCCCGACAATCGACCGCTACCCTTCTCACCAAAGGGGCCAGTGTTCAAGATGAAGTAGTTGAGGTTGAGCTCAGTAGATGCCTGATCACATAATACTGGCTCACCTGCACATTTCGTGTTTCTGAGACAAACATGTGAACATTTAAAAGCGTAGACATATCTAAGAAGCCTGCTTATACATCCTGGCTGCTCAGATATGTCTACGCTTTTATCCAGAGTACAAATGAGCTTGATAAAACGGCTGTCATCTTACTATTGATGGCCGACGATGGGATGTGGCACATACGGCTCTTCCAGATAGGCGACCTCTTCCTGGGTCAGTTTCACGGACAGGGCACCGACGGCATCTTCCAGATGCGTGACCTTTGTTGCCCCGATAATAGGTGCTGTCACCGGCTCCTTCTGTAACAGCCAGGCCAGTGCGATATGAACACGCGGAACCCCATGCTTTTCCGCGATTTCCGCACCCCGCTTCACAACCTGTTGATCGGTTTCGGCAGTGGCATCGTACTTGCTTTTCGCGATTTGATCGGTTTCGGAACGAAGCGTGCTTTCCGACGACCAGTCACGCGTCAATCTGCCGGATGCGAGTGGACTATACGGGATCACCCCGATTTTCTCCTCGCGGCAGAGCGGCAGCATCTCCCGTTCCTCTTCGCGATAGAGGAGGTTCAGATGATCCTGCATCGAGACGAAGCGGGTCCATCCATGCTTCTCGGCGACGTGCAGCGCCTTCTGGAACTGCCACGCGAACATGGCGGATGCACCGATATAGCGGGCCTTGCCAGCCCTCACGACATCATGCAGCGCTTCCATCGTCTCCTCAATTGGGGTTTGGTAATCCCAGCGATGAATCTGGTAGAGGTCCACGTAATCCGTCCCAAGCCGCTTGAGGCTTTTGTCGATCTCGCTTAAGATCGCCTTGCGCGATAGCCCGGCACCATTGGGTCCGTCATGCATTTTGCCGTGCACCTTGGTGGCGATAACGATCTCGTCCCAATTCGCGAAGCCCTGCAAAGCGCGTCCAAGGATCTCCTCACTCTTACCTATAGAATAGACGTTGGCAGTATCGAAGAAGTTGATCCCCAGATCGAGGGCCTTCTTGATGATTGGTCGGCTGCCTTCTTCGTTAAGCACCCATTTGTGAGTCCAACGTTCCGCGTCCCCGAACCCCATGCAACCAAGGCAGATTCGAGATACATCCATTCCGGTATTTCCTAGCTTGGTGTATTCCATATGACCTCTCTCTCTCTTTCTATTGTGTAAAACCTCAAGACTAGCCTTGTCTGGAAGATATTATAGACGCCCCCAGACACAAGGTGGTAGAATAATTGCGGAAAATGATTGGCAAATCCTGCAAATCATTACGATGAGCAATGACGAAAGAAGAGGCCCATCCTATACCAGGCTACACAGGTGCCCTGCTTACAGCCTTACTCGCCGGGCCTGGTCATCTCTTGCAAGAAATGGACATTTCTTCCTCAGAAACACGGATTGAGCTCTACCAGTGCCGCATGTTTCTTTTTGATTCAAAGCATTCAATTTTGCCGCATATGCATCAGCGACGAGGCATACACGTTGTCTAAAATTTGTATTTACATCGAAAGGGGTATTCATCATGCAAGAGGCTGCGTTGTCACCGCTTCTCGCCTGGGCAAACTTTTACGTAATCATCGGCTCCGCTGCTGCTGCGCTGACCGGGTTGATGTTCGTGGTGATTACGTTGATGGCGAGTATTCGGGCGCGAAGGTCGAATGCATCGGTTGCGGCATTCGGCACACCAACCGTTGTACATTTTTGCGCCACACTCTTCATCGCGGCCACGCTCACCGCACCATGGCAAGTGCTCTGGAATGTCAGCCTTCTGCTTGGCATCTCCGGTCTAGCGGGCGTAGCATACACCGCAATGGTTATACAGCGTGCACGCAGTCAGACCGACTATATACCAGTATTGGAGGACTGGCTGTGGCATATGATCTTCCCGCTCGTCTCGTATACAGCACTCGTGGTTGCCGCGATTGTATTCCTGAGCAATCCCACGCTGGCGCTGTTTATCGTCGGCGCAGTCACGATTCTGTTCCTGTTCATCGGTATCCACAACGCATGGGATACCGTTACATATGTTTCCATCAAGCACTACCAGTCAGAGAATAAGAGCCAGGACTAAAATGACGCGTTTGCAGCTTCGAAAGATTATGTGCCGCAGATGCCTCACAACACATGATATTTCAGATTGGCTGACTTTTTTCAATAATCTTCTGCGCCAACGCCTTAAAATCGGTATACGCGCTCTGGACAGCATGCATATGAGAACCCATAGCGCCATCGGCAGGTTTTAGATAAAATATTGGCTTGTGTGCTTCTTGAGCAAGTGGCATAAGGCTACGATAATGTTTGAGAAGAGCAAGGCAATTTGGATCATTCTGGATTTGTATGTTGCTATTTTCAGGTTCATTCAATACATACTTCCGGTATTCATCTGGAATGCGAGCAATCCAGCGCTCATAAGCTTTGACGGGACGGTCCATACGTATAGCGTGTTGCAGGACGATATATCCCGCTGGCTGTATATGCCCCGGCGGAAGTTTCAGGTCTGCATCAGGATTCATTCTCACCCGTTGATCCCAATCGTGACGCCATTTCCTGAGTGTAGGGCCAAGATTACGCAATCCTTGCAAAGAAAATAGGTCGGGCGAGAGAGGAACAACTACGTAGTCTGATGCAATCAATGAAGCTCGATTAATAGCGCCAAGATTAGGACCAAGATCCATCAAAATAACATTTGCCTCGTGTACAGTAGCTGCTTTCTGCACAATTCTCCAGAAAGCAGACATGATACGAAAGGAACGTTCATCACTGTCCAAACACTTGGGCCAGGCTTCTGAAAGATTATCCTCGAAACCCGAAAGTAACAAATCGCCAACGAGAAGGGCAAGGGAGTTGTCTATGATTTCCAAGTGTGGGTTTCCTATATCACCAATTCCCCGCTGTATTGGTCGTATACACCCAAAAATAGTGTCCGGGTGATCTCCGTCAGGCCAAAGTTCAATCAGGCGATCTTCGTCAAGAAAGGCAGAAGTGAGGTTTGATTGAGGGTCCAGGTCTGCAGCGACAACACGTAGGCCCATATCAGCATACATCCATGCAAGGTGATAGACAAGAGAAGTTGTACCAATCCCCCCTTTGTTATTAAAAAAGGCTATAATAGGAACGCTCATATTTTTCTCCTGAGTGTGACAAGTACATGAGCACTTTCGGCTTTAAATTCTGGTGGAGGATTGCCATTCTTGTCTAATTGTTGGCGTGCAAGGGCGATTCCTATGCCAAAACGTTGGACATAGCCGAGGTTTTTCATAGCTTCCGCAATGTGAGGATTACGGTAATCTGTAATGCCTGGTGTGCCGAAATTTTGCTCGTTTACCTGTCCAAAAGGCCCACCAGGATTCTGTATCTCTATGCGGTCAGAGAACCAGAAGATACGTACAGGGGCATATGTTCCTTCATATGTTCGATGCAATATCGCATTACGTGTTAACTGTTGCAATGCTACTATTGGATAGTCGGGATG
The DNA here is from genome assembly GCA_963850365.1 of uncultured Chloroflexia bacterium. GTDB lineage: Bacteria > Chloroflexota > Ktedonobacteria > Ktedonobacterales > Ktedonobacteraceae > Dictyobacter. The sequence continues at coordinate 33,003 of CAWKKX010000065.1, forward strand.
ACGAATCTCTTTTACTTGTGTTGAGATGTCTGTAGCAACTGATATATTCGCTTCGAGTATCTCATCTAAAAGTCGAAGTTGTTCTGGAAGAGGCCCATCTATCTCTTTCTGGTCTTTGATAGAATCTGTAAGTTCTGTGCCATCGATACGAAGGAACTGGATATAAGCGCCTGGGATAAATTGTCTTGGATCTTTCCCAATGACGAGGATACCAAGTACAGTTGGATGAGGCATGCTTCCTACGCTTAAGAAACGCACAGATGAAAGCTGTTGTTCAAGTGTGCGATTATTTTGTTGGATAATATCAGGTGGCAAGGTTGATGGAAGGTAGACACGCTGAAAAAGATCCTTATCAAGATCGTCTATAGTTGCTAATTGTATAGATCTGATATCAAATGGCAAATCTCTGGAGCGTCTTTTCTCAGTCAGGCGACGTTCTTCTTCTTGTGTGGCGATAGCGCGTCTTGGGCCTACGCGTATCCAGGTGCGTCCTCTAAAACGAACAGGAGTGTCATCTGATGGTTCTACGATAATGACGGCCACTTCACAGCCTTTAATTGCCTTCTTTTGTATAACCATCATAGGGAAAGGTAAGATATTTCCATTTGATCGATATTCGGAAAGGGTAAGGAGAAGCCGATCATCAATAGTAAAGTGTGCACAAGTTCCATTATCATTGACACCAATAAAGAGCACTCCTGGCTGTAGATGGTTTGGGAGGTCGTTAGCAAATGCACAAATAGCTTCTGCAACCTTATCTCTATCTGCAATTGATGATTTACGTTCCACACGATCTGACTCAAGATCATCCAATAAAGTCTCTAGCTGGTGATCATCCATATGGCTATACATTCCCTTCCATCAAGTGTGATTTACACTGACCCTTACCACATTTTCCAGAAATATCTCATGAATATTCATTAATACTAACATTATACTCTAATCGTGGCAGATTTGTAATTCTGAAGAGCGCTGTAAACAGTGAAATAGCAAAAAGAATATTGTACATCTCTTCCCCAAATTGCCGATTTTGCTTTATATGACATAATTCCACCATATATCAATCCAGGCATACCAATGCATATAATTTCTACCTGATGTAACCTGCTCATTCCATGCAGACACAATACTTTTTTGCTACAATAAAAGAAAACAAAGTAATTCGAACAGCAAAAATACAGAGCAAACACTGTCCTTTGGAAGAATCGCATGAGCCAACAAAGCAAGGCAAGGCAGGTAGTACGGCATTTGCCAGCACAAATGAATAAGACGATTGGGCGTGAGCATGAGATCACCGTCCTGTCCGCGTTGCTGCAACGAAACGATGTGCGCCTTTTAACCCTTACAGGGCCAGGTGGCGTTGGCAAGACGCGCCTGGCTCTGGAGGTTGCGCAGGTGAGCGATCTCCAGGATGGCGTCTTTTTTGTGCAGCTTGCCCCGTTACAGAGCCATTTGCAAGTCGTGCCCACTATCGCCCAGGCGCTCGCCATCGAAGAGTCTCCGCAACTGCTTGAGCGGCTGCACGCATATATACGCGACAAACAGCTCCTGCTCGTACTCGACAACTTCGAACATGTGCAAGAAGCTAGCACACAGATAGCCAACCTGCTGACACTGGCTCCCTATCTCAAGGTTCTGGTCACCAGCCGCGAGGTACTACACATTTACGGCGAGCACGAGGCAGAAGTTTTACCCCTGGCCCTACCCATTCTACCCGCTCAAGCAGAGACGGCTCCGGCTAATGTAACATCAGCCGCCGTGGAGCTATTTGTGGCGCGTGCGCAGGCAGTCAAGCCAGCTTTTGCGCTTACTCACGAGAATATACGCGATGTTATCGAGATCTGTATTCAGCTCGACGGTCTACCCCTTGCGCTAGAGCTGGCGGCGGCACGTATCAAACTACTCTCACCATCAATCTTGCTGGCACGTCTGCAAAGTAGATTGCAGATACTTATAGGCGGCGCGCGCAATCTGCCGCGACGACAACAGACGTTGCGCAACACCCTCGACTGGAGCTATAACCTGCTCACAGACGCCGAAAAATATCTTTTCCGTCAGCTCGGCGTCCTGACCGGCAGTTGGACGCTTGCAGCGGTAGAAGCACTTGCCCCATCAATCGATGATGAAGATGTCTCGGTGCTGCTCACCTCGCTTGTCGATAAAAGTCTTGTACGTGTAAGCACAGGTGCAAACAACGAGACACGCTTTTTCCTCCTGGAAACGCTACGGGAATACGCGCTGGACTGCCTCGCTAGCTGCGAAGAACGTACTGCAGCCCAACGACGACATGCCCTCTTTTACATTCAGGTGGCCGAAGCTGCAGAGCAATATCTCTATGGCTATAAGCAGCAAGAATGGTTGCAGCGCCTGGATCAGGAAGCAAGCAACCTCCGGCTGGCGATGCGCTGGGTAATAGAGCAGTGCGAGGCGACTGCGGGACTGCGCCTGGCAAGCGCTCTCTCACGCACCCTGCAGTTACGCATGTCACTAACAGAAGGCTATCACTGGCTGGAGGATGTCCTGGCCCTCGACGCTCCCAATCAACCAAAAGCACTACGCGCACGCGTGCTCTATGGCGCAGGCAGCATGGCATCCATGCATAACAACTTTGCTCAGGCACAAACACGACTACAGGAAAGCGTGGATCTGGCAACCACTGTGGGCGATAAGCGCACGCAAGCCCTGGCACTGGGAGCGTTGGCCCTGGTCTGCCTGCAACAGGGAAAATACAACACTGCACGAGAACTGGCCGAACAGGGACTACAGATCCATGGAGAGACAAATGATATCTGGTGCCGAGGTATCCTACACAGTATCAGTGGTCATATCGCAAGCAAACAGTGTGATTTCAAGAATGCACAAATACGTTACAAGTTGGGACTGGGACTGCTGCGTCAGGTCGGCGATCTACGCAGTCAGGCCGACGTGCTTATGAACATCGGGAGTACCATGCGGCGACGAGGCAAGCTTGTGACCGCCCATTTCTTGTATCAAAAAGGATTCCGGCTATATGAAACTCTGGAGGATAGGCTGGGACAGGTGGCTTGCTTGAGCGGGATGGGCGAGACGTTATGCACCCAAGGAAACTATGTTGAGGCACAAACATGCCTGGATGATTGCCTGGCCCTGGCTATTCGCCTGGGCACTGGACGCGAACGGGCTATGGCGCTCTTCGGCTTAGGATATCTGGCAAGTTGTCAGGGGAACTTTAGCGAGGCGGCCCGCTATTTAAAGGAAAGCTTGCAGTTGGCTCGCGAACTTGACTATAGCTCAGGGGTCGCGCTGGCACTCTGGAGTATGGGCGATCTGGCATTGCAACAGGATCATTTTGCTGACGCCAAAACCTACTATGAGCAGGGGCTTGTACTCACACGTGCATTGGAGGATCGGGTGACGACGGTCTACATTCTGTGTGGGCTCGGCTACGTGGCTATCGCGCAACAAAACTATGGGCCAGCTGGCATACACGCCAGACAAGCTATTCACCAGGCATGGCAGGTTGGAGATATGCTGGGGCTCGCGCTGGCACTTGAAGTATTCTCCTATTTATGTGGGCAAACCGAATTGCCGGAACGGGCCGTCCAGTTTCTGGCTACCGCCGATGCTTTGCGGGAAAGCCTCTCCGCGCCGCTTGCATATGTCTATAGAAAGCAACGTGCGCAAGCAATAGAGACGTATAACATCCTGATCGGCAAAAACGCATTCGCTGAAAACTGGTCGGTCGGTCGCAATATGTCGCTCACGCATACATTAGGCATGATCGCCAACATACACATCACCGAAGCGGTGAGCACAAAAGTAGCGGCGAAGAGCTATCCAGCCGGCCTCACGATGCGCGAGATGGATGTATTGAAGCTACTCGCTACCGGGCTAACGGATGCCCATATTGCGCAAAAGCTTGTGCTCAGCCCGCGCACGGTCAACACCCATTTGCGCTCGATCTATGCTAAGCTGGCAGTCTCTTCACGCAGTGCCGCCACACGTTTTGCCGTCGAAAATAAGCTTGTGTGATTTAGTTCACAGTCCTGCCAGGCAAGCTATTCTATAATAATATCAGCAGTTGTTTATAGACATATGAGCAATAGCTACTCTATAAACTCTATCGAAATAGAGGGTATAACATCTTTAAATTAAATTTTAGCGCACGTATTCAAATGCATCTCCATTGTAGAGATGCAAAAACATTCTCTATTATAAATCTACTCAATGCCGGAATATTTAAAACAAAGTAGAAATTCTTTCGTAAATTATATCCATGCCATGCTTTTCTGTTATAATACTAAGACACATTTTAAAATCATAAATTAGCATCTTGAGAAGAGGGTTCTCGATCTTCTCTTTATAACGATTACACAAAATCTGCATACAACCTACGCTCCAGATGGCAAGCACATGTAACAATCTCAGTGCATGTTTTGCAACGTATCAAATGTCATTCGTTTTACAATACTCATGCTACCTTTATAAGGTAAGCCTTTCGACTGCCAAAAATTGGCTCTTGCTGCCCTATTATCCGGGAGAGATCATAGCATACATCAAATTACAAGAGTAAGCAGGCGCATATTCTTTTGTGTCTATCTCTATATATAATCTCTTTGCGCATACTTACTCTTTACAATATTTTATTGAATGCCCGTTCTGAGTAGGCATAATTACTTAGAAAACAGGAAAGTTGGTATTTATTTTTGAGAGGGTGAAATTATGTCACAGCCTTTACGCGTCTTACAACAAGAGCAATTATCCAGTGAGGCAACACAGTTAGCCGCACAATATGGTCTCGGGGCCGCTACAGCCGACTATAAAGTGGTCCTGAACAAAGAAAAGCGCACCTATATTGTCATAGGTATCATAGGTGCTATTGTTTTTGGTGTACTTGCTGCAGCATCTTTAAGCTCAGCAGATAATTCTAGTCGGAATGGTTTGCTACTTCTGGTTTTCGCTCTACTTAGTGCAGCATGGGCGATCAATTATGGCTCCTATCCCATGCGTTTCAAAACATGGCATATTTATACCTGCGACCATGGATTCTTATTCACTAAAAAGGGAAAGGTAGAAGTATTCCGCTGGGAGCAGATCGATTCATTATTGTATCGCGTCACGCAGCACAAAACCTATGGCATGAATACCGGTATGACACATAAATATACTGTTCGCCGTAGCGATGGCACGACCGTCATCCTCGACAATAAGTTTGAGAATGTGGGTAAGTTAGGGGAAGCAATCAATGAAGCGATCATCAGGGTAAAAATGCCACAGGCTATTGCCGCTTTTATGCAGGGTAGCGTGCTCAACTTTGGTCCAGTCAGTATCAGCCAGCAAGGGATCTTCAAGGGACAAGAACTTTTACCCTGGGATCAGGCCAAACGTGTGTATGTGGCCAGCGGATACTTCATTGTTAATCGCGACAAGAAGATGCTCAGTTGGGCAAACATTCCCATTTTCACTATCCCCAATGTCTTCCTGTTGATCGCACTTATTAACCACCTCAGCACCAGTCCCAAAAGGACAATAAGGGAAGTGGACAACAGTAATAGCCTGGCAACTATAAAGAGGACAGAGACAATGGCGACAAAAAGCCTTCCTGCTAAGAACCAAATACCGGAAACAATTGCACAACAAGCGCTGGCGTACAAATTAGGTACGCCAGTCAAAATCCATAAAACGCACAGCCCCCTGTACAGTATTGCCTTAATTCTTGGTTCAATTCTCGTGATGGCAGCGATTATGGCAATAATACTGTTTTTAAATAGTATCGCCGTCCACTTTCGGATTGTATACATTATCGTGCTTGCACCATTATTTGTGCTCATTTATGCTGTCCGCTCGCTCATCACAGGCAGTATGCAAGCATATATCTATACAGAAGGGTTTCTGCGTGCACGCGGCAAAAACTACGATGTCATCCGCTGGGAACAGATCGAGAGCATCTGGTACAAACGCGGAACGCACAACTACGGCCCAAGGCTAACCGTAACGCTGCGTTTAGATGATGGCAAAGTGCTTAAATTTGACGATACCATCGGGTTTGTTGACGCACTTTTCTCTAGAATTCAGGATCATGTGACCAGACGCCAATTGCCACAAAAGCTAATAGATTTTCAGCGTAAACAAGTAGTGACATTTGGCAAAATCAATGTAGAGAGTCGGGGCATTAATAATGGCAAAGAGCTTGTGCCCTGGGACCAGATTGATAAGCTCGATACGACCGAAAAGGGCCTTGTCGTCGTCATCAAAAGCGGTCATCCACTCAAATGGTCGCCAGTCAAGGCACAAGATACACCTAATCTCTTAACACTTATTGCGCTGGTAGATATAATCGTCAAAGAGCGAATGCGTTAAGAATAATATTGCGCTTGCTTTAATATAGAATAAAGCAAGCGCGAGTACGTTATTTTGCCTACCCTCTCACACAATAGCAGTGTAGCAGATTCCTTTCGATTACGTAGTTTGAGTCATGCCGATCCTCTAGCTTTCCTGTACAGTATGAACAGACAGAAGAGTAAAAATATTGTACAAAAAGTGATGGAGGATCACATATGGTTACCTTGACAGAAAACAAAGGGCGGATTGTACAAATACTGGGAGCGGTTGTAGACGTTGAATTTTCGGCCCAGCATTTACCACACATTTATGACGAGCTACGCCTGCTACAGCCGGACCTTGAGCAAGCATTGGCATTCGAGGTCGAGCAGCACATGGGCAACAACTGGGTACGCTGCATCGCAATGGGCGCGACCGATGGCCTGCAACGTGGTACAGAAGTGGTCAACCTGGGGCGACCAATCTCAGTTCCCGTTGGTGTACAGACGCTGGGAAGAGTCTTTAATGTGTTAGGCCAGACGGTCGATAATAAAATGCCGATCACAGATGCTCCCACCTGGGCCATCCATAGAGAAGCACCCAGCATCGAAGGACAATCGGCAAAAACTGAGCTACTGGAAACCGGCATTAAGGTTATTGACCTGGTCGCACCCTTCACCAAAGGTGGCAAGGTCGGTGCCTTTGGAGGAGCAGGCGTCGGGAAAACGATCATCATTCAAGAGCTCATCCATAATATCGCCCTGAATTATGGAGGCTATAGCGTGTTTGTAGGTGTCGGTGAGCGCACACGCGAAGGTCAGGGCCTCTATGAGGAAATGGTTGAGCGCGGAGTCATAGATCGGGTTGCGATGATCTTTGGTCAAATGAATGAACCACCGGGAGCACGCCTGCGCGTCGCCCTGACCGGCTTGACAATGGCTGAATACTTCCGCGATCAGGAAAACAAAGATGTTCTGCTATTTATAGACAACATCTTCCGCTTCTCCCAAGCCGGAGCCGAAGTCTCGGCGCTGCTTGGACGTATGCCCTCGGCAGTTGGCTATCAACCCAATTTAGCCGAAGAGATGGGCGAGTTGCAGGAGCGTATCACAAGCACCGCAAATGGCTCGGTCACTTCGTTCCAGGCCGTGTTTGTGCCAGCCGATGACTATACTGATCCCGCCCCCAGCACAATCTTTGCGCACCTCGACACCACTGTGGTGCTCGAACGGTCGCTGTTTGAGCAGGCACTCTTCCCGGCAATAGACCCGCTCACCTCGACCAGCCGTATCCTTGACCCGCTGATCGTCGGTCAGGAACATTATACTATCGCACGCGAGGTAAAAGGGCTCCTGCAGCGCTATCGCGAACTACAGGATATCATCAGCATTATGGGCATGGACGAATTATCGGATGAGGACAAAACGACTGTGGCACGTGCACGTAAGATGCAGCGTTTCCTGACACAGCCGCTGAACGTCGCGGAGGTCTTCACGGGTCGCGCCGGGCGCTACGTGTCCTTAAAAGAGACGTTACGTGGGGCACGCGAAATTCTGGCAGGCAAACACGATGCTGTCCGCGAGGATATGTTCTATATGGCGGGCACTATCGATGAAGTTGTGCAGCGATACGACGAGTTGCTAGCTGGTAGCAAGGCACGCTAAGCCTCAGTTAGCTCTCCCTCTTCTCCCGACGTAAAAAGGCGACGAACGCCGCCAATTGTTTGGCCTCCTCTTTTGTTACATCGCTAATCAGCGCCAGGGCGGTTTGAGAGGATGTGTTCTTAGCGGCCACCCCGCCCAGCAAAAGGACGGGGGTGTCGTGTAGAGAGACATTACCATTTATATATTCAAAACTAACGTTGTAACGTTCATGCAGGTGATGATATTCCTCAATGCTAGTGGCATATTCTTCCCAGCCGACCTTCCCCTTCTCGCTGAATATCTCACTCATTGGTATGCTCACATCGATGCTTGAAAGCTTGATCTCTTCATGAGAACCATACACTATATAGCGCCAGGATGTCCTATTTTCTACACGCCGATGAACTTCTACTTCAGGCAGCTCGATCAATACTATCTCTTGAATAGATGGACACGCTTTGTAGGCGGCTAGCTTCCTGCCGCGATCAATATGCTCCGTGGCAGGTGCAATCACCTCAACTACGACGCAGGGAGATTTGATAAGCCAGGTACCAGGTTGGCAATCGGCTGCATGGGCGGAGACGATGACATCAGGATAGAAATAGTTCTCCTGGCTCACTGCTTGATCCATAACATATGTCTGCACATCGGAGCGAAAAACAGCATATGAACCCGGCGCAAGACGCCGGTTGAGGGCATTATAGACGTTCTGAACAATAGTATCGTGCTCGGCTGATGTCTGGGGCATGAGCCGGGCCACACCATTTAGATATTCATACCTCGCGTCTGACGTAGCCTTGTTAAGTTGTAAATATTCCTGAACAGTCATAGGCCCGCCCCTGCGCGGGCCTAGAGGATCGATTGTCATAAGGTACCTTTATTTATATATACTTCTGTTAGACAGAAGATTATCTTTTTCGCTTACTTTTCTGTTTTGAAGGAGAAACGGGATTCAGCCTACGAGTCGCTCGTTGTTCGCTTTTTCGCGACTGATCGAGCTCCTCCCTCACGTCGAGGACCTGGCGGAATACGGCAACGGTTTCCGAGTCTGGCTCAAGACGTGAAGCCTCATCGAGAAACATCCTGGCGGTGTGATACTCTTTATTTTCCATGGCAAGTGTTGCCGCACAAAAACGCAAGGCAACAGAATCAGGATTAGTCCGTAACCCTTCTTCAAGTATCTCCATGGCACGTATCGGTTGATCATTATCTGTGTACAAGGTACTCAGTGCATAATAATAGTCGTCATCAGTGGGATCTAACTCGATAGCACGCTTGTAACTACTCTCGGCCTCCGCAAAATTTCCAAGCTCCTTATGAGCTCTCCCAAGGCCAGACCAGTTTATGGCCGCACTCGGCCGGAGATCGACGACACGTTGATAGTGGAGGAGCGCATCCTGAAATTGATCGCGTAACAAAGCGATCTCGCCAAGGTGAAATTCGGCTTGTGCCTCCTGATTTGCGTCAGTAGCCAGAGCCTTCGTCTGCAACAGATGGACCCTTGCCTCATCAAGTTTTTCCTCATCATCCTTATACCCCACAAGCACCTCGGCCAACGACATATGTGCATCGAAACAATCTTCAATAGCCAGCGACTCGCGCAGCGCGGTCTCAGCCAGCTCCAGATAATGCTCCGAGCGATCTTCATCGTAGTCATCGAACTCATCGTTACTATATTTTTCGCTGAGCCGTTGGTAAAGCAGACCAATTCTGCTGAGATTCTCAGCACGCGGCTCCGGGAATTGCTCCGTGAGTGGGATCAGATAGCTAAGACAACGCTCATATTGAGCAAATGCTAGCATGCAGTGTAGCACCTTCTTCGTAATAAGTGCTAGTAAGCGGCTCCTTCTTGATAAGTATGTCACGGTAATGGGTGGCCCGGAATACAATTGCAAGCACATTCAAAACCTCTTGCATTGCTTCTTCCTCACTGAGCTGCAGCACTTTTTCGACCGATGTATTCTTCGTAATTGCATTTATCTGCTCGTCGAGATCCTGAACGTGCTTTTGCAGTGCTGAAACGGAAAGATTTTGTGCTTCTGCGCCTTCGTCCGTTATGCTCTGAATATGCCAGACATCGTTTTCGCGCACGAGGGTGTAACTCAACCAGAACCAGTGGCGACCAGTGATTTGATAGATCATGGTTGGCTCCGGCAACTCCGGTAATGAGCTGATAAGTGGTACTTCAGTAAATTCAATAGACCAGCCAGCTTCAACTACTCTGCGATCAGGTGAACTACTGGCTTGAAACCGAGCGGGAAGCCAGAGTTTCGGTTTCTCTTCTTTAAGCTCAAAGGCAAATTCCGGCTTGAAGTTAGCTGGTTCGATATCTTCTGCCCAGTCTGTACGCAATTCAACCCACTCATCTTTCGTCAGGCCAGCACGCAACTCGCTATCCTCTGAAAGACATTGATAGGCCATGTCGTAGTCCTCATCAGCCCAGGACCTCACAAAATACATGACCACTTCCTCAGGGCTGGCATCGTGCAGATCAACGACCTCTTCGTCCTCATCTTCTATCTTCTACTCTTCTGACTCTTCAGAAAGGCCAGGGACCTCCAGGATCAGTTCATTGATAAGTGAGAGATTAAAGCGATAGTCTTTGTGCGGCGTTGAGTTGCGCTGTTTATTGACATCCAGCGCATCTAGCAAGAGGCGGCGACCTCTAGCCAGCGAGCAATCTTCAAATTCTACATCCGGCGTCTCCTCGATTATGCGCGTCACAAACTTTTCGAAGCTGCGTTTGCTTTCCACCTGAGTAAAAAAGTCTCTGACGCCTGCAAAAGAATAATCGAGCAAGAAGCCAAGAACACGCACATCCTTATAATTATCGCCCTGCTCCCAGCACAGGAGCAACTGGACCTCACCGACATCCAGCGAATCTGTCACAAGGCCCTTCCAAAAACGCCGATTGCTTGTCGCAGCAGAGATACTATCAAAAACGGAAGTGTGCTCAACAGGCAGACGCCAGCCTGGATAGATACGCGATGCCTCAAGACGTATTAACGAGCGTTTGGCTTCCTTATGTACACTTTTTAGTGAACTCACCTCATAGATAGCTGTCAGGACATCGGCTGCATCGGCATGCTTCTCTTTAGATAATTCTTTAACTAAAAGCAGTTGAACACCCTCAGGCAGTGCATTGATCTCCGTCAACGCGGCATCAACCTGCCCTCGATCACTGCTCTCACGCAACGTCGTGGCAAGTTGATGATATTGCGCAAGCACGTGTTGCACCTGCACGCTCTCTTCTTGCGAAACGGACATCTGTACCTGTTGTGTTTTCTTTTTCTTCACCTTCGCCATATCCTAAACCAACTGCCTTTCCGACAACACGATCATTGAAGCTTTCATACAAGGTGTATTTTACACGTTTCATCCGCATAGGGCAACACAAATGGTTTTTCTAGCAAATCTAACCTATTAGCAAGCGTGTTTGATTCCCGTCACATCCACGTTCTTTTGCACAGCTTACGACGCGCTTCATTCTTTTAATACATATACTTTGCATTTTACCTATTTTGCCCTTTGCACAAAAATAGGTAAAATGTAAAGTATATGTATTAAATAAAAATGGGAGCAACCACGCTCTAAAGCACACCTTCGTATATGGTGGCTAGCGCTAATTTCAGGTCTAGTTGATCAAGCTTGATCGTCTGACTCGCGGAGAAGCTTTCTTGTTGCCAGTTTGTAGCTTTATGATAGACCTCGACGTGGCGCTTATCCTGGTGAACCAGTATATAAACTTCGAGGGTTGGACAATGCTTATAGCGAGCAAATTTCTCTGTGCGATCATAGGCCGCTGTACTGGGCGAAAGGACTTCAACGACAAGCAAAGGGGAACGAATTTTAAAGGGCTTGAGCCTTCTCTCTTTGTCCCGGTCTGCTCTATCGCAAGTCATGACAATATCGGGCACCGCTGACGGCTTGCCTGGGATCAATACATATTGCTCTTGATAGACGCGGCAAGGCCCTTGCCTCCCCAGTTGTTCTTTGAGCGCGGCTATTACGTTAAACGTGATGTCGGCATGCTCCGGCGTGGAACCGGTCATGTCATAGACCACGCCATCAATCAGCTCGTAGCGATACGGACTCTCGACATTTATCAAATGCTCAAACGCTTCTTCCGTTATGGGAATCCCATTATAGCCTGAAACAACGCCTTCTTCATTATGTTGCGGATCAACGACCACAGCCTCGACCTCCCCGATGTGAATACTGTTTTCTTTTTGATAGGCCAAGTATAACATATAATTCAACAACGCCTATCCTCATAATTTATGATATTGAGACAGGTTACAGACGCATAATTTATATAGGCGTGGCGAGAAAACCACGAGGTCTTCAGCCTCGTGGATGAACGCCGCGCTCTCCTTGGCTCTCAATGTCGTGTTGGAGAGTTTCCTGTACGTACAGACAAAAATCAGATGAGAGAGCATGAGGAAGGTGGCATGGTTTGTTGTGTCATCAGCCAGGAAGACCGTGCGCTCACTCTTCTCATCTTCTCAAACTTCGGAATGGGTTTTAAATCGACTTTGTTACCAGAAAGGTCGCTGAGAATGGCATACCCGCTACTCATGCGGCCTTTGATGAAATACTCCTTCCCTTCATAGCGAATTTTGTCGAACTTGCGGAAGCCTTGTATCTTCCTGTGGGAAGGCGTTGTTCGCTCCTGATGCCTTTGGTCTGTTGGTAATCGCCATCAGGCACGCATTTCTTTGCAAGCATGGTCGTCGTGCAGAATATGGGCTTCACCCCTCGTGTCGCAATCATGGCTGCATCAAAGACATGCTCTTTGGGCAGCCCTGAGAGGTGCCGATGTTCTTTCGTCACAAAACCCCACGTTTCCTGCGCCTCAACGCGCTTGAGCAACTGGATGCGAATGCTATTCATCTGCGTGGCGTGTCGTAACAGACCCTTTTTCTTGCCCGTGTGTTTGAGGATGATGGTTCCCGCGTGCAGACCGTCATGACAGGTTTTGCAGAGGGTGAGCAAATTGCTTTCCTCATCGCTTCCGTTCGCACTGCGAAACACGAGATGATGCACTTCTAGCCGTTGGTCTTTCGACTTGCCCTTGCACTGTTGGCACGTGTACCCATCCCGCGTGAGGACAAAGGCTTTGGTATTCGCAAAGCCATAGTTGATGCCCTTCTGGTAGAGCCACTTGTGTTGCAAGACTTCCGGGTTCTTGAGGGCATGCGGATCAAAGGTGCCTGTTTCCAGTACAATGGATCGAATAGGCAAGAGCGACTGGACAAAGCGGATTTCTCGCAGATGCGCGTCGATCTTACTTCTCATGGTGGGCGAAAACCGATCCTTCTTGAGGGAGTTCTTGCGATTGAGCCATCTCGCCGGTCGATAGCGAGTTTTGCGGCTTCGGCGGTTGCGGCGTTTTGAAGCTCGCTCTTTCATGGTGGTGGCGATATCGTTGCGTACCTGCACTTCGGAAAGATAGAGAATCTTGCCTTGTGAATCCGCCACCGCTGATCCAATCACCGCGCTGCCAGTGTCCACGCCAAGCGTGAGCGGTTGCTCATAGACGTGCTCTGCTTGTTTAAACAGTTTGATGGTGAAAGGGGTACGTCGAATCACCTTGGCTTTTCCATTTTTCAGCAGTAATCGCGCAATCACGCTGCGGCAGGGCATGAGTGGCTTTCCCACTGGAGAAAGCACATACACGACAGTCATGAAGAAACCATCCTTTCGGAAAATGCTCCGGCAAGCGCCGGGTGGTGCGTATCCCTTCGCTGTGACCACGAAAGGAATCCGGCTTCATCTCGACAGGGTTCAAAAGGCTTTTTACATCTCTCGCACCGGACTTTACCTAATGATCCTACTTAACGAGAGACGGCAGATGCAACGGTCTGATGCGTCAACCGAGGGTGCCCTAACCTTTCAAACGGTGCCAACATTTCTGCTGGCGAGTCTGGTGAACTCAGGCTTCCGAAGAAGCCCATCGGTCTTTAGCCGATGGGTAGTTCACTCTAACCGCAGCATTGTTTGCTCGCTGATCCAGGTTGTAATAAGAGATCAGGATAATGCACTATTGTTTCGCCATCACCTCTTCGCGCTGCCACGTGCGAGCGGCCAGAACGATGAGCAGTCCATCCAGGATGTATGCGGCAAGGACACCAAGTGCGAAGATCCAGAGCGCGAAGATAGCCGCCACAAAAACGAGCGCACCAAAGATGAGCCAGAGCCCCGTTGTAATCAAAGAGCTATAGGTCTGCGCCGACTGAAATGTGGCTACGCGTGAAGAGATCAGGCATGTAACAGTGGCCGCAAAGATGAGCAGGGCAGGAATAAACGCCACAACCGTCAGCGCGAGTCCAGGAGGCATCAACGATAGGGTGGCAGGCCCGAACAGCAAGGCAACCTCCACCAGATAGATGATAATGCCAACCACAGTATAAAGAAGCGCTGGTATGACAGCACCAAGCACCTTGCCGGCCAGCAGGGCCGTGTTGGATGCGGGTGTTGCTAAGAGTGGCAGCAAGCAACCGCGCTCTTTGTCACCAGCGAAAACGCCAGCGGCAATACCAACCGCCGGCTGCGAGTTGAGCAACGCAATGAACAGCAACAGAAATGCCAGCGTATTTCCAATCGCACGTTGCCCATTTGGAGATTCATTCTGAGGTTGGATCGTATTCCACACAACGAAAGTATTTATCACCAGCGACACACCAAACATCACCAGGCTTGAGCGCGTCAACAGTGCCTCGACCATCTGCCGACGCGCTACCAGCCATATTGCAAGTAGAGTTGGCAACGGAGTGTAGAAAGTTGAGGCCGTCGTTTCGACATCTTCTCCCGTATGCATATACTACCGCCCCCTTACCAAAGATTGGCTAGCAACGGACGCATGCCCGGTTACATGACTGGATATATGATCTTTATCCATCGCCAGAGTATACACCTCTTCCAGGGTCGTAGTCTCGCACGTCACAGAAACGATAAGCGCATTGGCCGCAATTAAGCGGTTTATAAGCTGAGGATTAACTTGAGCAGGGCGAGCGGTATGATAGGTTAGCAGCATATTCTTACTAATGTCTGCATCAGCAGTGGTGACAGCAGAAAATTGAGGTGTGCTCAAACCCTCAACGGTGCTTAGAGTTTCAAGAGATAAAGGGCAGGGCTGTGCGAACTCGATGCGCACATGAGTCTCGTCGGAGAATTGGGTACGCAAAGCCGCAGGTGTACCGTAAGCAACAATCTGTCCCTGACGCATAATAGCCACTGTATCCGCCACACGTTCAGCTTCGTCCAGATCGTGGGTGCACAATATAATGGCTCGCCGGGACTGTTTCAGTTCGAGAATCAGCTCGCGCACACTACGAGCGGCAAGCGGATCAAGGCCAGAGGTAGGCTCATCCAGGAACAACACGGTAGGCTCGTGGATCAAAGCGCGTGCCAGAGCAACCTTCTGCTTCATCCCCTTCGAAAACCCAACCATTTTTTCTTTGACATGTGCAGCCAGGTCAAAAAACTCCACGAGCTCATTGATACGCCTGCTACGTGCTTTCGCCGACATGCCATAGATCGCGCCAAAAAAATCCAGGTAGCCTGGAACCATCATCTGCTCAAACAGTCCTGGCACATCCGTCACCAACCCAACGCAAGCACGAACGGCCGCAGGATTTTTGCGCACATCATAACCACCAACAAACGCATCGCCTTCCGTTGGTGTAAGAAGCGCAGAAAGCATGCGCACAGTCGTCGTCTTGCCCGCCCCATTCTGTCCCAGCAGCGCTAGCACAGAGCCAGCAGGCACGCTAAGCGACAATTGCGAGACAGCGGTAAAATCTCCAAAACGCCGCGTCAGTTTCTGCATTTCTATCATAAAAACCCACTTTTCAGCAGTACAAACATTTGTTCGCTTCCTGTGAGAATTATAGCATAGCTCTGCTTTTTCCACAACTCCTCGATGCAAGCAAGCAATACCTCATAGAACAACATATAGACATATGCATAGAACTTTGCGATAATCATACAGCTTGCTTCCTCCAGGCACCTGCCTGCAATTCCATTTTTACAGAGTGTAAGCTATAGTCATTTGAAACTTTGAACAATAGATCGCTCGTTTGTAAAGAATTAGCTGGTTAAACGTGTTATGGATAGCAAATCAATAGAAAGGATATGTCGTTGTGGTTAACCCTGTCTTCTTATCTCCCTACGAGTCGATATTTGATAGCATAGATAGATATATCTTTATACGCAACAGCCCACGCTATAAATACTCGTACTAATGAGTAGTCTATGATTATTTTCTATTTACCGATCTGATCTGAAAAAGTTCATTTGCAACATATCATGAGGAAATACATGAGGAGTTTTCAAGAGTCACTTGGCGAGCAACCGATCCTTGCCTCGAAACATTATGACGCCCCATCTGTCCTAACCCCACGCAATATGCTGCGCGAAATACGCAGGCAAAAAAAGCTACCTTTAGAGAAGGTACCCAGAATCTGTATCCTTGACCCTGATGGTGACCTTGTTGCTTTTCTACAGACCTCAAATAGCACACATCGGCAGCATGCCTGGGCGTGTTTTCATACATCCCTCGACATATTTGTCCATGAGGGCACAGAATATGGCATCATCGGCGGAACAGTCGGAGCATCATTTTCCGTGCTTGTTGGAGAGGAACTCTTCGAGTCAGGGTGTGAATTACTCATAAATATTTCGTCGGCCGGGCGCATCACAGCCCTGGATCAAGCGCCACCCTATATCATTCTCATCGAAAAGGCATTGCGCGACGAAGGGACAAGCTACCATTATCTGCCCCCTTCTCCCTATAGCCACCTGAACCCGCTCCTTAAAGAGATTGTGTTGCGTGCCTGGGACCATGAACGAGTTCCACTCTATACCGGCACCAGTTGGACGACCGATGCCCCTTTTCGCGAAACCGAAGAGATGCTGGAAGTTGGACGTGCCCACAATATATTGACCATAGAGATGGAGGCTGCCGCGCTCTACGCCATGGGGAGCGCCAAACAACGACACATTGTCTGCTTCGCCTATGTCACAAACAGCCTGGGCAGCATCGAAGGTGACTTCGAAAAGGGCCAGGCCAATGGCAGCATCACTAATCTGGAGGTCATCAGCCAGACGGCACAACACTGGTTACTCTGGCACGATCTGTCAGCCACGCCCAGGCAGGCATAATCAGCGTCTACGATTATACCACTGCACGGCAAAATCAACGGCCAGTCGTTGAGGGAACAAACGGCACTCTGCCAGGCCAACGCTTCCGATTGTCACCAGATCGGTCCGCTCCATTTCCGCACCCAGGGCGGGAAATACATCAGCGTCAATCTCGATATCGCGGAACCGCTTCCAGACACGCTGGCCATTTTCAATGATTGGTGCGCCCAGCATAGCTGGTTCCGCACCTGGACTGCGATACTCCGCGAGATGGAACGAGGTATTACGATCATAGCCCACGCCAAGCAATAAGACCCAGCCGTCCAGATCGTAGATACGAGCAAGCGGGGAACCTTCACCCAGGCCATATTCGAGCGTATGATGCGCGGTAATCAACTGCGCATTGCGTCCCCAGGCCGTAAACGAGACCTGAGGATGGTTGCTTCTGTACACATCAGCACTCGTGCGAAACGTCTCAGCAATCGCACCCATTAAATAAGTCGGCGTCACCTGCGGATCAAATGCTGGCATTGCCTCATAAATTGTCTGCCACCAGGGCTGTGGCACCGGGGGATGTTGCCAGGCAGCGGGATCGGAATAGTTGCCCGTATGCGCGGGCATGACCAGCGTACCATTCTGGGTCACCACATCCATCAACGCCTGCACCACCGCTACCGGCCCACCACACACCCAGCCCAACCGGCGCAACGAAGAATGCACAAGCAAGGTCATCGCGGACTGCACCCCAAGCTGGCGTAAATCCTGTGCCAGGCTCTCTCGCGTAAGCGGTTCTGGCGTCTTCTGTACAATATCTTCCTCAGTCATAGCATGCCCTTGCCTTTCCTTACCTACTACAGGTTTCCGCTGCCTTTCCTTACCTACTACAGGTTTCCGCTGCCTTTCCTTACCTACTACAGGTTTCCGCGCAAGTCCTGTTCGCGTTCCAGAGCTTCAAAGAGTGCTTTGAAGTTGCCCTCGCCAAAGCCACGTGCACCTTTGCGCTGGATAACTTCGAAGAAGAGCGTGGGACGGGTCACGACTGGCTTGGAGAAGATTTGCAGCAGGTAGCCTTCGTCGTCATGGTCTACAAGGATGCTCAGTTCGGCCAGGTGCTGCAAATTCTCTTCGATCTGCCCTACACGCTCCAGCACACTATCGTAATAGTTGCTGGGTGTACGCAGGAATTCTACACCACGCTCAGTGAGATTGCGCACAGTGGAGACGATGTCATCAGTGATCAGGGCCAGATGTTGGACGCCAGGCGAGCGATAAAAGTCCAGATACTCTTCGATCTGCGATTTCCTACGACCGGGCGCTGGCTCGTTGATTGGCAGTTTGATGCGCCCGCTACCGTTTTGCATGACCTTGGACATCAAGGCTGAATATTCGGTGCTGACCTGGCGATCATCAAAGTGGATCATCTGCGAGAAGCCCATGACCTTCTCATAGAATGCCACCCATTCATCCATCTTGCCCAGTTCGACATTGCCTACTACATGATCGATCCCGGCCAGTCCAGCGGGACGTGCTCGGCGTGGCGTTGTGCTTGCTAACGCTCGAAATCCTGGCAGGAATACGCCTTTATAATCTTGTCGCTCGACAAAAGTATGGATGGTTTCGCCATAGGTCGCTATCGCGCCCAGCGTACAGGAGCCATTTTCATCGCGCCGTGTGATTGGCTCTCGCACTCCGCGTGCGCCGCGATTGGTCGCCTCGCGATAGGCCAGCGTAGCATTCTCTACGCGAAAGGCCACGTCCTTCACGCCATCTCCATGCAAGCGAACATGTTCAGCCACCTCGCCCTCCGGCCCAAGCGCCGAGGTGATAATCAGGCGAATATTGCCCTGCTCCAGCACATAACTTGTACGATCACGCACACCGGTCTCCAGACCAGCATAGGCAATAGGCACAAAACCCCAGACATGCGTAAAATAATATGCCGTATGTTTGGCATCACCTACGTATAATTCAAGATAATCAAAGTTCTGAATCGGCATGAAATCCTGCTCTACCATTGATCGGCCCCTTTCCACAACAGTATGTTATGTTGAACAAAAGTGTGTTATCTCATATCATCATCCTACGATATATTCGTCTGATCCCGCAATTCTCACGCACCACCCACCGTATCCAAAAAGAAAAGAAGCATAAGGAGTACGGAGATCCTGCGTTAAAGGCTAATATGCCCTACGCATTCTCTCCGTACTCCTTCAATCAATATTCAAACTACATTCAAAATTGACTTAAGAAAGCTGTTGGATTACAATAGAAGCGTTCTCACTTATTTGTGATCCTCCTACCAGAGTTTGTAGCGTCACCGCCGACGCAGAAGTGTGATTACGAAGGGTAATGATATCACCTGCTGATAAGCTAACTATTACCTGCCCGTTGTCTTGCACTGTGCCTGTACCCGCGCCATAAGTGGCTCCTGGAACTGGTGCGCCATTGACAAACACAGTAAATTGGTTAGACTCTACACCTGACACGGAAAACGTCACAAGGTAATATCCCGCTGTTTTAACAGAAATCAGAGAATTTCCTGGAACATGGTTAATTCCGGCAGAAGTAATACCATTTGAATTAAAATTTGTGTCAGCTTCTATAGCTACAACCTGCGGAGATGTATTATAGATGTACCCATACTCTTTTGTCGCAACAGGCCCTTGAGGTCCTGCTGGTCCTGCTGGTCCTGGCTCTCCCGTTTGCCCTACTGGGCCTGCAAATCCCTGAGGCCCTGGTGCTCCCGTTTGCCCTATTGGTCCTGCTGGTCCTGGATCTCCCGTTTGCCCTATCGGTCCTGCTGGTCCTGGCTCTCCCGTTTGCCCTATCGGTCCTGCTGGTCCTGGATCTCCCGTTTGCCCTATCGGTCCTGCAAATCCTTGAGGTCCTGCATCTCCCGTTTGCCCTATCGGTCCTGCAAATCCTTGAGGTCCTGCATCTCCCGTTTGCCCTATCGGTCCTGCAAATCCTTGAGGTCCTGCATCTCCCGTTTGCCCTATCGGTCCTGCTGGTCCTGGTGCGCCCGTTTGCCCTATCGATCCTGCTGGTCCTGGTGCTCCCGTTTGCCCTATCGGTCCTGCTGGTCCTTGAGACCCTGGTGCCCCTGTCAATCCTTGAGGCCCTTGAGACCCTGGTGCTCCTGTCAGCCCTTGAGGCCCTTGCGTCCCTGGTGATCCTGTCATCCCTGTCAGCCCTTGAGGCCCTGGTGCTCCTGTCAATCCTTGAGGCCCTTGAGACCCTGGTGCCCCTGTCAGCCCTTGAGGCCCTTGCGTCCCTGGTGATCCTGTCATCCCTGTCAGCCCTTGAGGCCCTGGTGCCCCTTGAGGCCCTGGTGCCCCTTGAGGCCCTTGAGGTCCTGTGATCCTAATAGGTCCTTGAGTCCCTGGCACTCCTATGAGCCCAATAGGTCCTTGAGTCCCTGGCACTCCTATGAGCCCAATAGGTCCTTGAGTCCCTGTCACTCCCGTGAACCCAATAGATCCTTGTGACCCTCTACTCCCTTTATGCTTATTATTAAGAGAGTGATGACTACAGTTTTGATTTTCCTTATAGCAACCATGCTTTTGATGTGACACAGAGAGTGATTGTGCACCATGTGCTTCAGCTCCGATTGTTGGCATAGCAACGCTTGCCAGAACACACAGAGCAAAAGAAGCGGCACTTACTATAATCCATTTCATCATAAAATCATAGACTCCACTTTTACTTTGTTAAAATGTGGTTCATATTTTTGAGAAACGAAGTAATATTTTTCGTTTCTTATGTATTATTTATTCGACCAAAGAAAGATAATCATAAGGTATACTATTTTGTATTCTAATATGCCAATTTATGAATATATAAAGGAATTTGATCCCCGCATTAGAGAAGCAAGGCAGGCTGCAAGCTGGTCATGCATGTAAAGAAGAGTAATAAGATACCCTTCTTTCAAACAACGCCTGTAGTGATCCTTCCTATACACGCCAGTAGAGCCCATTCTCGCGCTGCATCAAGCGCTCGCCAATAAGCTCGCGTCTTATAGAAGATGCGTCCTCATGGTGCTGCTGAATCAGCTCATTGACCTGCTTCTCCGAGTAACGCACTCCATATTCAAATTGCGTCGCAAACCACTTCAGCACGACAGAGCGCTTCTTCCGACTTGCAGGAATCTCCTTGAGACGTGGACCATCAAAGAAATCTTTCAGCACTTTGCGTTCCCATGCTTCACCGGCTCCATCGTCAACCAGGGCAGCCATCTTCTCTGACGAAAGCAATCCTTTGCTAATAGAGTGCAATGCGTCCGCATTGAGCCAGTACATATGCGTATTCCCTTCGGGCCGCATTCCTACCAGGCCGGCATCTTTCAGCCTGGCAAGGTGATGGGAGACGGTGGGCGTCTTCAATTGAAGCTGCGCCGCTAACTCTTCAACGCTGTGCTCTCGATTGGCTAGCAACCCTAGCATTTTGAGGCGGTTTTCATCGGCGACTACCTTAAAAAATTGCAATAGTATTTGAAAATCAGCTTCCGACATATTTAATCCTCTCTCTTTCTATTTCGACTGATATCTAAGTAGATTAATATAAATATACTTGAGAAGCGAACTGAAGTCAAGAGTTTTCAACCAACTTCTATTTTACAGAGAGTTAACATATATCACCTTGACAAACAGGGGCGTTATTCTCTATAGTAGTAGTGTTTGCTACTACTATAGAGAAGGAGAAATATTCTGTGACGGCAGTGACGATTGAGGAGATGAAACAGCTTGGGTTTACTGGCGCGGAAGCTCAGATTTATATCTTTCTTTTGCAGCATCCTGACTCCACTGGCTACGAGGTAAGCAAAGGCACAGGCCTGCCACGCGCCAATACGTATCAGGCACTCGAAACTCTGGCGGCGAAAGAGCGCGTTACTGCGATTAGCCTGGACCCTGTACGCTATGCCGCTGTTTCGCCCACGCGTCTGCTGCGACGAATTCAGGCCGAGACGGAACAACGCTGCCACGATCTGGAGCAGCAACTTACAGCCCTGGAGCAACCAGACGAATTAGGCCATTTCTGGGAACTTGCCGAACACAATCGCATTGAGGCACGCCTGCTTGAGTTAATCGCTTCAGCGCAGCATCGGATCGCCGCTAGCCTGTGGGCCGAAGATGTAGAGCGCTTTAAAGATGTATTGCTTGCGGCACGTACGCGAGGTTGTACGATCATTCTTAATCTGTTCGGAGAGGCGAACGCGGATTTTGCGACGGTCTACCAGCATGAAGGACCAGAAAAAGTTGTTGGCGGACACGTTATAGCGCTGGCCATCGATTTCGCGGAGGCTCTGGTGGCTTCGCTCGATGCGCCTGCGACAGGGGTGGTGACCCAAAATCGCACACTGGTGCGCGTGGTCGAGAAGCTTATTCGCAACGAGGCATATCTTGCCGCGATCTATGAGCAACTGGCACCCGAACTGGAGACGGCATTTGGTCCGCACATGGTCCACCTGCGCCGTAGCCTGCTCCCAACCAGCGATGCAGAACATTTGATTGCGGTAACCACTCTGGGTTCACAACCCATCACCTTACCCGCTGATTTGAAATAAGCAAAGGGTGTTTTTGCATATGTGCAAATATTGCGTAGCAATATTTGTACATATGCAAAAAAAAAATACAAAAATGGATGCGAACGCAGCAAGCGCGAGCAGCTAGAAAAAAGAGAAGAGGGGCAACGATTATGACCGGTTCAGTAACAGTGGTTGTTGGTACACAGTGGGGAGATGAGGGAAAGGGGAAGCTTGTTGATCTCTTGAGCCAGGAGATGGACCTGTGTATGCGCTTTCAAGGTGGCGGTAATGCGGGCCATACGGTTGTAAATCACTTCGGTGAATTCAAGCTCCATCTGGTGCCATGTGGTATTTTTAATCCGGCATGCACCTGTGTTATGGGCACGGGTACCGTTGTCGATCCACAGGATTTACTGACAGAGCTGGAGAGCATTGAGCAGAAGGGTGTATCGGTTGCGAAGATGTTTATTTCTGATCGTGCGCACCTGGTCATGCCGTATCATAAGGTATTAGACAAAGTTGAAGATCAGGCACGCGGAGCTTATCGCGTCGATACAACGGGGCGCGGCATCGGTCCGGCCTATAGCGACAAGGTCGGGCGCATCGGCATCCGCTTTCACGATCTGCTACACGAGGATGTCTTGCGCGAGAAGCTAACACTCGTCTTGCTTAAGCACAATGCCATCTTAACCCATGTCTATGGACAGCAACCATTCGACCTTGAGCGCCTTGTAGACAATGGCCTCGCCTGGGGCCAGCAACTACAAACACGCATTATTGATAGCGTTCCACTTGTGCGGGCAGCGCTCAAGGGCGACAAAAACATCCTGCTCGAAGGACAGTTAAGCGCGATGAAAGATATTGACTGGGGCTCGTATCCTTTTGTCACCAGTTCTTCGCCGACAGCCGCTGGAGCAGCCGTTGGAGCTGGCATCCCACCACGTTTTATCAATCGGGTCATAGGTGTGGCAAAAGCGTATAGTACCCAGGTGGGCACCGGGCCAATGCCAACCGAGCTAAAAGATGCGCAGGGCGATAATCTGCGTACACTGGGCAGTGAGTTTGGCGCGACAACGGGCCGCCCGCGCCGTGTAGGCTGGTTCGATGCTATCGTGACACGCTACGTCACCGAGATTAATGGCTGTACCGATCTGGCAATCACAAAGCTGGACGTCCTGGACACCCTGGCCGAAATTCCGGTGTGTAAAGCATATCGCTACAATGGCGAGCTTATCGAGGACCTGCCCGATCCCTACTTGCACGATAAATGCGAACCCGTCTATGAGATACTGCCCGGCTGGCAACAGCGTACACGTGGCGCAAAATCCATCCAGGATCTCCCATATAACGCTCGCCGCTATCTCGCACGCCTCACCGAGCTCGTCAATGTGCCCATCCACAGCGTCGGCATCGGCCCGGATCGCGAGCACACTTTAATGGCTGACTAGTTCTATGGTGGAATTGTCCACCATAGAGAATAGATAAAAGATAGTAATCCCTTCCCTGATGGTTGTATGGGGAAGGGATTGTTTTGTAGCATTTTCACCATAGCTTGTATTCTTTGCAGCCATCTTTGTATTGACTTCCCATAACAATTCTGCTAAAATCTTTAAGAAAGGAGTATTTGATGTTTAGTACATTACGACAGCATAATTTCGCCTTGCTCTGGTTTGCGGGCACAGTCTCTGTATTTGGAGATTGGGTACTTTTTGTGGCACTCCCATTTTTTATCTATTGTGAAAAGTGTTTTCCTTTCTTAAACACAAACTAACTCTCAATTACAAACATACTACACATTTGGATGCGATGGTATAATTTGTTTTAGACAATTCGAATATACTACGAACACCAGGGAGCTGAGGCGGTGGGAGTTGATCCAAAACGCGACAATCAAATAATTTCATCCCATGGCATTCCGATAACGGAAGAAGCCTTTGAGCGCTTGCTTAGCGTTGAAAGCCCTTACCGTTATGAATTGGTTGATGGTCTGCTCTACGATATGACGGGTTCCAGTCCAGAACATAGCGCTCTCGCGGGCAATATTGATGGGCTATTACGCGAGCAGCTTGGCAAACGTGGTCCATGTCGTACTCATCGCGAACAGTATGTTGTCATCCCCGGCAAACCACCAGCCGTGCCGGACGTTGTGGTGACATGTGATAGAGCAGACTGGGACAAAGACAAACGGCTCAAGCCTTTTAAGATCCAATCGCCGCTCCTTGTAGTTGAAGTTCTTTCGCCACGTACAATGAAATACGATCACACAGAAAAGTTCAGCCGCTACAAACTTTGTCCCACACTTGAAGTCTACATGCTCGTGAGCCAGGATGAGAGGCTCGTCGAAGTGTATCGCAAAACAACGGGCTGGCAGCGCGAAACGTTTGCGAACGATCAGCATATTACGCTTGACCAGCTCAATTTAGAGCTATCACTTTCCTTAATATACGAAGGTGTACTTTAACAAACTGCTGCAAATTTGCCTATCGCTGCATGGCGCGTGCAGCGTCGAGGGCGTGTTGGCTGGCTTCGACTCCGCGTGGATCACCTTTTCGCTCGCGTAATGCTAACGCCCGCCCAAAACAGCTAATTGCTTTCTCCAGTTCGCCCTGCTCAACGTAGCAACGACCACGATGCTGCAGCACAAAATCCTCATAGTACGGTTCATCGTTGGCATACACTTTATCCAGCAATTCTTGAAAGAGTTCCTGCGCCTTCTCTCGATTACCAAGATACTGTGCAGCGGTCGCGAGGCTGAGCAAATTGGCAACCTCAAGGCGTTTGTCGCCCCGCTGCCTCGCTAGTAGCAACGCCTGCTCAAGCAGCGGGACCGCCTGCTCCTCTCTTTCCAGCATAATACAGTTCGCCCCTAGCCTGCTCAAAAGCTCCAGCTGGAGCAGCCCATCATTGGTAGCCAGAGCCTTATCTAATAATTTGTAATCCTGCTCAACTTTGCTAATAAGCTTAGGAGAGTCTTGTGGCTGGTAGCGCTGAAAAAAGACACTTTTATCCGGCATATCTTCCTCTTTACTGCTTTCTCGCCAAATACGCAAATCTATAAGCCGAAGCATATATCCAATACAGGGTAGAAAGCGTGTCCGGTAATTATAACGCCTGCGAAGATTCAACTGCAACAAAGGATAATTACAATGTAGGCAATTTCTCCCTGCGACCCTGCCATGGCTTCGCCACGCTTCTAGCCATTTCATTTATATGAATGAAATGAGAACCGGCACGTTCTTATAACCTTTTAAGAGTTTCTGCATCTTCCAGATAGAAGGAAAGACTTGAGTACTTTTTGGTATTGTTATATCAAGAATACATCTTCATCGTCGTTACCATTCCCCTGGAGATTTCCTCTATTTTTACGTAGAAACATGAACTTGCGTACTTTTTAACATTTTTGTATTAACAATGTTCCTTCGTATATGGTACAATTATCTCTGTACGTCAGGAGCCTGAATTTCACTATCATCTACAAAATAGTTCACTTCACCCATGCTAAAATTAATCAGGCTATTTTTAGGAAAAAGACCATAGCAAGCGGCAACCTTATAGCGAAAGCCAGGAGCCATACAAAGCAAAAGTCACCCACGTACACGGTATGGCCGTGCCCCCGGCACAGGGGTTTGAGCGGACCAATGAAAATCGCTCCGCCTTCGGGCGGTATAAGATGTACAGATTACACGAAAGGAGCGCCTGTTTCTTCCCTATACAAGATTGTTAGGAGTCTCCACAGGCAAAAATCAATGAAATTTGCATTTAGTACCCTTGCTTGCCCACAATGGACAACTGAGAAGGTTGTCGATTATGCAGTTCGTCTCGGTTACGAGGGCCTTGAATGGCGTCTTCTCAATGGCGAGATTATCGATCCGGTAAAAGATGCAGAAAGATTAATACGTGCGGTTGCACTTGCACATTCACGAGGCGTTGAGACATGTGCCTTCGATACTTCGTGCCGCTTCAATCTTAGTGACGCCTCTGAACGCGCTCAAAATGTTGAATCGCTACAACAATGGATCACATTTGTACAAAAACTGGATACACCAGCCAAACGGATACTACGCGTCTTTGGCGGCGCTGGTAGCGGAACCAATCTGGAAGAAGAGACGCAATGGGTCGCCGATGCACTACGCCAGGTTTCAAAGCTGGCAGAAGATGCAAACACAACAATCGCTCTGGAGACACACGATGGCTTCTCTTCATCGCATCGTGTGGCACAGGTGATAAAGCTTGTGAATTCACCTGCCGTTGCCGCTCTCTGGGATAGCCATCACCCCTACCGCGTAGGCGAGAGCGTGCAAGAGGTTATGCAACAACTCGACGGACATATTGCACATGTACATGTCAAAGATGCACGCCGCGTGGTTTCGGACCCCACAAAATGGCAACTGGTGCCGATTGGCAGCGGCGAAGTCCCCATCCATGAGCAATTACAGATCTTGCATCAGCATCACTATAAAGGCTATGTTTCCGTCGAATGGGAAAAACGCTGGCACCCCGAAATCGACGAGCCGGAGGTCGCCCTGCCACAACACATTACCTGGCTACGCGCGATGGAAAAGTCTTTGGGCAAATAATTGGTAACCATCAATGTTCCCTTTTATTTTTGCATAAATACAACATGCTAAAAAAGGTATTTCAACCATTTTTCCATTATGTATATTTTTGCGCCGGGCGCAAAAATATACATAATGGAAAAATCAAATACTCTCTTACACGCCGCTGAAGGCTGAGAAGCCACCATCAACGGGGACGACGATGCCTGTAACGAACTTCGCAGCCGGACTTACCAGCCACAAAAGCGCTCCGGCAAGATCGCCCGATTCGCCCAGGCGTCCCATAGGGGTGTGGGCTAGAATCGTCTTGCCACGCGCTGTATACTCGCCCGTTTGCTCATCGGTCAGCAAGAAGCGGTTTTGATCCGTTAAAAAAAAGCCGGGCGCAATAGAATTAACACGGATGTCCGGGCCATATTCTTGAGCCATGTGTACGGCTAACCACTGCGTGAAATTCGTTACCGCTGCTTTGGCCGCGCTATAGGCCGGGATACGTGTCAGGGGACGCAACGAGTTCATCGAGGCGATGTTGATGATGCATCCCTGTTTGCGCTCGGCCATCCCACGTCCAAAAACCTGGCAGCATTTGAGCGTGCCAGAAAAGTTCAGGTCAAATACGGCATCTATCGCTTCGTTATCCAGGTCAAAAAATGAACGTGTGGGTGAGGTCGTTGCCCCTGGCTGATTGCCTCCTGCACCATTGACCAGGATGTCGATAGGGCCAAATGCGCTGCTAACCTGCCCTAAAGCTTGCTCCAGCGCCGCACGGTCGTTGACATCACAGGCCACGCTCAAGGCCTGACCGCCGGCCGCCTGAATCTCATGCACGGTCTCCTGTGCACCACGCCGACTGATAATAGCCACTTTTACGCCGGCCTGCGCCAGTGCATGTGCCATCGTACTACCCAGGCCACCACTACCGCCTGTAACTACAGCCGTTTGACCCTGTACATTAAAAAGAGAGTGAAACTGAAAATCGTTACTCATATTGCTCTTTCCTACAAAAATAAAACTTTTGCATATATATTAGCACTATATTGATTTGATGGGAAAGGACCTTCTTTTTCTTCCATTAATTTGCATGCTAACATCATATTGCACGGTGTGCAATATGATGTTAGCATGCAAATTAATGGAAGAAAAATGAGAAAGAGGTGGCTACTTGCCAGTCTACACGAGCATAGAACGTGCCGCAAACGCGTTTCAGCAACCAGTGGCGCTAGAACAGATCATCGCACTGTGCCAGCGAGCATTCGGGGATATGCACGAGGTTATTGCAGTACACGAGCTAGATGGCGGCGGCTTCAACAATACGTATCGCGTCGAGCTGGCCGGGATGCAGCAGCCCATTATCTTGCGCGTCGCCCCGCATGCCAGCAAACTGGCGCATACGCGCGGGACAACTCTCTTGCGCCAGGAATATCTGGGGCTGGGATTTCTAGCGCCCATTGCACCACTACTTCCTAAAATCTTGATGGCCGATTTCACACATCAATTAATCGACCGCGACTATATGTTTCAGAGCTACATGGAGGGTGTACAGTGGAAACAAGCCTACGATACATTCACACATGATGAAAATAGGGAACTATGGCGGCAGCTGGGCAATATCACGCGCACTATTCATGCTGTAGTGGGACCTGCTTTTGGCGCAGTCTATAACGGCCCACAATACACTACATGGAGCCAGGCTGTTATCAGTGGCCTGACAGCGACTATTCGCGACCTGGAAGAGCATGCCGGGCTTGATGCCAGTGATTTGAAAAGCGTGCAAGAAATTGCATGTGTCAATATGGCATGCCTGGATGAGATCAGCCAACCCCGCTTGCGCCACGGCGACCTATGGACAGTTAATATTCTCGTCAAGCGCGAGTCAGATGGTCCCCGTATTAGTGCCGTGCTCGATGGAGATGGAGTATCCTGGGGCGACCCACTGGCCGACTGGACGATCTTTTTGTTGCAATTGCATAAGCCCGTAGGCTCTGAAGCTTTTTGGGAAGCATACGGCCAACCAGAACACAATACAGGCTGGCGCATTCGCGACCTGATCTATTTTTGCCAGCACGTGGGCGCGGCACGCCTCGAATGCTGGCGCGACCATCTCGACGAGGCGGTACAACGCTCTTATAGAGACATCCAGCGAGCCATAACAGAGCTGCACACTATAACTTAGCTCGTTTTCGCACCTTTAGCGCTTACACCTCTTTTTCCTTTATTCTATATTTGTGCAATTCTACAAACATAGAATAAAGTACTAGAAGCGTTGCTAATTTATGCGCGTAATTACTGCACTGACCCAGTTTATTTGGCGGAGGCCGCGTAGCGACGACGGCTTGTCCTTGCCGTGCCCCTGTGGGGTCGTGGTGGCCCGGCTATAGAGGCGGATCCAGGACGACAAGGACCACAAGGGATTGCACGGCAAGCCGTGGGGTCGCTACGCGGCCAACCGTTAAATGAACTGTGCCAGAGCAATACATATAATTTCCACATGCACGGGTGGAAATTATATGCAATCACATGCTAGAGACCTTGTAATACATAGTGAGGCAATACTGCATGCACACCAAACATACCACCATTTACGATTTGCGAGATATGCAGGTTCACTACCACACTAGAGAGTGCCAGGGCCTCAGATCGCGGTATATGATAGAGCTCTTCAAGCAGGTCAAGCATGGCGCTGAGCGCGATGAGCGTCGCCTCATGTAAGTCGAGATCGAAGCCGAGCGTCACCCAGCCCGACGGCGTATTGGCGCGTGGCGTCGCAATGCTCATATCATCATGCAGAAAAAAGGTCAGGTCAAGGCGTTCTATAGGGCATTCGATAGCAACCCCGCTCACCTCGCCATCGCCCTGCGCACCATGACCATCCCCGGTAGAAAATAGAGCTCCAGCGACCGCAATAGGCAGATAGAGCGTACTACCAACCACCAGTTCTTTACAATCCATATTGCCACCACAGAAACGCGGCGGGACCGTTGAATGGAAGCCCGGCTCATCCGGCGGCATGCCCATCACCCCCATAAAGGGGCGCAGAGCGATGGTATAGCCATGTTGATTTTTGCCCAGCATCCTATCAGGATCAAGCATCCAGTCAATTGATGCGGCCTCGTAAACACCAAGCCTCTGCGTAACTTCGTTCTGATGCACACCAGCCGTCGTCCAGCCCCATGTGCCAGGGCGAATATCTTCTATTCGCACCTCAAGCACCATACCAGGCTGTGCGCCGCGAATCTCTATAGGGCCACACAGTGCATGACCATCATCACGACCAGGCACACGCGGAGCAAACTCACGACCAGGCACATTATAGACACGACGCGGCTCCAAGCTCCAGCCAGCCTCCAGAGTAGAAAAACGGACTGTATCACCAGCATCAATGGTCAAAGCAGGCGCGAGATCACGTGAAAAGCTTCCATGAAGTGTCCCCTGCCCTGGCTCAATGGTATGGAGAGTCATAAACCACCCCTCTCTTGCTTTACCATACAAATCACCCTGTTACAATAATTTTGTATGTTCGCATTACCTTTTCTACAGCATACCATACCAGAACTACACCAGGCACCTCAACCATCCCCGCAAAACAAAGGTACAAATGTCTCCTTTAACTAAACTGGGTCGCATAATAGAGTAGTATAAGCGCCGTCAAAGTCAGCAGGCAACCGATCAGAATGCTCACCTTTGCCAGCGTCTTCCCATATGAACGCTGAGGGCGAGACAGGGCCAGCACACCAGAAATAATTGCTAATATGGGGCAGCTGACAAAACACCAGAATGGGGCCACGCCCAGAAAAAAAGGATAGCCAAAAAAGGCAGGATCGGCCATAATCAATAAGCTCACAAAAGCTGCTACACATAAACATATGCTTACTATCGTCATCCAATGTACACGAGATCTCTCTTGCACAGAGCTACTATTTTTCATCATCATGATATTTCTATTCGCCCCTTTTATTAGTCTATTAATTTGTTATCTGTTTGTTATCTGTGTCTGTATCTATTTGTTGCCACTCCCTTTTAAACTATAGACTTAAAACGGTACAATAAGAAGTGACAAATGCCCTATTCACTGATCTATTGTATTACAAGGTACAATCGAAGAAGTTTGGCAGCATCTTGTCTATCCAACAAATCGCTTCCTCGCCCACAGAGGCTATTTGCATGTACATAGCTGGGCACAACTCCCTTTAGTTGACCTAACAATCAAATAAACACTTCTCTATTATACACGGAGGATATGCATATACATGGATACAACAAAAGTAAAACCACTCTTTTTCGCTGAGGTCGAGCAACTTGCCATAAATCATAAACTGGGTACATTGCAAAAGTCATATACAAAAACAGATGACGACAAGAGATTGCTGCTCAATGCAATCGTCTGGATCAGTACAAGTACACTTGGTATGATCTTTGTCCTTGCCCTTGTTTTGCGACTCACACTCCCAGGGCCAGAGGTGGGACTCAACAACTACCTGACGGCCGCACTGTTAGGTATCATCGGCCTTATTATCCTCTATGGCTGTTTTCGTCAGGGACTGCTCAACCTGCGTGCCTATCAGTATCGTGAGCGTGAGCAGGTGCATATTTATACCGATGGTATGGTCTATCTAGAAGGCCAGGCGGCTAATCTGACTGTACGCTGGGATCAGATAGAGGAGCTCACACGTGGCGATATCGATGACGAAGCAAGCGGCAAGGTTAGCCTGGACTGCATCTATCTCACAATCACACCCGATACACAGATCTTCTTTCAGCCAGCACTTCCACAATGCCCGGAGATCTGCGCCGAGGTTGAGCAAGCCTATACTGATGCTCGCTTGCCTGCTCTCCTTATAAAGTATCACAAAGGCGAGCAGCTGGAGTTCTCAGACTTGCTTATCAGCCAGGCAGGCATCAATATACCCGGCACCCAGGATACTACAAAGCGCGATGAGTTCACCTGGGATCAGCTAGAGGCATTAGAAGCGACCATAGAGGTAAGCCAGCCCTATACTATCATCAAAACTCAAAAGCCTAAAAATAGTATCAGGTTCCAAGAATTCACGTGCGAAATTGCCAATGCGAGCCTCTTTAAAGCCTTGCTATTGGCAATCAAATAATGTTATACTATTACGACATGTAGTATAAGTAGATGACGCACTCAAACAAGCTATATAATAAAGCTATTGCTACAAAATATTTTTTGCTACCTGGTGCAGTAAAGGAAAAAATGATGGAAACAGAAAAAATTACTATTTTCGATGAAAGCATGCGCCAACTTGGCGTAAAAACGCGGCAGGAAGCACATGCACAAGGATACTGGCACAAGACATTTCATTGTTGGTTTTTTAAACAGGATGCAGATACCACTTATCTTCTCTTCCAACGCCGGGCACTGCAAAAAAAAGACTTTCCCGGCTTGCTCGATATCACGGCCGCCGGTCATCTTCTCGCCGGCGAGAACGTTGCGGCAGGCACGCGTGAAATCCACGAGGAACTTGGTATCACCCTGGCTTACAACGATTTACAGCCAATTGGCATTCTCAAAGAGCAGATCATACGTAACCATTTTATCGATAGAGAATTTTGCCATACCTATCTCTATAACTGCAATATACCCATCAACAATTTCATTTTGCAAACAAACGAAGTCGCAGGCATTATCCAAATTGAGGTCAACGATTTCTCGCAGCTTATACAGGATAAAATAGATACTGTACGTGGTACTGGCTATATAATCGAAATGAATGGCACAAAATCTCTCGTTGACACAAACTATAGTCGCAACGACTTCTGCCCACACAGTAAACAATATCTCTTAAAGCTCATAGAGGCAGTCTCTTCGCCCCAAAAGCAGGCTTCCACTTATATGCTATTTAGCCATAATCTGTTATAATAGGAAGCACAATAGGCCTATATTAACCATTTCTCATCGCAATCTGTACAAGATTCTATTGAAATTTTATTTTATTTTAGGAGACCCATTTTTATGGATGAAGTTATTCAAGAACTTTTTGATAGCCAGGAAAAAATTCAGCAACTAAAGATCTCGCAACTGCCAGTACCAAAAGAACTTCTTCTACGCACCCGCGACCTACGCAAAAAAGTCCTGACCGGCATGCAAGAGCTACAAATGATGGCCCTCTATGCGGAATGGGAGTATCAAAAGCATCCTTCATTTGAAAATGAAATTCGTAAAGAGACATGCACTCAGAAGTATCTCACCCATCAACAACGTGTCCTCGCACGTATGGGTAGCGCCACTCAAGAAGAATTCGCACAACTATAAATAGTGACTTCTTGCATAGAAATTGCACTTTACCATATTTTTGCTGTACAAAAATATGGTAAAGTGCAATTTCTATGCAAGAAGCAATTCTCTCTTTTCTAGACCATCAGGTCATCAACGTAGCAGTATCTCCAATCTTCGCCAGGCTGAAAGGATTGGATGATTGGATGTTTGGTGGCGTGATAGTGTTTGGTGGCATGCTTGTTCTTCGAGGAATCGCAGCAGCCAACGTGCCCACATTCGAGGCAGAGACGCAGGTGAACCCAGGAGTCTCCTGTCTTCAAACACTCTTCGCAGCCATTGGCACTTGGGGTAACATCACGGATCTGATTCAGATGGTGACATGTCTTCATGGCGTTTTTCTCCTTATACTATTGTATAGTAAGCTATCAATTTTCAAAAAATGGTATGTCAAGAATGCTCGCTTGCCATAGAATGGTGAATGGGTAGGCACACCTGGAAACGCGTATCCCCTGGCATGGAAGTCACGGTGATATCGCCATGATGATTGTCAACGACAATACGGTGCGCGATGTCTAATCCCAGACCAGTGCCCTTGCCGACACCCTTGGTTGTAAAAAAAGGTTCAAAGATACGCGACTGAATCGCAAGTGGAATTCCGGGCCCATTGTCGGAGATCTCAACCTGGATAAAGTTGCCCTCGCGCCAGGTGCGTATCCCGATCCGACCATGAGCATCCAGAGCATCAATTGCATTATCGATGATATTAGTCCAGACCTGGTTCAGTTCGCTGCCATAGACCATAATGTGCGGCAGACTATAATCATATTCACGCACTACTACGATATCATGTTTCAACTTATGATGCATGATCTTTAGTGTACTTTCAAGTCCGGTATGGATATCTACCTCTTGCTGCCTCGCCTGGTCCATATACGAATACTCTTTCATCGCCTGGACCAATTCTGAGATACGCGTGGTGCTATGATCAATCTCATCGAGCAACTCGGTCGCCGTCAAGGTTGCCTCCAGCCAGGTGAGCGCGTCGGCGGGCGAGGCCGGTTTGATCTGGCTGGCAAACTCGTCTAACTGCTGCACATCCAGGCCAGCCTTCACAAAGGTCGGGGCCAGGTTCCAACTGTCCACGATACCATGATCATCAAGCCAGGCACTCAATTCGTCCTCGCGCTCACTCTGCTCCAGGGCATCGACCTCCACAGGAGGGGCTATAGCCTGTTTGACGGCTGTGTCAAACAGATGAGCAAGGTGCTCTATGTGCGCGGGCGTCAACTGTTTGTTGAGCACGAGAGTAGAGGCCTGCAACGTGTGTATCTTCTCACGCAACTGTTGCGCAGAACGGCTACTGGCTGCCGCTGGATTATTTAGCTCGTGCGCAAGGCCAGCGGACAGCTTGCCTAGTCCGGCCAGTTTATCGTTTTGTTGGATCAGTGTATCCATTGACTGAATACGCCCGCTAAAGGTCGCAAGGACAGTTTTTATAAGCGAAGGACAATGAGTCAGCAGAGCATAAAACTCTGGTGTGTCAATAACAAGCAGGCGGCTATGGGCCGTTGAGCGTGCACTGGCAACGAAGGGAGTTTCGGTTAATAGAGGCACTTCACCTGTAAAAGCTCCCGCATGATGTCTGGCAATCACGGTCTCGTGTCCACTTATATTGCGTGTGATCTGCAACTCACCGCTGAGCAACACATAGAAATGCACGGCTGAGCTTCCTTCCGTGAAGAGAATGTCACCATCATTAAGCTCAAGCTCGCTTCCATGCTCGATGATCCATTGCAATTGATCATCCTGCAAGTGCGCGAAAAGCGGCACTATGTGCAATTCCTCTTTATGCATCAGATTACCTCACCGAGATAGCGGTGCACAAACTGGATGGCGATTGAGCCCTCGCCAACGCCCGATGCGACACGTTTGATTGAGCCATGACGTACATCGCCCGCAACGAAGATACCAGGCACATTCGTCTCCAGCAAAAACGGCTCACGCTCCAGTGGCCAGCCCTTCGGACGCTGTCCATTAAGCATAAGATCCGGTCCGGCCAGTAGAAAGCCCTGCTCATCGCGGGCAAGCAAGCCAGCAGTCCAATCCGTACGCGGCATAGCACCGATAAAAATGAAAAGGGCTGTTGCAGGGACCGTCTCTGCTTTTCCTGTGTTAGCATCCAAAAGCGTAATAAACTCCAGGCTCGTCTTGCCCTTGACCTCTGTAACAGACGTGCATAAGCGAACAATAATATTCGCGGTCTTCTGAATCTGATCGACGAGATATTGTGACATCCCTTTGGCGAGCGAATCGCCGCGTACAAGAATTGTCACGGAACGCGCATGGCGCGAGAAAAACATGGCCGCCTGTCCAGCCGAGTTCGCGCCGCCGATGATAAAGACGTCTGAGTCGGCGCAGGAGAGTGCTTCGGTCATGGCTGCACCATAGTACACACCTGCATCTGTCAGTTGCTCGACGCCGGGCACCGCGAGCTTACGATAAGAGACTCCAGTAGCGATCAGCAGGGCATGACAACTTATCTCGCTGCCATCGACGAGCTTGACCAGGCGATAGGGACCATCGACACGAATGCTGGCCACCTCTTGTGGAGTTAGGATCTCAACGCCGAAGCGGCGGGCCTGGGCAACACCACGCCGGGCCAGATCAGCCCCGCTCAGACCAACCGGGAAACCCAGATAGTTCTCAATACGTGAGCTTGTGCCCGCCTGCCCACCGGGAGCTTCACGCTCGATCAGGACTGTATTCAGCCCTTCAGATGCGCCATATACAGCTGCAGCCAGGCCCGCTGGTCCCGACCCCACGATGATAAGATCATAGAACGGCATGTTCGCATGCATCTTGAGGCCGATCTTTTCAGCAATCTCAGCATTGGTTGGCTGCACCAGCGACGTACCATCCGCGAAGAGCAGCAGCGGCAAGCGCGAGACATCCAGGCCCACATGCTTAATCAACCCCTGCACATCCTTATTCGTTTCGACATCAAGCCACTGGTAAGGTGTCAGGTTGCGGGACAAGAAATCCTTCACCTGGTGCGATAGCGGCGACCAGCGATGCCCAATCACACGCACACCTTCGAATGGTGGATGAAAATTAGCCAGCCAGTCATCCAATAGATCTTGCAACACAGGATACAGATGTTCCTCCGGTGGGTCCCAGGGTTTCACCAGATAATAATCAATTTTCACAGTATTAATAGCGCGAATGGCTGCATCTGTATCAGCATAAGCAGTCAACAAAGCGCGTTTAGCATCGGGGAATAGCATCAGGGCCTGCTCCAGAAACTCCACGCCCGACATCTGAGGCATACGCTGATCCGTTAACAAGAACGCTACAGGCTCATTGCGCAATTTTAACTGTTTCAGTAGATCCAGGGCAGCTGCACCTGAAGTAGCACGTAAAACACGAAACACGTTATTATACTTCCTGCGCAAATCACGGTCGAGAGCACGTGAAACATCAGGATCATCATCTACAGCCAGGATCACAGGTTTTGCCATCTAAAATGGTCCTCTCTGTCTTTCAAAACGAAAAAAATCTTCCTGGCACCCATTTTACATTACAAATAGCTGTGAAGGTATCGCTGCATCTACTTTACAATATCTACACTAATTTTAAATACATTTCGAGCTTCTCCAAGTCTT
Organism: uncultured Chloroflexia bacterium; assembly: GCA_963850365.1. GTDB lineage: Bacteria > Chloroflexota > Ktedonobacteria > Ktedonobacterales > Ktedonobacteraceae > Dictyobacter. Next base: position 70,067 of record CAWKKX010000065.1, read on the forward strand.
TGAGCATTGCTAAAGACAGGCTCTTTCTATGCTCATGGAGCCAGATAAGCTCATCAACAAGAGAATATAAATAGCTGAGCACAGCCTGAGACGAAGTTTTACCCATTTCATAGACATCAGATATGTCGCTAGTAACAACAAATCCATCTTTTACATGTTGAACTTTTACGTCAAAAGGTTGTAAAATCTCAGCTCTCCGCCGCTTCATTTTCTCGGCTCGTGATGCGTTTTGTTCATGGCTCATTTAGCCTATCTGGCTCCTTATGAATTATTCAACGCGACTTTTGCTTTTTCTGTCCTTTAGACCAGTCCGATCCTGATCGAAAAGTTGGTGCGTTTTCCTGCTCTGATTTGTATTATATCTCTTAAGCATAGAGCCACCGTTCAGATGTGGGTAGAGGCAAGACAGGCGGCGAAAAACTGCTAGACCTGCTCGATTTTCTCATGTATACTATTAACAGAAGGTAAGAACAAACGACCACGTCAAGCGGCAACTATTATATAATGTACAGAAAAGGGCGCGGGCCATCCGGCTACGCAATGCAGGACAGAGCGCACTTCTGCCCTACCTCCACAGGGAGACGTCATTCCTCACCGGCCTAAAGCAAGGGGGCTTCCTGCACGTGTTTGTGTGACGAAAAACTATACGAGAAGAAATCTGGCACGCTACCAATATCAGCCCTCATGTTAGCATTTGAGAGGAGGGGATCACCATCATCACTCACTCACAGGGCACGATCACATTGCTCTTCACCGATATCGAAGGGTCTACGCGTCTCCTTCAGCAATTGGGAAGAGAACAATATACTTGTTTGCTCACAGAAAGCCGGGATCTCTTGCAGCGCACATTCCAGAAATGGCATGGGAGCATCGTCGATACGCAGGGAGATGCCTTCTTTGTGGCATTCCCAGGTGCCAATAGCGCCATTTCCGCCGCCATTGATGTTCAACGCTTGTTTGCTACACATAAATTCCCAGGTGATGTTAACGTGCATATTCGTATGGGGATACATACCGGGGAACCGGAATTATCCTCTGCAGGCTATATTGGGCTGGACGTACATCGCGGCGCACGCATTATGAACGCCGGGCATGGGGGCCAGATATTGCTCTCGCAGACAACATATGCCCTGGTCCAGCACGATCTACCGGAGGGAGCAAGCGTTGACTATCTGGGCGTCTATGGCCTTAAAGATATTGCAGACGAAACCCCTCTCTACCAGCTTAATATCAATAACTTGCCCACCCAATTCCCGCCACTAAAAACTAGCAAGGCACAAAATCGGCTGCACGGCTTTCCCGCCCAGCCTACCACCTTCGTTGGCCGTGAGCAGGAATTAGTCACCATCAACAAACTCTTACGCTGCGAAGACGTCCACATCCGCCTGCTTACCCTGGTCGGGACAGCTGGCGTTGGCAAAACTCGTCTGGCTGCACAGATAGCTACCGAGATCACCGACATTTTTCCCGATGGCATATATTTTGTCGCGCTAGCACAAATATGCGATGTCAAGGCCGTCCTGCCGGCCATCGCACGTGCACTTGGTGTGCGCGAAGAGACCAGCAGCCAGGCCCTTATTGAGCTTGTGAGTAACGCCATACAGGAAAAGCGCCTTTTATTGGTGCTCGACAACATTGAGCAAGTTATCAGTTCTGCCCTCACATTGGCCGAACTTCTCGCCTATTGTCCACTGCTCAAGATGCTCGTCACCAGCCGAGAAGTCCTGCACATCCAGGCGGAACACATCTTCGAGGTGCGCCCCTTCGCCGTCCCTGATCTCAAACATCTGCCAGCGAAAAGCGCCCTGACAGACTATGCTGCGATTACACTTTTTATACAGAGAGCACAAGCAGTCAAACCATATTTCCACCTCAACGCAGTCAACGCACGTACAATAGCCAGAATCTGTGCACGCCTGGATGGCATCCCCCTGGCAATCGAGCTGGCAGGGGCTCGCATCAAATACCTCACACCACAAACACTCCTGGCCCAATTAGAGCAAGGATTGGCCGCACTAAAAGGACATGTACGCGACGTACCACCACGTCAACAAACTCTGCACAACGCCATTGCCTGGAGCTATGACTTATTAGATAGCGAGCAGCAACAGCTCTTTCGACGCCTGGCCATCTTTGTCGGACCTTGCACACTTAAGGCGGCCGAGCAAGTATGCTCAGCCGCCAGCGAGATACGCGCCATGATCATAGAAGAGCTAGAAGCACTGGTCGATAAAAGCCTGCTACGCATGGAGGAACAAGTAGAGGGCGAACCGTGTTTTTTGATGCTGCAAACATTACGCGAATATGGACTGGAGCGCCTCGCCGATGCAGGCGAGATGGCAGTTACGCAGCAGGCACACGCAGCATATTATCTAGCTCTAGCGGAGGAGGTCGCACCTCGCCTGGAAAGCGCTGAAGAGGCCCGTTGGCTCGATTTTCTGGAGCACGAGCACAAGAATCTACAGGCCGCACTCTCGTGGATACTGATACAAGCCAGAAATGAGATAGCGTACACAGAGCGAGCACTCCGTATGTGTACCGCATTACACGAGTTCTGGGAAGTTCGGGGGTATTTTCAAGAGGCTCGTACTTTCCTGGAACAGCTACTTCTCACGATCAGCGAGGAGAACATGCCCTCGATACGTGCAGAGGTGCTGTACCGGGCAAGCTTCCTGGCTTTTATCCAGGATGATATAGGCCGGGCAGAGCTATTAGTAGAAGAAAGCCTCTCGCTCTTCCGTGCACTAGGAAACAGATTAAGCACAGCAAGGGTACTGCGTATACTAGCCAGGATGAAGACATTGACATCAACGATTGAGGCTCGTCGCCTCATAGAGGAAGCACTCGCGCTCTTCGAAGAACTCGGAGATTCGGCCTGGATTACATGCACACGTAGTGACGTCGCTCGTGTAGCAATTGTCCAGGGCGACTATACGAAAGCCTATACACTTCTGCAGTCAACACTGGCGGACTATGATGCAAGACATGAGCCATACAACCGAGCTTTCCCGCTTGCTTTCCTGGCACGTACATTCTTTCTTTCAGGAGGTGAGCTGGCACAAGCTCAAACGCTTGCAGAAGAAAGCCTGACGCTCTTCAGAGAGGTTGGCAACCAGCGCTTCGCGGCCTATGTCCTCAATATGCTAGGGAGGATCTCTCTACAGAGCGGCGCGATTGAACAGGCACGCACTCTATGCGAGGAGAGCATAAAGCTGTACGATGAGGTTTGCTACAGGATTGGCGTTGCTGAGACGCTCATTTCACTAGCACGGGTCATGGCCCATCAGGGCGACGACCAGGCTGCACAGCGTTGCTATGCCGAGAGCTGGACGCTCCTGCTAAAAACTCTAGATGATAAAGAACTATGCGCCGACTGCCTGGAAGGCTGGGGAGAACTGGTCGCCCGGCAAGGCCAGCTAGAACAAGCAGTACAAGTATGGGCCATTGCGGCAACAGTACGCACCTCCCTGGTTGCTCCCATGCCTCCGATTTATCGCCCTATATACAACCAGGCAGTGAAGAGAGTACGTGAGCAGTTGAGCGAAGAGGCATTTCAAGCTGCGTGGGCGGAAGGACAAAGCATGTCTCCTGCACAAATTAAGATCTACAGCACGCAGATTTCTTCCGCTAACGCACTATGTAAGAGTTAGAGAAAAAACACAAAACTTTTTTGTTTGTTTGACTTCTTCTGAGTTGCGGCTCCCCACAAATATAGCATGGTCAATATAACATACAACCCGGCCCCTCACTGAGAGACCGGGTTGTGCTGTTAAAGTATAATATTAACCGTGATGACGAGGATGGTGGCGATGATGATGATGGCGATGGCAATAATCGTCGTGATCATATTCACAATCATCGTCGTCGTCGTGGTGATCGTCACCGTGGCCATGTGCGCCAGTTACTTGCTCCAATTCCTGCTCGTTCAGCTCGGTCTCTGTAGGTTTCTGACCTGGGTCGTTTTTTTTACCGCCGAAAAGATTCTTCATGGTTTAGTACTTCCTTTCTGTCTTGAATACACTGTAAAGTAATAAACTTCTTCCTCAGAGAGAATTTTGTATTTTATTTATCTCTCTAGTGCCAGTATAACTGATTGAAAGTAAGATTGCTATATGATGAATCACTCTCATATAGCGAGATGCATCACAGCACAGTTAACTTTTCTCGCTTCTTTTATAATACAGTGCCCTCTATCCCAATATAACTCGTTTTAACCGAAGAAATAATTGCTATAAAAGATAACTTAGTCGCAGGATGAATCATAGAAGAAATAGTAGGCAGTAAAACGACAAATGCACCTTTAAGAGTATTGGCGATACGACGTTCACTCCTCTCCGGGGACTTTTGGGGCTACCTGGAAAGCTAATCATGGCATGCTGCTCTGGCACAGTTGATGTGCCGGTTCCCGCGTAGCGACAACGGCTTGTCCTTGTTGCCGTGGTCCGGCTCGACAGGCGGTTCCACGACGACCCCACAGGGGCACGGCAACCACAAGGGATTGTCGCTACGCGGGAACCGGCACATCAACTGGGTCAGACCAATACTCAATCAGGCAAGATAATGCCTTGACTTTCCAGGATTCTTTGATATATACTTGCTTATGCAACAATGTTTCTTGCAACAATTGCATTGGCAATAAGTTTGAAGAGAGTAGCAATTTTTTCTTTCTTCCATATACTTTGCAAAGAGAAAACCTGCTACTCTCCTGGATTGCATGGTTCATGCCTGGAAAGCATTAATTACCAATGAATGTATACCGAGACTACCGGGTTTTTCACGATATCTTTGTTTACCTGGATGAGGGTGATCGTGAGGTTTTGCATAGCTTCAATCTTACGCCGTTGCAATATCATGCCTTGCAGCTACTCGATCTTCACAAAGGATGGCGTTTAACGGACTTGAGCGACCGGCTTATCGTTGAGAGAAGCACTATTACGCGCCTGGTAGATTTTCTGGAGCGCGAAGGACTTATTAGCCGCGTTGCCGACGTGGAAGATCGCCGGTCTCAACGCGTGATTCTGACACCAGGCGGGGCGTCTTTACGTGAGCGAACACTGGAGGCTCATGAAGCTTCGCTACAACAACGCTTTGCTTGCTTGAGTGAGATCGAACAACAACAGCTCTATCAGTTACACCAAAAATTGCTGAAGGGTCTCATCACTGATAGAGAGCAGAGCGATGATACCGATAACCATACGGCGCTATAACAGAGAATGGGGGTACGATGCCAGAACTATCTGAGCAATCAACTGATATACTGATATCATCGTTTGTGATGAACGATGATCTTGCGACTGCTCCGGGAGACTTGCCTGTTCATGAGATCAGAGCTCGCGCCGCAGCACGACGTACTCAGTTCAGGCATGATAATACTATCATCCCGTCATACGTCAGGACAGGACAAGCGGTTGAAGTGTGGTCAAGCAGTGGCGAAGATGTGCCACTTGAGGGTGCTACACTCTTTTATACCACCGATGGCAGTTTTCCTGATTTAGCGGCTAAAACGATTCCATGCGAGCGTGTGCATATCTCGTGGGATCTCCAGGCCGGCTATCTTACTCACTGGCGAGCTGTGGTGTCTGGGCAACAAGCGCAGACGGTGGTACGCTACCGCATCGGGGGTTGGAGGGCAGAACCGGGGCCGGGAGATGCAACGGAGCCTGATCTCTGGGCCCAGGATGGGCAAGGGGTCTGGTTCCACTTTTCTGGCTCACGCGCGATTACGACCTTCGCTTATAGCGTGGAAGATGAGGCTATTTCTTTGCCTGCATGGGCACAAGAGGCGGTTATCTATCACATTTTCCTGGATCGCTTTCGCACCAGCGCTCCTGATGGTGGATTCCCAACCAACACGGATCACCAGCAATTTCACGGTGGCACGCTACGTGGTGTCTGTGATGCGTTGCCGTATCTGTCCAGCCTGGGGATAACCTGTTTGTGGCTTTCGCCGCTCTACCTGGCGGAGTCCTATCATCGCTACGATGCTACGGATTTCTATAGCGTTGATCCACGCCTGGGCACAAACGATGATCTCAAAAAACTGACGGATCAGGCGCATGCCCTGGGAATGCGCGTGCTGCTCGATTTTGTGCCTAGCCATTTCTCATGGCACCATCCCGCTTTTGTCAGTGCACAGCAGGACCGCGATGCTCCCTCGTTTGCATGGTTCTCCTTTGATGATTGGCCCAATCGCTACAAGTGTTTTCTGGATATCGTGCCCTCTCTCGTCACTCTCGACGGGAGCAATGACGAGGCGCGTGCTTATATCATCGGTAGCGCGGTACAGTGGCTACACGACTATGGCGTGGATGGTTTTCGCCTCGATCATGCTATTGGGCAGGGGATGGATTTCTGGACCGCGTTCCAGCGTGCCACGCGTGAGGTTGCAGACGATGCGATCACGATAGGCGAGGTAACAGATACGCCCGATAGTCTTGTACGCTATCGCGGCAAGCTTGATTATATCCTTGATTTTCCGCTCGCGTCGGCTCTACGGCATGCTTTTGGCCTGCGCGATTGGGATGTACAGCAGTTGGATCATTTTCTGTTTGCTTATACACAATTCATGACAACTGGTCCTGGTCGTGTCAGTTTCCTTGATAACCACGATATGGAGCGCTTTCTTTTTGTCGCTGGCAACGATCCTGAGCGCTTAAAGATGGCTGCCCTCTGCCAGTTTACGCTGGAGCCGCTCCCGACAATCTACTATGGTACCGAGGTGGGTCTATCGCAGCAGACCGGGGCGTCCGATCCGCTGGGAGGCGGGGATGCTCAGTTCAGACTAGATATGGTCTGGGAACAGTCACGCTGGAACCATGATCTGCTGAACTTCTATCGTGCTTTGATCAAGATACGCAAAGAACTGCCGGTCCTCCAACAGGGACAGCATCGTACCATCCATCTTGATCAAGCACAGCATACATACGGCTATGTGAGGACTAGTTCGCAACAGGGAGCACTTACACATGGGGATGTCGCGGTGCTATTTAACCTGAGCGAGCAGTGCCAGCTTATACCTCTACAGTTAGGATGGACGCTTGCAGAGTGTCGTACTCTGCTCAGTACCGGCGCAGAACCACTTATCAAGGAGGCCAGGCCCGGACTTGAAGTACTACTGGCACCGGGTTGTGGCACGCTGCTTTATCGGTCGTGTCAATAGTTCTATCAGGGACGAACTCCCCTGGTACGTGTCGCGCATATTCTGGTCAGTGAGGATTAGTTCTATGAATACGTTTTTCTTTCGCACACGCTCCATCTCTCTTATCGTTGCTACATTGATAGCTTTTCTGTTGGCGGCTTGCGCTGGGAATGCCAGTAGCGGCCCGGCCTCATCCACCGCCAACACAACTATCACGATCTGGCACAACTGGCAAGGCTCTTATTTGCAAGCCAAGCAAACTATTTTTGATGCATACACCAGGCAAGATCCACACGTCAAATTCTCCCTTGTACATCAGAATGATGTAATAGCCAAGTCGATAAATGCGGTGAAGGCTGGTAGTGGCCCTGACATTATCGCCTACACTGACGATAACCTTGGCAAACTGGCTCTGAGCGGCACCGTTGAGCCGCTGGATCAGTATATCAGCCAGAATTTCCTCAGGCAGACCTATAGCCCGGCCGCCGCTGATGCGCTGATTTTCAATAATCATGTCTATGGCGTCCCCGAATCGGTCGAGACGATCACGTTGATGTATAACAAAGCGTTGGTCACGGCTGATCAGCTACCTAAGAATAGCGATGAGCTGCTTAGCTTTGAGCAAAGCTATGCCAAAAGCCATCCTAATCAATATGGGGTTGTCTGGAATACCGTTGATCCTTACACCAATGCCCCCTGGTTCTATGGCTTTGGTGCACAGTACCTGACTGCTGACGGCAATGCTAATCTGCACGCGCCTGCGGCTGTCGCGGCGATGCAGTATATTGCCTCGTTCCGTCCCTACTTGCCAAAGCAGGAGAGCTACGATGTTGCCTCATCGCTTTTCACCGAGGGCAAGGCTGCGGCGATCATCAATGGTCCCTGGTCTTATACGGACTACGCGCAGAAGGCGAAGATTAATGTGGGCTTTGCACTGTTGCCAATCATCAGCGGCAACAAATCTCCGGCCAGGCCATTTGTGGGCGTGAAATCGCTCTGGATGGCGAAGACGGCCAAAAATCCGGCTGTGGTTACCGATTTCATGAAGTTCTATACCTCGACAGCCAATCAGATTGCGATGGCACAGGCCAATGGGGAGATACCAGCCAATCAGATGGCGGTCAATGATCCTACGATGAAGGCGCTGCCGGCGGTCGCGGGGTATGCTGAGCAGGTAAAATATGGGGTTGCCCTGCCCAATACACCCAATATGTTTGCTATCTGGAATCCTCTACAAAATGCGCTGACTGCCGTCTGGAATGGTAGCCAGACCCCGGAGGCCGCTCTACAGGATGCACAGGGCGCGGCACAGAAGACGATTCAGCAGATTAATTCGTGATCTAGTCTCCGAACCTATCCCATAAGGAGGAGCTTCATGTTTAAGGTAGAACGCAGCAAGATTTTCCTTTATCTGCTGCCAATCATGAGCACCATTGCCGTTATTAACCTGTGGCCCATTCTGTATACTTTCTATCTCTCGATGACAAACTATACGCAGTTCAACGCGGATCACTACCGCTTTATCGGACTCGCCAATTATCAGCAGTTGTTCTCTCTGACTGACAGTGATCTCTTCACGGTACTCTGGCAAACGGTGCTCTATGTAGTTGTATGCATCACTTTATTTCTTGTGGTCGGGGTACTGAGTGCTCTGGCACTAAATAATAAGCGGATCAAAGGGCTGGCTTTCTGGCGCATTACGCTTTTGATCCCCTGGGCTATGCCTTCTGGTATCACAGCACTCATCTGGAAGTTCTTGTTCAATTACGACTTTGGCCCATTCAATCAGATTGGACGGCTTTTCCTGGGGCCGCATTTCGGCATTCCCTGGATGGTCAGCCCCTGGGGAGCCTTTTTTGCGGTCGTGATTGTTAATGTCTGGCTTTCATATCCGTTTTTTACGGTGCTTGTCCTGGGCGCTCTGCAAAATATTCCCGCTGAACTGGCCGAGGCTGCAAAGATAGATGGGGCTAGCCCCTGGCAATATTTTCGTTATATCACGCTGCCTCTGTTGCGGCCTGCCCTGATACCAGCTACTATCCTGAGCGCGATTACGACTTTCCAGATGTTCAATACGGTCTACCTGATCACTCAGGGTGGCCCGATCACTAGCGCTGCAAAGCCTGGCTTTACCGAATTTGTAATGCTGTATATGTATAATAGAATTTTTGGTGCAAGCACCGCTAATCCTCACTTCGGATTTATTGCGGCGTTCTCGGTCACTCTGTTTATTATCCTGGCGGCCCTGACCTTCCTGGCCGCAGGATTGGGCACGAATACGCAGAAAGAGGTTGTCGTATGAAAATCGATGTGAAGGCCGATGAGACCGGGCATGCGATCCCATATGTGCGTATAGAACCGTACATCTCCGGGAAAAAGCGCCGACCCTCCGGGAGATCCAATCTGCTGCTCGGATGCACCTACCTTTTTCTTATTTTGATGGCTCTCTTTGCTCTGTTCCCTATCTATTATGTGGCGCAGGCATCGCTGGCCAGCGGACAAAACCTCTACACGACCGATCTGCATTTAGTGCCGGCACAACCAACGTTCGATAACTATACCTATGTTTTTACGCAGTTGCCTATCTTTAACTGGATTGCCAATACCTTCGTCGTCGCAGGTTGTACGGCAGTACTTGGCGTGGTGTTTTCTACGACTGGAGCTTATGCCATTTCGCGTTTCCGCTTCGCTGGTCGTCGTCTAACGCTGCTCGGCTTACTCACATTGCAAGCTTTTCCTGGGCTGCTGGCTCTGCCTGCTTACTATCTCTTGCTGAATGCGCTTGGCCTGACGAACAATCTGTTCGGCCTCACCCTGATCTATGCAGCCGGGGCGCTCGTGTTCTGTTGCTGGAATACAAAGGTGTATTTCGATACGCTGCCACCCGAACTGGAGCAAGCTGCCCTGCTTGATGGTGCAACACATACCCAGGCATTTCTACGTATCGCTTTACCTCTGGCCGGTCCAGCGCTGGTTGTTGCCGCACTCTTCAGCTTCCTCAACGGCTGGAACGAGTATGCGCTGGCGAACCTGGTGTTGAATGCCAATAGCAATGGCAGTAACCTGACCTTTATCCTGGGTCTCTATAGTCTGCAAAGTGATTATCACACGCCCTGGGGCATCTTTGCCGCTGCCTCGATCATTATTACGGTTCCGCTTATGCTGCTCTTTTTGTACGCACAGACCTTTTTTAAATCAGGCCTGACGTTTGGTAGCATAGCAAATTAGGTCATCTACAGAGTCTTCGTTTTCACCTATGATTGGTGAATTTATGGGTACAAAGAGGTAATATCCATGTTACGATATGTATCGCGTTTCTCATCCCTGGTTAGATCCTTACTCACAACTTTGTTGGTTGCTACAGCAGTTCTCACTATCTATACATCCCATTTCAGCGTTACTACCCATGCAAAGGCGCATCTACCGGCCGCTGTCAATGTAGCTCCCAACGCTGCCGATCTCAAGCCAGGTGTTATTTACCAGGTGATGCTGGATCGCTTCTTCGACGGAGATTCGACTAATAACGATCCGGTGGGTGATACAGGTCTCTACGATAGTACGAAGAGCAACTGGAAGTTGTACTGGGGAGGCGACCTGGCCGGCCTGACGAAAAAGATTCCCTATATCGCCGGTATGGGCGTGACCGCTGTCTGGATCTCGCCACCGGTCGAGAATATTCATCAGCCAGCCTATACCGCCGGCTCGTCTGCTCCTAATGCCGGCTATCATGGCTATTGGACACGGGACTTTTACAGAATTGATCCGCATTTAGGGACATGGAGTGACTTTGATACGTTAGTATCAACTGCACATAATAGCGGCATCAAGATCGTAATTGATTTTCCCGCCAATGGCTCCAATCCCAATGATACCGGTGAATATGGCAGTCTATACAATAACGGCACCTTCGAAGCTGCCTACAATAACGATCCCAATGGCTGGTTTCACCACAATCCGACTATTTCGGACTACAACAATCTATATCAGGACGAATATTACTCCCTCTCGGATATCGCCGATCTTGCGCAAGAGAATAGCAGCGTTGATAGCTATCTCAAGGGTGCAATGACGCAGTTTCTCAATCATGGTGTCGATGGTGTACGCGTAGATGCAGCGAAACATGTGCCTGGGGCCACTGGCGGCTGGGAGCGCACGCTTAGTGATACGGTCGAAGCGCAGGGACCACACTATATGGTTGGCGAATGGTACCTGAGTAGTGTCAGCGACCCAACCTATGCTTCGGCAGTAGAGTTCGCCAATCGCAGCGGGATCAATCTACTCAACTTCCCCATCAATACGGCGCTACGCAATGTGTACGGATCGGGCAATAGTGCGAGCGAGATCGATAGTGCTCTGAGTAAGGAAAAAAGCGATCTTCTCTGGCCCAATGATCAGGCAAACTTCGTTGATAGCCACGATATGACGCGCTTTCTCACGCTCAACAACAATAACAATCGCCTGCATGAAGCCCTCGCCACCACGTTGACTATACCCGGCATTCCGATTGTCTACTACGGCACAGAACAATATCTGCATAACGATACAAGCGGCGGTGGCGATCCTTACAATCGGCCCCAGATGATTAATTTCGATACGACTACTACGGCCTATAACGAGATCAAAACTCTGGCGGCCCTGCGTCAAAGCAATCCGGCACTTGCGTATGGCACATACCAGCAGCGCCAGATCAATGGCGATGTCTACATCTATGAACGGCAATTTGGCAATAATGTGGTGCTGGTTGCCATCAACAAAGGCACAAGCGCTTCTACCATCACAAATTTGAATACGGCTCTGCCCGATGGTTCCTATAATGATTATCTTGGCACACTGTTGCATGGCGGAACGAGCTATTACGGTCAAAAGTGGAGCGGTGACCAGCTTTGCGCTGGGTGCAAATCAGGTTTCGGTCTGGCAGTATACAGCGGGCGAGAACTCCGCGCCCGTTATCGGCAGCGTTGGCCCAAATTTGAGTAAGCCGGGCGACCAGGTGATTATTGATGGACAGGGCTTTGGTAGTAGCGCAGGCAGCGTGAAATTTGGCTCGACAAGTGCTACCATTGCTAGCTGGTCAGCTCACTCCGTTACTGTTACGGTGCCGAGCGTTGCAGGTGGACTGTATAACGTTCAGGTCTGTACATCGGCGTGTAGTGGCAGCTACCAGACACGGGTTTCGACTGCAACTCAGGTTGCGGTGACCTTTACCGTCAATAGTGCTCCATCAACCAATATAGGAGATAACGTGTATCTGACGGGCCAATTCGATGAACTGGGAAATTGGGGCACGACCACGACCACGGCAATTGGTCCTATGAACACACCAAATTATCCCAACTGGTTTATTATGGCAAGCGTGCCTGCATGCCAAACGATCCAGTACAAGTTTATCATTATTCGCTCCGATGGTAGCGTACAATGGGAAAATGGCAGCAATCATTCGTACACTGCCCCCTGTAGCGGTACAGGCTCGGCTACGGTGAATTGGCAGAACTGAAATGGCTTATGTGCTATCGCGCTTCGTTGAAAAAGACATAGCCTCCTAGACCGTTGCACTTCAATTGACGGGAGGCCGCTGTCACTACGCGGCGAGCCGCCAGATGAAGTGGGTCAGAGCATTACTTATTCGTTCGGCATTCAACTACCTGCTGAGTTCCTGTGGCTTCCCAACACTTCTAGTGCCTTTTAAATACAAATTGCATTTTACATAATCTTCTGAGCAAGATTATGTAAAATGCAATTTGTATTTAAAACAAAAAAGCTGTAAGCGCCTAAAGCGCGAACTCAGTACTTCAGACAGTTGCTTTACCAGGATAGCATAGAGCACAGATATCGACCTTTTACACATAATTAGCCTTATGGTCTATACATGTACATATATATTTGCTAAAATACCAGCATGCGTAACGTTGATACAAGGAAAATGATGAACAGAACTAGCGGAGATAGAGAAACGACTAAAAAGCAGTGCTCTATTCTCACCCAGCTCCTAAAACAATATATGTATTGGCAACAGATAATGAATGGAAAGTTTGAGTGGTAAGTAAAATGAAGAATGTAGAGCATACACCCGTTGAGCAACTGTGGTATACATGGTCTGATAGGGATCAGCGATACACCTGAACTCTTTGGGCGACCTATAGGACCCGGCAATTCAATTGCAAGCATTCGCATACGTGCAGCAGCCATAAAACGTCATGAACAATGCAAGAAATGAAAAGTGTTGATGCCATCAGGCAGAAAATTTAAAGGAGCTTCGTCTTTCTATGGTACCTACTTTTATTGATTTCACTTGCTCACCGCCGCGTTCGAAAAACGTTGCTCTGGTTACCAATGACTCTGTTTTTAGCGGCGACCATGTTATTTTGGGCAATGATATGCGGGTAGTCATCGAATTTGAAGTATCCAGGGATGATCTGGAGCAGATCGTCGTGAGTTTTGTTGGGCTTGTCTCGCGCCTCAACGTCCATGAAGGATATTCGCCGGTCACGCTCTCCATCAACGGGCGTGCGTTTGTGCAGAATTATACAGTGCCAGGCGGTGGCAATCTTCCGCAGAAATGTCCCTGGCCGATCCCTTCTGAATTGCTTCGTGCTGGCACCAACACCTTTGCCTTCCAGGTTGCGCCGGACGCGCACAGCTATTTCTGGCTCTACCATTTTGCCGTCGATACCGCACGTGACCCGGATCAATCGGAGCAAGCCAGGCTCGCAGTGGCTGCCGATACTGCGCTTTTTACCTATCGGGTAAATCATGCCTGGAAGAATATGCAGAAACCGCACGAAGCCACCAATCTGACCCTGTTTATCGATAGTGGGGAGGCGGCACTGCCATCTATGCTCTCCTGGCGCGATCAGAAGGACAATATGGCTTCGATCAGTTTCCATTCGAGCACAAACGAATTTATCGGGTACTACCAGCGCTCCAAAGGAGGGCCAACGGCCTATCGCGGACGCATCATCAGCAGGCAAGCTGCCCCGGAGATCTCACCGGCAGAACTGAATATGCCAATCATGCAGCCGATCAGCACGCCTGCAAATAGCGTGTTTGTGTATCGCACAGCACACTCCTGGGGTGGCGATGGACGCTGGCATAAAGCTGCGCCGCTGGCCTTCTATCTCGATTGCGGCGAAGATACTCTGACGACAAACCTGACGTGGCGCGACCAGAAAAATAACGCTGGCTCAATTGGCTTCGTGGACGATATGAGCAGCTTTTACGGCTATTATCAGCGCGTCGGTGAAGGACCAATTAGCTACAAAGGCGAACTGGTAAAGATTATTAGTATCTAAGGCATATAAATATCTTTTCCATTATAACTTTTTGCGCTCAGCGAAGTCCTCTTCCTTGTGCACAAACAGATAGCACCGAAAATAGAGGAATGAGAGTTTTCTAGGTATGACACATAGTTTACATTTTTGCAGCTATGAAAATGTAAATTGTGTGTCATACCTAGAAAACTCAACGACTTTACCGCGCCGTTACACTTCCACCGGTTTGAATGATATAGCTGCTACCACTGGCAACCGTTATCGTCGTTCCCCTACTGGTGACAACTCCAGCATTGCGTACCTCTAATCCGGTCGTCGCGCTAATCTTCACCGCATTGAGCACGATATCCGTCAAGGGCTTTTCGGGCAGGCCCACGATATAGCCAGCTGCCGTCGCCCCGGTGGCCGTAAGATTATTCACCGTAATATCGTGATAATAGGGAGTGGTGGCGGTCACCGGTTGAGCCGTATCTGAGTCTGGAATGGTGGGATAATAGGCTGCGAACCAGATCGGATATGCCACATTCGTCATCTTTATATCCGTATAGGTAACGTGCGATATATCACCGCCAGTTGTGCGCATAGATTTAAAGCGCAAGCCATTAGTCGTGCCGTTAAACGTGACGTGTGATACGATTATATTGCTCATACCGCCCGTGATATCGTAACCCAGCGAGATGCCGTGTCCGGTACCAATGGTGCAGTTTCTAATTATGATGCTGGAGCTTGGTTCACCTGCATTCTGCGCCTTCATACCAATATTATCGTCATTATCGCTGACACTGCTATTCTCAATGATCATGTTGTTTACAGATTCGGTGATAATGCCGTCCGTGTTATGCGATGTGAGGGGTGCGCTGATCGTGATACCATTTATCTCAATGGTATTTATCTTCTTCAAAAACACATGGTAGGATGCAGCATTCTGAAGCGTTAGATTGCGCAGCGTTAAATTGCTCCCATTGGAGAGATCCATCAGACGCGGACTCAGGTGAGCGGACGTGCCAGCCGCCCACCAGGTAGCGCCCTGTCCATCGATGACTCCACCGCCCGTAATGGTGATGTTGCTAACACCGTCCGAACTAATTAAAGGCAGGGCTTTGGTTGCGTCCGGCCCCGTATAATCGGAGAGCGTCGTTGAGCCCAGGATAGTCGCGCCACGCTCAATATCGAGCGTAATGTTGTCCTTCGACAAGGTGAGGGGAGCAGTAAGATACTTACCTGCCGGGAAATCTACGATCCCACCGCCTGAGCAGCCATTAATAGCATTTTGAATAGCGGTGGTATCCTTAGTGCTCCCATCGCCCGTTGCCCCGTAGGTTTTAACGTTGCAGATGCTTATTGCATGCGCAGGTCCAGACGTAAATATGCTTGAAACGCAAATACTGATGATCGCAATACAGAACATCCTTGCAAATCTTTTCTGATGTTTCACAGTTACTATCTCCATAAATAGTGTATCATCTCGTTCTTCCCTGATAGTTTCGATAAGAACAACTCATCTTATCTATAAATTTAAAGATTGCACTAGCTAAAAAAGTTGCATGTTGACCATATGGTACGCTAAAGAAGCTCATCAATTCTTAAGCCGAAGACACAACCGGAAGAGGGGCCAGGCCAGAACATTTGCGCATACGCCATACATACCCCTCTCCCAGTTAAGCTAGCGCCGGATAGATGGTTTAGCGGGAGGATCAAGCTCGAAGACAGGGTGACTGCGAGCCGCATTGATGAAGTCTTTCAGCGAGGATTCTGGCGTTACAGCCAGGTGTTGTCGCAAAATTGATCCACGCACACCTTGAGAAGCTAGCAAAGGCCATAGCACCTCTTTAATCACTGATCCTGCGGCCTCTGGGGCCAACTCTACGGCAGTAAACGTCTCGCGACCCCGACCGAGACTCAAGCTTCCTTCGCCTGCCGCACGGAGATTGTATACCCAATTGCCCTCGCCATGGGTGGCAATCAAAAAGCGACGACCATCATGCTCGTGCAGATCTACGGGGATGGTCCGCAGCTTGCCCGTCTTGCGCCCACGAATAGTGAGCAACATCATCGGACCCAAAATCGTTACCGGTATACCCAACTGCAACAGCACTTTGATGCCCCAATTGATGATGGGAAACACGCCTGTAGCTCCCCCTGAAGACGACCCCATGTTTGCTATTATGTTTCATCCTCATAACATGCACAACGAACATAAAAAGGACCATTAATGCTGCCATGAAGAGGATCATCAGCCCGATCATGGTCATCGACGACATAGACATATTTTTGTACTCCTTTCAAACGAACACTTTGTTTTGTAATGAATACATTGTTCGTTCTATATATACAGGGCTGAGTCCTCTTCCAGCAATAAGCAAAGGAGATGAAATGTTCGTTAACGCACAGATGGCCCAAATTGTATGGCAAGGAGAATTTGTTCGGTGAAGCAAGATAAACAGGATCGCCGTTCCCAGCGCACCCGACGCCTGGTCAATGCGGCCATGCTAGAACTGTTGTTTGAGAAACACTACGATACGATTACAGTGCAGGATATTCTGGAGCAAGCGGGGATCGGGCGCTCCACGTTTTATACTCACTATTTCGATAAGGAGGATGTGCTGACAAGTATAGTGGAGCAGATGCTTGAGACATTTGGTGAGCAGTTCGCCCAAAGGGGCGCGGGACAGGGGATCATCCCAGCTCTGGAGCTGTTTGAGCATGTCCAACAGAATTATCAGTACTTTCAAGCTATGTTACGAGGACACAGCGGAGAAATACTATGGGAGGCGGCACAGACTACCTTGAGCAAAACTATTGAACAGACTCTGATCGCTACCTATGCGGATAAAGCTCCTCCCGCAATCTCCTGGACGCTGATATCTCAACATCTGGCCGGATCTTTTCTCACTCTGCTGAAATGGTGGCTCCGAGC
>CAWKKX010000066.1:0-11744 GCA_963850365.1 uncultured Chloroflexia bacterium
CCAGGATAAAAATTTGACATGCTTCAAAAATCTGAGTATACTATGTTATGATGGGAATATAGTTTCACTGTTGAATATTTATTCAGCACTGTATCCAGAGAATCTGCCCATCACAAGGATACAGTTATAGGGATGCCATTTATGAACCCGCAGCTGATTGAGCAATGCGGTGTTACACAAAGGATTGTAAAACACACAAAGGATTGTAAAATGGCAACACGTTGTTCACGACGACTTTCATTACCTTCAGGCATTCTTCTCGTTCTCCTTATTGTGAGTGTGACATTCACAATAGGAGAGTCCCAATCGCGGGCATTTGCCGCTGCAAAGCAGGCATCTACCCTGGCAGTGAGTAATCTGCGGGTTGACTACCTCGTGGATCCGTTGGGCATTGATGATATAAAACCCCACCTCAGTTGGGAAATGACCTCATCCGCCCAGAATCAGAGTCAGCAGGCATACGAGGTGCAGGTTGCAACCAGTACAGCTTTGTTGAGTGCCAATACGCCCGATCTCTGGGATAGCGGCAAGGTGACATCCAGTGCTTCGATTAATGTTCCCTATGGTGGGACGGCCCCTCATTCACGGGAACATGTTTACTGGCGCGTGCAAGTGTGGGACACGAGTGGAAATCCTTCCGCATGGAGTGCAACCGCACAATGGGAGATGGGACTGCTCGTCTCATCAGACTGGTCGGCTCATTGGATCAATAATTCCAGTTCCGGTGCCCTTCCACTCTTTGCTAAACAGTTCACGCTGACCAGTACGATCCAGAGTGCGCGGCTCTATATCACGGGTCTGGGTATCTATGATGCGCGTATCAATGGGCAAGCGATCAGCAAAGATGTGCTCCAGCCACCCGAGACGAACTATCTCAAGCGTGTCATCTACAGTACATATGATGTGGCCTCTCTGCTGCAACAGGGAGCTAATACGCTGGGGGTACAGCTCGGAAACGGCATCGCCAATGTTCCTGCCACGACTGGACGTTATGAGAAGTTCACAGGTACAATGAGTACCCCACGTATGCTTGCCCAACTTGAGGTCAAGTATAGTGATGGCACGACAGCACGTATCGTCTCCGACTCCTCCTGGCGCACAAAGCTTGGCCCGACCACTTTTTCTACCTGGTATGGTGGCGAAGACTATGATGCACGCCTCAACCCGGCCGGCTGGCTGAATCCGGGCACGAACCTGAGTTCCTGGCAAGCTGCAACTGAGACGACCGCACCATCATCACAGACTGTCCTGAGCGCACAGATGGTTCCAGCAGTTCAGATGGTCGGTACTCTGCATCCGGTCAGCATTACACAGCCCAAAACGGGCGTATATATCTTCGATTTCGGCATTAATTTCTCTGGCTGGGAACAGCTACAGGTCAAAGGAGCACAAGGAACCAAGATCACAATGACACCAGGTGAATTGCTTTTGAGCAACGGCACCATCAGCCAGGCTACTGTAAGCGCACCATTCTATGAAACCTATACCCTCGCTGGCAGTGGAACCGAGGTGTGGCATCCTGATTTTGTCTTCCATGGCTTCCGCTATGTGCAGGTAACCGGTCTGCCAGCAGCACCTACGACAAGTACCTTGACGGGCTTGCAACTCAATACCGCCAATGCTAGCGCCGGGTCGTTCACCTCTGGAAACTCGCTGCTGAACTCAATTCACAAGATCATTAACCAGGCTATCCAGAACAATATGGGGAGTCTGCTCAGTGATTGTCCAGATCGAGAGAAGCTTGGCTGGCTCGAACAGGATCATCTGGAATTTGGTTCAGTGAGTCGCGCGTATAATGTTGCTGCCTACTATCGTGAGTTCTTCCGCAACATGGCTGATACTCAACTCTCTAGCGGACTCGTCCCAGATACCGCTCCTGAATATGCCATTTTCGGCGGTGCCTTCCGCGACGATCCAAACTGGGGGAGTATGATCATCCAGGGAGCATGGGAACTCTATCAGACATATGGCGATACCACGACATTGAGTACGTACTACTCCAACATGCAACACTACCTGGCATACTTGCAGTCCAGATCCAGCGGTAACTTGCTCACTTATGGTCTTGGCGACTGGGGCACGCTAGAAACTGCCACTCCACTCGGTGTCACATCCACATATGCCTATTATCTGGATGCGATAGAGATGAGCAAGATCGCAACAGTACTTGGTCATACGAGCGATGCAACAACCGATAACACGCTTGCCCAACAAATTGCGAGTGCCTTCAACGCGAAGTATCTCTCTGCAGCCCACAATACCTATGCGAATGGGACCGAGGCTGCTGATGCTTTCGCACTCGATATGGGCGTCGTGCCTGCCCAGTACCAGGCAGCCGTGGTACAGCATCTGGTCAATACCATCCAGGCAAGCGGCAATCACGTCAGCGTGGGGGAGATCGCACTGCCGGCCTTATTCCGTGCTCTCACCAATGGCGGTCGTAGCGATGTGATCTACACTGTCGCTACCCAGACGACCTATCCCAGCTATGGGTACGAGGTCACACATGGTGCCACGTCACTGCTCGAGTTCTGGACCGGGACCAATGGGAAGAATTCGCAAGATCACTTCATGCTTGGTGCCCTCAACGAATGGCTCAGCTTTGATGCGGGTGGTATCCAACCAGCATCCGATGCTGTCGGCTATAACAAACTGGTAATTCATCCCGCTGTGGTGGGAAGTCTGAACCAGGCAAGCACTACTTATAATACTCCTTATGGTGTGGCAAGTAGCTCGTGGACCCGCTCCGGTTCAACAGTGCAGTTGACTGCGCAGGTACCTGTAAATACCACTGCAACAGTTATGATGCCTCTGAAGAGTGGATATAAGACGTATAGCGTTGGTTCTGGCAGTTACACATTTAGTAGTAGTTTAGCTTAACGATGAGCTTTAGTGGGAATTGGAGCACGGGTGTACGCAAGGTGACGCCCCTACCCCAATTCCCACGCTTTCCCTGCAAGGATGGATAGGAAAGCGTTTTTCGTTTCTTCCTGATCATGCCATGTGGCATGATTGACATCCATCATGGTAGAACAACGTACGTTACTACATGTAGACAGAAAGGAATTTGTCATGGTAACAATGCGCAAGATCGTCAGATGCGTTCCATTGCAACTCGTCGTTTTTGGGCTGCTCTTCGTTCTCACGACCAGTTTCGCAACGAGTAGCTTTGCCGCCGGTGCTCGTGCCCAAGCAGCACAGAATGGTGCCTTCATCTATGCAGCTCAAGATGATGGGACTATTCATGTTTATGATATCAACAACGCGCACCGTCTCGTGAAAACAATCCGCGTATTCTCAGGCACTGCGGATGTACGAGGGGCCACAGCAGCTGCACCAACCCACCAATTTTATGTGATGTACAACCAGAACAGTCATGGTCATGTCGCGGCTGTTGATCTGTTGACTGACAAGGTTGTGTGGGATAAAATCCTGCATTCCCCTGGTGTGGACCGAGGCAACATTACGCCTGATGGGAAAACGCTGTATCTTCCCACCTATGAGGGTGACGCCAATTCACCTTATGAACTCGCTGTGAATGCTATCACGGGCACAATAACGGCGAAGATCACACTACCAACGAAAAGCCATGATACAATCGTCAGCCTCGACGGCAAATATGTTTTCATGGAGACGAAGTCGGTTGTTGGTACGCTGTACATTGCTTCAACGGCGACAAATAAAGTTGTGAAGACTATAACTGGCTACTGTTGCAGCAAGGTGCTTGCGCCTTTTTCGGTGAATGGAGAAAGTACTCGTCGTTGTCAATGATGTCTATGGTGTCTACGGTTTCCAGATCGGTGATGTCGCCACAGGGAAGGTGATCGCGACGGTTCCTTTCACTGGTACGACGGGAGATAAGAACAACCTGCATGGTATTGCCTGGACGCCCAACGAACATGAAGTATGGGCTAATGATAGAGGAACCGGGAGTCCTTATGTCCATGTCTTCAATATGACGACAAAGACACCAACGCAGACGCATCTTGTTCGGTTGAGCTATGACAATCCCCACTGGATCACGTTCTCAATTGATGGTCGCTTCTCCTATGTCTCAAGTGCGAAAGGCAGTGGGCACCCGACCGATATCATCAACACCAGCACCTATAGCCGTGTTGGTACACTCACCGCTTCCGAGGATTTGTTGGAGGTTGACTTCAGCAATGGTACAGTGACACGCGTCGGAAATCAGTTTGGCGTCGGACGCGTCTAATATTACTTATGGCGAAACATTGGGAATTGGAGTAGGGTGTCACCTACCCAATTCCCATAGGGAAAACAAAGGTATCTGTAGTAGATACAAAGGAGTATTTTCTATGAAAATGTACAACACGGCTCTGCGCCCGCAGCCGCTTATCCGCGTGATTTGTCTGCTTGCCCTGCTCATAGTGGGTCTCGCTGCAACACTCAACTATCCATCCCAAAAGGTTCACGCAGCTACAACCGCTATCGTCTCTATCCAGGGAACAAACTTTCTGCTCAATGGGGCGGTAACCTATCCTGGCAAATCCGTGCAGGGCGAACTGCTCAATACTCGCATGATCCAGGGGATTTTCGATGATGAGAACTCCGCCACCGTCGGACACTGGGCCTATCCCGATACCCACAAGTGGGACCCACAGCGTAACACCAACGAACTTATCGCTGCTTTGCCTTCGTATGCGCATAACGGACTGCATATGATCACCGTGGGTTTGCAGGGCGGTTGTCCCAGTTGTAGCAGCATCAATGGGCAGAATATCACCACCGCCTTTCGCGCCGATGGCTCCCTCAAGTCCGCCTGGCTCTCCCGCCTCGATCTACTTATCAAGGCCGCCAGCGCCAATGGCATTGTCGTCGATCTCTCTCTCTTCTATCACGCTCAGGACAAGCGCGTCAATCAGGCCGCAATCCCTACTGCCATCAACAATATCGTCGATTGGCTCGTGGCGAAAGGCTACACCAATGTCCTCTTAGAGATTGCCAATGAGGTCGATCAGCCAGGCTTCTGGCCTAACCTGCAACCCGCCGGCGAACCCGCACTCATTGCCCAGGCCCAACAACGCGCCAAGGGGCATCTCAAGGTCTCAGTCAGCTTTGTCAGCAGCACGCCACCTGGGGCCGTCGTGCAGCAAGAGGACTTCATCACTATCCACGGCAATGGGCGAACACCAGCTGGCATCAAGGCTTATATTGCCTCCGTTCGCGCCTTATCCCAGTATAAAGCACATCCCAAACCAATCGTTATCAATGAGGATTCCACCAGTGTCACCGATATGAACGCCGCTGTGCTCGATGCCACCTCCTGGGGCTACTATGACCAGGGCTCGAATAACTATCGCGATGGCTATCAGGCCCCCCCGGTCAACTGGTCTATCAATACCACCCTCAAAAAAGCTTTTTTTGCTCGGGTCAACGCCCTGACTAAGTAAGCGTACATTCTTATGATGTTCTAAACACGAATGTCTCTCCGCCTATTAAGGGAGAAGAGACATTCGTGTTTAGAACAAACAAATGACATGTATAGCGTAAAAAGAAAGAATGAGCTGCTCATGCATCGAAGAAAATTTATTTCCATAGGAACATACCTGTTCCTATCCCTGGCACTAAGTGGTGCGCTTTTCCTCTCAACGACCCTTTCTGCAGAGTGCCAAAGCGGCAAGCACCGATGAATGGCCTACCTATCTCGGTAGCATTCAGCACACTGATTATCAAAGCACAGAAACAATACTGAAAGCATCCAATGTGGGGAAACTGGCACTGAAGTGGTCACATGGAGTTCAGACCATCAGTTCGCAGCCCGTCATCTCCAACAGCAATGTCTACTGGGGCTCATGGGATGGTATGGAGTATGCTTATACTACCGCAGGGAAACTTCTATGGCAGAGGCAGCTTGGTACGACAAAGGGGACATGTCTCACTGCGGGGATCGCTAGCACGCCAGCACTAGGGAAAATTGGATCGACTCCGGTGCTCTATGTAGGAGCCGGTGGCAACGTGAATGCCGATGGGCATGACAATCTGGTGGCTCTCAATGCCACAACGGGTGCGATCATCTGGAAAACAGATATTGGAAGTTCGGCCTCACCCAATATTCTGCAATGGGGTTCACCGACCCTCTACAATGGCAGTTTGTATATCGGCATCACTTCTTTAGAGGACTGCCCCGTTATTCCTGGTCAGTTGCTGAAGATAGATGCCACAACGGGCAAAATCCAGGCAACCTTCAATACTGTCCCAACCGGTTGCATCGGCTCTGGGATATGGAGCACACCCTCGATTATCAATGGCAACCTTTATGTGTCAACTGGCAACCCTGGACAGTGCTCAACCACGGAGAAATATGGGTTCGCTATGCTGGAGTTCGATCCGGCAACGCTCGCGCTAAAAGGCTACTGGCATGTGCCCATCAGTACTGCGCTCGATTATGATTTTGGTGCTTCGGTGACGCCATTCTCTGCGAATGGTGTGCATTATGTGGGTGCAATCAACAAAAATGGGACGTTTTATGCTTTCCGTGAGAATGATCTGGCGGCTGGCCCTCTCTGGACACGATCACTTGCATTAAGTTCTGATTGTCCGCAGTGTGGTGTGAATCGGGGGGGCAATCTTTCATCGGCGGCATTTGATGGCACACACTTGTATGTGGCGGGTGGTCAGACAACGCTGAATGGCGTAAATTGTCCAGGGACGGTGAATGAACTGAACCCGGCAACTGGGGCGTTCATTTGGCGTAAATGTCTGTCTTACCCGGTTATAGGCTCACTGGTCGAGTTCCCTGGTGTGCTGGGGGTTGCCTATGGGAGTGCGATCAATCTGCTCAACCCATCGAATGGGAACCTTCTCTACGCCTACACCTTTAGAAGTGTGAATGCTGGTTCGGAGTTCTGGACCGGCATTGCAGTCGCTGAAGGGATGCTCTTCGCTGGCAATATGGATGGTCGGATGTTTGCCTTTGGTCTTTAGTATCAAGTAGCTTTGGAATCGTCAACGTCCCCTCCACCTGGCGTGGAGGGGACGTTGCTGATCCTGCCGCGCATTTGTGGAAAAGAATGAAACCTTAGGGCATACCCTTTAGCTGGTGGTCCTGCCAGAGACACATTTTCCCACGTTGACAGTACCCTCACCAATTCAAAAGCTCTGGTGTATTTTATAAAACTCCTTGACATACCCCTTCCTTTTGTGTATATTTATGTCGTAAAGCGATATTTAAGACAAAGGGAATGCAGCGCCATCAAAAGATTGCATGCATCTCATTCCTGAAAAGGTAAAACCAAAAAAGAGAAAATATTTATCATATGAAGAAAGTGGAGTAGGACGTATGTTTTCCACTCTGTGGCTACGCTTTGTCCATTCATTCAGAAATCTGGGAAACCATGAGGTACTAGGCAAGCTTGGTGATTTTACAGCGAATTCGCGTATGATCCTTCTCTCTTTCCTTGCTCTTGGTATTGGCATCATCAGCTCGTTCATTGCACTGATTCTGCTCAGACTGATTGGACTTTTCACTAACCTTTTTTTCTTTCAGCGCTGGAGTACCGCTCTTGTTTCTCCTGCTGGCAATAAACTCGGTCTCTTTGAAGTGCTTGTTCCTGTCATTGGGGCCCTTATTATTGGCTTCATGGCTCGTTACGGCTCTGAGCGTATTCGTGGACATGGGATTCCTGAAGCTATTGAAGCCATTCTTATCAATGGAAGTCGGGTCGAACCGAAGGTGGCACTCTTAAAACCGCTTTCTTCTGCCATCTCAATCGGCTCTGGCGGTCCCTTTGGAGCTGAGGGACCAATCATCATGACAGGAGGAGCTGTCGGGTCGATGATCGCTCAATTCTTTCATCTCACAAGTGCAGAGCGCAAGATTCTGCTGGTTGCCGGTGCTGCTGGCGGAATGTCGGCCACCTTTGCCGCTCCTGTTGCCGCTGTGTTGCTTGCTGTCGAACTTTTGCTCTTTGAATGGAAGCCACGAAGCCTGGTCCCTGTTGCACTATCAAGCGCGGTTGCTGCTATTATGCGCTACTATCTCCTTGGACCTGGCCCGCTCTTTCCTACACCACCCCATACGGCATTTATTGGTGTAGGAGGATTTCTTGGGTGCGTTCTCGCGGGGTTGTTAGCAGGTGGGCTTGCCGCACTTCTGACAATGGCAGTCTATGCGAGCGAAGATCTTTTCCAGTTGTTGCCGATTCATTGGATGTGGTGGCCTGCTATCGGCGGCCTGATCATCGGAATTGGTGGCTTGATTTTCCCTCAGGCTCTCGGCGTTGGCTACGATATGATAGGAAGCTTGCTCCAGGGCAATGCATCGACTAGCTTAATCCTTGGCATTCTTATCATCAAATCTCTCATCTGGTCAATGTCGCTTGGCTCAGGCACATCGGGAGGCGTTCTGGCTCCCCTGCTCATGATTGGTGGGGCGCTTGGTGGGGTTGAAGCGCTGTTCTTACCCTATGAGGGCGCAGGCTTCTGGCCTCTCATCAGTATGGCTGCTGTTCTGGGGGGGACGATGCGTTCTCCATTCACCGCTCTTGTCTTCGCGCTCGAATTGACGCACGATATAAATGCGCTCTTACCACTGCTGATTGCGGTTGTCGCTGCACATGGTTTTACGGTGCTGGTGATGCGTCGCTCTATTCTCACCGAAAAGGTCAGTCGTCGTGGGTATCATCTCAGCCGCGAGTATGCAATCGACCCTCTGGAGATTCTGTTTGTTCGCGAGGTCATGCGTACAAATGTGGTTGCTCTTTCAGAGACCATAACGCTTAAAGATCTGGCACAAGCGTTGCAAGATGCTCCCGATCAGAACCGCGTTCAACGTCTGTTTCCTATTCTAGATACCGAGCAGTGTCTCCTTGGCGTGATGACCCGCAAAGAGCTACAGAAGATTATGCAAGGGCAAGATGGTCAAGGTGAGAATGATCAATTGAAAAAGCTCGTCCACACTCATCCAGTCGTTTCCTATCCCGATGAGCCACTACGTGCCGTTGTGTATCGCATGGCTGAGTCCGGTTTTACGCGCTTTCCTGTGGTTGAACGTGATGATCCACAAAAACTGTTGGGTATTGTCTCACTCGGGGACCTCCTCAAAGCAAGAACACGCAATTTAGAGGAGGAACGCCAGAGAGAGCGTGTTCTTCATCTGCGTTTGCTCCTGCCGCGCCGGACCCGTAGCATAAGTCAGGTGGGTAAGTGATGGCTTCTCAATCTGTTACTTACTCATCATTGACTTTGTTGAAACCTCGTGTTACGATAACAAGATGGAAAAGATATGAATAGGTTTATCAAGTACAACAGAGACTATTTATGAAATAGTATCTAACTAAAAAGATGTTTTGGTACGCTGATACCAATAGCACGATTGGTATCAGCAATCTGTGCGAGAAGAATTATGGATGAAGAGAGCATTTCACTTGCTGATTATCAGGCCCTGGCAGAGTTCCGCTATCAAATTCGTCGCATTCTTCGCTTTAGCGAAGACGCCGCATATGCAACTGATCTGGAGCCGCAGCAGCATCAATTGTTGCTTGCGATCAAGGGGCTGCCACAGGGAAGGAAAGCGGCTGTTGGTGAAATCGCTGAGCGGCTCCAGATACGCCATCATAGCACGGTTGAGCTGATTGACCGACTGGTGAAGCGAGGGCTTGTTGAGCGTCATCGTGATGATGAGGATCAGCGCCGCGTCATCGTGAGCCTCACACCGCAAGGTGAAGAAATTCTGTACATCCTTTCCCGCCAAATGCTAACCGAGTTGCGCTCAACTGGTTCCGCATTTGTTCAGTCCTTGAATGCGCTTCTTGCCAGTACGAACAATGTTAACAAATGAAACATAGGATTGGCAAGTTGGGGGTGCCTATTGCTCCATCGTCAAACTTAATTGCACGGGTCGCAAGCGGAACCTGTGCAACGAAGTATTCCGGCAATGAAGCTTGAATGCAATTACGTGGGAAGATTACACTTCGCAAGCTAGAAGAGTGGATATAGAACAAGAGAAAGCGAGCGGTTATACAAATGCAACGCCCGCTTCTCTATAATATCCATATTCAGCCCGCTAGAACCGGGCTTATAGCACAAATTAGCTCACATTCGAAATGACAAATGTCGTAATAGACTGAGCCGGCAGAGTTGCACTAAATTTCTTGCCCGCAATCCCAATATTCGCCAGTTGTTTGAGATTCTCGCTCGCTGTGGTTTGATGAGGGGTCGCCGCCGCACCCGCATTACCGAAATTTGACAAATTGTAGCTAACGGTCTCGCCACTGGTAGAACTATTGGTAGTCACAATCGTCAACGTTTTTGTGCTTGCGTTGTAGGTTGTAAAGCTGTTGGCATCGCTATTTCCAACCATTTGAGAGCCCCGATCCACATACTTACTGTAGTTACCCATTGCATAATAGCGAGCAGGATACGAGATGTTGTTACTGCTATCACGATAGGCCAGCCCCCACAGACTATTGGCCGAATCTCCAACTTCATTAACTGCCTGCCAGGCAACCCAGGCCGTCGGATGAAGATGCTGTTCGTCATCGAGAATTTGACTGGAAAGTCTCAATGCCCCAGCAATGGGAGAACTCTGAGCCCCTGTTCCCCACTCAGACATCCAGAGTCGCTTGTGATCAGTTTGCCCAATCTGATTGTATGCATTGGCACGATCCGTATCACTTCCACCATAAGAATGCGTGTTCCACTGAGCCATGTCTGCTTTCGCAGTGCTGCTATAGCCATTGTAATCGTTAATTGACTGGCTTACTGTATTATCATCAGGAGCACTAATCACCGTGTAGGCTGAGGCACCATTCTGCGTGAGAGCCTTTGCAACCAGAGGAACGATGGTGCTCTGAGAAGCTGGTGTCACTCTCATACCCTCCTGAGTATTGGTTGACTTCCACCAGGTATGACTGGGCTCATTAAACGGATCAACCGATTGCAATGTGATGCCAAAGCTATCGTGGAAATGCTTGTCAATGGTGGCGACATAGGTGGCAAAATCACTGTAGTGAGCTGTACTCAGGTTCTCAGCACCGTTAAGACCGCCCGCCGTACAACCGTTATTCAACATCCAGGCGGGAGCAGAATTGACAAAGCCTTCAAAAACATTGGCCCCGCGTGCTTTTGCCGCCTGGGCGAACCAGAGTTGATTGGCGTCGTTTGTCCAGACATAATTACCCTTTGTGGGTTCAAATGAAGGTATATTGCGTCCTGCTTTCATCTGGTTGTGACAAACGTTGCCTGGTCCATCCGCACCAAAGTTATAACGCAGTACGTTCAGGCCGATTCCTGCTGTTGGACTGTAGAGTGCATCGGCCAGAGCGGTACGCTTGCTATTGCTCCAACCACCAATGACGTTCGCCCACCACGCCATGCTGGTTCCCCAGCCCTGGATGGTTTGATATTTTTGTGAGGGGGTAACTGTTACCGTATAACCTGCTGCCTCGACTGCTGATATATTTACTATCTGCATACCAACAAGCATAGTTATTGTGAGAAACACACTTAACGTACTGACAATTTGCATCCTGCAATGACGAAACATAACGTTTATCCTCCTTGTACACAGACACAGTCAATGTGCCTTTTGGACTGAAGATATAAATAAATATCTTCTTCCTTCCCTGAAATCAGTCCGTATACTTGCTCGCCGCAGAACAAATATATATGAAAAGCAGCAAGATTATCCACTAAATAATCTGCTTATAGCAAGAAGATCATTTCTTTCTGGCTGCATAGTCTCCTTTCAACTAGAGATTTGTTGAATATATAAAAGAGTGAAA
>CAWKKX010000067.1:0-32041 GCA_963850365.1 uncultured Chloroflexia bacterium
TTTATAAGCCAGTCCACATGGTTTTACATTGACCTTAACGTTGTGCTTGATGCCATATTTGATGCCGAAACGTATTAATCTTCTTCGTCATTACTTAGGTAAGCGTTCTCTCTTTTGCTACTATTGACACTATCAGTCATACTGCGATTGCGGAGTGTTTGAGGGAGCGGAGGGGCTACTCGTCTCAACATCGCGTTTTCCGATAACGGATGCCAGCTGATTCACAATATCCTCTAATTGCTCAGCGGCTTCGTCGGTAGCTTCTGCACCCTTCGTAAGCTGCTCCGTTGCCCGGGTCGTGAGACGAAGCGTTGTTAAGAGCTTCTCATTCATTTTATCTTGATAGCTAATCGCAAGCTCAATATATTTCGCGGCCTCAGTTATCTCCTTCAGCGCAGGGCTAAAGTCACTGATATTGGACTTATGGGCCTTCTGCTCTAACCGGCTACTGAGAACAGAGATGCGCTTCACCGCGACACTGCTTGCCTGAGTATAGTAGCGCATTGATTGAAAGCCAGCCTGTGAGGCCTCATTCATCCACGTTTGCTCATTTGCCACAACATGCTCTTCGTTCGCGAGCGTTTTCAGAGATCGACTATTCTTTTGAAGGGTAGGCTACCGAGCGCAAAATTGGCTGCGCGATACGCTGTGCCGTTATTACTCCTACGGACAAAGCAATGACGAGAACAAGGGTTACGATCACCAGGATAGTCAATAATTGTTGATCCACAATGCCTGTTACAGCATTTAAAGGCTTGAGGATAAAGTATGTCCAGGGGACGATGGTACTGCTGGCCCTGGCCGCTTCGAAGGTCTGATTTTGCTCAACCGGATTGATCTGGAATGTTGCTGGCGGTTGTGCTCGTTTTTGCGTATCAGCCAACGTCTGGTCCACCTGTATCCCAACCGGACTGAGACTATTACCATAAAGATTCTCGTCCTTGACACGCTGCTTAAGTTGCGCGGAGAGCGGTCCTACAGCCTTAAACAGAGGAGTTGGACGCGTAGTTGCCAGAGGATTAGGATCGGTATAAGCGATACGGATGCCATTCTGATCCAGGATAAACCCATAGCTTCCAGGTCCATTTGCCTGTGTCTCACTATTCACCAGTGCCCAGACACGAGACAGGCCAAGAGAAGCACGCACAAAACCCATGAGACCAAAGTTGTCATTGAGCACACGCGCGTAGAGATCAACACTCGCGTTCCCTGTCGTCGAACTATAAAAGACATTTGAGATGACCACCTGACCTGAATGCTGGAGCTGTTGAAGAGCATCGGGCAAAATAAGATAGCTGCCATGCGGTTGCGGAGCAGAAGGATAGGACAATACAACCTTGCTATGCACATCCAGCAGAGACCAGCTAATATAATTCGCAACGTCCCGGTGCTGTGCAGTGAAGAGAGTATTAAATACAAGATTTTTACTGCCCTGATCCCCCAGAAGCAGATTCTTCACGGGTGTCGATTGGCTCAGCGATTGGATATCATTTAGGCGTTCAAGCATATACGCATCAATCGACTGAATACGCTTCTGCGTATCGTTTTCCAGAGACGTGCTCACCTGAGAGATTAAAGCTGGTCGTAAGAGGATCTCGATACTGCCGACAGTTGAAAGATGAGAAACAATGATCGCAACGGCGAGAAGCAGAGAGATATATTGTGACAGAGCCAGTCGCTTCTGTACAGAAACATTTGGATTGAGAATATCTTGCCGAGACATAAAGAAATCTTCCTTTACTACTAGTCTTACGGACGAATGAGACCGGCACGTACTAAATCGGAAAAGAGAACCTGCACTTCATCAGGTTTTCTTCCCATCAGTCGTACAAGCTCTTTCATTGGGCGCTGCCCATCCACTAGCAAAAATAATTGTCGATGTGCGCGAGAAAGGCCCAAACAATTCATATAAGAGAGAGCTTGATCAACTTGTTTCAGCCGATAAGGGCCAGAAGGAGACAGTTTATCCTTCGCCCAATCTTTATTCGTAGGGCCGCTTGCCGGAGACAACGGAGCAAGAGGGGCTGTAGTAGACTTAGAGGATGTAGGCTGAGTGGAAGCACCATTTGAAGATGGTGGATACAGGACAAAATAGCAGTTACCCCATCCCATGATCATTTCCAGTGCAACATTCTTTTTATACTCGCCCAGACTGGCATCTGTTATCTGCCCATTAGAAAGAGAAATCGTACCCTGCTCAATCGAGCCGTCTTGCTTGCTGCGTTCAAGTACCAGTAGCCCGGTCTTGCGTGCTAGCTGGAGGACCTGGATCACATCAGAAGGCTTGTCTCCAAAAGTTCCTCGCGGCTTCATAACACAAATACTCCACCGTAGGGAATTCCCTCGGCATAATAATCACACCAATAGGAGTAAGAGAAATCTATTTGCATCTCAGGAAGTAAGCATGTTATAAGTTTCGCAAACAAGAGATTTCATCCAGACTTTCCGGGTTTTATAAGGTTACAAGCAACTGCAAATCATTTTGCAACGCATTCAGTGCTTTTGCTGGTGAAATTTGTTTTGTTAAAGCCTGCTCCACACGAGTTTGTATAGCATTACTGAGATCGGAATAGCGCGGAGAGACAGGGCGCGGTAAAGCATCTTTCAGAATCGGACCAAGCTGCTTAAAGAAAGGATTTTTGGCCTGGACATCGGCGTCATCATAAACGCTTTTCAATGTAGGTAACAATGCTCCCAGAGCGATTGCTTTTTGGGCATCCTTGCTCAGCATGAAATGGATGAACTTCCAGGCAGCATCAATTTTATCAGTGTTTGAAAATGCATTGATACCCAACTGCCAACCACCAATTACCGAATGTCCTATTGTATTGGCACCTCCGTAGGGCAGCGCATGGACAGTAAATTTGTGGGCAACCTTAGAAGATGGCACGTTGCTTAAACTATAGGCAGCAGGCCAATTGCGCATAAATGTTGCATTACCCTGATTCCAGACGGCCACGACGTCATTCTGCGTTTTGAGGTTGGTTGCGTTAGACGAGATACTATTAGCCCAATCGACCATCGTTGTGAGTGCCTGTATGCCTGCCGACGAATTGATAGTCACTATTTTTGGATTATGGGGGTCGAGGACGGTGCCTCCAAAACCATATAAAACCTCTGCAAAGCAACAGACCAACCCCTCATTCTGAGCTCCTTGCCAGACGTAACCATATTTCGTGGCCTTTGTGGCCTTGGACTGCTGGGCCATGTTGGTCAATTCATCCCATGTTTGGGGAGGGGTAGTCACCAGATCTTGCCGATAATAGAGCAGGCCAGCATCAGTACGTAGAGGAGC
Source organism: uncultured Chloroflexia bacterium (assembly GCA_963850365.1). Taxonomy (GTDB): domain Bacteria; phylum Chloroflexota; class Ktedonobacteria; order Ktedonobacterales; family Ktedonobacteraceae; genus Dictyobacter. The sequence goes on from CAWKKX010000067.1 coordinate 3,296, forward strand.
CGCCCAGATCTGATCGCCCAGGGTACAGCCCTCGATAGGTCCTGGCAGATAGTTAGCTCGTTCGCTTTGAGGCCACTTCTCATTAATGGGGGCGATCCATTGGTTGAGAGCAAATTCGGCGGGCCAGACAATATCCATGGAAACGATGTCTACTTCGGCGCTGCGTGCGCTTAACATATTTAAAAAGATTGTGTGCAGATGTGCCGAATCGATAGGGCTGTGCAACTGGGTGATGTGGATACCATCTTTGTTTGTCTGATTGAACTGATCCACAAGCTTCGGGTAAACTCCAGCAGGATCGTCCTCACTCCTCCAGATAACGTTCAGCGCCGGGCCATTTCCCCCGGAGCTATCAGCTGAGCCACCACAGGCGGCGAGAAGCGCACTTGCCGTACTGGCAGTCAAACCAAGAGTCATAGTGCGTTCGAGAAATGTTCGGCGCTTCATACGTCCAGAACGTAATTTGGTAATAAGTTCATCGAGTACGCCTGGTTGTGTTGATATCATGTGATATTCCTCCGCGAACTATCCATATATAAATAGTAGATACTCATTCCAATTATCTACAAACACGATCATGGCTCTTACGGACAGCCCAGAGACAACAACAAAAGGATCGTTCCAAAACGCGACTGGCCACCGACAACGACAACTCATTCCAGATCCATCACAAAATTCTGAAAGAAAGTCATCAAATCAAGCACTGCCAGGGCGAGCCAAAAATCGTGTAGGACAAAATCAAAATATCCAAAGAGCTGATAAAAGCCCTACTTACTGATCCTTCTCCAAGACAATCAGGTAAGCGAGGCCACCTGAAACTGGATACTATTAAAAGCATCAACTGGCAACTGCCGATTGCTAAGCATAAGTAAGGTAATGAAAACTAAAAAAACTAAAAAAGCAATCAGAAATTATCCCAATATTGTTTTATGTAATCTGTGAGTGAAGATAAGTATTTTGATCTATTGGATATAATCATAGCACTATACCGACGTAATTCTAGCACTACAGATATCGAGTATCCAAGATTTAGGAAGATAGTTAGACAAATATCCTATCCTATATCCGTTGAATGGCTCATAGTGGAACTCAAACCAGCCGACCAAACAAAACTCCGATAAAAAAAGTAGGTAAACTCTAGAGTCTACCTACTTTTTTGAAACTGAATTCTCTATCGGAAAATTTTACCCGCGATTCCTACCAAAGAGACCTTCAACATCACCCATCATCCCGCCAACGCCTTTGTTAACTTCGTTGTTAATTGCATTATTGGCCATCTGGTCAACTTCAGTGGTGATTGCTTTATCTACAAACTCTCCACCAGGTATGGGAACGTGTTGCTCAATGCCATCGACGATGTTATTAATAACACCGTCTGCAGCGGTGTCAACGGCCGCGTCAACGGCGAAGTCGCCTGCCTGCTGAGCGAAATTTGGGTTTTGATTCTGCATAGAAATACACCTCTTTCTGTTCCGCCAAAAACTACAACTGTGCTGTATTGCACCGCTGCAATTATACCAGTTTCTCAACCTTTAAAGCAATGGTTATAAACGGCTATGTGCAACATATTCAAGTGTTTTATTTTGACGGTTAAAAGATTATTTAACTAATAGATCAAGCCCAAAAAGGATAAATATACACTATGTAACCACATGGGCTTGCCAGTCCAGTTGGACCTACCAGGCATAGGCCTCAGGTGCAGCCCCTCCAGGGCCTGGGAAAATAGCATCGAGCTGCTTCAATATATCTTGTGACAGTGTGACCTCAAGCGCGTGCAGCGTTCCTTTTAGCTGCCCGGTGGTACGCGGTCCTACGATTGGAGCTGTGACTGCAGGCTGTGCCAGGAGCCAGGCCAGGGCAACATCGGCTGGTTCTTCGCCTGCCTCCCCACACAAACGCTCATATGCTTCAAGTCTGGCTTGATTCCTTTCAACTTGTGCCTGCAGGCCGGGGGCTGCACGACGACCACTCTGAGCTTTGCGCAATGCTCCACCTAATAATCCACCACCCAGCGGACTCCACGGTATCACACCCAGACCATACGCCTGGCAGGCAGGTAGAACCTCCAGCTCAATAGTACGAGCGTTGAGATTGTAGAGGCTTTGTTCAGAGACCAGGCCCAGGAAATGGCGCTGTAATGCTTTCTCATTTGCACGTGCAATGTGCCATCCAGCAAAATTACTGCTACCAACATAGATAATTTTACCTTCATGCACCAATTGTTCCATCGCCTGCCAGATCTCTTCCCACGGCGTCTGTCGATCAATATGATGCATCTGGTATAAATCAATATGGTCTGTTTGCAAGCGACGTAAGCTCGCCTCACAGGCCTGGCGAATGTGCCGCGCAGATAAGCGCGAGTCATTGGGCCACTCACTCATCTTTCCATACACTTTTGTCGCCAGCACAACTTTCTCGCGTCGGCCTCCGCCCTGTGCCAGCCAGCGCCCGATGATCTGCTCAGTAATACCCTCTCCCATCTTACGCCCATACCCATTTGCAGTGTCAAAGAAATTGATCCCTAACTCTAATGCCTGATCCATAATGGCAAAGCTCTCGGCTTCGCTCGTCTCCGGTCCAAAGTTCATTGTCCCCAGGCACAAACGGCTGACTTCCAGCCCTGTGCGACCAAGATGTGTATACTGCATGAATATAGAGCCTTTCTTAAAACAAGCATGGAAAAAATGTCCGTTTAGAAGCTTTCTCCATTATGCCACATCATTCATGTGCAATTGCAAACACAGCATCACATTTACAGCACGAGGGATAAAAAACGAGCCATAGCTCGCCTTTTGAGAGTATAACGCGGATTCTTATGAAGAGAATATAGCAAGATTCCAGAATAGAGAGCAGCTAGTAAGAGAATGCAAGCGGTGATATGATTAACCATATGTATTCAATTTGGAGGGATACATTGATACAGAGAGAGAAGTCAGGTACGGCTTATTATTTTTGTATTTAATCTGAAAATGAGAGACCTTGTAGTGCATGGATAAAGGAGTCTGATATAATGAGTCAGAAGTTAGCTGGCAGCGTCGTTTTGATTACGGGAGCGAGCGCGGGCATTGGGAAAGCATGTGCGCTTGCCCTGGCAGCGGAGAAGGCAAACCTCGTGTTGACAGCCCGGCGGCAAGAACGCTTAGATGAGCTAGTTAAAATGGTACAGGCGGCAGGCGGACAGGCAGTAGCAGTAGCGGGAGACGCACGAGATGAGAAGACCGCCCGTCAGGCCGTCGAGGCGGCGCAAGAACACTTTGGAGCCTTGAATATTTTGATTAATAATGCCGGGGCCGGAAACTATAAGCAACTCGTCGAGACCAGTGGAGTAGAATATGACGAGTTGATGGATACAAACATGCGCTCGACATTCCTCTTTGCACGCTATGTGGCTCCGCTAATGATCCAGCAGAAGGCGGGGACGATTCTGATCATCTCCTCGATAGCAGGTATTTATGGTTTTGCTGGTGAGGCGGTTTATTGTGCGACAAAGTTTGCACAAGTAGGATTCGCACAAGCACTGGACAAAGAGTTACGTCCTCACGGTATCAGAGTCGGAGTGATCTGCCCTGGGGGCGTCAAGACAGAGTTTGCGCTGGGCAGAGGACGCACAGAAGATGGTGTCGCTCAATCCAAGATGCTTGATCCCGAGGACGTTGCGGATGCGGTAATGCTGGCATGTAAGCAAGCACCAGGCTCGCGCATCATTGAAATACGAATGCGCCCGATGGATGAACCGTTAGTCTGAGTATAGTAAAACAGCCAGGCAAAAGCTTTTTTGCCTGGCAAGGGAGCTGCTAGAACGAAAAACGTAGATGCAATTAGAGAGCGTTCCAGTAGTCAGCGGCTTCATCGGCGTTCTGGTCGGCATTGGGTGAGGCAGAGATAATAATATCGCTCTCCTGACGTAGAGCACGCATGCGCCCTGTGCCCTGGCTAATAAATGAGTTATTGGGGTTAGAGGGAGAAAGCGGGTGATGTGCCGGGTTTCCTGACTGGCTTGGGGACATCGGATTCATGATTCATCGGAGACATCGGCGTAAAAGATCGCGTTGATGGATTGTTAGTGTTAGAGGAAGCAGGCGTGAGATGGACAGGATGCACAGGGTTCATAGGATTTGTCGGGTATGCCGTCTGAGCAGATGTAGAAAAGGAAGACCTCTCTTTTTCTTCAGTCTCAGTAGGGGCTGGAACCGCAGACATATGCATCACAGGCTGTATCGTAACCTTGCGCATCATCTCATAATGCTCTGCGAGCCGCAACGCGATGAGTTGTCCGGGATGATCAACCATATGATGCTTCAACGCATCCTGTCTGAGGGAGTCTAGCGTCTGTGAATCTTTCAAAATAGCGACGGTAAAATAAACATATTTGTCCGACGGGGCTTGTGACATAGTATTTTCTCGCTCTCTAAATATTAGTATATTACTTACTAATGTAAAAACACTTGACCTTTTCGGCATTCCTACGTACAAACCCTCAAGGCATGAGCGACCTGGCTGAGACGCAATGTCGATCCGCTTGAGAATACTGAAAAAATGATGATACTGAAACTAGCTGATCAGAGCCCGGTTAGCATCAGCCTGTGTCCGACGTATGAGCAGGCGTCCTGCGAGTGTACAATAACCAAGAGCGTTAGCGTGTGTAGGATCTTCTGGACGCGTAAGATGAGGAATACGTTGCTTCAAAAAATTATAGAAGTAGTATACACCACCACCGATATTAAGTACAGGCTTGAAGCTAGCAGCAACCGCATCCCGGTCGCTCTGCCGCCAGGCTGCAGCCACAAACGAAGCGATCTCGCTACCAACCTGAGTTACAGCTTCCTTCACCAGGCGCTCCAGCTCATACTTATTGATCGTTGTACCATAAGAAGATATTTCGGGATAATTAATATCTCCCTGTGAAGCGTATGCATGCATAATTTCACGCGCCTCAAGTAGGGAGAGAGGGCGATCATACTTATTCTCAAAGGCATCCATCAACATCTGAGACGCCGTCTCGACACCAAGTGGCTTACCTTTACAATACTCATTGACGGGTACCTGTCCGCGTGCTACATAGAGATCAGTTGTACGACCACCAATATCGATGACGGCACTCTCGGTCGTTTTACTTGCGGAACGATCACCATAAGCGATCAGAGCCCCTGCTCCTTCCATCACCACCGTACCAATCTCAACGGTTACCTGGCGAACCGTGGGATTGCCATTGAGCGTAAACATATATTTGCCATCAAGGGCAGATTTGATAGCGCCACGCAACGGTGAGTTCTTAATGTACGTTTCTGCCGGCAAACCTACAACGACATAAATACCAAACTCCAGGTCGGGCACAAGTGTAGCCGCAATAGCCAGAAGACCGCGCAAACTGTATTTACTTGCGTAGCGCTGAATATCGCCGCGCCCGTGATATACATCAATTGATTGTTGTAATGCCAAATCTCCTACAGCATATGCAGCTTCCTCATCATTGAATTGGATGATATGTGTATCTTTCTGATCAATCTTAATACCCAGATTGATAAGTGCGCCCGTATCAATCTTAGCAAATGCGGTTGGCACACTAAGGCTGTGTATAACACCGTTAATCACTACAACCCCGCCAATCTCTGCATTGCCAAAATCATGGCCATAAGGATACCATCTCATAGGATTAGACCGACCCTTCTTTGTTAAATTATGAATAGATATAAAAAAAACATATACTATCTCTCTAGTAGTAACGATCTTACGTTATGTTAGTATCTCATTATTGGGCCAGAGCAGCTTTTTATAGCCTGAAAGATTGCATTATGATATACTTAGTCTGACACATAGATCTTCTTTAAATGAGTCCTTTTCCTCAATATAATCCCTCGTATGACATAGTGCTCAGGGCAACATTTCTATTATGAAGGTTTGTTCTTGCAAAAGCCCTTACTCTCTTATAATTCTCTTTCCTTATTAAATTAAGGGAATCGAAAGGATCTTCACAAATGAGTGTTTCAATAACGCAAATGCGACTGGCAATGAGATTGGATACGTACCAGAGGGACTATGCGAGCAAAAATGTAAAAGAGGATAATCTTCATGGCCAAGAATGGGATGAGCTCTGGCAGGTTGCCGTACTTGCACGCACGAATAACGATCTTACGCCAGAGATTGTTGATGATGTACGTGTGGCATTGCATAAGCTTTAGGGACTTGCCATTTCTCAACATATATACTATCTTGACATTATATGGCTAAGCGCGGCTTTGCCGCGACAAGTCAATTGAGAGAAGAGAGATATATGAAAGCGATGCAACGTCCTTCTGGTATTACGACATTAGCGCTATTCGAACTTGTAGGAACTATCAGCTATATCGGGCTGCTCTTCTTTAGCAGCTTTGGCTCCCGTGATTTTATTGCGCTACTCATGGGAGCTGTACTTGGTTTTATCGTTGTCTATGGTTTGTGGAGACTGCGACCCTGGGCCTTCTGGTTTACAGCGGCATATGAAGCGATGCAAATTTTATATGAACTCTTCTTGCTCACACAACCAGAATATAGAGGAACACACCTGTTCGGCCCTCTCTTCGGGATCGCAATGAGCGCGATTACACTTGGCTATATCTTTCTTGATCGCTCCGTCAAGCCCGTTTTCCGCCCCTCTTAAATAATTGTGCTCTACAAAAGAGGTAAGAATTAATCATTATTAAATTATGGCGACGTTTTTAAATATTTCTTTAGTTATTTCAGTTCATAGAATGCTATAATTACAGATGGGTATCCTTCTTGCCCATCTGTTTCTCATGGTGCAAAAGGAAAGAGGATAGTGTATATTATTCATTAAAAGGACTACTCTCTTACTAAAAAATACTTACAGGAGGTCATATGAATTTTGGAGCGATAGCACTAAAATCCCTTGTTATAATTGCACTCTTGTTCCTGCTATCCCTTGCTGGAGCTGTCTCATTTCCAGCAACTACCATTCTCACAAACGGTGGTGGGGTAGCCATAACAAGCTTGCTTCTCCTAATTTTGGCGATAATTATTCTTTCGGTCATTGGGAATCTGCTGGGGCGGGGGATAAGGACCGTAAAGAAGCCAATGGAAGCGCTTGTTCTCGCGTTTGTAGGCTCCTTTTTTATGGGGGCAGCACTGGCGCTTTTCACGGTTTTGAAGATACCCTATACAGCGACAATCAATCTGGGCTGGCTGGGGACGAACTGGTACAGCCCTTTACTCTCACTACTATTTGTAGGAGCGCCACTAATGCTCGTATTTATGGTTGCAGAATAATGTTCGGTTGGGGCAAGTCGAAATAGTACACCATAAGTAGTTACAAAATGATATTTACTTTCCCCAGGACAATAGCCACAAGCCCGACGAACGACAGCCAGCCAGAAGGAGGGGATATATCCTCCTTCTGTAACTACGAAAGTGCTTCCTGCGCATTCTCCAAGGCCAGGATTGCATCCACCTGTTTCAACAGACTCTGCGCATTAGTAAAGCCATAGTTGACAGCATGAGCCTGCCCATGAGTATCGAGTAATACAGTAGTCGGGACCGTAAGCACATGATAGCGGCGGGCCAGTTCGGGCGAGGTCGGTGTATCGATGGTAATAACAGCAACGACATCTTCACCTTTTGCCTCAACTACGCGCCGTAAGACAGGAGCCTGCAATTGACGACACTGTGTACAATCTTCGCTGCTGAACGAGAGGATACTCACATGTGCTGGACGCACAAGCTGTTCCATTGGCGTATCTTTACCTGTAAATACATTGATGGTTTTGATAGGGGCCGAGCGCAGAGCACGTTGATGTTGTGCCTCAATGATACGGTGTCCCAGGCTCACAAGGACTAAAGCGAGCACAACAAATAGGAACATGACTGCCAATCTTACAAGCATTTCAGACATAGTTATTGGGCTCCCCTTCCCGCCAGTGGAAACTGCCTTCATAGTGAACACGCAGCAGCAACCCCGGACGCCCCAGGTGAAAATAGACGAAACATTTCTGGATCATTGGCATGCAGCCTTTATTAACGAGAAAACACATATTGAAGCCTGTTTATTCCGCAATGTGCAAACACTACTAACACTTATACTGAAGGTAAGAGCTGCTCACGTTTGGTGCGTAGGAACTGAGCAATCAGTTCAGGGGAGGTTCCTTTGTGCAATGCAGACGATTTCAGCTCACTTAACACAGCCCCCCATTGTTCTTTTGCAGGGAGATAACGACTATCCAGACCAACCAATTCTTCAAAGATGCGGCGTTCTAATGCTTGCCACATCGAGCGATCACGGCCATCGATATCATTATCATCGGGAATATAATCCTGATCATTTGTATTATTATCTACACGCACATATAAAGGAGCGAAAAAGCCGCGCACCATCTCTTCCATATATGACAGATCGAGGGACCCATCATCGAAGCCTAGCGTGCCGACCAGGTGTATCTGCACAACGGGCTGCATACCCTGGTATTTTGATCCTTCGCGGCGACAATAGTCCTCCAGGCGCTTATAGAGATTTTCGGGATTTGTCAGGCCATCTACGCGCAGATCATAGCGCACAAAAGCGCGACGCTTGCTCACCAGATGGACCGCATGATGCACACGTTCTTTCTTCTCCATATTGATGATGCGCTCAGGATTATCTGTATCAATCTGCACATAATAGTAGCCACGATCTTCCCATTGTGACTCTTCTGCGCCACACGTCTCAGTTGAACCCGGATTATACATCCAGCCATCGAACTCATATGGCTTGTGAACGTGGCCCAGTGCCAGGTAGTCTACGCAGGCCCGTAAAGGTTGAAACTGTGCCATGGTTGGCAGACCTTGTACGCGTGCAACAATGCCATCCACACCGGTATGCATCATCAAGAGACGATATTCTATGCCACTGGCCGTCTCGGTCGCATGTGCAACCTGCAAAGCGGTCGCCATCGCTTCGAGGCTACGAGCGGTCGCCGCGCCTTGCCAGGGCAAACCATAGACGCGCAAACGACCATCAAGCAAGTCAACGTAACAACCCAACATTGTAGCGGGTAGCCAGGGAGTCATCTGCGGCGCACCATCCTGCATAATAGGGGAGAGCAGTTTCAGATAATCCTGATAACACAAAAATTGTAACCAGGAGACACCATCGCGATAGTAGCTGCGATCATGATTGCCCTCAATAGCAATTACGGCAATACCATGATCTTTGAGCCTTCTTAAACCCTCGATTGCATGAATCAGCGTTTGCGCATCGATAGCACGTTTATTAAAAAGATCACCGGCAATAACCATGAAATCCACTTTACGCTCAATAGCATCATCAATGATCTCCCAAAAAGCGCGACTGAAATCATTAAAGCGCTCACGCACCCCATACTGCTCATAGCCCAGGTGCGTATCAGCCACATGGATAAAAGAAGCTTGCATAAAGACCTTACTTCCTTAAAATCGCGTAGCGACCCCACAGGGGCACGGCAACCCTTGTGGTTGTTGCCGTGTACCCCGTAGAGGTATGTCCCCTCTGGGGGTTGCCCTTCTAATTAGGACCTGTCATCCAGGCACGAATGCCAGCCGCAACCAGGATCAGAGCTGCAATACTATAGATCAGCAAGTCACGACGCTTATCCTTGCCATTCGTAGTAAAGCTCAACCAGGCAAGCGGTATACCCAACGCAACAATACCGCCATAGACATAATGGAGATAATAGAGGCCCGTACCCGTACCAGGATGGCGTCCCAGGGCAACTAGCGTAAGGCCAAGCAACCCCTGAAGGCAGCCCAGAGCGACCGTCACAATCAGAGCAATACGCCAGGGTTTAAGCATAGCGCGCTTCGTAAAATAAAGGACAAGGCCCCAGATACCCACAACCGCCGCAGCCAAAAGCACAAGATAGACGTTATAACTATGTATTGTAAGAACGACTTCAACCAAAGTAATGCTCTCCTAATATCGCGGCAAAGCAACGTGCCTGCTTAACACTTCTTTTTCAGAGAGAAAAAATGGAATTCCCTCAGTCTTTCCTAACTATAGCGTGTCTCCGTCCGAATGGCAAGAGAAGACCTGCCTGACCTGCCTACTTGCGTGAAAGGTCGTCGTCCCGGTTTACTGTTCCTGTCGCCACAGCGCGTAATCGACCAGCTGCCTGAGACCAGCTAAATCTGAGATCGTCCAGGCGGGTAGCGTGTACCACTCTTCCAGCAGGCCTGCTCTCTTGATGATAACCTCATCTTCGCCGACCCCGAAGCTAGCAATCTCATCCCAGGGCAACATATCCTCATTATTATTGGCCGTGATGCTCACTCCAGCTTTGCTCAGACCGATTTTACCGAAGGAGATGGCAAAACCTGCATCATAGGCCTGCATTTGTGAAGACTGTATGGGGATAACCTCTTTTAAGATTCGCTCGCGCATCTCGCTTTTGACATGCTGCACAATGCCCTTGAGCACACCCGTATTTGGCATACCTGAGATACTCACTGTAGTCCAGGCCCAACTGTCACCTTTGCGATAGAGGTTCACCGATGTAGCATCGATCACGAGTTTCTCTAGCTCGTTCCAGCGTAGCAGGCGACGCGTCGATTTAAGGCCCAGCCCCTTGTCTGAAACAGAGATATCTGCAAATTCTTGAATTTTACCGGCCCTATATGCTGCAATAGCGTTTGGTAAAAGCTGACGCGCAACCTCGCGTTCCATAAAGCTACCCAGCCGCTCCACGTAGGGTAGATCATGTCTGAGCTCGAAAGTTATCCCATCGTCGCGTCTGATAGTATAAGAGCAAAGTACCTCTGTCTTATCGTGAAAAACAATCTCTTTGCTCAATGTTGCGATCCTATCCCAGCGGATAGCCTCGCATGTACGCTTCACATAGATCAGCCCTTTTGGACACAAGTAGACGCGCAGATGAGGATAGATCACAGGAATGAAAATAATCCCCACACCCACACAGAGCCAGATGACACCCACTCCTAACACCAACCACTGCTGCCAGCCTGGCCACCAGCTAAAGATGCTATTATACAATAAAATATATACGCCAATGATCAGAATACCCAGAAGCACTGCCAATGGTCCAAAGATAAACAGCTGCATAGTATGTTTCGGTTCATAGACTATGCGAGGAGAGCCAAGCCGGTTCAACTGTGCATAGGTCTGCACACGTGGAGGTATCTGTTTTGCAGAATTCAGGCGCATAATCAGACTCCGTTATTTTTACATTCACAGCTATCTCCTCAATCCCCTTATCCACCTCTCCCTGTCTCTTCTATTATCTATCTTTTCCCGCCACGCTTGCGCTTCTCCTTACGTGCAGCTTTGCCTGTCTTCTTGCCGCCTTTGTTATTTGATTTAGGCAGGCATACCGGGCATACCGGGCATACCGGGCACGCCAGCACCGCCAGCATATTGACGTGCCATCTGAGCCCATGGACCTTTACCGCTACTCATCTGGCGAATCATCGTGCGCATCTCGCCAAACTGTTCCATTAACTGATTTACTTCTTGTACAGTTGTACCACTACCACGGGCAATACGTTTGCGCCTGCTCCCATTCATAATATCGGGATTTCTTCGCTCTTCAAGGGTCATCGAGAGAATCATAGCTTCGACGTACTTTAATTGATCGCCTTCTAACGCCTCTTCCATCTCGGGTATTGCGGCCAGCTTATTAAAGCCCGGCAACATCTCCATGACGTTACGCAACGGCCCCATACGCTTCAACTGGCGCATAGCATTGAGGAAATCTTCCAGATCGAATTTTCCCTGTTGCAACTTCTGCTGTGCCTTCATCGCCTCTTCTTGATCAATACTCTCCTGTGCACGCTCAATCAAAGAGAGCACATCACCCATGCCCAGTATACGCGAAGCCAGACGATCAGGGTAGAAAGGCTCAAGCGCATCCGTCTTCTCGCCCACACCCATGAACTTTACAGGCACGCCCGTAACACTGCGAATAGAGAGCGCAGCACCACCACGCGCATCTCCATCCATCTTTGTCAGGATCATCCCGGTGAGCGAGACAGCCTTATCGAAATCTTCAGCTACACGTACAGCTTCCTGACCCGTCATAGCGTCGGCAACCAGCAGGACCTCGCGCGGATGCACACGCTGGCGAATGTTTATGACCTCGTTCATCATACGCTCATCAATGTTGAGACGACCAGCGGTGTCGAGGATAATAACAGTGCTTGCCTGCTCACGCGCATAGGCAAGCGAATTGACGCAGATATCGACAGGATCAGCCCCCGCAGCTTCGGAGTAGACAGGGATGGTCAGTTGCTTACCCAGGGTCTTTAACTGGTTAACTGCGGCCGGACGATACATGTCGGCGGCAACCAGCAACGGACGCTGTCCCTGTTTACGCAGGAAGTTTGCTAACTTGGCGGCGGATGTTGTTTTACCCGATCCCTGCAGACCAACCAGCATGATCACGTTCGGCGGCGTGCCACCCAGGTCCAGCTTATTGTTGCCTTCTGTGCCGCCTAACACTTCAACCAGCTCTTCATTTACAATTGAGAGCACTTGCTGCGCCGGAGAGAGGCTCCCCATGACGTCTGCGCCAATTGCTTTCTGCTTCACACGTTCGACGAATTGACGCGCCACTTTTAGATTGACATCTGCTTCAACGAGCGCCAGTCTGACTTCGCGTAGTGCTGTGTTGACATCTTCCTCCGTCAACTTTCCCTGCCCACCCAGATTATTAAATATGCCTTCAAGGCGTTTCGATAAATTCTCAAACATTGCCATTTGGTGCTTTTTCCTCTCTCCACCAATCGTAAAATGTGCCAGTCTGACACCCATTATACCACGTGGCGTTTTCGAGGTATACTAAGTGCGCGACAACTTCTTCCTTATATTTAAAATATTTGCAGCTCCAATGCTCATTTTAGAGGAAACGTTTCGCTCTTCCGTTCGGCTTTTTCTCCCTCCCCGGATCTATATTTTAAAATGTTTTTATTTAGATACAAGCGTATAATTAATTTGAGTCTGCTAAAAACAAATAAAAGCAATATTGCTTATCTTCAACGCGTGGAAACACAGCGGTCTTTTAGCTTACTTGTAGAAAGGAATATACACCAATGCATTTAAAGCAGCATTATTTACGTTATTTGTATGCGGGCGCTTTTCTTACCCTATTATTAAGTATTGGCCTGGGGAGCTATATGTGGACACGATTTGTTTCCACTCGCACCAATACAACGCTTGCAGGCTCTACCCACATTACTGCCTCAATACATAGTATGCCAGCACCGCATATTGTACGAACGCCCGTTATCTCTATGCATGGTAATGCTGCTCGCTTGCTTATTCCTGCCATTGGTGTCGATGCTCCGATTGAAAGTGTAGGGCAGGATGCTCTGGGTCGCATGGGGGTACCAAGCATAAATCAGTGGAACGATGTTGGCTGGTATCAAAATGGGACAGTTCCCGGCTCACAGGGGAGTGCAGTTATTGATGGCCATCTGGATACAAACACGGGTGCCCCGGCCGTCTTCTGGAAATTGAGCGCTCTACACATTGGCGATGTGGTGAGCATAAGGGATAAGGCTGGACATAAAGCTCAGTTCCGTGTTTTTAAGCTACAAAGCTATGCACTCGACCAGGCCCCATTAGAACAGATCTTTACCAAAAACGATGGTACATACCTGAATCTGATCACCTGTTCTGGCACCTGGGACTATTCGCAGAACCAGTTTAAACAACGTCTTGTGGTTTTTACCCGGTTGGTATAAACTGATTACCTATATTTGCACCTCATGGGTAGGTATGAGGTGCAAATATGCAAAATGGATGGAAGAAATAGTGTAGTTACACCACAAAACGGTAACCGACGCCCCACACCGTCACAATCTTCTCGCCCAGCGAGCCCAGTTTTTTGCGTAGCCGTGTAATATGCGTATCGACCGTGCGGTCGAAACCATCATAGTCATAGCCCCATAATTGTTGTAGTAAAAACTCGCGGCTAAAAGCGCGACCAGGATTATTTGCCAGCAGTACAATCAGATCATACTCTTTTGGCGTGAGATCAATCTCTGTATTCTCCAGGAATACAACACGTTCCACTATATTTATCTGAAGCGGACCACGTATGATTGGTAGTGGCTCGACCGCAATCTTTTTTTGTTTATCGAGTGTTTGTGTTTCTGTTACAACACCTTCTATCCCTTTGGCCGGTTGTATTGCTACAGCCCCCAGCCCACGATCCAGATCGACGCGGCGCAGCATGGCACGCACACGAGCTGTCACTTCACGAATGCTAAATGGTTTACTGACATAGTCGTCAGCCCCCACTTCCAGACCCAGAATGCGATCTACCTCCTGCGTGCGTGCAGTCAGCATAATAATTGGGACAAGATGATTCTGCCGAATGCGCCGGCAAACGGTGAGACCATCTAGCTTGGGCAACATCCAATCTAAAATGATCAGGTGTAGAAGCTGCTTCTCAACTGCTAGTAGCGCCTCCACCCCATCAAAAGCTTGAAACACAGTGTGTCCTTCTGCCTCCAGCTCACTGCGAATCAAATTGCATATATCCACTTCATCATCAACAACGAGAATATTGGCCATTGTGCCATCCTCTTCTCTTTTTTTAGCTCTCTTTATCCTCTTTTATTATTCAGTGTACATTGAAATTTGTAATTGGTCTATGGCTTTTTGGCCCAGATATCCTCTTCTAAAAAATGTATTTCATGCAGGATAGTGGAAACCACTTTTCCCTGGAAGGATGGAGAGCCTCTTATTTTTTGTATTTATGTATGTTCAACGATGCTTAATAGCACCTTGAAGCAGCTTCCCTCGCCCACCACACTTTCAACCGAGACGGAACCTCCCATCGCAAGCACAAAATCACGTACAATCGCTAACCCCAGCCCAAAACCGCCCGATGTGCGTGAACGCGAACTGTCGGTGCGGTAGAAGCGCTCAAATATCCGTTCTTGTTCTTCTTGTGGAATACCAATACCTGTATCAGCCACACTCAGTTGTATGCAATGTATGTTGACGCGTTGCAATGTAATGACGACGATTCCTCCGTCGGGGGTATATGTAATTGCGTTGCGTACAAGATTGAGTAGTACCTGGACAAGTCGTTGCCGGTCGGCTTTAATGAGTGGCAATGCCGCTACCACTTCACGTAGTATGCTTATCTGACGTTCACGTTTGGCCAGTGGCATGAGTGTTTGGTAGACCTCGTCAACGACCTCGGCTGCATCGACTGCCGTTAAAGTGACGCTTAATTCATCACTATCGTTGCGTGCAAGTGAGAGTAGATCATCGACAAGGTTACCCAGACGTACTGACTCGCGATGGACGATACGCAGATAGTTCTGCAAGGTTTCAGGTGTGAGCATACGTTGCTCACTATCTTCGCTAGCAAGCAGTAGCGCTTCAATATGACCACGGATACTGGCTACTGGCGTTTTTAGATCGTGTGAGACGTTCATGATAAGTTCGCGCCGACTTTGCTCGGCCTTTTCAGCTTTAGCTCGTTCTTGTTCCGCCATAGCTCTGGCCTGGGATAGGCGTAGCGCGTTGATGTTCATGCCCAACATGATTTGCGCAAACATGCCCCATAATGCCGCTACTCCGTTGATTGCGTAGAGCGGGACGAGCGTTATGCCTCCTGCTATCAATATGATCAGAAGATAGCGCCAGATCCCTTTCCAACGTATCTTTTTATGCGCTAAAAGCATGTAGAGGCAGACAAAGGGAGCGCCAAGGAGGCCGATGATAAAAGATATGAGGCTCAATCCGACTATGAGTGAGATGACCATGCACACAATATAAAAGGCCAGTATACCAAAGGGAAATTTGAAGAAGAGGTAGGCTATGCTTTTCCATGTTACCCCTCGACTCATATGGATGGTGAAACGCTGGAACCAGTTTGTTTTGGCGGGTAGAGGTGCTGCCATGGGGGGGATGTCGATGTGTAGCCATTTGATGGCCATATTGCGCTCAAATATAGCTAATTTCCAGCAGCCAGCTATAAAGAGGATCATAAGTGGAATGATTGCAACGAGCAAGCTTGCAGCGCTTAAGGCGACCCCAGCTATGACGACGGCAAAGTAGATCGTGCCCAGCGGCAATGAGAGGAGGAGGTAAAAAGAGTTTGTATATGTTTGTTTTTGCTGAGCCAGACGGAGGAGTGCTGGAATCATAAAATTACCTCGCCAATATGCTATCAATGGGCTACTATAGTTTGTGTGGTCTTTCGAAAGTCGTGCGGTAGCAAGAGCCACGAGGATGACCCCAGAGGGGTATGGCCTCTCTGGAGGTTGCTACGCGAGATCTCGTCCGAAAAGCCCTTTTTTGTTGGTGTCCTTACTATACAACAGTGTCGTATGAAGTATATGGCAAAAATGTTACAAATGTATGGCTATTTTTGTAGCCTAAAAAACACGTAGGGGCAGACATTATGCCTGCCCTTGATTACCTCTCATCGCGCCCTTCTACTTTTCTGCCTCACTTCGTCCCATTTGCCTTCGCTTGCCCCGTTTCACTCCCGTGCTCCCACCTTTGCTCCAGCTTGCCCCGCCTTCTTTATATCTGCCCCTACGTTTCCTGCCCTTTTAGATACGATGCAGAAGGAGAAGAAAGTAACCTGGAACTGACTGTAGGAACTTACCCTACACCCCTTCCCACTCCCCAACCCCGACATAGCTTCCCTATCTCCCTCTGCAGCTGCATTCAAGAACATCTCACTTCCACTCCACACCTACTAATCCATATGCTCTTTGATTACATGAATTGGCCAGTAATAACCAGATGAGAAACCACCTCCTGCTGTAAATGATGTTTCCTTTCCCTCTTCTACCCTTCATCTCTCAACATATTTAAAAGTTCATCAGTACGTTCCCTCCGCTCCCCATGCTCCGCTGTCCTTGGATACCTGTTCCTCTTCCGTTTACATATGTAGTATAACATGCACTGATGACGATGTAATGAATTGAAGAACTTGTATGATGAATAAAAGTTCATACTGTAAGAAAAGCCGTCGCGGCTCTGCATTACAAATATTTCATGTTGCGCAAATTTTGTCAGGAGTACTGTGTATGCGGCGCTTGTGATATTATCGAGGTGTATATTATCAAATTAGAGGACGATACTGGCATGTTTCATTCGAGTTTGTTATATGACTTTGTTCAATTCACTGCTGAGGATCATATTCTGATCCTGAATTCAGCGGGTGATCCTTTTGTTCCGTTGGCTGCGCGGCTTCTAACGGCAGGGCAATTGGTGCTTGCCGAGGATAATATTGCGATGCTGGACATGCAGTTATCGTTGTTATCGTCGTTTCCTTCACGTTTGCAGCATATTGCTTACCACGACTATCTCTTACGCTGTCCCCCAGAAACGATGGATTGTGCTGTGATGAACCTTATTTATCAACCAGCTAATAGCTGGATGTTTTATGGCTTGCAGGTAGCTGCTTTTGCGCTCAAACCTTTAGGCCGCCTTTACCTCTCTGGTCCAAAAGATCGTGGCATTGTGACTCTGGCAAAACGTATGAAAGAGGTCTTTGGCAATGTTGAGACTCTGACGATTAGTAAGGGACAACGAGTACTCTGCTCACAGAAGCGCGGCCCTCTCAATCCTGTTGCGCTTGTGCCTTTGCCAGTGTTCGCTGAAAGTAAGTTAGATGAGGGGACACGACTTTTGCTGGATGTAATGGAAGTACGCACTACTGATCAGGCGTTGGATCTTGGTTGTGGTGCGGGCTTTATTGGCCTATATATGGCACGTCTGGCTACTAGCGGGCGCGTGACGATGGTTGATGCCAGTCTGGCCGCTGTTTCTGCTGCACAACAATCAGTTTTGCAACAGGGTTTGACCAATGTGCGTGTTCTCCCTGGCAATGGTGCTCAGGCAGTGCTCGACCAGCGTTTCAGTCTTGTGGCGACTAATCCTCCTTTTCATCAGGGAGGTATTCAGACCTTGCAGATTGCCGAGCGCTTTATCCGTGAGGCAGCTCAGGTGCTGACGGCAAAGGGACGTTTTTACCTGGTTGCTAATCGCTTTTTGAAGTATGAGCCTACACTCAAGACCTGTTTTGATCAGGTGCAGGAGGTTGGTGGCAATTCACGCTACAAAGTGTTACTCGCAATGTAAAAAAGATCTGTAATTGGCGATTGACAATTTGCCCTGAATCTCGTTATCCTTGACATACGTAACATTGTTTCTTCCAGTAAGAAGTGCCAGTAAGGAGAGTACTATCTTGCCTATCTCCTCGCGCCGTTTGCCTTTTTCTTTACCTCGTCATACCACTTCCTGGCTTATTCTTATTGTTGCGAATATCTTATGGGCTACAAGTTATGTGGCTGGCAAATATGCTCTTGCGGGCACTTCTGTAACGCTGATGCTTGCTCTGCGTATGTGTATATCCGGGTTGCTACTCCTGCCTTTTCTCTTTGCTAAACGTAAGGATCTACATCTTACCTGGCAAGATGTGCCTCAACTAACACTTTTATGCCTGATCGGCTTTGGCTTGAACAAACTCCTGAAGTTTGGCGGCCTGGCACTTACCACAGCCTCTGATGTTGCTCTTCTTATTACGAGTGAATCACTTTTTACAGCGGCGCTTTCCTGGATTGTTCTGCGCGAACGTTTCCGGCTATCCACCGTTCTGGCAATGCTCCTGGGCTTTTTAGGTGTGTATTTGATTGTTGAGCGTAGTTTGCTGCCGAACATTCCCCCTGGCGGTGGTGCTTTACGTATATTGGGCGATCTCCTGGTGATCCTGGCGTTATCTTTTGAGGCGCTTTATACTGTTCGAGGGAAGGCACTGCTGGTAAAACACTCGCCTTTGCTCATTACAAGTGCATCGATTGTCGGTAGTATGTTTATCTGGTTACCTGTGGCTGGTTGGGAGATTTTCTCGGCTGGGTGGCATGTGTCGGGGTTGCTGACCTGGTTTGCTATCTTCTGGCTTGCTATTATGTGTACTGTTTTTGCTTACCTCGCCTGGTTTCAGGGGTTGATGAAGATTGATGGTTCGGCTGCTGCTTCGACTCTTTTCATCCAACCACTGCTCGGTCCCCTGCTTGGTGTTCTGCTGTTGCATGAACTGCTAACCCCTTACACCATCTTCGGTGGCCTCTTAATTATCGTAAGTGTCTACTTGATTTCTAGACGATCATGAGAAAATATATGAGAGAGAGGTATATATGATTGAGCCCCATAGCTCCTTTGTGGATGCAGATGATGTGCGTCTACATTATCTCGAATGGAATTCCAGCTCTACGGGTGCCGTTTTACCATTAGAGGCACATGCTTCTGGGTCAGATACTACTGATAATATTCCTATTATTCTTCTCCATGGACTTGGTTCTACTGCCGATACCTGGCGCTTGCTGGCTAAAGAATTGTACCCATTGCATCCAGCCATTGCCTTCGATTTACGCGGCCATGGTCAGAGCGATCAACCTGATGATGGCTATGATCTGGTGAAGATTGCGGAGGATGTGATTAGTGCAATGGCGAAGTTGGGTTTTGGTCAGGTGGCGATTGTTGCTCATGGTTGGGGCGCTCGTGTTGCTCTGGTATTGACTGCTCGCCATCCCGCCCTGGTAAGCCATCTCATTCTGGTCGATTGCCCTCATATTGAACCTCGCCACTGGCCTGGAATGACCCGCGAACGCTTTATATATGAAAAGTCTCCTGCCGCTACTTACTCTTCGCTTGCTAGCTACCTGGATGCTTTACACGCTGAGATGTCAGCATTCTGGTCTCCCGAAGTTGAAGCTATTGTGCGGACCTATATTCGCGAACTGCCAGATGGTCGCGTGGAAGAGCATTTGTTACCAGAGCACCAGGTGAAAATTCGTACCTCATTATGGGAGGATCGTGCCTTATCGTATTATGGGAAGCTAACCTGCCCTGTCCTGCTGGTACCTGCTGCCGACAAGCCTCGACCAGACGAAGAATTGCCAGAACGTCTTGAGGATGCTGATGAGTTTGCGGCTGCTAAAGGCCAGATGGCTGCTCAGGTGGCGCGTGCCATTCAACGTTGTTCTGTGCTCTGGATGCCTGCTACCTCGCACGATATCCAGTTGCAACACCCATATATACTTGCTCAATCTATTATCAATTTCTTAAAATAGTGTTGCAACTTCTATTACCTTTTCCCTTCGCAAAATCACATTGTAAACTTTAGCCCGGAAAGTGAGTATACTCGATGAATACTGTGCTTTACTTAAATGGCACTATTTACACGCTCGATAGATTTATGCCGCGTGCCCAGGCTATGGCGATAGATACAAACTCTGGTCGTATTCTGGCTGTTGGCTCAAACGACGAGGTGCGCCGTGCTGGTGGTCAGTATGCCGAATTGCTGGATCTGCGTGGAAAGACGGTCGTTCCGGGCTTTATTGATGCTCATATCCATTTGTTGGAGACGGCTCTGCTCTCTCAACGCATTGATGCCTCTGCCTGTTCTAATGAGGATGAGGTTGCAACCCTGGTGCGTGCTCGTGCGGTCCAGATTCCTACTGGTCAATGGATTCAAGGTGGATTATGGGATAAGAATCGCTGGCCGGGTGGCAATTTTCCTACGAAAGCCTCGCTTGACGCTGTTGCCCCGAACCATCCTGTGGCTCTGGCCAGCAAGGATGGTCATTTACTGTGGGTAAACTCGCTTGCTTTGCAGCGTGCTAATATTACATCTGCAACTCCTGATCCCGCTACTGGCGCGATTCTACGCTTTGGCGATGGTGAACCTACAGGTATATTACAAGAGGCTGATGCTACAAAACTGGTCTTCTCGGTTATCGAACGACCCGACCCTGTTCATAGTCGTAGCTTGCTTGAACGTGCATTGGCCCGCCTGCAGAGCAACGGGATCACCTCTATTCACGATATTGAGGGTGATCTCTCGCTGAACATCTTCCAGCAGTTGCGTGCTGAAGGCAAGCTTGGTGTCCGTGTACAGATGATTATGCCGCGTCAGAAGTTGCCGCAGTTGCGTGCGCTTAGCGTTGCAAATGCCGATGACGATCTTCTGCGTATTGCTGGCATCAAGATTTTTGCTGATGGTACTCTTGGTTCGCAGACAGCTGCTATGCTCACAAGTTTCGAGGGTAGCCCTGGCAACTATGGTATCCTTGCGATTCCAGAGCAGGAGATGATGGAGACAGTCCAGTCTGCCGCCTCTATGGGCCTGAGTATTGCCATCCATGCAATTGGTGATCGCGCTGCCCGTGTTGCGCTTAACTCAATCGAATTTGCGCAGCAAGCTTTGGCGACTACAAGCAATCCTTCTTCTCCGCCACCAGACTTGCGCTATCGTATAGAACATGTGCAGCTTATTACGCCAGGCGATCTGGAGCGTATGCGTCGTCTGGGCGTGATTGCTTCTATTCAGCCCTTCCACGCTGTGGCTGATCGTGATATTGCCGAACGCTTTTGGGGTCAGCGCTATCGTCGTGCTTATGCTTATCGTACTATGCATGCAATGGGTATCCCCATCGCCCTGGGCTCTGATGCTCCCGTAGAAACCTTTGATCCTTTGCGCATCCTCTATGCCGCTACCGTACGTCGTGATCCTGCTATCAAACGTCCCCCCTGGCTCCCAGATCAGGCTCTCTCTCTCATGGATGCTCTTCAGGGTTACACTTTAGGTGCCGCCTACGCCGGGGCTGAAGAGCATCTCAAAGGCTCCCTCATCGTAGGCAAACTTGGCGATGCTGTCGTCTTACGCGAAGACATCGTCAATACCCCTCAGGAATACATGTCTGAAAACGGTGTCCAGGCTACTATTCTGGGCGGCAAAATCGTCTATGGAACTATTTGAAGGACCGTTAACCATTCAATGTTGTATACTTAATATAATTCAATATAATAAAGTAGCAATACATCAGAGGTTTAATTATGTCACTTCCATCTATATTGCTGCTCTTCCTCGCAGCGGTTTTGGGGGGAACTCTCAATGCCGTGGCTGGTGGTGGTAGCTTCTTTACTTTTCCATCTCTTATATTTACTGGTGTTCCTCCTATTGCCGCTAATGCTACCAGTACGGCGGCGCTCTGGCCTGGTTCTATTGCCAGTATTGGTGCATATCGACGCGAACTTGCGGCGCAAAACCCTATTCTCTTGTTTTTGTTGGTGGATACAAGTCTGATCGGTGGTATGCTTGGTGCGGTCCTGTTGTTGCGCACACCACAAGGCATTTTCGTCACTTTACTGCCCTATCTACTCTTAACCGCCACATTGCTCTTTACATTCAGTGGCCCGGTCACGAAACTTTTCCATGTGCGTAATATGGAGAAACGTGCGCTTTCGCCTGCTAACTTGATTGGTCTTGCTATTGTCCAGCTTATCATCTCTATCTATGGTGGCTACTTTGGTGGTGGTATTGGCATCTTGATGCTGGCGACCCTGGCTGTGATGGGTATGGAAGACATTCATATGATGAATGCTTTGAAGACATTGCTGACCACGTGTATTAATGGTGTGGCTGTAATCACTTTTATTCTGGCGGGTGCTGTTTTCTGGTTGCAGGCTCTGGTGATGATTCTCGGTGCGATTCTCGGAGGCTATGGTGGTGCTTACTATGCGCGTAAAATAAACAAACGTGGATTCGTGCTTTTGTGATGATTATTGGCTTCAGCCTGACTCTGTACTTCTTCATTCGGAAATAATAGTTATTGTTAGTTATGGTATTACCAATTACACATCGTCTTCTTTGCTATGTGTCACGTTTTATATTCAACCATCTGTATAATGGACAACTTTTTTATTACCGGTGACATTATCCCTATCGAAGGAAGACAGATCTAATTTATGCAGCGACCGGAAGAAGTCATGAACACATCGTCACAAGGGAAGCAGACAAAGGAAGATTCTCAGGTACAATCCTCGCAGAATGGTAGCGCTCTCCAGGGCGAATCAGGTGGCCCTAGTAAGTGGACGGTGCTGGCGATAGTGGCGGTGGGTGTATTTATGGCTACCCTCAATTCATCAATTGTGAATATCAGTTTGCCGACGATTGCTCACTTTTTTTCAGTTCCTCTTAGTGGGGCTATTGAGTGGGTGGTGATTGCCTATCTGGTGGCGACTGCGGCTATATTGTTGACTGCGGGCCGCCTGGCCGATATGCTGGGACGTAAACTTATATGGTTGGTGGGCCTTGTTCTTTTTACCGCTAGCTCTGCACTGTGTGGTTTTTCACCTACCCTTGGCTTTTTAATTGGTTCGCGTGCCATACAAGGTCTGGGGGGTGCATTGATTATGGCTGTGAGTCCGGCAATGCTGACTACCGCTTTTCCGCCGCAAGAGCGTGGTCGTGCCCTTGGTCTGAATGCCGTTTTTGTGGCGCTGGGCGTAAGTGTTGGGCCAACTCTAGGCGGTTTTATTACTGCAACTGCATCGTGGCACTGGATATTTTTCGTGAACCTGCCTATTGGTATTATCGGGTTGGTTGCTACGTTATTGGTACTCAAAGAAAACAGCAACGTAGTCCTGGACGCTTTGATCCACCGGGTGCAGCCTTGTTGGCTATCGGTCTGGCCTGTCTCACGGCCGCACTTTCTTTTGGTCAGGAATTGGGTTGGACTTCTCCTGTTATTCTTACCTTACTCATTGTGAGTGTGGTGTCCTTGCTGACTTTGCCTTTTGTGGAGACACACGTATCTGATCCTGTTATTGTGCTCTCACTATTACAAAATCATGTCTTTACCTCGGCTCTACTTAGTCTTGTTGAGCTTCCTGGCGCTATTTGCCGTAAGTTTTATGATGCCATTCTCTATCTCGAAGAGCTACATGGCTTCTCAACCAAGCTTGCCGGTCTGCTACTGACACCTCTGCCTTTGACGATTGCTCTTATTCCCCTTTTAGTGGTTCGCTTGCTGATCGCATTCATGTGCGTTGGCTTGCCTCAATCGGTATGGCGATTCCTTGCCTTGGTCTAGTCGCCATCAGCTTTTTTGAATGCACAAAGCTCTATCTGGGATATCATCTGGCCCTTGTTATTGACTGGTTTTGGGCAGTCGCTATTCCAGTCACCTAATAACAGTGCGCTGCTCGGCGAGGCTCCGCGTGAGCTGCAGGGTCGTGTTTTGGCTTTCTATCGACGGGGCGTGTGTTTGGTCAAAGTATAAGTATCGCTCTAGCCGGTGCTATCTTTGCAAGCCTCGTGGTTCGGCTGCAGGTGCGATACTGGCCGCGAACCGTGGTGGTGCTCGGACTATAGCCCTGCAACAGACCTTTGTAAATGGTTTCCATACAACGTTTCTGGTGTGTGCGGCTATTGCGGCCATCGGCATTTTTGCCTCCCTTACCCGTGGCAAGGAAGCGCCGAAAAGCCAGACAAAGGCCATATCTTCGCATCAAGAGTGATATGCAATATGTAAGCTGTCGGCTCACACAACAATCGCCAAAGATTGTTGTGTGAGTTGTGAGTAGAGCGCAAAATCTGCTAGCTCATGTGCATACAGAGTGTGAATGGTGTACAATAAACAATAAGTTCCCTTTATCCTAATTCTGCCACATGTTTATGCTAAAAGGAGTCATTATGGTTCAACAGGATATAAAGACAGAGTCGTTTTCAACCGTGCAAACGGTAGCTCAACAGAGTGCCGAACGAGAAACCGAAACTGCACTTCAGACTGCACCCACCCCAGACGCCGTACAATCTGCCATGAAACCACGCTTCCCGGACTGGCCTACCTCAAAGCCTGGTCCACGCACAACATTGCCTGTGCCAGGAACTGTTGCAACCCATCCTTTCCGCCCTGAACAGTACACCGAAGTTGGTTATAACCAGGAAATTGGTGAACCAGAGGACAGTAGCCCCGAACGCTCATTGCCTGATGAGGAAAAAGCGGGTCCGGTCAGCTTCGATCTAAAGCCAAAACGGGTCAGGAAGCACTGGGAAAGCGCAAGCAGCGTTATAAGCAGGGGCTCTAATCCCATAGTTGTTATATCTCAGAGATACAGCGTCATCTGGCTGACTGTATTGCGGTTTTGTGCATTCATAAGTTCAATTATATATCCACCACAATGGAGCAACCTCTCACTTGACTAGAACTAGTTATCTTGTTTCAACATAAATTCTTAGGATATTACATATAAGGAAGGAACCTATTATGAAGTCAACGCAGATATACCGTTATGCCGTTATTGGAGCTGGGGCAGGTGTACTGAAAATGCGTCTCCCCGCGCTTGCATTGCCTTCAAGCTTGTGGCGATCTCTGATATTGTGGGCACTATTGGGCAACAACGTGCCGCTGAGCTGAACTGCGCTTTTTATACCGATCATCAGCGTCTACTTGCCGAAAAGCACCCGGATGTTGTGGTTGTGGTGACTCCTCATCCTTTTCATGCGCCCATTGCCATTGACTGTCTGGTTGCAGGCGCGAATTGTTGGTCGAGAAACCCATAGCAATTCAAGTGTCTGAAGCCGATGCAATGCTTGCGGCAGCGGAAAAGCATAGCGTCTCTTAGGAGTCGTTTACCAGCAGCGTTTCCGTCCCGAGATACGTGCGGCCCATGCCTTTATCCAGTCTGGTCGCCTTGGTCGTCTCCGACGTGTCGGGTGAAGGCGGTATGGACCCGTTCTGAAAGCTATTATCGCTCTGCCAACTGGCGTGGTACCTGGTCCGGCGAGGGCGGTGGTGTGCTGATGAACCAGGCATCTCATCAACTAGATCTCTTATGTCATCTTGTTGGTCTGCCTTCGCGTGTATTTGCCTGGACTCGTCGCCTCTTGCACAACATGGAGGCCGAAGATACTGTACAGGCCGCTATGGAGTGGCCTTCGGGAGCGCTTCAGCTAGCTCGCATCAGCACGGCTGAGACCGATCAAGCTGAATATCTCAAGATCATTGGCACTCACGGCCAGCTTGAACTGCGTGGTGGCAAGCTCGCTCTGCGCGAATTCGATATGGATATGGTAGATTTTATCGCCACCTATCCACAACCTATCGGAGCTCCAAATGTATTCGACGTTGAAGTTGAGCTAGAGCCAGGCAAAGGTGATCACGTTACTGTCTACCGGGCTTTTAATGCGGCGCTCTCAGATGGTATCCCATTCACATCTGCTGGGGCCGAAGGACGGATGTCGCTCGAACTGGCTAACGCACTGATCTACTCTAACTATACCCATGGACCCGTAGAATTGCCTTTGGACCGTCAGAAATACAGTACTTTGCTAGAGGATTTGCGTTCAAAGAAAATCAGCTAATTGTATATTTGCATGCATTATTGCGAGTCATGATGTATATTGCACTTGTACGTCTGTCTTGGCCTATACAGGTAGTGACAACAGAGCAGTCGTCCAGCCTGTATATGGAAAATAGACGTTTGCGGGGGTCTGCAAGTTGTATATTCGAGAGAGGATACATTGCAAACACAACGACAAGTCTGGAAACCTTTCCGGCAGTACAACGTAGTGAACATTGTAGTTAGTCTCTATCTAGTCGTTTTTGCGGTCTGCGCATTATATTATACTGGAGTAGTATCACGGGCAAATGTGAAAGGCGTATATGCAAAGACTTTCACTCCATGCTCAAAAAATGATTATGTGCATGTTGTCGTTGAGGGCGATACACTTGCGCATATAGCAACATACTATGGCTTGAGAGAACAGGCGGTTGCGGCATACGACCATTTTGCGGACCCTGTCACTCTCTATATAGGCCAACGTATTTGTATTCAAGGCACGCTTTCTAGTAGTCACATATTCTATGGTAATCTGCTAGCTTTGAGAGCACCGGCGCGGGTGACGACCCAAATGCGTCTGGTGAAACCTGTGGAACACCCGGCACATAGGTACAATAAGCCTGTGAGACCAGTGGCGCGAGCGAGTAGTGCGAACTCTGTGCGGCCTTCAGTCTCTGCTGGAGGATATGCTGCATTACGTATTCCATTGGTTGTTTTACCTGGTTTTGTGAATGTATTTGCCTATGGGCAATGTACCTGGTGGGCGGCCCAACGTTACTTCCAGCTTCACGACGTTGCTGTACCATGGAGAATCAATGCAGATGCAGGGCAATGGATCACCCGTGCCTACGATAATGGTTGGCGTGTCTCCCGCAAGCCCGTTATCGGTTCAATTCTGGTATTGCAAGGAGGAGTTCAGGGTGCAGGTGCGGTTGGGCATGTGGGTATTGTGGAGAAGGTTTTGAATAATGGCATGGCGATTGCTAGCTCGATGAATTGGGGTTCCCAGCGTAATAGTGTCACATTCACAATATTCAGGCCTGGTTTGGGTGTGGCGTTTGTGGAGCGGTAGTCACGTGTTGTATTCAGCCTTGGAGAGGGCGTAATGTTTGTAGAGTGGCGGTTGTTATGGGTCGATGAACTGTTCTGCATCCACTTCTGTTTGCTCGCATGTGGGCCCACTGCTTGAGTAAAGTTTAAAGACCACATACATGCATATGTATGGTATCGGGCCGGCTAGCTCCAAGCGCAAAAGGCGCTAGCTGGCCCATTTCTTAGCACTTCCATATTTTCCATTTTTCATACATTTTTGTCGTGCAAAAATGTATGAAAAATGGAAAATATGGAGTGCTGCCTGGAGAGGGTCGGTTCTTTCTTTTTGAGCGCGTTGTTTGTGTTTTTCTGTGAAGTTGGTGATGTATAGGCTAGATTGGCCTGTCAGTGGGATTGAAGGATGATTGACTGGTATGATATAATTCGAGAAATGGGGCTGTAGCTCAGTGGATAGAGCGTCGGTTTCCTAAACCGTGCGTCGGAGGTTCAATTCCTCTCAGCCCCACCTCGTGAACCCGCTCTAGAGGCGGGTTTATTCGTTTACGTTTCTATGTACTTCCTGATTTTTACTGCTGAGACAGCAACATTTGACAGCAACGTCCTTAGACAGACCTGGACAGAAGCGCGTCCAGCCGGTTGACCGCCTCCTCCTGTAAAGAGGGAAGCACGTGAGAGTAAGTATCCAGGGTCAGACTAATCTGGCTATGACCCAGAAGCTCTTGCACGATCTTTGCATGAACTCCTAATGCCAGTAGCAAGCTTGCTGCGCTATGCCTCAAGTCGTGGAAACGAATGATCGGCAGTTCTGCTTTGACCAGAATCGGTCTAAAAGATCGGCGAATCATATTTCCCACTTCAACCGGACCACCGATAGCATTGCAAAAGACCCATCCTTGCTCATTCCAGGCTGACCCTGCTGCCAGCTTTGCCTCACGTTGGCGCACACGATGCTGCCTCAAAGCCTCGATTGCCATCTTTGTGAGCTGGATACGCCGACGGCTTTTCGTCGTCTTAGGTTCAGAGGTTGTAAACCCTTTGCCCACGAGACGCGCAATCGTGCGCTTCACCTGAAGTGTTCCCATCGCCAGATCGATATCTTCCCATTTCAAGCCCAGTAATTCTCCTTGCCTCATTCCGGTTGTGAGTGCAAGGACATAGAGTGCCTCAAATGGATCACCCCTGGCTGCATCCAGAAACTGCTGTGCCTGGTCGCCAGACAGGATTTGCATCTCCTTCTTTGACACTCTGGGTGCCTTGACCGAATTGCAGACATTGCGCGCCACCAGGTCCCAGCACAGCGCATCGTTGAGAGCTTTGTGCAGGACACGGTGCATATGCTTCACGGTTTGTGGGGCGTAGCCCTCCTCCAGCTTCTGGTTATAGAACATCTGGAGTTGCTGCGGTGCGAGCTTCTGCAACTTCGTTGTGCCCAGGACGAGAATGATGTGAAGTGTCACCAGCTCTCGGTATCGTTCATGCGTCCGTATGCGAACGCTGTTCTTCACCGTATCGCTCAACCACGTGATGAGAAAATCGCTCAATGTCTGGTCCTTCGTCGGAAGGATAATCCC
>CAWKKX010000068.1:0-71953 GCA_963850365.1 uncultured Chloroflexia bacterium
TCATACTATAGGCCCCTGCGTGCTCTTGACGCCACTGCGGATCGTAGTAGTTTGGGTGCTGTTTGCAGCTATTCCAAGCATCACGACGTTCTTGCAGTGCGGCATTATAGAGTTCCCTATTCCTATCGAGTGTCCACTGCAAGGTTTGCGCTTGTTTCTTGGTAGGATAGAGGCGATATTTATACGTCTTGAGACTCATTTCCCTTTTTGCCCTTCCACATAGCGTTTGATCACTTCGAGGGTGACCCCACCGGTTGTCCCCACATAGTATGAATTATTCCACAGGCTGGGTAAGCGTTTCTTGAGTTCGGGGAATTCCTCTCGCATCTGATGGCTGGACGCTCCTTTGACAAGCCGGACAAGACGATGAATCCCGAATTGAGGATCACAGCCCACCAAGAGGTGAATATGATCGGGCAGGACTTCCATCTCAATGCACTCTTGCCCCCATCGCCCTATGATCTCACGAACAATCTCCTTGAGCCGTGCATCGTACGGGTCTACCAACACCTTGCGTCGATACTTTGGAACCCACACCAGATGATAGTAACAACTGTAGACCACGTTCGAGTTACTCTTTGTTTTCTGTTCCATGCACGCAGTATAACAGAAATCAGTAACTCTGTCCATCGACAGTTATCTTTTCTTGTTTTCCCACCCATCGCGCCACCAGAAGGAACGCGCCTTGTATCCCCTTGGCTCAAGCCAGCGGTTTTACGGCGCTGTCAGATAAATAAGGATGTTCAGCTTTCTTCCTAATATGTTGAAGGCTGAACATCCTGGCTTTCTTCTATCAATCAGGCTACCAGGCCCATATATACATCTTGATCAGCTAGTTATGCACGCCCGCAACCAGTGAACGCGCAACCAGAGAGCCAGCGTGTGGCACCCGATTCGTATGCGCCGATGTCAGGTGCGCTACCGACGTAGCCATCGGTGATACCTGGAATGACGGTGCCTGCGTTGATAGCGGGTGAACCGGTTTGTAGAGAATAGTCACCCCCCGACGCATTGACATACTTCGGGTCGGTGCCAGTTCCATTCAGGCTATGAGTCGTAACAAGGTTTGTCTTCTCAACTGGTTTGCCCCCAGAGATGTAGCCATAGTCCTGCCCACTCGGATGAGAGCCATCAAGGATATTGTTCTCAACGGTTGTGTTGGCTACATAGGAAGACGTAGCGAAGTAGTTGAAGATCGTGTCATTTTTGCCTGCGACAATCGTATTGTTTTCGAAACTGCCTTTCAGGTAGGGCAACTTTGACCCTGCAGGAGGCGAGTTTGTGTGACCGCCAAAATTGATGCCATTGCCGCCATGGTTGATGTCTCCGGTGCCTTTCAAGCCCCAGATTACATTGTGGTCAACGCTCACGTCGTAGGTGCCATTGTCAAAGTGGATGCCGTTGCCTGTATTGGCGGGATCATGGATTCGATTATGGTCAATGCGAGTGCCGGTCATTGCCGTATCACAACAAACATAGATGCCGCCAAGGTCGAATGCGATCTTGGCGTACCCATAGATGTTATTATAGGCGATGCGCATATTTTTATATCCATTATTTGGATAAGCGTTTGTATCCATATTGATGGCATCGCGTCCAACATTGTACAAAGTATCGTTCATGATACTGATATTACTACTTCCCACTTCAATCGTTGTTGCAGCAGTGTAGGTACCCCCATAGCTGACATCATGGATCAGGTTATTAGTGACTGCATTCCCCGATCCTCTGACATTTACTCCATTGCCAGCCGATTGTTGCAACGTGCTGTTCTCCAGGGTATTATTGGAGCCGTGTAGCAGGATGCCACTATCGAAGCGATGATTTGCGTCATATATTCCGGCGAAGGGCAGGCTGGTATCATACTGTGCGGTCTGCCAATGTGATAGGTATTGTCCATTCACCTGGTTCAGGACAATGTTGTGGCTACTGTCATTGGTGGTTATGGTTGTAGCCCAGAGGTTGACATTTGTGACATTGATGTAGCTAAGGTTGCGCAAATCAAACGCATAGTTGCGCATTTTTGCATATACGCTGGTTGGTGCTCCACCTCCTGGTGCCCAGACGTAGAGTTGGTGTGCACCTGCATCGTAGTACCACTCGTTCTGGGCGGTGAGGAATGACTTTTTGCCGACCAGGCGGAACTTATTGTCATTGCCACCACCTGGCTCAACCTTTGCATCGCTCTCAGGGAAGCTGATATTGAGTTTTTTGTTGCTGCCGTTGAGATTGCCTCCAGTAACATTTGCAGATAGAGCAACCCAGCCACCAGCAAAGTAGGCGACTGCGCCGGTCATATCCCCCAAGGCAGGGAAGCTATTATAGGTCAAGGTGCCGGTGACAGTGGTTGTGCAAGGGGGTGTTCCACAAGT
The DNA here is from genome assembly GCA_963850365.1 of uncultured Chloroflexia bacterium. Classification (GTDB taxonomy): domain Bacteria; phylum Chloroflexota; class Ktedonobacteria; order Ktedonobacterales; family Ktedonobacteraceae; genus Dictyobacter. The sequence continues at coordinate 2,373 of CAWKKX010000068.1, forward strand.
CGCTCCTGTACTGCGCGTTGAACTCCATCCGCCCGTAATGAATGCCTGACTCCAAGGATCAGTACTTGGTGTAGGGTAAGCAGCTTCAGGAGCCATTGCGCCATTAAGGAAAACCTGATTGGCCCAGAGATCTGTATTAGATGGGTACTCTGTTGCGCTATAGGGCCGTGCAGCCGTACCAGAAAGGGTTACCCCTGCTTTGTAGATGTGACCGCTATCGAGCGTCCAACCACTAATTGCATTGGAGCCATCAATAGTCACCCTGGCCCCTGATGCAGCTGTGAAGGTGATGGGAGCGCCAGAGGTACCGGAGTGTGTGGGTGCGACGGTCTCACGGTAGGTACCCGCCGCAATCTGGCAGGTGTCGCCTGCGACGGCAACGGATGCGCACTTCTGGATTGTCTGGAACGGAGCGCCTATTGACGTTCCTGCATTTGCGTTGTTGCCATTGGTTGCGATATAGTAGGTTGTGCCTGCAGCATGAGCAGCGGTGGCTGCAAACAGGTTAGCCGTGGCCGCTATGACGAGGCAGACGACGAGAAGCATAAGAAAAGATACATATCGCGACCGTGCGAAAGCTTGCATAGAATCCTCCTATCAAGAAACTCTTTCACTGAAAGGGTGTGCTGGCCGGACCAGGCCAGCTAAAAGACTCAACAATGGGTCCTGGGTTTCTTCCGATAAGAAAGCTCCACATTCTTGTCGAAAGGCTCATCATTGAGTGCCAATAAGAAACTCGCTAGACGATGTATTCTGAGATACCTCAGCTGGCATACGCTCATGGTATGCCAGGAGAGGAGGAGCCTTTCTCAAAAGGAAGTTACCTGCTGTCCAGGTTTTTGTTTTTGTACAGATCAGTCTGTATAGAGTAAAATTACTTGCCGCTAGCCGCTTTCCATGCCGTTAATTGTTTTTGTGCTTCCTGTATAATATCATCGATTCCAGCATTCTTTAACGCAGTGAGATATTGTGGAATGGCAGAAGCCGGATCGACCTGACCTCGTTCAATAGGAGCTTCATACTGGTTTTGCGCCGCAGTAACCTGAGCGATCTGTGTCTTCACATGAGTCGGATCGAAACCAAAGCCCAGCGCAACCGATCTTGTCGCCTGCGAATTAAGTTGCTTTGATGTATCCCAGACTTTAGCTTGCGCTTCAGATTGAACGGTATAGTAGCCATTGAACTGATTTCCAAATTCCCAATCCGTACTGGGATTGTACATGGTAGTAGAGGGAACCGCAATCAGTCCCAGATTTTTGTCTGTCAAGGTATAGTCCCGGCCTGCGATGCCATGACAGATCAGGTTATAAACGGTTGGATCAGTATTAAGGATCTCCAGAAGCTGCATTGTTTTATCGGGATGCTGGCTACTGCGGAAGATACCGACCAGGCCTGCGACAATCGCTTCGGTATTCAAGAAGGGCTTCATGAGTAAGGCCTGCACTTCATCATAACCGTAGGTCGCCTTAAATTTACCAGGTTCCTCTGGACGTGCTTGATCGATTACCATTGCAAACTTACCCGCTCTAAATGCCGCTTGTGCGTCACTAGGAGCCTGTGGATCTTTAACATAGTAGCCAGCCTGGTACCATTGGCGTGCAAGCTGGGCATCCTGCATATACTCTGGAGTATCGTAATAATTAAAGACATGCAAGCTTGTATCGTCGATCTTCACGCCCACGGCAGGAGCAACGTTATCGATCCCATGAACCTCAGGAAAGTAGACGACGCCACCTAGCGTATTATCCGAGTAGAGTGGAACAATGCCAGGCGCTTTTGCCTTCAGTTCGGCCAAAACCGGCGTTAAATCAGAGAATGTATGCAATTTGGTCAGATCGATGTTGTACTTTTGAGCAAGATCTTTTCGGAGAATAACGCCACGATACTTTGGGAAGAGCTGTTGATTTGGGATCGCATAGAGCTTGCCATTGACGCGGGCAGCATCAAAGATCTCTTTTGGCATGCTTGCAGCTAACGTGGGTGCATATTGAGTCAGTAAGTCATCCAGGGCGAGTAAATTTCCCTGCGATACATTATTATAGAAATTGTTAATCCATGAAGCGGTAAAGACAGCATCGTATGGCTGTCCTGAAGCAAAGCGAAGTTTGAGCTTCTGGTCAAACGATGCAGAGTCGATGGGATCAAGCTTGATCTCCAGATTTTTGGCCTTCATTGCTGCCGTTGCGTTAATGGCATTCTGTACCGCCTGCTGACCCTGGGAAATATCATTAAAGGTCAAAAAGGTGTAGGTGACCTGCGTTGGTCCGCTTGAGGTCGTCGTGTTAGCTTGCCCGCCGCAGGCCGCCAATAAAGTTGCGGGCAAGGTTGTGGCAGCTACCGTTGCTGCCGTTGTTTTGAGAAAGGTACGACGCGTAAAGCCATGAGGCATTTCTTTAAAAGAGTCCTGCATGAATGTTCCTCCTCGAATAAGAAAGAAATAAGAAAAAGTCCACAAAATTCCCGCTGAAAATCATCTTAGCGAGACTTCTTTGTCCCTGTCTGTACACACATCATCTTGTTGGGTAAACTGTTACCTCCCTTCATGAGCTGATATAGTCTGTCATTCTCCTTTAATACCACCAAGGGTGATGCCGCTGATAAAGTAGCGTTGGACAAATACAAAAGCCAGAACGATTGGTCCTACCGCTAAGATCGCCATTGCCATACGCACGGATTGAGTCGGAATCTGGATACCAGCAATTTGCAGAGTTTGAAGCAATAGCATCTACATTCGTGACCAAGCGATAGAGGAGATATTGCAATGGAAACAACTTTTGATTGTCGATGAAGAGCAAAGACAGCCACCAGTCATTCCAGTACATCAGCATACTAAAGAGACCCACTGTTGCCAGCGAAGGTGTGGAGAGCGGGAGGACGATCTGGAAAAAGGTACGCCACTCTCCAGCACCATCCATCTTTGCGGCTTCCAGTAATTCACGAGGTAACCCTGAGAAGTAGGTCCGCAAAAGCAAGACAAACCATGGAACAACCAGGTAGGGGAGAATCAGAATGATCACAGTATCCTGGAGATGAAGATAGTCAGTGACAAAGATATAGAATGGAACCACGCCAGCATTAAATAGAAGCGTAAAAAAGACATAAAACGAAAATGGCTTTCGCCAGCGAAAATCACGCCGAGAGAGGATAAGCCAGGAGTGCCATAACGAAGAGGCTGATGGCGCTTCCCACAACAGTGACAAAGATTGAGATGCCATAGGATTGTATAACCTGACTGGGATCACGCAAAATAAATTCATAGGCAAACGTACTAAATTTCGTTGGGAACAAGCTATACCCAACCCTTGAAATGGTCTTCTCATCGGTAAAAGATGCAGAGAGGACCAGCAGCAGAGGAACAACAAAAGCAGCGCTAAGCAATACAAAGGCGAAGTGAATGAGCAAATTGGTAAGATCAATACGTGCTCTGCTTCTCTGAGAAGGTGCTGCAAGTTCTTTCAGAGGATCAATGTTGATTGTAGACATAGAAACACCCCTTTCCAACGTTAGATATGGGACTAGAATATCGCCTTTTCGGAATCGATTCTGCGCACAATCCAGTTTGACAGGACAACCAGGATAAAGCCAACGATTGCCTGGTAAAAACTGGCAGCCGCAGCCATACCAACATCGCCGAGATTTGTGAGAGAGCGAAACACAAAAGTATCGATGACATCAGTCGTTGGATAGAGAAGTGGAGTATTCAACGTTGCTTGATAGAATAGGCCAAAATCAGCATAAAATATACGTCCGATGGAGAGCAAGACGTTGATAATGATCAATGGGGACAGTAAAGGAAACGTGATAGAAAGGAACTGTTGCCAGCGGTTCGCGCCATCGACACGCGCAGCATCGTAATATTCAGGATTGATCGCGAGGATACCCGCGAGGTAGACAATACTCCAGAAACCAATATTCTTCCAAATATTTACTATTGTTAATATAATAGGCCAGTATTGCGGAACACTATACCAGTTAATCGGAGAGATATGAAGAGCTATCAGGATATGATTGACCATCCCATTATCGGCATTGAGCAAAGCAAAGACAAAATATCCGACCAGAACATAGGAAATAAAATAAGGGAAGAAGAGGACTGATTGGTAGAATTTTGACAACCAGAGGACGCTCTTGCGCACTTCGTTGAGGCCTACAGCAATCGCGAGGGCAGCAACCAGGGTCGTAACAATGAACACTGCATTTAGAATCACGGTATTGCGTGTAGCGTTAAGAGCAGCGGACGTCTGGAAGAGATAGACAAAGTTTTGTAATCCTACCCAATCACTTCCAAAGACACCTTGATAGGGATGAAAATCTTCAAAGGCAATGACCAGGCCCGCTAAAGGAATATAATTAAAAACGAGCAATAAAAGGAGGCCAGGAAGCATCATAAGGAGCAAAGAGAGGTTACTGCGCGTCATGGCTCGCTTTCTGGAAGCCTTTTGTGTGCTAGAAGAGGGACCTCGTTCCCCCCTTCCAGAAGAAAAAGGCTTATGATCTTGATGGAGCCCGGCTCCGCCAGGGAGCGGCTTCTGTGATTTCGTAACCATACATCCTCGTTTTTTCTAAAATGAGAAATAACGCCACATTGCGTCTTGACGCGAACGAACAAAGCCGTTCCTATAATATATGTAGATGTCAGGCTCCCTACAAACGGATTGTGACTAAACCTTCGCGGTCGATGCTCGTGTGACAAGGTGGACGGGTAAAAGAGATTGCACAATAATGGTATTTGGACGCATAGTGCGATCTAACAGGCGCTGGATTGCAACCATTCCTTTTTGCTCTGGAGAACCCTCAATAGTCGTTAAAGGTGGATGAGATAAAGTTGCTCCTTCATGATTATCAAAGCCAACTATACTAATATCATCAGGAACGCGCAGGCCAGCCGCATTGAGGGCTCGTATAGCTCCTAGAGCGATGTTATCATTCATACAAAACACAGCGGAGAAGGTTACGCTCCGTTTCAGCAATTGTTGCATTGCCCATTGGCCTTCATCAACGGTCAGATCACTCTGGACACGCACAAACAATTCAGGCTGATATGCAATCTCCGCATCATTTAATGCAATGCGATAACCGTCGAAACGCAGTTGTGTTGCATTAGCTGAGCTTGTACCGATACAGGCAATCGCGCGATGTCCCAACGAGAGGAGATGTTCAACGGCAAGCTTCCCACCATAGAAGTCGTCGGACACGACGGTATCTATAGAGAAGGGAGAAGGAATGCGAGGTTCCACCAGCACAAATGGAATCTGAGATTGCTGAATACCCTCAATAAACTCGCGAGATCCGTAATTAATCAAGACTAGTCCATCGACAAAGCCACGCCCAGCGGAGGATTTCACCTGCTCTAACCCGTCAGCACTATCATCGACTACGTTATACATCAAGTGGAGATCGTTCTCTGCACAGACCTTCTGAGCACCACGAAGGACCGTGTAGTAATAAATTTCTTGCAATGCTTGCTTGTTGGACATTGGAGGGATGCACAACATCACGCTTTGCAGCGTAATGTCCGCCTTCACCATTGTCGCAATCCCCTGCCGTTTTTTGGGAACGTAGATATATCCCAATTGATCGATTGCTTGCAATACCCGCGTGCGGATCTCCTCATCTACATTTGGTTTGTTATTCAACACCCGAATGACGGTGCCGACCGATACTTGAGCAGCGCGGGCAACGTCGTAGCTGGTGACATTTGAAGAATTTACAGTCATATTTATTTACTTCCAGTAGATTTACTTCCAGCCGTTTATCGGCAAAAGCCGCCTGAAAAACATGTTCCCCGCCATCATCTTTTCTCGCTTCACCATAATATATTTGTGATGAACTTATCAGTAAGTTTAAGCAAAAATGCGGTGTATGTCAAGGGTATACTCATCAAAATTTGTAGAGTGTGTTACGCTGCTTGTAAACGGCTCACTTCAATGGTATAGTTATGCTACGAGTTCAGTATGTATGTTTTATTCAGCATACATACTGAATAAAACATACAGGGAGAGCGTCGCGTAGACTGATACAACTCTCTGAGATGATAATGTACGTGGTGAGTATTCAGTGAACATAACAGAACATCATGAGATTTTTAGCGGCACAAGAATGTGCTTTCGTCGAATTAACTCAACAAAGGAAAAATGCTGAGCTATGACAAGGACCATTGTGAGTTATGACTCACGCGCTGTAACTATCGATGGGAAGCGAACACTGCTGCTTAGCGGAGCCATCCATTATCCTCGCAGTACTCCTGCTCAGTGGCCGGAACTGATGCGGCGTAGTCGGGAGGCTGGTTTAAATACAATTGAGACCTATGTCTTCTGGAATTTGCATGAAGCACAGCGGGGAGTGTTCGATTTTTCGGAACAGTTGGACCTGCGCTACTTTTGCAAGGTCGCGCAAGAGCATGGGTTATACGTAATTTTGCGTGTAGGACCATACATCTGTGCGGAAACAAATTATGGAGGACTTCCCGCATGGTTACGTGACGTTCCTGGTATGCAGATGCGTACTTTTAACCAGCCCTTTATGCACGAGATGGAGCGCTGGGTACGGATGGTGATCGAGTATCTACATGCTTTCTTTATATCCAATGGTGGCCCCATTATTCTCTTGCAATTGGAGAATGAATACAGCAATATTGCTGAACAGTATGGAGAAGAGGGGCAACGTTATTTACAATGGGTATCCGACTTGGCAAACAAGCTTGATCTGGGTATCCCTTCTATCATGTGCCTGGGGGCAGCAGCAGGAAGCCTGGAGACGATTAATAGTTTCTATGCCCATGTACAGATTCAGGAGCATAAATCACGCCATCCCGACCAACCGGCTCTCTGGACCGAAGACTGGCCTGGCTGGTACGATACGTTTGGGTATGCTCATCGCGTCCGCTCTTCTGAAGATTGTGCGTACGCAGTGGCACGTTTTGTTGCTGCTGGGGGAACGGGCGTCAACTATTATATGTGGCATGGGGGGACGAACTTTGGGCGTTCGGCGATGTATTTGCAGACGACGAGTTATGATTTTAATGCACCACTCAATGAGTACGGACTGCCAACCACCAAATCGCTGCACCTGACCTATCTTCACACGCTTTTGCATGAATACGCCGATATGCTGTTATCGCAAGAAGGCCCTGTTGCACAGATAGCTGGGAATCCAGCAATGGGCCTATATGTATGCTCACCATGATAATGATTTGATCTTCCTCTGTAATGATGCAACGACGGACGCAACGATAACATTTGCTGATCAGCATTTTGTCTTACCTGCAAACTCAGTGTCGCTGATTAGTCATGGGCAGCTCTTATTTAATACTGCTGCGGTAAGATCAGAACATTGTGTCCAGCAGCAGAGAGTGATGTATCCTGACCTGATTACTCATCTGAGCTGGTATGCAGAACCACTACCCACTCAATGGCCCTCTGCCTTACAGAAAGCGGCGCACGTAGCTGATATGCCCATTGAACAACTATTGCTTACGCAAGACCGAACAGATTATTGTTGGTACACGACTGATCTCACCGTTTCCTCTGAACAGGCCGGAGCCGGAACCTTGACCCTGGCGGGAGTTGCAGACATCGTGCATATTTTTGTGGATGGGCAGTTGCGGGCCACCTCGCAGGTGCCTCTGGTCGAAGATCGTGGTCCTCTCAATGGGCCAGGTTTTACCCAGTCATTTTCACTTGCACTCACCGAAGGGAAACACACACTTTCGCTTTTGACCTGTGCCCTGGGGTTGATCAAGGGTGATTGGATGCTTGGAGGCCAGAACATGGTTGAGGAGCGTAAGGGATTGTGGGGACAAGCATACTGGAATAAAGAGATGCTTTCAGGACCCTGGACCATGCAACCTGGCCTGGTGGGTGAGCGGGGTACCCTCTTCTCTGACGGTAGAGCACTGGTTTCCTGGCAGGACGGTTGGCAGGAAGCAATTAGCCGACCATTGAGTTGGTGGCACTTCACTTTTGTGCGTCCTCAGATAAATGAACCTCTCGCAGTAGATCTTACAGGGATGAGCAAAGGTGTGGCCTGGCTGAATGGCAAATGCATCGGGCGCTACTGGCTTATTGCAGGTACACGAGAAGAACTCCTGCCCTGGCAACACCCTGCTGTTCAGCTACAACGTATTGGTACTCCCACGCAACAGTTTTATCACTTGCCTGTTGACTGGCTTGAGGAAGAGAATGACCTGGTTCTCTTTGACGAACTGGGAGGTGATCCCTCACAGGTTTGCATCAATTCATTCCATGTGTTTAACGGGGTTTCTCTTGTCGGAGCTGAAGAGCCTCTACAAGCTGAAGTAAAGAAGTGAGCTATGATGAATTCAAACAAAATAAGTCAATCATCAGAGACCGTTTCCATTCTGGGCATTCCTTTTGATGCTCATTCTACCTATCTGTACGGTCCTGCTCTAGCGCCTGCACTTATCCGTGAAGCCCTCTATAGTGACTCTAGCAATATGTGGACGGAAGATGGCATTGATCTGGGCAGGGCCGACACTTTTCATGACGCTGGCGATCTCACGTTCATGATAGGCGTTGAGTCTATCTATACAGAAATTGAGCAAGCGGTGCATGATACTCTGGCCCTGGGGCATCCTCTCATTTGTCTTGGTGGCGACCATTCGATTACCTATCCAATTCTGCGTGGCTTCCAGGAGAAATTTGCCGACACTCTAACGATATTACATTTCGATGCCCATCCCGATCTCTATGATGACCTGAATGGTCCCCTCTCGCATGCCTGCCCGTTTGCCCGCATCATGGAGAATCGTCTGGCACGTCGTCTTGTGCAGGTGGGAATTCGTACAATCGAGGGTCATCAACGAGAGCAAGCAAGAAAATTCGGGGTAGAAGTAATCACGATGCGCAATATTGATCGCCTGTCCAGCGTAAAAATCGATGGCCCAGTCTATATTTCTTTTGATGTTGATGTGCTTGATCCAGCATTTGCACCAGGTATATCTCATTATGAGCCAGGGGGTATGTCAGTACGTGAGGTGCTCACTATAATCCAGGGATTGCGTGTACCTATTGTTGGTGCTGATATTGTGGAGTATAATCCCACGCGCGATCTCCAGATGCAGACCGCAATGGTTTGTGCAAAAATCCTGAAAGAAATCACAGCAGCAATGCTTCGTCAGGGGAATCCTCCCGCTGAGGGTTGGGTCTAAAAGAGCTGCTCATTTTGATTTTGCCAACAATAGTATTAAATGGTGGAGAGCTCGAAAAAAGATCAAAAATTGAGCTCAAGTTATCTGGCCTCCACCACTTAATATAGCTCTACCCAACTAGCTGTTAGAGCGTAATATCCACATGTTCCATTCCTGCACCTAGCGCGATGCGAGCACCCAATGGGCTTGTGCTATAATCCACTTTTTCAGCACAAGTGATGGTGTTTATTCCTCGTAGCAGAATCGTACAGGGTTTACTTACACCTTCAGCGCGAATAGTTAACCTTTTCCCCTGGCGATTGATGCTGACGTGGAGCTCTGGCTGGCCCTGCTGATTGTAGACCGTTGTCGAAGTCCTATGCTCGTCTTGTAACTCAAAAACGTGTAACTCCACTCTGTCTGTGTAATCGTAATCAGGCTGCTTTTCGTTCTGCCCCAATGCTATAATGGAGTTGGGACGAACATACAAGGGGATACTGAGATAGTCATGTAGCTCCTGGTGCCAGGTACCACCCTCGACTCGCTCACCTGTAAGAAAATTGGTCCATGGGCCATGTGGAAGATAGAAAGAAACCCGTCCCTGCTCACTGAATACGGGTGCAACCAGGAGAGCTTCGCCGAGCATATATTGTCGGTCGAGATACTCGCAAGCGGGATCACCTTCAAACTCCAGTACCATTGCTCGCATCATTGGCAGTCCATCGCGCGATGCCTGGCTGGCTGTTGCATAAAGATATGGCATCAAGCGAGCTTTTAACCTGGTGAAGAAGCGCAACACGTCCGATGCTTCCTCATCGTAGGACCAGGGTACACGATACGATTGAGAGCCGTGGAGGCGGCTATGGCTGGAGAGCAGACCGAAGGCGATCCAGCGTTTATACACATCGGCGGTGGAAGTATTCTCAAAGCCACCAATATCGTGGCTCCAGAAACCGAAGCCCGACAAGCCAAAGGAGAGTCCGCCACGTAAGCTTTCAGCCATCGATTCGTATGTGGCATAACTATCCCCGCCCCAATGCACTGGAAATTGCTGGCTACCGACGGTCGCCGAGCGTGCGAACAGAACTGCTTCGCCAGGCCCTTTTTGTTCTACCAATAGATCAAAGACGAGTTTATTATAAAGAAAGGCATAGTAGTTATGCATCTTCAGCGGATCAGAGCCATCAAAATAGACAACCTCGGTTGGAATACGTTCGCCAAAATCGGTCTTGAAGCAATCCACACCCATTGCCAGGAGCCTTTTAAGCTTATTAGTATACCAGGCACAAGCTTCTGGATTAGTAAAATCAACAATTGCCATCGCTGGTTGCCACTCATCACGCTGCCAGACATCCCCATTTGTATGCTTTAAAAAATAGCCGTTGTGCTTACCCTCTTCAAAAAGTTCCGAACGCTGTCCAATATAGGGGTTAATCCAGACGCAGATCTTCAAGTTTCTCTGCTTCAGACGTTGCAACATTCCTCCTGGATCAGGAAAAACATCGGTATCCCATTCAAAATCGCACCAGTGTAAGCCTTTCATCCAGAAGCAATCGAAATGAAAAACGCTGAATGGAAGATCACGCTTAGCCATGCCATCTACGAAATGCATAACAGTCTCTTCATCATAGTTTGTTATAAATGATGTAGAGAGCCACAGCCCAAAGCTCCATGCGGGCGGCAAGGCAGGCTTTCCGGTTAGTTGGGTATAATGCTCCAGCACCTGTTTCATGCTCTGACCACCGATAATAGAGTAGTCAAGTTCTTCGCCTGGTACACTGAATTGCACTTTCTTCACGTATTCAGATGCAACTTCAAAAGAGACCAGTTCGGGATGATTAACAAATACGCCATAACCTTTGTTTGTAATGTAGAAAGGGATGCTTTTGTACGCCTGATCCGAGCCTGTGCCGCCATCGTGGTTCCAGGTCTCCACAACTTGTCCGTTCTTTACAAAGGAGGTGAAGCGCTCACCAAAACCATAGATGCATTCACCTACGGTAAGATCAAGTTGCTCACGCATATAGGACTTTTTGTCATCAGCAGTATCAGTGGTAATATAAGCGGTATTGTGACTATTGCTGCGTGTCAGTAGGCGACCATCATAGATGAAATCAATATGCCAGGTTTGGCCCTTATGAATATTTGCTATGAGCTTGCCACTACAAAATATTATCTCGTCTTTATCCTCACTAATAATGGCTATTGGATTGGGATCGTTGTAGGTCTGAAAGTGTGGTCCTCGATCTTGTCCACCTTTATAGTGAAAAATCTGCAAGCGAATAACATCTGTAAAAGGAGCTGAGAGGCGGATTTCTAGTAACGAGCTATTAATTCCGCTGGCTCGGTTCATGATCGGGGCAGTAGCGGCAAAGAGTGAGAGGGTATTGGCCGTAATGGCATGCTCCTGGACTTCTACGGGATGAAGCATATGCACGCCCTGGCGTTTGAACCAGTTGCCATCAGTGAATTTCATGCCTGGAAACTCCTTCATAGGTTCTCTGTAAGCATCATTTGTAGACGTTGGCAGAATCCAGTAACGGGCATTACTTGTGGATCATCATGATGCTGTATTCTGTCACTCTGTTTTGATACTCATTTGTATGTATTGTACATCAGAGAGGCGATGAAAGACTTCCGTTCTACTCAACGTGTCGAAGGGGCCTCTGTGTAGAGATTGTCAGTTCCTTTGATGGGGCTGCAGTCAGAAGGTATGCTGTCACTGCTGCGTGATCTGGAAAAGGCTCGGCTTATTATAATCACGGGAAGCAGCTAATCTGGCAGTATGTCTTTTTTTTGCTTCTTAACTAAGAAGATTGCATATTACCAGGTCAAGCTAAGGTATTCATTGAGTTATTGAGATTTCGAAGAGATCGTGCTGGAACGACGTGAGTTCACCATACCGACATTGCGAAATTGAATATCATCCAGGCTGTAGTGTATCCCTGAGAGACGTGAGAAGGCCGTGATCACCTTCTGAGCCGTTTCTCTACTTGCAAAGCCGCCGATCTCAACCACATATGTCTCTGTGAGGCTGACACCTGCCTCGTGTGCAAGCTGTTGCGTACTAATACTTGTGTGTTGCCTGATGCTAAGTAACGTTGGTTTCTTGGGCTTATCCATAGGAGCTGGATCTTTCCTTTCATCAGCCGATTGCAAACAAGATGCATTTCTTTCTCTGATATATTTATATTGGGCTAATACTGTAGTGTGGTATATTCGTATTACTCATCTTCTATATCTTCTAGTCTCCATGCTCTTGTTGCCAAAATTTGCTGTGCCTGCTCATCCTTCCCTTGCTTGATAAGCTGTAAAATGTATTCCGCACCCTGCTGTATACGTGCTTCTATGAACGCGTGGCGGGAGAAGCCAGCCGCTAGCCCTTTGAGTCCTAGTAAAGCCGCTTCTTCTTGCATGGTTTGTTGCTGTCTAAATTTTGCTGTGGCACTGTTATTTACGCACATAAAATGTACTCCTTGCCGGGTAACATAAGAAAAGCTGAATAGATTAACTCGTCCAACATAAAGGAAGTATATAAACTTAGTACTTGTAGAAAGATATCTATTAAACATACTGAGCTTTAGAGTTCGGTTTTGTAAAAAAACCGATATGCACTAACTTCCATATGTGTTTGATTCATCGATGATCTTGTTCAATGAAATTGTTGAGGGGTTTGGCTTGCCATTATTGCACATGTTCAGAGATGTGCTCTGCTGCCTTGCTCTCGTTAAATGCTTGAGGATACGCCATGTTTTTGCCCACATTTGTCACCTGTGGTTCGGCTATGAGAGGTGACAATAGTTTTGAGAAACAAAACTTCGCTAATGATGCATCGATTTATTCTCATATATTTCTCACCCTTCTTACCCTCTCTCTTTCTATACCAACGCGACTCTACGAAGACTCATTGATCTTTAGTATAGTCGAAATAGCAGAAAAGCAGAATGTATACCACCTGCCAAGTAGGTAACAACTATGTATGTAGCTATGTCTATTTGCATAAAGTGTCAAAGATATTGGCCTGTCCTCGAACTTTTTGATGTAGTATACTGTATGAGCGTGTCTTTCTGTACAAGATTACGGGTAGTGTGGGATGACTGGCTCGAAATAGAAATTGCCAGGGTTTAAGGGAACTTATTTGCTCAAGGCAGTCGAGCATACGGTTGGGGAATGGCACAGAAGCATTTTAAATACGGATACTCCTTTATATATATAGATGCTAAGAACAATTAGGATGCATAAGTACAAACGAAACTACCAGGGCAAAGAAGCTAGAAGGGATAGCTTATGAAGGTCCATCCATTAAAACAGGAGCGCGAACTGCGCGGATGGTCGTTGCAGAAGGTTGCTGATACCCTTGGTATTACATCAAGGACGGTGAGCCGCTGGGAACGTGGTATCACGATTCCCTACCCCCACTTTCGTGAACAGCTCTGTGCTCTCTTTGGTAAAAATGCCAGTGAGTTGGGTCTCTTGTCGGAGAAGGACGAGGAACCACGGGAAGAAACGATTTCTAAGCCATCTCAACCTTCATCGTCTCCGGCTCCAAAATATGACATGGAGCTTTATGATCCGATTATGCCTCAGGCGGGAACAGTCGGCCTGATTGGGCGTGACGGTTTGCTACAACAATTGAAGCAGCGTTTGTGTGCAGGTGGCAATCTTGTTTTATGTGCCATCAATGGTCTGCCTGGTATTGGCAAGACTGCACTCGCTATAGCCGTTGCTTCTGATGCGCAAGTACAGGCACAGTTTTGCGATGGAGTTTTGTGGGCAGGTTTAGGAACAACACCCAATATCATTGGTCTGCTGGCTCGTTGGGGAGCATTACTGGGAGTTTCCTCGACTGCGATAGAAAATATGAATAGCCTTCGGGATTGGGGGCAGACCTTACGTGCTGCAATTGGTAAGCGGCGCATGCTGCTTGTGATCGACGATGTTTGGCAACTTGACGCCGCTCTGACCTTGCTCGTTGGCGGACCTTATTGTGCCTGTTTGATTACCACGCGCTTTCCGCAGATCGCCTTTGGTTTTGCGACAGAGGGAGCGCTGGAAGTTCCCGAGCTTTCCGATGCGGATGGACTGGCCTTACTTTCTCGCTTTGCCTCAGAGCTTGTAGCTCGGGAGCCCGAACAAGCCCTTGCGCTCGTGCATTCAGTCGGTTCTTTACCACTTGCACTAAAGCTAATGGGGAAATACCTGGCCACGCGGGCATACCATGGACATCCAAGGCGTTTACAAAGAGCGCTGGTAGAATTGCATGATACGGAGCAGCGGCTTCACCTCAATATGTCCATTCCTTTTATAGAACGTTCTCCCAGTCTCTCTACCAACATCTCCGTTTCGCTGCATGCAGCCATTGATGTGAGCAACCAACACTTGAGTGCACAAGCTCGTGAAGCACTCTTTGCCTTGTCCGTCTTCCCAGCCAAACCAGAGAGCTTCTCAGAAGATGCGGCGCTTGCGGTAACAGGCATGTCCGAAGAAGTACTTGATGAGCTTTCTAATGCGGGATTGCTGGAGAGCAGCCGTTCTGGCCGATATAGCTTACACCAGACGATTGCCGATTATGCACGAACACAGCTCACGGAAACGACGGCTCATGAGCGATTGATTGCGTACGGGATTGAATATGTGGAGAGACAGGCAAAGGACGATGTGGCGCTGGAGCGGGAAAGTAGCCTCATTCTTGCAGCTCTCCATGCAGCGTATACTCTGGGGCATCATCAGGATCTGGTGCGCGGCATTTGCGCCATTGCACATTTCCTGCAAATACGCGGAATCTATACACTTGCCGCGCGACATTTGCTAGAGAACTACCAGGCAGCAACACCGCTTCGTGATGCGCCGAGTGTCACAAGTTCATTGCTGCATCTTGGCACAATCATGCAAACATGGGGAGACGACGTGCAGGTCGAAAGGTATCTGCAAGAAGGACTGGCACTTGCACGTGCGGCCGATGACCATGAACGTGTGGTGGCTCTCCTGACGAGTCTGGGATGGATTGCCTCGGAGCAAGGGAATTATCTGCAGGCAGAAATGTACTATCAGGAAGGGCTGACTCAAGTACGTCAGATGGGAGATCGTGATCGTGTCAGGGCACTGCTTGCCGGTCTGGGTTGGGTTGCGGAGAGACGAGGAGATTGCGAGCAAGCGGAAGCCTGTCTCCAAGAAGAGGTACTTTTGGCACGTGAGGATGGAGATCACGCTCAACTGAGTATTTTGTTGACCAGCCTGGGATGGGTGGTCTCAAAGCAAGGCAGCTATGAGCAAGCGAAAGCCTACCTGAAGGAAGGGCTGGCCGTTGCGGATGAGGTAGGAGATCGAAAGACGTCTTGTAGTATTTTCAACTGTCTTGCCCGCGTCGCTCTGGATTGGGGAGACTACGCCCAGGCGGAAACCTACTCGCGGCAAGGGCTTCTGCTGGCGTATCAGGTGGGAAATCAGGAGCTCACGTGTGTCTTGATTGGTGCTGTGGGGTGGGTTGCGGAGAAGCAAAAAGATTATCCACAAGCGGAGGCACACTATCAAGAAGGATTAGCACTTGCGCGTCAAATGGGTCATCATGAATTGCTCGCCTGGTATTTAGCAGGACTGGGATGGATTATGTATAATCGAAAGGACTATGGGCGGGCTGATGTATATTTACAAGAAGCACTTGTCCTGGCACATCAACTCTCCCATTACGAACTCTTATTTCGCCTTGTCACTATTTTGGGGCGTATTGCAGAGAAGCGAGGAGACGATATGCGGGCAGAAGCCTACCTGCAAGAAGGGTTGGAGATGATAGCCCGCATGGAATATCGTTCAATGGAACATCGTCAGCACATCTGCAACACGTTCTATCGCTTGGGAGAACTATATCTGAAACAAGGGAAGATAGAAGCTGGGATAGCAGCTTTCCAGGAGATGCTTGTTTCGATGCCAGAAGGCGGCGGGGATGTGCAAGCGAAGTCGTGGTATGGCCTGGCCCGTTGCATGGCTATCCGAGGGAACATGGACGAGGCACGCCGGTTGGGAGAGGCGAGTCTTGCACAATTTGAGGTACTTGGCCATCATAGCTTTGGAGCCGTGAAAGTCTGGCTAGAGAGCCTATAGGTAAGTACAAGGAAGGAATATTCAGGGAAGCCGTCACACGTAGAAAAGGCATTGGCAGCAGCGGAAAACAATCTATTAAAATAAAAGGCGAAAAGCTGTAAATTTGTTGCGGGCCAAAATACCTGCCTTCTACGTTGATTAAATATGAGGACATAGAAATATTCATTACATTCGGTCGTTGTAGCATACCTCGAAGAAATGTGGGAGAAGCGTAGAAAAATGGAGCAATAATGTATCCCTTACTTGAAACATAAGGCGTTTACAGCTTTATGCTATGGATGAGGAGATAGTTATGTCTAAGCTAGAATGTATGTATAGAAATGTTATAATGAATTGGTAGAGAGTCTGTTATATAAAGCTGATTTCATTGCAGATCAGAACGATGAACTTTGCTTAAGGATTTATTTTCCTTTGCTCTCATTTATCATTTACATGAAAATTTGTTAATTTTGTATGGATTACCGCTTATTCTCTTTTCGAAACGAAGTGTATAGTGTAAAATGGACGCCATGGGCGAGATCGCTATATTTGGCTTAGAGGGATGTATACCATGAGACAGGGCAATGGCACAGATTTGCTGGGCATGAATGACCCACGCAGTGCAACTATTGGTGTCATCTATGTTTCTTCTAATGATGATCGCAAAAGTGTACTTGCAGCTATATTGACGCAGGAAAAATTAGGTCGCAAAGATATTGTTATTGTTTTACCCGATGCTAATAAAGCTTTTCAAAGTTCGCAGGATTTTGATGACCTTAAAAGTGTAGATCGTAAATTACAAGCAAAAATTATTTTTGTTGCTTCCGATGTCTCTGCCGATTATGCTCACCAGCGCCAATTTCCCGTTTTTCCGACGCTGGAAGGCTACACGCAGTCACTGAATGAGAACAATACAGATGATAATAACGCAGCTCCCGAAAAAAAACGTAGTTTCTTTGGTGGCAGGAAATCAAAGCCTCTTAATGGAGGGGGAGCGGCCATCGGCGGTGCGATAGTTGGAGCAGCAGCGGCCTCCGCGCTTTCAAAAGCGGAGCAGCCTGATCCGCAGGAAAGTAGTCAGCAGGCAAATGCGGATGCGCCACGGTCCGGGCCTGAAGGACAGAGGAGCCAGCGCGGCCGAGGTGCCGCGCAACAATCACCCCGGCAGGGATCGTCAGCGGGTAACACGATTGACGATGACGACGCTATCGATGATACACCATCTGTCCCGGTGCGTCGTGGGGCAGGAGCAGGAGCGGCGGGTGCAGCTATGGGGTATGGTGCTGCTGAGACGCTCAGGCGTAACCAGAATAATCCTGCACGCGCGAATGCAGGTGCATCGATGCAAACGGCGCAGAATAACTCCAATTTAGATGCCGCTGGTCCAACGAGAAATGTACTGGCCACATCCGAAACGCCTGCAGCGGCGGCTGTTTCTGCAAGGGAGCTATCAATGCAATCCGCCACCCCACCGGCCACCCCGACGACAAATGCGCCTGAGTCTGTGCCGGGAGAGAGTGAGAGTGGCCCAGGTATCATTGATCTACCGGTACGTGGTCGCAATACAATTAATCTGCAAGAGCGTGCGAATGCAGCTGCGCCGTCGCAAGCGGCTCAGTTGCCTGAGCCGCCAGCTCCGCCTTCCCGAGGTGCAACCAAACGTCGCAATAGTGGTAATGGTGGTGTAGCAACGGCGGCGGGCCTGGCAGGCGGGGCGATGCTAGGTGTTACAAACTCCGCTAACGCCACTCATGGCGCACCTACTACCGCATCCGGGGGAAAAATGCTGCCGCTACTGCTGGGGCTGGCACTGCGCGTCCGGCTAGCGGCGGACCAGCTTCCCCGCGTAGTGCCCCTCTGAGACGTGGAGGCCCCCCACCTCGTAGAGGCAGGGTGTTAGTATTACTCTTATTATTACTTTTGCTTACAGCACTTATTAGCGGCATTGTATATGCATCTATAAATCCGACCAGCTTCCGCACGACGCTTATTCAGCCCATTTCGAATCTCGTACCATCGGGCCTGCAGGCGAGCCCAGTCAAGATTACCATTGTCCCAGATAGTAAAGAGGTGCAGGATAGCTACGTCATGCAGGCGGTTACCGATCAACCCAATGCAGACCAGCTTCAGGTCGCCATGCGTAATTTGTCCGTTGCACCAGATGCGCAAGGGAAATCGGTCACAGGCACCGGGCATAAACAGACGTTGCCGGTAGCAGCAAGCGGGAAATTAACTTTTATAAATACTTCTCTCGCAGCTTTCACCGTAAGTTCGGGAACGGTTATTGGTGCAAGAAATGGAATTTCGGTGATAACGGATCAACCGGCTATGATTCCTGCTGGCGTGCTTCAAGGGACCACTTTATCTGCTGGTTCAATCAGTGTGTCTGCTCATGCGACCACTGCTGGAACTGCTGGTAATCTGGATCAAGGGATGATTAATAAAACCTGCTGTTCCGCTGGTAATAGTATTTTGGTCAGGAACGATGCAGCGTTTATCGGTGGTATGGACCCACAGAACTATACATTTGTGCAGCAGGGGGATGTGGATATGGCAGCGACGCCGATAGAGAGGGCACTGTCGCAGTCGGCGAGCATCTCGTTTAAGCGGCTATTGAAGCCCAATGAGCAGTTGGTGGGCGACCCGACGTGTAACTCAAGTGTGCAGGTTGATCCGGCAACGGTAGGCGATAAGGGGCACAATATCGCCTCGACGACGATTTCGGTGACGGCGAAGTGTACGGGGGTGACGTATGATCAGGGGGGTGCGCAGGCGATAGCGAAGGATCGTTTGCAGAAGAAGGCGAATCTTGATCCTGGGCAAGGCTATGCGCTTGTGGGCAATATTGCGGCCGATGTATCGGTCTCGAAGGTGAACGCTGGTAGCATTTCGCTGCTGGTCAATGCAAAAGGGATCTGGGCCTATCAATTTGATACGGCTAAGCAGCAGGCCCTGGCTCGTCAACTGGTAGGCAAGAAAGTGAGCGATGCCCAGACATTCCTCAACTCGCAGCGTGGCATCAATAATGCCAAAATAGAGGCGAAGGGTGATACGTTACCGACCGATCCTACTCAAATGACGTTTGTGATCCAGACGGTTCCGGGCGAGAATATCAGTAGTAATACAGGCAACAATACTGTTAACCCTGATAGTACTAATACGTCTACAACGGTAGATGGCAAGGGCCTGGTTCCGAGCGCTATCGTGAAAGGATAAACACGCATAATGCTTTCTCTGGAAGGCAAACAACTCGGCAACTATGATGTGATCCGGCGTATTCGCGCAGGTGGTATGGGTGCCGTATATGAGGGCAGGCAACGCACGGCTTTTGACCGTCGCGTTGCCATCAAGGTTATACTGGGAGATTATGCTACCGACCGCGATATGCGTCGCCGTTTTGCGCGTGAAGCGAAAACGATTGCTCGCTTGCATCATCCCCATATCTTGCCGTTGATCGAATTTGGGGATGCTCAGGGTATTCTTTACCTTGTGATGCCTTTTATCGATGGCGGAACCCTCACAAGCTATCTACGCCGAAACTTGCCTGAGTTGGGCGAGGTTTCGACGATCTATCAACAGCTTCTGGATGCGGTTGAGTATGCGCACGAGTCTGACTTGATCCATCGTGATATTAAGTCGTCTAATGTGCTTTTAGAATTACGGCGCAATGCTGCGCCATATGTGTACCTGGCCGACTTTGGCCTTGTGCGCACGAAGCGCCATGATGAGTCCTTACCGGCGGGCAAGCCGATCCCCTTAGATCAGGTGCCGGGCACTCCACATTATATGGCACCGGAACAGACGCTTGGTATTGTAACTCCCCTGACCGATATTTATGCATTGGGGGTGCTATTGTATCAGATGCTGACTGGCAATCTGCCATATAATGATCCTGATGAGGTGCGTGTGGTCGAGATGCACTTACACGCACCTATCCCTTCCCCCTGTAATCAGGATGCATCAATCCCGTATGAATTAGATGAGGTTGTGCGCAAGGCAATGGCGAAGCGACCGGAGGAGCGCTATCGCAATGTCGCTGAGTTACGCAAGGCGTTTTTAGCGGCCGTTTCTGGTCCAATTCTGTCTCCAATTCTTGATGAGACGATGCTATCCGAGCCAGTGACTATTCTTGATCCTGATGTGCCGTTTCAACCACGGACCACGAAGATACTCAATAAGCGTCCTCTTGATCCACCTGAGCCGATTATTATGCCGCGACGGGCTCCCCGCACAGACTCGCGACCACCTGTTGTGGCACGCGAAGTGCGCGAACGCGTTGAGAGGATGGAGAAAACGGAGCGCGTCTATACGACGGATACCATACGCCCCCGCACACGCATTACAGAGGAGCCACAGCAAAAGCAGCAGCGGCGGTTCTTTCCTATGCTGGTTGCGATTGTCTCGGTGGTGCTCATTCTGTTGCTTGTGCTCCCACGCTGGCTAGGTATAAGTGTTGCGGGTATGCTCGGTTCGTCTGCTGTTGCCACCATCTCTATTACCACGCAAAGCGTACCTATTCAGAACACCTTTCTTCTCACTGCCTCTCCTCTTGTGAAGACGCCTGATCTGGATGCTCATACTTTACCTGATCGCGAGATCAAAAATACAGCATCTGATAAGATCACGATTCCAACGACGGGCCTGCAGACTGCCCCAGGCTCTCGTGCTGCTGGCATGGTTGAACTTGCGAATGGGAGCGATAATACTGTTACCGTTCAGCGTGGTACCCAATTTGCGACTGGTACAGGTGTAAGTGTGCAAATTCAGCAGTCGGTGGATGTGCCAGCGCAGGACAATAATGGTCAGCCTGGTCGGGCGACTACGTTGGCCAGTGCCGTGCAGCCTGGTACTACGGGTAATATTCCTGCGAACGCTTTAAGAGGTAAATGCTGCAACAACAACGTCAGTATTAAAAATCCGGCAGCTTTTGTGGGTGGAACGGATGCGAAGACCACACATTATGTCACCCAGGCAGACCTGGATGGGGCGCAGGCAACCGTCAGCCAGCGTTTGCAGCAGGTGTTAAGTAGGCAGGCACAGAAGCAGATCGTCGCTGATGAAGTTATTGCTGATCCACCAGATCTCAAAGTTGTGAAAGTCAACCCCGATCACCAGGTAAATGATACCGCCGACAATGTCACGGTGAGCGTGAATGTTGAGGCCATTACGGTCGTCTATAAACATAGCGTGATTGAACAGATGGCTGTAGGTCTGCTCAGCCGTCAGGAGGCAAAAACTTTGGATGGTGGTTATGAGATCCGGGATAAACCGGCTCTTGTGGGTACTCCCTCGGTCCAATCTTCCAAAGATGGTATCGTGCGCTTGAATGTCTCTGTGCGCGGAGTCTGGACCTATGCATTCAGTGATCAGCAGATACAGCAATTGCGTGTGCCAATTAAGGGTGCCACGGCCGATCTCGCTAAGACCTATCTCAAAGCTCAACCCGGTGTTGCCAATGTGAATATCCAACTCCCCTTTGGGAGTGACCACCTCCCCAGTTCTGTTGATCAGATAACTATTACGGTCACGTCGTCTGTACGCTGATGGGTTGAGAAAGCTTCTGAACATCCTCCATGTAGATAGGGATCAGAAAAAGCATCGAGAACAGCACCACGGCGGTCAGGACGCTTAAACTGATCGCCAGGGCTGGCTGAGGATGCCGTAGCAGCTTGAGGTCAACGGCGGGATGAGGTCTGCGTAAAGCCAGCGAACATAGGCCGGTAGCAAGATGCCACCACCAGCCAGAAACGGCCAGACACCAACAGCGAGCCACCGCAACTGAGGACCTTGTGTGGCTCCATACATCGCAAACACCAAACCACCGGCGAGCAGCACAATACCCAGAGGGTCAATGGGGGCTGAAGAGCGCCCGTCTACAGTTGCTTAGGCATGCTCAGTACGCCAAGGATACCGAGTATTCCGAGGGGAACATTGACCAAGAAAATTGATGGCCAGCCCCAGACGTGAACAAGAATACCGCCCGCCGCCGGTCCAATCGCCGGAGCAAGGAAGAGAAGCATGCCCGCCGCTGGTGGCAGTCGTCGAAGCTTGTGTCAAATTATATCCGTAACTTTCCAACGGAGAAGTGTCTTCGAAAGCTCCAACTCCCCTAAAATAATTTTCTAACAGAACAACATGTCTTAGTAGAAGCGACGCCTCATGAGAAGCAATTGTGGCCTCTATGGCTCATAAGACCATTGCCCGGCTGGTCCTACCGTGATGACCTGATCAGGTGTAAAAAGCATCCAGCTATCCATCTCTTCAGTGTTGCAACTGAAAAGACGGAACACGATAGCATTTTCAAAAGACACAATGGCATCCAAGGCAGGAGTCATCAACTCAAAAGCTAAGAGCGTCTGCCCAGTCAGGATCTGGATGGCTGTCTCAATTTTCGAGAGATCATCATTTTATGCCTTTGCGTTCATGGACGGCTGTAGACAAATTTTGCGATGTTCTTCGCTATTCCTGCAGCTATGCCGTCACGATTTGTGATCTCCCCGTACCGAGTGCGAATTGCTGACAAGTTTCCCGCTACGTATGAGGGTATGGGTTAGAGTAGTTAGAAAGGATTGGTTGTAAGGCCGTCTGGTGGTATGTATTTATCTTGTTTTGGCAAAAGGATCAGCTAGCTAGCGCCTCCATTAATCGCTTATATGCTATTGTTAACCCATTCAGGTTGATGCCTGTCTTTAGTCCCATCTCTTCCAGGAACGCGACTACTATTTCTGTAGCCAGGTTGCCAGGTGCTCCTGGTGCATATGGGCAGCCGCCCAGACCGCCCAGGGCGACGTCGAAGCGGCTTACGCCAGCTTGCAAGGCGGCGAAGACGTTGGCGAGGCCATATCCACGCCGGTCATGGAAATGCCCTACGAGACTGGTTGTGTCCGGCACTGTGGCCTGTATGTGCTTGAATAACTCAAATACTTGCCGTGGGTTGCCAACGCCAATGGTATCTGCTAGTCCAATCTGTTGAACTCCCATCGTGACGTATGCGTGGGTGACGCGCTCGACGGCTTCTATTGCTATTTTGCCTTCAAAGGGACAGCCGAAGGAGGTTGAGATTGCTCCGCGTACGGCAATCCCGTCGGCGTGTGCCTGTGCGGCGACTTCGGCTAGTTGCGCGAGCGTTTCGGCTATTGATCGGTTCAGGTTTGCTTTATTGTGCGATTCACTGGCCGAGACTACCAGGGCAATCTCTGTGCTGCCAGCTGCTTTTGCGCGTTCATAGCCACGCATGTTGGGTACTAGTGCGCTATAGGTTACGCCATCATAGTGAGGTAGTTGGGTAACAAGTTGATCGGCGTCTGCCATCTGTGGTACCCAGCGAGGGTGCACAAACGATGTGACCTCGATATGTTGTACACCTGCGTCAATGAGATTGTGCACGAGTTGCAACTTTTGTTCGGTGCTGATAACCCGATCCGCATCCTGCAAGCCATCGCGTGCTGTCACATCGACAATGGTGACACTTGCGGGCCATGCAGTTGTTGTACCTGATATGTCAGCTTTTTCTGTTATAGCCATGGCTAGATTACTCCTTCTGACCGGAAATGTTCAATCTCGCTCTCACTGAGGCCCAGGAGATCGTGATATATGGTGTGGTTGTCGGCTCCCAGTTCGCCGCCGCTATGGCGAATTATGCCGGGCGTTTCTGTGAGCCGTGGTACGATACCTGGCATCGCAACCTCTTTTGTTGCTAAGCGCTCGTCGGCCACATGCGTGATCATATCGCGTGCCCTGTACTGAGGATCAGCGGCAATATCGGCTATACTCATGACCGGCCCGGCGGGGATGCCAGCTTTATCCAGTATCTCTTTGGCCTCTTCAAGAGTATGTTGCCTCGTCCAGTTGGTGATGATCTCATCGAGTTCCTGGTTATGCGCAATGCGGCTCTGATTGTCGCAGAAGCGTGTATCGTCGGCCAGTTCGGCCAGGCCCATGCATAGCATAAAACGCCGAAATACATTATCTCCATTGCCACCAATTGCTAGCCAGCGCTCGTCGTGCGTTTGATAGATACTTGAGGGTGCTGTTTGTGCAAGCACATTGCCGTTGCGCTCCCTTACAACTCCGGCATGCATATATTCGGTGAGCATCGCTTCTGTCATGGCGAAGACCGCCTCGGTAATCGCCACATCCACGACCTGTCCGTGCCCGCTGCGCTGTCGTGCTTGCAGGGCCATCATCGTGCCCAGGGCTGCCTGGTTAGCTGCCAGCGCATCACCCAGGCTCACCCCAATCCGTACCGGGGGCAGATCGGGATATCCTGTGATGTAACGCAGGCCTCCCATCGACTCACCAATATTGCCATAACCGGCATTCTGGCTATATGGTCCCGTCTGCCCATAGCCCGACATGCGCACCAGGATCACCTTCGGGTTTACCTCTTGCATACGTTCATATCCCAGGTTCCATGCCTCTAGCCGACCTGGCCGGAAGTTCTCAATCACGATGTCGCAATGCTCGACTAGCTTCAGCGCCAGTGCTTGCCCCTCTGGCTCGCGCAAATTAAGTGTGATCAGTTGCTTGTTGCGGGCCATGGAAAACCACCATGCCGAGATTTGTCCTACATTAGTCTCTAGCATCGTGCCCCATCTACGCAATTCATCGCCTTGCCCAGGCACTTCTATTTTGATCACATCAGCCCCGAAATCTCCCAATATCCGCGCCGCCATCGGTCCTGCGATAAGCGAGCTCATCTCCAAAACCTTTATACCAGCTAAAGGAGGTAAGGTCTGTTCGCCAGTAGAAGGTTCGACGGTCTTTTGTTTTTTAATGTCGCTAAAGGAGATGAGGTGAGGATCTTTTGTTCCTCCATAGAAGCTACTCCCTGGTTTTGTTTATCACTTCCAAAAAAACGCTTGCGAGAGATCTGTGCTGGCAAAGCATTGTCCACTTCCGTAACCACTTGCAACTTTCTCTTTTCATCCATCCGAATGAGTAATCCACCTATGAGTACACATATCCCAAACAACGTGCCCATTGCAAATAGAGGTAAACGAAAATTAATTGCATAGAGCGGCGTAAAACCGCTGGCACCTACAAACGCTCCAATAGAGCCAATGGCTGCGTAAAAGCCTTGTACCTGTGCTCGTGCATCTCTGGCCGAAGAGGCAGCAACCTGTGAGTCAAGCGCAGGCTGTATAAATGCGTATATTACGCCGTGTATGACAGAGAGCACTAACACGACGATCACCATATTTGTCAGCCCATAGCCGATATAAATTGGCACTTGCGCCAATCCAAATATCAGGATGAGCAGTGAGCGTTGCCTGCGGTCTGCCATGCGTCCGCCTAATGGTGAGAGAATGATATTTGGTATGGCCCATACTACATACACGAGCCCGATCATTGCGACGTTTGCGCCGAGGTGATCATGTAACCAGAGTGGCTGTATCGTCTGATCAAAGCCCAGGTACAAATAATCTCCGAATATAACAAAGTATGCTCCCACGAGCGGTAGTGTGAAGAGCGTCTGATACAAAAACTTTAGCTGAGTGCCTTTGTCAGTGAATACCTCTGTCACAGGTTTTGTAATTATTATGCTTCTTTTTGGTAGCGGCTTTAGTCGTCACTTTTTGCTTTATCTGTCCTGCTGCCCTAACCATCGTAAGTAGTAGCGCAATAGCAAGCAGGCGGAAGAGTATGGCTCCTATAAATGCGTTAGCAAATCCTGTTGTTGCGAGTAGTCCGCCCAGACCAGGACCCAGTAGAAAGCCAGCATTAAAGAATGAGTTGAAAAGGCCGAACGCTTCTCCCTGCTGTTCTGTGGGAATACTATCAGTAATCAGAGCGCGTGCCGATGGTACGATCCCGGCAGCAGCGAAGCCCTCTAGAAAGCGAAGGGCAATAAAGGTGATCGGATCGTTTACAAAAAGATAGAGTAGCGTCAATATTGCCTGCGCTAGCAGACCTACGATCATAACCTGCCTGCGCCCCCAACGGTCCGCAATCCACCCGGCTGGATATTGAAACACAAAAGTGGCGATCAAGTAGGCAGATCCCATCGCACTGATGATGCCCAGTGAAGCCCCATGCGATTGTGCATACAACACACGTACTGTATTGACCATTCCCAAACCTGTAAAAGAAGCAAAAACCGTTAAAGAGACGGCCAATAGCATCGGATTGCGTAGTAATCGCCCTTTTCCTGCGATCTTCTTCTTGCTGTTCTCTTGTTTCTTTTCCTCCCCCCTGATCTCACGTAGCATAAATTTCCTCAATGTTTCTCTCTATGTTAAGCGTGGCTGAATGTATAAAGATCTTTTTTTAGCTCACTGCCATCTTCTTTCTGTAAGATAGTAGTATTATCGTATCATATTTTGTTTTCCGTCTTGATGCATACTCATCAGTGCAATGGAAAGTTGCTCCATACCTTGCCGAATCTCCTGAGTATTAAAAGCGGTGTAGCCAAGTACAAATGCGTTGAGGTCAGGCTGTCCAAAGTAGTATTTTGAGATTGGCGTGGCTACGATGCCGTGAGTGGCAGCTTGCTCGCTGGCCCGTTGATCATTAATACTTTGTGTGAGCGTGCCGACCAGGTGCATACCGGCGGTGGCAGCATCTACTCTCAAGAGGCCGTCTAATAAGCATTTTGCCTGCTCGACGAATGTATGCTGCCGTTCTTCGTAGAGTGTGCGCATACGTCGTACGTGGCGTGCAAAATGTTCCTGTACCATGAAATCTGTCAGCACGATCTGGTCAATGATATTAGATTGGCGATCAGCTGTGGCTCGTGCTGCGCTAAAGGCATCCACAAGTTGTGGCGGAACGATCAGATATCCCAGGCGAAGCGCTGGAAACATGACTTTGCTAAATGTGCCGATATAGATGACGCGTCCCGCTGTATCCAGTCCTTGCAGTGAGGCCAGCGGTTTACCTGCATAACGATACTCGCCATCATAGTCATCTTCAAGAATCCAGGCCTGTGTGTGTTCAGCCCATTGGAGAAGTGCTAATCTTCTCGCCAGGCTCATTGTCGTGCCGAGTGGATATTGATGCGATGGTGTGGTATAGGCCATGCGAGCTTGTGCATAGCGCTCAATGCCACAGGTGACCCGCATGCCTTCTGTATCAACGGGAACCAGTACAAGTTGTGCCCCACAACCGAGTAACGCGCCACGTGCGCCCAGGTAGCAGGGTTCTTCAATCCATACTTTATCGCCAGGATCAATGAGCAGTTGTGCCGCCAGATTAATTGCTTGCTGTGAACCTGCGACGATAATGACCTGTTCTTCACAACACTTTACGCCGCGTGCCGCTTGTACATAGGCTGCAATCTCATTACGTAAGGGTCGGTAGCCGGATGGATCGCTGTAGCCAAACATATCTCCGGCAGTATGCCGCCAGCGCCGAGCCGTTAGCTGTCCCCACAGCTTAAAGGGAAACTCGTTGAGCGCAGGCAAACCTGGGCGAAAAGCTTGTTGCTCAACCAACTGTTGCCAGTTTCCCATTGGCGCTACTTTAGTGCCCGCAATAATTTTCCCCCGTTGTGATAGTATGCCTGGCGAACTCTCACCGACTGTTTGTTGCTGAAGCTCTTCTTTTGTAATAGCTTCGCATCCCCCCTCTGCCTCTATTTGACTTTTTGTTGTCTGACTATCATAAGGAGAATTTAGAAGCTCATCAGGCAATACATGCTTAACGTATGTACCACTGCCAACAGCGCCATAAATATATCCTTCATAGAGTAGTTGTTCAAAGGCAATCATCACCGTTGCCCGTGAGATGCCCAGGTTGTGTGCAAATGCTCGCGTCGAAGGCAACCTTGTGCCACCGGTCAGTTCCCCTGTCAAAATAGCTTGCCGCAACTTGCCATACAATTGTTGGTAGAGCGGCCTGTTAGCAGTATGATCGAGCATTACCGCCAGAAAAGCTGTTTGTGTACTCTGATTACCCATTATCTGCCTTCTTTTGTAAAGTGGTATGGACATTGTAGCGTGAAATGGTACTGGTAACAAGGCCACTTCTGACATATGATGGCGGTAGTTTTAGTGTCGATTAGTGTCGTGACAGACAAAGGAGAAATTACCTATGCACTTCGCCCTGGATGACCAGATAGCATCACAGCCACAAGCTATACGCACTGTTTTGGAGCGTATTCAGATCCCAATTCTCGATCCGAATAGGCCGCTTATCTTCACTGGTATTGGAACTTCGCTGCATGCCTGTCGCGTTGCTGCTATCTGGGTTGCAGAACTCACGATGGGCCGTTTGCGGCCAGCGGCAATGCATGCTCATGATCTGGCTCTTGCAGCACCTCTTAATGCCCATGACCAGATCATCGTTGTAAGTCATCGTGGTACAAAGCGTTTCCCTGGTGCCGTGCTTGCTCGTGCGCGAGGTGTGGGGGCAACGACTGTCGCGATTGTCGGCGAGGAGGCTCCCGAACCACTGGCCGACGTTGTCATACGTACATGCCCTGGCGAAAAAGCAGGTACACATACTGTCTCTTACACCACTGCGTTAACTGCTCTGGGCTGTCTTGTCGCTCAGTTTGCTGATGGTGAGCAAGGTGCTTCGTTTATGGAGGCGCTGAGGAGTGTTCCTGAGGCTATTGAGCAAGTGCTGGCACAATCTGCACCTGTTGCTGCGGCACAGAAATTAGCGGGGCATGAGCCTGTATTGGTCACAGGTGTCGGTCTCGATGCTATTACGGCTTATGAAGCGGCTTTGAAAATGAAGGAAGGTACGTATCAGTGGGCGGAAGGCATGGAGACCGAGAATGCTCTGCATGGTCCACCAGCTGCTATGCGTGCGGGTATGGGTGCAATTACCCTCACCTCGGCGCTAGACGATGGCAAGCGTACCCAGGACTTATGTACTACTTTTTCAGACCTTGGCATAATTTCCCTTACCTGTGGTAGCGCAGGCGAAGATCTCTACTTCCCGTCTGTTCACCAGCTTGTGCGTCCACTGGTCTCGATTGTGCCTCTTCAACGCCTTACAGCCGAGCTTGCACGCTTAAAACATACAAACCCTGATGCTATTCATCGTGATGTAGAACCATGGACCACGGCCATGGATCGCGTCACTCTTTAGAGAGAGTAGGAAGCGCCGGTCGATTGTGCTATACTGGTTTCCAGAGTAGTATGCTCAAGTATATGCACCTGATCGGCGCCAGGTACAAAAGGTAGTAAGGGGAGACGGAGGTCGGAGATGGCGCTGGCATAGGTGTGCTGCCAGGTACGATTGTTTTTTGTCAATTGGCATAAAACGTCAAACCTCAATGAGGTAAAGATAGTGAAAAAACAAACCACAGAGCCGGGCGAAATGCAGTATTTCCCCACTATGCTCGATGCGATTGGCAACACCCCTCTTATTCGCCTGAATTGCGTGGCTAGCGATGTCACCCCACTCGTCTTTGTCAAGATGGAAATGTTTAATCCGGGTGGTAGTGTGAAGGATCGGATTGCTCCTAACCTGATTACGTATTGTGAGCAGAAGGGTTTGCTGCGTCCAGGGGGTACGATTGTAGAGCCAACGAGCGGTAATACTGGCCATGGCCTGGCTATTGCAGCTGCGATTAAGGGTTATCATTGTATTTTTGTGATGACCGATAAAGCGAGTGAAGAGAAACGCAGCCTTCTGCGTGCCTATGGGGCCGAGGTTGTTATTTGCCCTAGCAGCGTAGCGCATGATTCGCCCGAATTTTATAAAAATGTCGCACATCGGCTTGCGGAAGAGATACCTGGTGCCTGTTGTCCTGATCAATATTCTAACCCTGCAAATCCAGCCAGCCACTACAAGGGAACTGGCCCGGAGATCTGGCGTGCAACGGCCGGCCAGGTTACCGCATTCGTAGCTGGCATCGGCACTGGTGGTACGATTACTGGGACGGCCCGCTATCTCAAAGAGCAGAATGCAAATGTCAAGATCATTGGTGCCGATCCTCCTGGTTCAATCTATTCCGGTGATAAACCTGGTCCATATAAAGTAGAGGGCATCGGTACGGATATGTTTCCTGATAACTATGATCCTTCTGTTGTGGATGAAGTGATTCGCATTGATGATCGCACATCGTTTTACTGGGCTCGTCGCCTGGCTCGTGAAGAGGGTATTCTGACTGGCGGTTCTGCTGGCACGGCACTTGCAGCCGGGCTAATCTATGCGAAACGACTCTCTTCCAATGATGTGATGGTGATTCTGCTCCCTGATACTGGTCGTGGTTACCTCAGCAAGCAATTTAATGATACCTGGATGCGCGAGAATGATATGCTTCTGCAGGCGGAGACCAATCAACCTACCTTGCATGATGTGTTAACCTATCGAAGAAGTAGTTCGCGCAGTATGCCTCTTGTTGTCAGCGTGCATGCAACCGATTCGGTTGCCGATGCGGTTGAGCTGCTGCGCCGCTATGGCATCAGCCAGACACCCGTAATGGAAGATGGCCAGATGGTAGGCAGCTTGACCGAGGATCTGCTCCTGCGTCGCCTTGCCAGTGGTGAGCCATTGGACACGTGTGCGGTGGGCGAGATCCAGGGTCGGCCCTTTCCGACTCTGCCAGCGAATGCAGCGACGCGCGAAGCTTACACACTGTTTAACGATCATATAGCTGCCGTGGCAGTGATGAATGGCTCAACCCTCGAAGGTATCGTGACCAAAAGCGATCTGCTTGAGTACTGGGCCCGCCAGCGTACGAACTCCTGATATCTCTTTCCTTCTATCCTTGCTTTTTTAAAAGGATGGAAGGAAAGTAAGCTGCAAAAAGATTAACGTGTAACATGTAGATAGACACGGACAAGGGGATCTGCGTCTGGCTCGATATCATGCGACGATTTCTTATGTATGGTACGTATACATCAGTGTGAAGCAAAAAGAGTTAAAAATTTAGTAAAAAGCTGTGCTTGTGCGTGGGCGGAAATATCTTAGGATGTCAGGCCATATAGGATGCATATATTTCTATTTTGTAGTACTATGTCTTTGATAAACGAATTTTGAAAACAAGAATCCAATGAAAGGAATATAGGTGAAGATTTTTATGAATAATGACGAGAAATTCCCAGCACCTCGGCCATCTCAACCATTGCCGGCTGATACAAATACTCTCGCGCAAAATTCTACACTTTTGCCAGGGAATCCTCCCTCAAGCAAAAATAGTCTTACCAGGTCAGGAGGCTGTAACTCCAACCACGTATTCTGGTAATACAATGCCTTTTGGTATTGGTCCTTCACCTGTAGATGCCCATGCTTTCTATGGGCCGTCTTCCATGCCAAAAGCCGAACCATTGGGTGCTTCGATTCTTTATCCAACTATGCCTGCCTCCTATCCAAATAATGCTCAATTGCCACCCGTGCCGCCGTCTCATCGTGGCTTGCCAAAAGGTGCCTTGTGGATAGCCATGCCTATTGTTATTGCAGTCGTCGCGATTGTACTTGCTTTAGTCGCCATCCCAGTATCGGCAGCCTGGTTGGCGAATAATACAACGAAAACACCTGCCAAAGCTGTATCGTCGCAACCTACAACAGTTGCGGCCATCCCTACAGCAATACCTACTATTATGCCTACACCCACTGTTACGAATGCCAATTCAGTATCGGTCAACGGAGTCACGCTGACACCCAATAGCCTCAATGTGCAGAACGATTGCCAGTCTGGTAACGAATTTCAGTGCACCGTTACGCTGTCGCTTTCCCCTGATGCCAATAATGCAGTTTCGTGGTCCGGGTCAATCGATGGTGTTGATTCTAGTTTGCATCCTCGCCGTGGCACACTAGAGCCAGGTCAGCAACAGAAGATCAGCATGTCCCTCTTTGACACCTGCCCAATTGATGCTCAACTCAATATCGCGGTAAAGCATCAGCATTCCTTTCATATTCCATTACAGTGCAACTGATAAATAGCGCTTGAGAGAATGTCAGATTCTATGTAAGAAAGAAAATATATCGTAACGAAAGCGCGTTTCTCTTGCGTTGGGGAAAGTTATAGCGTAATATTGCAGGAAGTATTACTTTCGGGGGAAAGAATGGTTCCTGGTGCTCCATTACTCAGCCCTCCACCATCTCAAAGGCATGGTATTTTTTGTGGAGGTATCTTTTCGTGCAGTCAGCCAATCCTATCTATGTTGTGGGCGATGTTCACGGCCAACTTCGACCTCTTATGCATATCCTGGAGCATGCGGGCCTTCTTAATAAGAATCATAGCTGGTCAGGTGGTCAGGCGACCCTGTGGTTCATCGGCGATCTGGTTGATCGTGGTCCCGATAGTATACCTATGATGGATCTAGTGATACGTTTACAGGCGGAGGCGGCTGCCGTTGGAGGGCAAGTCAGTTGTCTGCTTGGTAACCACGAACTCCTTCTTCTGGCGGCGTACAAGTTTGGTCGTCGTTCAACAGGACTCAGTAGTAACTTTATAACTAAGTGGCGTCAGAATGGTGGCAATCGTGCCGATCTTGCGAAGCTTACGAAACAGCATCTTACCTGGATGGCCGAACTACCCGCGATGGCCATGGTTGACACTACATTGCTCATCCACGCCGATTCGACATTCTATACGCGCTACGGCCACTCTGTCGATGAGGTGAATGGGGCGATCAAAACCCTGTTGAAGCACAGCAATGCATTGGCCTGGGAAGAGCTGATCGAAGAATTTACGATGCGTGGCGTTTTCAATCACCAATACGCTGGCGATGAGTTCCTTGATCGTTTTCTTGCAATCTTTGGGGGAACACAGATAGTACATGGTCATACTCCTATCCATACTATGACTGGTGGTCCTGCTAAGAAAGTCGTTGCCCCTCTTTTCTATGCGAATAACCGTTGTGTAAATGTCGATGGAGGTCTATCATTGGGTGGCCCCGGCTTCATTTACCAGATACCCATAAGTATACATGCACATGCTGTTTTGCCCGATAAGGCCCTTGACAAATCGCAATGAAGTTGCTATTATAAATCTATAATCGAAATACTTCAGGAAGGAAAGGGAGGATAACTTATGCACTTCTATAAACATTTTCCCACCATTTCCCACACAGCAGGAACGTCGCAATCGCTGGTAGCATATTAGTGTTGGTGATGCGAAAGCCTTATGAAGTATTCGAGCACACCGCCGACATAGGTATACACGCCCTTGGTGAGACTTGTGCAGAACTTTTTGTCCATGCCGCACAAGGAATGGAGAGTTTGATGATAGATCCAATGCAAGTGCGTGTTATAACCAGTCGCGAGATTATGGTTGAGGGCCACGATACTGTTTCCTTACTCATTGCATGGCTCAACGCCCTGATCTTCCTATTCGATACCGAATATCTCCTCTTTCGTGACTTCAAAATAGATAGTATTAGCGAGACATGTATAACTGGCCGGGCGTTGGGCGAGGCGTATGACCACCAACGTCACGATCTTAGTAGCGCTATTAAAGCAGTGACCTGGCATGAAGCTTCCGTTATCCAAACTATGGATGGCTATCAAGCCCGCATTATCTTCGATTTATAACACCGTTTTTGCATGGATGAGCTTGATGGGTCGCTTGCCATTTTTTATGCCAAATATGTATAAGATGATTATTCTTTTGCACTTTCCATCTTTTTGCTTGCGATACGTATTTTGTGTGATATGCCTTGTGTATGTACTTATAGCCCATTGTGTCCATACTTTTGATGCGAGAAAAGCTTTGCGTATAGAGACGAAAGAGCTATAGATTACTGATTACATCATGTGTAACATCGAAGAAGTGAGGTGCGCCATGAGTAGCTTCATTGTTCCCATTGCGAATTTCGGGGAATACACTTACATCGAAAACACGCGCAATTTCCCTGACATCTTTGCAATCGGTAAACCTGTCATCATGACTGAAAAAGTACATGGCTGTCTTTTCTACAAGACAAAAATATTGGTTGCTGACGGTTCCCGCAAGAAAATAATAGATATTCAAAAAGGAGAGTATGTTCTTGGAGTAGATGAGAATGGAAATGTGGTCCCTTCTTTGGTGCTAAATACATTTAACAATGGAAAAGCTGAAAATTGGCTGACAGTAAGTGGAAAAAGGAAAAAAGCAAGTATGGGCGGCACCAGTACCTGGAATGTCCATTGTACTCCAAACCATCGCTTTTGGAATCCTGAAAAGAAACGGTATATAGCTGCTGGAAATCTTGTTGCTGGTGATAAGGTATTGCTGGTGAGAAACGAGATAGGACTAACACCTGTTCAGAAGCAAATACTTATAGGAAAGATGTTTGGCGACAGGCGTCTTCATACGATGGAAAATGTATATAGGCCACAATTGATTGAGCAAACAGTTGATTGGGTCCAAAAATATGCCGGAAAAGAGTCTTCTTTTAAATGGGATTTGGAAACAGAAACGCATAATTTCTTTGCAAATTATATTCTGGTCCATAATTCTAATAGTCGAGTAGGTATCAGATAGAGGAGAGGTTTCATTTATGGGCGATAAAATCCCATTAGAGCGTATAGATCCTAACCGATGGTGTATCCCCATGCGCCATAATCCTGAGATGCGTGTACCGGGCATGGTGTATGCCGATGATGAATTGATCGAACTGATGAGAGAAGATAACGCCTTGCAGCAGATAGTGAATGTAGCGGCTTTACCAGGCATTGTGGGGCATGCTTTAGCTATGCCTGACATTCACTGGGGTTATGGCTTTCCTCGCACGTTTGAAATCCATGATCATCATTAAAGGTTAGTTGCAAGAGGACTCTTCCTTAGTATATATTTTTACATTTTTCCATCTTTTTCGCACAGCAAAAAGATGGAAAAATGTAAAAATATATACTAAGGAATATCACGGTTGCCATCGTAATTGATTTATACGTTTAAGATCAGCGATATCGGTAGTACGTTTGTAGCGTTTCTGTAGAGCGTCTGCCAGATCTGCCTGATAACGGGGTCTCATCTGCGCTGAATAGCTAAGGGCCACCACGGCCTGTTCGAGCAGTTCTATCGCATGGTTTAAGTCTGCCAGGTCGCCTGTTTGTTTATAGAGAAGCATTAAAGTGTGGCCCAGGTCGTGTAAGTTTTGTACATATTTGGGAGTGCCAGATTTGCATAAATAGAGAGCCTTCTCTTGCCTTCGCACAGCTTTTTGCAGATCCTCGATATTCTTCAAGTCCAGGAAACGAGCCAGGAACAACACTGAGAGCAATTTATGTACATCGGATAAATAGGTAGCGTTGGATGACACATTATGTATTGATTGTTCCCAGCAATTAATAATCGTATCCAGATCAGCAAGTTGTCTATTTTGCAAGTGGTGTTTTATCATATAGTCGCCCAACACAACTATAATTACTGAGCATTTCGATGCTTCGAGAGAGTTTTTATCGAAAAAAATTTTCAGTAGATTGATGGAATCTTCCAGATCCATCACATCATCTTCGATGCCGTTGTAAGCTAATAAGCAGCAAAAGAGACGCGATACATACACATGCCTATGTGATGCTGTTGGTGAAGTATATTTAATGCATTCCTGCCAGGCACAACTTGCCCTGCGCAGATCGCGTATGTTTCTTGTTAGCTTGCCGCGTATGACAAGACATGAAGCGACATAGTGCAGTAAATCTTCCAGATGAGGAGAGTCAGGAGCAAGATGTTCTATGAGTTGCTCAGAAAGCTGTATTGTGCGCTGAAGATGTTGGATATTAGACGTGCCAGTATAGTATAGATAATATGTCTTGCGCAGGCTACTAACACTCCTCATCCACTCTGTCGAACCAACCGTAGTGTTTTCTCATCGCTATCTCTAATAATAGAGATGCACGTACAATATCCTCAATACAGCACGTGTCGTAGTACCGCCTGCGTAACCCTAAGCCCATTAGATTAAGTATGTATGGATCTGCAGGTATTTCTGGATTATCTAAAAAAAGGGGGTCATTTGACATAACATTGCGCATATCAATAAGCATCTGATCATCGTTTATTGGTTCCATGTGTTTAGATACCTTTCTACATATTTTGAGCACTATCATTTCTTGCTACGTACCCCAGAAACGAAGCGCTTAGAGTAAACTGTCAAAACGTTGTTTGTTGCATTATAACATTTTAAACTCAAATTATGAACTGAAATATTTTATAATAGTTAGTTATAGGAAATATGAGTATAACTACTTATATTTGGGTAGTATAAAAGAGATAGCAGATGTTTTTGGAGTGAGAAGAGCTCAAATTGGAGAAGAAATGTCTTGAGCATGTACACAAAAAAGAGTGGTCATCTACAACTTCTAATAGTTAGATATAGCCACTCTTAGGAAAAGGTTGCGGGGCTTACTAGTGTTGAGAGCGATTAACTGCGCTGAGGATAGCTTTTATTGAAGCATGCTCAATGTTGGTATCTATTGCAGCGCCAAAGTATGTCTCCGCATTGGGGGTTTGTATCTGAATGTAGGCGACCGCCTGTGTTTCAGAGCCTTGTCCCAGCGAATGCTCAAAATAGGAAAGAATTTTAAAAGTAGCGATGTCATTCTGATTGAGTGCCTGAACGAAAGCATCGATTGGGCCATTGCCTTGAGCGCGTATCTCGTATGGGACCCCATCAACTAAAATGCAAGCCACACATTCAAGAGTCTCTTGATGGTTTTTATTGAGAACAGCTCGGCTCGCGAACGACTCAAACTGCAGTGGAGATATACGTAGGAGATATTCCTGTTTGAATGCCTCGAACAATTCAGTCATAAGAATTTCTTCACCACGTCTATCAGCAATAGTCTTGACCACTTTGCCAAATTCGACATGCATAGCTTTAGGTAATTGGAAACCAAACTCTGTTTCCAGAATGTAAGCGACCCCACCTTTACCCGACTGAGAATTAATGCGGATAATTGCCTCATAGGATCGACCAATATCTTTAGGGTCAATAGGCAAATAAGGAACTTGCCAGAGAGAGTCAGGATCGGAGTCCTGAGCGGCCATGCCTTTATTAATAGCATCCTGGTGAGAGCCAGAGAAAGCCGTAAAGACGAGTTCACCGGCATAGGGCTGGCGAATGGGAACTTCGAGGCGTGTACACTTTTCATAAATTTTTCGTATTGCACTGAGGTTACTGAAATCGAGATTAGGATCAACCCCTTGTGAATACATATTCAGGGCTAACGTAACGATATCAACATTGCCTGTGCGCTCCCCATTGCCAAAGAGTGTACCTTCGACGCGACCAGCGCCCGCGAGTAAACCTAATTCTGTAGAGGCAACCCCGGTCCCTCGGTCATTATGCGCATGGAGACTGACAATAGCTGTTTCTGGGTTGCGGAGATGGCGGTTGAACCACTCGATCTGATCGGCATGGATATTGGGAGTAGAGACCTCGACTGTAGCGGGCAAGTTCAAGATAATCTTGTTTTCAACGGTTGGTTGCCATATATCAACGACCGCCTCACAGATCTCCAGCGCAAACTCCAACTCAGTTGATGAGAAACTTTCAGGCGAGTATTGTAAGGTAATATATGTATCAGGAACGCTTGCGACCAACTTTTTGATCAATCTGGCAGCTCGTGCCGCTATTTCAACAATGGCAGGTTTTTCTAAGCCGAAGACGACCTGTCTTTGCAATGGGGAAGTCGAGTTATAGAGATGAACAATTGCTTTTTTTGCCCCTTTAAGTGACTCAAAAGTACGGTAGACCAGATCTTCCTTTGCCTGTACAAGTACCTGTATAGTCACATCATCGGGAATACGACCTTCGTCGATTAAGCGGCGCATAAAATCGTATTCAATCTGGGACGAGGCAGGAAAGCCGACTTCAATCTCCTTAAAGCCGACACGGACGAGAAGGTCGAACATCTCAAGCTTTTCCTCAACGCTCATTGGAATAGGGAGAGCCTGATTCCCATCGCGTAGATCGACACTGCACCAGATGGGGGCAGTCGTGATCGTGCGTGACGGCCACTGCCGATCAGGTAGATCGATGGGAGAGAAAGCTCGATATTTGGTTATGTGTCCCTTTTGCATGCCACCGTGCATGTTTGCGCGAGAAATTACGTTGCTTGTCTGCATGTATGGACTCCTTTTACAGTAAATGGATATGAAGATAAGACCTTTTTTATACTTACAAAAGATAGTTAGTAACCTTTGTACAAGCGTGTTCAAGCATAAATGTTATCATACCATATGCCATGCTTGGGTGTCGAAGCAACCTTATGTTTCTTACTATGCTACTTTTGTCCTATCTGCCACCATCTCTATTGTGTAAGATATTATAGAGATGTAGTACTTTCTCATGCTTGCAAGAAGATACTGAAGATGCCAGTCTTTGCAAGAAAGCCTTTGTCTTTTTAAGTGTATTGAAAAAGAGAACTATTGTGTTCTTAACTCGTGTGTAGAGAAATAGTTTGTACTACACATGCAAGAAAAAGGGAGATCAGTAAAACATGTGCTACGATGATAACGCTCGGCCTCCAATGCCACCAACAGAAGGAGGTTCTGCTCATGGTGAGGATATTGTTCTTACGGCGACTGATGGGAATCGCTTCGCCGCTTATGTGGCCCATCCTGGGCAGCCAAAGAATGCGCAGATTGTGATATACCCGGATGTACGTGGTCTGCATCAGTTCTACAAAGATCTGGCTCTTCGCTTTGCAGAAATGGGTATCAGCGCGATTGCAATTGATTATTTTGGTCGTACTGCAGGGCTTACTGCACGGGATGATGGATTTGATTTTTGGCCACATGTACATCAGTTGCAGCTCAAAAGCTTCTTTGCCGACGTAAACGCTGCTCTCGCGTTTCTACACAATGTCGGGCATAATGAGCGAGCCACTTTTATTGTTGGTTTTTGCATGGGTGGAAGCCTGTCGCTTCTCACTGCAACTGAGGAATTTGGACTTGCTGGAGTGATAGCTTTTTATGCAGGTTTAAGCCGGAGTTTTGCAGGTGCTGGTACTGTGCTGGAGAAGGCAGGAGCAGTAAAATATCCGGTGCTTGGTCTTTTTGGTGGTGCTGATCAAGTTATTCCGCAAGAGCAGGTACACGAGCTTGATCAAAAGCTAGACATCGCCGGTGTTGAGCATCAAATTATCAGTTATCCTGGAGCGCCACATAGCTTTTTTGATCGGCGTGCCGTCGATTTTGCTGATGCTTCTACTGATGCATGGCGGCGTATCGCAGATTTTATAGTCGCGCATACTGCATAAATAAGACAAAAATTGTGTTGACAATAGTAATTATTATAAGGGGCAGAGAAAATCTAGATTTTTTTCTCTGCCCCTTATATAGCTATCCTTCATTTAGCGACAGGAGAGAACGGTATTGTTGTTGTATCCTTCTGGCGGGCCTGGAACCAGTTGAAGAGATAAGAGAGAGTGAGGAAAACAAAAAGGATATTACGAATAGCCACAGTTGCGAAGAAGCCAGCCGGTAAGACAATCTGTGTCGGGTCAGTGATCTGTGAATAGAAGAAAAGGTAGATAAAGTTTGTGAGCAGAGATATGCTACCCCAGACAAGTAACCAGAAAGAATCAAATGCATCTGTATACGCTAGTAGAGGGATAAGCCAGATAAGATATTGAGGGCTAAAAACTTTCCCGCTTACAATGAAAACAAGTATGAGTGCAATCATCGTCTGTGCGAGATTTAGTTGATGATGCCACTGTAGCCAGAGGATATAAATAACGCCAAGTAAGAGACTAAAAGTAAGAAATGGTGAGATGAGAGTATCGAGTATGCTAATAATATTAATGGAGCCGAAGGTATAAGTAATCCACCACGGCATGCCCAATTTATGAGCGAGCCACAGCAGTGTCGCACTAGTAGATTCAATCTGTACGGGACGTTGAGTAAAATAACGTATTTGACTAAGCACTGCACTATCGAAGTTGAAGAACGCAAATGCACCAGTCGTGATGAAAAGGGTTCCTATAAAGAGGAAGCAATTGCGCCAGCGCCAGAGCTTGGCATCTCGAATTGTAAACCAGATCTGAGTGGGTATATGCCGCAATGAAAGAGATGTTGGTGGACTGATGGAAACACTTGAGGTTTTGTTGCTCTGCTATAAACAAGGACGGCAATAGGAGAATGGGATAAAGTTTTAGGAGCACACCGAATGCCAGTGTAATATATGCAGTCGTCCAGCGATTGCGATTTGCCGCGATGACACTAAGCAGCGTGAGCAAGGCCGGGAGTAAATCGTAACGCATTTGTGCCAGGGCGTATGCAGCAATAAAGAGATAAAGAACGAAAGCGATTGCGCTCCCCCGTGGGCCGTAGTGCAGTAGAAGCCAGTAGGTAACCAGAATAATAACTGACATCATGAAAGCAAAAGCGAGTTGGTAGTATTGTATGGGTACAAGCAAAGGAAGTGAAAAAGGGAGCAAAGTGAGCGGGGGATATTCGCGTGGAAGCATATGAAAGGCTGCTTGCGGTGTTGTTATCTGCAAGAAGGAGCATTGATGTGCTGGGAGCAGATTTGTTGCCGTGCTCCCCAGCCAAAACGTTAGAGCATAACATTGATAGCGTGCCGGATCGGTTGTTGGCCAAAAAGCCTGCCATGCTGACGCACAAAACATCAAAACAGTTGCACTTATAATAGGGGAATAGATGCATTTTCCTGCTTGTACTCGCAACAAATCTTGTAGCTGAACAAATGGATTTTTCATCTTATCTTTCTATTACAGGTTGATTTTCTAAAATTGCCACACAAGTTAGCGAGCTATTTTTTCGCATGGGATAGGTTTTTGGCAGTGGCATTACGACCGCGTAGACTATTCTGCGGGTTTCTACTTATTGTGCTGTCTCATACAAGACGCATCGTAAGCAATAGTGGTAACGATTGTGCTGATTTATCTCTTCGGGAGACATCATTTCCCATTTGGCGTCGAGTGAAAATAAGGGCCCAGATCCAAACGCTGGATGCAAAGGCGATTCTACTGGCTATAACGAAGCGGTGAAAGATTTCATGATAGCCAAAGATGCGGGGCCATGAGTCAGGCCGGTGCTCTTATACATGCCTGTGCTAAGTTGTTTCTGATACAATGATGGCATACTGAGAGAAATGAGGAAATGAGATTATGCGGCTCGAAGGCCGTCCGATGCGCGAGAGTATTATGGTTGCTGCCGTGCAATTGTTTGCGGAATATGGCTACCATGCTGCCCCTCTGCGCGATATCGCACGTATTGCCGGCATACAAGCGGCAAGTATTTACCATCATTATGCAAGCAAGCAGGCATTATTAGTTGAAATTATGGAAACGTATATGCAGCGTTTAATTGCTAGCCTTGAGCATATTCTAGAGCAGTTTGATGATCCGCTAAAACGACTCCATGAGGCGATTGCAAATCATATTCGTATGCACACAATGTATAAAAACGAATTTTTTATCATTGATACAGAAATAAGAGCGTTAGAGGATGAGAATCGTCCGCATATTCTTGCTCTACGTAATAGATATGAAGTATTAGTGCAGGAGATTCTACGTGATGGAATGGAGCGCGGTGTGTTTCGTCAAAGCGATGTAAAGGTGGCATCGTACGCCATCATCGCCATGTGTACCGAAGTTGCTACCTGGTTTCATCCCGATGGAAGATTAAGTACACAGCAAGTGATTTTGATTTATCGTCAACTTATTACAGAAGGGTTACTCTCCAGGTCAGAAATGAACGAGTACATATAGCTAAAAAATCTGCATCGGTAGTGGTGTGAGCGGAAAGGACTTTTTGACCATAGCTATAAGATAAGAAACATATGGCAGCTGACTTCGTCATACATATGTATAGAAATGAAGGGGTAGTTTGCTTATGGGAAAGAAATGCAGTCAAAAGTCTATAAAAATAAAAATCTCCCTGTGGATTATACTGTCACTATTAATCATCATAGGGAGTAGCATTATTATTACCGCAACCATGAAGAGTAGCGAAGCCAGTTTCCCAATTTCTCACCGCAGTTTGCAAAGTACTATAATTGCCAATGTAGGGAGTACTCCACTCGCTACGACGACCGATACCCCCGCTATATCTCAGACACCAACACCGCTTTTCTACGAGGATTTTACCGATAATGCCAGGGGATGGGCATTAACTGACTCTCCCGATTTTACGCGGACGTTAGAGGATAATGAGCTGATATTAGCTGTAATAAATCATAATATCCTTACGGAGACTATACCTGCCAGCACAACTTTTGCTGACTGTACTATTAATATAAATTTCACGATGCTCAAAGCTGATGCTAATGATAGTGTCGGAGTCTATGTACGTGGGGATGGCCTGCTATTTCATGACTATCGCATAGATATTTTTGGGGATAATACGCTAGCCCTTAGTAAAGAGTATTTAGACTTGAACAAGAAGCCACAGACGCTAGAGTTTGAGAGAACAGCGCGTATTTCAGTACTTGCTGCTATAAAGAAGTCGAATATATTGACGATTATGATGAAGGGACCGTACGTGATGGTACAGATTAATGGTACAACTATTAAGACACTTGTTGATGCAGAGTATACGCGAGGTCAAGTTGCACTTTTTGTAAATAACGGACCCACCTCCGATGGAGTGATGGCAGCATTTAACAATGTAAAGATAACTGAAGCGCCGGATCAGCTACCAGGCCTTCCTCAATCTCCTACTGTAACTGCAGTAGCGACGCAGTGAGCTTTTATTTGCGCTCAATGGCAGAAAGTGAGCCTAACAGATTTTCTTGCAAGTTTTTTGTCAAGATGCGCAGCTAAAGCTCATTTGCTTCACTTAGCGACTGGCCCAGAGCATGCCGCGCTTCATGATTTCTAGTACTTCTGGCACCTCAAAATCTCTTGCCACATGCCCTAGCGAAGAATAGAAAACACGGCCTTGCCCCCAGCATTTCTTCCACACAACAGGCATAACGCAGCCAGCAATCCAGGGGGCATAGTCGCCGCTAAAGGTCGTCGTTGCGAGCACCTCATTTAGCGGATCAACATGCATGTAGTATTGTTCAGAATGCATCTGAAAGTCCAGTAAGCCTTCAGTGATAGGATCGTCATGTTTGCTAATATGGACGGTGTAGTCGATAATATTGCCAGGATGAGCGACCCATTGTCCACCAACC
The DNA here is from genome assembly GCA_963850365.1 of uncultured Chloroflexia bacterium. Taxonomy (GTDB): domain Bacteria; phylum Chloroflexota; class Ktedonobacteria; order Ktedonobacterales; family Ktedonobacteraceae; genus Dictyobacter. Next base: position 45,570 of record CAWKKX010000068.1, read on the forward strand.
ATAAACTGATATGCAGTATTATTACGAAATGAATCCGCCATACATCCATGCCAGCCTGCGATGCCAACTCCGCTTTGAACGGCAGTGAGCAGCCCATGTTCCTGTTCTGCTGTGATCGTTCCCATCGTCCAGATTGGCACGATTAAATCAAGCGTGAGCATGCGAGCGGTATCAAGGTAGCTATCAAGAGTCGTTGTAATCTCCACTGTATAGCCCTGACTCTGTAAAAATGGTCTGAAGATAGCTGCCCCTTTCTGTGGCTCGTGACCTTCCCAACCTCCCCAGACAATCAATGCTGATTTCATTGCTGGCCCCTTTCATATGACTCGACCTCTGGAAACTCCGCGCCTTTAGGCCTCTCTATTATACACTCTCTCCATCAGAAACAGCTCGTTTCTCATAAATAGCAAATGGACTGAAAGCATACTAATGGGTATGTTTAAAGAGATCGTTTGAGAACAAAAAGGCGTGCACTCTAGAATCCTCTCAAAATGATTTACACACACAACATACTTAACATTCCATGCTTTATCGTAGACTAGTACTGGCACTTCCAACTGAGCAATGTTTCATGTTCATCCTCTCAACCACCATCCTTCCACATATGTTTTTGACTGTTCTGTTCCCTTTCCAGCATCATCGCAAGTATGTAAGATCGACGTTACATTGTACCAATTTGTACCTAGATAGTGGTAATATATTGATTGAAAAGAGGGATGTACTCCTGGAAATAGGCGGATCGGCTTGTGAGCGCTTGCAAGCTTCTTGTCAAGATGCGTGGCTAAAGCTTATTTGTTTCACTTAGCAGTCTAGAAGATCTTCTTCAGCAGAGAGTTTTTGTTGTTTGAAAATGAAAGGCAGCGATTGACATGTTTAGGCTCGATAATAAAGTTGCACTTGTCACAGGTGCGGGCTCAGGTATTGGTCGAGAGATTGCCCTGCTTTATGCCCGGCAAGGAGCTAGAGTAATCATTGCAGATATTCAGTTGGAATCTGCCAGCCACGTCTTAGCGGAGATTAGCGAGCATGATGGTGTGGCTTATGCAGTTCAGTTAGACGTATCGAGCGAGGAGCAGGTCCAACGTGTTTTTGAAAAGGTCATGCATGATCACAGCCGTCTGGACATTCTCGTCAATAATGCAGGTGTTAGCCATGTTGGAAACATACTGGAAACGAGCCTGAGTGACTGGGAGCGCGTTATGGGTGTAAATGCGCGTGGTGTTTTTCTTTGTTCAAAATATGCTATAAAGCATATGATAGAGCAGCAGCCACAGGGTGGCATCTTAGTGAATATTGCTTCGGTAGCAGGTATGATTGCCGTTGATCGTCGTCTGCCGTATAGTGCAAGTAAAGGAGCAGTGATTAGTATTACACGTTCAGTTGCAATAGATTTTGTGCAACAAGGTATTCGAGCAAATGCAATCTGTCCGGGGACAGTACATACACCTTTTGTAGAGGGGTATTTAGAACGCAATTTTGCTGCTACAAAAGATGAAGAACGAAAGAAGATGCATGCACGCCAACCTATTGGACGTATGGGTCGTCCCGATGAAATTGCCAATGCAGCGCTTTATCTTGCATCAGAAGAGGCTTCTTTTGTGACTGGTTCAACCCTGGTTATTGATGGTGGTTGGACAGCGAAATAGGCCATGCCATTGTCATGGTCTATGGTGTTATCCAAGTAGAATGACATGGTAGTAAATTAAAGGTTATATGTGACATGTTTCGGGCGACAATGCTGGGCGCTGTAAAAGCAATAAAGCATCCTTAAAAATGCTGAACAACTTTTGTGAAGTACTGTCAACGGGTGAATTAAGCATCAAGCGTTGTTCGAGAATATTGATATAACGCTGATAGAGACGGGTAAGATAGCTTGAATCGCGTTTTTTATCTGGAACCTCATGTTGTGCAGCATCAAGCGTCAATTGAAAGAATTGATCTGAGCGTGTATAACACTCTTGAGCATAATCCAGGGAGGTTGAAATCTTGCCTAATTCTTCTGCAACCTCTCCTGCCGCAAAAAAAACTTCTGTAGTAATAATTGGATTATGATCGAGAGAGAGGGAATGATCAGGTGAGCAGGGAAGTGATTGAGAACGATAAGAGATAGAGACGCTTGATAAATTTGCGGTATCATGCACCAACCGCCAGGGAAGCGTCTGTTCCTGAAGCGAATCTAATATTTGTTGGCAGATATGAATTGCCAGAGAGCGTTCTTTCGTCGCAGTGTCATAATATTCGCAAATACGGGCGATAACTGCGCGTTGAGTAAAGACGCGTACAAGGTAAGCGAGTGCTGTATAAAGGATAATCTGCGTATCAGGAGAAGGAGCTGTGAAATTGGTAATAGTTTCCTGCCAACCTAAGAGTATTTGATGGCATTGTTCTTCGGCATCATCAAGTAGCGTTGTACAATTAATAAAAGGAACATTTTTTCCAGTGGCGCGGGCTTTCTTTTGAGCCTCTTGTTGTCTCCACGTACTAAAGTCTAGTAGTACCATAGCCTGCATAAGGCGAGCCATAGATTCGCCTTTTTGGTCACTACTTACCTGGTACAAAGTCCTGCTTTGTAAAAGGAAGTTCAATGCAAATTGGTACGCCCGATCCATATCCTCGCAGGATGATGGGGTAGTTGTTGCAGCAAGAAGAGTTGTTTTTGCCTGAAAAAGAGAAGCATACATGCAATAGCCGAGTCCAAGGTAGAGCTCTCCAGCTATTTGCATATTATGAGTAGCACGTAGATAGCGCCTGGCTTGTTCATAATGCATGCTGGCTTCATAGTGGGCTTGAAGAGCGCGATAGTCATTGGCACAATGGAGCTCAACGTTCAAAAGGAGATCAGGGTTGTGACCACTGTTCTCTTTTAATAATTTCAAGGCGCGTGTATGATAGCCCAAAGCACTTTCGAAAGCTCGTGCCAGATAGTAATTTGTGCCAAGAGTATCAAGAATAGCAGACCGATACTCTGTGGGGGCTAGAGCTAATGCATATTCAAGGTAAGCCTGAGCGGTAGCGAGATCATCACTTTCCTGTGCTTGCAAACCTTTTAAAAAGGCATAGCGAGCCTGTTTTTGCTGGGAAGGGAGTGCATTTATGTCCAGACGAAAATCAGCAACAATGTGTGGAAGAGGAATACTATAGTACTCTTTTCCTTTTAAAACAAGATCTAAAAGAGCGATAATCTCTTGATCACTCTGATTGTCGTTAGGAGCAAAATAAGTTTCGAGGGCAGGAGCAGTTTGTCTTGTCTGTTCAGACAGTTGGAGAATTTGCTCAAAAGTGTCAATTGGTTGATCTAATTGTTTAGCAAAGAAATGGAGTGCATCATGAGAAGGAACAATCTTATTACGTTCCACAGCACTGACATACGATTTTGAATAGCGCTCACCGCCTAGTTCGGTCTGAGTGAGGCTTTGCTGGCGGCGGATTTGCCGAATATACTCACCGATGGGTAGTTGCATCGTATGACCTCTCTTTGTTTTGCATATGAGCTTCCTACATGGCAAAATTGTTATAACTGGTATCCTGCCGTAAATGCAATCCTGGAATCGATCTGTATTAAATGTACAGCTTATAACTGTTATCCTGCCATAAGCGCAATTCTAGAAGCAATCTGTATTAAACGTACAGCATTAAACGTATAGCGATTATACTGTCTGATGAGAGTAGAGTCAAGAAAATAGGCTGAACCGTAAGAAAATTCTTAAGAAGTAGTAAGTTATGTTAGTACTGTGAAGTATTGACATGTGCTCACGACAGGCTTATAGTTAAATGCATATCATATATAAAAGTATCTATTGTTATAAAACGACCGAGAAGAGGGTCATATATCTATGAGCGAAGTTGAGAAGGTTGTAAATGACCTGGTTGTTGTAGGTGCTTCGGCAGGAGGAGTGGAGGCACTATCTATACTTGTGAGTGCATTGCCTCTAGATTTCCCGGCACCCATCGTGTTGGCTCAACATCTTGATCCTAGTCGGTCTAGCTCACTCAATCTTATCTTACAGCGTCGTACTAACCTTGTCGTAGAAGTCGTCACATCGAACTGTCATATGCAAGCAGGCATAATATATGTTGTGCCTGCGAATCGTAATGTAAGCATTAAAGATCATTATGTTGAAGTCTTCGAAGATCGTATGAAACGTCCAAGGCCATCGGTTGATACATTACTTTCTACGGCAGCCGATGCCTACGGAGACCATTTGATTGCTGTTATTTTAACTGGTTCTGGTTCAGATGGAGCGTTGGGTGCGGTAGACGTAAAAAACGCGGGTGGAACAGTTATTGTGCAAGACCCTCAGACGGCTCGTTACCCCTCTATGCCGCTAGCTCTGCCACCGACGGTCGTTGATTTTGAGGCTCCCATAGAACAGATAGGGTTATTGCTTTATGATCTCCTTATGGGGGCAAGCATCCCGCAAACGGAAGATCGTACAGAAGATGTATTGCAAGAGATTTTGGAGCAGGTGAGCAGACAGGCCAGTATAGATTTTCGCCCCTACAAGACATCAACTATCTTAAGGCGTATTGGCCGTCGAATGACTGTAACACATTGCCGCACGATGCGCGTCTATGCTGATTATTTGAAGATGTATCCAGAGGAAGTGGGAGAACTGGTCAAGGCATTTCTCATCAATGTGACTCAGTTCTTTCGTGATACCGATGCTTTTGTATACATAAAAGATGAAGTTTTACCCAAGCTAATAGATAGAGCACGTGGAGGCAATAAAGTTTTGCGCGTGTGGACGGCCGGGTGTGCGACGGGAGAGGAACCCTATTCTTTAGCAATGCTCCTTACTGATCTATTGGGCGTTGAATTTTCTGAATGGAGCGTCAAGATTTTTGCAACTGACCTGGACGAAGCGGCAATTACTTTTGCTCGCCGTGGCATCTATTCGGAAAATATGCTGAAAGGGATACCTACGGACTACCGGAGTCGTTTCTTTGAGCGTGTAGATTATGGATATCGTATTTCGAAGACCTTGCGACAAATGATCATTTTTGGGCAACAGGATCTAAGTCGGAGTGCGCCCTTCCCGCATATTGACCTTGTGTTGTGTCGTAATGTGCTCATCTACTTTACACCAGAACTGCAGGAATATGTCCTGAATCAATTTGCATTTTCGCTTAGCCCAGGAGGCTATCTCTTTTTAGGAAAGGCCGAAACAGTACGTCCAATTCAGTCATTCTATGAACTTGTTAATAAGCATTGGAAGGTTTACCTATGTACTGGTAATGGGTTACCGTCATCGCGCCATCAGACTCTTACCAACAGTAGCGTGTTGAGTAGAGAAGGAGGCGCTGTGAATCGTTTAAATAGGGCTACGGGAAAGCAAAACAATGATCAAGATCCGCCATCACCATCGCTGGAACTTAGTCAGCTCAGACGCTTTAATGAGCTACTATTGCGTTTCCTCCCAGTCGGAGTTGCTGTAATTGACCGGTCTTATCGTATACTCACCGCCAATGGTGCGGCACGCAGGTTGCTTGGTTTACGAGATATTATAAATGAGCAAGATTTTCTTCATTCTGTACGGGGTATTCCTTATCAAGAGACGCGTACTGCGATTGATGTAGTCTTTCGCGAACGTAATGCAATCACAATATCTGAGGTTGAGCTTGGTGTGAATGCGGGCGGCAGTGGGCGTTTTGTAAGTCTTTCGATTGCACTTATGCAGTTGGACCCTAATACAGCGGATTTAGCTGCGATCAGCGTGACTGATGTCACAGAACAAGTGCAAACCAGGAGGCAGCTTGAGTCTGTTCAAGAGGAACAGACGCAGTTAATGAATGAATTAGGTGCAGCCAATAAGCGTCTGAGCGATGTGAACAAAGAACTAATGGATGCAAACGAAGAGCTGCAAGTAGCAAATGAAGAACTCGTGTTGACGCACGAAGAATTGCAAGCCAGTATTGAAGAGTTCGAAACAACCAACGAAGAATTGCAAGCGACCAATGAGGAACTGGAAACTAATAACGAAGAATTGCAAGCGACCAATGAGGAACTAGAAACCACTAATGACGAGCTGCGTGCGCGAACCAGCGAATTGCAAGAACTTACCTCGACACTTGAAAATGAGCGAATTCGTCTATTTGAAATGGCTGAGCTAGCTCCTTTTTATATTCTCGTGCTGCGTGGACCAAATCTACTGGTGGAGGCATATAACCCACGTTATGCCCGCTTATTAGAAGGAAGAGCAGTGCAAGGAAGACCGCTTGAAGAAGTTATTGACCTGCTGTGGGAAGATCCCAGCGTAGGAGTGAGCATTGTGCGTCTGGCCCGGCAAGTGTATCGACAGGAGGTAGCACACACAATCCCGCGCGTGTTGAACTCTTTGCCAGATATGTCAGGGGGTGTGCAGGAGAGGGAGGAAAGCTATTTTGCTTATACAATTGTTCCATCTCATAATGTAGCCGGAAGTGTGAACGGTGTCATCATCTATGCAATAGATGAAACCGAGCAACGGATACATGAGGTTGAAGAGAAGCTAGAGCAGTTTAAACTGGTATTTGAAAATATTTCTCTGGCCATTTTAGGCTTATATGATGCGAAAGATGCTTCGTTGATTATGGGAAGCCCACGCTATTTAGCGATGTTAGCCCCTGTGCATTCTCCCGACCAGATATCTCAACAGAACTGGTATGAAATGAACATAATTGCCACTGGCGAAAAGGTTGTTCAACTATGGAAGCAGGTTCTGGAGAGTAAAACCGCAATACGTATCCCAGAAGTTTATTATCAATCAGGGCAAGATGGTACAGAAACGGTATGGGATTATACGCTCACGCCAATAATGGATATCGAAGAGCAGAATACTGTACGTTTTGTACTTATTTCGGCGATTGAGATTACCGAGCAAGTGCACTCGCGGAAAAGGTTAGAACGAGCGCTCACATAATGATGCTTTGTCATGAAAAAAGAGTTTATCGTAGCTATAATAGAATTAATTGTGCTCCCTCAATAATTATTACATACGTAGAGAGAGAAAACGATCAAATCTGAAGCTGTAGCAGCGATAAACATCGCAATTTTGTGAGATGTGCATCGCTAGATTGCGCAAACCAGAATAGTTACTAGCAACCAATTTCAAATATAGTGATTAAATTAATATATCAGCAACATAATAGAGGAAATGAGTACTTTGATGCTATTGATGATCTTCGATATGATACTTGTTTGTTGCTATCTTCAATAGATGAAAGATAGTCAAACTTGCAAATTTGCGGGTCTGTTAACAAAAAAGAAGGTCCCGACGATATCTATTAGTAGATAGGTATATGTTAATCTAAAAAATTTGTAGCCATCATTGATGCCCTGAAAAATCTATGTCTGATGATGTGATATACATTTGAAGATATATAAATAATTGGGGTACGTTGTTACGCTTAACTATATCTATTTAAAAGAGTAAAAGGTTGATAGAGAGCAGCCGGTCTCTTCTGTTTTGACTGCATGATTTTTGGTTTTTCAGTATACTTTCATTTTTCAAAGTCTAGAAATGCTTGTTTGTCACATATGAAGAGGCCATTGTCCAATGTGGGGAGCTGTTATTATAGTTTTTTATTGCAGGGAATGCAACAGAAGCCGGGAAAGGAGAGAAATAGTATACAAAGTATACTATGATCAAAAAAACATTTGTTGTGACTAGGGACTGCACAACAAAATGTATATAATTGTAACTCTCGTTTTTAATAGCCGGATAAAGGCAAGAGCGGAAGGAAAATTCAACGATGAAGCTATTTCATTACAAAAGGTTAAGCGCAATATTTGGAATTATCCTCGTTGGTGCATTATTAGCAGCTTGTGGGAGCGCCAATACTGGCAGCACAGGTAGCAGTAGCAGCACTGGAAGTAGCAGCAGTACTACATCAAGCACCACTCCTGGTAAAGGATGTACAAAGGTGGGTATCCTTCTACCAGAAAGTGCATCTTCAGATCGTTGGGAGAATAAAGATAGCCCCTTACTGAAAGCAGCAATCACAGCGGCTTTACCAAAGGGTTCACCAGCTCCAGATTACAACAATGCCCAGGGTGATGATACTACCCAGATCAACCAGGCGAACACAGATTTAACGAAGGGCGATTGTATCCTTGTTGTGGCACCTCACGACGGAAAAATTGCAGCTTCGATTGTAGCCAAAGCAAAGGCCTCTAAGGTTCCAGTCATTGCTTATGACCGCTTAATCCAATCCAAAGACCTTGCGTATTATGTCTCTTTTGACAACGTAAAAGTTGGTGAGATACAGGGCCAATATATCGTGGATCACCACAAAAAGGGTGATAACGTTGTAATGATCAATGGTGCACAAACAGATAATAATGCTGTCTTATTCAGGCAAGGTGCATTAAGTAAACTGCAGCCTCTTTTCGATAGTGGGGAACTACACAAAGTCTACGATCAATACACGCCTGACTGGGACAACGACAAAGCACGTGTGGAAATGGACCAGGCTTTGACGGCTCAGAAAAACAACGTTCAGGTTGCCTATGTTGCTAACGATGGTATGGCGAACTCTGTGATTGCCTCGCTTAAGGTCCAGAAACTCAGTGGCAAAGTGCCGGTAACAGGGCAAGATGCGACAGTCGCAGGACTCCAGAACATCCTCTCTGGAACGCAATCAATGACCGTGTACAAGGCTATCCCCAAAGAAGCATCGGCGGTTGGCGATCTTGTCAAGGCAATATACAACGGCACCGCTACGGATAGTCTTACAAATGGTGCAACAACCAAGACAGAGGATGGGGGAGCTATTCCATCAGTCCTCGAAACACCTGTCTCTGTAGACAAGACTAACATTGCTTCAACAGTTATCGCAGATGGTTATGTAACGAAAGATGTGATCTGTAAAGGTATCGCAGCAGGAACAGATGGCGTTTGTTAAAGCGATAATTGAAGATAATCTATAACAACAGAGTTATAGATTATCTGTTAGAAATGATATACTCGAAGCCTGGGTATATCATTTCTGCTTCATCCCCTTATTACTAATAGAGACTCCATTGATAAATGAAAGAACTACATGAAGAGAAATCAGTGTGTAGTCGTAAGAGCAATATCATCTTCATTTGTGTTGCTGAGAAAAACGCCGTCCTTTCTAGATCGGTTATTATTTGTCAGTGGAGTCAACGTAACGTTGATTTGGAGGGTTACATGGCGGATAGTACAACTCCATCGGTTGGTGCATCAGCGCAGATGCCTGGGCAAGCACCACAGGGTGAGCCACTTCTTCGTATGCGAGGTATAGGAAAAAGTTTTGGCGCAGTGCGTGCATTGAATGGTGTTGATCTGGATGTTTATGCGGGGGAAGTTGTTGGCCTTGTGGGTGACAATGGTGCAGGTAAATCGACATTGGTCAAAACGATAGCAGGAGTAGGTCCCGCTGACGAAGGTGAAGTTTTTGTGCAGGGTCAACCCGTTAAAATCACCAGCCCACAGGTAGCTACACGTTTAGGAATAGAGACTGTGTATCAGGATCTAGCACTCTGCGATAATCTGGATGTAGTCTCAAACCTTTTTCTGGGCCGTGAACTGCATTCGCAATTGGGGACCATATCAGAGAATGAGATGGAGCGACGTGGATTAAATGTATTGCGCTCTCTTGACGTAAAGCTTCCTTCAATACGTTCAGTAGTTGCATCGCTCTCCGGCGGTCAGCGTCAGTCTATTGCCGTTGCCAAGACCATCTTGCGCAATGCAAAAGTGGTGCTGTTGGACGAGCCAACAGCAGCGCTTGGTGTTGCTCAGACCCGTCAGGTACTCAATCTCATATTGCGCTTGCGCGATCAAGGTTTGGGTGTTGTTGTTATCTCACATAATCTAGCAGATGTTTTCGAGGTTGTTGATCGTGTGATTGTTCTCCGACTTGGCAAGCGTGTTGCCACCTTCGATATAAAAAACACAACCCCAGAACAAGTTGTAGGTGCAATCACAGGAGCAGAGTTTGGAGCGATATTGCAGACAAACGGAACGTCGGAAGGAAGTAAACAATGAGTGAGATAATTGATAAAAATGTCCCAGGCGACTCATCTACAAGCCAATCTGTTGCTGTAGAAGTTCCAGAGTACCAGCAACGTCAGACATTTGCACAACTATTACGCAATGATCTTGGTTTTGCGCCAGTGCTGTTGACACTCATTGCTATTGCGCTCTATTTCGGAGTTACTACGAATGGGCTTTTCTTCGAACCGCGCAATCTTTCTGAGCTATTGCAACAAGTTGCGACCATAGGTGTCGATTCGCTTGGTGTTACGCTTGTATTGTTGCTTGGCGAAATTGACCTTTCCGTCGCTTCAGTGACTACGCTGTGCGCAGTCATTATGGGTATACTCTCAGAACGCAACGGATTCCCTGCATGGGAAGCTATCTTGCTGGGGATACTGTCTGGTGCATTGGTCGGGTTTATTAATGGTATTTTTATTGCTGTATTGCGCATTCCTTCTTTCATTGTTACACTTGCAGCTTCCATCGGATACGCGGGACTTCTACTAAATCTTCTAAACGCTCAAAGTACGCTTATTATTCACAATCCTGATATTACTGGTATATCGGGGAGCTCAACGAGTTATCTAACGGACGTTTTTGGAGTAGGTCTACCGACACTGGTCTTGCTCATATACATAGGAAGCCTTTTATATAACCAGCGGAGTCGCCAAAAATCTGGCCTTAGAACGAAATCGGCACCACAACTAATGGGCCAGATCGCCCTTATGATAATTGTTATTGAAGGCGCAGTTGTACTCTTCGAGAGCTATCAGGGCGTACCTAACTCGACGGCGATTCTTTTTGGCCTGATATTAGTAGTCTGGATTGTATTGACTAAAACGTCTTTTGGCCGCCACATTTATGCTGTAGGTGGAAACATCGAAGCTGCACGGCGTGCTGGTATCAATGTAGTTTTCATCCGCGTGGCAGCTTTTACGCTTTGCTCGACACTGGCTGCCGTTGGTGGTATTCTTGCTGCATCGCATCAAAATGCCGTTGCTGCCCAGGTGAGTTCAACGCTTCTGCTGCAAGCTATCGGTGCTGCCGTTATTGGTGGTATAAGCCTCTTTGGTGGGCGTGGTTCAGTATGGTCTATCATACTTGGTACGCTGATCATTGGTAGTCTAGAAAACGGACTTGCTCTAAAGAGCCAGGGATCAGATGTAGAACAGATGGTTGAAGGAGCTGTGCTTTTGCTAGCTGTGACTGTCGATGCAATTGTAAGACGGGCTCAGTCGCGTAGTAGTAGTGGTCGTTAGGCCAGGTCAACTTTTTATGATGCGTGTCATAAAAAGTCGTAGTATCTCATCCGCTAAGTTTGTTGACAATGGTAAAAGGATCAACTTTAGTCAAATAAGTCTACACATCTTTTGCCATCATCATCCCATTTAGTGGATGAGACAATAGTGAATTTATTTTATTATTCTAAGGGAAATTCCATGCCAGGGCATCTTAGTTTACTTGCGAGCTAAAATTTATTGTTTTTTCAGAGCAGAACTAATTGAAGTGCCCCATTCATATTTTTACTGATGCTTACAAGTGTTGTAGGTGAAGAAACAAGATATTCCAGGCAATGGAGTGAAGTAAGAGATGGCGGAAGAGGGGCATTTTTCCACCCGGAGCCGTCCCAATGAGTGAGGAGTGGGAGCGCTGTATTATTGGTGATGCTTGTACCCAACGCCCAGGTATTATTAATCCCCAAAGAAACCACATTGTAGAGCGCCTGGGAACTTCCTGGTAGGCCCTGCAGGGATATTACCGACCATTGTAGACCATTCCAATGTTCTGCGAGCGCCCCTTTGAAGCCTGTTGCCGTTGCATTAAAAAGACCGATAGCCCAGACGTCGCTTTTTGAGGCGGAAGATGCGGACGTGAGTATATTGAAATTGGGAATGCCTTGATTAAACGTGATATTAGGGCTTGCAACAATTGTCCACTGTGAACCATCCCAATGTTCAGTAAGGGTATTGCCTGTATCTGAGATTCCTACGCTCCATATATCATTGGCTGATAACGCTGTAATGGCTTTTAAGTAGTTTGAGGTAGTATTAACGGGATCAGGGCTTGCCACCATTTGTATCTGTGAACCATTCCAATGCTCAATAAAAGTTTGAGTGGGCGTTGCGTTAATGTTGCCCCTCTGAGAGCCAACCATCCATACATTGTTTGCGGAGAGAGCTACTACAGAAGTTAAACCCCCAGTTGCAAATGTACTACTAAACTGCTGGTTGATCATACTCCAGTGCGAGCCATTCCAGTGTTCAATAAGAGGCACATCGATAGGATTATCAGGGTTTGCTCTGTATGTACCGACAGCCCATATATCATGTGTTGATAGTGCCGAGAGCTCACTAATATTGCCGCTATCGCCCACTGCGGGGTTTGGAACAACCATCCATCTGCTGCCATCGAAATGTTCGTAGAGCGGAACGGTCAACGAAAGAGAATTGGAATAAGATCCTGCTATCCATACATCATTTTTGGCAAGAGGCAAAATGGTAGTGACTGTAAGCGAAGGTTCTTGAATGATGACAGGGCCAAGAGTAGTAATAGTGACATCATGATGCCCATACAGCATTTGTGCTTGATGGGAAGCGGAGGATGAGAGAGCTATAGTAAAAGCAGCGAAGTAAGCAATAGAGACAGGTATAGAGCGAAAAAAACTCTCAAACATAAAGAGCACATCCTTTCTTAGTTATATCTAAGTAAAATTGTACGATAAAATGTAGTATTAGTAAAGGATATATATTGATATGTGATGATAATGAAGAGCGCGAATGAGAAAAATAATATAGACAATGCTATTTATACTAATGAAAGTTTTATGGCTTGACAGCAGCAATTAGTTTACTTATACTTAATAAAGTACTGGTGTTGCTACAGGTATATGCATAGAGATTGTTTTACGGCGTCAAGGCGTAGTAAAGAAAGAATGCAGTCTTCGTTGCAAGTTTATGCGCTATAGGGCGGTGGAGGAGGAAAAGAGATGGCATCTTTTATCACACGTAGTGGTTCGCAACTGCTTCTTAGTGGACAGCACTTTCGTTTTACGGGGGCAAACATATATTGGTTGGGGTTGAGTGATGTAGCCTTAACAAGTGGTGGTCAGAGCATCCCAACTTCTACGAATGGCTTGTATTATCCCTCTCGATGGGCAATCAATGACGTATTGAGCACAGCTAAAGAAATGGGAATGACAGTTGTGCGCAGTCTCTACCTTGGTATTAATGTTGGAGATCCACTTTCTGTTTGCCCATCATTAAGCGCCGTTCTAGATAATCAGCCCAACTTGACAGCCTTTAATACTATTGATTATGCAATCTACCAGGCGGGCCAGCTAGGTATCAGGCTAATCATCCCATTTGTCAATAACTACTATTATAGTAACATGGGGAAACGAACATTCACGAATTGGCGGGGAATTACAAGTGGTGGTCAAGGTGCGAATTGGCAGGTAGAAGAACAAGTTTTTTTCACAAATGGTCAAATTATTAGCGACCTTCAGAAGTATATCGCTTTGTTTTTGAATCGTGTAAACCAGTTCAACGGGTTGGCCTACAAAAACGATCCGACCATCATGGCGTGGGAAACAGGTAATGAAATCGATCCTCCGTCATCCTGGACAACGACCATTGCCAGCTATATCAAGTCGATAGATAGCAATCATCTTGTCATGGATGGCTCCTACATTAACAACACCGACCCTGCGAATGCGACATTTACATCTGACCAATTAAATAATGCGAGTGTGGATATTGTCTCCAATCACTTTTATCCGACCTATAATCGCATAGCAGCCAATGATGCGGCACAAGCGGCGGGGATAAGCCCATCGTTCCCCAATGCTAATCCCCCAAAAGTATACATGATTGGAGAATATGATTGGACATATACTCCAGTTGCCTCGGCGACTGCATCAATTGATGCGGCAACTGCGCCAGGTGGCTATGGTCAATCAGTAAAGCTGGTGGTCACGGGTGCAACGAATGCTGCCTATAGAGTTCAGCTTCTTCAGCCATTGAATGAAGGGAGCAATGCCCCTTCTTCAACGCTCATGGGCGGAGCGACGTATGTTTTTTCCTTCTATGCGAAGGCAACTGGAAATATTTCTAATCGTATTATGGGTTCAGCCATTCAAATGACAGCAGCTCCATACAGCGTCTATGGAACAATTCAAGCCGCGCTAACCAGCTTCTGGCAGCAGTTTCGTGTTACCTTTGTTGTATCCCAGACCGACAGTACAGCGGCGCTAGCATTCAACGTTGGCGATGCAGTAGATACAACCTGGATTACAGGTGTGTCACTTGTACAGCAGGGCCATGCGACGAATCTGGTACAAAATCCAAATTTTGCCGTGAGTACAAACTTTACCAGCCTGCCCTGGGTGTTCCATTTGCCGTTAATGACCGCCTCGAATGACCTGCAAGATTTTTTGCATAATGGGGTGGAGGTCAATCCTGCGATAAGTGGTGCCTGTCTCTGGTCTCTAATGCCACATTTTGATACCTATGGTTTTTGCATACAGTCAGATGGTTTTTCAATGTATTATCCGAATGGACATGTTGCAGGGCTCAATCAGACCGTTGACCAGCCAGAACGAATGCAGATTATTCGCAGCCATGGTTATAAAATGCAAGGGTTTTCCTCTACGCCTGGAGCGCTCATTGTAAAAGCTCCTGCACTAACGGTCACTTCAGGAAATCCGAATATTATCACATGGACCGGGGTTGTTGGTGCAAATGCATATGTACTGGAACGTGCAAGCATGACCTCAACATTACCTTTTCCCTTTCCCTTTCCCTTTCCATCTGAGCCTCTTAGCTGGTCCGTCGTTGGTACCTATACAGACTTTCAGACCCCTGTTAAAGATAATGCAGCGAATGCAATCTATCGTGTGCGAGCACAAAATGTGAATGGCCAGTATGGTCAATACTCACTTACTCAGCCAGCTGCCCTGGCACACGCCAGGGTGTAAGGGAAAGAGAGAAGTAAAAAAGCAGCGACGAGCAAGCAGAACATGAAGTATTTTGCTTGCTCGTCGCTGCTAATCGAGAGACGTGAATGTGTATCTTAGGCTCCACATGATTCTACTGGAACGGTTGACGCACAAAGAGTGTGTGGATTGGAAGATGGACGTTCGGAGAAGCCAAGTCGATTATCCTTTAGCAGTGTTAAGCTGACAGGCGAGCCGGCATCTTCTGTATTTCCATCCAGTACGGTTCCATGCGCTACTGATTTGGTTGTGTGAATAAACATCATATTCAGATGAATGCCAGGTATGATCAAGTTATTCTCCATAGAATCGCATGGTGGTGTAACAGCAGGACCACACCAGGTAAATACACGTGCTACATATTTTGCATGTCCATTTGGTACAATTGTGAGTGTTCCATAACGATTGTACCAGGTACCAACAAAGCTCTTAAAATTTGCAGGATCTGGCGTTGCAGTTTCTTCTGGATATACATGTATAACAGATTTTTGTGGTAACTGAGCAGTTTGTGCTGGTTCTTTGCAACTAGCAAAGGATAAAGTGAGCAAAAGTAGAGAGAGCAGGGATATACACGGAAAGGGAGAGTAGACGAATTTTTTCATGGCAGTTGATCCAAAGTGTAAAAGAGGAACTAAAAATTAACTGATAAAATCCATGTTATCAGACTACGGGAGGATGGTAGTAAAAAATACGTCCCTTTACATATTATATCTCCCAAAGGGGAGGAATACAAATGTGTTGTACTATCGGGTATATATTTTTAGTTTAACACAAATGGTCTTGTGCTAAACTGTAGAGAGAAGGTATTCAGTAACAATCAGGTTACAAGCAACTTTTCTTGCTCTGCGAACGTATATTTCAAGATTCTCTTGTTTTAACATACATGAGTTATTGACTTATGTAATAGATTTTTCTAGCAAGGAGTTTTGCCATGGCGGCTGATGTGCAATTGTTTTCGCACGAAGATTTCTGCTATTTGACGACCACAGGGCGTATTACTGGTCGAGTGCACACAATCGAAATCTGGTTTGTGCTCTATAACCGAACCCTTTATATGTTGTCAGGAGGATTAGATAAAGCCGATTGGGTGAAAAATATTCGTCAGAATGCTAGTGTGACGGTAAAGATTAAAGATAAGATCTTTGTAGGACAAGGGAGAGATGTTAAGAGTGCGGAGGAAGATGCACTGGCACGCCGAATGATAGAAGAAAAGTATCCATCATCGGACGAAGAGGACCTCACCACATGGTATGCAAGTGCATTGCCTATAGCCATAGATCTACAAGTTTAACCAGTAGGATCATCATTGTATGAACTTTGGGAAATGCGGCGCGTTTTTTCATGTGCAGCATAGTTTGGACGTGGGCCATAAAGACGCTCTGCCATGTTGTCTGCCATGTCCAGAACCGTTTTGATGACAGGTTTATTGCGAAAAAAAAGAACCTCACTGGCCACATCTTGAAAGGCTTCTTCTGTGATACTGAGTCCTGCGTAAACTAATAAAAGAAGATGTGCGCAATTAGCTGCACGCACCTTTTCTAGTTTGCGGCGCAGATATTGTGGATGCCAGAAGCCGACAAGTTCGACCAGAATTTTGCGTTGCTCTTCTTGCTCATCGAGCAGGACAAAATCTGGTATCATAACCGTATTGCCAAGCAGAATGACTTCACTTTCACGTATGAGCCGCCAGTGGCCGCGTTTTGTACCCATCTTCAGCTCAAAATCATGAGCGAAATCAGCTTCGAGACGACTGTCAAAGGGTCCTGAGCGCTTAAAATGTGATTGCAACGAGCTAGTAGAGTCGAGATAATAGAGCATTTCTCCACGACTTTGTGGAGGATAGATATGAGCCCACATCTGCCATTGTTCGCATAAGAGCAGTGCTGGTAGAAAAGCAGCGAGCTGTCGTCCATAGCGTAGGGTTGAAGTAACAAAGGGAGAGATAGGGCCGTCCAAATCGATTTTATAGCCGCCATCCTCAATGATTGTAGCATTAAACATCAGTTTGAAGAGCTTAATGAACTTCCATATATCTTTATAGTTGTCATTAACTGCAATAGTGATATATGATGCCCAGTAAAGAACTCCACGAGCTAATTCCAGGTTGTAGCGTGCGAGGAGCGAAGTTGGAGTCCATTGTGGCCCACTTGTTGTAAGTTGATACGAGGCATGCCGATCAGCGAAAAGCAACGTATCGAGTT
The DNA here is from genome assembly GCA_963850365.1 of uncultured Chloroflexia bacterium. Lineage (GTDB taxonomy): Bacteria > Chloroflexota > Ktedonobacteria > Ktedonobacterales > Ktedonobacteraceae > Dictyobacter. The sequence continues at coordinate 62,747 of CAWKKX010000068.1, forward strand.
GATCTGGTGCTAATTCAAGTTCATGTGCAACTTCTTGCAGGACATCCTGGCGTGTAATTGGACGCAAAATATCAGGCGTTTGGAAGACCGGACCGTATGAAAACATCTTCTCACGTAGAATTGTAGGAGGAAGCGGTGATGCCGTCGGAGTGAATTCAGCGTTATCGAGCAGAACCTTTGCCAGACCACGGATCAAAATATAGTCGGTACGTGCGCCTTCATACCTTTCCAACGCGTTTTCCCACTCTTCTTGAGCTTGACCAATATGTTGCTGAAATAAGAGAATCAATTCTAGTGCGGTCTGTAGTAGAAAGGGATCTTGTTCGTCAACCATCTCTACAGATATTCTAGAGCCCTGCATACGCAGCCTGGGCTTAATTAAATCACTGGTTAACACTAGCGATCCTCCTTACGCACATGGCGGCGCTGTACTTTTCCCTCTTCGATAGTCTTACGTGCAAGGACTTCGACGAGTAGAGCCTGGAGAGGTTCTTTTTTGCGCAAGATGCGTCCAAGGCGCTGGATATATTCGCGTTTGCTGGAACCGCCTCCAAGCACGATGGCAACTTTAGCCTCTGGCACATCAACGCCTTCGTTCAGCACTTTAGAGGTCACAATAGCATGATAGTGGCCGGTCTGAAAACCATCAAGAATATTTTTGCGCTCGACAATTCCCGTTTCATGAGAAATAACAGGAATAAGATATTTACGGGCGATAGTATAGGCGACAGAGTTAGATTCGGTGAAGATAAGGATGCGCTCGCCGCTATACTCGTGGAGCAAGTTTTCGAGGGCCGCAAATTTTCCCTCGCAACTGCCAACAATCTTCAACAATTGTTGACGTGCAAGCAGAGCACGACGTGCCTGTGAATCAAAGGCTGAGAGACGCATCAGTTCGTGCAGCCAGGCAGGGCCATGACTGCGGCGTAAACCACGTTCGCGTATAAAGGCCGTGTAGGTCGCATAGGCAGCATCATACGTAGAGCGCTCTTCAGCAGTAAGATCGACACGAATGCGCTGAGTACGATATTGTGCAAGTTGTTTGCCAATGAGCGGCTCTATACGCTGAGTATATACTATGGGGCCAATTAAATCAGCGAGTTGCCAGCGTTCACCCGTTTGCTCATATTCTTCAGGGTACGTAGCAGTCAGGCCGAGACGTAGAGGAGCTGGAGCCATGAGTGCGGCCTCACCCCAGGTTTTAGCGGGTAGGTGATGAGCTTCATCGAAGACGAGTAGTTTAAATGTATTGCCGCACTCTGCAATCAGGTCGCCTGCGGAATGATATGTTGTGATGGTAAGAGGAAGGATGCGTTTCTCACCGTTATAGTAGACGCCTATTTCAGTTTTGAAAGCATTAGTCAAAACTGCATACCACTGGTAAAGGAGATTGAGGGTGGGCACAATAACCACAGTCGATGAGTTGATATGAAGAATTGCATGGAGGGCCACAAGTGTCTTTCCGGCTCCGGTGGGTAGGACCACACTGCCCCTTTTATCTGCCTGTTTCCACGCATCAAGAGCCGCAATTTGGTAATCGTAAAGTTCCCGCGAATCATGTAGCTCAAGTTTAAGCTGTGACCAGCGAGGGACAGAGCTATGGATATGATGTTCCTGGAGCCAGGGAAGGACTGACCTATAATGGTATGCTTCACAGCGCCAGCAATGCTTTATAAATTGAAATGGAGCGGGAACTGATATCGTCTCCTCAACATGTTGAAGAACCAGTGTACCGCCCTGGAAAAAGACAGATGCATTCATAGCTATACCATAACAAAATTATGACTATTTGTCTATCAGGTAACCTTGAAGGCTCAGTGTAGGTAGAGTTTTTATTACATCAATTAGTCAACCTGCGACGAAGCCAGGAAGCCGGCAGTGCAGTAATTGTGGGAAGTTTGTCTTACCGGATGGAACTGGAAGATGTCAATTTGGAATGGGGGCGATAGTCCATAAACCATAGTTGCCCGTACATTGTCCTGCTCTGTTGATATCACAGTAGTTACCAGCAAGGTTACCATCGGAGCGTACTGCCCCTTCAAAGAAGATAGGGCTGTGATTCGTGTTGCTCCGTACAGTGAAGAAAATGTGTTGCGAACTATCCAGAACACCTGTAAATGTGCTTGTCAGATGTAAACCAACAAAAGAACCACTGATACGCTCGCTATTTTGACTGATCTTATGAGGGACATTGTTGTGCTGGTACCGGTAAAAAGTAGATCATGAATTGTACCTGTATACATGTTTTTTATAGAGGGATAATAATTTGATTTTGTAGGGTGGGGGAGTGGAGAAGTTGAGCAGATCTTTTGAGGGAAGAAATATGGTTTGTAGAAATATGAGGTATTTATGTATAAATAGAAACCCAATCCACTTCCCATGATGATCAGGAAAGCGAGGCAAAGTGATAGAAACACCCTATTTTTTCTCTTTTGAGAGTGATAAGTCTGTTTATGTGCATACGGGTAAATCTCTTGCCTGATAGCCTCTTGAGAGTTGGTTATAGGTGAAAGTAGGCGTCTATTGTGCATTTGAGAAGAGTCTTCTTCTGAAGGTGTATTTAATGCGAGCCAGAAATCTTCGATAGTAGGAAAGCGATTTTCCTGGCCAATAGACATTGCCTGCTCGATAGCTTGAGCAACATGCATGGGAACAGCAGGCACCATATCGTTTATAGGTACAAGAGGATCTTTTTTGCTGCTTACCAGTGTGGTTATACGAATGAATGCATCAGCAGGAACCGTCCCGGTCAAAAGAGCGTAACATGTTGCGCCCAGGCCGTAGACATCAGTACGCAGATCGGTTCCATAGCTACTATACTGTTCGGGAGCGCCATAGCCAGGAGAAAAATGACGAATGGCAGTTGTAGTAGCATCGGTTTCATATTCTTTCGCGATCCCAAAGTCGACAGAACGGCCCTTTTTTCTAAGCCAGACACAACAATGTTAGCAGGTTTAATATCGCGATGAATAACAGGAGGTTTTTGCTTATGTGAAGGGTAATAGCCTCGACAATAGGTTGCATAATGGTGAGCACGGCGGATAAAGGAAAGTGTTTATCCTGCTGTTTTTGGCGTAGAACTTCTAAATTGGGCCTGCAATGTATTCAAGAAGCATAAAATCTTGAGAATGTTCATGGTCTTGGAAGATGCGATAAAAATGAGGTAGTGCCAGGATGGTTCAGTTTTTTAAGTATCTCCCCTTCAAAAGCAAAGCGAACCTTCTCTTGATGGCTGGAGTAGTTGAGTCTTTTAAGAGCGAAGAGAGCATTTTTTGCTTCATCTTGTGCATTTGGAGCTTGTAAGTTACGTACCAGATACACAGTACTAAAACCGCCATTACCAAGAACCTCTTCTATCATGTAGCGATCTTGAATAATATCGCCAGGCGCGAGAGATGTCTTTTGCTCTTGCATGTTTATTCTCCTCTATAGAATCTGTTCTCCGACTTTTTATATAATGCTGTAACTAACAGAATGAATGCGACTAAAAGATCAATTTAATAAATAGCAATAGCAGTGTTCCAATCGGTATGTTTATAGACCCATGCCGCATTATCGGTTGATAGATTGACACAGCCATGGCTGCCATCAAAATTGTAGGAAGTATTGCCACTGGCGTCCAGGTGAGGGAACTGTGTTCCTGGTCCAAAGGTAGCACGCCACGGAGCATCATGAATAAAGTAACCACCATAGTGATAGAGAATAGCATAGCCAATAGATGTATCAGGAAACCAGTAGGGAGAATTTTGAGGCTCATCGGACTTAAAGATAACAGGTGATCGGCGATCCAGAACGGCCCAGATGCCTGGAAGAGAAGGTAGTGTCTGACGGCCTGTAGTGATCTGGTAGGAATAGGTCAAATGCCCATCCTGGTATAGACGCATAGCCTGCTCAGCGAGAGAGATCACAAGGACTTGCCTGTTCTGAAGTTGATAATGATTTAACAACTCAAGATCGCTCGGATGCATCTTGTTATAGAGAGTTTTATCATTATAGTTTGCCTCAAACAAGTGCAGATTAAAGAGAGCGTTTTGAGTTTCGAGGACAACAGTATCAAGACTGGGCGATGAATGTGCGTTATTTAAATCGAGGTCGAGAGTCGCGCCAATCCCCTGATTCGTATAGCCATTATCAAGCATGTAGTCATGCCCATCATAGCTATCGTGGTAAGGATGGTTTCTGGCCCAGGTATCAACCTCCTGATGAAATTGTTTCACTACAAAGTGTGCCTGACCAAAAATTAAATCATTCCTCATAGATGCAATGTCCGTATCAACTTGTTTGAAAAAATTTAATTTATCGCTGATGGTCTTTGCAGTTGTGCTGGCAACTTGATCACCACTGAGACGTTTTAGATAAGGGGTCGGATAAATTTATAAGGTTTTTAATGTCTGAATCTGGGCTGCGAACACATTTAATTTAGAAATGCTTATATAAGAAAAAGATTGAATTGAATTTACCACTATTTGTTGATACTGCACATTGAGTTGGGTGTTCAAGTTCTGGAAATCGGTTGCTTGTGTTGTATTATTGAAAATTTGTAGATCATTTTGATATTGAGTCTGCATATCTGTGGTGTCAATATGAACTGCTTGCATCTTATCAAGCGCATCATGGAAATCCGAAAGTTGTTTAAAAGTTGCCTCCCTCTGTTCCAGTGCTGCAATAGAGCTGTTTGCATTTCTGCTTATATTTATATAGTTTTTGGCTCTTTTTGCGGATGAGATAAGAATCTGATCCTGGCTAAATTGTTGTGCGAAATAGTGGATATTGCCGGCTGGTTGTATATTGCTTTTTGCAAGAGCGATCTGAAAGTTTTGCAGTCGCGTTGTGCTGGCTGTAGTTGGGATTGTTCGGTTGCTGTCAGCACAATCTGTGGTATCTGTAGTTGTAATGTGCGATACTGTCGGATTTGATTTTGATAGAATTTATTTGTGAGTTGTGCAGGAAGGTATGTCAAAAGGATATTAGAATTGTCAACCTGCGCTTTTTCTGCAAGAAGAGAGTGTAGCGATGATGGAGAAACACCATCAAGCAGAGCATTCTCAATAAGATGGTCTAGTTGTATTTCTTGCTGTTTTGCCTGTTGCTGCAAAGCAGTTTGACTATTACTAAGAATGATTTTTGTACTAATGCTTAGAAGGAGCAGCAATATAAGGCTAATTCCGCACATAAGTTGCAAAATTAATTTACTTGTGAAGATTTTCTGCGTTTGTTTTGGTGTAGCAACTCTAGTTAATTCTGGCAGGGGCTGAGTTTTAGACCAGGGCGAAGGATCGATAGATTTTAATAATGCTTGTTGTTGTGATGCTTGCAAATAAGTACGTACTGATGGCCGAGAATTAGCTCGGATTTAGCGTCAGAATCACAGGAGAGATTTTCAAGGTAGCGTCAGAGTGCAAAGATGACTCAATCCTGTTGTGCTGGCTGTATCGAGGATCTAACTCTGCATTGCACATTGAGCAGAATTTTGTGGCGTAGTGACAATGGTGCCACAGTTTTTGCAAAAGCGAGAGTGGAGAGTTATATGTGCCATCACTTGAGTTCCTAGTTAGTTGTCAAAAGTTGTCAAAGCTTTTAGTTTAGTATAAGCATAATTACTTTACGGATCCCTCCAGAGAGATAGCGGAGGAAGCATGTAAAGAAGTGAAACTGAACAGATTAACCATTTCCTTGGACGGTAGCATTAGCGGAGAAAGGTTTACGCTGCTCCACGCCGGCATTATCAATACTTACTTCTTGATAAGTATAGGTATTGCCAGACATAGGGCTGAGATAGCCAGCTTTTTTCACCAGGGCAGGTGCATCGCCAACTGTTGCCACTAGAACGGGTGCGAATGCCCAGTTATCAGCGGGACTTAATCCGCCAATCATGCGACCCAGAGCTCGATGTTCGGATTCGACCGTTGCGATCTGTCCTGCAATCTGTGCAAGGTCTGGACGCCCTAATTGTGCGAACTCCAGGATAGCGGCAAGGAATGCCGAGTCAAAGACCCCTTCGAGTTGCTGTTGGGTTGCAATAAAAGTTTTCAGGTCAGTAAAAGTTTGGGACCCCTCTGGAAAGCTGAACGTGTCGGCCAGGGATTGACCGCCATTAGCTGTGAAGAACTGTTGATGTATTTGTTCTTCGACGAGGGCAGCCTTGATATTCTCCAGATTATTACCAGTCAGGCCTAGCTTATCTGCATTTGCAATGCCATTGCTATAGAAAGTCACCGCCAGTTGCTCTGCGGTACGGGCAACCGTCAAGATAGACACAATCGAATCAGCTGTGGGACGTTTAGAAGTGTAGCTTTTTGCATAAGCCAGACCACTAGTACTTACTGCCGCGATGCCAGCTATACCAGCGGCCGCACCCTTAAGAAGAGACCTGCGTGACTGAGCGGCGGAAAAAGATGCCAGAAGGTTAGTGGTAGCGATATTTTTTTGTGTAGCTTTTCTCATAATACGTGTGTAACCTCTCTTAGTTCATGTGTAAAGTTAACTACTCAATGGAGCGAGTGACTCCAACTTTGTATAGCTAATTGGTTGGTTGAAGTTTTCATCTATAAAGTTAGCGTGGTCTCTGATACGTGAAATACATTCATGTCGGGCCCATCATCAACCAGCAACTTTAGTTTCCGAAAGAGGGTTACGCCAAATAGAGATGGGTGGATTACATTATGTTTCCATTTATTTTTCAAAATCAATTAAGGTTAGATACATCCATTTTGAGAAAAATAGGCGTATAAGTTTTATGTGTGCAAACATATAGAAGAAAGAAAGGTGAAAATGAAACAACATATTGTCAATGTAGTCATACATTGTGTGTCAATAGGATGGAGTATTTTTATGCTCATTTTATATATGGGTATCCAATTCGCCGGTAGCGGCTAGAGAGTCCCGCATTTATACGTGTGGTGCATGCATCACCAGATATAGGGACGGTAGATGTTTTTATGGATGGTATAAAGTTGCTGAGTAGTTTTCAATATGCAACTATTTCAAACTATTTACCACTACCTGCTGGTTCACATAACATTGAGATAGCCCTAATAGGAAAAGGTGTTGATGCCCCAGTAATAATGCAGACTGTTCCAGTCAGTACTGGTAAGGCATACACGGTAGCTGCATTAGGGATGCAGTCTACAAAAAGCCTTTCATTAGAAGTGTTTGATGACAACAACAGCATTTTAGGCAATACCGCGAAAGTGCGTATATATCATTTGTCGCCAGGAACAGGTGCTCTCGATGCAACTGAGAATATGCACGAAGTTATTCATAGCATATCCTATTTGCAAGCCAGTGACTATATTTTTATTCCTGCTGGTCCACATACATTTAATGTGAGTACACCGCCTGCGAAAGCGCCCGTAGCGGTTTCTGCTGTGATAAAACCATGGACCGTCACCAGTATTTTTGCAATAGGTCTACTCAATAGTGATCCCCATCTGAGATTTGTGACCACTCAGGTAACAGGTGTACCTGGTTTACCTCAAACGGGAAGTGCCCCTATTGCACAGCCTAAGAGTTCACAGATCTTTATATTCGTGGGTGTAGCTGTTTTAGCGTCCCTATTGATAATAGTTGCTAGCAGAAACTATTATCGGGCGAGGGAGTTGGTTAATGCGAAAAATCAATGAATCTTTTACATTTTAGGGACACAACATAAGAATTGGCAAGAGAAGAGGATAATGCAAAAATTTGAAAAAGGGCCTTCTGAGAATATACAGGGTTCAGGATCGGCCTCTTTGCCTGTAGAACAGGTAAGTGACGAAGCTTTGATCAGAGCCATAGCAGAGGAGAGACCTGGGCATTGGAGATCCTCTATCAACGCTACGCACGCCTTCTCTACTCTCTAGTTTATCGTATGATAGCTGATCATCAAATAGCCGAAGATCTCTTGCAGGAATCATTTTTATCAATATGGCAGCGTGCAGTTTCGTACTCCCCTCAACTAGGAGCGGTGCGTAGCTGGCTTGTCTCCATTGTTCATCATCGTGCCATTGATCATTTGCGTTATATCAGACGACGGGCAATTTTAAAAGAGGCGACATGGGATGAAGCAGAGCAGGATGAGCAGCTTACATTTCCAGATGTATGGGATGAAGCCTGGCGTACAGTGCAGAGCGAAACACTACGATCTGCACTCATGAAGATTTCTACAGAGCAACGAATGATGATAGAGCTTGCATATTTCCAGGGATGGACACATAGCGAGATAGCTGAAGGATGTAAGTTCCCTTTGGAACAGTCAAAGCTCGTCTAAGACTTGGCTTAATACGCTTGAAGACGAGTATTAGGGGAAATGGGAGTGTATGAATTATAGGCAATAAGTATTACTTTTATATTGAAGTGGGGCAAATATTGACTGGAGAAATTACAATAAGATGAGGAAAAGGATATGCACAGCTTTAACGAACAAAGGAGATAAGATAATGGAGATGTCAGATGAACTGCCAGGAATTTGAAGAGCTTTCGGGTGCTTATGTCCTTGGTGCTGTCACGCCAGAGGAGCATGAGCTAGCGCAAGAGCATATGGCCAATGTCCCCACTGTACTCAGTTGATGCAAGAGCTTCAACTGCCAGTCAATGCACTCCCTCTGTCTGTACCGGTGCTAGAACCATCCGTCGGACTAAAAGAACGCATTTTAGCCAGCATCCAGCCTAATAACAGGGGCGCCCTCAACCTATACGGCGTATGGCAAATGAAAGTGATCCCTCGCCAATCACGTTGGCAAAAGTGGAGCACCAATTACTGGCGGTCGCTGCACTTATTATGCTAATCCTATTTAGCGGTATGACAGCCTGGAACATTATATTGCAACGGCAGATCAGCAATTTAAAGCGAATGCTACCTCTGTAAGTTATCCTATTCAAAGCAATAACAGAGGATAAGCGACAGGCAAGCTCGCATGTTTTTCGAAACAGCAGTTGTGTATCCTGACAATGCGAGATTTACCGATTTAGAAGGGACGCAAGTGTATCAAGGATGGCTATTAGAGGGTAAGAAACAACGAGCATAGGCGTGCTCAATGTGCGCAATGGAGTTGCTACCGTAGATTTCCAGGGAAATGTGGAAGCATGATGCAGCGGCTGTGAGTGTAGAGCCAGGGCCGACTGCGAGCAAAGATGCCCCGAAGGGTCAGGTAGTCGCAGTTGGTAAAGTGAGTCGGCCTGCATGAAATGATAAATATATACATCCTGTAAAAAATGTGAAAGCATTAT
>CAWKKX010000069.1:0-104479 GCA_963850365.1 uncultured Chloroflexia bacterium
CAGGTGGGTCATACGCTGAACCAGTCCTGTGATTGTAGCTCCATCCAGGCCAAGCAAGTCTTGCAACTCCACCTGTGATCTTCCCTCCTGTTGCCAGAGTGGCTTGAGCACTGCCCACTGTGACATGGTCAAGCCATGTACTTTTAACTTACGATCCATATCCAGTATGATAATATGGGCCAACTTAGTAATAAGCAATCCAGGGCATTCAGAAAATTCCACGCCTTCAATCTCCCGACCATAAAGTTTGCATACCAATAATATACCCGATCTTGTTGCGCACTGTCAAGGAGAGTAGCATGGCATATTTGTACTGTAACTCTCTGACGTATCTGTCTACGAAGTAGTTATATAGCACTAAATTATTTTGTCGCGACTCATCCGTAGGACAAGGCATCATGACCACTTGTAGACAGACCGCAGCGCGAGAAACGCTGGTGAGCCATTGACTCTAAAGTATTCGTAATGAGTGGCAAAGAAAGAAGTATTCGTAATGAGTGGCAAAGCAGGAGGGTATTTCCTATGGCAGTACAAAGACATCTTTTCCTTATCGTTGTTGGCGTTTTGCTGGTGACGCTTGCCAGTAGTTGCTCAGATTCGACTCAGGCAACTCAGTCGGCACCCTCAGGTCCACGCTTTAATGCGCCTGGCAACATACTCATCTCGGACCAATTCAACAACCGCATCGTTGAGATGGACCATAACGGGCACATCGTATGGACCTTTGGCTCCGGCAAACCGACGCTTTGTAATCCTGGTCCCGGTACAATTATCGGTCTCAACGACGCAGAACGCTTGAGCGGAGGCTTGACGCTGGCGGCGGGCACGGGCATTCCTTCGGGCTCGCCGAGTTTACCCAAAGGTTGTGTGGATAACCGCGTCATCATCGTCGATCAGCAAGGCAAAATTGTGTGGCAATACGGGCAGGCCGGCGTCTCTGGCTCTGGCGCTAACGAGTTGAATGCGCCCGTCTTTGCCATTCAGCTACCTAACCACAATATTATGGTCGTTGATCAGGGCAATAATCGTGTCATCGAAATCGACAAGGCCAGCAAACAGGTCGTCTGGACATATGGTCCCAAGGGCGGCCCCGGTACACTTAATAATCCCAACAGTGCCGAACTGCTGCCCAACGGGGATATCCTGATCGCAGACGAAAATAACAACCGCGTCATAGAGGTTACACGCGCTGGAAGCATAGTGTGGAAGTATAATCAAGGGCTCAGCGGTGCGGCGTTTGCCAGTCGGCTCCCAAATGGCGATACATTGATTACCGATTCGGCTCATAGCCGCGTGATAGAGGTGACGCCGGATAAAAAAGTAGTCTTTGCCTACTTCACCAATACGGACCAGAAGAGCAATACGGCCCCTCTGCCGACCAATGCGGTGCTCCTGGCAAATGGGGCGATTAGTATTGCGGATCAGTTCAATAACCGGGTCCTCATCATTCATCCCGAAATGGAATTCCAGTACGGGACGCTCAATGTGACCGGCAATGGCCCCAACCAGCTCAATGGGCCCTATACATCCTATGTGATCGGCGATTATACGGGACAGACACCGCCACCGCCAACCTTCTAGCCCGCTCAAATGCAGTTTAATTTTCTGTGACATATTATGACATAGAAAATTAACTGCCAACCTTCTAGCTCGCTCACTCCCCCATGCAAGCGAACGACAACGAAAATAAGAAGAAATGTATATCGAGCGTGAGGTACTTTCCCACGCGTGGGAAAGTACCTCACTGCGTAAGTTTTTGCAAAAGAAGGAAAGAAAACAGAATGCCCGGAAAAAAAGATCTGCTCCAGCACTGGTTCCATCTACTGATAGGAGTAGGAGCTATGCTGCTGCTGCTAGCAGCCTGCTCGCGCAACCCTACAGCCAGCACAGATGCCGCAACGATCCCTGTAGATACCGCTCAAACCCCGCTGGCTAGCACAAGCAACACACCTGTTCCAGCCACGCCCACAACGACTCAAGCCACACCCGTTTCGGGTTCTCCGCAGACCATCATGATCACCAATAGCAGTGGAAGTTACGGCTTCGACCCTGGATTACTAACCATCAAAGCAGGCACAACCATCATCTGGAAAAACGTGTCGTCCGCCCCTCATACGGTCACCAGTGATGACGGGACAACATTTGATAGTGGAAATATGCCAGTTGGTGGCAGCTATCATTTTACATTTACTGCCGCTGGCTCATTCCCCTATCACTGCAACGTCCATCCTTATATGCGCTCGACAATCGTTGTGGTGTAAATATAGTGGTCTGGCACAGTTCATTTAACGGGAGGCTGCGTAGCGACAGCGGCTTGCCGTGCCACTATGGGGTCCTTGCCGTGCCCCTGTGGGGTCGTGGTGGCCCGGCTCTACAGGCGGCTCCACGACGGCAACCACAAGGGACACTGACTCCAACTTATTCTTGTTGGAGGGTCGAAAAGGCTGCATGAGTGGATTTCAGGGCGAACAGCGTCATAGGTGTTGCGTAGTGGACGCGATAGGGAAAATCTGGTCCCTCCATTCACGCACGATAAATCGCTCAGAAATCGAAAAGGCTGCATGAGTGGATTTCAGGGCGAACAGCGTTATAGGTGTTGGGTAGCGGGCGCGATAGGGGAAATCTGGTCCCTCCATTCACGTGCGATAAATCGCTCAGAAATCGAAAAGGCTGCATGAGTGGATTTCAGGGCGAACAGCGTCATAGGTGTTGCGTAGTGGACGCGATAGGGAAAATCTGGTCCCTACATTCACGCGCGATAAATCGCTCAGAAATCGAAAAGGCTGCATGAGTGGATTTCAGGGCGAACAGCGTCATAGGTGTTGGGTAGCGGACGCGATAGGGAAATCTGGTCCCTACATTCACGTGCGATAAATCGCTCAGAACGAGAGAAAACATGTGAAAATGAGAAAAGAAACGCAACGATGGATTGGATTTAAAAAAGGAAGATACCATGTTCCTTTTTCGTCTTCTCTTCTCATGGTCTCTTTCACATCCTTTCAAGCTTCTATACACTATATCTCTACTCATAGCGATTTATCGCGCGTGAATGGAGGGACCAGTTTTTCCCTATCGCGTCCGTACCCAAACAGTATTGCTCGTTTCGCCAAGAAATACATATACTCGGTCAATTGGCTTCCAGGCAAAACCGAATCACGTGGCCTCTTTGAACCTTCTAGACAATGTAGTTGGAGTCAGTGCCTGTCGTGGTGGCCCAGCTCTACAGGCGGTTCCACGACGACCCCACAGGGGCACGGCATTCCCTTGTGGTTGCCGTGCCCCTGTGGGGTCGCTACGCGGCAAACCGTCATTTGAAAATCAACAGTCTATTATGCTCACTCCACTTCACAGTGCCCCCTTTTCAAGCATCATACAGCGAGGGGTCGTGATGAAGTGATGCTAGCGAGGGGCAGTGAAAGGGTCGCGGTAGTACCTTGATCCTGCACGCTAGTCAGGGTCAGAGTGCCATTGTGCATAACAGCAATACCGTGGGCAATGGAAAGGCCAAGGCCCGCACCACCAGCCTCGCGTACACGGGCTTTATCGACGCGATAGAAACGTTCGCTCAAGTATGGTAAGTGCTCAGGAGGAATGCCGATGCCAGAGTCCCCCACTTCCAGGCACGCACGCCCGTCGCGGATAGAGGTACGGATGGTCACCTGGCCGCCTGCTCGATTATACTTAATGGCATTGTCCAACAATACTAACGTCGCTTGCTCTAAGAGCGTTGAGTCTCCAATTGTCAGTGTATTGGCGCTACTCTCATGTCGAACCACGACCTCTTTTTGTTGCGCGAAGGCCGTGACACGTTGCACAATCCTATCGGCCAGTGCATCCAGGCTCACAACCTCGTGCTCATAATGCTGCATACCAGCATCCAGGCGAGCGAGTGTCAGCATACTACTAGCGAGAAACGCCATATGCTTCACCTCGGCCACGATATCTTCTAGTAGTGCGACATCTTCCTCTGCCATGTGTTCGCGACCACGCAAGAGTACTTCGGCATCGGCACGCATAAGTGTCAGAGGAGTACGCAGTTCATGCGAGGCATCGGCGATAAAACGTTGTTGGCGCACAAAGGCCAGGTGCGCCGGTGCCAGCGCCCGATTAGCCAGGAATAGTCCTCCCAGACCCGCGCCAAGCAAGCAAACGCCTCCCACACTTAAAAGAAGTACGAGCAACAAAGAGAGAATGCTTGTCTGTATATTAACAGGCTCACTAACCAGTATAACCCCAGTATAGCCGCCTTTATGCACATCTGGGATTGCCAATGCATAACAATCGACAACCCCAGTCGAGCCTCCAACATTGACAATATCCGTTGCCATACCATCAGTTAAAGCCTTCTTGACCAGCGGAATATTCAGAAACGCCGCTGGGAGCGTGGCCGTCTCATTATTATGGAGGAACACGCCCTCTTGATTGTAGCACGCAACAAATTCGGGTATCGCTTGCTGTACACCAATGTTATATGGCGGATGATCAAAGGGACCTGGCTGGACAGCCGGAGGCATGCAGGCTTGAGCCATTGAACCCTTTTGCCATTCATCTGCACGTACATGCGCATGTGCAGCAATACTATCATTTATAGGACCAAAAAGAAAATGTTGCGCCCCAAAGTAGAGCACAACGCAGAAAAAAACAAGCGCCGCCCCCAGCACCGCGCAATACCAGAGAGTCAGGCGCATACGCAAGCCTTGAAAGAGGGTCGCACCCGGCTCTCTTGAGGACTTCCTTGCCCGGCTCCATACAGCCCACTTACGTTCCCTTTTCATGTCCAGTGCCTTTTTTTCCTGCTATATAAATTGCATGATACATATTATATATTATATATATACCATAATATATGATGCAATATCACGCCTCAATCCTGTAGCCAACGCCCCGTACAGTCTTGATAAGCGGATGTGAAAAGCCCTGATCGATCTTATCACGAAGGTAGTGAATATAAATATCTACCACATTGGAGAGCGCATCCATATCATAGCGCCAGACGGCATCGGTGATCTGCGTACGCGTGAGCACACGGCCAGCATGACGCATCAAGTACTCTAAAAGAGCAAATTCTTTAGCCGTCAACTCGATGACACGCTGCCCACGACGCGCCTCGTGGCGCACAAGATCGAGCGTAAGATCGCCCACACTAAGCTGCGGTAGCTCATCAAAGGGACGATCCCGGCGGCGCAACAGAGCATTGATACGCGCGAGCAATTCCTCCATAGCGAAGGGTTTGGTGAGATAGTCGTCTGCCCCCGCGTTCAGACCCTGCACACGATCCTCCACCGACCCACGCGCAGTAAGCATCAATACAGAAGCTGTTATGTGCTCAGCACGCATCTGGCGGCAGATCTCTACCCCATCAAGACCAGGCAGCATCACATCAAGGATCACAATATCATAGGTACCACTCAACGCCAGATCAAGGCCCTTATGTCCATCATGCGCCATATCAACGGTATGCCGCTCCTCTAATAGGACGCGGCGGAGCAAAAGTGCCAGGCGTTGTTCGTCTTCCACTACAAGAATATGCATCGGGCGGTCCACTCCTTTTTCTATCGCCAGCCAATAATCCTAATGGGCTATCATCGCTATATCTTACTATCTTATATCCCATATTCTCTATTTTAATAGTATACTATTCCATCACAATTTCCCCAACACAACAACAATTCCCTTCTATCACACGAAAAACATAAATGTTTACGCACTCATTCCCTCCCTCCCTTCCTATCCACCCATCCATGCATCCATACAAATTCCCGTTTCATACGTCTCATACATATAGAATAGCAGCGACAGATTAAAACAATATTGGAAATAAATGTGAAATTTCTCATCTATGATGATAGAATTGAAAACATCATCAGGATAAATATCAGGTCCAGTAGACCTCCTTCCCTTCCAGATGCTCTGTCAAACTTGACTGCACCATCTCGCGACGTGTGTCATGCTGACGAAGTTTATGATATTATACATTGCATATATTTGTTAGCGAATTTCGTCGATCACACATCTATCTATATCAATAATAATTTATCTATATATAAAGATAGCACAAAACACAATTTACGTATATCATTACTTTTGTCACGCTTTTACATAAGGTACTAAAAAAATGTTAGAATGAGAGAACAGTAAAAATATAGTCTGCCCTCTATATTTTGGATTGGCCCACCTGATCATAATTCATTATGTCCAGCATTGAAACACTGATTTTAGGGAGTGAAGCACATTACCCGGATAGCCAGGGATACATATTTCTTTCTATTATAGTAGGAGAAGTCAGTATACCAATGTAGGTAGAACAAAAGTATGTTGAACAGTAATAATGATCGTATAGGACAAAAAGTAAGCAGTTACCATCTCCTACGCTTAATTGGTCAGGGAGGTTTTGCGGATGTCTATCTGGGAGAGCATATTTATCTTAAGACATTGGCGGCCGTAAAAATTCTCCATGTGCGTGCAGATAACGCTGATCGGCCCGATATTTTAAATGAAGCACGCGCAATTGCACAATTGGAACATCCAAATATTATCCGCCTATTCGAATTTGGCATTGAAAATGGTTATCCATTCTTAATTATGAGCTACGCAGCGCGGGGTTCGTTACGCGATTACCACCCTAAAGGCGCTCGTTTACCGATTGACCTCGTCATCATGTACGCCCAACAGATCGCGTCGGCCCTGGATTATGCACACCAAAACAAGCTGATACACCGCGATGTCAAGCCTGCAAATATGCTGTTAGGGCAGAAAAATCAGGTGCTACTAACAGATTTTGGCCTGGTGATAATGGCTCAAGCGACCCATTCCAAATCATCGGAGAATCTGGCAGAAGGAACGGTCGCCTATATGGCACCCGAACAATTGCGCGGCCACCCCCGCTTTGCCAGCGATCAATATGCGCTGGGCGTGGTAGTCTATGAATGGCTCTGTGGGAAGCGTCCCTTCGTTGGTTCATTCGTTGAAGTAGCAAGCCAGCATATGCTAGAGTCTCCACCATCAATGCGTGCAATCAACCCAACACTGAAGCCTGAAATAGAACAAGTGGTATTCAAGGCACTCGCCAAAGAGCCCGCCGAACGTTTTGCGAGTGTCGGGGACTTCGCGTCCGCTTTAAGCGATGCATATAACAAACCGAGTCGCTTCCCAACGGACATCAGACAACTATCAGGTACACCGCTGGCTGACGGGACATGGGACCAAATTCAGCCATTCGACACAGAGAAAATTTCTGCTCAGTCACAGTTAACATCAACAACCTCTAAACTGAACGCCGAGGCACTACCAGGACCAGAAATACTTCCACCCACAGTGAGCACGCCAAGCGACGAACAACCAATGTCGGGTCCGACAAGTCCGACGCCGCCCACACCGCCACCGCCCCGCCCATACTGTCTATTACGGAAAAACGATTTCGTCCTTTCATCCCCTCAGAAAAACTGATTGTGCCAGATCCGCTTCCTGCACTACAGGCATCATCGTCCCCTGGCAACACATTGACATCTAACAACGTTCAGGTAATCCCTGACTGGCACAAAAAAACCTTGAAGAGTACAATTATCATAGTAATACTGCTTCTGGCCCTCGGCGGCGGCGTCACGTACAACCTCAATAAATTCATGAACGCGCAAAAGCCACCGATCCATATCAATCAGAACAACAAACTCACTTCTACAGCTACAATTGGTGAAGCACAGAGGGTAACCGGTACTAATACAGGTACCTATCCAGCCAATACACCGATAAATAATATAAATACGAGAAGCGCTGGCCCCGCAGTACATACGCAACTCCCAAATTCCACTCCTAATGTACCAGAAGCAACTATTGTGCCAGCCAGCCAACCTGACGGATCGACTCCTACGGCCCCTACGCCCGATACAGGCATTAATCCCACTGATACTCCTAACTGATACTCCTACAACCTCTACGACGTCCGATACAAATTCTAATCCAACTGTCGCTCCTACCGCTACTTCCGCACAAAACTCAGGTGATGGCAACGGTAACAGTAACGGCAAGGGAATGGCAACGGCAACGGCAATGGTAACGGAACGGCAACGGCAACGGCAACGGTAACGGCAACGGCAACGGCAATGGCAACGGCAACGGCAACGGCAACGGCAATGGTAACGGCAACGGCAACGGCAACGGTAACGGCAACGGCAACGGCAACGGTAACGGTAACGGCAACGGCAATGGTAACGGTAACGGCAAGGGGAAGGGCAAAGGGTAGTAGGTAAATATTTGTTAGAAATACTATGATCTGGTACGAGGAGAGGAGAAGCTAGCCGGGCAATCGAGCGTGAGGTACAGCGATGATGTGTTTGTTGAGCACGATCTCATGGGCCCTGATGTCCCGCTAGAGGATGAGCTTGCCGAGAACCTCTCGTGCTTGCCCGCTTGAGCTATTGCCTGGTGAAATGGTCAAAACCTCCATCAATTCTTAGGTTGATGGCAATTGCCCTCGCGGGAATGGTCTCTCATTTAGACTGATGTGGGAAAGATTGCTGACGACCAGCGGTAATATGTCACAAGCCCTCACGGGAACTCTCTCTCTTTTAGACGGGGTGAATCGAAGTACGATGTATTACTATCTTTCACGTCACAAGCCCTCACGGGAACTCTCTCTCCTTTAGACCTCTACCTCTTTAGAATAGCACAGGGAGCCGCTCGACGCAAGCATTTGCGAGAACCTCTTTTGGAGAGAGCTTTTTTCGCGAAACAATCATACCATATTTCGCCCTATATATGTGTCGTGCCGGCTGTGGAGTGTTGCGAGAACCTCAGCTCAGAGCCATAAGTGCTCACGGTTCTCGGAAAGCTGAGCGGTTTATACGAGAAAAGACTGTAGCATAGTATCCATCTTCTTCCACTCTTTTGTATCATATTAAGGATTAATTGATGCCTTAAGCGTCGAAATAGTAAATTGGCGAAAAGGCGTATTGGACTAGGTTCGCGGCGTCCGTTTTCCCGCTTCTTGAGCACCTTCCCATATAATACGTCTCTTTGCCTATGCGCCTTGAAATTTTCGGGAGAGTCCAATGTCTCAAAGGCCCCACCCTCATGGATTCCTTCTCTCTTTTCGACTCCTGACCTGCTTCATAGGCTTTTTTCTTTTTATGTTAGATGGAATAATGCTCTGGCACAGTTCATCTGGCGGGAGGCCGCGTAGCGACCCCACAGGGGCACGGCAACCACAAGGGTCGCCGTGCCCCTGTGGGGTCGTGGTGGAACCGCCTGTAGATCCGGGCCAGAACGACAACCACAAGGGCACTGACTCCAACTACATTGTCTAGACGGTTCAAAGAGGCCACGTGATTCGGTTTTGCCTGGAAGCCAATTGACCAAGTATATGTATTTCTTGGCGAAACGAGCAATACTGTTTGGGTACGGACGCGATAGGGAAAAACTGGTCCCTACGTTTACGCGCGATAAATCGCTATGAGTAGAGATATAGTGTATAGAAGCTTGAAAGGATGTGAAAGAGACCATGAGAAGAAAAGACGAAAAAGGAACACGGTATCTTCCTTTTTTAAATCCAATCCATCGTTGCGTTTCTTTTCTCATTTTCACATGTTTTCTCTCGTTCTGAGCGATTTATCGCACGTGAATGTAGGGACCAGATTTTCCCTATCGCGTCCCCTACCCAACACCTATAACGCTGTTCGCCCTGAAATCCACTCATGCAGCCTTTTCGACCCTCCAACAAGAATAAGTTGGAGTCAGTGCCACAAGGGTCGCCGCTACGCGGTGAGCTATCGCATGATTTTTAACAGACTAATAGCACCCTACACCCCCTCATCCAACTCCACCCCCTCTACCTCCGCGCCCATCCAATCCTCCATCGTGACCGCCTGCGCCAGCTCATGTACCAGCTTGACCGTCTCGACGCTCACCGTGACGACGCGCCCGACGAGGCGAATGATATACTCCTCATCCTCCTGGCTATTCGGGTCGCTCTCAATCCCGCTGCGCTGATCCTTGCTCACCTGATACTGGTCCAGCACCCACTCCAGCGCCGAACGATTGCCTAGCCGATACTCAAAACATTCCGGGGGCACCGATCCTAATTTCAGGCTCTCATTGACAATCACCGTCCCCTTGTCCGCAGACAGACGCATCTTCTCGACGTGCCAGGAGAACGGGGCGTCCTTGCTACTATCCAGCCACTCCAGCTTATACTCTTTGGCCTGCTCATAGTTGAGGTGCAGCTCCATGAGCCGTTTGCCTATGCGCACGCAATCCTGGAACGCTTCTGGCCGGTGCAACAAGGGAATGTGTGGCAGGTCGCGCTTGAGATTCTCGGCATAGCGCTCACGATACTGCGGATGATGCAACATGCCGTAGACGTAGTGAAAGATGTCCCATTTGCTGATGGTCGCGCCGTATTTGGCCTGGAATTGCTGGAGCGCCCAATCGGTGATGTTCTCGCGGCGGTTGCTGCCGTCTTCAGCATAGGTGTAGTAGGGGAAACATTGTGTAGCCTCCATTAAGGTAAAAGATCAGGAATGCGTTAGTAGCTAAAGCAAGAAATGATTGGCTTGTACCAAGAGCCACTTGAGCCAAATAGTGATATTCTCTGATTCCTTCTCAGAGGTTGGGAAAAATATATGTATGTAGATAAACCTCTTCGTTGAGAATAGGGTCAAAGAAGAGAATTTGTTTGCAGAAGGACGATAGAGAGACGTTCGAATATTTTTCCTTAGAATATTCTGCATAATATCCTACTGTTAAATCTACTTTGAAATCACGACTCCATTTAATTCTTTTATCATCATAAGTCACAAAATCATCAATAGTTGACTAAAGTGTTTCCACGACGTTTCCACCGATCAATATCGCTGTTATATGCTTCAATAAATTTCTTATTTTTTCTTTAAGAGTAATATCGTTAAAATCATATGCCCATGTATCTCGATTAGTCTTAACCCCCCCACTGTATATTCTTGAAAATGAGCGGATATATCTACTTTTATAGAAATGTCAGCTCTTTTTAATCCGATGGGAAAAAATGTAGCGAATTCGGGATGTACATCCCTCTGTAATCCATGTATATCTTTCATCGGGTTGAAGGTCTTGCCAATCGATATTTGCAATACTTTCTTTCTTCCATTAGAAATGCTAATTTTTCCATCTTTCTCCAATATTCTGGTACTCGATAGTAATATAATTTTCTTGTAGAGTCCTGCGAATTTCGTACAGCAATAGTAATACCCACTCCAACTTGAATACCAAATACATTATGTGTTGTACCTGAAAGTTTGGGGTTTTTGCGCACATTGCCATGTAGATCAAGATGATAAATTTGCGTAAAATCCTTTCATAGTGCTTACGCATACCATCAAAGGCAAATTGATCAACAAAAGAATTATTTGTAACAAAGCAAACAACACCATCTCGTCCCTGTAAACGATCAGTTGCCCATCGAAAAAATTTGACATAGGCATCATGACAGTGCATTTTTATTGCGTTGCTTTAGAGTCTTTCACATATGTCTCCTTAATACGATTATCAATTATTGGATATTTGCGATTCTTATTATTATCATTCTCGTTCACTTGCCCCACATTATAAGGAGGATTCCCAATCACCACCATCACCTGAGCATCCTTCTCCCTTTGCACGCGTTCAGTATTCTCCTCCACGAACAGGGACAGTTGTTGCCCATCCGCGAGCTCCAGCGTATCGGCGAAGCAGACGCCTTCGAACGACTCATACTCGCCCATCTTGGTGTAGTACTCGTGCTCGATATTGAGGGACGCGATATAGTAGGGGAGGAGGGTGATCTCGTTGCAGAAGAGGTCGTGCTGATATTTGTGCTTTAGCTTGTGGCGCGGGATGCGGTGGATGAGGTTGACGATGAAGCTGCCGGTTCCGGTGGCGGGATCGAGGATCTGTACGCCGGGCTCTTCGATGGAGGTGCCGAATTCGCGTTTGAGCACCTCTTCTACGCTGGCACACATAAAATCAACTATCGCCTGTGGAGTGTAGACGATGCCGTGGGTGTCGGCTTGCTTGACGGAGAAGCCCTGGAAGAAGCGTTCGTAGACCGTATTGAGGAAGGCTTGCCGTTCGGACCAGCTCTCCAGCCCTTTGGCGGCCCCTTCGATAGCCACGTAGAAACGATCAAGGGATTTGAGGAAGTCTTGCCGGTTGAATGAGCGGCTGGTGAGGGCCTGGATGACTTTTTCGATCTCGGCTGCGATGACGTTGCGATGCACGAAGTCGGGATTGTTGAAGACCGTGCGGAAGAGGCGTTCGGTCAGCAGGTGTTGGACGAGCATCTCTTTGATCGCGTCGGTGGTGATCTGGGGATTGAGCGCGTTCTGGCATAGCAGGGTGAAGGTGTCGAAGGCGGCGACGAACTTCTTGTTCTGCTTGTGCTCTTTCTCGATGGTGGAAAGGAGCGCCTGTGCGTGTTCGGGTATGCGCTCTTTGAACTCCTCGACTGCCGCCTCGAAGTTCTCGATGTCCGGCTCAGTATAGGTGAGGAAGCGTTGCAGAAGGTCGCCGACGCTCCTGGGATCGGTCAGGCTGTATTCATCGACGCGCCTCTTGCCTTGATAAAGAACGGCTCGCTCGGTATTTTCGAAGACGGTATTGATGAGTGGGTAGCCAGCGGAAATCTTCTTCTCGATCTCTTTATCGAGATTGCCCCCTGGTCCCTTGGCCTCCCAATAGCCACGACGTAGATTAAACTTGTCGCTCAAGATGCCATCGGGCCGTATGTTGCCTTCCATGGTCTGTTCGGGCGAGACTTTCCAGTTGACGTGATGGGCGACATCGACGAGCAGATTTTGGAATGCGGCCCGGAGTCCCAGTTCGTTGCTGGCTTGCTCACGATAGTAGAGCAGCTCTTTATGATAGCGTTCGACGGCTTTCTTGACGATGGGTGCGCTAATGCTTGTGGGCGTGGCTGCCATCTTTTTTTCCTCTTTCCCTTCTTTCCCTGCTACCTGCTTCCCATTCTTCTGCCTGGCATGCGTACCTTGCGTGCCATGTGTATCATGCGTATTATGCGTACTTTGCGCTGGATCTATTGAGCTCTTGCCCGTGAGTTCCGCGACCACTTTACGGATACCTTTTGCGATCTCGGTGAATGCGGCATCGGGATCGGGCCATGCTTTAACGGGTTTGCCGTCGATTGGCAGGGCGTACAAATGCCCGAAGGGGGCCGATTCCCAATCACAATGGCGTAAGATAACCGGTATCACGCGAGCCTTGCCGGCTTGATGCCTCTTCAGAGCCTCTTGCATCTCCACGCCATAGCAGTAGTCCGAGGCGAGGAAATCGGGACTGATAAGTAATAATAGTATACGAGCGGACTTCAAATGGGCATCGATCTCTTTACGCGTCGAGCTGCCGGCGCTGATATCGCGATCATACCAGGAGCGAATAAGTCCTTGCTGTTGCAGTAGTGCCAGATGTTTGTTGAGTTGAGTGCGCAGGGCATCATCTTCGTGCGCGTAGGAATAGAAAAGCTCAATGGCCGCTGTTGTCATGAAGGACACTTCTTTCTACTATTACTGTTCTATTGGTGGTCCCGGCTCACCGCGTAGCGACCCCACAGGGGCACACGGCGGCGACCCTTGTGGTCAATACCACTGAAATAAGAGAAAATCTTTCATACAGCACAAAATTTTCCCACTACTGAGGCAATTTCTTGCTGGTGGGTCCCGTAGATACCACGTTCGCGGCGTCCGTAATCTCGCCTCTTCTCCACCTTCCCATGCAATACCTCTCTTCGCCTATGCACCGGCGTGATGCTCAAATGTGTTCTTCTCATAGAACCTGCTCTACACTTATCTTAAAAATATCTCTCATGATCTTTTGCGCTCCTTACCCACAAAATAATTTATTGTCGGCAGGTCCCGTAGGGACCACGGTTCGCGGCGTCCAATATGCATCAACCTAAGAATTACTGAGCTTATTCTAAATGAGAAACATAACGCAGACATCGTTTTTGCTCATAAAACGTCTAGAGCATATAGGTGCCAATTTATCGTGCACCGTCAGTGCCATCAACGTAAGCATGGATAAGCTTATTTCGGATGAGAAACATGACGCAAACATCGTTTTTGCTCGTATAAACCCTATAATATATAGGTGCCAATTTATTGTGCACAGACCGGCTTCAGCCGGAGGGTTCCACGGAACTTCCTTATACATGAAACGTTCGCTTTGACTTTCCAGCACGAAAAACTTGCCCATATTCCACATTGCCATTGCCAAAGGAGCGATACATGTAATTTATGCAAATAAGCCATGTAAACTTTTGTGTGTATAAGCACGTTTTGTAGCCCCCTCCGGCTGAAGCCG
The DNA here is from genome assembly GCA_963850365.1 of uncultured Chloroflexia bacterium. Lineage (GTDB taxonomy): Bacteria > Chloroflexota > Ktedonobacteria > Ktedonobacterales > Ktedonobacteraceae > Dictyobacter. The sequence goes on from CAWKKX010000069.1 coordinate 14,326, forward strand.
GGATGTGCACGATAAATCGGCACCTATAGACTTCGGTGTATTTTGCATGAAAAACGCAATAGCCGTGCCTTTCTTTTTCTCGCCCAATAAGTTCATCCATTCTTAGGTTGATGCATATTGGACCACGGTTCGCGGCGTCCGTTTCCTCGCCTATCACTCGTATTCCCATGCAATACGTATTGTTCGCATCCTATTTTCTCTTTATTTCAGGGGTATTGACCCTTGTGGTTGCCGCCGTGTGCCCCGTTAGAGGTATGCCCCCTCTGGGGGTTGCCGTCCAGCCGCCTCTCACCATATGAACTGTGCCAGAGCACTATGCTGTAATTGCTGGATCGATAAGTGTAAATATATACATATTTTCGCATTTTTGCAAATGATTGTGCTTTACGTGCAGAGTTCGCGTTGCAACAGTAACAATAATAGGGGACATTGAAAAACGAGCAATAATGCTTGTGTATTTCATGGCGAAACGAGCATTATTACTCGCTTCGCCATGAAATACACGTACGCGGTCAATTGGCTTCCCGGCGCAACCTCATCATGTGACCTCTCCTCTTTGAACCTTCCAGGCAATTGAGTTGGAGTCAATGCCACAAAGGATTGCCGCCGTGTGGCCCTTTGGGGTCGCTACGCGGCGAGCCGCTATTTGAACCGTGCCAGAGCAATTACGCTTGTAGTTCCACAAGTTCGGTGACGCTGGCAGAGGTTGGGAAGCCCGCAAACGCCCCTTTTTTGGTCGCGGTAAGTGCCCCGGCCGCATTGGCGCGGCGCAGCAGGTCATACATATGGCCGGCTTGCAGTTGGTTACGCCATTGGCCATCGGCACCCAGAAGTTGGACGAGGAGCGTAGCCATAAATGCGTCCCCGCTACCCGTGGGCTCAATGGCATGTACTTTGAAAGGAGGAACCAGAGCGCTTTTGCCCTCGCACTGATAGGCGCTCCCATGCGGTCCTAGCGTGACTGCACAGAGTTCCGGCCCCAGTTTCTCCAGATATTTTAACGCCGTGGTCAGGTCGCTACTACCGCTGAGCAACACCACTTCATCCTCGTTCAACTTCAGGACATTCACATATGGAATCATCGTGAGCATCTGTGTGCGTGCATCTTGCGGGCTGGCCCATAAACTCTCGCGATAGTTAACGTCGAACGCGATCAGAGCGCCCGCCTCTTTCGCAATACGTAGTGCCTCCAGAGTAGCACTGCGGCAGGGTTCCTGAATCAGGCTAATTGAACCAAAATAATAGGTGCGCGTCGAGCGCAGCAGCTCGCCATCAAGTTCAGTGCTCGTGAGACGCATATCCGCGCTGGGATTGCGATAGAAGAGATGGGTTGCCGTATTTTCATCTACCTGAGCATGGAAATTCATGCCCGTACGAGCCTCGCTGTCGAAGCGCATGCCACGTGTCTCCACCCCCTGCAACGCCAGCGTTGCCGCCAGGTGTTGCCCGAAGGGATCATCCCCAACCTTGCCAATAAAAGCGCTACTCGCACCCAGGCGGGCGACCGCGACTGCCACATTGGCCGGTGCTCCCCCCGGCATCGGATAAAACGTAGAAACCTCGGCCAGGGGTTTCCCTACCTCAGCTGAAAACATATCGATCAATGCTTCACCCAGGCATGTAACATCAATCATTAACAAAACCTTTCTTTTACCGTGTCAGCAAGCCACATTGTCTTATCGTCATGCTCGCTGGCAACTTATAGTCGTCCATATAATCGTCCATAGAAATAATCGCATGCTAATGCTGCCCCATGTCCATTGGCAGAGTTGATCCACGCTATGATTATAGCAGCTAAATCAGTATTTTGATTAGCCGCATACGAAATTTTAAAAAAACAGCCCATGTTCAATTATTCCTTGACATTTGCCTCATATATAAGATACTCTCATCTATGGAGCTTAATTATGTAGATTTTCCTTAAATATGATGAACATTCTGCCATTAATTTTGTAGTACCAGACTATTATTCTTTACGCGATGTGTCCCTACATTAATGCTGCATATAGACGTTTGTATGGTTGGAGCGGTGATATACGCAAGAAAGAGGGATAGATGTTTGTAAGCACTGAACGGACGGCTGCGTCTGCGGTTGCCATCCTGGCCCCATTTCTACCATTTTTTCTGCACACAAAGAAGTCCAGCACTCAGAATCTAACGGAGGTGATCGCGACACATGGCGGGCCAGCGGCCTGGGAGAAGGCGCTGATCCTGTGGCAAACGTTTGAGCGTCACCTGCAAGATGATATGGAGGAGGTACAGGGCCTGGCGCTGGGGCTTGCGGCCCGTCCAGATGATCAGGGCCGTCGGGCGACCTTCGCCGCTATGTTGATACCCCTACTCAAAGAGCGACCCCAACTAACACGCGAGATTTTTGAGCAACTCGGCGGCAAGCTCACCAATCAACCAAAACTGGCAACATACAATCGGGATGTCGAGAAGGTAAAACGGCGTAAAAAAAGCTTAAATTGAGATTACTGAGCGAGTGCATGTGAAAACATATCTATTTATGCATCTGCGGCATTGCACTCGCCATCTTCCACTGTCTTCCCATCTTCTTTTGCGAGATGTTTTTGCGCAAACTGCTCAATTTCCTCGATAATTCTGCCGAGATCACGTCCTTTTTCTGTCAAATGATACTCGACGCGCGGCGGAATTTCGTAGAAAGCTTGCCGCTCAACTATTTCTAATGTTTCGAGCAGCTTGAGACGCTGCGATAACGTTTTCGAACTTACGCGCCCCATAGCTTCCAATAGCTCATTGAAACGCTTTGTGCCTGACAATAGGTTGATGACGATCAACAAAATCCATACATCACCAATCAAGCGGACAGCCCGCGCCATAGGCTGTTTTGCACATTCTTTATCCAATCCGCCTGCTTGTGCATCAGCTTTGGCCGTTTTGGTGGCAGGAGGAGTACAAGGCTTTTGTGGCCCGGCTATTTGTTCGTTGGGATTTATGTCCATGACAAAAGTATAACATAGTTTTGTGGAGAGCACATCCTTAATTTCTCACTTCATACTTTCTTTGGTACACTTTACTTGTAATTGGAAGCCCTCATCTCTGAAAAACTAATGAAGTTAAACATTTATAATATTTTACATAGCAGAAAATGTATAGTAATATTCTTCTATTATTGTCGCGTACGTATGAACGTAATATAATAGTGGACTCTGCCAGTTGCTCTCTTGCACAAATTTCTTTATTATATTTGCCTCTGCCGCACCTTGACGGCCCGCGCTGCGTAGTTGCCCCCATGCGATAACCTTTGCAGCCGAGGTCACTAGATTTTCTAGCTGGCGCGTTTTTCTTTCTAGCTGCACAAATGGCACGCGAGCTTCTGCGGCCTGGATTTCTCTCAATATGTAAACTTTTCCATTATGCTCAAGAGGAGCAAGGAGAGCGGGCGGGACTCCCTGTATCCAGCGCTGGACTGTTATAACTCGTTCGGTCTCGTTGGCCCATTGTGGCTGCATACATGGGCTAAATGCGGCGCTAGATGACCTTCCTGCAACCTTCAAATCCAGTAGATAGTGGGTATCGGGACTCCCTCTTCCCTCCATAAGGACGATGTAGTGCTCGTTGTCGCTATTCTCTATGCCAGACTGATAGTGTGCAGCATCCAGTAGGGTAAAAAATTGCGCGTCAGATTGTCGCTCGCCCCAGCTTTTCAGGATCTGAGCTATTTGTGCTTTTTCATGTTCCGATGCTAGATACATATATTCGCCATCAATTTTTAGCTTACGCCTGTTTTCTAAGAGGATCGTGTAGTGCTCCAAAAGATCGCCTCTCCGGCTTTGTTTAGCCCTGAGCAACATAGCTTTCACAAAACCATGCACGTTACTCTCATCCAGCTGGTGAATACGTTCTTTCTTCAGCGTATTGGCGTAAACTTCGAGGAAGTTACAGCAGAGTATCAACATATTTTTGTGGCTCAATTTCATTGTGTGGGCGCTCAGTTGCACATTGACGAGAAAGCGTGCCAGGTCCCAGGTGCAAGGTGCAAGCGTTGCCTCATCAAAATTATTGATATTAAAATAGCATAGTTGATTATTTCCTTTATAGACACCAAGATTTTCTAGATGTAAATTTCCACAAATCCATGCAGGTGGCGCGTTATTAAGTGCCGTAAGCATAGATAAATCTTCATAGAATAAATAAGGGGTTCTGCGAAAAAAACTGAAAATATCGCTTCTCAACGCCTGCTGCTCTCGCTGAAATAGTCGAGAATCAATTGGCCGGAGATGGGACAACATACGATTTATAAGCGGATTACCGCCTCTTACAAAGCGCCCATCGCTTCTTCTTAGTTGCGGAGGATGGTACTCGGCAAGACGGTCGCTTATGAATGAAGGAACGGTCTCTTCGAAGGCGCGATCTTTTATCAGCGTAGAGCGAGCAATTACAGGGAAAAAGGGCACAGCAGCCACATCGCCCTCGCTTTGATCTGGAGAATAAACCACTGGCCTTGGAGCATTAGCAGTGGGCATCGCCCAAAGCACGCCCTGCGCTTTATCCCTTACATCGTGCAGCGATAGATATGCTTGCTGAGCTTGGCTGCTTCCTACAAGTACCGCGAGTAGCGCCGTAGAAAACAGCGTACCACTGTGATCGGGCAGGATGAGCGACGATGCCTTATGCTCCGACGAAGTGAGCATAGTAATTCCCTGGCGCGGATACCCTTCAATCTTTCTCGGCACACGGAAGATATCGGCCATCTGCACAATCGCAACCGTTGAGGGGTCAGCCACTTGAAATGCCTGGAAAGCTGAGGCCACAAAGCTGCAATCAAGCACAATAAAATGTCGTAGTTTATGGCTATACGAAAGCAACGTACGCGCAAGATTCTCCATGATAAGGCCTGATACCGCTGGACTCTCCTCACGCGTGCGCCGCACGAGCAGATAAAATTTAGAGTCGAGACCGACAAAAGCGCCGTAGCCGACAAAGTAGAAAAGGACATCTCGCGCCGGATTCCCTTCGGCCATAAGTGCTTGTGTGCGATACTCCAGAAACTGCTTAATCGCCTTATCGAGATCGTCCGCACATTTCTCTACATCAAACAGGTCCAGCAAATTCTCTACGGGTAAGGCAAAATGCTGCAAAAAATATGCCCGGAGCTTGCGGGCAGCGTTGGCGAAGGCCAGCGACGATGAGACACCTGGAAAATAGGGCCATTCACTCGCGCCCAACATGATGACTAGCGTCGTGCGTGCCGAGGGCGGCAATGCTTCAAGTGCTTCAGCAGGCATACCATTTACTTTCTTTTTGGCTACGCGCGATTGTGCTATGCTGTAGATCCTCATTGGCCTGCGCCGTGTAACAGCAATCCCTCATCGTTCTCGCCGCCGTCTCAACACAAGCAGAAATACATTCAACGTTTAATATATCATAAATAAGCTTATCCATAAACGATTCCTTTGTCATAAAGTGATATAGTTGATCCTACTTCTACTATACCCCTGAAGCCAAAAGCGTCTTCTTCTAGCTTATTTTAACTCTTTTCCAGATATGGCATACTCAACAAGAATAGATAAGTATAAATTGCGTAGGAGTTTTCTATGAGCACTGAATCTTCTCCCACTGATGCGGCACGGCGAGCGTTTCTCTCCCAGGTCGAGATGTTACTATCATTGTCAGACATAGCCTGGACATGCATCGAGTATCGTATTCTGCCTATCTATAAGAGTGTTGGCCTTGTGGTCACAGCCCCCGATACGCCGGGCGAAGCTGAGATTCTTGCGGTATCAATATATAACGGGCGAGCTATAGACTATACGCAGTTTCCAGGCGATGGCATTCCCCATTACCAGATGTTTATCAGCAGAGAACAAGGGGGAGCAGGAGGATACTGTGTCTCCTGTGATCCAACCGCCATCGTCTCGGCTCTCTGTGTATGGGCAACATTGCGGCAAGCGCCGAAGAAAAAAGCGCTTGCCCCATTGAACGAGCTCGATCTGCATCCCCTGCGGCTACGTGCGATGATGCAGGCCGCGATCCAGCGGCGCGTACAAGCTTTGCTCGCTCGTGGCGTGGATCGCTGTAGCAAGGAAGCGATGGATGAGTTTGATCTTGTTCATGACAGCGCATTGCCGCAATTGGCGCAGGGATTGACCACTGCGGCACGCGCAAGATTCGATGATGATGTGCGTTACCTGGCGGCAGACCTGGTGCTGAGCCATTTTCCTCGCCAGGAAGATGGGCGCTTCCCATTAAGTGCCACGGTTCTGCTTGCGCCCTATGAGTCGCATATCACCCAGAGCCGGGAGCGGCAGATGTGGTTGGTCGCATGTGCACCCAAGCGACGCCGCGATCAACAGGTCATCACACTTTCCCTTGCCTCGCTCATTGGCATGAATCATGCACAGCGCTGGGATCAAGCCCGCTGGCAGTGGGATATAAGACAATATCCCGCTTCTGAAGAGGTACGCTGGGGTGTAGCGGGCCTGGCCCTCGACAAGTTGGGGCTGAACCAACGCGCTGAACATCTTGCACTCTTCAACAGCCGTTGTGCGCTGCACGATCCTTCCCTGGCGGATCGTGTAAGCTTGTGCCTGCTCCTGCAAAATGAGGGCCAGATCGAGGAGGCCTTTGCCCTCTTTGATGTTCAACTGGCACCCGATGTGCTGAAGATTTTGTATAGGCAGCCGGTTACCGATAGCGGTGGTTATTATATAAGCCAGGAAGGTTGGGCAGTAACCATGCTTCACGCGCTACGTAGTGCGGCCCCCTGGCGCTTCGTCTCCGCCCTGGCAACCGGAAAGCGTCTGCGCTTAACCTGGTTTCCCCATCAAACGCAGCAGCGGAAAGCCGCCCTGATGCTCACCTGGGCAGACAAACGACTGAAAAGGCCCGCCTTAACAATCGAGTGGACCGCGTCCGATAGACTGCTAACAGAGACCGCCTGGAAGCGCCCCCTCGATCTCGACCTCAGCAGATTTCACCCTACACGCGATGCCTGATAGTCAGGTTGCTTTTTAGAGCAGCAGGGAATGAGCAATAGAAGAAATTTCCCCCTACATCGCTTTTTTCAAGAGATGACAATTCAAATATACGGATGTATACTATTAAAGATTTATATGAACTTTGTAGCAGGCGAGTTTGCAAGGAGGATATTATGCCATATACAGTTTTTATTTCTTATTCACATTTAGATATTGCGTTTCTTGGTGACTTGCGCAAACATTTGACCAATTTACGCAAGCAAGGTCTGATCAGCGACTGGTATGACGGCGATATTGTGCCTGGAACCGAATGGCGACCTCTACTTATGCAGCATATGAACACAGATCAGATCATTCTCCTTTTGATTAGCTCGGATTTCATGGCCTCTGACTTCTGTTATAGCATCGAGATGCTGAGGGCCCTTGAAAGGCATAAGGCTAAGCAGGCCCGCGTGCTCCCCATCCTTCTGCGACCAACGGACTACGACGGCGCACCCTTTGAAGAACTGGAAATGCTACCCACAAAAGCTAAAGCGATAAGCACATGGGCCAATCGTGACGAAGCGTTTCTCGATGTTGTCAAGGGCATCAAAAAAGCTATTCAAGATCTACAAAAAACTACGCCATAAGTTGATTGCACCCAGCCAAACAGAAAATCACCCGCTAAATTAGTTGAGCGTACCATTAGATCATCAGCAATGCGATTCGTACATATAATTGTAAGATAGTTTCACTTAGCTGTAAGATAGTTTCACTCAAGTATTGGAGATCATATGTACAAAGAAGAGCTTATTGATAAGATGTTATTGCTACCAGGTGTAGCAATAGATTATTATACGAGCCGTCACCTCAAGTCATTATTCTCACAAAAAGCTGTACTGGAACTAGATAGCGGCTTAAACGTAGAAGGGTACGCATGACAGGGAAATTGCACAATCACTAGAAGCGCTGCGGCACATAATCAGGTGAGCATATATTGGCGGCAGCCAGAGTCAGAGCTATTGCGCTGGTCGCCTCGTGGCATGCATGCTGTACACAGAATGATGATGGGTGGCAACATACAGGCATTTATGGCTCACCAGCGTTGCAGCTCTCCGAAGGTGGCGCGGCCACGATTGGCGAACTGACCGCCGACTTCTCGTTTGCATACCTCAAAGAATTGTTTCTCTCTTCTAAGATGCGTTGGATCGCGAGCGGGCAACAACGCAGCATGGACGAAGTTATGGTCGAACAAGCTCAGACTCTACGCGAGCAGATGACCAGCGCACAAGCTCTGATTGCGCCACCTGAGCATCCCGACAATCAGGAAACAACTGCGGGAAGAGCACGAATGATGAGGCATATTATAATGGATAGTTAGAGCACTTCACGCTTCTGATACTGTTAATGCACATGTCAAATAGGAATGCTGAAAAGGTCAAGATTTTTCGCGTTAAGTTTCTATTAAGGGAGTGGATTGCGTTTTATACTCATTTCTGTTTTCCAGCGAGAAGTTCTATGATCAATGAGATTAACAATACCGTTCAGGATACCGGCAATACTAGTTAATACGAATATTGCTGCAAACACTCCTGCCGTATCAAACTGAGTTGCCGAGGCGTCGATCAAATATCCAAGCCCACGATTCGACGCAATCAGTTCGGCAATGACAGCTCCGATTAATGCATAAGGGATGGCAATATGTAAGCCAATGAGCACAGAGCCGGTGGCCGATGGTATGATCACCTTGAAGAGAATATCGCGCTGCTTTCCCCCCATAAGAAGTACAGCATCAATGAGATTCTGGTCAACGTCGCGCACGCCGGCCAGCGTATTGAAAAAGATCAGAAAGAAGACCGTCACAGCAGCAAGGATCACCTTCATTTCCACATCAATCCCAAACCAGAGAATGAAGAGCGGAGCCAGGGCAACTTTGGGAATGCTGTAGACCGCGACGACAAACGGGTCAAGGATCTTTGCGAGCGTAGGCTGAAGTCCAAAAACAAAGCCGGCCACGACACCAGTGACCAGGCCGAACAGTAGCCCAAGCAGAGTTTCCTGGAGCGTAATCTCGGTATGAAACCAGAGCGTACCATCGTTGGTCCAGCCCCATAGCCGGTTCCATACGTCCAGAGGGTTGCTAATAAATAAGGGATTGACGAATCTACCGGAGATATATTGCCATATGAGAAGCAGACCAACAAGTAACAAAACGCGATATCCATTAATAAGCAGCGTTTTCCTTCTCTGAAGACGCACTGCATTCTTACGGATAGACGAGACCTGCACGCCATTTTGGGCCTTTTGAGCATCATGGCGCAAGAAAGCCATCACCTTCATACATTGACCCCCTTTTGCGTACGTGCTTCCATTAATGCGTTCCATAGATGATGGTGGATCTCGGCAAACTCAGGCCAAAAGCGTACTTCGGCAGCATCGCGCGGTCGAGGAAGATGGATGTTTTGGTCCAGGACAATCAGCCCACCAGGGCCAAGGACAATCACACGATCACCCAGCGCAATTGCTTCCTCAAGATCGTGTGTAACAAAGAGCACCGTTTTGCCGCTACCCCACCAGAGGTTGAGCAACTCGTTCTGCAATTCCAGGCGCAATTGTGCGTCCAGAGCCGCAAAAGGTTCATCTAACAGCAGTGTTTCGGGATCAGTACTGAGCATGCGTGCAAGGCTAGCACGACGCAGCATGCCACCCGATAGCTCACGTGGATAGAGCGTCTCAAAGCCCTTGAGCCCGACCTTGCGAATGAGCTCCCCAGATTTGTGTTGACGCACCGTTTTCCCTATCCCACGTATCTCAAGTGGCATCTCGACGTTGCGCTCGATAGTCCTCCAGGGCATAAGTGTATCCTTTTGTGTCAGGTATCCCACTTCCATCCGTGGATTAAGCATCAGGTTTTCTTGATAGTAGACCTTGCCCGATGTCGCCGGTAATAGCCCGGCCACTATATTCAGCAACGTTGATTTACCACACCCACTAGGCCCCACCAGTACGACGAAACTCCCTCGCTCTATCTGCACGCTTACATTGATAAGGACAGAGATCTCTCGATCTCCGCGCACAAATACTTTATTTACCTGTTCAGTGCGGATAATTGCAGCCATTCTTCGTCTTCCCTTCATATATGTGTCGTGGGAGGTAGGCAACTCAAATCGCCCTAAGATTTTCTCCTGGCAAGAGCTTCCCTTAACTTTTCAATCTCCTCGCGAGATTGTTGGAGTGCATAGCGTAGCTGTGCGGACTCTTGGCGCAAGTTTTGCGTACGAGCCAACAAATTATTGAGCGGCCCTGAAATTTGCCAGAGTATGTTTCCCTCTGTTAGTGGTACGCGAGCACTGTAGTCTCCATTTGCCACACGCATATGCGTCTCTACGATGGTCTTAATACTTCTTTCTAGTAGTTGTTTCTGCTGTGTAGACACTTTAGCCTGTTGCCCAAGATCATGTTCGAGTCTGGCAACCTCCTCGGCATTATCTGCACGTATGAGCGCGTTCGTCGTACCTTGCACCCAGGCAAAGGCCACAATCGACACAATAACCTGGATGAAAATAATGGGGATTAAAACACCTGCAAAGGCGATAGCAAGTATTGCATCTAGCTCAGCTGTACGCGGCAGGAAGATCAGAGCATATCCTGTAAAAGCGCAATTGACAAACGCGACAACAAAAACCCACCATGGAGGAAGAAAAGAGACGGCACACAGCAATGGCAATACAAGTAGACCAAAAAGAGGAAGGCTGACCATACTCAGACCACCAGGCGTCGTGATAATGTTGAGCATTGGAAATGCGATGAATGTGAGCACAACCACGATACCTGCCAAGTTGACCTTCCCTGCTCGGTTGAATACCGTTGCAACAATCAAGGCGAGCGCTGATCCAATAACGATGGGGATCAGGTTCGCATCGGTGCCAATAAAACCAGCGGGAATAGAAATAATGAGAAAAATGTAGAGACCCAGAATGATCTGACTCCCTGCTCGCCCATGACGAAAGCGTTCCTGCTCTTTGAAAAGGGCGGAACGCTCTGGCTCAGCAGGACCAGTCAGGCGATACCACCCACGCAATGCGGGCTTCTCCCAACGCGATTTCGATACTAAATAAAGAGGTTCCGGTTTATTATCTCCAGGTATAGTATTTACAGGTTGTATGGTAAGCTTCTTCATAGACGAGAATTCCATTTCAAAAATAAAATATCAGGAACAGCAGAGACGTGACACTTACATGCATATGAGATCGACTTACAGGCGATCCTTGCCATTCTGTCTCCCAAATACAATCACGCCAATCGATTGTAAATCCCTCAAAGCTTTGTCTATAAGTTCCGGTGAAGTTGAGAGCATCTCCGCGATTTTCGTAGCACTCTTTGTTCCATCTACCAGCGCAAAGACCGCCCTGTGCAAACGCGAGAAGTTGCGCATCTGCCCTTGTTCCAGTTGAACAATAGTACGCTGTGGGAGAAGGGGGTTTTCTCCCGATGTAAGTGAGAGGGGCTCTTGTACAACAGCCTCCTCTTGAGGGGTAAAGGTCCAGCGCAACCTCCCCAAACGGGAAAGTTCCTGGACAGCCTCTTTTCCTGCCAGACGGCGTCCCCTTATACTAACAATAGTACATGAGGTAATGTTTCCTGAAAAGATGTTAATTTCTATACGACAGGGTTCCCGTAAGCTCCCAATACCTGATGGCACTTCCGCATAAAGAAACCCAGTTTGTTGATACGCTTGCATCATTTGCCTTATTGTTTCGAAATCGAGCGTGTACATCAGGCAAGACTCATCCTATCTCAATAAAATTTATGAAGGTGATATATGTTGAGTCTCTAAAGCCATTCACGACCGACCTTAGATAATCTCTATGAGTCTGCCATGAGTATTGTCTTCTTTGGCCTATATGTCCTCGCAAATTGGCATGATGTTAGAACAAATGTCGAGATCAAAACAAATGGTAAAACGCTACTTATCTGAGTTCTGTATGACAGAGAATACAAAGATTGTTATCAAGCGGCAGACCAAAATAACAAATAATATTTCCATTAAAAGGCGAGAATGCTGAATTTTTAACGGAAAAGATACTCAAAGTCAGATTTACGACAACATCGAACACCGTAAATATCTACAACATGAATTGTCTTACATCCTACAGCTGACAACAGTGCAGGTGCTATGAGAGTATGCTATATAAAAGATTCAAGCTTTTTGCTCATCCTTAAATAGCACATAAGTAAGATCCAACGCGAGATCACACTTTTGCCAGAAAGGGTTTCCTGCTTATTTGTTATGAAATAAGAGATTTGCCGATTTCAACTCACTGTAAGCGTTATTATACTAATACAGGGATTTAAAAATGTCAATATATTCATGTAATTTAACAGGCAAATATACTATTCGGTAAATTTTTTAATGGAATTTTTATGGGGATTGTATTTTATGTTGGCCTCAAATGTGACTATTTTCTTACTTTGTTGAGTACCTGCTCCGAGATACTTTCGATCTATATGGCTTTGCCAGAATGCAAGAAACGATTTCCTGTACTTTGGCAGTTGAGCCTGCCCACGCCAGGTTGACTTATTGGCGAAGCTTTTAATTTCTGCTGACGGGGCAAAGTAGGCAAGTGCATTATCGACCGATAAGACGAAAGGTGGATAGCCGTTATAGACGCTGATCCAATTGGCGACCAGCGAACCCGTACGATGGTTGCCCTCAATGTATAATTGCGGATAGCCAAGAATACTCACATAGATTTCGGCTGCGACTTTCAATGGATGATTTCCCCGTTTGGTATGTACTTCATACCAGCTTTGAATCGGTCCTATGTAGCGATAGAACTTTTCAGAGGTTACATGAATAGCAGTAGCATACTCAGACAGAAGCTTTTGATCAGTTCCATAATGAACTCTCTCATTAAGGGTTAACATCGGCTCGATGCTTTCCTGCGCAAATGGCGGTATCTGCTGCGCGAGCAGATCATCTAAATACTGAAAAGCACTCATCATTCTCATCCGAATCGTCGCCGTAAAAGGTGTGTCCTTGCGCCCGATGCCTTTCTGGTCCAGCATATCGTCGATCCGGCTCCAGTTCATCTCCACTGTCTGGAGGGAGCGATCAATCGCTACAAGGTTTAAGCGTCCAGGTTTTCGTTTCACTATTTCTTGTGACGTCATGTTTGTGCCTCTCCCGTCAAGTCAATAAGCAGGCTCATCCCCACCATGTAAAGGGTAGTAGATAAATTATTGCTATGTCAAGGGGGAATAGAGATTTTATTAAGATCTGACTGCGATTCATGTGTATATAGATTCATATATTCCTACTGATGCTCCCAATTCCAAAAATACATACATTTATCTCTGATATAGGTAATGGCTTTCTATAATCACTTTAAAGGTGTATCAGCTCACGCAGGCAACTTTAAGAGAAATTTGTTCATCAGATTTAATACTATTGAGGTTATTTTTGGATACACGTTCCCCGAAAAGAGAAGGAAAATTTACTATGCATCATTTCAAGAAGTCTCAGATGTTATTCACACGGAGTCAGCTCTTGATCCGTTTTTTCTGTCTGAGCTTAATTCTTATGGGAAGCTCGCTTGTTTCAATATCCGCCATGGCTTCCAGCCATGTATCTGCGCAGGGTGCTCCTCATGTAAGTCAACGCCATATAGTGCAAGCTAAGCCACATGCACTTACCTCAATCCACAAAAAGGGCCAATCTGTAGGCAGTGCAGCACTCAACGTAAATAAACAGCATACCAAGAGCCATCTTGCAGCATTAAATACTCATAGGAAAGCAAAGAAAGCCACTATTGGTGTAAGTATCAGTTCAACATTGACTGGCGGCCCTGGCTTCTCCGTTGGTCAAACACTCGCTTATAGCCTGACTGTGACCAATACAGATCTAATCATCTTAAGCTCTGCTGCACAGGTCACTGTGACCAATCCTCTTCCTCCCGGATTAAACAATATTGTCGCAACTGGCAGTAATTGGAGCATCACTACAAGTTCTGCAAACAGTCCTTCTTTGATAACGGCCATTTACACTGGCTCTCCAGTTCCTCTAGGAGTAACTCTTCCTCCAATTCAAGTCTCCGGCACAGTAACTATGATGGCATTTCCAATCTTCACAACTACTGCGGCCGTCTCCGATAATGTAAATGTTGGTTCAAATAGCACAATAGTAAGTGCACCCATCCTTCTTGGACCTCCTCCTCCTACTCCCACACCCACGCCCACTCCCGTTGGGCTTGATGCCGCCATAAGCACGAATATTATCGGGATTCCCCCATTCACTGTAGGTCAAACGCTCACCTTTGACTTAAACGTGAGCAATGCAAGTCTCGACACGGCCATCACGTCCAGTGCAAACACGCAGGTGATAGACGTTCTGCCATTCGGTCTGGATAATATAAATACCGTGGGCACCAATTGGAATATCACGAAGACGTCAGCGAATGGACCCTCTCTGATGACGGCGAACTATACGGGTCCGACAATAGCTCCTGGTGGCTCGTTCCCACCGATTGTGGTGAGCGCGACGCTCAACAGCAATGCGGTCCCAACATTGTCAGATACAGCCTCGGTGCTGTCCCTTGATGATGTCAATCCCAACAACAATCTTGTAACCTTTAATGTCGCAGTCTCTGCGCCTACCCTACCATAGACTGTTACTCCTACTGCCATCCCTACAACTACTCCTACGGAGACGGTCACTCCTACTGCCATCCCTACAACTACTCCTACGGAGACAGTCACTCCTACTGCCATCCCTACAACTGCTCCTACGCTCCCTCCTGGTACGGGGCTTAATGCCGTTCTAAGCGCAAGTGTGATAGGAGGCTCTACTTTTGCGGTAGGTCAAACGCTGACCTTTGATTTAAATGCGAGCAATGTAAGTCTCGACACAGCCATCACATCCAGTGCAAACACGCAGGTGGTAGATATTCTGCCTCTGGGCCTGGATAATATAAACGCCGTGGGCACCGATTGGAGTATCACAACAACGTCAACAAATGGACCCTCTCTGTTGATGGCTCATTATACAGGCCCGAACATCGCTCCTGGTGGCTCGTTCCCACCAATTGTGGTGAGCGCGACTTTAACCGGCGATGCGCTCCCGACATTAACAGATACAGCCTCGATACTGTCCCTTGGTGATGTCAATCCTGATAATAATCCTGTGACTTTTAGTGTTCCGGTCTCTACGTTTGTAACACCGAGCAACAACAGTAACCGCGACGGTGACACTAACTGCGACTCCTGCACGCCAATACTAACACCAACAGCTACGCCTACACCCGCACCAACGAATAAGCCGTACCTGTTTATTACAAATACGAATGTAGGTAGCGAGACCTTTTTCCTGGGACAACCTATCAACTATAATCTGGCCGTTACAAATCTGCCAACGGGGCTGGCGGAAAATCAGCAGATCACGGTAAGCGATGTATTCCCGCTAGGTTTAACCAATCTGGTGGCAACGGGTAATAGCTGGACTTTTAGTTTTACCAATGCCGTAAGTCCAGCCGTGTTAACTGCTACATATAATGGCCCATATCCCGTTGCGCCAGGGGCAACATTACCTGCGATCTCAATAAGTGGCGATCTACAAAGTAGTGCGTTACCCGTGTATACGACCGCTGCATTCGTTGGCTCCGCAGATGATCCTAACCCGGTATTAAATACGTCGGTTGATGTTATCAATGTTTTGCAAGAGACGATCCCAACGGTAACATCAACTGCAACGGCTACCGCTACTCCTACGGCTACGGAGACAACAACGGCTACCGCTACTCCTACGGCTACGGAGACTTCTACGGCTACCGCCACTCCTACGGTAACGGCGACAACAACGGCTACCGCTACTCCTACGGCAACGGAGACAACAACGGCTACCGCTACTCCTACGGTACGGAGACAACAACGGCTACCACTACCCCTACGGCATCAGAGATGACAATTGTAAATACCACGACGAATGGTGCTAACTTTGAGGTCGGTGATAAAGTGAACTATTCGGTTGTAGTTTCAAATGATCCTGCTGGTGGACCAATCACGACACCAGGCAGCTTCTCAGTTTCGTATGTGATGCCGCTGGGCCTGAGCGAGGTTGAGGTGAAGGGCGATAACTGGCACTTCCTGGTCAGTGATCGTACCAGCCCCCTACAGATAACTGCCGAGTACACAGGCACTTTTCCGATTGAGCCAGGTACCAATCTTCCTGCGATTAGTATTACTGGTACGCTAAATAAGGATGCGGTTCCTTCCCTTACCACTACAACGGCTATCGATGATAGCATGCTTGATGGTATGTCTGCGGGACTTAGATGATAGACGATATTGCTAGCTATACGCTGTTTGTGCGTGAGGGTAGCGATACGCAGCATCAGAATGGGAAGAACGGGAAAAGCGGGAAGGATAATAGCCACCATGCTGGAAACAATAGCGGATCTTCGTCGTCAGGTTCCAGCTCCAGTCACAGCAGTAACAGCAGTGATAAAGGTGGCAGTAGTAGTAATAATAGCGACAGCGCTCCAAGCTTGCCCGCGACTGGTGGCAGTCCGCTTGCAAAAAAGCGCTAATACTCCGTTGACGGTCAATTGACTAATGCGGAGCGAAGGCGAGGGCGATAATCACGGGTGATTGTCGCCCTCGCCTTCTTGTCGAATGAGTTTGTGTGGCTAAGCCACACATCTAATCTTTAATTCTATTTATCTAGCATTTATATCCATTTTTGCTGAGCAAAAATGGATATAAATGCTAGATAAATAGAATTAATCAAGAAGAGAGGGGTGAGCGCCGAAGGCGCGAGAGTAATAGGAAACCGACACTTTCTCATACTAATACTCCTTTTGGACCATAACATTTACCACCTCTACCCCTTATACTTTTCTTAGTTTCAGTATTCTCGTTTCAGTATCCTCAAACGGATCAACATTGCGTCTCAGCCATGTCGTTCACACCTTGAGAGATTATACAGAGGAAGCTGCAATGGCCAAGTGTTTTGATGTACAGAGAATATCCATCAATCGTAGAGTGTCCGTTGCTCAATTTAGAGCATTTTGCAAGCTGACTTGTTGTCCAGGTCAATAAGATGTACACAAAAAACAAGCGTATCTATAGTTGAATGTCCAATTGGTCGGAGACAGGGGTATACAAATGTGCATAAGTTTACCACCACAGAAAGGTCTAAAAGAGCTGTCAGATCGAGTTTTGATGGAACAGACCTGCACCGGTAACCAGGCGGCATTTGAAATCCTGGTTGAGCGTTATCAGGAAACGCTGTACCGCTTCGCTTCCCAGCGCGTCGATAGCGAACAGGCACATGATGTTGTGCAGTTTGTCTGGCTCCAGTTCTATTTATCGATGCCATCTTTATTGAAGAAACCGGCTAACCTAGCGGATCAATCCTCGCTCAAAGCCTGGCTCTTTTGCATTACAAAAAATCGTTGTATAGACGAAATGCGTCAGCATCGGAAGCGCCCTTATCTCTTTTCCGAACTCTATTCGAGCTGCGAAGAGGAAGAGCAATCAATGTTAAATGAGCTATTGGACAGTGCCTTGCAGCCGGAAGAGCAAGTGGAACTCCATGATGCGCGTATCCAGTTGCGCGACGCCATCGAGACCCTGCCACCAAAATATCGGGTGATTGTCTGGCTACGCTATACTCAGGAGTTGAGTTTCAGCGAGATTGGTTGCAAATTGCATATGTCCCCTAATACCGTCAAGACGTACTTTCATCGGGCACGTCCACAATTGTGCGCGATCCTTACCGGGTACTTGAGCGCTTGATTCGAAGCACTCTGTCTGACTCTGAATCAGTTAATAAACCATTATATGCTGTTTTCAATGTTTAAGCAGACAAAGAACGAGAAGACAATTATTAGTAGCAGTAGGGGTTGCAGTAGTAGTGTTGGTATTGGTATTCTGGTCGGTAGTAGGCGCTGCGGTTGGGTTAGTGGTAGTCGCTGCAGTTGGGTCGGTGGTAGGAGTTGCGTTCGAGTCTGCAGTAGGTGCTGCGTTCGAGTCTGCGGTAGGTGCTGCATTCGAGTCTGCGGTAGGTGCTGCGGTTGGGTTAGCAGGAATAGAGCCAGCAGGTTGGGTTTTGGGCACATTTATTTGTGTTGGTGTGGTAGGGGCAACGACTGGCACAAATGTATGTGCGGCAGGGGCGACCTTTATAGCAGGTGTGCTTTTTGTGAGCATATTGTCTGGCGTGGTAGGTCGGGCAGTATTTACTGTTCCTCCTGCCTTCTTTGCCATAATTGTAGAAGCAAAATTGTGGCTCTGGCTCGCACTAACAGATATAGTTTGTACGTTCATGAGTCTATTGAGTCCTAGCGTGACCCCACTGCCAAGCATAAGAAGTAGTATAACTAGAATAAACGTGCCCTTCAGATTCTTTTTGCGCTGTACAGGGGCCATCAGTGCCGGATGAGATTTCACTTCAGGTTTCAACGAAGATACTGATGAAGGAGCCAATGATAGTCGGAATGTTGGGAGCGTTGATAATCCTTGTTGTGGTACATCGGAGGTGACTATTGACGGGGCGCGTTTGCTGATTCGTTCGCCAATAATAGTGGAGGGAGGTTCGACCGCTTGCAGATTGGCGGCAGTAATCGGTTTGCGCGAAGATGTCTCGATTCTTGTGTTAGAATCCAGGCTGGAAAATAATGGTGTTACCTGGGGTTGAGCTGACGTGTTTCTTGTGTTGGATGGCTGAGATTGGGACGACTGGTCGTTTAGCTCTTGTGTAGCCGGTAGTGAGCTCAGATATATTTGTGAACGTTTCAGATTGTTATAGGTGCGGCTTAAAGCATACACGAACTCCCCGGCACTCTCGAAACGGTCGGCTGGCTCTTTTGCTAACGCTTTGAAGACCACTTGCTCTACTTCCGGCGTTAGTGTTGAATTCAGGGCACACATCGACGGTGGTGGCTCTAACATATGCTGGCTTGCCACTCTGGAAACGAACCGATGAAGGGACGCTTGCCACACAACGACTCATAGATCACGATGCGCAACGCATATTGATCACTAGCGAAACGGGGGCGACGGCGCAATTGTTCGGGAGCTATATAAGCAACGGTTACGGCCAGATACTCTGACGATTGGGAATGGGATGTCTGAGCGATCATCACGAGACCAAAATGTGTCAGGAGCACTGGTTGTACTGCCCCATCAATATATTTTCTGGCTTGACATCGCGATGGATCAGCTTGTTCTTGTGCGCATAATCGAGGGCCGCCGCAACTTGTTGAGCGTAAGCGATGACGTCTACACCGATAACTGTGTGCCTTTAGGATAGTAGTGGCGTAATGAACCTTGAGATGCATAGCTCATAATCAGAAATGGATAGTCGTCTTCGATCCCATATTCGAGCAGACGCACAATATTGGGGTGCTCCAATTGCGCAATTGCACGTGCCTCATTCAAAATATCAGACTGATCCGTATCAATTGCACGAATATGGAGAACTTTTATTGCCGCCAGGGTCTTGAGATAAATATGCTCTCCCAGATAGACATCTGCAAAACCACCACGCCCAATTAAGCGTACAAGGTTGTAATTGCTGACTTTTTGTCCTATACGATCATTACTACTTTTCGGCATACTTGTGTTTCACCTACAATGGAACGCTATCTTCTCCTATTATATAAAAAGAATATCTTCCGCTATCCAGGGAATGCGTCTAACTTTGAAGGTCTGTATTTTCATACAACACATGTTGAACCATGACCAAGGAAAGTCAATGTGAAACGTAACAGGATAACTATTATTTTTACTTATTCCTCATTATTTTAACATTTCTTTGATTGCTATATGCAAAAACATGACAAAAGTAATGATGTGATTAAACTGCGTTCTATACAAAGCTTAGGTGAATTATTACTAGTGCATTTGAACGGTAGAGGTTCCAGATTGGCGCTTCCAGGTCACACCTCTATATATTTCACTCATTTGATCCTCATGGGCCTGTGGTCGGTGTAGCGTTTGGATCTGTGGTCGCAGTGGCATTTGGATCAGTTGTTGGAGCGACGTTTGGATCGGTTGTTGGAGCGGCATTTGGATCTGTGGTTGAAGTAGCGTTTGGATCTGTGGTCGCAACGGTATTTGGATCTATTGTTGGAGTGGCATTTGGATCTGTAGTCGAAGTGGCATTTGAGTCGTTGTTTTGATCATGAAAGTTGTGGTTATGAAAATTTTGATCACCGGAGTTTTGATCATTTGTCGAGGTGGCATTTGAATCTGTTGCCGGCGTAGAACCGGCAGATAGATTTGTAGGAGTATCTGTTATCTTTGGCATATTAGGAGCGATGTGTGGGACAGAGGAGCGCTGTCCTGCACTTGCAACATTTCTTGTGATCGTATTATTTGTAGCTATCCTGGTTAGATAAACATTTGTAGCAGTACCGACCATCTTTCTTACTCCACCAGTTGTAGTGCTAGAAAAGATTTTTTTACTCTGACTAGTATGAGCTGGCATCTTTTGCGTATTCATAAATTTATTGAGGCCAAAAGTGACGCCACCACTGCCAAGGATGAGGAGGAGTACGATAAAAATAAGTATGCTTTTCAGGCTCTTTTTGCGCTGCATAGGGGCCACCTGAACAGAGTGAGATCCTGAAGAAGATACCGCAGCAGTCAATGAAGAGGTCGATGATAGTTGAAATATTGGGAGCTTTGATAATCCTTGGAGTGGTACATCGGGAGTGACTACTGGGGTAGCGAGCATACTGATTTGTTCATCAATAAAGTAGTGGAGGGAGGTTCGACCGATTGCAGGTTGGTTGCAGTAATCGGTTTGCGCGAGGGTGTCTCTATTCTTGTATCTATTCTTGTATTAGAATCTAGCCTGGTAGAGGACGATAGTGTTATCTGAGATTGGATCATTTAGCTGTTGCGGAGTTAGTAGTAAGTCGGGGCGCGGTTGTGAACGTTTCAGATTGTTATATGTGCGGCTTAAAGCATACACGAACTCCCCGGCACTCTCGAAACGGTCGGCTGGCTCTTTTGCTAACGCTTTGAAGACCACTTGCTCTACTTCCGGCGTCAGCGTTGAGTTCAGGGCACACATCGACGGTGGTGGCTCTAACATATGCTGGCTTGCCACTTCTGGAAACGAACCGATGAAGGGACGCTTCCCACACAACCACTCATAGACCACGATGCCCAACGCATATTGATCGCTAGCGAAACGGGGACGGCCACGCAATTGTTCGGGAGCCATATAAGCAACCGTTCCCGCTAGATTCTCCGATGATTGAGAATGGGATGCCTGAGCCATCACCACCAGGCCAAAATCTGTCAGGAGCACCTGGTCGTCCTGCCCCATCAATATATTTTCTGGCTTGACATCGCGATGGATCAGCTTGTTCTTGTGCGCATAATCGAGAGCCGCCGCAACCTGTTGAGCGTAAGCAATGGCCCTCTCCACCGATAACTGTGTGCCTTTAGGATAGTAGTGGCGTAATGAACCTTGAGATGCATAGCTCATAATCAGAAATGGATAGCCATCTTCGATCCCATATTCGAGCAGGCGCACAATATTGGGGTGCT
Source organism: uncultured Chloroflexia bacterium (assembly GCA_963850365.1). GTDB lineage: Bacteria > Chloroflexota > Ktedonobacteria > Ktedonobacterales > Ktedonobacteraceae > Dictyobacter. The sequence continues at coordinate 35,811 of CAWKKX010000069.1, forward strand.
CCAATTGCGCAATTGCACGTGCCTCATTCAAAATATCAGACTGATCCGTATCAGCGGCACGAATATGGAGAACTTTTATTGCCGCCAGGATCTTAAGATAAATATGCTCTCCCAGATAGACATCTGCAAAACCACCACGACCAATTAAGCGTACAAGGTTGTAATTGCTGATCTTTTGTCCTACACGATCATTACTACTTTTCGGCATACTTGTGTTTCACCTACAATGGAACGCTATCTTCTCCTATTATATAAAAAGAATATCTTCCAATACCCAGGAAACGCATTTAACTTTGAAGGCCTAAATTTTCGTACAATACATGCTGAACTATGACCAGGAAAGTCAATATGAAACGTAACAGGATAACTATTATTTTTACCTATCTCTCATTTTAACATTTCTTTGATTTCTATATGCAAAAACAAGACAAAAGTAATGATGTGATTAAACTGTGCTCTGTTCTTCTTTTTGTCCGGCCTGTTCAGATGATGGGATCATCTCCCAGGTACGGAAGCTCGAACGGAAAAGCAGGAAGAACGCAGCTCCGGCCAGCATCAGCAGGCCAGCCATGAAAACCACGCGAGGAGCACCCAGGAGGCTCGCGCTCCAGCCAAATACCAGGGCCGCGATGGGCTGAAAACCAAAACTGACAACGAGCAACAGGCTTTGCAGCCGCCCCCGCATCGCCTGGGGGCAGGACCGGGCCGGTCTCCGGGAGACGCACGAGCACAGACTGATGGCCGGGACAGTGGCCGCTCGTCTTAATCAAATCCAGACCTGGCAGGAGTTGCATATCGCCATCGATCAGGCGATAGCGCAAAGACGGATGATCCCAGTGCTGGCGGTTCACCAGAAAGCGATAGTCAGAGCTTGCTTTCGCGACTTCATAGTGCTCGCGCTGCACCACGAATTCCGCTTCTGGAAAGGCATCGTGATTGCCTGAATGGTCAGGGTCAAAATGGGTGCAGATCAGCAGATGAACATCGCGCGGAGCCAGCCCAACGGTTGCCAACTACAGAAAAACGAACGGACCATGCATTGCATGATCCGTTGTAAAAATGCAAAATATATGTAATAATAGAGTAATAGCATGGCTTGGCCGTGCTTCAGATGAAACAGGTAAAAGAGCTTAAAGAGCAGCGGAGCCGCAGCAAATCAATAGAAGAGAAAGAAGAGCGAGTATGACGTTTTCTGGTTTTCTACTTACAATGGAGGTCGGGCTGGCGGGCTCTCTGGGTGCACTCTCGCGCTATCTGCTTGGCCGCTTTATCGTGGAGCGATTCAGTAGAGAATTTCCTCTGGGCACAATGCTTATCAATATAAGCGGTTCTTTTGTAATTGGCCTGCTCTTCGTCCTCGCCGCACGCCACAGCATCACTTCGACAATACAGCTCATCCTGGCAACGGGCTTCCTGGGAGGTTACACCACATTCAGCACAATGTGCTGGGAAATAGTTCAACTCGCACGAAGCAGAAGCAGAATAGCCAGCATGCTCTACATCAGTGGTAGCGTCGTATGCGGTCTCCTGGCAGCTGCACTCGGTATACTATTAGGATGGAGAGTCTGATGCAAAACTCTTTATCGCTCGCCCGGCGTTTCAGCGCCATCCTGGGCGGTGGTTTCCTGGGCACGATAACCCGTTACTTGCTCAGCACGCTTATTCAAAGTTACCTGGGTCAAGGCTGGCCCTACGATATTCTACTCATCAATATCAGTGGAGCCCTGGCCCTGGCCCTGATCACCACGCTTGCCGATGCAACATTCTTGATTGGTCCGACACGCCGCCTTTTTATCAACGTAGGCTTTTTAGGTGCCTACACCACATTCAGCAGTCTGGCCCTGGGCGACGTACGCTTGCTCGCCACAGGCCGCGCTATTCTGCCCGCCCTCGTCTACCTGCTCGCCGGCATAGTTGGTGGCATAGTAGCTGTATTGGTGGGAGATTGGCTTGGACAACAGCTCATCAAGTGGGCAAGACATCCCTCCAAGCATAACCCAATAATCGTGCCCACCCAGATCGTCGTTGATAAAACAAGCTATGAGCATATTGACATACAAGACGACGTAAGAACCCAGTAATGCCGTTCCTGACAATTCAAAAGGCATCACCAACGAGAATTGTCGTTACAAAGATATTTCAACGCTTGCACCATCTCCAGCAAGACAAACAACAGCAAGATAAATTCAGCCAGCGAGAAAAGTTATATAAAGAACGATAAGGCCAACAATACGTATAGTATCGGCAAGATAATCGTAGACGAGCGAACCGGGAATGAAATACTTCATAGCATATATCCAGAAACCAATTGATGAGATAAAAAATGACGCCGTCATCAGAAAACTAAAACGCGTTTCCTTACTGAAGAATATAGCAAGATAACTGAAGAAAACCATCATACTCGCAACAAAACGGATAGAGCTGAGAGTACCTAAGACAGTAGGAGATAGCTTCTCAGGAATCACAGGCGTAAGAAACAGCAAGACCAGCAATAATACAACTGCAACATAGTGCCAGCGCCGCATAATCTGCGTATAGCGTACCGAAGTTGCGAGCGAAGCCAGAAAAATAAACAAAAAACCTATGATCTGACCAATAAAACGGAACCAGACCGTATTATAAGTAGGATTCGCATTCAGAAATGGATCATCGATCACCCCCGTCAGACCGCCTATCCCAATAATGCCCATCGACAAGCCTAACGTCAAAAGCGCATCCGTACGCGTGCGAAAATAGAAGACGAATGAACGTATCGCGATAAGCAAAGTGACCAATGCCTGTATAGCAATAAGAATATTCGTTATTTCTCGTGAGTTTAGTATCATACCGCACCTCCAATAAAATATATTTTTGCAGAGTTATTAGAAAAACTGGGATACATCGACTATGTTGCCAGCCCGATCTCGCGCTTCAATAAGCTTCTGTTGGGATAATGTTTTTAAAATCTCAGCCATCTCTCTATCGTTATATTTGATAAGAGAGCTAATTTCAGCAATGGTTTTCCGCCCATCGATGGCCTGATAAATACGCAAAGTGTTTTTATCAAGATTAACCTCGCTCGCAAAAGGGTTAGAGGCACGCATCGCATCAATATCTTTGAGGCGGCGAGGAATAAGACTTGCTAAATAGAGAGAGAGTGGCCCATAAGACGGAGGAGTATCTACTTTAGGCTGTGATGGGGGTACTATAGGCATCATAAGTAAATTGCGTTGGCGAGCTATAGGAACCACTTGCGCGAGAATTTGATTGATCGCCGTTATAATCTCTGGAGTAGGTATGTTGCGCATAAAGAAGAGTGCATATATTGTAAAACGAGTTGCTACCCCTTCCGGCAAAGAATACGGAGACGGGAGCAAGTCCTCACTTTCCAGGAAGTATCCATAACAATAATTGAGCCCATAGCGTTGAAAAAGGCTCGTTTGATAGGGGGAAAAAAAACAATTCACTGGCTGAAGGGCAATTCCTTGTCGCATAGTAAACAGATTTCCCACAACATCTACTAAATGGGCATTGTAGAAAATACTCTGAGGCAGTGATTTATCATCACAGGCATTCGCACGCAGTATAATAGACATCTGCCCATCAGAAAAGCCCTGTAATGACCATAGTTGCATCAATTGCACATCAAGCTGCTCAGCCATTATACCTGTCAACCAGGACAACATATCGTCAATATGTTGCATTCTCGCTGAAATCTGTAATAGCTGGCCAACAATCAGTCATCTGCTTATTACTTCTTCGCTGAGAAGGTAAATATTCTCCGCTTTCGTTCGTTTCCATAATATCCTCCCAGCATCTGCTCCTCACTTATATAAGTAAATATATCATGCAATAACGATCTTACTTCTCTCGCTTTCTCTTAATGTTATTGCACATGATAGACGAGAAGGAAGTTGTGATGTCCGACCCGGTCCTGACCAATATCTTACGTCATGTCACCACTCAAATCTTTACCATGTAAGCGTTTTGTTGCCTACTAAATCCTGAGAGAACCAATGATTATATTCATAATATAATCATTGGTTCTCTATTTCTATTCTTTAGGTTGAATTGCTTCTGTTGAATATATAAGCGCTCAAAAATAAAGCTCTTGCGAAAAATATAAATACATATAAAAATAGAAATTGGCAACTTTGCGCTAAAATGCGAGGCAACGTCGATTCCTCTTTTTTCTTTGATGGACCTGGATAACATTTTTAACTATTATCCCACATCCCACTCTTGAAATTCAAACTAACGGAACATATTTTTACAAACTAGTACTTTCTAGCCAATTTATAGCGCACATCACCCGCCATTAAGCTCTCCATACTGATCAGGCTCATATTGAATTACCTACCTTACCGTTAATTTCCTGCTATATTAATAGTAAGGGCAATATTGCACGAAAAACGCTGCTACCGCTTATCTATCCCAAACGATTAATATCTATATCAAATAATAACATTATATGTCAAGTCAGGGGCTACAATGAGTTATATATTATAACTTACACAACATAAAAACATATTGATAACAATGTATAATATATGATCTTTTACTCTTCCATCTCAACCTTATACGAAAGCATTTCAAGTATTTCTATATTTTAGAAAGTAAGAGTAAATTAATGAATATTTAGCGGGTAGCAGGTAAATTTTTATGCCTTTTTAATGATTTTTTGGATGAGAATGTGTATACTCTTCTTACGGCACGGGATCGTCAGATATGTAAATAATGCTACCCTTTGCATTCATTCTCTTCTCTGGTTTTAGCATCTATTGTGCTATTAAGTGGGATATGTGTGGTTTGCGTGGTTCTTGAGGTACTCCTTCAGGTTGTACAACACAATGTTCTGTCTCACCATCTCACTCTTTAAACTATATTGCTACCCTGTCAATAGATGGCTACGTTTGGTGAAGCTGTAACAAACAAAAAGGAAGGAGCAATTCTATGACAAACGAAGAAGAAAACGATTATTTTTTGTCTACAGACAATGATCTCCAATTTACTATTCTCACCCAGATTATACAGGTCACGGCTACGATGCGTCATATTGATGAGTTTCTCTTGTGGTTCTCCAATATACTGACGACTTCTCGCTTTGGGGTACAGATCGCGCAGATTTGGGCCACACAGATCTCTTCGACAGGGCGTATGATTCCCAGGCTACGCTGCATTGCAAGCCAGGATACAACTCTAGCTGACAATATTGCGGTGAATACAAATGTGGGTATAGTGGTCGCTCGCTGTCTGGCCGACCGACGCTCTTCTCCTTGTCAGCCGGTGGATATGATTTTTTCTCGCCATGTTTCTATTCTCCTCAAACGTCATGGGCTTTATTATTCTGCTATCTATTTTTTTAGTGATGCCGCTCTCCTCCCTCCACCTATGGTAGGATCTTCGCTTCACCGAACACCAACTCCTTTAGCGATCTCGCTATTGCTCTTCTTCCGAAAAAGTCCACAACCCGCTGTACTAGCAACTGTCTATTCCCTTTTGAAGCAAGCTATTCCTATTGTTGGCAACCATGGCTTATTGCTCTCTAGCCTCCCTACTTCTTCTACGACCCCTACGTCTCTCTATGTCGTCTAAGTCCTCCGCATCCTCTATACGCCATACTACTCTACGGTCGGAACTCGCTTTATTTGAGCTTGTTCCCTATCGTGTCGAGGATATGGCAAATAATCCCTTTGGTAAGCCAGCTCTTTTAGATAAGCAGACACGCCAACTTTTGGCCTCTATTAATGGACGCAGAACGCTAGCCGACCTTTGTACATTACTTGAGCTTGATATTAAGATGATCCTACCTATGCTGCAAATGTTGCTTAAACAACAGTGCATTCGGATATGTGAACCAGGAGGACGGCCAACAAATATTTCCGTCTGGCTGGATAATAGCTGATTCGGTCTGTTTTACGATTTACGATTATTGATAGTATTTTACAAGAGGATAGAAGGGGAAAGGTGTGACTTGGGCACGACAGATGTTCATAATCTTTTTGAGTCGATATTGCTTATCGTCTCCTCACTTATTGCGGTGCGTGCGCTCTCTCTCTATGGACAAATACGCGGTGAGCGCCTCTTTATTCTGGGGCTGGCAATGAGTATTATTGCATTAACTTCTATTGTTGGTCTAATTGGCGATAATGCTCTTTTTGGCGTTCACGCTTCTACAAACTGGTTTAAATATATAGGCCAGACGATTAGCTTCCTCTTTGTCTTTCTTAGCACTATTCGTAGTACGAATAGTTATCTCTATCAACTTATGCGCTGGCATATCGCAGTTTCGTCTCTGCTGCTACTTCTGCTATTGCTGGTTCCTATCTTTCCGCCCTTTCCAGATCCGACCACAGAAGCCATTGTTAGTGGCTCCCGTGGTGTCATCTGCTTCTTTATTTTCTACTGTTATATGAGCCTCTTCATGGGGAAGGAAACTCGTTATGCGCTCCTGATGAGCCTGGCATTTAGCTTGCTGGCCTTTGGTTATATCCTTATTCTGCCGCCTTTGTTCATTTCTCACCAGGATATTTTGAGTGATACAGGTAACGTTTTACGCATTATTGGTTTATCGGTGCTGCTCCTGGCCTCTCTATGCGGATAGCGCTCTGATACTCTTCATGTGGCTCGCCGCTACGCGGCAAGCCCGTCAGAGCAATAACATCAACGCGGCAAGCGATGGCTAACGTTAGTGAGCCGGGGCACAATCGTAGAGTTGATTATTGCCCAGGCTGACGCGTTTCTTTGAAGTTTGCAGAGCACTGGTCGGGACGACGCTACAGTTGCTGGTGACCCAGTTCGTTACTGCACTGGAACCACCACGGCCACCTCCAAAATTGGGTTGCTGAGAGCTGGCGGCACGCGGCGCGGCAAGCAGGAAGTAGCGTATGGTGCCGTTGCTGATCAAGGTCTGTAAATCATTGACGGTCAGGATGGGGTCGTTGCCGGAGAAACCACCCAGGGCCATGACGGGCTTGTTTACGGCGAGAATGATGGGGGAGGCGGTTCCAGCATTGACGACGGCAACAAGAAACTTTGTATTGCCCTGATTCTTGCGGAGGTAGGCTATAAGGGCTGCATTCGTCTGACTGCCCTGACCAAAGGCGTTCTGTGCTCCACGTGCATTGTTTGCGACCCGCGTGTTTGTATTCCTGCCCAGGGTGCTCGCCTGAACTGATGGACCTGCATTTGGCGCAGATGACTCGGTATTGCGCATAACAGAATAACCCGACCATACAGTGGGCGCGATGAGCAGGGCGAACATGCTCAAACTCAAGGTGATTGCAGCGACCCGCCCCATAGATCGATGCAGGCGCAGATGACGGCCAGAGGCGCAAGACGAGCAGGACCAATACGGTCAGGCCAGTTAGCACGCCAATCAAAGGGCTCAACCAACTTGCCCAGGACGGAAAACTCGCGAGCATATAGATCTGTGCGCCAGCTGTTATGGCTAGCACAAGCGGCAGCAACCAGCCACGCCAGCCGGCCACCCGATAATCCCGCCACATAATCACTAATCCGATACCGACCATTGCGCTCAGGCCCGGTGCCAGTTCCGTCATGTAATATTGATGGAACGAGCTATCCAGTGTGAAAAAGGTTGCCATTGTCAGTAGCCAGAATCCCCACAGGACGAGGCCCAATTGCTGGCGATCACGCTGGAAATTGAAGCGCCTCTGCCACAGCAGGGCAATCATGCCGAAGAAGGCAAGCGGCAGCAGCCAGGCAATCTGCCCACCCAGCGAAACACTGAAGAGCCGGAAGATGCCAGGCGTACCAGCGTCAGCAAACAGACCACCACCTTGCAACGCCTGCGTGCGGGCAGCGGCATTACCAGCTCCACCCTGGTTGCTAGCTCCATTCGCATTGCCAGCAGCAGGAGTTGTAGTAGCTCCTGTTTGTGCAATAGTTTGCGTGGATGATGTGCTGGCTTTTGTGGTTGTGCTCTTCGTTGAAGTTAGTTGAAGTTGAAGTCCTGGGCGTTCGTGGAGTTCGTGGGCCGCCACGACCACCAGCGTTATTGCCGATGCGCAGACGATTGAGGCCATTGTAGCCAAAGGCCAGGCTTATCTCAGAATTATTTTGCGTCGAGCCCACATAGGGACGCTGATCCGCAGGTACCATGTCAACCGCGGCAACCCAGGAAAGCGAGAGGGCCAGCATGACGACAACAAAGAGGGCGAGATGCCAGATGCGCGTCCACAACTTGCGCGGCGCACAGAGCAGGTACGTCATGACGAGCGCGGGCACGGCCAGGTAGGCTTCCGACATCTTGATATTGAAGCCTAGACCAACAAAGACTGCACTTAAAAGGAGCCAGCGTAGCTTGCCGCTTTCGGCTGCATGAATAACCGCCCAGGCGGCCAGCAATAAAGCCAGCGCGAGCGTACTGTCAATCGTATTATTGCGATTGGTCACGACGCTAATGGGCGTGACGGCCAGAGCCAGGGCCGCGACAAGGCCCGCTACGCGCCCAAAGTGACGACGAACCAATATGTAAAGCAACAGAACGGCCAGCACGCCTGAGAGCGCCTGCGGAAAAAAAATGCTGAAGGGCGTGAAGCCGAATATCCTGGTGCTAATCGCCTGTAGCCAGAAACCTAGCGCGGGCTTATCTACCGTTACAAAACCACCTGGATCAAAGGAGACGAAGAAAAAATTGTGCAGGCTATCGACCATACTTCTAACACCAGCTGCATAGTAGGCATTACCATAACCGTTCCGGCCTAGCTGAAAAAAGTTCATAAAGATCGAGAGCAGTAAAACGGCAACAAGCGCGATGCGATCCCACAGACGCGGCCTCTCTATGACTACTTTTGCCGCTACCTGCGTTGTCACAGGCTGAGCTCGTGTAAGGGTTGATGGATCTATTGTACCTGCCATGTATACCTTCTTTATAAGAATAGTGCGTTCAAACATATTTTTGACTCATTTTATCACTCTATCACCCTCTCTACCACATGGACCACGACTGCTAGACAGAAAGATCTAGCCTGTTATCACCATTGTATATGTGTTCCCTCTAGAAATCTTCAAAAGAATCTAAAGAGAATGTAAAATTATTGAGCTTAGAGATGAGAAAAGCAAAATCCAGCAGGTGAGGTACACGGATTCTCCACACTTCAGATCAAGAGACAGGCGCGAACGCCGATGGCATAAGCACTCGCGAGAAAAGAGAGAAGGAGACGGTGACAGTCCAGGGGTCCAGCCTGCCTGGATGCAGGCTAGAGGTGGGATTTTCGCAATGAGAGGATACCGCGTTGAATGGCAACGGCGACAGCCGAGGCCCGCGAGTCTACGCGCAGCTTGAAGTAGATACTTGCTAGATGAGACTTTACAGTTGGTTCACTAATGCCTAAACGAGCGGCGATCTCTTTATTGCGTTCTCCGTGCGCAACACCACACAACACTTCACGCTCACGCTCCGTTAGTTTGGACTCTTCCTTTCTATCGCTTGCCGGTTCGATTTCTTCTCTCTTGTCGTCTGCGCTCACCAGCTTGCCTCTCATATTTATAAGCTCATCTCTGCTCGTTAGGGGAGCTTTGGTAGAGCCCAGCAGGCATGCAACATGCTCAGGTTGCAGAAGCGTCTGACCCTTTGCGGCTGTATGAATGGCGTGGCGTAGAATTGCTCGCTCGGTATGAAGCGTCAAATAGGCGCAGACTCCAACGCGCAGGGCTCGCAGGATATGGTCTTCGTGCTGATGGATTGTAAAGGCCACAATAGCCACCTGGGGCCACTCCCCACGTATCAATTCGATAGCCTGCAACCCATTCTGGTTATGTGGGTGCGGATCTATAAGCAAGACATCGGGCTGCAACTCCCCCACCAGGCGGATCGCTTCGTGGACATTGGTCGCGCTCCCCACCAGCTCAATCTCATGGCTGCCTATAAGCATAGAGCGCAATCCTTCGCGAATCACCTGATGCTCATGGGCAATTACTAACCGGATCGTCCTTTGTTCAGCATTTCCCATCTGCTCTCCTTCTATTTTTCTTTTTACTCATCTCAAATCTATCACTTCTATTTTAACAAAAAACTCAGATGTAAAACCACTATCCAAATAGCTATCATCCATATGGAGAGAGACATTACGGAAAGGATGACCGCCCATATGGCTCCGTTTGGATGGCCTGCAATCCATCGAATAGACGATAGGCACAACAAAAATTAACACGTACACTTACAGTATAAGAAAGAAAAGAAAAGAAAAGAAAAGAACATTTGAAAAAAGGAGGCATGAATTATGTCAAGCATGCAACTACTGGCAGCCGGCTTAGCTATCGGCCTGGGAGGCATCGGAGCGGGGATCGCGATGGGCGGAGCAAACGGGCGTGCATACGAAGCAATGGGGCGCAACCCTGAAGCGATCTCAGCCATTCGCTCAAACTTCCTTGTCGGCTTAGTCTTCGCAGAGACGATAGCCGTCTACGCACTCATGATGGCCCTGCTGATCTTGTTACACTGAAATGAGTTCGCGCGGTGGGACTACGTTTATTAACATTGTACATTAGTCACTTTTGGTATCGCTTTTACAGTATCAGGATGCTTACTTCCTTCTCCCTAAAAGCGGGTCAAGGTCAACTGCGACGTAAGCTGTCGCCAGGGGCAGGGTAGCAGGCCATAATAAGCAGAAATGGCTCATATATATGCCTGGAATATCGCCATTTCTCTCGTTTCTTTCGACCTCGATCCGGCTTCTGCCAGAGAATGGCTGGCATCAGTCCTACGCAAGGAGGTGCTTGATGTGGGCAATCAGAGCTTCTATCTGGCCTCTCAGAAAACAACGCTCAGGTGTAAATCCAAAAATTCCGGATCTGGCACAAACTTGGTGAAGGATGAGTTTCTCTGACGATTGCTCCTCTTTTGTCTCCACATGGAAAAGAAGAGCAAAAGAGCTGCTCTTCTTAAACTTTCACCAAGAGTGGACCGGTTCCGCAGAATCCTGGGAGTGACGAAAGGCGTGGTTATGTGCCAGCGACGATGTCCTTGAGCTGGTCGCGGGACACTCGGATCAGTCGCGACAGATCTTGCGCGTCGGGTTCGTTGACCCAGCGATCAAACGCTGTTTTGAACGTGATGACTCCGACTTCTGCGGCAAGGCTCGCGGCAGGGTTCGTCACGCCACGTCTTTGCAACGCTTCGGCCATGGCCGAGGTGAGCCATGCCGCTTTCAGCAGTTCGCGTTCTTGGAGCCCTGGGTTTGCGGCGATCACCGCCTGACGCTGCCGGACGAGTTCATGACGCTCCTGGAACACAGGCACGAGGGCCTCCAGGGCTGCGGCAACAGCATCGAGCGGCATAGTGGAAGCAGGCGCAGCTTCGATGGTACGCACACAAATAGTGCGCAGCACGTCCTGCTCCCCGAACAGCACCTCGCGCTTATCGACGAAGTGGCGGAAGAATGTCCGCTCAGTGAGACCCGCCCGTTCAGCGATCTCCGTCACCGTCGTCTGCTCAAACCCGCGTTCCTGGTACAGGTCCAGAGCTGCCTGCTCCAGTCGGCCCCTGGCATCGGGTTCCCATCGGCCCATATATTCACCCTCCTTCATGGCAGTCATTGACATCATTTCTATTATATGGTATTATTGCGATGTCAGCAACTGACATCGCTGTTGTGTCTTCCCAGGACAAACGGTGGCGTAGCAAAACAAAAAAGAAAGAGGAATTGTACACATGGAATTTATGGTGAGCGGCAGCTTTTACCCACACGATCAAGAAGAGATTCTCGCCCGTTTGCCCCAGGAGCAGGCGCATATTCACGTCTTACAAGAGCAAGGAACGATACAGGCACTCTATCTTAGTGTTGACCGTTCACACGTCTGGCTTGTGATACGGGGAGCGTCACAGGATGAGGTACAAAAGACTCTGGAGGCCTTCCCACTCTATCCTTATGTGAGAGAGATAGCAATCGCATCACTCTTCAAGATGTAGCCGGCAAAGCAGATTGTGTTAACGGACGTTTATTTTTACCGTAATTATTAATTCAGGGTACGCCCCAACTTTTGGCAGAGAGCCTATGCAGAGAAAAGGAAAGCTGACAAGAGAGAGCCATCCTGAAGGAGAAAGAACAAGCAAGGCAACGAAAGGAGATCGTTATGGCAACCATCACCATTGTGCGCATCGCGCATTCCAGTGTCCTGATCGACTTCGACGGCTCCCAGGTTCTCACCGATCCCTGGTTTTCAGAGCGATTTGGCTACTATCATGGCGAGCCATATGGCATCACGCTGGAGAAGCTGCCCCGCCTCGCCGGAGTCGTGGTCAGCCACGGACACTACGATCATTATGATATGCAAGCCTTTCGGGCCTATCCCGACAAGCAGGTACCGATGGCAGTCAAGCGAGGGATTGCCGAGGACGCGCGCCAGGTCGGTTTCACCAATGTGGTTGAGATGGATGCCTGGGAAACCACCAACTTCGGCCCGATCACCGTAACCGCCGTGCCTGGGAAACATGGCGTGCCGGAGATCACGTATCTGCTGCAAGCTGGTGGCGCAACGGTCTACTTTGGCGGTGACACACTGCTCATTCCTGAACTCTCGGAGATTCCAGCGCATTGTTCGCAGATCGATGTGGCGCTGCTTGCCATCAACGGTCTGCGGATTCGCCCATCGGGCAATCGCAAGGTGGTCATGGACGCGGCTGATGCTGCCGAACTCTGCCGGATTCTTCAGCCTCGTTGCGCCGTGCCGATCCATTATACCTTCAACGGAGGGCCTATCGTGGATACGCTGTTTTTGAAGTACGCAGGCAAGCCTTCTGCGCTGACGCAGCAATTCCAGCAAACCACCGCCACGCTTTCCCCAACAACATCTGTGCGGGTCCTAGCAACCGGCGAGCCATTGGTGATCACGGTTTGATTCTTCCTCAAAATCACCTCTGCGCTTGTCGCTCGCGATATGCCGGTTGGCGTGTAAATCCCAGAATGAGCTGGGAGACAATTGGATGAATTATGCGGGCGATTCTTCCTTGTCTAGAGGGGACACCGCCCGCATAATTGTACAGATTCGGGTTCACTTAATGAGCATCACTCAATCCTACCATTAAATTTACAAGAATAAGGTAAGGACGTAAATACTTAATTATGTCTATAAGTGTGAGACGATATTGATTACTCTTGAGCTTAACAACAGAAACAAGAATAGAGCAAACATAATGAGAAAGCTCTACTAGACTGTTGCACTTCAATTGACGGCTCGCCGCGTACTTAGGGACAGCGGCTTGTCCCTGCCGTGCCCCTGTGGGGTCGTCCTGGCTCGGCTCTACAGGCGGTTCCACGACGACAGGGACAGCGGCTTGTCCCTGCCGTGCCCCTGTGGGGTCGTCCTGGCTCGGCTCTACAGGCGGTTCCACGACGACAACCACAAGGGATTGTCGCTACGCGGCAAGCCGTCAATTGAAGATTAACAGACTACTTCATTGTCCTTCTGGAGTCAATTTGTTGTATGTTTGTGGCCTCACGAACATTTAAATGAGTACTCACACTCTTTTTATTTTTGAGATAGGATTTACGCCGTTACCCATTATTGCGCGGTACGCATAATGGGTAACGGCGTAAATCCTATCTCAAAAAAGAGCAGCTCGTGCACTCGCTCGCCAGCTAGCGGTTAAGCCAGCTAACGATGGTGCGGGTGACGAGGTCGGTGGCGTCGTGCTGCACAAAGTGGCCGGCATGGGGAATGGTGAGCAAGGTCCAATCGTTTTCGAGCCACTCCCAGGTGCCGTTCAGGGCAGCGGGCAGCAGGAATTTGTCTTCCAGGCCGTGTATCTGGAGGACTGGTGCCTGCACTTTGATGACGGGCGTCGATGGCTCCGCATAGGGTGGACGGGCGTAGTTCTGTTTATAATAGTGCATCATGCCCTCGAAGTCTGAACGCTGGAAGGCTTCGATATAACGCTCCCGTGCAATGGGGTCCTTCACCCACCCACTGAGCGATTCGGCGCTAAGTTGCTTGTGCGCTCCCTCTTGCTGGAAATCACGTGCGTAGGCGCTATTCTCCTGTTGCTGCGGATTATGCGCTAATTCGCGGCCCATGCCCCTGGGGTGCGGCAGGTTGAGAATGATCAGGCGCTCGGTCATAGCCGGAAAGTGGATAGCAAACTGCCAGGAAATACCACCACCCCAGTCGTGACCGATGATTGTTGCCTTCTCTTTGCCAAGATGGCGAATGACCGCCTGCACATCGCCTAGCAGGTAGCGCATAGAATATTGCTCGCCTTCGCGCGGCTTATCGCTCAGGTTATAGCCACGTAGATCAAGCGCAACAACCTGGAAATGGGGGGCCAGCGCAACCATCTGGTGACGCCAGGTGTACCAGAAGTCAGGGAAGCCATGGATCATGACAATCAATGGTCCTGTACCAATACTCACATAGTGTATTTTTACCCCATTATTATTCGCATAATCATGTTTTACATGCTTATCGATATCGTTAGGGGAAATAGAGGATACGTCGTTCTGCATTTCTTTCTCTCTTTCAGTGCACATATTTACGCATGTAAGTGATACTTCTTCATTTACAAGAAAAGCCCTATTTTATTCTGGAGTAGATCTGTTCCTGAAATACTCGATAATATCGTGCTGGCACACTTCGATACAGCATGCGCCGCGCCACGTAGCACTCCCAGAGGGGCAATACATCTCACTTAAAACCAAAAGGAGGAAAGAGAAGACAGAAAGCTCCAACTCTGGCAAAAGACCAGAAAGCAAAAAACAAAAGGAGCTTTCTGATGTACAGCTTCCGGCAAGATGTATTGTCCTCTGGGGTCGTCCTCACCCATCTTCAACCACGAAAAATAAAAATTTAGGAGCCAGGGTTCGCTCACGTGAATTTCTATTTCTCGTCCCTCACTATCACGTCTAGCAGATCGGACAAGAGACAGGGAAACAAGAGTTGGAAAGCCCCGAAGGATCGGTTGCTAAAAGGGCCAATGCTGAATAGAGATCGATAAGCATCTCCATTCGATCTCGGGTCAATTCCTTTTCAATCTCTAACGAGATTTCCCATCCACCTCCACACCGTCCGCCGTTGGATTAGAGAAAGGATGTAAATGTTGCAATCTCAAACGAGGTTATTGCTTCTTTAGTATAATTTGCCAGGCATCCAAAAGCAAATTAAATCCATCTTAATTTAATATTCTTCTTTTGGATACCACCCTTTTTATCGGTTTACCATCTCTATCCTTATCTATCTATTTAAACGAGTTTTTAGTTGCGCTATCAAATTGACAAAATCAGCTAACAGAACTCTTGCATTCAGCTAACAACTTATGCTATACTACGCGTAGTTAATGATTCCACATTGACGATGTTTCTGTTTGGAGTGGGAGGTATGTGATGAGTTGGCTGGAACGCGTCCGACATGCATTGGAACAACAGCCCCGGCAAATGCCAAAAATATCCACTGACGATGAGAAGATGTCTGGCTTGCATACTGTCAAGGAACAAATCAACCCTACGTTTTTTTCGTCCTCGCCAACTCAGGAGGATTGGTATTGGAACCGCATCGCTTCTGGTAGCGAGGAAGACTATCTATGGCGCAGGCTCTCCGATTCATTTTATGCAAAGGATGTCATCCCCTCAACCTATCTCGAAATCCATAATCAGTGCTATGAGGCCTATAATGCAAATCCACTCGCGTTTTCCATCATTGAGCTGACAACGAGCTTTGTGCTTGGGGAGGGCCTGACGGTCTCAGCACATAATGCCAGAGTGCAACAGGTCCTCGATGAATTCTGGCGACAACCAGAGAATCGAATGGATGAGCGCATCTATAGCCTCTGCACCGAACTCAGCTTATACGGAGAACAGTTTATCCATTTCTTTGTCAATGAATACGATGGTAGCGTGACGATTCGGCAGATCGATCCTTCGTTGATTGATCAGATCGAGACCGATCCCGAAGATGTGGAGACAGCGTTGCGCTATCACCGACGCCCCATCGGGCAAACGATCAGCGCAGCCTCAGGCGATCCACTGATCTTCGATCCCAGCAAGCCCATTGATACCGAGGGGCAGTGGTTCACGGCCAATAGCGAGGTGGTGCACATCGCGATAAATAAGGTCTCGAACGCCAAGCGCGGCAAGTCAGACCTGGCGACGCTGCTCCCCTGGCTTCGACGCTATAAAGATTGGTTGACTGATCGTGTGCGCATCAACAAATTCAAAACCGCTTTCTTATGGGATGTCTCGCTGATGGGTGCCGATAAAAAAACTATAGATCGCAAAAAGATGGAATATAGCTATCCACCAGAACCTGGTAGCGTGATCATCCATAACGAGGCCGAGAAGTGGAGCGCCGTAGAGCCACATATTCAAGCAAATGATGCTTCAGAAGATGGGCGGGCAATTAAGCTGATGGTGGCAGCTGGTGCAACATTACCGGAACATTACTTAGCGGATGGCGATAACGGTAATCGTGCCACGGCTGCCGAGATGAGCCTGCCGACTCTACTCAAATTCAAGCGTCGTCAGCGCGTCATCAAACATATGCTGTGCCTCATCCTGGATCGCGTCATTCGCGAGGCTCAACGTGCAGGTCGCCTGGGACCACGCATCGATGCAAGCTATGATATCACCTTTCCCGCAATCGATAGCGGCGAACATCAGACCCTCGCACATAGCGCCTATTACCTGGTACAAGCGCTCACCAGCGCCAAGGCTCAAGGCTGGATCTCGGACGAAACCGCGATGCAGATGCTCTTCAAATTTGCGGGCGAAGAGATCAACGTACATGAAGAGTTGGTTCGCGTTGGTACACAAACGGGCACACAAAACAGGCAATCAGATGTACAAGATGGAAAAGTGTCAGATAAACAGAAAGCCCTGTCTATGTCTACATTGGAAAAATAAACAATAAACCCTGTCTGCGAGTCTGTTGATCTTCATTTGGCGGGAGGCCGCGTAGCGACCCCACAGGGGCACGGCAATCCCTTGTGGTTGCCGTGCCCCTGTGGTTGTCGTCGTGGAACCGCCTGTAGGGCCGAGTCACGATGACCCCACAGGGGCACGACAACCACAAGGGTCGTTGCTACGCGGGATCGATCAAATGAAGTGCAACGGTCTACTGAATTGGAAAAATAAGCAACAAACCTGTTTTATTGGGAGAAGTGGAAGAAGTGGGAGATTTTTGTTATGCCACTCGATAGCACTAAAATTGCACACATTCAATCGGTTATACTCAAAAGTTTCGCGGGACGACAAAAAACGGTGGTCTTTGTCTATCAGGTCGCCGGCGTCTACACCTACGCAGCCAGCCAGGTCATTTTTCGACCGCAAACTATCACCGAGCCAGAGATACCAGATCAATCTGGCGCTCCGCCCAGGCAACCATTCGACCTGCTGTTGATCGCACCCATCAGCACAAACTTTACTGGCCTGGTCTTCGTGGCCGATACCACGACGGCAACGGCTAGCGCGATTGCAGCTGCAGCTAAATATGCAGTGGTCGAGGCCCTTCCCATCGGGATCGCGCCCGGTGGCACACATATTGCCGCTAAAATGCGCCGTTTCCGCTAACTATCTACCCACTATTAACCAGACTACCTGTCAGCATTTTAGCGTTACAAAACACAAAAGGAGATCTTGAACATGCAAAAATCAACAGATACTGCGATAAATGCACCAGCATATCCGCATGTATCGGGGGAACGTATGCCTGAGCTCAATCTTGCGGGCACAGATGGATTTAACGTTGCGTCCGGGCAGAGCATTCAGCCCATGCCTGATCCCGTTGCGCCTATGCCCATGCCCTTGACCTTACAGGGCAGTCCTGAGCTGGGTGGCATCGATCCGCAGACGCCTATCCCGGCGCTCAATCTTGCGGGGGTCGATGGTGTGCCATCGCCTGCTCAGCTGGCACAGACGGATGCCACACAGATACATGAGCCAGATTTTGGACTCCCCGATTTTATGCAGCCAGGCTTGCAACCATACGATCTGACCGGACCCGGCATAACCCAGTTCCAGAATCCGCTCTTTGCGTCCGATCCGCTCCTGCCCGACCTGGACGATTATCGCCAGCCATATGGGCTTACCATCCATAAGCGAGCTACCAGCGAACTGCCTGACCCACCTCTGGATGATCTGCAGCGCTACCATGTTCCGCAAGGCATGACAATACAACGAGACATGCAAGCGCCCAGCCCGCTTATACCAGACTTGCAACATCCACAATTGACCCAGGACATACACATGGAGCAGCGTCCCGCCGACCTGGATAGCAACGCGCTACAACAATTGCACGCCAGCCCGATCTATCAGCAGCTCAACGATGCACCCTACAAAGAAGTTTTTATGGATCAAGCAGGCATGAATACAAGCCACCGCCGCCACTACGACCTTTTATTAGACGGTTTGGAACACACAGGACACTGATCTATGCAAGAAGAAATACGCATCTCAGGCCAGATCTGCGAACAATTGGGCGACAGCCAGGGACATGATGTACGCGTGACCATCATTCAGGGCGGACGCTCGATCAACGGCTATTCCTACGATGCCCACGCCCTGCGGACCATTGCCCACATGATCGAGGGCGCACAAGCTTACGCCGATCACAGCGATGGCGGCGTCCCCACCCGTTCGGTGCGCGACATCGTCGGCTTCTATCATGACGCGGCGTACGAGCCGCCCACACCCGATGCGCCGGGTGGACGAGTCGATGCGACCCTCCATATTCTGGAGGCTGCATCATGGCTGTGGTCGATGATCCGCGAAGCCTGTGAGTTGGGACGCCCAGAGCTGATTGGCCTCTCAATCGACATCTTCGGCCATTGGCAACACGACGCCAACACAAAAGATAAGCACATCACACAGGTCGTTGCGCTAAACTCTTGCGACATCGTCACCCGACCGAGCGCAGGCGGGGCAGTACGCCGAATTCTGCATTCCAAAGATTCACATGATCGTCCAGCTTCTCTACACCAACAAGGAGACAACATGAACGAGACAACACAAACAGAGGTCCAGAAGCCAGCAGCCAGTAAGCCGATCACAGAGCAGCAACAGATCCTCGAACAACAGCGTGCGCAGGTCGAGCAACAGCGCATACAGGTTGAGCAACAGCGCATGCAGGTCGAGCAACTCATGGAACAGGTACGCAGCGACCGTGCCGAACTCTTGCTTGCACGCCTGCTGCACGAGAGCATCTTGCCGCAAGCGCTCAAAGATCAGATCCAAGCACGCTACACCGGACGCATCTTTGAAGAGCAAGAACTGGAGCAAGAACTGGCCGCCAGCCGCACCATGCTGGCCCGGCTCACCCAGGATGGCATCGTGCGTGGACATACCTATGAGAAGCTCGATATCAGCACGCAGATTACCGAGGCCGAAAAAATACAGGCAGCATTTGACCGCATGTTTGAACTGGATATCGATACAAGCAAACTCGGCAATATTCGCGGCTTCAACAGTGTACGTGAGGCTTATGCACGCGTCACAGGCGACTCCACACTCTACAGCGGCCTCTCGCAGCAGACCACGCTCGGCAACATTCACATCTCTGAAAATGCGCCCATCAGCCGTATTAGCGAGGCGGACACAACCACGGCCAGTTTCTCTTACCTGCTTGGCACCAGCATGAATAAGCGCCTGCTCAAAGACTATCAAGCCTGGCCTGCCGAATGGCAAAAATTTGTCACTCTCGTGCCTATACGCGACTTTAAACAGCAATCCCGCGTGCGCCTGGGAGCCTTTGGCAGCCTACCGGTCGTAGCCGAAGATACGGCATATACAGCGGTCACCCTGACCGATTCGGCGGCCACCTATGTCCCACAAAAAAGAGGAAATCTGGTAACTGTATCGCGCGAGGCAATTATCAACGACGACCTGCAAGCCATCAAGCAGATTCCAACCAAACTAGCAGTTGCCGCCGCCTACACATTGGCCGAGTTTGTCTACGCCTTCTTGTCCACCAATCCCAACATCTATGACGGGAATGCCCTCTTCACAAGTGGAGCGCCACATAATAACCTTGGCACAAGCGCATTGAGTAGCGCCGCCATCCAGACCGGCATTACAGCGATGCGTGAGCAAGTCAACTATGCAGGGAAGCGGCTCGGCCTGCGCCCACGCTACCTGATCGTGCCACCCGAACTGGAGTGGACCAGCATGGTCGTCACAAAATCAGCCGGCGTTCCGGGCAGCAACAACAACGACATCAATCCAATGCTCGGCTACGTTACACCTATCGTCGCGCCACAGCTAGCAAGTAGCACACAATGGTTCCTCGCCGGCGATCCACGCGAGATCGACACCATCGAGATTGGCTTCGTCGGGGGGCAGGTGAATCCGGCTCTGTTCATTCAGGACCAGCCCTTCTGTATAGCATAGGGGCTTCGGGGAGTGATCCCCGTTGAAAAACTCCGAGAATTGCTGGAAAACCCCGCAAGACTCCTGCACCACAACGTAGCCCGAAAGGACAAGCGTGAAGGTTTGAAAAGCAGGAGGTAAGGGCCATCAGCAGCCGAGCTTGCCTGACTTAAGATCACATTTAGTATGTATCCAATACACCTGTTATAACAGGATTTCTTAAGCTCGACAAGAAGGTTCAACGACTAGGTACGGAGCATCTGGCTTAGACCAGATGATGGTATAGTCTGATCTCTCTAGGAATAGAGAGAGGCTAACAGAAATGATTAGCCCCGCTTATGATTGCACGCTACAAGCATAAGTGAGTAACAACAATGTATTCGGTCTCAACTTTTCGCAGGATGCTATTAGCTACAAAATCAGGCATGAATTTGGTGGGTGCATCACTGACTATAGAAGCCTATATCGGGGTATATAGGATTATATAATAGCATATAGTACAATTACAGTATAATAAGCAACAATGAGATGATTGTAATGATCCAGGCAGAAACAAGAACGCTCTGGCACAGTTCATTTGGCGGCTCGGCTCTACAGGCGGGTGGGCGACGACCCCACAGGGGCATACCCCTAACGGGGCACACGGCGGCAACCACAAGGGTCGTCGCTACGCGGCAAGCCGCCAGATCAACTGTGACAGAACAAGAGGACTATCGCGACACGATAGGAGGTGGAGGGGATATGACGAATTTCGTGAATGCTGACGGCTCTGCGCTGATGGGTGCGCTCAATCCTGCGGGAGTCGGGCAGGCGTTGCTGGTGGATGGCGGCGGGAATCTACAGGTGCAGGATTGGGTGCACGCGCTTACGCTACAGGGCAAGGCTTTTAGCGGGACGACCGGGCTGCTCAACTCGGCAACGGGAACAAATACCTATCCCTTGAGCATTTTTAATCCAGCGAACAGCGGCAAGAGCATACTCATTTATGCCCTTCACGTCTCCTCTGGCACATCGTCGGCCAACTCGGTAACCGTCTTTGTACAGAACACGACGAGCAATCCGGCCTATACGACCGTCGCCAATGTGGTGAATGCTAAAATGGGCGGCGCAGCTTCGGCAATTGCGGCCAGTTGCACGTTTACAACCATCAGCCAGACCATTAGCAGCCCCTATATGCTGCTTGAGGTAAGCACCAATCCGATTGAGCTGCTTCTGAATGGCGCGACTATTCTGCTGCCCAATGGAAACGCGAACGGTATCACGCTTTTCTTGCAGACATATGCCGCTGGCTTCAATACTATTACCGCTCGCTGGCTCGAATTCTAAGCGAGCAAAAAAATGTAACTTACTGGTCTGTCAAACTTGATTGCACGGGTCCCGCGTAGCGACAATCCCTTGTGGTTGTCGTCGTGGAACCGCCTGTAGAGCCGGGCCACCGCGACAACCACAAGGGATTGTCGCTACGCGGGATCGATCAAATGAAGATGAACAGATTATTACAATGAATCGAATGTTTTCCAGATCAGAACAGAACAGAACAGATCAGATCAGATCAGATCAGATCAGATCAGATCAGAACAGAACAGAACAGAAAGGATATCCAACATGCTTGACGTACTCGAACTTGCGTATGGACGCTTCAATGGTAGTCAGGTTGCGCCTATTGGCAGCTACTTGAATCCGCGCACCCTGTGTATCATCCAGCTCACCACCGATGGCACGCTGCCAGGCGACGGCACCTTTGTGCGCGTCGATCCGTCCGGCACCCAGACCTACGCAAATATTGCCAGCACGCTCAATACACTGCTCGGCACAACATATAGCGCGGGCAGCTTTCACAACTGCGCCGGCGGTGATGCCGTCAGCAACCCCGGCCAGGCTAGCGATGATGCTTAGAATTTATATGTTATCCACTCTCAGAAAGGAGATTTTGCTATGACGCGCCTGCACCACAGCACAAGTGTTCAGCATGGCTCTCTTCTTACACATAGTTCGCATACACGTTCGCGCGAAATTATTAAGCGAGGCATTATAACTCAGTTTTTTCCCGCAACGTATACAGCGAACATTCTCATCATAGAGGCCACATCAACCGTCATTCAGGGCATTCCGGTCGCCTGCCATCTGGACGGAACCAGCGCACAGCTCAACGCGCTCTGTGCCGTGCTCTTCTTCGACGAACAAAACTACACTGATGCGGTGGTGCTGGCCGTCTATCCCAATGGCACGCAAGGCGTCCCCGTGCCAGCGCCGGGCCGTATAGTCTTCGTCAACGGCTATCAACAACTGCTCAACCAGGTCATCAACGCCAATAACGTGAGCACCTTTACATTAAGCGGTAGCAGTTCAGGCATCCCAGCCGGGGCGCTTGGCGTCCTCTATAAAGCCTTTTTTAGCAGCGCAACCGCCGGAGCCTATATTCAGCTTGCACCACACGGGGCCGCCGATATTAGCGCCTACGCCAGCGTTGGCAATCTACCCCTCGCCAACGGCTTTCTAAACGGTTCAGGCATACTCCAGGTCGATGCCGCTGGCCGCATCGATATTAAAGCAAATAGCGGCTCCTGTACCATTACACTTTATACACACGGTTACGTTTTTTAATAAGGCGAAAGGACCATACTATGCACAAACCAAAAGTTCAGGCACAAGAAACGGAAGAACGTAATGCGCACAGCGAAGATACGGTCAAGCACATAAACCAGCAGGTCACTAACATCGATCAATTGATTGCAAGCTTGTTAGAAGATGTGGATTTCGATGAATTAAAGTGCAAAGAACGGATTGATCTTGTCATCAAGCTCATGAGCCAGCAAGCACGAGTGCTTATCTTAAAGCAATCTCTGGCAAGCGAGAAGTCCGGCTCAAAGGATGAAAAATTTATACATACGCTGATGAGTAAAATGCGCGGGGAAGTGCAGGAATTTGGTACTAATACGGAGGACGAGTGATGCGTATTTTAAGCAGTACGCTCACCACCGCCGTTAATAGCAGCACGCGCAGGCCCTATGTGACGTTGAGCGCCGAAGACCATATTGTACACTTTTCACAGACCCTTGTTACAACTGGTAACACTGACTGCCTGGCTGATATGAGTAGCGCGGGTGATGGCAGCATCATTCGCGTGCGCCTCACACGCGGGGCGAACGGGCTACAACAATCATTTCAGTGGCAGCGTATCACCGATCCGACGAACGCGACACAGTGGCAAAACTGGACAACGTTCGGCGGCGGTAGCGCGAATATGTTCCAGGACGCAGGCTGCGCTCTGATGAATAATGGCACACTGATACGCGCTTTCGCGCAGCAAGGTAGCGGCGGCAATGCGCTCTGGAACTGGCAGAGCAGCGACGGGGGCCAGACCTGGAGTGCATCACCGACGACGATATTGTCTTTGTCCGGCAGTGCGTTGATCAAGGGCCTCGCCAGCGCAGGCAACAATGACTGCTTCTTTCTTTATGATGTCACTGGTGGTCAGGCTATTGGCGCAACCTTCTGGTCTGGCAGTGCCTGGAGTGCGCTCCAAACCTGGACCCTGCCAACGCTTCCTGGCAGTTCAGGGCTTGCAGTCACGCGGCTGAACGCTACCTATACAATTGTCTACACAGATGGTTACTCGCTTAAAGCTTGCACAACCAACAGTAACGCGACCAGTTGGACCGCCTTGCCCGATATCGCGACCACGACCAGTACGGCCATCGCCCGTTTCTCACCCCATCTCGCCTACGTGGACGGACTTTATAACCTGATCTGTATTGAGGCTGATAATGGCCTGCTTACCGGCTCGGTCTACACCTATCCGCGCGTGCGTCAGAGCACCGACCTGCTGCACTGGTCGAGCGGATACATCCTGCAAAATATGCCCGGCACGTTCGGCACTTGCTTCTTAAAATGTATGCCGCCAGGCACCAGCCGATCACGCTACGTTATGGCCTGTATGCAGCAAGTCGAGCTCGACAGCGACTTCCAGACCAGCGATAGCAATCGCTACCTCGACCTATCCAGCAAGATACTGGCTTACCAGCGCCGCGAAGAAGTAGGCAAGCCAGCCACGATTACCGTGAGCCTCGACAACAGCCTTTCCAATCTGACGCCCTTCGTCGCTATCTACGGCACAAGTTATCAACCCATCGGCCTCAACACAACACTGGCGCTCAGCGAGGGCTACAAAACAGGGACACCACCCCAGAATCCAGAGGCCATTGGAGTCGCCAAATATCGCATTCGACAGATCATCTTCGAACGAACACCAGAGCTTAATCAGTTGCAGATTGAAGCCCAGGACCTCTCCACGCTGCTCGACGAAGTCAATCGCTATCAAGTAAGCTACCTCAATCAGCCACTCAGTTGGATGATCAGCGAAATCTGTGCGCGTGCAGGACTGTTTTCAGTTGCGCTACCAGGCACAACACAGATGAGTACCAGTATCACCAATTTCATTCTGCATGCCGGGCAAAAGTACCGTCAGGCCCTGGATGAACTCTGCCGCGTCGGCTGGCTCGAATACTTCCTGGATCAAAACGAAACGCTGCAATTTCGCGAACTCTCCACCAGCGATCCTGCCGTATGGAGCTACACGCCAGAGATTGCAACCCTCGCCCTTGGTAGCGCCAATCAACGCGCCAATCACGTCATCGTCACCGGCAAACCGCCTGTTAGCGGCTTCTTCGGCTCAATCACCGATGGAGAAGCCTACGACATCACCCACATGTATACAACCGGCATCGAACGCCTGCTCATCGACGTCGATCCCAAGCTCACAACGTCCAGCCTCTGTGCCAGTAAAGCAGCCTTTATCCTGCAACAAGAGCAACGCGACCAGACAGCCCATAGCGTCACAGTTCCGGTAAATCCCGCCCTACAGCTCATCGACGCCATTACGCTCACCGATCAGGCACCAACGTTTGGCACAGGCAAAAGCGCAACCGCCCGCATCTATCATAGCGAGATTCATTTCCAGCCCACGCAAGGCCAGTACGACATGAAACTTTTCATGGAAGGGATGTAACAATGCTTCTGAGCGACGTGGAAAACATGCTGCGCCAGGATCTCTTTGATACCGGCGCAACCCGCTGGGCCAATAGTGATATCGACCGCGCCATCGACAAAGCGGTCGATCATTACAGCCAGTACTATCCAAACATAGTCTTTACTGACATGCAAATGCAGCCCTATCAGCGCACCTATCCCTATCCGACCAGTTGGAATGCGGCCTATCCTGTCTTATGGATCGAAAAGATCCTCTACCCATTGCAGGTCTACGGCTCACAATTCGCTGCGCCCGCCAGCGCACCACTTCTTAGCAGCGCAACCGGTACAACACCCGCACCAGGCACCTATCAATACCTCGTGACCTTCCTCACCCAGGGCGGCGAGACAACCGGCGGACCCGCAAGCAGCATCACAACCAGCTCAGGCAACCAGAAAATAAACCTGAGCGCCATCCCCATCGCCCCAGCACAGACCATCCAACCCGCAATCGCAACCAATACCGTCATCGGGCGCAACATCTATCGCACACAGGCAGGCGGGAACGTCTTCTACTACCTCGCAACCCTCGGCGATAACACCACAACCGTCTATAGCGACAGCGCACTGGATAGCACACTGAGCAACATGCCGCAAGTGCCAAGCATCAACACCAGCGGCGTAATGGTCTGGCCCGTCTACGAGCGCAGCTTCTCCGAGTATTCCAATATGTACGATAGCAGCAGCAGCCTGGCCGCAGGTGGCAACATGGGCTTGATGGGCGCAATTGGCGATAGCAAGGGACCAAGCGGCACACAAGCGCCATCGTTCACACTCGCCCTCAACAGCGCCGAACTGCCAAAGGATAATAGCCTGAGCATGCGCGTCTTCTATGCCACCAAACAACAACTTGACGCAAATGGCTCGACCATCCCAGAGCTACACCGCGACATCATCATCTCAGGTGCCTGCGCCTACTGCCTGGAAGCCTACCAGATCCCCACCAACGACAATTTCACCTACCAGGATGGAGGCCTGCGTGACCATATCGATGATACCCATATCCCGGAATCTTTTGCGGCAGCCGCAAAAAATAAAATGGACCAGTTCACAGCAAGGCTACAAGAAGTCAAACAGCAAAGAGACTTTGCTTCTAGTGCCCGTGCACATTGGGGAGAAATAGCCATTGGCTGGACGCGTCTATAGAAAGATAAACCCAAGCAACCGGCACATTCCTTAACATTTATTCATACGTTGCCTTTATCACCACCCAATTCATTACAGTTTCTTCATTTTCGTACCAATACAATTCTGTAGCAACAACCATTGTATCCGTCCCCACTCAAGCCCGACCAACATTTTTATTGCCAACTCATTTTTATAAACCATAAAAGGTGCAAGCACATGACAAACATTGCCGGCATGCTAAGCATTTTCAGCATGATCCTGACCGTTTGCGGCATCCTGGGCGGGATAGTCGCCTTTCGCAATGGATTCGCCCGCACCGCCAACGAGATCCAGGAGCGAGTCATCAACGCGCTGGAGAGCGAACTTGAGCAACTGCGCCAGCGCTTAGATGACCTCAAAGAAGAGAACGCCCGCCTCAAACTCACCATCGAGACCATCTGCGCCGCCCTCAAGAGTCGCGGTATGGCAGTCACAATCGAAGGCGACATGGTCTCTATTCGCGACAGCTCAGGTAGCAAAACCACCACACGCATTCAAGAAAGTGAGCAGGAAACATGCCCACAATAGGCATCGATTGCGAACTGATCCTGGATGGCACGGGCTATTTCATCAAGCCCGGCAGCTATCTTCTCAAGCAACCGCGTATCCGTCACGCCAGTTACAGAGCGGATGGATCGCTGGCCTATGTCGATCACGGACCAGGGAAACGCACCTGGTCCATGACCATTCTAGCGCGTAACGAACTCCTGCGCTACGACGGCACCATCACCAGCCTGACGGGCCAGCAGTACCGAGACGCACTACACAACAGCTACATAAACAACATCGGCACAACCATCAACTACATCGATCCGCTGAATGGGAGCGCCAGCGCCGTCCACTTCGACAACTACCAGGAGCGCATCAACGACCTGCACAGCCAGATCATCGGCCCGGCAACGAATAATAGTCCAGGCGTCTCATACGAGATAGCAATAGAACTACTGGAGGCCTGACATGTCTCACCTTGATAGATCCAGCACACCCAATATTCCCGATCTTCCCAATCTCCCCCACGATACCAACCATCTTCCCGGCATAGGCTGGTTTGCCCGCGAAGTATTGGGCAAACCCCTCTATCCCTATCAACAAATCGTCGGCGACGCCATCCTGGATTCAGTCTTGCATGGGCGTGGTCATACTTTTAGCGTCATGTTCGCACGCCAGATGGGCAAAAATCAGCTCAGCGCCATCGTCGAAGCCTACCTGCTCACGTGTATGCCACAGGGAGCCATCGTAAAGGCCGCGCCGACCTTCAAGCCCCAGGTCATCAACAGCCGCATCCGCCTGCTCAACATGCTCGACAATCCACTCACCGCCTCGCGCACCTGGTGCAGTTATGGCTATATGATAGGCGTAGCCCCTACCCCTGAAGAGCGCGAGGCGCAGAGCGGCCCACGCATCACATTCTTCTCGGCGGGCACCCATGCAAACATCGTGGGTGCCACGGCCTCGCTCCTGCTCGAAGTAGACGAAGCGCAAGATGTCGCTATCGCAAAATTTGATCGCGACCTGAGACCGATGGCAAGCACCCAGAACGCAACAACCGTGCTCTATGGAACCGCCTGGTCGGAGAACACACTCCTCGCCATCATACGCGCCAACAACCTGGAACTAGAGCAGCGCGACGGCATCCAGCGCCACTTTGAATACGACTGGCGTACGCTGGCCGCCATCAACGCCAACTACAAAAAGTTCGTCGAAACCGAGATCCAGCGGCTTGGAGAAGATCACCTTACCATCCGCACTCAGTACCGGCTCTTATCTATAGCAGACGCCGATCATCTCCTAAATGATCTGCAATGCCGACTCCTACAGGGACAACACACCTGGGAAAACACAGCCGACGACGAAAATGGCATCTATATCGCCGGCATGGATGTCGGTGGTGAAGAACGCACGAACAAGACCAGTGCAACACCAAAGCGGGACAGCACCGTCATCACCATCGGCAAAGTGTGCTATAACGATGTTTTACTGCCAACCGTTCATATCGTCCATCAATACTGGTGGACCGGCAAACACTACCTTGAGCAGTATGCTGAAACGGTTGCTATCTGTGAACAATGGGGTATCCGCCACCTCCACATTGACCGCACCGGACTAGGCGATGTAATGGCCTCGCTCTTGCAGGCTCGCCTGGGCAGTGAACGCATCAAGCCATTTCACTTCACCCGCCCGGCCAAAAGTGCACTCACCTACCAGTTTCTTAGCCTCATCAACTCTGGACGATTGAAAATCTATCACCCGGACGACGCGCCCGCGCCCATCTCTGCTGAATGCTGGCAACAACTGCATGCAGCCCGATATCGCACACCCGGCGAGGGCATGCTCACCATGTACGTCGAACCCGCAGAGGGGCACGACGACTTTTTAATAAGCCTCGCACTTTGTTGCGAAACTATCCGCTCCTGGTCTGCGCCAATTACAGAAACACATATCATCAAACCACGCCTCCACTACCAACATGAAAGTCGCTACTAAGCATGCAATCGGTCCAACCACATACAATTCTATCCTTCTCCAGATAAAATCGTAGAACGTGGAATACCGGCTTCATTCTTCAATATTATACCATAGCACGTAACAGCAAAGCTATAATTTTTTATTACAATTATTTCATCAAAATGGTTTTCTCAGTGAAATTCCCTTCATACTACGGTTTATTACACCTTTTTAAAGGCTTGCAAGGCGGGCTTATTGCGGTTTATGATAACAGTACTATTTCCTTCTGTCCATGTGTTACTATAATTAAGGGAGGGAAGTAGTATATATTCTTATTTTATAGAAAACGGAGCAGAAATTCATATTACCCTTCGGTTTTTCTCACTTTTTCTTTTATAAATTCCATGTATAGAGCCGAAACCAGGCCCGATAGTCTGGTTGAACGATACGAAATCATTTATGCAGAGGAGCAACGGATGCTTATGCAAGAACTTATAGATATGACCATTAATCACTATCATATTGAACGTGGGCTAGCACGCGGTGGGATGTCCGAGGTTTATGTTGCCCGCGATACACGTACAGATGAGGTGGTAGCGATGAAGGTAGTGGGGCGCACGGCTGGCGAGTACTATGAGCGCTTCCGCCGCGAGGCGAAGGCGATGCTGACACTACACCATGAGCATATTCTTCCAGCTCTAGATTATGGCGAATACGATGCCTGGTCCTATATGATCACGCCTTATATCGAGTACGGGACGCTGGCTACGCGCTTGAATCAAAGCCCTCTGAACCTTGATGAAGCAAGAGCGATCCTGGATCAATTGGCTGAAGCATTACAATATGCTCATGATCATGGAGTGCTTCACCGGGATATCAAGGCTTCCAACGTTCTGCTGCGTGACGGCACTTTTGCTTACTTAACAGATTTCGGACTCGTTAAAAGCATCCAGGACGAATACAGCCTGACACGCTCCGGTTTCCTGATTGGGACACCTGAGTATATGGCACCCGAACTGGTAGAAGACCCCGCCACACCTCTCAGCGATATCTATGCTCTTGGTGTCTTACTTTATCAGATGCTCACCGGTATCGTCCCTTTTCGTGGCATAAATCCTGTTGCTATCGTCATGAAGCACTTACGCGAAACGCCGGTAGCACCCTCGCGTATTAACCCTACAATTCCCCTGGCGGTTGAAGAGGTCATTTTACAGACACTTGAGAAAGATCCGCAACGACGCTTCCATACCGCACGTGCCCTGGCCAACGCATTCCGTCAGGCCTGCGGCTGTGAGCTCACTCATGTACCCCCTATTCCGGTCCTTACATTAGAAGATATACCAACCCAGCAGGTTGCAATTAAAGTTGTACCCCATGGCACTTCGCCGATCTCTCGTCACTCTCTCACAAAACACGCAGGGATCATTATTACTGCGGCTATTCTTGTTCTCATTTTATTGATTTTTTCTATCTCACATGCATTTGGTGCCACAACACACCTCAAACATTTACAGTATTTGAGGTCGCCTGAGGCAACGCTCACCATAAACTCAGCTTCACCCGTGCTCCATGTGAGATTGCTGCAAAAGCGTAACAGTTAGCATATAAAACGTTCATCAGCTTAGTGATAAATTCAAATATGAAGTGATACATTATGCAAATACAAAGTGAATACCACAGATATTATTTGACGACATGCATTAAACAGCATGAATATGGCACTGTTTATCGCGGCCGAACAAGAGAGAGTGCCCCGTTTGATGTCGTTGTCAAGATTTTCAACAAACAGTTGATTTCGTTGCGGGAACGCCAACGCTTTTTACAAGAAATGAATTTGATCGCTTCTCTACGCCATCCCGCGCTCCTGCCGGTGTTGGAGACAGGCATCGATCAGGGCAGTCCATATTTTGTCAGAGAATATGTACCAGCAGGCTCACTCATCACTCAGCTTGCACAACAGAATGGAGGAGCATTTTCCCTTCCTAAAGTGGTGTCTATTCTCACACAAGTCGGTACGGCGGTTACTTACTTACATAAGCAGCAAATCAGTCATGGCGGCATTAAGCCTGAAAATATTCTTTTTAATGTACAGCAGCAGGCGCTTCTCGCCGATATACGCGTTACTTCTGTTCTCCCCAATGTCTCTTCGACTACACATGAGCTTGTAATGACATGGGGAAAAACGCAACAAAATAAAGTAATACAAGATGGTATACAAGATGATATCTATGCATTTAGTAGCATGGCCTATGAGCTTCTAACGGGGCATCAACCATTTGCCTCTAAGGATGTACAGGACGCGGCTCCGATTGTACCATCACACTGGGTACCTTCACTCTCCGAGCAGGTGGACCAGGTTTTCGTCCAGGCCCTCAATCCACAACCGGAGGAACGCTTTAGCAGTGCCATACTGTTTGTAGAAGCACTACAAGACTCCCTTAACCCATTATTTATAGAAGAAAAGGATACATTCCGTTGAGCATGAGAAAGAAATAATACTTCAACCGAATGTTGGACAACACAACACGCCACCCGTTCAAAAACCAGCACAACAGTTTATTGCCGATCCTTCATCAATCAAGTTCCAGCTTCTTGCGCCTCGTCCGCTGCTCACTCGACTCCAATGGTTTGCTTCCGACCTCTCATCAACAACTTCACACCTTACCACGCCTCGTCCACTCACCGCTCGACTACCACAACCTACTTCCGATTCTGCACCAACCACCTCACAGCTTTCTACGCCTCGTCCGTTGACCGCGCAACTACCACAACCTACTTCTGATTCCGCATCAACTACTCCACAGCTTTTTACGCCTCGACCGTTGACCGCGCAACTACCACAACTCACTTTCACCTTCTCGCCAACCAGGATACAATCTTTCACATTTCGTGCATTGATTGCCCGTCTAGTAGAATTTGTCTCTGTTATCGCATCTATCTGGTCGCAGCTTCCTCCACCTCGTGCATGGCTTGCTCGGCTAGCACCCTTTATCTCCGCTCTTGCATCTATCTGGTCGCAGCTTCCTCCACCTCGTGCATGGCTTGCTCGGCTAGCACCGCTTATCTCCGCTCTTGCATCTGTCTGGTCGCAGCTTCCTCCGCCTCGTGCGCTGCTTGCTCGGCTAGC
The DNA here is from genome assembly GCA_963850365.1 of uncultured Chloroflexia bacterium. Taxonomy (GTDB): domain Bacteria; phylum Chloroflexota; class Ktedonobacteria; order Ktedonobacterales; family Ktedonobacteraceae; genus Dictyobacter. The sequence continues at coordinate 67,872 of CAWKKX010000069.1, forward strand.
ACCGCTTACCTCCGCTCTTTCATCAGCCAGGCTACAGTCTCCCTTGCTTCGCCTCCCACTTACCTGGCTATCTGATGGTCACAAGCTTTTATCTAGCAAGCTTTTATCTAGCAAATTGCCACTTATCATTCTTGCCACTCTACTTGTGCTAGCGAGCATATTTATTTCTACATTTACCCTTCATCTTCACACATCACAACTTGCTACCACACATGAAATGCAAAATCAAGCCCATATCAAGCTCACGGCAATGAGCCAAACGCACCCAATAATTATAGCTTTAAAGACTCGGAAGCAGGGGCAAACGCCGGTCGCTCATCCAGCTTCTCCGGCTCCTCCAGCTCCCCCAGTTCCGCCAACCATCATCAATGCAAGTTTTGAAACACCTCTGCTTACTAACGACTTCCAGGCTGCACCTGATAATGCCGGTTGGGCGTTTAGCAGCGATGCGGGTGTTGCCAGCAACGGTAGCGACCTCACGCAGGACACGGACAGTGCGCCCCAGGGAGATCAAGTAGCCTTTATAAGAGCGTACGGCTCAATGAGCCAGGACATAACCTTTGCAGGTGGGACGTACAGGGTTTTATTCCTTGCCGCACAGCGTGTGAACAGCTCCAGTACACAAAGCTTATCAGTATTTATCGACGATACGCTTGTTGGTACCATCACTCCGACAGGCGCAAGTTACATCTATTACACCACAGCTAGCTTTACGGTTGATTCTGGCATCCATACATTGACATTCAAGGGCCTGCAAGGAGGTGCACATAATACAGTATTCATTGATTCAGTAAGTATAGTAAGAGGATAGCTCTTGAGTTTGCGCTCGCTCATATATTCTGTATGATGTATAGCTTTACGCTATAGGTAAAGCTATACATCATACAGAATATTCAGTTTGCGTTTCCTCTTGCGCAACGGGCTCTTGCTTTGGGAGATATTGCTCAGCATGGCCCAATGGAGTAAATGAAAAACAAAACGGAATCAGGATATACACAACGCCAATGATACTAAAGACCAGCGCGACATTGTGCGTCCATGTAATCACGAGGCCACCCAGGATGGCACCCAATGGAATAGCGGACCAGGCTAACACACCTGCGATGCTCATCACACGTGCCAGCATATGGTTTGGTACAATAGCCTGGCGCAGGCTACCTGTGTTGATGTTAAAGAGTATGCCCAACCCCATCGAGAGCGCCTCTAGCGGTACAGCGGCCCAGTACCAGCGATTCCAGGCGAACAAGACTACCACGACACCTTCCAACATGAGAGTACCTAGAGCTACTCTACTAAAGGACCAGCGCTTGCGCAGAGGTCCAGCTAACAGAGATAATAGCACGATACCCAGGCTACCCGCAGAGTTAAGCAAGCCATACTGCGCATCGGTGACTGATAACCGCTCTTTGGCAAAAAGCACAAGCTCGGCTCCATAAGATGCGCCAAAGAAGTTGTAGAGCGCCATCATAAGCGAGATGTTGCGCAATACTGGATGACCAATTACATATTTAAGTCCATCAATTGCGTCATGGAAGATACTTTTCCTCTCCCCCGCTTGTCCACTCACATTGAAGCTGACCGCGACGAACGCTAATGTTATAGCTGAAACAAGGAATGAGGCTGCGTCAATCAATAGAAGCTGAGTAAAAGGTATAAACACAACAAGCAGACCTGCCAACAATGGTCCAGCGATATTGGCCGCATTATAACTGGCCTGAATGCGTCCATTGGCCGTCACCAGATCGTCCTGGCTGACCAGACTGGGCAAAGCGGCAAATTCGCCTGCGTCAAAGCAGATCTTCAGGGTAGATTGTAGGAAGCTTACTACATAGATCCACCAGATTGGTAGATGTCCAAAGATGGCTATAAGAGGTAGCGATGCAATTATAACTGTACGACACAGATCGGCCAGGATCATTGCCCGCTTACGATCAACGCGATCCATTATAGAGCCCAGCAACAGGCCGAAGAGTAGATAAGGTATAAAGGTTGTGGCAGTCGTAATACTCAAATTCAGGGCAGAACCAGTAAGTTTATATACTAATAGTGGTAGCGCGAAGGTGGTGACAGAACTGCCTAGATTCGAGATAGTCTGCCCGGTCCAATAGATCCAGAAGTCGCGTCTGTTCGGCCTTGACCTGGGATTATGTACGGCCATAAAACCTCCTATTATAAATTTAAAGCTACTCGTCCTTATGAGTTTGTTCTATTTCTTGTAGAATGCCAGCGCTTCGCTGTACATATGGAGGTGCTTTGAAAAGGGTGGTGAAGAGTGTATACACCTGCCCATCAGGATCGGGCAGTTCACTCACGAAATCCTCTACCAGAGCATTCATGCGGCTACGATAATATTCCACACGTTCAGCCGTAATTTTTGCAGATGGAGCCGATACCGTCGCAATTTCATCTTCGCCCTGACCTGCATTCATCGACTCAGCCATCTCATCACGAGTTCGCGTGATCATATCCAGGCTGACAAATGCGCCGGTTGTGAGGTCAGATGGGAAATCGAAGCAAAAGACACGGGCAACACGTGTATAATATTTGGCAATAATACCGTGTGTGAGACGGCGTGCAACCACTTTAACGAGTCCAGCGGCTTCGAGCACCTGTAAATGATGTCCAACCGTCCCAGGTGCGGACTCCAGGATGTCTGCAATCTGCTTCGCCGTGGCAGGCCGATAGCGAATCGTGCGCAAGATGCGCCAGCGCATCGGGTCGCCTAATGCTTTGAACTGCTGAGCTGTATTCACCGTAATTTGCAACGGCAGATCAGGCATAGCCACAGGTACATCTTCCGGCAGAACGCTTTCCTCGTCAGCGTGGTCGCTCATAGGTTTTTCCTTTTCTGTATATACTATCATTGTCGTACGTACCGTAAAATTGGTACGTACGACAATGATAGTATATACAGAAAAGGCATATTTGTCCAGGCAGTCTTTGACAGATTGCTTTTCTTTCGCTATGATCCCTATAGATTTATTTTGCTGGCATCGTGTTATTTGCGCACTGTCTCGTCTTGTCCGCATATCGCGCAATGCCTGGAAAAGCAGGGGAACAAAGTTATGTATCGTTTGATGAAAATATTGGGCGTTATTGCCTCGGTTAGCTCATATTTTGTGCTTATAATGGGATCGCTTGTGACGACGACCGGTTCGGGTCAGGGGTGCGGGAACTCATGGCCGTTTTGTCACGGTCAGATAATTCCTGGTACGATCACTGTTGCAGGTATTATCGAATATAGTCATCGCATCATGTCGAGCGTCGATGGGCTACTGGTGCTTGCTTTAGTGGCTGGGACATGGTTCGTCTATAAAAAAGACTTTCGCGCAAAGCTGTTTGCCTTTATGAGCCTGTTCTTTGTAATATTGCAGGGAGCATTGGGTGCGCTTACGGTGGTCTATGAGGGCACATTTATGAAGACCTGGCTGCTCTCAGTACACTTCGGGCTCTCGCTGATTGCCTTTGCAAGTGTGATCTTGCTGACCATTCGCTTCTTCCAGATTGATAAAGAACGCGAGAGTACAGCAAACCGAGAGAGGACGGCGCGAACAGGGGTAGAGCGGTTGCAGTATCCAGTATGGGGATTGACAGTTTATACATATATAGTTGTGTACACGGGTGCACTGGTTGAGCATTCCAACGCAATCATGGGTTGTGGTTACCAGGTGCCTGGCTGCGGTTCTACGTATTTCCCGAATTTTACTTCGCAGGCTGGCATTCAGATGCTCCACCGCTATGCAGCTTCGTCGCTCTGGCTGCTTGTGCTGGCACTGGCAATTGTCGTGACACGAAGCTATAGTCAACATCACGATATCGTGCGTGGAGCCTGGTGGGCGTTCGCGTTGATTACGCTGCAGGCGGCAAGCGGCATCACGACTGTGCTTACCGGGGGGCAGATGATTGCGATACTCTCACATACAACGATCATTTCCGGTTTCTTCGCGGTACTCTGCTATCTGTGTATGCAGGTCGGCTGGCCCTGGAATAAGAAGAAACAGGTACAACAACAGGCAGATGAACAACAATTGGAGTTGAAACCGATTTCTTAGCCTCATAGATGGATATGCAACAATGGCATGCATGCAAAGAGGTGTTGCTAGAAGAAGTGTGCTACAACGCCTCTCCAGCTATGAAATCGTGAAGCGAGAGGAACGAAAATAACGTGGATACTGTAGATTCTCCCATGACATATGCAATTGGCGATCTGCATGGAGAAGTAACATTACTGCGCCAACTGCTTTCAACACTGCCTTTCCGCGCACACGATACACTTGTCTTCCTGGGCGATTATATGGATCGCGGCGAGGATTCGATTGCCACTATATTGGCGCTGGCCGAATTACAGCGTCAGCATGCAAATTGTGTCTTCTTACGCGGCAATCATGATGATGCCTGGCTCAGCACGTGGGATGGTGCACGCTTTCAAGAAGCACCAGAAATCAATGGCGCACTAGATGTGTGGAATGATTGTAACGGCAAGATCCCATTCGCGGTAGGCTACTGGCTAGAGCAGACCCGTGTCGATTATGAGGATGCACACGCCTATTATGTACATGCCGGACTCCTACCCCGCAAAGCACCGCAGCTGACATCGGATATGTACAAAATGTGGGGCACACCAGGCTTTTTAGATAGCAAGTACAACTGGGGCAAGCCAATAGTATTCGGCCACTGGACTATGCTTGCACCATTGCTGGAACCCAACAAGATCGGCATCGATACCGGTGCCTATAAAAATGGTGTACTGACCGCTGTTCGTCTCCCTGACCGCACCATCTTCCAGGTACACCGCAAGTATTGACGTTTTCTTGTATCACTTTACTTTTCTAATAACATGGATTGCCGTCGGTATTCCTGCTGTAATTGTTTCAAGTCTCTATGCATGTTTTGAAGTATAAGTAAAGATTGGTGCATTTCAACGACTTGTTGCTTCGTATGCCCTTGCATACTCAAGAAGCTATGCATCTGCTCTAGCTCAACGCGTTGTTGCGCACAAAAATGCCGCACTAGCTCACAAATTTCGAGCTGATCGCGCAATCGTTTTTGCCTATTTTCATTATCGATGTTCATATTTCCCTTAGTCTCCCCGTACATCAAAAAGTTATTTCTACTTCCATTATACCAGAGAAATATCACATAAGCAACGTTATTTCCCATCATCATCCGCAAAATTCCTTCCGCTAAATATGTAAAGTCATAGTTCCGCTATTCTCGAACACACACATTTCTTTTTATTTTACCTATACTTATTTTACGCTTTACTTATTATGGACACAACAATCTATAAAGATAGATGATATCAATAGAAAAAGTTTGAAGCATGGCTGCATCGTGCAAAATTATGCGGTGAGAAAGTGAACGAGATGAGAAGCCTGACACTTTTTAGGTTATCACATGCGCATAAATAATTTCTCTTATCTCATTATATTTACAATATTACCGGATAATGGTGACTGGCATGCTTCTGCACAACTCGTCAATTCTCATTTTTCTTTGTGGCACTTCGTTAGAAGCATAATCGATTAGAGGAGGTACTATTTGTATACACAGCTATCTAAAGAAGATATATTTACGCACAAGCTATCACGGCGTACAATGCTAAGTAGTTTGGTAAGCATAGCAGTTGGGGGAAGTATTGTCTCTTTAAATGCTACAAACGCGCAGGCCGCGAGTGTGCCCTGGACGGCGGGTAGCAGAGTTGTGGCATGGGGACCCGACCGTCTCGATATCTTTGGTCTCGGCACCAATAATAGCATGTATCATAAAGCTTGGACCGGCTCTTCCTGGTATCCCTCCCCTACTGATTGGGAAAGCATCGGCGGTGTCTTCAACAGCCCTCCCAGCGCCGTCTCCTGGGGATCTGACCGCCTCGATATCTTCGGTCTTGGCACTAATAATAGTATGTTTCATAAAGCTTGGACCGGCTCTTCCTGGTTCCCCTCTCCAACCGGCTGGGAGGGCATCGGTGGCGTCTTTAACAGCCCTCCCAGTGCCGTTTCCTGGGGACCTAACCGTCTCGACATCTTCGGTCTTGGCACTAATAATAGTATGTTTCATAAAGCTTGGACCGGCTCCTCACTGGTACCCCTCACAAACCGGCTGGGAGAGCATCGGCGGCGTCTTCAATAGTCTTCCCAGTGCCGTTTCCTGGGGACCTAACCGCCTCGATATCTTCGGCCTCGGTACCGATAATAGTATGTATCCATAAAGCTTGGACTGGGACTCACTGGTACCCTTCGCAAACCGGCTGGGAGAGCATCGGCGGCGTCTTCAGTAGTCCTCCTAGCGCCGTTTCCTGGGGGCCTGGCCGTCTCGATATCTTCGGCCTTGGTACCGATAATAGTATGTATCATAAAGCTTGGACCGGGACTCACTGGTATCCCTCACAAACCGGCTGGGAGGGCCTGGGCGGCGTCTTCAGTAGTCCTCCCAACGCCGTTTCCTGGGGACCTGGCCGTCTCGATATCTTCGGCCTTGGTACCGATAATAGTATGTATCATAAAGCTTGGGACAGCTCTTCCTGGTTCCCCTCCCCGACCGGCTGGGAGAGCATCGGCGGTGTCTTTAATAGCCCTCCCAGCACAGTTTCCTGGGGACCTGGCCGTCTCGATATCTTCGGCCTTGGTACCGATAATAGTATGTTCCATAAAGCATGGGACAGCTCTTACTGGTACCCTTCCCTCAGCGATTGGGAGGGCATCGGCGGCGTCTTTCATTTCTTTTAACAAAACGGCGCAGGGCTTCCTGCGCCGCTCCTATTTTCTGCAATCTCTTCACAAGCAGGAAGATGGGAGGCATCTGAGTATGATTAGAGTGTGCTAGCCTCCCATCTTCCCTGTTATGACCTCGACTTGTCCGCTGTCAAGAGTCAGAGAAGAGCGCCAGAAGATACATACTTTTGAGTATTCAAAGCTACCTCTTTACCAGGTATCCTATCTCTATCAAGACAATTATCATAACGTCAAATGGATGGATGGATGGAGGATGGGAGTGAAACTTATGAATCAGGCAATTTTTACCAGACATGTTCCGCAATGTGATCGAGACCACATTCAGTACGTAATTCCATTTTTCTGTGTGCCGGCGTCATATATTATAGAAGCCTCTTTGCAGTGGATCAGTTAGCGAGGAAAGGATATCGTGTGGGCACACGACCGGCTAGCATACGCATTTCAGGGGGCACGACAGCGGCAGTTCAACCGAAAGGAACCTGTGATGCCACAGTATAATCTCCTTTCCGAGGATCTCACCGATGAGTGCCTGGTGCTGCGTGCCCAGGGTGGGGGAGAGGATGCCTTTACCAGGCTTTTTCATAAATACAATGCACCCATCTGCAAACATCTTCTACACCTCGTGCGCAACCACGAGGAGATGCAAGATCTGGCACAAATCACGTTCTGGAAGGCATTTCGCAATATAGCAACGCTCAAAGATGGCTCGCACTTTAAAAGCTGGCTCTATCAAATTGCAACTAACACGGCACGCGATCACCTGCGCACTGAGCAGCGCCGCCCCTGGCTCTCCGATACGAGCACACTACCAGAGGTGGATCTGCTCATGTGGGACGCGGAGTTCGAGGAGCAGGTCTGTATGGCCGAAGCTTTCGAGGAAGCCCTGCGCCAGACATTACAGAAGCTGTCACATACGCAAGGTGCCTGCCTTCTCCTGCACGGCCAGGGGCTTGAAACGCATCAGGTCGCAGCACAATTGCAATTAAAAGAGGTCGTCGTCAAAAAATATACGAGCAAGGCATACCAGGTGCTGCGTGAAATCACACAAAATCTGTTAGATAAATAAGTCATAACAATAGGATCACATCATATCTAATAATTGAAAGAGCAGAAAGATGAGAGGTCAAAACAAAGATAATCCTACGGCGCAACCCTGTGTTGAATGGGCGGAGAAGCTAGCCCAGGCACAGGTAGGCAAGCTTTCGACAACCGATCAAGCTGCCCTCGCCGAGCATGTGCAATCCTGCCGCCCCTGTTCAGTTGCTCAGGCTCAGTATCATGTGATACGTGAGTATCTGCAGCGCTCCCAGGCTGCCCAACCTCTGGCAACACAGCCATTATTGAGCCGAGCACAACACGCTCGTCCTCACATCCACCTGCCCAGGCTGGCCGCACTCTTGCCAACAGTAGGCATTGCGTTGCTCGTTGGACTGCTCTTTCTCGCACTCGGCCAGATTATCACACAGGTGATCGCCCATGTTCCAGGCACGCCCCTGGTCTGGACAATGCCATTGACTCCTCTGGCGACGGCACTCATTCTTGCTCTTTTCGTAGCCACACACGAGATCCTAGTACCAACCTGGAATAACCATACCACCCGTCCACAGGCCCAGCAGGCCCAACAGGCCCAACAGACCCAACAGGCCCAGCAGGCTCGCCCACAACCTTCCAGCCGCCCATTGTCGCAAACGGGCCGGGTAGCAGGCATTAAAAAAGTTGCAGAAAGCTCTGCAACCTACACATATAAAGATAAACCAGCACGGCGCTATCGTGGGCTGTTGTTGATCGTTATTCTCTCGCTGCTTGCGGTAAGTGCCTCATCGCTGGCCATCCTGGCTTTGAATCCATCGCTGATCCATAGCAGTAGTGTATTCGTGCAAAGCCAGGAGTCAACGGGCATCAGCGTTGATGGCTCGCAGGCCTTTGATATTAATCGCCCCGATGGAGATTTGAAGCTGGCGGCGGCAGCTAAGATTCGCGCACACGATATACCTGCCGCCCAGACCCTCTGGCAACAGGCATTGATGGTGGATAGTGGTGACGCGGAAACACATATCTATCAGGAGGATCAGCGCGTGCTGGCTTCCGGGCGTCCATATATTACGCTGGTGCTTGGAACTATTCTGGGCAAAGGGTATGTAAGTGGCGGTCGCGATGATCTGCAAGGTGCATATATTGCGCAGCATGAGTATAACAATCAGGTCGATCAGGTCGGGAAAACGCGGCCACTTCTACGCTTGCTTGTAGCCTCGTCCACGTTCGATACGGTTAATCCTGCCCAGGTTGCCCGGCAGGTGGTTGAAGCCGCACAACAGGATGCTACGATCAAAGGAGTGATGGGTTGGCCAACCACTGCCAGCGCACAATCCTCGCTCCCGATACTTGCAGCGGCCCATATTCCTATGCTCTCGGCCTCGGCTTCCGGGGATACGCTCACCGGTCAATCGCCCTTCTTCTTCCGCCTCAGTCCGACTAATACATTTCAAGAAGAGTTGGCGGCACGCTATGTGAAAAATGTCCTGCATGCGAAGCGGGTGGCCCTGTTCGAGGACCCCAATGATCCTTTCAGCAAGACGCTGGCCGATGCATTTGTGAAATTTTTTTCGGATGCCGAGCACACTATTATTGTGCAGGAACAGTATGTGAAGGGCCACCCGGAGACTCTACCTGCGCTTACAAAGCAAGCTATTGCACAACACCCTGATCTGCTCTACTTCTCGGGCTATGCCAGTGACGCAAGTGTGGTCCTGAAAAATCTGCCTCCCTGTAGCCAGGACTCTTGCCTGCTTGTCATGGGTGGCGAAGCCTTCTACCTGCAAGCGGACTACGCCCTGGACGATCTGGCAAATTATACGCGCCTGCGCTTCACATCTTTTGCCTTCCCTGGCCTCTGGCGCGTCCAACACATTGAGCAACCTCAGTTTTTCAAAGACTATACGCAGACCTTCGATCCCAACAGCCAGTATCGTGCTGGCACCTATGGGTACAATCTGCCCGAAGGCCATACTATGCTTTCTTATGATGCCATCCGGGTCCTGCTCTATGCCAGCAACACCCTGCAGGATCAATTACATTTTACCCCCGACGATCTACGTCAGGCTCTGACCCATATCACCCACTCCCATCCCTTCCAGGGTGTGAGCGGTCCCATCGCATTTAATCCAAATGGTGACAACAGCCTGGGCAAAGTCATGGTCCTGGCCGGGAACACATATGGTAGCCCAGACGGCAATATCCGCCTGGACTATAGAGAGGAGGTATCTTAATAACATAACCTGTCAGGTCGCGGCAATGCCCCTATGGTTATTGATGGAGCCGACCTGACAAAATACAAAATAACGGATTTTGTGCAATCACGTTTCTGGCACCTGGCAGTGCCACCATTTCAAAGGAGACGTTACAACCTATGAACATAATCACCTTGCTAGGCTCACTCAACCGAGATCAGCGCAACACGTTCTTAGCTAGCTTCCTGGGCTGGATGCTGGACGCCTTCGACTTCTTTCTTGTCTCATTCATTGTCATCCGTATCGCAGGCGATTTCAAAGTCGCATTGCCCGCAATCATATTCACTACCACTCTGACACTGATGATGCGACCATTGGGTGCGCTCATCTTCGGACTACTCGCGGACCGCTTCGGACGCCGCATCCCGCTTATGATCGATATTGTCTTGTATTCAGTCATTGAACTGCTCACAGCCTTTTCGCCCAATTATATCGTCTTTCTACTCTTGCGCGTCCTCTTCGGTATCGCGATGGGCGGTGAGTGGGGCCTTGGCTCTTCGCTGGCTATGGAAGCACTACCAACAGAGTCGCGCGGCCTCTTCTCAGGCATCCTACAACAGGGCTATGCCTGCGGCTATCTACTGGGAGCTATCGCCTACTTTCTTATCTTCACCCTCATCCCTGGGGCCAGTTGGCGTATAATGTTTATAGTGGGCGTATTACCCGCCCTGCTCGTCGTCTTCATCCGCTCTAACGTCCCCGAATCGCCTGTCTGGGAGCATCAGCAAGTACTACACAGGGAACGCGGCACCAACGTCTGGCAAGGCATGCTCCATGCTATCAAGCACCGCTGGATTCTATTCCTCTATATTATCCTCTTGATGACCGGGTTCAACACGATCTCACACGGTACACAGGATAATCTGCCCACTTTCCTGCAAGCACAATTGAAGCTAGGTGTGGCCTCAACATCAATCATTACCATTGTCGCCAATATTGGGGCTATTATCGGTGGCACACTCTTCGGCTTCTACTCGCAGCGTTGGGGTCGTCGGCGTGCCATTATGATCGCCTGTACGCTGGGCATCATCATGATTCCGCTCTGGACCGGATTCGTGCGCATCCCTGGCCTCGGCCTGCTCACCTCAATCGCTATCGGAGCATTCTTGCTCCAATTTATGGTGCAGGGTGCCTGGGGTGTCATTCCCGTCCACCTCAACGAACTCTCGCCCACCGATGTACGCGGAACGTTCCCTGGCTTCGCTTACCAGCTCGGCAACCTTTTCGCCTCGTTCATCGTCTTCTTTGAAGCAGTACTGGCACAGAACTTAGGGAGTGCCAAAACACCAAACTATGCATCCGCCCTCGCCATCTTCTCGCTTATCGGCTTTATAGCTGTGATCATCTTCACCGCCATAGGTCGCGAGGCCAAAGGTATCGAGTTCGTCGAAGCCGACGAAAAAGAGGCTATTGGCACTACGGCTGGCCAACCCGCCGTCGGAGAAGGCATGGGCTAAACTTGCATCTTTTAACGTTTAGCGCACATCGATGGTTGTTGTCGCCGACGTACGCCTACTCAGCACCAATTCTATTTTGATACTAACCTGCATACTTGAATGCAGGTTAGTATCAAAACTTGATCTACCGCATCTCCGCGCTAAACCATACTTTATAAGAAATATAGTCACTCTCTTCCGTTATCTATTCAAGGCCCCAGTAGCTCAGGGTATAGCCAGATTCCTCTGCTTCCACACCAAATCCAAAAGCGAGACCCTCCTCAGCAACCAGAATATCCTCTTCATCCACTCTTATGTGTGCTAGAATATTCCAAACATCTTTAAGCACGAGCTTGATCCCTCCTGCATCTATATAATTCTGTCGTTGCACAGAAACACGATTTCGATAGTAGAGGAGAACATGTTGATCAGCGAGGGTCCTCCATGCTTCTTTGAGATGTGTTAGCTCACCTTTCACTCCGTGGACAGTTGCAAGTGTCCTGGCTGGCACCGTTCGCATCTGCTGATAGATCCTCCTTATGAAATGCTGTGATAGGTTAATGTCTAGAAACTGATCAGTTTGCAGGGCATATCCAAGTTCTTGGTGGTAGATCTGTCTCAGCTTGTTCCTTGCCAGCATTACTTTGTTAGCAGCTAATAACCGCTTCATTTTCTCTGTTCGTGCTTCTTCCTGTTCCAGACTCATTGTTGCTCATCCACCTATTCTTCCTTCTTGCGCAAAGAAACCGTCACGTTATTTGTCGTAAAATCCCGTATTTCTTGCCAGGAGAGCGTCTCTTGCTCGTTACTAATCCCTTTTGGTCAAGTTTGAAAGCTGTAAATGTCTTGATGCTCTTCGCAGGAAGAATGTTGAGTTCTTGCAGCGAAAGTTGATGGGCAGACTCTTCCAGCACTACATCAATTAGCTCAGGAAGATCAGAGAAAACATCGAGTGTGACTTCATAGCCATCCCGGCGACGCACTTTACATGTGTAAACTACAGGGGGAACTTTATTGGTAACCCCAAGACTCGCCTGGACACTTTCTATCTGATTCCATCGAAAAGCCTGACGAATCTGCTTTTTTTCATAGATGAAACCGTATTGCCACACATAGATCTGCCAACGATCATAGATTCTCTTTGAGAAGATCGTATAAAACCCGATAGAGAGAAGGATGAATGCTAGTACAGCAAAAACAAGATGAGCAATAAAGGTATCGTGTACCAGAGCAAGACCAAATAAGGCCATCAAGACTCCAAATAATATACAACATACACCTGTTGCATAGATATTATTATATTTCCTCGAGACGGGATAGACTTTGCACAACTCGCCAAGCTCTTCCTTCTTTGCCATCTGATGAATTTCTGGCGAAAGATCAAAGGTGTTCTTTCTGAACGTGCTCTTCTGCATAATGGGCTTCCTTCTGATTTTGCTCCATGAGCAGGCAATAAAACATGATGCAAGGACCCAATCGTTAAGACAGATGATAGCAGAGTTTCAGATCGTTGAGAAGAGAACAGTGGGAACAGCAACATTTTATCTATAGTACAAATTATAGTTAACCCCACTAAACCTGGTATACAGATAGCAGATGAGTTACGTTGCAGATGTGACCATTTTCCCTTTGCGTATGATTGTCTGGAAAGGCTGAAAGCCAACCGATGAGTACGTGGACAGCGCGGTATGATCCGTACTCGGTGTCTCGACCAGGGCGTAGCTGGCGTGATGAGCTTTGAAACGGTGCAGCTCTTCAACCAGCAGTGCACGCCCCAGGCCCATACGCTGAAAGCGCGGGTCCACTCCCACGGGCTCGACCTGCCCGATATAACGTTGATCATCAAACCAGCCAACACAAAATCCCGCCAGTTCGCCATCGGGCGCAACCGCCACAAGGTCCAGATCAGGCTGATATTGCGGCATTTGCAAGGTCCGCAACCGCCAATCGAGTGTCATCGATGTGCTCTGAAATGCCGCACGATGAAGCTCAACATACGCGTTCGCTTCATGCGCACCCGCCAGTGGACGCAATACAAAGCCACTGGGAATGGCAGCTTCTGTTAACGGCCCCGCCAGAGAGTGCTGTAGTTGAATATAGGAATAATCATCATCGAGCACAAAACCATGTGCCTCCGCCGCCTGCCGCCGCTCCTGATCATCCTCGCGAAAATCTACCCAGTACGGCAGTTGCCAGCCGCGCTCCTGATCAAGCTCCCGAAAACGCTCGTCGGCCCAGGCAAAAATAGCAGACTCGACCACCGCTTGATACATCCCCGGTCGCACAAAATAGTCAAGTGTCGCCCAGTTGGCCTGCCAGGCGGCCAGGCCCAGCAATCCCCCATTAGAATGCTCCCAGACACGTACATCACGATCAGAACGGAACGCCGGAGAACTCAAACGCCACGGTAGATCTACAAGATGGCGCGTAGACTGAGGCATACTATGCAGCAGATGAGCCACCAGAGACAAATCAGCCTCGCCCCGCCACAAGCGCATCGTAATAGCCATTACTGACTTCCCCCATCTCTTCTCTATTAACATCCCTTACTCTACATACTCTTTATTTTTATATGAAAAGCTACAACAGCATGCTACAATAAATCACAGAGAAGATCAACATGGTCAACAATAAGTACATTTGTAAACATAGCATATGTAAGGAGTAAACTAAGAATGGAACAGCAGAAACGGACAGCCAGTAACGATCAATATGCATACCCGACGTTTATCGATCTTAGCCATACTATCGACAATGGACTTATCACGTATAAAGGATTGCCTGCCCCGATCATTTGTGACTATTTAAGCAGGGAAGAGTCAAAAAAACGCTATGAGCCGGGCACGACATTCCAGATCGGCAAGATTGAGATGGTGACGAATACAGGTACATATATAGACTGCCCGTTTCATCGCTATATCGATGGGAAAGATCTCTCACAAATAGCACTGGAGAGTTGCGCCGATATAGAAGGCATGGTCGTGCGCGTGGACTATAAGGAGACTCTTGCTATAGACGCCAGCTTCTTTAGAGGAAAAGAACTACATAATAAAGCTGTCCTCGTACATACCGGCTGGGATCGCTTCTGGAACACTGACGAGTATTTCGATAATCATCCGTATCTGACCGCCGATGCAGCTCTCTATCTGGTGCAAAACGGCGCAAAGTTGGTTGGCATTGATTCTGTCAATATCGATGATACAAGAGGAGGTGCAAGACCTGTCCATACAACGCTGCTCGGCTCACAAGTGCTTATCGTGGAACATCTCTGCCACCTGGAACAAGTATCAGATCAGAACTTTACGTTCAGCGCTATCCCGCCTAAATTCAAAGGGGCCGGCACCTTCCCGGTACGGGCGTTCGCGAAGCAGCGATAATTGGTAATATACGGCCTTTACTCCATATTACAGGGATACTCTAATGATGGTTTTAGTTCTTAAGGACCCTAAAGCTGACATGCCATGATTTAAAAGCAAAGAATTCTACATATCCTCGCTGATCAAAAACGTGGTAAAATGGCTCTCATGGTGAAACTGAAAAGCGGGCAAGAAGGAGCCGATATGCCAATTCGCACGACTGAGCAGGGGTGGATATTAGAAACAAATCTAACTGGCTATGCACTGGGGATAAATAAAGCTGGACGCCTGATCCATCGCTATTGGGGGACGCGTCTGCCCTATAGCGAGGATTATCCTGCTGCCATGGATACCCCCAGCTGGGTTTCTTTTAATGGATCCGCCCATCTCAGCAAAGAAGAATATCCCGGCTATGGTGGCCTGAGCTATGTGGAACCTTGCCTGAAAGTGACCTTCGCCGATGGGGTGCGCGATGTGGTGATGCGGGTAGATTCGGTGGATCAAGCGGCGGATAGGCTGGATATTGGTCTGAGCGATGCTGTCTATGCACTCAAAGTGACATTGCATTATCGTGTCCACGAGGAGCATGATCTGATTGAGCGCTGGGTGACGCTGACAAACGATGGCACGACAGCAGTGACGATTGAGCGTGCACTTTCAGCACAATGGCATCTACCACAGGGCACAAACTATCAATTGACCCATGTCAATGGGCGCTGGCTGGATGAGATGCATCTGCTGCGTGAGCCGATGGTACAAGGAACAAAGGTTTTGGAGAGTCGCCGCCTGACAACCAGCCATCATCATAATCCCTGGTTTGCGCTCGACCGTGGCACAGCTGATGAGGATAGCGGAGAGGTATGGTTCGGAGCGCTGGCATGGAGCGGGAACTGGAAATTGCTGGGCGAGGTGACTGAGTTTGCCTCGACACGCCTTTCCATTGGCATCAACGATTGGGATTTTGCCTGGCGACTGGATGCAGGACAATCGTTTACGACGCCAGCGAGCTATGCCGGTTATACGAGTGAGGGCTTTGGGGGCGCAAGTCGGCGTTTGCACGATTTCATTCGCACGAAGGTTTTGCCGCATGCACAGGTATCACGCAAGGTACTGTATAATTCGTGGGAGGCGACCCTTTTCGATGTGAATGAGCAATCTCAACTTGCGCTTGCAGGTCACGCGGCCGAGATGGGCGTCGAGCTGTTTGTGATGGATGATGGCTGGTTTCATAATCGAAATATGGATAACGCGGGCTTAGGCGATTGGTGGCCCGATGAGCAGAAGTTTCCGCATGGGCTGACCGAGCTCATCAAGGGCGTCAATGAGCTTGGGATGGACTTTGGCCTGTGGGTTGAGCCGGAAATGGTCAATGCGGATAGCGATCTTTATCGTGCCCATCCCGATTGGGTTATCCATTTTCCGACACGTGCACGGACGGAGGCTCGTAATCAGCTCATTTTAAATTTTGCGCGTCCAGATGTCCAGCAATATATACTTGAACAATTGGATCATCTGCTTTCCACATACGCTATCACATTTATCAAGTGGGATATGAACCGTAACGTGAGCGAGCCTGGCTGGCTGGATGCCACGGGAGATCCACGAGAACTGTGGGTGCGCTATGTGCAGGGATTGTACTATGTGTGGAATACGCTAAAAACACGACATCCTGCGGTCTTCTGGCAGAGCTGTTCTGGCGGTGGTGGACGTGCGGACCTGGCTATTTTACGCCTGGCCGACCAGATCTGGGTCAGCGATAACACGGAAGCAACGGCACGGCTGGCAATTCAAGAAGGCTTTTCGCACATCTTTCCCGCCAATACGATGGAAGCCTGGGTGACGGATGCGGGTCGGGAGCTTATTCCATTGACATTTCGTTTCCATGTGAGCATGAGCGGCATCCTGGGCATTGGCGGTCACCTCTTGCGTTGGAGTGAAGAGGAACGCGCTCTGGCAAAACGATTGATCGCTCAGTATAAAGAGATACGCCCTATTGTCCAGGATGGCGACCTCTACCGCTTGCGCTCTCCACAGTCGCATGCCTTCTCCGCACATATGTATATGACAAAAGATCGTGCAGAAGGAGTACTATTTGCATTCCGTACATATATACCCGATCCGGTCACGCTTCCGCTGCTCTATTTACGCGGCCTTGATCCTGCTGCACGTTATACTGTTGAGGGGATAGAAGAGATACGCTCTGGACAAGCCTGGATGCACGTTGGCATCCAGTTAACACTCGGCAATTTCGAGAGCACCGTGTTGCGCATTACGCTAAAATAATGGGGTCGCGATGATTCAAGCACTCATACTTGATTTTGATGGTCTTATAATCGAGACGGAACTGGCGGACTTTCAATCCTGGCAAGAGATCTATCAACACTATGGAGGGACATTGTCCCTGACTACCTGGCTCCCTTTAATTGGAACTGGCAGTTCATCGCGCACATTTCATCCACACGATTATTTGGAATCCCAACTGGGGCGATCACTCAATCGTGAGGAGATTCGTGCGCAACGAAGACGGCGCTACACTGAACTTGTCGAGGCACAGCCGCTTCTACCCGGAGTAGAATCGCTCATAACAGAGGCGAACCACTATGGCTTACAACTTGCCGTTGCGTCAAGCTCATCACGGGAGTGGGTCACTGGTCATCTCGCCAGGCGAGGGCTTGAGGCACACTTTGAGTGCATCGTATGTGGCGATGAGGTAGCGCAAGCCAAGCCATTTCCCGATGTGTATCATACCGTCTTGACGAAACTGGGCATTCAGGCTCACCAGGCCATTGCATGCGAGGATTCTCCCAATGGGGTGCAAGCGGCCAGGCAGGCTGGCATTTTCTGTATAGCGATCCCAAATCCTTTGATGCAACAATTTCCTTTCGATCAGGCAAACCTACGACTCGTTTCGCTCACAGAGCTACGCTTAGAAGAACTACTCAGGTCCTTCTCCTCTGAAAGTTAGTCAGGCCAGAGTTTTGTCGCAAGCAATACTACACAAAGATGCCAATAATGGTAGAGGTTGTATAGTATACTTCTTTCGCCGTGGTGGTGTATTATAGGCAGATCTTCTAGAATGTCTCTTGTATAAGGAGACGGTTCGGTGAGCGAGGAGCATTATGGAAAGACAGGATTCTGACCATATTCTTGTAGAGCGGCTACATGCTCAATTTGGAATACAACCCAAGCAAACAGAATATAATGAACAAGGGTTTCTGAGAGCATTAGACCTCTCAAATTTAAAGCTGATGATGGTACCAAGCGAACTGGGACAGTTGAGCAGCCTGGATTGGCTGGAACTGAGTGGGAACCAGTTGACGATGCTGCCAGGCGAACTAGGACAACTCCGCAACTTAAAGTTCCTGAATCTGGGTGCGAACCAGTTGGCAACGCTGCCAGAGGAATTGGGGCTGCTCCCTAAGTCGGTGATCCTAAATCTGTGTGGAAATAGGAGTCTGGCACAGACTAAAATATAATCACCACATCGATATTTATCATTTGACAGATCCGCAAATTGCAGTTATCATGCATATATAGCATAACAAAAAAGGTTTTCCGGGCACGCTCCTCTTGACCTTCTTGTTAAGAACAGAACTCTGGCAAAAGCGATGAGGGCTCACTTCATAAGTCAACGCATCTGGATAATTCATCTCTATCCAGCCTCGCACAGAACAAAACACGATGGTTTACAGTCGAAAAGATTATATTTTCTTAATGATATATAGTATCATTGACAGATCCGTTTTATGTATGATATACTCCGGCTAAAGATATGACGTATCAGTAATTGGTAGGATCTTTCCACTTGACTGGAGGGTAAATAATCAGTGTTTTTACTGCATAGATACAAAAAAACTTTGCTATTACCTGCGCTTGTTGGTATTGCATTATTTGTACTGAGCGCTTGTGGGGGTACATCATCGGGCGGCTCAGTTGGCATGAGCGCCTCGTCGTCCTCTACTTTAAATGTCGTTGCCGCTGAGAATTTCTATGGCGATATCGTAAAGCAGCTGGGTGGTAGCCATGTCAATGTGACGAGCATTCTTAGCGACCCGAATGTCGATCCCCATGAATATGAGTCGAACGTCAATAATGCGAAAGCGGTCTTCAAGGCCAATCTGGTCATTGAGAATGGTGGCGGCTACGATAGTTGGATGGATAAGCTGCTCACAAGCTCACCAAACAGCAGCCGCATCGTGATCAAGGGCTTTGATAGCGCAAGCAGCAAACTACCCGATAATGTGCACGTCTGGTACAGCGTCGATAACGTTCAGACTATTGCGCAAGTGATTACAAATGGGCTGAAGCAGCTTGACCCCATCGACGGCGCGACCTTCGACAGCAACAATCAGACCTTTAATCATTCGCTCGTCCAGATACGGCAAAAGATCAGCGAGCTGAAGAGCGCATATAACGGCACGCCGGTTGGTCTGACCGAAACGATTTTCCAATATCAGGCTGTACCACTGGGCCTTAAAGTGCTCACACCCCAGGAGTTCCAGAAAGCAGTTGCAGAAGGCAATGATCCGCCAGCCAATAGTGTTATCACAGCCGAGAATCAGGTTAAGGGGAAGCTAGTTAAGGTGCTGATTTATAATGAGCAGACCGTCTCACCAGTGACTACCCGGCTGCAAAACGATGCCAGAGCTGCTGGTATTCCGATTGTCCCGGTAACGGAGACGATGCCGGCCAACAAAACCTATCAGAGCTGGATGCTTGCTCAACTGGGAACGCTCTCTCAGTCGCTGCTGCGAGGCAATAATGGATAGTGTCAATAATGGACGCAGCACGGCTGTCGTGGAGCTTGAGCATGTTGAGATACGCCTGAGCGGGCGTGTAATCCAGGAAGATGTCAATTTGACGGTGCGCGATGGCGAGTTTATTGCGATCCTGGGTCCCAATGGCGCGGGCAAGAGCACGTTACTCAAATTGCTGCTCGGCCTGATCAAGGCGAGCGCGGGTAGCGTGCGTATCCTGGGCACATCTGCGAGGCGCGGCAATAAAGACATCGGCTACGCTCCACAGCACCGCGTGCTCGAAGCGGACCTGGCGTTGCGGGCGCGTGATGTTGTCGGCTTTGGTCTGGACGGCAATAAATGGGGACCCGGCTGGCCCAGTCGCAAACGAGACGCTATGATCGACACTGTATTAGAAGAAGTGGATGCATTGCGCTTCGCCAACGCACCTGTAGGCCAGCTTTCCGGCGGTGAGCAACAGCGCATCTTGATCGCACAAGCCCTGCTGACCAGCCCACGCCTCTTACTATTGGATGAGCCTCTGGCAAGCCTGGATATCTCGCGCGAACAAGAGATCGTATCCGTCATTAGCCGTGTATCTCGCGTACGCAATGTAGCGGTGATGTTAGTCACCCATGACATTAATCCACTACTCCCAATCGTTGACCGCGTCCTTTACATGGCAAATGGACATAGCGCTATCGGACGACCGGAAACAGTGATCACAAGCGAGATGCTTAGCAATCTCTATGGCTCACCTGTAGAAGTTCTAGAATCGCGAGGACGGCTATTCGTCGTCGGGGCTACGACGTAACCCCTGGGGGTCGCTACGCGTTTCACAGCAGAGGAAGGTTTTATGTTTGATGCGTTACAATATCCATTTGTGCAGAACGCACTTTACGCCGGCTCGTTTGTCGCGCTTGTAGCGGCCGTCATTGGATACTTTATGATTGCACGCGGGCTAACATTTGCAGGCCATGCGCTGCCAAATATTGGCTTCGCAGGTGCAGCGGGTGCAGTGCTGCTTGGGATCGATCCGGTCTACGGACTCTTTACCTTTACGCTACTAGCAGCGGCCGGCATCAGTATGTTAGGGCGCGAGGCACGCGAACGGGACATCTCGATTGGCATTCTTATGACGTTTGCGCTGGGGCTGGGGCTGGCGTTTCTGGCGCTCTACTCAGGCTATGCTGAGCGCGTCTACAGTATACTCTTCGGAACTATCCTGGGCGTTAGCCAGCAAGATGTGCTGGTTACAGCTATCGCGAGTATGCTTACCATCGCAATCATTCTGGCATTATTTCGTCCGCTACTCTTCAGCACGTTTGATCCGCTAGTCGCGGAGGCCCGTGGCGTGCCCGTACGCTTGCTGGGTATGCTCTTCCTACTGCTGACTGCTATCTCGGTCTCGCTCTCAATCCAGGTCACCGGGGCATTACTCTGTCTTTACCCTGCTGGTCGGGCCTGCTGCGACGGCGGTACGTATTGCACGCAGTCCACTGTGGGCTATAATAAGTGCGATAGTGCTAGGGCTGATTTATACATGGTTAGGTATCTTCCTGGCCGTACAGAATGGCGCATGGCCGGTAAGCTTCTATATTGCAACCATTGCATTCGTCGTCTATTTGCCAGTACGCCTGCTATCACCGCTCTGGATGGGACGCGGGAGCCGCAATCTGGCGACAATAGGACACACAAATCATGCTCACAAACAAACAAAATATGGTTGAGCGTTGGTGAATAAGCTAGCTTGCCTGGGGTAGGAGAATAGTGGACGAGGGGAACGGAGAGCATAGAGGAATGAGCTAAAAAGGGGGATGTATGTTGCAAATACTTGGCTTTGAGTTTGTGCAAAACGCTTTTCTGGGCGGCACGATTGTCGCAATTGTCGCGGCCCTGGTGGGCTATTTCGTGGTTTTGCGTGCACAGGCGTTCGCAGGTGAGGCGCTGACCGATATTGGATTCGCAGGGGCCACAGCTGCCGCGCTCCTTGGCATAAGCTCGCTACTTGGTATGCTGGGACTAACGCTGCTCTCAGCACTGGGCATGGGTGCGCTGGGTAACCGCATACGTGGACGCGATATCGAGATCGGGATGGTGCTCTCCTTCGCGTTAGGCCTCGGCGTCCTATTCCTGAGTATCTATACACAAAATAGCGCGTCACACTCAAATGCCGGTATCAATATCCTCTTTGGCTCCGTACTGAGCATTACGCGTACAGATGTCTACCTGGCCCTTGGTGGTAGCACGCTTGTACTTATCGCGCTTAGCATCCTCTTCCGCCCACTCTTATTTGCCTCAATCGATCCAACCGTTGCGGAGGCTCGTGGCGTGCCTGTACGCCTACTCTCAACACTCTTCCTGCTATTAGTAGCGGTTACGGTCGCAGAATCGGTGCTGATCGTAGGGGTATTATTGGTTACGGCCCTGCTCATCGCGCCAGCGGCGGCGGCGGTTAATATGACACATCGGCCACGCACAACCCTTATACTAGCGGTTCTACTCAGCCTGGGCATCACCTGGGGTGGGCTGATCCTCGCCTTCGTAGGCACCATCCGCCAGTTGCCTGTTGGATTCTATATCGCCACCCTGGCAACAATCTGTTATCTTGTCTCTATCGTAGTTGGGCGCAGACTCTCCCCGCACCGCCTGCGGAAAGAGCCAGAGTCATGTCAGGGCTGCCAGGAGAAGGGCATACCCACAGTTAAGCTGGTCGAACCTGTAGGAAGATGAGATGGATTATTTATGATACGATGCAAAAAATTGTACTCTAATACTATGAATGAGATCTGTACTTGAGGAGGCTTCTTTCTATGGCAAACCCGGAACACCTGGCTATATTGCTGCGTGGCGTTGAAGAATGGAATCAGTGGCGTCAGGACCATCATGATATTTGGCCCGATCTCAAAGCGGCTCAACTACAACATGCCCAGTTAAGAACTATTGACTTGAGCCACACCGATCTGCGCGATGCAGACCTTACTGGGGCCAATCTCGAAGGGGCAGTATTAAACCATGCCGATCTCCAGGGCACAATGCTTACAAAAACAAATCTCAACAGCGCAGATTGCCTGCACACAATTTTCCGTGGAGCGATCCTGAGCGAGGCCGATCTGCGTTTCGCTATCCTGACCGATGCTGATCTGACCGATTCCGATCTTTACGGCATCCTCCTCACAGGAGCTGAGCTGACGCGCACATCTTTCACCAACGCCAATTTCACCAACGCCTATCTCCACGGTGTCGATCTGAGCCGGGCCGACACAAAGGGCGCTCTCCTGCACAATGCCTATTTCACCGATCCCAGCTCGCGCCCTTCGCCTCCCCAGCGAGAATAGCTCATGCCATTATTCATCCTTCCTACGTTCAGTATAATTACTGTATGTGTTACTTGCATTAAAACAAATTCTGTAACTATTAGACTGTTAATCTTCAATTGACGGCTTGTCGTGCCCCTGTGGGGTCGTGGTGGCTCGGCTCCACAGGCGGTTCCACCACGACCCCACAGGGGCACGACAACCACAAGGGATTGTCGCTACGCGGGAACCACCAGATAAAGGTGGTCAGAGCACTATACCTATCTTTGCATAAGAAGAAGGACAAGAAGTGCCTAAGCATATCTCTTTACCTATTTGTGCCCCTTCATGCCTTTTACGCATCATATTTATTTTCATCCTTCTCCTCGCTATTTTCTTAAGTACCTGCTTCACTCCAGACCAGATTCTATCCCCACCATATCACCAATATAAATATCCAGCTACGGCCTTCGTTAAGCGTTCAGGTTCCTCTTTACTCCTCAACGGCAAAAAGTTTCGCTTTTCGGGCGCTAATCTCTACTGGCTTGGGCTACAGGAGACCGGGCAGGGCAACATATATCCAAGTTCGTTTGAGGTTGAGGATGCTCTGGCGACGGCGCAGGCTATGGGGGCTACGGTTATAAGAAGTCACACGCTCGGTATCTCGGTCGGGTGCTCTCTTTGCCTGGAAACGGAGCGAGGGGTGTTTAATAAGACGGCATTCCAACACATCGATTTCGCTATTCAAGCTGCCGCCGAGCACGGTATGAAGCTTATTATTCCTCTGGTGGACAACTGGCACTACTATCACGGTGGTAAATATACGTTCACTGACTGGCTTGGCCTTGATGATGAGGATATGTTCTATTCCGACACGCAGGCTATTACAGATTTTCAACACTATATTAGTGTCCTGCTAAATCATGTGAATATATATACTGGAGTTGCCTATAAAAATGATCCAACGATTCTCGCCTGGGAGCTGGGCAACGAGCTGCGTGCACCCCTGGACTGGGAACAAACGACCGCTAGCTATATTAAAAGTATCGATACCAACCATCTTATCGCAAGTGGCAGCTATAATTGGCATGAACGAAAATCTTTTTTCGTCCCTGAACTCGCGCTACCCTCTATAGATATCTACGCCGGTCACTATTATCCACCTTCGATTGCTGACCTGCAAGCGCAGGATACCCTGGCCGAGAGCGAGCACAAGGTCTTTATCGCAGAAGAATATGACTGGAATACCGACAATGGCGATTCGCTCTATAGCTTTTTAGCTGCAATCGAGCACAGCAATATCGCTGGCGATCTCTACTGGTCGCTCTTCCCACATAGCGATACCTACGGCTATGTGCAGCAAAATGAACATTTCACGCTGCACTATCCCGGCGATACACCCGATATGCAGAACCGCACGGCGATGCTACGCGTACATGCGTACACTATGGGCGGACGGCCCGTTCCTACTAACGATATACCCGGTACGCCTCTTATCACATCCATACAGCAAAACGAAATTTTCTGGCGCGGCGCTGACGATGCTGCTACATATACAATCGAACGTTCCACCCTCAGCTCTAACGGACCCTGGACGATCATCTGCAACCGCTGTACGACGGATGATGATATCCCCTGGACCGATCTTTCACAACCTACCGGCCAGCTCTGGTATCGCATGGAAGCTTCTACTGCCACTGGCACCTATGGCTCATACTCAAATATATACCCGATCTCTATATGATACTCTATCTCTTTCACCTATACTACATCTCTTTGTAGTTACCCACTATGACATTGTGTTATATTTCCCTGCCCAATCGACCCACGCAAGATAAGATTCACTGAGCGGTACACTTCCCCTTGCTTGTCTAATCGATATAACTGCGCCTGCACATTAATGGTGCCCTCGTGCGTTATCACAGGCAATTCAACTATTTGCTCTATCTGCTCCCCTACTTTTAGTACCGATGGAATTTGCGTTGGCAGGACCACATTATTTGCTGTTACAGAAAGGCGATACGGGACGGAATCCAGCTCAAAGCTATGGATACCCAGCCTTACCGCACAACTATTATTCCCGACTGGCAGTATCCACAATTGCGTAAAGCCGGGATGCGGCTGCTGAGCCACCCCTTCTCCTGCATATCGCAGCGCAAAAACGACGCCGCCTACCGCTACACCAAACAAAAAGTACTCGTACACATGCAATCGTTTTATTCTTATCTCCCGCCCTTCTACTTTTCCCCTTCGTATAATAACTAGCACTGTGCCCACAACTATAAATATACTGAGACAGACAATCCAGGAGATCCTTTGTAAACCAGGTACAACCATATTTAAGAGCAGGCCAATCACAATGACTATCACTACACTTAAACCGAATGTTAACATAAGACGGTGCGAGCCCGCTATCTTGCGACGATAAAATAACGCTTCCGTCAGTGTATAGCCTGGTAGCACAAAGATCAGTGGTAGCGCCAGGATCGTTCTGAGCCAGACCAGGTCAATCGGCACAAGCACGCAGAGCACGTTCAGCGCAACAATCGTCAGACCGACGATGAGATCAGCGTTTTTCAGTCGCATCTGCCAGTTCTCCCATGTCATATATGATGATATCTCCACCATCAAATATTGTCTCTATCCCTTGTAGTGTGCGGAATTTTTCAAATGCCTGCGCATCTATTGGCTTGAGATGCCGATACGCTCCGGCTTCCGACTGCTCATAGTAAAATCCTAATAAGGGTCGCGACTGCGTGAGTCGCATGTCAACGACAAGATAGCGGATATGCGCCTCTCGCAATAGGGCCATATCGCTGGCTCCGAAGTTCTGGTCCAGAAAGATAGGCGAGACGTCTAATTTGGTTTCAAGCTCCGATACGATATATTGTCCGCCATAGACGGCCTGCAATACTTGATTGATCCGGTCGGTCGCCACACGGCTATTGGGTGCAAGATGAGTATATGACCATTGTGCGCTCTCTATCCCTTGCTCCTCGATAGAGTGTCCATCGGCGATGACTTCATATGATCCTGGAAATACGGCGAGCTGTGGACCGGCACCCAGCACAACTCCCCCACACATCATGATGGTCAACAATACAGTTATCAGGGTTATCTGCCTTTTCCGCAAATGTTGCAAGGGCCAGAAATGGATAAAAAAGAGCGCGAGTACATACGAAAGCGGTAGAAAGAGAAAGGCGGCTGCCCGATCTGTAAACTCCGATCCTGTATTGGTGAAGCGAAACACCTGGATCATGGGGTATAGAAATGCAATGATGCCAAATACGCATACCAGCGCATTTGAGCGTTGCCGCCACAAACAGAGTAAGCCAAAGGGTAAACATGCCAGTACGATAAAAAATGATGAGATTGTGAGTCCTCGCTCCCACAATGGGGTTGGATGGTCGTTGTAGGTCGTAAAGAGCTGCCGTGCCCCTCCATTTCCTGCAAGTATATGCCCAAACTCGGTAAACGTGCTCCCAGCAAACGATGAGAGATAATCGATGACCGGGTTGCCTGGCCGAAAAGTCACAAGCAACGCAATGCCTATTGCTAGAAGGGCCGTTCTTACTAAACCCGCCTTATGGACAGGGGCCAGACGCAACCAGACATACATGATCGCCCATAAGAGCAGCAATCCATCCAGAAAATAGTCTGTAATATGATGCGTGAAAGCGACCGCAACGATAATTAGCCAGGCTATCCCTACTATCCTCACCAGGTCAGCCTTTAAACCCTTTAAGGCTTCTCCTTTTAGCTCTACCTGTATGTGCGGTACGAGCAGTTCTTTTATACGAATTGCAATGGTCTGATATGGAACAAGGACGACCAGTACCATAATACTTAAAGGAAATGCTAGCGATTCATAGCTGAATTCTGCATCAAACATCAAGAAATGTGGATTGGTAATATATACTATCGTCGCAATACTCGCAGCACGATGCGATTTTAACAATTGCTCATATAATAGAAAGAGCGACAGTATCATGATAAAGCGTGCCACGCCTATAATGACGTTTCCCGCGTAAAATGCGTTCAGACCACTCACTGTACTCAGTACATTCGTGATGATCTCTAGCCCTGGATAATAGGCGCTAACTGGCAAAATTGAATTCACACTATAAAGATGCCCGGTATTCGCAATATCATTTGCGGTACGTAAATGTAAAAACTCATCAAAAAGTGAAAAATAAAGTGGACTTGATAACACTTTTACAAGATAAAAGCTTATACCGATCAGACATAAAAGATAGATGCGCTCGGTACGCGTGGTTGTGGGCAGCAGCAATCTTACTACGACAGGTGTAAATAGAAGTGTCAGACCACAAAAGAGCAATACACTTATATCTGCGCCCACTTGCCTTGCCTGCGTAAAACCATACGCAATGCACAGCAAGCCCACCACATTCAGGAGTGTCATGATAAGACACCAGCTCAGGACATCATATGAGCCTTCCTCTATCTCTTGAGGCTGATACGCTTCCGGCGCAGGATTACAGATACATTGCTGTATAATAACGATGCTGCGTTGGATTGGCTGCGGTAGCCTCTTATTTATGCGCTGGCAAGTAGTACCGATAGAAACAATAAGTGAGTTCATGACTTGACCAGGAGTTCCTGGTAGACCTGTTCTATATCTGGCACGATGGTGCTTGCATAGAATTTCTCAACCCTTTTCTTTGCCATCACACCCATGTACTCCCTTCGAATTGGATTATCGAGCAAACTCTGTATGGCCGCTCTTAACGCTCTGGCGTCGTCCGGCGGGACAAGCAGGCCGCTCTCCCCATCCACGACGATGTCTGCCAGCCCTCCAATGCGCGATCCGATGATGGGTCGCCCCATCGCCATTGCCTCGATAGCGACGGTCGGACATGCGTCAGCGCAGGTCGAGGGCATGAGCGCAATCATACTACGCTGGAAAGCGCTCATGATGGCTTTGTGGGGCCAGCATGGTAGATGCAGACTGTTCGCGGGGGCGCTCTCGGTGAGGTCTGTACCCATTTTTCCTATCAATACAAGCGGTACGCTACTCTCTACTCCCGCATATGCCTGGTAGAGGATATCCACACCCTTGTCTCGCCTGATGTCACCAACGAAAAGCAAATAGCCTTTCTGCGGCAATTGGCTGAGGTGAGGATCGCTATCGTCATAGAGCGTATCTATATTCGAGGGGACAAAATTACTTATCACTCGATATGGCGATCCATGCTGCTCCAGCCTGGTAAGCTCAGCTACGGCCCGACTAACTGGTATAAACATATCTACGGCCCGCCGTTCGGCCATGCTTGCCATAGCGTTAAAGAAGATAGTTGGAACTCCCTTAGCATTTCCATATTGTCTGGGGGCACACTGCAAACAGCGAGATAGCGTTGGACCCGCACACAATGTCTTGTTTTGATACATAAAACGCTTGGTTGCGCATATCATGCTATAATCGTGTAACGTGACTACAAATTTTGCGTTGTGCAATACTTTTAGTGGAGTATATGAGTGTAGCATCCAGTTATGGGCATGAATAATCTGTGTACGCTCACTCTTGACGATTCGACTGAGTGCAAGCATCATTTCAGGATCGGGAAATGGTGGGGCATATTGCCGACCTTTTTCACTAAACACACGGCCCACTCGCTGCATCGAGCTACGAATACGGTGAATACGTACCCCGTGCTCAATCTCTATCGCTGGATCTCCTTCATGGCGCGTAGTTGCAACGGATACATCGTGCCCACGCGCCGCCAGCTCTATGCTCAGGTTGCGTACATGCCGTTCTTCTCCGCCTATCAGTGGCGGATAAAATTGTGCCAGCATCAAAATGCGCATCTGTTTCTCCCAATTACTTCTTTATAGAGGTCCAACACCTGTTGTGTGCAATCATCCCAGGTCGTTATATGCAGGTGCGCAGGAGCCATAAGCGGGTCTTCGATCTGCTGGCACACCGCTTGCGCGATCTCTTCGGGCGTACTACTCAGTTCCACCGCACGTGCTAATCCCTGTTCAGCCAGCTCTTTTAAGCCAGAGTTGTTGGCGACAAGCACAGGACGTTGCAAGGCCACCGCCTCCATTACAGCCACCGGATGCGCTTCGTATTCGCTCAACAAGGTGACGAGCGAAGCCTGCGCCAGCGTCTCTGCCATCAGTAAACGATCCTGAGCCGGTACAGCCCGAATCTCCATCCACTGGCTCACCCCCACGCGTTGCCCCAGCTCTCGTAGTGCCGTTTCATATGGTCCCTTACCCAGGATAAGCAACCGTGCATCAGGATAGCGCTCTCGTATCTTTGGCAATGCCGTAATCAGATATTGATGCCCTTTATATTTCTCTAATCTTCCTACGGACATAATGAGCTTTGCGGCATCTGTACGCAGTAAAGGAGGCTTGATGGGCGGCAGGGTCGAACCATTGGACATGACAGAAAATTGTTGTGCAGGCAGCTTTAACGTCTGGTGAAAGTAATCCATCTCGAAGCGCGACACGCCGATTAGCCTGGTAGCATGGGCATACAACTGGCGCTGTAACTGCCATTGCACTTTACGTATATGGCTACGTGCAGGCGACGAATGTCCACCAGTATGAAATGTGAGTATATATGGTATCCGCGCCATCCTGGCCGCGATCATCGCTAATGGCGGCACCAGCGTATGGCACCCCTGACAATGCACGAGATCCCATGCTTTCTCACGAATCACTGCATACATTGCGGGTGCCAGATAATAATCGCGTTGCTCAGGCCATGCGGGCACGCGAATGATATTCATCCCTTCAATTATTTCTTTACGTGGTACAGTCACAGTGCCAGCATGCGGCATGGTCGTCAACACCGTTACATTTACGCCTGCTCGCACCAGCCGCCGTCCAACCTCATGCACATGTGTCTCTACCCCCCCCATGATTGGAAAGTATTGTGCGGTAACCATCAATACATTTATCGGCCTCTTCTCAAGCATACCCCCTCCACATTACCTTTACCTTATTTCATGACCTGTTACATGCCCCTCGATCTTGCAAAACCAGACGCTGGAAAGTCCGTGTATGGCACAAAAGAGTAGCGTCGTAGCGGCCTGATTACACCAGGACTGCGTACCTGCCGCTTCGGCAGATAGGGCGGCCTGAAGCGGCCCAACGACTTCATTCTGTAATTCGAGTGATACGAACGAAAATGACTATACGATTTCTGCCCATAATTCGAGTGTGGTAAGACAATCGTCATGGGGACAGTGTCCAATACCCATATGGCCTCCGCCTCTGCATCATCCTGGAAAAGCTCGGCCGTCGATGCATTGGGTGACCAGACAGCCGCATATACGGTAGGTAACATACATATCGCCTCAAGATAGACGGCCACCACCCACCCCAGGCTCAACCCTTCCAGCCCATGATACTTCGCCCCGACGACAGCCACGACCAATTCGAATATTCCACCTGGCACGATGGCGAACAAGGCTGGTGCGATACGATCCTGGATACGGCAAATGGAAATATAATGGTTCTTGATCGTTAGGGCAAAGGCCGCTACGACCAGGATGCGCAGAGTGGTGGCGGCTTGCGTAGCATAGGCACTGCCAAAAGTTGCCAGTAAGACTGGTGCGCTCAGTTGCAAAAAGCTAATCGCTAGCGCACTTATGACACATGAGAGCATGATCGTATTGCGTGCCTTTTGCGCCAATGTCGTTTGTTGCGCGGAATTCATGGCATGCAGTACGGTGGTAAGCGCGTTCGGTATCAGAAATACAAAACTTGCTAGCATCCACGCGACGTAAAACCAGGCATTCATTCTGGCCGACAGCAGTAATGTGACGAGCACGGGCAGTGCCAGGGCGGGAAATGCCAGGGTGAGATTCAAGAGATGATGTTGGAATGCCGCTTTTCCCATCTTACGCAGCAGTTGCCACTGCGGTAAACATTTTTTTCCCAAACCTTTGTTCTTGACTATAAAGAACAAATACAAGCTAAGTAGCGAGATTCCATTCGCACAACTCCAGGTAAGCGAGATGGATGCGGCCATCCTCTGTGCAAGCCAGGCGCTCACAATAAAAAGCAGTATAAGCTTGGTAAACGCAAAAAGCGTGTTGCGCCAGAGTTGTAATCCTCCCCTTAACAATCCTATCAGTGCCTGATCCAGCACAAAAGTTATGGCCGTCAGGCTTACACCTCCACCAAACGTTATTATGTCTGCACCGCTAGCACCCAGAGCCTGAAATTGCACCGAGAAGTGCACAGCAATGAGCGCAAATACACTACCAACGACCAGACCTACGCCTCCTACTACCAACAACGCCGTGCTTACTAGCGATCCCGCCTGCTCTGGCTGACGTGGCAATTCGGTGATTAAAAGAGTTCCTAGACCCAGTACACAAAAAGTTCCAAGTAACATCATCGCTGAAATGGATGCAGAGGCGGCACCGACAGCCTCCGGCGCAAACCATCGCGCCGCGACCCACCAGTAAGCAAAACCAAGCCCCGATGTTACAACGGTGGTCCCGACTAATGACCCCGCATTGACGAGCATGACATAGTTAGCCTGTATCCAATGTAATAGTTTTGTCATCTTTCAATTCTTAATGGCACATAATGATTGATGTTTTTTGTTTAATTAGATAAATAGGTGATGGTAAAGCCACATTATTTAGCTCAAAAAATTGTATAGAAATGAGTTCAAATAAGGAACCCTCCACCACTTAATGTGGCTTTACCATATGCAACCTCTTCAAGATTACAGTTCTTTCAGACGCCCGGATCGAAAACCTCTTAGAATAACATTAGTATTTTTTGCAATGTATAACATGCCCTGCCCGATAATGTATCCATAAGTAGCAAATGTGAATCCTGCAACGATGGCCCCGGCACGCGCCAGGCCAGCAGGATTGTGGCTCACAAATGTATCAGCTAATCCGCGTAGCACCCCGGATGGCAATATCTGGAATGCATAGCTACGTTCCGAGGCCAGGCCATCTTTGACCCCTACCAGGCGCGTTACGACCGCTTTCGACAAACCTTCGCTGTAGCAACGAGTACAAAAATATTTCCATTTTGTCCGCTTTAACGGTACCCGGTGCCTGGCAAGCGCACGCGGCACGGCAAGAAAATGCCCATGCGGATTCTGCTGACGTGCACGAATACAAAATTCTGTCTCTTCGCAACCTGTGGGACGCGTCCCTATCCTGCCGGTATCATTGCGAAAACCGCCAATCGCGTCAAATACGTTTTTTCTTACTGCCATATTGGCGGCTATCGGGTTGCGTATCGGTCCGACCTCTTGCTGCATCCCGCCGCGATACGAACAGCCAAATACCCAATAGAATTCTTCAGGAAACCAGTCTGGCTTTTTATCTAACCATAATGGCATTAACATCCCGCCTACACCCAGTACAAGAGGATTATTGAATTGTTCGCACAGTTGCTCCAACCAATCAGGCTCAGCCACGGCATCATCGTCCAGGTAGGCTACTAGCGGGCTCGTGGCTAGCATGGTCCCTGTATTTCTTGCGCCCGATATCCCTTTGATATCGCGATTCTCAACGACTATTACCAGTGGTAGCCGCTCTCTTACACGTTGCAAAAGCTGGGGATTATAGTCAATCACCACGATTATTTCTGTTGGCGGCTGCGTCTGTTTCTGGACGGATTCAACGGCATCTACGATGTCTCCATAACGCTCTTCAGTGTAACCACATATAACAACTGAAACGTCTTCTCTCAATAGTTCATCCCCTCTTCCCAGAGCCCACATACTGATCTATGGAGATTGGCCGCACGACTGGTACATTTTTCATCCGACGTTCTTTTATGATGGTCTTTAATACTCGCCAACCATCACGAAATGTGTTGAGGTTGCTCTCCCCATGGATACGCTTGTGCTCATAGCTAGGGATTTCTAATACTCTCAGCCGGGCCTTGTGCATACGCAGGTTGAGTAATGTCTCAACCTCAAATCCATCGCAATCAATCGCTATATAGTTGAGACAATGCCGCCAGAAGGCGTTATACCCATAGCATAAATCACTGAATGTTGTGGTGAAAAGCATATTTACTGTACTACTCAGTATATAATTGCCCATGCGCCTGACTGTGGTGATATCATCGCTCCCTCCACCTGGTATGAAACGCGAACCCTTTGCCATGTCATAGCCTTGTATGAGCGCTTCTACAAAACGCGGAATCTCCCTTGGGTCCGCCGATCCGTCGGCATCAAGCATGATTATAATATCTCCGGTACAAGCTGCAAAACCTGCCCGTAACGCATCCCCCTTTCCTTTTCCACTCTGCTCTATCACTCGTATCGCGGGATAAAGATGACGCGCTACTCGTATGGTGTCATCTCTTGAATGCCCATCGACAAGGATGACTTCGGTTACAATTGATGGTATACGTGGCAGCACATGATACAGGTTTAACGCTTCGTTCCTCGCTGGAATGACGACGCTTATCGGGGGATAATGCCGACTCTCCAACGTGACTGCATAAGCAGATGAATAATGGTGTTTCTCCATAAAAATTGTTACTCTACATAGCATACCTACTATGGATATGATCCCTCTCAGGTTTCTTTATGCTTCCTCTGGCTTTGCCTTGGATTCGTCTGGAGTCCCTGGGTGATCTGCATAACTCTCTGTTTCCCTAAAAAGCTACTCTTACATGCGTCACAATAGTTTACCGCAGTTCGTTTGTACTGCTGAACGCTGTAAAAAAATCCATAGAAGCATCCTACGCTCTAGGAAACAATTATTCGTAGCTCCGTTGTATCTTTTCGAAACATCACTTTCAGTATATGTTACAGCAAAATACAAAAACGCTCCAAACACTAAATATTTGCACTTTACCTACAATAGTGTAAAATTCTTATTGTCTTCCTACTTCCAAATAACCTTTTCCCTTATTCATTATAATTTAAAACTGTTCTAAGTCAACTCTTTTTCAATTACAATATATTCATTTTCCATATATCTATACACATTTATGCAATAAATATGTCTATTTATGTATTCTATTCTGTTTTTGCTATCTTTCATGCTTTCCATTTTTCATACATTTTTGTACTGTGTACAAAAATGTATGAAAAATGGGCGCGAACTCATGTGGTACGATGGATGATTGCTTTGTCAAATTTGATTGCGCCCTCCATGACGCGCGATGGTTCGAATGCAGTTTGACAAAGCGGGATGGTGATGGGAAGGTAAGTCAGGACGGGCAGATCGTACGTGTACAATAGTGAAGTATACAGAGAGAAAGACGCACTTTCTTCTGCGCAAAACTCAATTCAAACTCTTTTATAATATGAGAACCGCTACAAGGAGGTTTCTATGAAGTATGTACGCCTTTTCCCTCGTCCCCGCCTGCCTTTTCCTCTTCGGTCAGTTCCTGGTCTTCCTATCACGCTGGTCAAAAGTGTTGCTCTGACTCTTTCTCGACGCAAATCACCTGTAACGACCGAAGATGATAGTATAACCCGTTCAGCAGTTGATACGCATACACATATACAAAAACGACCTTTGATTACCCGTATTCTCAGAACACGCGGCTCTTCTGCCGCTAGCAAGGCTGCTAAGGGCCAGGAGGTTCCACAACTGGCGGACCTGATCGATCATAATATTGAGACAATTATCTCGCTACATATGCATGCAGAGCTCAAAGTGGGCCGTCACCAACGCATCCTTGAACGCATGACGGCTTTTCTGGGACGCCCTCCTTTCTTTTATATGACGCTCTTTATTGTGTCAGCATGGATCGTTCTCAATCTCCTGGGCTCACGGCTTCACTTGCCCGTCTTTGATCCTGCCCCTTTTTCCTGGCTCCAGGGGATTGTGGGGCTGGGTGCTTTGCTCATGACTATTCTGGTGCTCACGACACAAAATCGCCAGGCAAAGTTCGCCGAACGCAGTAAACACCTGGATCTACAGGTGAATCTGGTGGTGGAACATAAGGTGAGCAAGCTGATTGCTCTGGTTGAGGAGCTGCGCCGCGATATGCCTACGGTGAAGAATCGCTACGACCAGGAGGCCGAGGCGATGTCCGAGGCGGTCGATCCGCAGGCCGTTTTTCTGGCTCTGGATGAGACTCTCGCAGAGGTAGATCCCGATGAGGATCAGATGGTTATTCAGTCCGATTTCGTGGTAAATGTGGAATCTTCTCTCACTACTGGGGACTTCGATATATCGTCTTCGTCTGAGTAGTACAGGGCATCAGAGCAATGCTGATACAAGTTCGTTGATGGCAAGCGGGAGAGTGGTTTATCTAGCAATGTACAGCCAATCCAAATTGCCAGGGTCTATGTGGGCGTTGCGTTCCAACGATGGTGCGATACTCTGGCGCTTCCAGACTGGCGATGCGATTGGGGCAAGCTTTTCTGAAATACGGAATGGGATGATGTATATCAACTCGACCAGTGGTGGAGATCAGAATGTCTCCGCCTTGCGTATCAGCGACGGTGCTCTCGTGTGGCACTATACTATTCCACATGATCAAGCACCGCTTTTTCTCACAGCCTTGCTATTGATGGGTTGAATCCTTGCGTGGCTCGTCTCCACTTTTTGCATTTTCTATGGGCTCTATCTGCTCTGTACCTGTTGATAGGCTCTCATCCACCTTCTCTAACGCCTGCTGCTCCACCTGCTCGAACGCTTCAGGATGAGTTGTACGCCAGTCGGTCCAGATGGCAATAACTAGCGTTTGCAATACACCTGCAATTGGTGAGGCGAAGAGCGCTCCCCACACTCCAAAAAGCTCTGAGCCGGCCACCAGGGCGGCTAATGAGATGAGCGGATGCAATCCCACGGCCTTTCCTACTATGCGTGGCCCGACTATATCGCCCTCAATTATGTGTACTACGATAAAATAGATTAGCACACCACCTGCTATTAACCAACCATGTGTCAATGCAACAAGTGTACAAATAGCGCCGGATAGCAATGTCCCCAGTACAGGGACAAAGGCAAGAAAGAATGCCACAACACCTAGCAATACTGAATATGGTACACGGAAAATCTCCATGCCAATCCCAACCAGCAGTCCTATAAGTACAGCTAGCAATACTTGTCCTCGAATATATCCCCCAACGATACGCTGCAAAGTTTCAAGTATTGCGCCAGCTTGTGCCGCTTGCGGTGTACTATGACGTAACCAGTGCACGATTCTTGATCCATCAATGAGCAGATAAATGCTCAGCACTGCAACCAGGATGATGTCTAGCATGACGTTAAAAAGGCTGCTCACAAAAGGCAATACGCTTCCGGCGACTCCCTGAAGTTGGCCTGTTAGCTGGGTACGAAATGATGTTATCTGATCCTGTGTGATACCAACTGAGTGTAATGTGTCCTCTAGAGGGGAAAATTGGCTTGCTCCCCCTGGCGTGAGCATCCTTCTGACATACAGAATAAGCGAGTCCACTTGCCCTATGGCGGTTCTCACGACAAGATAGAGCAAGAAACTAAGTACGCTCAAGACAACTACATACATGATCAAGATCGCTAGAAAGCGTGGCATAACTCTTTCTAAGAGCTTCACTCCTGGTGCCAGGGCATAGGCTAGTAGTGCGGCGATGCTTAACAAGAGGATGGTGCGTATAATGTGCCCCGCTCCCCAAAAAGTGACGTAGGCGACTGCTATCCATGCTAGAATGGCTATAGGAATATCTCGTCGCCGTGCCCACTTGTTCGCTGCTTCTCTGCTCTGCCCCACACTATGTAAGGGGGTTGTTACAGACATGGAATTTATTTCCTCTCCTATGCACACATACGCTACAACTATTCACTCATTTTAACATA
>CAWKKX010000070.1:0-18087 GCA_963850365.1 uncultured Chloroflexia bacterium
CACTGGATTATCGAGATCATATAAGGTACACTATTCTCTTAATGTATGTTAGTATGTGTTACATACAACTCTACATTATAAGACGAAACTTTATTGGCCTGTACCCATATATTAGTTGAAAAGAAATGAAAGGATCAATGAATGCACCTCATCTGTATTTTCGCAGGCTCAAACCCGGGTACTCGACCCGAATATGGGCAAGCGGCACGTGAGCTAGGTCAGGCGCTAGCTGCACGAGGCCAGGGTATTGTCTACGGAGGTGCAAGCGTCGGGCTCATGGGTACCATCGCGGACGCAGTCCTGGAAGCAGAGGAGATGTAATCGCGTCCTGCCCAGCGGGCTTTTCAAGCACGAAGTAGCGCACGCTCATCTTACCAAACTATACACCGTCAATAGCATGCATGAACGGAAAGCGCTCATGGCCGATCTTGCCAACAGTTTTATTGCTCTACCAGGGGGATTTGGCACATTTGACGAGCTCTTTGAGATCATCACCTGGGCACAAATTGGCATACATAACAAACCCATTGGCTTGCTTAACATCGCAGGCTATTTCACCCCTTTATTAGCCCTTGTGAATCATGCATCGACCGAAGGCTTCATTCTTCCATTCCATACTCAACTGTTGCTTGCAGAAAAAACACCGATAGCATTATTAGATACCATCAATACATGCACGCCACCTCCACAAGAAGCAAAGTGGACCGAACTCCCACCTGAAAGATAAATCAGAGGGGCATCGAAAATGGATGGAATACATCTTGTACAAATACATCTTGCACACGTCACCAATGCTACCTGCTAACCGTTACATTAAAGTATAGCATTACGAACTCATTTTGAGTTATCGCATGCGGAAAAGGAGTTCATCATGCCACGAGGAGAGGTTATCCACCAGCGGCCCAAAGCCCACGGAACACCACAATTTTAATTGTCGAAGATGATGCAGACATCGCTCAATTTCTGCAACAACTTATTGAAGAAGAGACACCCTATCATACGACGGTCATCGACAATGGGCAAACAGCATTAGATCAGGCCCCAACTATTCGGCCTTGTCTCATGCTACTCGACTATCGACTACCCAGAGTCAATGGTCTGGAATTGTACGACCGCCTCCAACAGGTCGAAGAGACGCGAGGAGTACCCACGATCATGATGAGTGCAACCTTGCCCGTTAAAGAACTGGAGCAACGCGGTATTTATCAAATACGCAAGCCAATGGACATCGGAAGCGTCATCCGTATGATCACGCACGCCCTGGCCAGTTTTGAAGAGAAACGGCTACAAGAACAATACAATTACCCATAGAGAGGGGAAAGCTTTTCGAAAGTCATATCGCGAGGTTCGCGCCCGTCCGTCGCGCGGCCAATCCCTTGCCATGGGATTGTCGTTCTCGTTCTCGCATCCTCTCCTCGCTCCAAATCGACTTTCGAAGGACCTTATGATGGAGGACCAATAGCTATACGACATCTCAAGTTTTTGATACAATACATGGAGAGGTACGGAGCATCTTGCCCGTAACAAACAGATCAGGAGGTACGAATCGTGGCAAATAAAGAACAGAAAAAAGTACAAAAAGCAACACCTAAATCGAATAAGCAGAAAAAAGAGGCTCAGAGAGAGAAGAAAGCCGCCAAGACTGGTGCTGGAGCAATTGTATTAAAGAAAGAGTAAATTCTCGTCTATAGCTCTGGTGGAGTACAATTCATATTGATATCCCATCTACCGCCTGGACGATGGCTCATGAGATGCGTCCACCCACCAGAGTTACTACTAGTCCCTCCTCGCCTATCCTCTCTCTGCCTGTTCCGTAACACATACAAATCTTTTTCCCTCTTTTAAACGTGCTTTTAGATAAGGTATCTTACCAGTCTTCCAGCCAAATAAAAATAACTATACCCAGTTACTTGACACTCTTGTTACAATGCGGATGGAATGCTTTTATTACGTCAGGTACCCCACACGAAAGAATGGGCCCTGTATTATATGTTTACAGACACAATTTTTAGATGTTCAGGAATACAGCCTTTATCTATTATTCCTTTAGAGGAGCACCTTCATTCAAAGGAACGCTTCTTCCCTCCCTATGGCTAAAACCAGGGGTATATAGAAGTAGAGGTTTGATGAGAGGAAATGGGGGTGTGCATGCAACCAATATCAAATGATGCATACAAACGCAACATGGCCTCAGAACAGTGGATTGAGAAGGCCAGAAATAAACCAGACGTATATGAAGAGCAAGAGGACCAGTGGGCGGTACTGCGACATGAAATTGTAAAAGATGAGAGGAAAGCAGAACAGGGACCATCCGGCTGGAACCAACGCTTTACAGATGGTGATGCTATCTCTGCCCGGCCCTCTCTCCATTTTGAAACGAATGAACCGGAACCCCATTACGTCGATATTGTGGTAGTCGGTGTGGGTGGCGGAGGTATGAACGCGATTAATCGTATGATCCATGAAGATGTACGTGGGGTACGCTTCATTGCTATGAACACTGATGCACAGGTGCTGGCATTATCGCAGGCATCTGATCGTATTTGCCTGGGTCAACACCGTACAAAAGGGCTGGGAGCTGGCGGCAACGCGGCCATCGGCATGCGGGCCGCAACAGAAAGCGCAGCCGAAATTCGGGCTGCGTTGGGAGATGCGGACCTTGTCTTTATTGCAGCAGGGATGGGTGGTGGTACAGGTACAGGGGCTGCACCCGTTGTTGCATCTATTGCCAAGAAACTAGGTGCATTAACAGTAGGTATCGTGACACTTCCCTTTTCTTTTGAGGGCTCGCGCCGCCGCCGTATCGCAGAACAAGGGCTCGCTGAACTCTCATCAGAGATTGATGCCCTGATCACTGTACCCAATGATCGCCTGTTAAATACCGTTGCGCGTGAACAAAGCCTGGCAGATGCGTTCAAAATTGCTGATGATGTCCTGAGAAAAGGCGTGCAAGGCATTGCCGAAGTCATTAATGTGCCTGGCATGGTCAACGTAGATTTCGCAGATGTACGCAGCGTGCTACGTGAAGCGGGAAGCGCACTTATGAGCATTGGTCAAGGAAAAGGGCGCAATCGGGCACAAATTGCAGCCGAAGAGGCGGTTGCAGGTGGTTTTCTCAACGTCACTATTCGCGGGGCCAAGCGTGTTCTTTTCAATATCAGTGGTGGCGAA
The DNA here is from genome assembly GCA_963850365.1 of uncultured Chloroflexia bacterium. Taxonomy (GTDB): domain Bacteria; phylum Chloroflexota; class Ktedonobacteria; order Ktedonobacterales; family Ktedonobacteraceae; genus Dictyobacter. The sequence goes on from CAWKKX010000070.1 coordinate 3,172, forward strand.
GATATGACGCTCTTTGAGGTCAACGAAGTGGCCGAGCGCATCGGGTTAGCAATCGATGATACTGCCGAAATTATCTTTGGTGCAGTTGTTGATCCACATCTCAACGATACTATTCATGTCACGCTCATTGCAGCTGGCATGGAAGAGCAACACACTGTACGCATGGAGGCTATACGCCCAAATAAAGTTCAGCAACACGGTGCTTCTTCTCCAGGTAGAGCACAGAGTACAAAGCCGTCTTTGCCACCGCTCACACCCAGAACACCGGCACCACCAATACAACCAACGACACCACCTCCACCAACACAAATGCCGCCGTCAATACGTCCGGCCAATACACCACCAGGACGGCAGCAACGCAGTCTAAATGATCTGAGAGGAATACGAAGTATGGGGCGTCGTCAAGAACCTCCGCGTAGATATCAACCAACACATGATGATGATGGACCCATTGAACCACCACCATTTCTGAAACGGTAAGTATCAGGCTTTGCAACAATACCAGTCAGGTAAAGAAAGATCTTTCTAAGATAGAAGGCTTCGTAGTTACTATACACCCATACCAGAAAAGGCACATACAAAGCCTTCTATTAATTGAAATGAGAGTAATGCCCGCCACCAGAATCTTTACTCCTGCGTATCAGAAGCAGTACGACCGCGCTCACCACCTTTCTTTCCTATCCGGGAATAGAATTCAGACCCTTGCTGGCGCTTCGTAGATTCCCCACCTTTCTTCCCAATTTCAGCGTAAAACTGTGGCCCACGCTTCTCTTTCACTGTCTCGCCGCCCTTCTTCCCAATCTTCGAATAGAACTCCGGGCCATATTTCTCGCGTACAGCTTGACCACCATGTTTCGCTTTTTGAGACCCTGGTTCAGGTCCACGTTTATTATTTGCCATAGAAAGTCCCGCCTCTCTTAAACTTCGTACCCACATTTACCCAACATTTTTGCGGTGAGACATCCTATATTCAGAACATCTCGCTGCTTCCCTACTGCGACTGATGTTCGCGCGCCTGCGCCACACGGTTGGCAATCAGAGCCGCCGTAATTCCTGCGCCAACACCATTATCGATGTTCACAACAGAGAGACCTGGCGCACACGTTTGCAACATCGAAAGCAAGGCGGCAACACCCTTGCCGCCTAGACCGTAACCTATCGAGGTTGGTAACCCGATAACAGGAACTGGCACCAACCCCGTAACAACCGAAGGTAAAGCTCCATCCATACCAGCGGCAACAATAATCACATCTACCTCATTTATAAGAAGTTCGCGCAAGGGCCCAACCAAACGGTGCAGTCCTGCAACCCCTACATCATAGATATATGTGATTCGACAACCCATCTCTTCCGCAATAAGTGCCGCTTCTTCCGCAACGGGAATGTCAGAAGTACCAGCACTAATCACACCTACATGCCCACCAGCACTTTTCCGTACATAATCAGGGCTATAAATAACCATGGCGCGAGACGCTTCATAAAAACGAATAGTGTATCCTTGAAATGCTTCCTGGAGAGGCATAACTGACTCTGTACGCAAACGACTAATGATTGCACGCCCGGTGCTAGCAAGAAGTTTTTGCGCCATTGATAAAATCTGAGCAGTCTCTTTCGTCTCACCAAAGATGACTTCTGGAGTACCTTTCCTCCGTTCGCGTCCTGTATCTGGGCGAGTCTCGATAACAGATGAACGCTCAAAATGAACGTTGCTCGGTGATTTTTGCACTATCTCATTAAGAGAACTTGCTGACTCATGACTTTCCTTCGCTTGTCCCACATGTGTCATATTTTGCTCGGGCGATCTTTCACCGAGCAAATGGTCTAAGAGTTCGAATTGTTCATCGATATCATGATTCACAAAAATAACACCTCTAGTAGATCTCTACATATTGATTGTTCATCTGCATCCTACAATCAGTCACAGTGTAACACAGCCAAACGTATTCAGCAAGCCAGGAACAGCAATTTCTTACGCATAACTAGTGATTCATTAGTTTTCCTACATTAGAAGTAATGCGGTCCTCTATTTAATACTCTCTAGTGGCATCATCTTTCTGGCCTATTCATCCTATGATCCAATATAGCTATCCTGGCTATGATATACTGCAAGCAGATTTTTGCTGGATGCTCCTATGTTACCTATATACAATGTCTCTTATCTAGTATTCAAGGGGATAGTTATTCGATGCTCTTCTTTTTAAAAGAAAACCCAAAAAGAGCTTATAGCGCTCGTATAAACACTATGAAAAAACCTTTTGTATTTTTATTGCTGCTCTCTCTCTCCTTGTTCTTGTTATGCGCATGCGGTCCGACGGTGAATCAGATTAAGCCACAGGAGCCTGTAAGTATAGACAAATCTTTTCAAAAAGGTTTAACGTCTATGCCAGCGGTGCCTGAATATCGTTGCGGAGCGTGGACATCGACAAGCGCTCCTAACCCCTATAGTAGTATCGCAATCTATGCTAAACTTACGAAGGATGTGGCAGGGGTAGCCGGTATGACGGCACAAGCAATAGTACATTTTCAGAATGCAGATGTGACCCTGGATACTCATCCCGTAAGCGATGCTGGCGGATATGTTAGCTTCACGCTTCTACTGCAAGGCCGTCAACCGAGATTATCAGCGGCGACGATAGATATCAATTTTGCAGTGAATGGGCAAACAGTGCATTGCTCGCAAGCTTTCTTTACACCGCAGTAATAGCGGTCTTATGCAAGGATGTCTGCTGGCAGTTTTGGCAGCGTGGACAAAAATGCGCACTGCGTTGGGCAATAACCATACGCTCGATCATCGTCCCACAGCGAACACATGGCTTGCCTTCTTGCTGATAGACAGACACATGATTATAGTTATCGCCAGCCTGGCCCCAGAGATCACGATAAGCACTGAACGATGTTCCTCCATGCTCAATGCCTAATGTAAGTACTGCTACAATACCTTTGTGAAGGCTTTGGATCTCAAGAGCCGTAAGGCTGTCTGCACGACGCAAAGGATGAATAGAGGCATAAAACAATGCTTCATCCGCGTAGATATTTCCAATCCCAGCAACAACGGTTTGATCCAATAAGACCTGCTTGATGCCGGTACGCCGACCCGCCAACGCGGTAGTAAAACATGCAAGCGTAAATTCGTCGTTCAGCGGCTCCGGTCCAAGGCCACGGAGGGCTTCCTGTTCCTGATTGCGTGACCAGAGCTCAATACGCCCGAATTTGCGTGGGTCGGTGAAGAGCAGACAACGACCATCAGCAAAAACGAAGCAGGCACGACAATGTCTCGATTCATGGCTATAAGAACTCTCAGCTCCCTCAGAAAATTGGAAGGTAGGACCTTTTGTGTTCCAGATAACCTGATCAATCTCACGCATGCTTGTATCGATCTCCCAACCAGGCGGTAGGAGCAAGAAGTTACCAGACATACGACGATGAATTGAAAGGAAGAGATTTCCACTTACATCGAGCAGAAGAAATTTGCCGCGCCTTCTAATCGCTTCTATACGGCGTCCTGTTATCTCTGCGAGAAAATCGGGTAGGCCAGGATGACCAATCGTACGTTCCCAGAAGACATAACTTTCAGCAATTGTCGCACCGACAATTGATGCACGCAATTGGCGTGCTGTATATTCAACCTCAGGTAGTTCTGGCATTGCTATGTATAGGCGTTAAAATGGGTTGACGCCTACTTTCACTCCTTCTATTCTAGTATCTTGGCATTCTGACTTTTCTATACATTTCGTGTCGTTTAAATATAGTGTATTACTTTATTATACCATCTTATTATCGTTTTGTTTTAACGAGGACTATTGGAATCTATAAATCAGGCAAATTTAAGTCTCCATTATTCAATAGATAGATATGTAGAAGGCCCCAAAAATGCCACCGCCACTATAGTGACCATAGCAATGATCTACATACAGCGGCGATGAGTGGCATGAGTGGTAGCTTATAAACTCTACCTTATGGGGCTCGTGTGAGCAGCTTCACCTATCAGGCTACCATTTGCTGCTACTGCTGCTCTCACTACTGCAACCACAACTGCAGCTACCACCACAATAGCTTTTGCACCAGGACATGTGTTTTTTGTGATGATGGTGGTGTTTGTGCTTTTTATGGGTAGTGTAGCTACTAGTGCTGTCGGAGTCATTAGAAGAGCTGCAATTGCCACCAGAGACCTGATTCAACTGATCCTCAGACAAATCGCGTAGGACGACATCTTGAGCAACGGATGCTTTTTTGAAAATTGAAAACATATTTATCTCCTATTACTGAAACGAGAACATTCAATTAGCCATCGTACTTCGACAACTATATCTGACAAACTCTGCTATAGTAAAGATCTATTCTTTTGGAAATTTTATATCCATCCAGAAAAGAACTTCTACATATGTTCACGACAACTTTCAGTAATATTTACACGAGAATATATTCTCTAAGATGTTCCTATTGAAGAACTGGCGGGGACGTTGCTCTGAAGGGGCTACACAGACTTTTACATCTGCAAAAACTGGGTAGCCTATTTGGTACTGGTGTGAAAAGATTCTTCCCATATCCATGCAGTATACCCGGTCTCGGTATCTTCCATGAGTGCTTGACGTGGCAAACGGAGCATATGCTGAGCTGCAAGCACATCGCCTGCAGCACCAGAGATGTTACCAGCAATTGCCAGGAGGGCATATGCTGCTAGATCAGGAGCTAACAACGTTACGATGATGCCTGCTACTGTGATTACGACAAGCGGGGCCAGGCTGATAACCAGATAGTGGTTACGACGAAATAGCTGCTGCTTCGCTCCACAATAAAGGGCAAATGGCAATTTTGCACCAAAGTGAGGCTTGCCACCCCAAAAACAAATGCGAGGCCATGTATAGCCTCGTGTATAGGTAAGACAATGATGTAGCCCAATATGTTAATGCCTAACCACACAACAATGCTCCCTATCGTTACATGTGGGAGAAATATATGTGTACGCCAGGAATATGCAACCTGATCTAGCAGAACAAAAAATATGCCACTCAGCAGCAAGAGAAGTAGACTCAATTGGACCAGAGGACGCAGTTGCTCCGGTTCCAGCAGGGCCAGTTCATCGAGCTTGCACAATTGACCTGCATCTATAAACGCCTGTTGTTTGCGACGTAGCTGTGGGTGATAACGATCTACAAGATATTGTGGCATAAAGTTCCTTTCATCCCCTTTATCATATCACATAGCTTGCTTGCAAACACCTTTTTGCTATCATCTTTTCTTCCCTATTTCATTTATTTTGCAATTTTACAACCATTTGCATCGAACACACAATGTTGTAAAATTGCAAAATAAATGAAACCTTTTGATAGCCCGACGCTTGATCAGGACGGTAAATACAACAGTGACTCCTCAATCTGCTGCCATTCAAGTTGCTCAGCTTCAGTACTGGCCAGGCGATGCTCCGTTTTAGACGATTCTTGCATACGCTTTAATACACGCTGGCGAAAGCCAGCAAAATAGCTCTGTTGCGTTGCAGGAGGAGGCATAATATGCAGAGCAATGGTTTCAGGATCATAAAATTCATTGGGATTAAACGCAAGCGATACCAGATTACTATAACCCCGCACCAGCGATAGACGGGCTTCAGGCACAAAATAATCTATTTGAGTACTCGATAATAACAGACAGCCAGCAACACGGCAGGCATGCATAATGGGACAAGCAACAGCACTCACTTCATGCTCAACCTGGTAAGCAGGTAAAAACGTCTTATTGGCTTGCAGATCTCCAATGTGTTCGAGGCGACAAGAAATAGTCACATGCCCGGCCAGAGACTCAGCCCCTAACAAAAGCGCTTTCTCTTCCAAATCGCCTCCCCAGGGAGGAGTGCCCAGACCAACACTTTCACGCAAACTACGAATCTTCCCCTCACGTGGGGGCATACAACGCACAACAGTAATCGCCAATCCTACACGTTCAGGATCAAGTTGTCTCAGTGCTTGCTGCAAGATGAGGCGTGTAATTGACCAGAAGCGCAACAGATCTGGAATACTAGCCCGCGCATCTAAGACTTCCATAATAAACTTGTAAGGAATCTCCTGCTCGGACATATCTATCTCAAAATCAGAAATGTCTGATGAGACTTTCTCAAGCAAGGATTGTAGCTGGTTGCGCTGACCCTTGGGTAAAGCACGCAATAATTGACGTAAGTTATGTGGGCGCGGCGAGGACTCACCACTTACCCAACGCGACAAAGTGATAGAATGTACACCAATCTCTGAGGCAATACGATCACGTTCAATAGGATTAGTAATGACAGAACCAAGAAACTCACGCCAGTCCATTAGCGCCTCCCGACTTATGAGCATACTCTCTACAAATATGAACTTAACTAAAATTATACTACTTCGCTTCATAATAGCAGAAGGTGCTTCTACTGTCAAAAATTACAATTTTTACCACACACTACACTCTCCTAAAACAAACAGTTGAACTCCCTCCCAGTCACCCGACAATCTATGATATGATAACATCATATGCTATTGCATTGAAGGATATATAATGATAGATATTTGTCTGTTAGGTACCTGTGGAATGATGCCATTGCCGGGACGCTGGCTCTCGTGTGCGCTTGTACGCAATGGCTCAACACTAACACTTTTTGATTGTGGTGAAGGCACACAGATTCCGTGGAAATCACTGGGCTGGGGATTTCGTCAGTTGGGGGCGATCTGCCTTTCACATATGCATGCGGATCATGTCGCAGGCTTACCAGGTATTTTCTTCATGGTTGCGCACGCCGGTCGTACTGAACCACTCGCTATCTATGGGCCAGTAGGAACAACCTATATTCTTGATGGATTACGGCGTATAGCAGCCGATCTGCCTTTTCCTATCTCTATTCATGAACTGAAAGGTGGCGAACACTTCGAACTACCAGGGGGTCTGCAAGGCAGCTGTACGCTGGCCGCCCACGGCATTCCTTGCCTGGCTTATCGCGCAGAACTAACACGCCGACCAGCTTTCCAGGCAGATAAAGCAAAAGCGCTGGCTCTTCCCGTACAACTCTGGTCACGACTGCAACGCGGAGAAACGCTCACATACAACGGTCAGACAATCACCCCGCAACAGGTGCTCGGACCAGCACGACGAGGCATATCATTCGCATACATTACTGACACCCGTCCAACACCTGCGCTGAATACGCTCGCCCACGACGTAGACCTCCTGATTTGTGAAAGTATGTATGACGACCCGGCCGATATCATCTTAGCTCGGGCAAATGCTCATATGATTGCAGAAGAATCGGCGGGGATTGCAAAAGCGGCTGGTGCCCATGCACTCGTTTTGACTCATTTTAGTCCAAAAATTAACGACACAACACAGGCAGCAAAAGCAGCACGCCGTGTCTTTGAAAACACTCGTGCTGCTAAAGATGGTATGGTTATCACCCTGGATTTCGCTTAACTGGCCTCTGGCAACTGCTGCTGATTCATATCAGTAGCAATTGCCTCAGTAGGCAGGGACAATGGTTGCGGAGATCTTTTCAGGTAGGTATCAAAAAATTTGATTACCCTATTCGCATAATTGGCTCGATCAGTAAAGTATACACCACAATGTTCGACACCTGGCACAATCCATAACTCTTTTGGCTCGCCAGCAGCATTATATAGCAATGTAGCATCATTTGGATCTACAATAGAATCCTTTGTACCATGAATAATCAGGATTGGACGTGGGGCGATATGCCCGATATCGCGCAAAGGTTCAACCTGATTGAAACGATAACCAGCACGCAATAGGAGCAAGAGATCTGTAACCCATTCAAAAAGAATAAATGGAAGGTGGAGGGTACGGCGCACCGCATATTCAACAACGCGCCTATGGGTCGCAAATGCACTATCAGCCACCAGAGCTTCAACCTCTGTTGTCCGTGCACAACCCATGATAGAGACAGCCGCTCCCATAGAATAACCAACCGCACCCAGCCGCGCATGAGGGGCACGCTGTCGTGCATACGCAACCGCGCCAAGGAAGTCATTGATCTCACGATAGCCAAGAGTCACCGACTTCCCAACTATAGAGCCATGGCCAAAGTACTCGAATACGAGGATGTTATGCCCGGCCTTCCAGAGTAGTGCACACAGGCCCAATACATCTGATCGGCTGCCGCGAAATCCTGGACATAGAATGATAGTGGTTGTAGCATCTGGATAAGGCACATACCAGCCACTTACCTCATGATCTCCTTGTAATGGATGAAAAGCTACCTCTTCAGCAGGGATACCTAGTTCAAAAGGACTAAAGGTATACAGTGAAAAAATTGCCAGACGTGTGGGACGCGTTATCGTTTCTACGATATAGAGACCTACAGCGACAATTACACCCAGTAACCCAACACTACCACCTAATCCCCCAATCAAAACATTTTTGAACGAAGGACGAGGACGTCTGACGTTCGACAAATTGAACATAGAAATCCACAACCTTTCTAGCATGAGACTAACTACTATCCAGATTAAAACAATATCGAACGACCGTTTATTCCCTTCCATTACACTTGCTGATAATCTTACAACTCATTCCGCTTCAAGCATATCCGATTTCGCATGTCTCTACCAGTACTTACGCCTCTTCACTTCACAAAGTTACAAAGACACAAATTCACTTCTATAAATCATTCCTTTCAGTTATATTTAACATGTTTTTCCATGAATTGGACTTATGTATCAAAATAAGTTACACTTGTATTGGCTTGAGAAAGAAACTAAAGCATACATATATGAGTGTAATAGAAGTGCAATAGAGCAGAGTGCATATTATGAGGTGACATTGATGAAGCAACATACTACATATCAGCCTGTAGCAGTACTTAAAGATATACAGATGACATCTATTATTGGATGGATACTACAAGGCGGTGTTATACTCAGTGCCATCTTTATCACAATTGGGTTACTCTTACTACCAACGCGTCCAGGCGGTTTATCAGTACAACGGTTGCTCAACTTTCCACAAACGCTTGCTCAGATAGAGCAGGGCCTATTGATTCTACGTCCACAAGCCATAATTGCCTTTGGATTACTCATCCTTGTCGCCACACCAGTTGTACGTGTTGCTGCTTCGATTATTAGCTTCGCGCTTGAGAAAGATCGTCAATATGTCATCATTACTTTTATTGTCCTGGTTATTCTTTTAGGCAGCATTTTCTTGCTGGGTGGTATAGTCCCAGATCAGCAAATTAATAATATACAACATATCCACTTCTCTTTCCTCATAGTGTTGCTTATCTTCATTGGCTCAATAGTGGCAGGGCTTGTCGGGTCACTTGTTGGGCTGGGAGGAGGAGTCCTTATTGTACCAATGCTCACACTTTTCTTTGGCTTCCCCATTTCTTTTGCAATTGGTGCCAGTATTATTTCTGTTATCGCAACTTCCAGTGGAGCAGCGGCGGCCTACGTACGCGATCACCTGACCAACCTGCGTGTGGGTATGTTTCTAGAACTAGCGACTACTCTGGGGGCCATCAGTGGAGCATTCGTGGCTGGTTTACTTGCCCCTGGAGTGTTGAGTGCTATCTTTGGCATCATACTCCTCATTTCGGCTGCCCCCCTTGTATTCAAACTTGGAGAAGAGTTGCCGCCGGGCGTTAAAAATGACCGCTGGGCCGAGAAGCTTGGTCTGGCAAGCACATACCCGGACCATAAGCTGGGCCGAGAAGTGCCCTATCAGGTGACGCGCACCCCCTTTGGTCTGGCAATGATGTATCTTGCCGGCCTCATATCAGGCCTGCTTGGTATTGGTAGCGGAACATTTAAGGTGGTTGCAATGGATACCATCATGCGACTACCTCTCAAGGTTTCATCATCCACAAGCAATCTTATGATCGGCGTCACGGCTGCAGCCAGTGTGGGCATCTACTTCTCGCGCGGCGATATTCCCCCCCTGGTCGCCGCCCCCGTTGCACTTGGCATCCTGATTGGCGCTCTGCTTGGGGCTCACCTTCTTGTTTATCTTAGCAATAAGACGTTGCGCCTGATCTTTGTGCCTGTAATTGTGATAGCCGCCATTGAGATGATTTTGCGTAGTCTGGGTATTGGTCCTTTTTAAGGGTGCATACATACTATTATGACGATAAGCTGACTCTTTGAAGATACAGCCCCTTCAATCAAATTTCATCGGAACAAAAGTGTTCTGAGCTGTTACAGTCTTTAGCAAGCGTTTTTATTTATAGGATAAACACCTTATTCATCACAAACTTTCTCATCTTTACAACGTATATTTGTAGGGAGGAAAGTTTAACCTGGCATATCCTCCACTGACATAGACTGTGATAGCATTTGTGTAGCTGGGAATCTAGATACGGACGGGAAGCCCACTCTGAACCGATGGCCCCGAGGAAATTAATAAAAGATGAAGTATAAGAAATCCTCCTTTCTTAGCCGCTACCGTGATAGGCGGTTTTTACCAGTACTCTGGTTCCTGGTCTCCCTACTTATCGCTCTCATTAGCGGAACGCTACTATTCACAAACAATAGTATAAATGGCCTTGCCGCAGTCATCATTAACATTGGATTGGACCCACAACGTTCGCTGTTTATTGCCGCTCTCATCATGACACTGGGATCTGCACTCATTGGGGCGATGTTAGGTCACCGCAAAGCCGGCGCATTCGTTGGGGCCGGGCTCATCTTTATCTTCAGCTATCTTATTGGCTTCGTTCAAACGCAACTCGTCCCTGTGCTAGATGCGGGAGGCCACGCCAGTATTCTGCGTGGAGATGTCCTTACGCACAATGTCATTATAATACTGGCTCTGGGTTTGCTCAGTGCTTTTATCGGTTCAGCAATCGGCATCGCTTTTGCACAAACTATACTTGACCCCTTTTACATTCTCATACGCGCTTTATGGCAGCGCATGATATATAAACAACCCGAAACGGTTGCACATATTGCAGATAGAGAGCACGCCATCACAGGCTCTGAAAGCGCACTAATAACCATCGGTCGCTTATTTGCAGCAGGAGGGATGATCGCACTTGTAATCCTGGCAACGGATTCTAGTGACCTGTTCATTTACTCACCCGACGTTGGTGTTCATACCCGACCTCAGATCAAAGATACTAGCGGGCAAGATCTCACAGAGTACTATCGTTCCAGATAGCCTTGTCAGCCCCGCATTGAAAAATCAGCGCCGATCTTTTGTCGTCTATTTACCACCTTCCTATAATACACCCGCCGCACGGAGCAGACGTTATCCCACGCTTTACCTCTTGCATGGTACCCCTGGCAAAGTTCTTGACTGGATCACAGGAGGCAAGGCAAATGAATCAGCAGATACACTGATAGCAACTCATCGTATTCCAGAGTTGATAATGGTTATGCCCGATGGTAATGGACGACTGGGACAAACACCAGAGTGGGGTAATAGTGCCGACCAGAAGCAATTGATGGAAAATTATGTTGCCCTTGACCTGGTCAGGTACATCGACCAGCACTATCGCACTATCCCAAACCCAGAGCACAGAGGCATTGGAGGACTTTCCGAGGGCGGCTTCGGGGCCATGAATATAGCCATCCATCACCCGGATATCTTCGGTACAGCTATCTCCCTGGGTGGTTATTATCGAGCAGAAGGCAGCATATGGGGCAAAAATGTGGCATATAAGCAGGCCAACAGTCCGATTTACACTATTCAAGTGGTACAACAGGCCTGGAAACTTCACATCTTTTTAGGCTCGGCCACAAAAGACCAACCTTACTATAAAGATACCAAGGAATTCATGACCGTACTCGACAAACTTCATATCCCCTATCACTTCGACCTGGAGCAGGGATCTCATTCATGGCACGTATGGCAGGATCAAATGTATAAGGCGATTGAATGGATACAATGGGACCAGAATACAGGCACTTCACAAAGTATGAAAATTCGTCAGTAAGTTCTATTCTTATTCTGCATCCTCCCTGGCTCACTCATAAGCATTGCCTCGCTTCAACTCGAAATGCGAGGCAGTTTTTTGTGCCTTCAACTTGCACCAAAATACATGATGACAGACACTACTTAACATTCAGTTAATACTTTTCAGGCATAATGTAATAGGGCTCTACAGTTGTAGAGTCACAAAAATAAGCACAGAAAAAATGATACTATAATTCGAAGAATTGTACTGCAGTGACCTCTCACAGAAAGTCATACACTACATTCTTGCTATATTGTTATAGCTAAACATATTTGAAAAACTGAGCATGGATTTCTTCTTTACATCTGTAGCCTTTAAATAAAAAAAGTTTCCTTTCTTCATAGTCTGCTTGCTTGATTTTAGAACTGAAAACTCACAATAAGCAACAGGAGATAAATTGTACAATGAGCAAGAAAATTTTAATCGTAGAGGATGATGACGTTGTTACAGAAGCAATAAGTTATAACTTAGAATGGAACGGCTATCAAGTTGAAGCAGCAACGGATGGATTAAGCGCTCTTAGATTGGTGCAAAAAGAGCCACCCGATCTGATTATCCTTGATATAGCGTTACCAAAAAAGAATGGGCTCGATCTTTGTAGAGAGTTACGACACGCACAGAATACAGCAAATTTGCCAATTCTTATGTTAACTGCACGGGGGAGTGAAGCAGATAAAGAAGTTGGGCTAGATGCAGGAGCCGATGACTATGTCACAAAACCATTTCAGCGCAGTGAGCTACTGGCACGCGTGCGTGCACTCCTCCGTCGCGCAGCATACAAACCCGAAACGAAAGATATAGATCCACAGCAATTACAACTTGTCGCCGGGCCTGTCTCTATCGATCTTACCGGGCGAAGTGTGATTTGCCGGGGTAAAACGCTAGATGTCACCTACCGACAATTTGAGTTGCTCGTCTACCTCATTCGCAACCGCAAGATTGTGCTTACACGGGACAAGCTCCTTGAATACGTCTGGGGTGATGAGTATATCGGTGACCCTCGCACCCTCGACGTGCATATACACTGGCTACGAGAATTCATCGAGGAAGATCCCAAAAATCCTCGCTTCATTCAAACAATACGCGGGGTAGGTTACTGCTTTCGATAGTCTATTTCGTCGTTTTATGACACAAACTGCGCCGATTGACCCTCAGCAGCATGGGTAGCAACAGGGCAAGCAGAAGGAAGAGTAAAACAAAAACGGCTTCCTTCTCCTGCCACACCTGTACTTTCAACCCAGATTTTGCCATTCATTGCTTCGACTAGCTGTTTACATACATATAAGCCTAAACCTGTCCCTCGCACTGTGCCAGACATATCGCGCTCGAGACGAGCAAAACGCTGGAAAAGCTGAGGTATTTCATCTGGCGGGATTCCCGGCCCAGTATCTTTTACAGAGATACAAACTATTTGTTTACCATCCTTAGCTTGATCAAGCACGTCAGCAGCAAAACTTATGCTGCTCTGCTTCGGAGAATATTTGAGCGCATTAGAAACAAGGTTGCGTAAGATCTGGCGTAGATATTGCTGGTCAGCCATGACGCTTGTTGCATCTAATAGAGCAACCTGGAATGTATAGCCCTGCTTTTGGCGGGGATCAAGCGAATCAATAACCTCGTATACCATAGGAGCAATTTCTACCTTGCTTATACGTGGAGCATTCACATCGCTATTAGCTCGCGTTGCATCAAGTACACTATTCACAAGGTAGATGAGCTCCTGACAACCATATTTTGCTCTACTCAAAAAGGTCATTTGTAGATCTGCATCGAGTTGTCCATGATAATCTACCATCAATTCTAGAAATCCATAAACTTGCGTCAATGGAGTGCGCAATTCATGACTTACATTCATGATGAACTGATCTTTAAACTGATTTAACTGGCGTTGCTGCTCATATATAATGGCATCTGCAACCATTGTTTTCACCATTGCATTGACTGACCCGGCTACAGCGGCAATTTCATCACGGCCTTTTACGGTGAGATGCGTCCCCAGGTTGCCTTGTTCAACGGATTGCGTCACCGTACGAATCTGCTTCAACCTTTGCACAAAGGTATTAAAGATCAACAAACCTGCCAGGGCAATCCCAACACAGGCCAACAACACGCCTGCAATAGTCATAATAAACTGATTACGCTCTTGTATGCTGGTACTGTCACGAACAGAAGAGGCAAGGCTCTCATTGAAACGAATAAGCCCTTGTAAAGCACTCAAGGCGTCAGTAAATGTTCTCTCGCCTTGCAGGCGTTCTAAAAGCTGCGCATCAAATATCTTCCCTTGCTGCATATCTTGCAGGGTGACTTCCTGTACCATCTGATAAAGTTGCCACGTACGAACGGCACTGCCCAACAAATACTCTTGCTGCTGTGCTTGTACCTGGTGATTGGCTTCGATCAGCGACTGCATTTGTAGGGGATGCCGATGAAGCAAATGATTGCGCTTATAATCGCTAAGGGTACTTGTATAGCCTGTAATTAAGTTTTCTATAGAAGACTGATCTTGTTTCAAGGTCTCCTGCGAGAGGTTTAATTGAGCGTCCTCAAGGGCTGTGTGCGCTTTTATATTCATGAGGACAAGAATATTTCTTGCGCTTTGCAAAGAGTTGCTCGTCTGTACAAGATCCTGATAAAATTCAGATTGCGTCTCCAACCCTTGAAAACGCTGAAGACCGATTGCACCTATCATTAATGCGGCAATGAGTGCCGCAGCAACAAAACCAGAGATGAGACGCTGCCCAACAGAGAAGTTTAACAAGAACTCACTAAAGTGTAGAGAGATTGGGCCTACCTTTACTAATGCACGTACTAATGCACGAGGGCGGACATCCCTCAACTGATGAGAGAGATTCATAGTTATCCTCTTCAAAATAATGAGACTACTTCATTACAACTTCAAACCTTTTATAATGGTAGGTATATACTCTATTTTCACTTGAAAATATAACCTCTATAACCATTTTGCCTGAAGAAATTTAACGGCCGTTTAAATA
>CAWKKX010000071.1:0-604508 GCA_963850365.1 uncultured Chloroflexia bacterium
AGCCACAACGATACCAGCGGCGCATGATCACTTGCTCAGCTTCTGATACTGACAACGGTGATGTGAAAAAGGAACGATAGTTTGATGGTATGTCAGAGAACGAGAGATGCCATCGTGCAATTTTTTCTTTGATATGCTCATTCACAAGGTCTGTCTGGAATGCCTGGGGATACACGCCCAGGGCAATCTTTGCCTCTTCCTTTCCACACATGTAGGCATAGTCACAACGTTTTGCAAATGCGTGAACGGTCCTCCATTGCTCTTGAGCACCTCCTCTGATCAGCAAAACTTGCTGGAAGAGAGGATCAGCTTCAACCGCTTCGAGCACCTCGACAGCGTCAGATGGTGACTGCGATGGACATCCCATCTCGCTCTCCGGCTCGGTCAAGCAGAGAGTACGAAATGTCTGCTCGACAAAGAGATTGAGCAGACGTGGAAAATAGTCTGGAACGGTTGAACGTCGATAGAGAAGATTGAGCGCTTGTTGGATGCTTTCTGGCGAAGGTGAGTCTGTGATGCCAAATGCAAATGGGTCTTGTGACTTGGGTGTATCGTTCATGGTTTGTTCTCCTTGTACATTGTCAGCTTTTTGAGAGAATGTACTTGTCGTCTCTGCAACATTTGCCTTCTTACTTAACATGTGAAAGCCACTGCTGGCCGCTTTCAGCTTGTGAGAGAGTGTATTACCCAAACTAATGACACGAAGTCCGTTGTCACGAAGTTCGCTCATGGTTGGCGCAAAACCTCCATCATTAGAGACGAGATATAAAAAACGCACACCACGATCAGCAAGAGTGAGTGCTTCCTCTTGCATAAGACGGTCTGCCGCATTTCTGCCTTCCTGGTTCACATGGCATTGAAAAGGATAGGCGAGGTCCACTGTCTGCCAGTGACGCAGAGCAATCTCATTACCGAAAAGATCAAGCACATCAACACATGCATGGTGTTGTAAAAGATCAGTGAGAAGAAAACATTGCAGGCTCTCTGCGTGTGTTGCTGTAATGTTCTCACAATCAATAAGTACAGCCGCCTGGTTCTTCACGGCCCATTCACCCCTTTCATGGTGCATATCGGTGAGGTGCACAGCGTCTTCATGATCAGACGCTATCGCTTGCAGGCCGAGTTGCCTGACATGTTGTAAGGCCGGTAGCATTTCCCTGTGCTCCTCTTCCACTTTTTCTAGTATATTGATCTCCATGTGTATAGTATAGAAATGCATCCAAATGAAGTGATTTCAATGATGGAGCTTGATATAAACAGAATGCAGAGGTATTGGGGAGCATTATACATGGGAAGCCCTCACACAGGAGTCAACCGACCCAACCCAAAGAAAAAAGGAGATGAGTAGGAGTCAAGATCGCTTTTTGGGCATCAGCAGGAGTTTCGTAGGAGTATGGACTGCTATGATTAGAAATGGCACGTCCCATTGCTATCTTCAGCCAGAATAACAGTAGCATAGGCGTGAAGGCAGCATTCCTCCTATAGATAGCTCCAGATAAGCTCCTTCTTCTCTTTGATGCAAATCCAAGGAGAGGGAAAATACGACGTACATTGAAAGCAGAGGAGTGTTTCATGCATATGGTTTGGGTTGTCGGTGTCGAAAAAGACGGCAGCGTGGTAAGAGAGGCGAACAGCGCTGCCATCGCAGGTTTAGAAAAGCAGTTATTCCATGAAAAAACTACCATCCCTTAAAATAAGGATCGTTGATGATCAAGATGTACTGATCTTTGATAGTCAGATACAGCAGTATAAGGCCATTGGACTCAAAAGCACTGGGAGTGAGGTTATCACTGGTATCTATCACCAGGAGAGCAAAGAGTGGGAGTCGCTTCCACTTTCACCAGGTTGCTATAGTCTTTCCGAAAAAGAGGACTATGGTACAGCGGGCTCGATTACTTCTCTCCATATTGTGTTTGCTGCTCCCCTTCCTTCAGATATCTCGTATCTTGCTCTCCAACAGAAAGCGGCTGAGAAGAGAACCGCCATCACCCCGCTTTTTGGGCAGAAAATGGAGAGTTTACCCTGCTGGAAACCTACTTCTTTGACAATCAAGAAGACGAGGAGCATAGGTGAGCA
The DNA here is from genome assembly GCA_963850365.1 of uncultured Chloroflexia bacterium. Classification (GTDB taxonomy): domain Bacteria; phylum Chloroflexota; class Ktedonobacteria; order Ktedonobacterales; family Ktedonobacteraceae; genus Dictyobacter. The sequence goes on from CAWKKX010000071.1 coordinate 2,077, forward strand.
ACAGTCTCATAGGGAGCCAACGTGAAAGATACCATCCCGTGTTGGTGGACCTGTTACACGTTCGGCGAACTGGATGCACTCATTGAATGGAATTCTCATGCTGAAATGTGGCGATAGGTTAGGAATAGCGAGAGACATGAGAGGTCGGACGTTAGTTTCTCCATACGAACTTCCAGATCACGAACAAGGGCCAATACGCTTTATTGGCAGTTCAAGCGGCGTACGACAAAGTGGAAAACCGGATGGCAATGGTATCATTTCGACGGGGCACGCGCTCATTTGGCGAATTGAGAGGAAACAGACTTCGTCGTGGGCTTGTAGCGATATCATATTTGTCTGTACAAATCAAGCATTTTCTGCTAGAATAAGAGGGAAAGAGGAAATATGGAGAGCATATCTTTTTGCTCGTGTCACTTCTCGTATTCTTACGTCAGTAGATTGAACACCCAGAGAGATATTACCTATGTCTATTTCATCGCTTTCTAAAGTCATCAAAATTTTCTTCTCCTATGCCACCTCATCTATTGTGGACAAAGAATTGTTCGACGAACTTATGAAGCACTTGAGCATTCTGTATTCTCACTCTCTTCGTTGTGTATGCTATGACAGTGCAATTAGTACAGGTAGCTCGATTGATCAGTTCATCGAGGCTTATTTAAACCATGCTGATATTATTGTCTTGCTCATCAGCGCGGATTTCTTTGCCTCCGAGCGTTGCTATGAACTCGAAATGGAACGAGCGATTATGTGTAGTGAGGCAGGAAATGCACGTTTGATCCCTGTACTGCTACGACCGACAGATTTGACCATGTCTCCTCTTGTCCACTCTAGCTCGTTGCCTTCCAATGGTATTGCCGTGAGTAGCTGGCCGGACACGGATGCTGCACTCACCGATATCGCACACGGTATTTACAAGGTTATCGAGGAACTCATCAGTCGGACGACACAGACACCAACGCACCCAGTTCCTCCGAATTCTCACGTGTATCATATACCATACCGACGCAATGCCTTTTTTACGGGGCGGGAAACTGTCCTCGCCACCATTTCCTCCTTCTTCACCTCTTCTCCAGCCCTACAGACCTCTGTCTTGGCGTTGAGTGGCCGGGGTGGCATCGGCAAGACACAAATTGCACTTGAATATAGCTATCGCGCTTCCCAACACTATCAAGCAATCCTATGGCTCAACGCTTCGTCTCGTGATGTTTTAAGCACCGAACTCATTGCTCTGGCGGATCTGCTTGCTCTGCCTGAAGAAGACAGTGAAAATGAGTTGGGGCTCTTCGCCGCCTTCAGGCGATGGCTACAAGACCAGCCAAACTGGCTTCTTGTGCTTGACCAGATTGAGGATGTCGCACTGGTTGATCTCGTGGTCCCCCTTCAAAGTAGCGGTCATGTCCTGCTCACCACACGCATGCAGGCTTCTGGGGAACGTGCTTTCGCGATTCTTATTCCATCAATGACTACAGATACAAGTATCACGTTTTTACTGCAACGTGCCCGAATCCTTTCGATTGAAGAGTCCCTCGATTGTGTACCGGCAGAGGTTGTGCGAACGGCCAGAGCTATCGCGCATGCCATGGATGGATTTCCCTTGGCGCTTGAACAAGCGGGAGCTTATATCGAAGAAACAGGCTGTGGCCTTGCTACCTACCTCACCCTCTGCCAGCAATTGCGAGCACCATTGTTGAGTCAACAAACCCAATCGTTGGACGCTCCTCCTATTAAGTCAGTGGCGATTACACTTGCACTCATCTTTGAGCAGGTGTCTCTGAAGGATACCAGGTTACTGGACCTGTTGCGCCTCCTAGCTTTCTTACATCCCGATGCTATTCCCGAAGGACTCTTCTTGGAAGGAGCGTCAGCGTTGGATGAGCCGTTGCAGTCACTTGTGACAAACCCTCTGGCTCTTCATCAGGCGCTTGCTGAACTACACCGTTTCTCCTTGATCCACTACGGTCTTGATAGGACGACCCTCCAGGTCCACCAGATCGTTCAGGCCGCCCTCATTGACTCCCTCACAGGAGAGCAAAAGCGTCATTGGGCCCGTCAAACTGTACGCATGGTGAATCGCATCTTCCCAGAAGTACGTTTCGATACCTGGGCTGAGTGCGAACGCTCTCTCCCTCAAGCACAACACTGTGCTACCTTGATTACGAACTTCAATCTCAGTCTAAAAGAGGCTGCACTGCTCTTAGAACGTCTGGGTTCCTATTGTTACAGCCGTGCATCCTATGTTGAAGCCAAAATCTATCTCACACAGGCTCTGTGCCTACAGGAGCGGCATCAATCGGATAACGCTCTGGAAATGGCTCAGACACTTACCTCCCTGGGGTTGCTGTTTCACCGGCAAGCCCGCTATCAAAATGCCAACGTGTATCACCAACGTGCGCTGGAACTGCGACAACGGGTGCTAGGTCCAGAACATCCCAAAACAGCGGAAAGTATACACAATCTGGCGCTCTTGTATGGAGACCAGGGAGAGTATCAACGAGCCGAGCAGTTCTATTTGCACGTGCTCTCTCTGGAAGAAGGGACGAAAGGCTCTCAGCACCTTGATGTTGCCAAAACGCTCAATAATCTTGCACAAATATACTATCAGCAAGGACACTATCCTCAAGCCGAAACGACGTATCGTCGCGTGCTCACGATCTACGAACGCATTTTGCCGGTAGACCATCCAGACCTGATATATCCTTTGAATGGTTTGGGCACTCTTTGTGAGAAACAAGGCAAATATCCACAAGCCGAGGACCTCTATCAACGTGCTCTTGCCATAAGTGTGCAAACGTTTGGAAACCGACATCCTGAGACGGCTCACTGCATGAGTAAATTGGCAGGTATCTATGAGCTACAAGGAAGATATCCCCAGGCCCAAGAACTCTACGAGTACGCATTGACTATTGGTGAACACGTATTGGGGCCCGATCATCCCGATATTGCCCTCTTTCTCAGTAATCTGGCTTTCCTTGCGAATAAGCAGGGAAAGTATCAGCAATCTGAGGGCCTGTATCAGCGTGCTCTTAGTATCTATAAGCAGAAGGTAGGACCATGGCACCCAGATGTGGCGAGCAGTTTGAACAATCTGGCAAATCTCTATCGGAAGCAAGGAAAGTATACAGAAGCTGAGCCGCTCTACAAGCAAGCTCTGGCAATCAGAATGAAACGTTTAGGTAATGAACACCCAGATACAGCCACTAGTCTGGATAATCTAGCAGGTCTCTATGTAAGTCAGGGAAAGGATACAGAGGCAGAGCCACTCTACGAGCAAGCTCTGGCAATCAGAAAGAACTGTTTAGGCGATGAACATCCAGATACAGCCACCAGCCTGGATAATGTAGCCGGTCTCTATGTAAGTCAAGGCAGATATGCAGAGGCAGAACCGCTCTATGAGCAAGCTTTGACAATTAGAAAGAACTGTTTAGGCGATGAACATCCAGATACAGCCACCAGCCTGAATAATGTAGCCGGTCTCTATGTAAGTCAAGGCAGATATGCAGAGGCAGAGTCACTTTACCAACGGGTTGTGCTCCTTTGGGAACAAATCCTGGGTTCTGAGCACCCCAGCACAGTGACCAGTCTCAGCAATTTAGCCAGCCTCTACAGTGAGCAGGGCAGGTACACAGAGGCAGAGTTGCTCTACCAACAGGTCGTGCACATTCGGGAACAAACGCTGGGTTCTGAGCACCCCAGCACGGTAACCAGCCTCAGCAATGTAGCCAGTCTTTACAGTGAGCAGGGCAGGTATGCAGAGGCAGAGTCGCTCTACCAACGGGTTGTGCAGCTTTGGGAACAAATCCTGGGTCCAGAGCACCCCAGTACGGTAACCAGTCTCAGCAATTTAGCTAGTCTCTATAGTGAGCAAGGCTGGCATGCAGAGGCAGAGTCACTTTACCAACGGGTCGTGCGCATTCGGGAACAAACGCTGGGTTCTGAGCACCCCAGCACGGTAACCAGCCTCAGCAATTTAGCCAGTCTCTATAGTGAGCAGGGCAAGTACGAAGAGGCGGAGTCACTTTACCAACGGGTCGTGCGCATTCGGGAACAAATCTTGGGTCCTGATCATCCTAGCACCGCCACCAGCCTCAGCAATCTTGCTTCGGTACTGCAAAAGAAACAACAATATGACGAGGCAGAAGCACTGTATCGACGCGTGCTCCAGATTGATCAGACTGTGTATGGAAACTATCACAGAACTGTCGCAACAGATTTTAGCAATCTTGGGATCGTGCTCTCACACATGAAAAGATATGAGGAGGCAGAGGACTTTTTTCGACGAGGGCTGGAGATCGAGCGCTCAGTTCTACGTGACAATCACCCTACAATAGGAGTACAGCTCAAAAATCTCTCTTTCGTGGTTCTCGCGTTGCACCGACAAGATGAGGCAATGCAGTTGCTCTTAGAAGCTGAACATCTGCTTGGAAAGCAGGACGATGATCGTCCTCAATTGAGGCAAGAGAGCCAGGAAAGGTAGAGGTTTTGGCATGGATGAGCGAAATCCCAACCCTTATATTCATCCACAAGAATGGGTCAGAGAGTTTGAAAGGCGAATTTCAGATTTAAGGGAGGATGACAGCAAGGATAAGAAGATTGCTCTCGCCGAAGTGTTCCAGTTTGTCTCAGACTCAGCACTATTTGAGCGTGAGGAAGAGAAATCCTCTTCTTCACCCGATGTACCTCCTGCTGTATTGCCATCCTCCCAAGATTACATTTTTGTCAGCTATAGCCATAAGGATAGAAAGTGGTTGAAGAGTCTAGAGCCTTTTCTTGCTCCGTCTATAGACTGCGAGAAATTTCATCGTTGGCCAGACACCCGTATCGGAGCCGGAACAGCATGGGAAAAGGAAATTCAGAGAGAACTTGCTTGTACAAAGGTTGTCCTTCTTCTCGTTTCGCAGGATTTTGTCGCGTCTGATTGCATTACAAAAGGTACGATCCCTATGCTTGAAGCAGTGGAACAAAAGGGACTGCCCATTGTGTGGATAGCTGTGAGTCATTGCATATACACAGAAACGTGGTTTGCAAACTACCAACCTGCCAATGATCCAATGAGACCTCTGGATGTGCTCAATGTTCCGCGACGGAATGGAGTTTTTGTGTCTGTGAGTCAGGATATTATGAGAGCAATGAAACGATAGCCGATGATGAAATGGGAGAGTTTTCAGGTATTTACGCACTTTCTGCCCGATCCTTTTGCGGAAGGTCTACTACCTGCCAGCACCATAGACAATTTTGTATCCCTTACGGTGAGGTTTTGTACATGGGTATTCCAAGCGTAGATGTGTATCGTACAACACACAACCCTTAAAAGAGGGATACACTATCACTCAAAGGACAGCCATAACGAGGTTTCATAGACAGGATGGAGGGGTGCAAGTAATTCATTTGTAGAATCCGCTCTTTCCCCGTATATCTAATCGATCTGTGTTCCGTAGCAATACTGTCGCAAGTAATTCCCTGATGGAATTTTCGTCCCTTTTCTCCTATTAGATGAAAAAGCCTGCGTTGTTCTCCTGTATTTCTTTCTTTTTGATTCCTGCATTTCTGTCGCAAGTAATTCAGCAGTCGAGGTCACTTCCACTCTCAGATCATCTCCTGCCATTTTCTCCTATTACCCCTCTTCCCGCTTGACAAAACAAAAACTCTTTTGCATAGTTTGGATATCACATCACATTTTACTCATGCAAAGGAGTCTCCTGCTATGATACCCTCTTCCCATCTTTTTGACCAGTCTACTATCGCCGCTTTGCTTGATCATGACCCACTTGTCCTTGAATACCGCGCCTTGTTCTCGCTTCTCGATTGGAGCGTCGTGCAACACTGGCAGGCTGGACGCTCTTCTCGCGGTCGGCCCCGGTCATCCCCAGGCTGCCTACCTTAAAGCCTTCCTTCTTCGCATTCATCAAGGCCTTCTTTACGCTAGCCAGCTTCGCCACTTCTTGCTCACTCATCCATTGCTGATCATCGAACTCGGCTTTCATCTTGAGCTTGATCCCAGCCAGCCCTATGGTTTTGACGCTGAGCGTACCCTCCCGTGCGAATTTTGGTTCCGCGACAAGCTTCGCTGCCTTGATCCCGCCTTGCTCCAGGCTCTCCTCCACGCCACCGTCCGTGATCTCAAAGATGAGATTCCCGGACTCGGCGAGGTCGTCGCCTTTGATGTCAAGCACATCTATGCGTGGGTAAAAGAAAACAATGAGCGCGTGTACGTCACTGAGCGGTATGATAAAACAAAACGGTTGCCTGGTGATCCAGATTGCAGGCTCGGCGTCAAACGCTCCACCAATCAAGAGCAGGCAGACGGCACCATGAAAGAAAAGAAAGAACTCATCTGGGGCTATGGCTCCGGCGTGGCCGCTGCCACCACTCCCGACTATGGCGATGTTGTACTCGCCGAACACACACTTCCCTTCAATGAAGGCGATGTCACCTATTTTCGTCCGCTCTATGATCAGGCCGCTCTCGCTCTTTCCGATTTCCCAACGCATCTGACCGGTGATGCTGCCTATGATGCCTGGTACGTCTACGAAAAAGCCGTCCGTCATGACGGTATTGCCGCTGTTCCCCTCAATTCCCACTCACTGCGTGATGGTGCTCGCGATCCCGATGGCGTCCCACGCTGCTCCAAAGGCCTGCGCATGATCCCACAGTTTTTTTTCCAGCATACCAATGGCTATCGTGCACAACGCTTTGGCTGCCCGCTCGTCTTTCCTACTCCAAGCGATCAGCCCTGCGAGAAACTGTGCAACAATCATGGTCAAGGCTGTCGCAAAGATCCCAATTGGGAGCCCGGTGGCTTACAACGCGTCCTGCTTGATCGCAGCGGTCCGCTCTATCATGCCATCTACAACCAGCGAACCAGTTGTGAACGCATCAATAGTCAAGCCAAAGAACTTGGAATCGAGCGATCAAAAGTGCGCAATAAACGCTCCGTTGCTACTCTTAATACATTGATCTATCTTACTATTAATGTACATGCACTCGAACGGACAAAATCGATCAATAAGCGACTTCTACAAATGAATTAGTTGCACCCCTCAGGATGATACTTGTTGTACGAATGCTCCATAGTATAAAGACTGCTACAAAGCCCCATGCTCCTCTTGATCTTTTTTTCTTTCCACGCAATCATGCACCGCTAAAATAATCGGCAGCTCGATGAAGGTGCTTCTCATATCAGTAGTGAAAAGCAGTTCACGAACCAACTCTGGGCAAAATCATCAGGAGAGAGGGCACCACTCCTCTCTTCACCGCTGATCTATGGCATCCCTTTGCACATTTCTCGCAGCGCATGTCATAGATGTTTGTAGCAAGCAATGCTTCTCCCTTTCCTATGCCCACAAAGTGAAATTCTCAAAAATATATCGGAGCAGGAGTGGCGCAGGAGTTCAAGCCCAAAAATGTCTGGTTGGCAGGAGCGTCGTAGGAGGCTGGCTTGCTATGATTGAAAGATGAAGCAACATCCCTTCATGATAATACATCACGTTTTTTAAAATAGGTTTGAATCAGTTGCAGTAGCATGCAAAAGGATTTCCAATCAATTGAAGTGTACAGTCAGCACATCTCTTTCCATAAGATGCAATGGAGCTTGTTCTAGTGCAAGCAACACAACCTGTTGAAGCCACATGTCCCATGTAGTTGGGACAATCCGTTTGAAGAGAGTGGATCGAGCGGCAAGCCCGTAAGGACACGTATGCACTCTGGATGCTTCTCCAATCTTATGAGAGCATCTGCTATGACTCCATGATTGCTATTGTCACCCCTTCTTTAAAAGAAGAAAAGGGGCGAAGACCAAGGTGAGGCATTTATCAATGCTCTTCCGTGAAGAGAGGTCATATGTTTAAGAAGAAGAAAGAGCCAGAGAAAAAAACGGAGATCGTAGAGAAAAGGGTCATCTATTTGGGCCTCCTGGACCAACGGCTTGCTGTCTATGGGACCGTATGTCAACGCCAGCTGACTTTAACACCGTAATGAGCGCAGAGAAAGTTTCAGAGAATAGAGAGTACTGGGAGGTTCAACTTGATCACGGAATGACTGTAGAAGCCCCTTCTACACGCTTTGAGAGGTGTGGGGATACAGATGAAGAGTTTCAGCCAGGCGATAACGTGCAGCGTATGGTAGACGAAGGTGGCTATTGGGAAGCTGTCATTCTCTATCCTGTCTATAGTTTTGACTGTGTACGTTTCGTCATTGAAATTACAAACTGGGAGCATAGTGCCGTTAGGGCTTATGCTGGCTATCAGTTTGCGGAACTACCGCAAAAACTCAAAAAAATCTGATGAAAAATCGTCATTATGCTGTTTAGTGTGCAATCCATTTGAGAAACCAACCGTACAGGATCAAATCCAACGCTAAAGAGTACAGCGTTACCATATAACAAATCGCTCACCATTCACTTGACAAAAACAGCATAGAGAGAACAAGGAGAAAATCGTGGCTGAGCATATAACACGAATGAGGCGTATTGATCTCGCTGACTTCCTCCCAGAGGAGGTGGTTCTTCAGAAAGACCTCAATAATCCATTTCCTGGTCCTGGAAATCACCCGGAACCATACCGCATACAGTACATTGCCTTTGCACATTTGCAGCCAGTCTTGCAAAAAGAGAGACTGCAAGCTTCTCCTCTTGTGGTCCATACACCACGGGGATGGGGGTTGGTGTGGCGCTGGTGGCGACAATCAGTGGGTGTCATATTGATGAAGCAAGTTGGTGACGAATGGGCGGTTGAAGACAAAGTGACATTTCTTGCACCAAAAGAATACGAACTGATCAGATTGGATCTGACGAAGATTATGATTAATCCTCCCAAATGGTAAGAATCAGGATATAAAGCATGGGCCAATGATTTTTTGAAGCTCAACCTTTCTTCTCTGTACTTCCAAGCACACGCGGTGGCAGTTATCATCGTGATAAATCCGCCATGATACTTGTAGATTCTCTAAAACTGCATCTGTTAGGAGGAGAGCGAAGTGGCGAGTTCAAGAGCCAGACAGACGAGGTTTATATATTTGGATTGTCTTTTTGGACAGAAGAGATCCCTCTGTCTTAGCGCAAATAGATGAAGAAGAGCACCCTGATGAGAAGGGTAAAGACTAATCTGAGCTTTTCAAAAAAGGAGAATGCTTCAGAGGACTTTTTGTACATTATGACGAACGTTCTTCTCTCTCCTTCGCTTCCTTAAAGGCTTGCTGTGCCCAATGCTCAAATACTTTTCCTTTCATTCTATATGCCTCAGAGGATTCGGAGTCAAAGGTAATAGCTTTTTCAAAAGTTTCTAATGCCTCCTGATAACGCTCAAGCTGATAAAGTACATTCCCTTTCCCTACATATGCAGAAGCTCTTTTACCATTCAACGAGATAGCTTTTTCAAAAGCATCTAAAGCTTCTAAATCACGTTTGAGGTTTAGAAGTGTATTTCCTTTATCTACATAAATAAAATCATTTTCATCTAACGCAATAGCCTTTTCAAAAGCATCTAAAGCTTCTGGATGGCGTTTGAATTTAGAAAGCAAATTTCCTTTCCCTCTGTATGCAAGAGCATTCTCTTCATCAACAATAATGGCCTTTTCAAAAGTGTCTAAAGCTTCCTGGTCACGATTAAGTCTGAGTAAGATCAAACCCTTGGATATATAAAAATCCGCGTTTTCTGCTTCAAGAGCAGTAGCTTTCTCAGAAGCTTCTAAAGCACTTTCATACCTATCACTAAAGTTTCCCCAAAAATAGCATCTGCTTTGCCATTGCAAGCTATAGCATTCGTAGGATCAAGGTAAATAGCCTGTTCAAAGACTTCTAATGCTTGGTCATTCATACTAAGTTCAAGCTGAGATAACCCCTTCTTCGTAAGTGCAACAACACAAGTAGGGTCAAGACGAAGAGCTTGCTCGAAAGCGTCTAAAGCTTCGTCGTATTGCTCTCGACCGTAGTATATATCGCCTTCATACAGGTAGTTTTCTTTAAGTACTTCTTTCACCACCCTTTTTATTTCTTCTGCTACATGATGAAATGCTTCATCACGATTGCTCCACTTTGTAATAGGTTTGCGATCTATAGGTAACATTTGTAGCTTACTAAAAGGTGTATCTTCCCAATCTACAGGCCGCATAAGTATTGGAACAACCCTTGCTGTCCCATTTTCATATCGCTCTAATGCGCGTTCCATCTCAATACCATAGTGATACTTTGAATGCATGAAATCAGGACTAACGAGCAACAGAATAATATCCGCTTCATTCAGGTTTCTGTCAATTTCTTGTCTCCATGTTGTGTCAGTATTGATATTACGGTCATGCCAGTCAGTAATGAGACCTTGGTGTTTCATAGCAGCCAGGTGCTTTTCCAGTTTGCCTCGTAATATTCTATCTTCGTATGCATAGGAATAGAATACTGTGGCTGTGAGTCTCATATTTCTTGCCCCTTGCCCTAATAACTTCAATAAAAGAGTAAAAATTTATACTACTTGTTTTATATCCTCTCTTTTGCCTCATATATATGCATGATATCATTAATTCTAATACATGTAAAACAAATATTCTCGTTGTTTTACATACATTTGAGACAAGCGTTTGACATTTTACATCAAACACGTTTCTTCATAGAAACGTTGTATCATCTCAATAATGGAGAGGAGAAAAACGGATCATCGGGTAGAATGCATGGTGCAGGAAGGGATGGACTAGCAAGAGAATGCTCCAGGGTGTGGCAATGGGCAAAAAGCGTGGCATCAGTTTCTTCTACTGGCGATATTCATGAATTTGGACAGTCAACCAGTGGAATTGGGGCACATCATCACACCGGAGTCGTTCAACTACTGGGTAGGTAGTCTGGGTCGCGATCTCTGAGCCTGCCTTCACGCACTTGCACAAGTTGGCTCCACGTTTGGGTAGGCATGCAATCTAGTACATCGTCGAGTCGGTGTTCTCTGTAGTCTATTTGTGTGACAACAGCGTGGTGAGCATGTGTTCGGATGTACCTTTTGTATCTTTTTCTATACTGAAAAGAAAGGTGAAGTCGGGAGGGGAGTGGGCATGCTTTTTGCAATAGACGTTGATCAGACGGTTGCTGGTTCAAATGCGTATGAGATTTATGCACACTTTCACAATCAGGATTTGGATTTACGCATAGACCCCGAAATACTCAAGCAGCTCAAGTCCTATCGGGATTTCTTCTTCTTGCCCCAGGTTGTTGCCTTTCGCCAGGCTAATGAACACGAGTGGAATGCATCACGACACCGTGCAATTGCAACTCCATGGGTGATTGAGGCATTTTCTCCTCTCGAAGGTGCGGTACAAGGAGTGGCACATCTCTCAGCGTATGGGCAGATTCGCTATTATACTGCGAGAACGCCTCTTGTCCGAGAGGCAACTCAGAGATGGTTAGGACAGCACATGTTTAAGCAGAGCCAGGAAGTGATCTGTTGTAGCAGTATCGAGCAAAAAATACGAGCTTTAGCATGCTACGAGCCACAAAATGAGCAAATTGTGCTTATCGATGATCGTGGTCACTCTCATTTTCTAGATATGCTGGAACGTATGAAAAACGATGTAGAAGGCCTTTGCTCCCGTCTACGTATTCTGGCTTTTGGGGCGTCCGCTTGTACGCTTCCACAAACAACTCTGGTTCCACTTATTGCGCTCCCCTCATGGGGTCAATTACACTGTGTATTGCGCTCAAGCATTATAAATGGTTAGACATTCTTATTATTAGTACACTGTTGATAGTATTTACCACAGATTTTTGTAACAAGTTGATATGGGTGGAGAACCATCACTGGTAAATAACAGTATAGCTTACCATACACTTTTTGACAGCTTCACGCAGATTACTTTTGTGGAAGGAAGGCAGGCGTCTATGCAGGAACATCCATTTCTGTCTGTGGGGCCAGTTCCTGTCTTCCTTCCCCGATCAGTTGCTCTCTCTCCACTTGTTGCCGTCTTGATCGATGGCGATAATATCCAATTAGCAGAAGCACAGCTCGTTAAGGTGTTGCAGAAGGCTGAATCAATGGGAGAAGTCGTTGTTCGCCGTGTCTACGGCAATTGGACTACCACTGACAAAAGTGCGTGGAAAGAGATAGTGCTCAAGTATGCCTTTACACCGTGCCATCATATTCATGGTATGCCTGGCAAGAATGCCACAGATATTGCGCTCACTATTGGTGCGATGGACCTCTTTTCTATAGGCATTACGATTTTTTTCCTTGTAAGCAGTGATAGTGATTTCACACCACTGATCCAGCGGTTGCGGGCAAGCAACTGCCAGGTGATTGGCGTTGGATCGCCAACGAAGAATGCTTCGCTAATCCCATCATGTAACCAATTCATGCTTTTAACTCCCACCAATCAGAAGCAATTAGAGGTGACTACGAAGCAAACCAGCGATACGACTACCAGGAAGAAAAAGACACCAGCAAAACAGGCGGCAGCAGCGAAGAAAACATCGGCAATGCAAGCGGCAACAACGAAGAAGACAGCAACAAAAAAAGAAACCACACAAACAAGCACGACAAAGAAAGCAGTCGTTTCAACTCTCCCCTCCCTTCCCTCAACAAAAGGATTCAAGCCATTAAATATTACTGAATTGACCCATGAGATCGAGCAGGCATTTGCTGTTGTAGTGGCGCAACAAGGGAAACGCTCGGTTCTTCTCGTGGATGTTGCAAAAGCATTGAAGGAACGCTGTCCATTACTGCGGGCAAAGGACTATGGCAAGAAATCATTACTCTTTTTGGTCAAAGCCAGAACAGATCTCTTTACGTTTCAAGAAATTGAGCAAGATGGGAAGCTGCTCGATAAAATGACGCGGTGTGATGCAAATAACCTGTAAGTGCCGTTTTGACGAAAAAGTATAATGAGTCATAGAACTACGGGTAGAGTGTCAACTACATGTCTTCACTTCAACACTACCCGCTTGTTGTTGCCCTTTTGTATACGAAGAAGTAAAGATGCATATATACAGTATGGACAGATAGGGGAGAGAGAAAGAGATACTAAACTATGGACGATATTTGTTATTTTACTCCAATTCCTTTAAATCAGACAGCAAAAGGTTCTTTTGAGACAAAACAGCGAGTGATCCTAGAGGCGTTTGCACACATATCTGATGAGTCTTTGCTACTGACACCATTCTCTGTGTTGAGCTGTGCCTTGACGACACAATTTCGGTTAGAGCCGCTTACTATCAAATATGATCTGCTCACAGTGAGCAGTTATATGTGTGCTAGCGATTCCAGATCACGTTCTTCCGAAAAGAAGATGCAAGTGATCTTGCTGCACCTCCCGTATCTGGGGAGCGTGGATATGCTCGCATCTATCACCGTGAAGAGCTGCCCTATGCAAGCGGCTGTCAAGGGGAGATTGACTGACCAGGAGGTGATTGTTGAGTTGAACAACACACGACGCGAGAGTGATTGGCTCAAGGTGGAAAAACGGCGTGTACTGGATCTCGTTGCCAGCGTGGTCGCATGGTGCAATCGAGAGATTGCCTCCTATAATCAAGGACTTTCAGGATTCATTGAGCCACTGATCAATGCACGAATCTCGCGCATTCAGGCAGAACAGCACATATTGCAAGAGAACCAGCAGATGCTTCTCGATCTTCGGGAGCCCTACATTCCACCTCCCATTTCGTTGCCCCTCCCGTTTGAGTCGCCATCTTGTCCCTCTTCACATGATGATAGAGGTGATTATTGGGATGATGATGATTAATGTTTTTGCTATACGTGACATCTGGACTATGGAAGTGTACATTGTTACCTAGAGAAGCACAAGGAACACAGACGAGAGGAATACTTTCTTGGGTTCTCCATTCTATGCTATAATACATCAGTGAAAGAACGGGTACCTTTGTGGGAGATGGCAGAGAAAGAGCGGAAAGTCATTCTGTCGAGGAAAGGATATTATAGTATGGAGAACGAGATGCTGAGAGATGGCACGTTTATCAAGCATATTCTCATCGACCTGGATGGCACGACGGCAAAGCGAAATGACGCATGCTTTGTTGCGCTCGCGAATGTTCTTTTGCGGCTTGGGATAGATGATCAACGATTGAATGTCCTTACCTATAGAACCTTTTTAGAACAGCCAGAAGTTCTTGCCTATCGCGAACGTGTGGGTGGTCAGCGTTTCCAATCTCTTCTTCGCCTAGTGGATCGAAACCCCATCCATATAAAAAATATGCTTCCACGCAAACAGGCGATTGTGGGCGTAAACGCTTTAGCGAGGAGAGCGGGAGTGAGCTATTGTACAGCTCGAATGGTTCGGGGTGATGACGAGCTGAACATCGAAATTGCTCAAGCCACACGAGAGTGGTTGACCTCTCATGCATTCCCTCGTCCCACGGATGTGACGTTTTGCACCCAGGGGCGTGAGAAATTATACGCCTGTGCGCAACGTATTGAGCAGACGAAACAGCCAGTTCTTTTGATCGATGATCTCTTTGCATCTTTATTGGATGAGATAAAATACATGGTACCTGATGCTGTAGCGCTCCTTAAAGATGGGCTGATTCTTTGTGGATTTGGCGCAAAGGAGATTGCACCTCATGCAGAAATTCGCATCGCTGTCCTTCCTCATTGGGGTGCAGTTGATGCGCTTATTGATCGGCATGTACTGGCAAGAAAGGATGCATTGCCATGATGATACATGCTCTGTTTCGAGAACTGCCCTCTCCATCCAACCTTTGGCGCTTCTTCGGCAATGATGACGAGAAAGAAAAGCTCAAAAAGCAAGCTGAAACCATTGACAAGCTTGCGAGTGATCCAAACTTAGAGGACTATGTAGAGCTTTCTGATACTGATCCAGGGGAAGACGATGAAGAAGAGGATTTGGATGATGAGGACGATGAAGATAAGGATACGAACAAGAAAAAAGGAAGAAAGGGATGGGGCTTTCTTGGCTAGACGGGACGAGCATTTATTTTCTAGAAAAGAAAGAGATAATATGTAACTCTCGCAAGAGATCACCTTTTCCCAAATAACCTTCTACAAGCTCTGTAAGACAAGAGATATACTTTTCATAAGTACTTCATGCGTTTCTCAATGTGGGAGAAGCAAATTGATCGGGGTCCCGACAAGGAAACTGCGATGTTGTCGCATGTGTGTGACTGGGTACAGAATGTGGATTGGAGGAACCAGTGAAGCAAAAGATGTTTACCGTCGATATGCTTTTAAACCTTTTGGAGTTGATCCGTTTTTGGAGGGGACTCAAACGTAAACGTTGAGTCAAAGAAGATGCATGAAAATAATGAATACGTTTGTACGTACGTACGTAAACGTATATATCTATTTTACAATAAAATAATATAATTGTCAAGAGAAATTGCTCTTTGAATCGTATCCCTTCCTTTCATAGTGAACTGGGCTAAGATATCCTAAAGATGAATGTCGTCGTTTTCGATTATAATATATTTCTATATACTCAAAAATCGCTGTTTTTGCCTCATTTCTTGTGGAGAACATTGTCTCGCCAGGGCATTCTTTCTTGAGTGTTGCCCAAAAACTCTCGATCATTGCATTATCATAGCAATCACCTTTTTTACTCATACTGGCTTGAAGGTTCTGCTCACGCAGCAGCATTTGATAGCTGCTGCTCGCATATTCACTTCCTCGGTCTGAATGATGCACCAGGTCAGCTCCTGGCTGTCGCTGCAGAAGTGCCATATGAAGAGCCGCTGTCACCAATTCTGCATCATGTTTCTCACTCATAGACCATCCAACGATTTTCCTCGAATACGCATCTAATACGCCCGCAAGAAAGAGCCACCCTTCTCGTGTGTCGATGTAGGTAAAATCGGTCAGCCACTTTTTATTCGGTGCAGAAGCGGTAAAATCCTGCTCCAGCAGATTTGGTGCGATAGGAAACTGATGATTGCTATCCGTTGTTCGTACTTTTCGCCTCTTCTTTCTGGCGCTGAGCTGATTTTCCTGCATGAGACGTGCGACCCGTCTTCTTCCGCAAGAAATCCCCTGTTCCTTTAATTCCGCATGAATGCGAGGGCTTCCATAATGGCCCCTATGCTGATAATACGCATCTTCAATACGCGCCGTAATGATTTCATCGTCCTGTTTTCTCTGGCTTTTGCCTCTTTTTCGCCAATTCGCATATCCCTTTTCTGAGACCTCTAACATCTGGCACATGCGAACGATGGGAAATTCTTGGCGATGCTCATGGATAAACCTGAATTTTACGGCTGGGGCTGCGCGAAGATGCTCACCGCTTTTTTTAATATATCCCTTTCTTGCCGCAATATTTCATTTTCACGCTTCAATTTCCTATTTTCCTCTTCGACAGTTGTTTGATGACCTTTCCCTGGAAACGCTTCTTGTCCCTGTTCTTCAAATTCTTTGCACCATTTACTTAAAGCACTATCTGAAATACCAAGATCTCTTGCGATGTGTGATTTAGCTTTCCCACTGGTTTTAAAAAGCTCTACCGCCTGCTGCTTGAATTCTTTGGTGTAGACTGGTTGCGTTCTGCTCATGAAATCCTCCCGCTTTATTTTAGCATATTTCTCTTCCTTTCTCCTCCAAATTCGGAGCAATTCCATTTTCAAGCCGACAGATCGCACGCCTCTTCATTTATCAAGTGATGGGCAAAAGCTCATCTTGAATGTACAGAAGCAAAGAAGAGCACGCGATGTAGAGGGAGATCGAAGCTATACAGCGACCGGTATCCCTCATGGCATGGTGAACAGTCGCGTTCTTGTGGTGGACATCGCTTCGGGGAGCGCTGAAGATCCGTTTCAAGTTGGGAGTACGAGTTGGGGTGCACAGTGGTCACCTGACGGAACAAAGCTTGCTGCCTATGTTCAGTATAACGGACAAGCATGCCTCGGCCTGTGGAATCGAACGAACAAGAGCTATACGTTGTATCCCCATATTCTTGTCAGACCGTTCTTTGGCTTTGAAGTGCCTCAATGGACACCCAATAGTCAAGCTGTGATTGTCAAGCTCGTTGCAACTGATCTTCAGCGCAAGCATGTGATGACACAGGGCGAGAACACTGGCCCGGCCACCGTATTTTCCTTTACTCCTGGCAGCAACCAGGAAAAGAATCCCTTCCCTGGTTGGGCTGATGGCTACATCTGTGATCTCGTCCAGGTAGATATTACAACCGGCGAGATGCAGTACCTGGCCCGTAGTTGGAGGCTGATGGGTTGGAAAGTGTCTCCCAATGGTCGTTTTGTTGCTGTGCTACGCTACACTGACGCGGGCCAGGCTCGCCAAGAGTTCTCCTTTGACCTTATGACTCTCTCCTTAAAAGATGGTACTTCTCATCTTGTCGCTGGTCGTGTGGCACAAAGCTATGGAATCTGTTTTAACTGGTCGCCGGATAGTCAGTTCATTGCCTACACAACTCAGGAAACTGGCGACAGAGCTCACCTCTTTGTCGTTTCAGCGGATGGATCAACTATTCCACGGGAGCTTGGTGATCCATCCGCTGAGATAGTGGAATTGGTGCACGCCGATGTGATGTCACCTCGCTGGAGTGGCGATGGATGTCATCTGTATTGGCTTGCGAAACAAGGCTGTTGGGAGCTTGCAACGGATGGGAGCACACAACGTCATCTGGCGATTGCAGCGAATTACGAGATTGTGAGTTGGATTCAGCCTCCCACAACGGCTACACTCTCACTCTCTTCGACAGATGAAGTGCTCTATCTTGTGAGGAATCGACGGACGAAGGATGCTGGGATTATAAGTGTGACCATGAAAAGTGGGGAAAGTACCGTGCGAGCTGAATTCCCTCTGTGCTCAACATGTTCGTCATTTGAGATGGAGATACGCGTGGATGGATCATACGCATACCTTTTATTGGAAAGAAGTGACCATCCAGCGCAACTTTGGCAGTTTCACACTGGAAAGTATCATTGCCATCGTCTCTTTTCTCCCAATGCTCAGCTTGACGATGTGGCTCTGGGAACAAGTCGATTGCTGGAATATCGTACGCTTGATGGCGAACAAAGACATGCTGCTCTTCTCTTGCCGACTGGGTACAAAGAAGGGCGTAGCGTGCCAGTGATCGTGGTCGTCTATGGAGGGAGCGTTGCTTCAGACTCTTTCCATTGCTTTGGAATATCAGATGATATTCTCAACGGACAATTACTTGCAGCACATGGCTATGCAGTTCTCTTTCCCGATATTTCTTTGAGCGATCATGATCCGATGAGACAACTTCCAGGGCAGGTTATTCCAGCTATTCATCACCTGATAGAACGTGGTATTGCTGACTCAAAGCGGATTGGACTCATGGGCCAGAGTTATGGAGGATATTGTGCACTTGCGTTGTTGGTTCAAACGACGTGCTTTGCAGTAGCTGTGGCAAATGCTGGTTTTTACAATTTGGTCAGTATCTATTTAACGCTTCGTGAAAATGGGAGTGATGGATGGCTTGGCTGGTGTGAGAGCGGACAAGGCAGAATGGGAGGGTCACTCTGGGAGAAATGCGAAACCTACAAAGAGAACTCGCCCATCTTTTATCTGGATAAGGTACAAACTCCGATTTTACTAACCTGTGGATCACAAGACCTTGTTCCTCCTGTACAAGCCGAGGAGATTTTCGTAGGATTACGTCGCCTTGGAAAGAAAGTGGAGCTGCGGCGCTATGAAGGGGAAGGACATTGGCCTGGAAGGTGGAGTGAGCAAAGTTATCAGGATTTGTGCAAGCGCACTCTCGCCTGGTTAAACGAACATTTGAGCTTGTGAAAAGGATGACACATGGGGACGAATAGAGGTCCATACTGGGCTACTCAAGAAATTTAACCAACAACGGGCTTCGATAGTCGATGAGCCATCAGGGCATTCGTCCTTCTTTATATGTGGATGGTGCCGAACGTGTCTCTTTGCCCAAAAAGACAACTTGACGATTCTGAAGTGTTTGCTGATCAAATATATGCACCTCGTATGTCTGGCTTTCGATCTCGCCAATGGGCTCACTGCCTCCTATCGAGTACAGTGGTACCCATCCTTCTCCTCGCTCTTCCAGATCCTTTACCTCTCCTACCACAGTAAAGTGTGCCACAATCTTCTCATCTTTCCGTATCAAGCGCATCGTATCTTGCCTCCTGCTGTTTTTGTTTGTGAAGCAAGCGTCCCTTCAAAATCGCTTTTTGCTTCCTCTATCACTTTTATGGAAAGTATGTCACTTCTTCGTCGTATTGTGCAAGTTTTTCCCTTGCAGTGAAAATATGTTTCATTGCAGTGGGGAGCACCCCCTTTTCATTTTTGCAATTGGGGATGCCTCTGTTCCGAGCAGACATAACACGCTTTAAATGTCTTATAGCCATAACAATGTCAATATAGCAAAGATGTCGAGATCTTACGAGGTTCTAGTATAAGTGTAGAAGAGCAAAGTACGCAAAGCCAAAGAGTGCAATGGTGCCAAAACCGCATACAACAAGCAACCATACTAAACAACCAAAGCCCTGCACGTCATCGTAGGAATCTTTTTCAAAAACTGCAATCAGCAGCTTGATCACATTGAATATGAATCCGGGAAACCAACCCAGGAAGTAAAGGATGAGGATCAATGTTGCGGCAGTCGTGTAGTCCCGTGTTCGTGGATAATGCATTTGACAAATTCCTTTCCGGCAGACACATTGGAATCAATGTGCCCGGATGTCTAGTATACATGATGTCTGGGATAAAATACAAGGTACTGGCATATCATAGTACTTATTGATGCTCCAAAGCGTGTTATTCTGTACTATTTGTGCCAGGAAATATACCGCAACGTGTTAATGTTATGAGAAAGATGACGAGCGTCATCGTGCTTATCCACAAAACGTGATTGCTGGCTGTTGTGATCTATAGCCATAAGTAAGATGGAGATTGACTATGGGTACATAAAAGCCATTGGTGTGTAAGCCTCTTAGAGGCACATCTCGGTGTGATGGCCGACTATGCTCCTTTCGAGACAGATAGCAGGGAGATAGCAGGATACTTTTTGCGAGGCTCACAGCTTTACATGTTTCATAGAACCAGTCTATATTCTACCATATACAGAATACCAATCTCACGTTGCAAGATAGATTGCCAGTCGCTTTGCTGCGCATTTTAGTCGTATTGCAGGCGGAAGATGACAATTTGCCTGCAATATGGCTAAAAAAGAGCCTCATTTCTTAAAGCCAGTTTCGATACTGATAAGAATACCTTCTTGTACAATGAGCATGGCTCACTATCAGGAAGTCAAAAAGAAGACAATACTCCAGGTGCAGGAGCATTGTCCTTTTTGTACACCGTTTCTCCTTTTCGTTACGACATGCAGGCAATAGTAGGATGCACTTCCTCAAACGCATCGTAGAGAATGGACGGTGATGCGGTGATGATCGTCAGGGTGACCATCGTAAAAAACACGCCTTTCTCTGGATGTGGACAGGTGAGGTCTTTGTTCCAGAAATCGCGTGCACGGGAGATTACGACCTGCTTAAAGACAGAGACAAAGATGGTTGGCATACTCCCGTTTGTCTGCACCGTGATCTTTGCTGGATCACCTTTGCCTACCAGGTAAGAAAGGGTGCAGGGGGCAACGGAGATGTTTGTGGTCGGTATGAGTGCACTATCACTTGTGCCAGAGGTCATCTGAATTCTTGTCTGCCTCGTGCCTATGCCACAGGGGTTTGTTGTCCTGGTGCTGCGACGTGGTAGAATGTGCCGCAGCCAGGACCAAGGGAACTGGACGGACGAGGCTGATTACCACAAAGATGATGACGGAAACCAGAGAACGAAAACGTCTGTTGTTCATATGAGTCACGGTCCTTTCTTCTTCAGGTCGGTATGCGACCATGTTGTGTGTCGTGTGAGAACACGTTTATGTGTGATGCGGTGAGTCGTTGTGTGTCTCACCTACAACGGTAGCAAAGGTGATCTGGCTGGTAGTAGGACGGTAGCAGAACAGCAGAGGACCGGAACCTGGAAGGAAAACAGAAAGAACATATGTGTTTGGGGAGCTAGTTAGCTTCGTTCTGAGAAAAAACCCAATGAGCTTTTTCTGCGAGCGTGACTATATTGACGCGCTTGGCATATGCTTGAAAGGTGGTTAGGTGGCTGGGCCATCTTTGCCTCTTTCTCTCTCGAAGTCACATACACTATCTGTGTCTTCCAACTCCTCGCCCGGAAGCACTTCCAGGTCAAAAGTTGTCTCTGACGAGTCTTCAAAAGCATCAGGTCCTTGATACCCTTCTTCGCATTGCGCTTGAGCTATCTCATTTGCTTCTGCAATGGTTGTGACCTCGACGACTTCTCGGTGGTAAAGTGTTCTTATATACTCAATAGTAACTTTCACTGCAAAAACACCTTTCTCTCACTCTGCCGCACGCCTGATCCTGTGCTTGACTTTGTTCTCTGATTGAGCAGGCAGTGCGGACCTCCTTGTAGAGGACATACCGACTTATGACACAGGATACACGCCACCCCGCATTCACCCATTACGAAATTTTTTCTGTTTCTTTCTAAAGTAGAAAATCTCCTCTTCAATTAGTTGTATTGCGTGCATCTCTGCTTCTTTTCTCGTCAGAAAGGCGTCAGAGACAATGGAGACCTCCTCTCCATCTAAGGTAAGACTCCCCTGAAACACGCCCAGGGCCTGTTTGGTACGGATCTCCCACGCCCTATACTCATCCACACGCGTCTTTGCCTCCAATTGACCAACGGAAAGTGGCCGTATACTCGTAAATCGACACGTACCGAAGCTTTTCCTCTCGATAATATCTCCAACCTCTCCACAACGGTAGTAGCTAACATCTTCTCTAGTTCTCACTTGATAGTAACTTAAATTTAGTTCTTCGCTCATTGTGCATCGATACCTTTCTTTCCGTAATAAGTCAGTATGGGAGAAAGCAGTGGAGGGAGTCGCTTATAAATCGTTCCCGCACTCTACGCATGAGAGCATGCCCCGCTCATTCTCGACTTCATACTCAGTCAGAGGGA
Organism: uncultured Chloroflexia bacterium; assembly: GCA_963850365.1. GTDB lineage: Bacteria > Chloroflexota > Ktedonobacteria > Ktedonobacterales > Ktedonobacteraceae > Dictyobacter. The sequence goes on from CAWKKX010000071.1 coordinate 24,000, forward strand.
ATCCTTCGTATCATGAGTAGCATCCGCAGCAGTAGAGCTTTCCATTTATTCTTACAGTTTTCCATACCTCATCATCGTGCTTTTCTCTGAGTGGGGCGCATCAGGGCAAGGGATATCGACTAGGGTTTCTCGGACCCAGAACTAAACATCCTGATCCGTAAGCTAACCCATGATCAGCGTGTCAAAGAGTTGTTCACGCCCAATAATAGAGTCGGCGATCCATTCGGGTCACAGGCGACCAGAGGTAAGTGCCCGCCTCATGAAGCGCTGCGAACGTCTCCGCAACGAGTGCCCTCCCCGCGTTCACGGCGTTACTCCGCATCCGCATTTCGTAGTCGCGAACGATGCGAACGCACATATCCACACTATCCATTTCGCATATTCCTCAACTCTGAAATGCAGTGCCTATGTATCCTCTCGACCTTCTTGTCCCATGTCCAGAAGTTGGAAGACTTCTTCCTTTTCCAAGTGATAACACAGACAGGCAATCTTCCAAGTTCACCAATGTGTCTGTGCCATATCACTCTTCGGACATTTGAAACAGGAGTCTCCCGTTCTGTGATTCATGTTGTAAGAATGCCACGATGTGCTTTGTCTCGAAATGTCCACGAGGGAGAACATTTTTCGCGAAAGCACGGTAGTAGAAACAGTACTGAGCATTTCCAGCAGCAAATGCTCGCATCGATAAATCTTCTCCCATGAAGTCGGCAAGGATGGCTAGAGCAGCATCAAGTGCGGGAAGACCATGAATATCAAAGCGATATGCAAAGATCGGGACATGTTTCAGTCTCCGTTGCGATCCGGCTTCAGAGACGATAATGGCATTTGGGGCATCGTTTCGCTGATGTAATTCGTATGTTTTTGTAGCGTGTGGCAGGCGTACCAGAAGGTCGATCTGGTTTTTTGTGGTTTCTTGTTGTTTGTTCCTAATCAAGAGCAGCAATGCATCTTGAATAATATGAACATCTTGTGCGTTTAAATTGCCCATTTCCTGTAAGTCTTCTATATGGGCCATGAGATGTGCTGCAAGCCGAACCTGTGTAATTGCTTTCATTGATTGCCTCTTTTCCCTTATATGTTAATATCAAACTAAGCCCACTCGACAGAGGGCTGGAGCAAGCGGTACACTTGCTGTAGTGAACTGTTAAACACGCTGGAGAAAGGCTACTATTTCCATCCGGCTCGACCGATTGAGAAAGCTCGCGCTTCTCCAGCATTGTTCCTGAGAGCAACTGGTCATGAGAAAGTCGTGCTTCGAGCACCACAATATAAGGGCACAGCCACTCAGGAGCGTTGTTCGGAAGAAAGCGAGACATGCTATGTTGTATATCGGTGTAGACTGAGCAGATCAGAAGCATGATGCGCTGGCTCTTGACGAAGCCGGGCGAAAGCTCGGCGCGATCCATGTTACCCATACGGCAGAGGGACTGGCCAAGTTGGATGTCTGGTTGGTGCAGATCCTTGGTTCGTCTGACAAGGAGCAGATGGCCTGCATTGTCGAGACGAACCATGGGTTGCTCATTACTTTCTTGCTGGAACGTGGGTGGCCAGTCTATCCTGTGAATCCACGCACGGTTGACCGGAAGCGCTCCGCCTCGAATGCGAAGACTGATGCGATTGATGCCTATTTGTTGGCAAAGACTGGACGAGCCGACTTCGCAGATTTGCACCGACTCATTCCAGACAGTGAGAAGGTCGCCGAACTCAAAGGGCTGACCCGTGATCAGGACAGCTTGATCCAGATGCAAACGCGTTTGGTTAACCAGCTCACGGCCTGCCTCAAAGACTACTATCCTGTCGCATTGGACCTGTTTGCCAAATTGCAGCAGCGTTCCACGTTGCTCTTTCTGCAAAGCTATCCGACCCTGGAAGCTGCGCAAGCCGCTTCGGTCGAACAGATCAGCCAGGTTCTCAAAGCGGCTGGTCATACTACCGCCTCGAAAGTGGCACCCAAGATTTTCGAGCACCTGCATCAGCCCAGTCTGCAAGCCAACGCCGTCACCATTCGAACGTGCATCTCGTCTGGCGCTTGCCTTGATCGTCCAACTCCTGCCCTTGGTTGAGCAACTCGCTGAATATGACAAGGAGATCGAGCAGCTTTTTTTGAGTCATGAAGACAACGAGGTCTTTCTGAGCTTGCCCAGAGCGGGCAAACGCCTTGCGCCCCGCTTGCTCGCTGAAATCGGAGACGATCCTTCTCGGTATGAAAGTGCTGCCAGTTTGCAAGCTCTGGGAGGCACTTCGCCTGTCTTGTTTCAAAGCGGAAACTACTCGAAGCCTCATCGACGCCAAGGGTGTATCAAGCCCCTGCGCAATGCCTTGCATCAATTTGCTTGGCAAAGTACGCTGAGCGAGCCGTGGGCGGCTGCCTACTATGAGCGCAAACGTGCGAGATGCGGGAAAAGTCATAGTGTCGCAGTCCGTGCCCTGTCTAACGTGTGGGTGCGGATCATCTTCGCCATGCTGAGCACACACAAGCCCTATGTTTCGGCTATCTTTGAGACGGCTAAGACGCTTCACGCCGTCAAAGCTGCTTAGAGGCTCTGTATTCTGAGAGGCAAAACCGCCTATTTTTTTGCCTTCAATTGAGCATGCCTTCACCAGACCATGCAAGCGGCGTGCTGTCAAGGAAAGCGAAGCGGCTTGACAGCAGGACGCGGCATGGTAGACTTGCTCATGCTCATGCTCATGCTCACGTGAAGGTCTCCCTTGTTTTTCTGCCTTCATGGCTTTCCTTCCCAAATTTTATTGCTGCGTTTTTAGGGCTTGACATAGAAAGTCTTTCTCTTCTTGTTGCTGACTTGACATGCATGTGTATTGCATCCCACCACTGAATATTCCATCGTATTCTTGCTAGCTATTGAGGTGGTCAAGAGAGCCAGGATGAGTAAGAGAGCGATCCATCCATCATTTATCTCATATCGCCAGTTCTATAACTCATCGTCGAACCAATCATGGTGCTGCTCTTCCTATTTTTTGCCTTTCCTTTTTCTTTTCATCATCAGCCTCTTTGAATGTTGCAAACGCAGTGGCAAGCGCCCCCGCTTCGTGGGCTTCACAGAGCTGTGGCAGACGTGGAATACCACCAACCGCAAAAGCTAGCAAAGCGATACCCTCTACGATCTCAATGAAGACCCGTTCCCGCTCAGCACGTGTTCCTGCCCCAAACATGAGGAGGTCGGCGTGACTTGCGACATGAATGTTGGCTTCATGACTTGCTGCATGTTGCCTTTGCTCTTCCGTTGGACCTCCTTGTGGTTGCTCTACCCAGGAGAGAATCTGCCGAAGAATAGGCACGTGCAGAAAGACAGTGAAGCCCGGCTCCACTGTTGGTGGATGTTGCTCTAGCAGAGAGGTAAGAAAACGTTCAGCATGTTCTGAGAGTGGAGCAGGCGTATATGTCCACTCTGGGTCAGGCTGGTTGTTCTTGGAGCGGCGTTTTCGTGGCTTCTGTTCCTTTAGCTGTTTAGCACTGTCCATCGCTTCCACCTCTCTTTGTATCATCGAGGCTCGGCAGGCCATGAGTAGTATGGGAGACCGGTTTCCAACTTGCAATTGGCACAAAGGAGTTCGGTTCTTCTGGAAAGCCCATCACCTTCGAGGAAACATTGATCGTCGCCGCCATAAACGTACTTGGGATGGTATGACTATACCAATGGTCTTGCTGGAGAGGATGCTTCTCATCGAGTGTTAAGCGCATGACCGTAAGACGATGGGTAATCATCTTACCTTCATAGGGAACTGCCATATCCAGTTCTTTCAAGAAGTGAACATCTGGGACTGAGCGCATTGGTGTGCCGATGTGCTTATGGGAACTGGCATTGAGCATGAGTTCGAGCTGATCTGCATACGTAATGAGCATTTTCCCCAGGGAAATATACCTGGGTTCGCACCGTGGGCAGACATTACCGAGATGCAGAACCTGATGTGTACAAAGCAGGCAACACGTAGCGTGCTGCTCATGTTTTTGTTGCGTCATGAGAGTTCCTTTCTCTACACTCGCTTTTACTGTGAGCCATCGGGAGCATTACTTCATCTGGAAGGGCTCCTTTTTTCATTGAAACCACTCGTCCGCTCTGAGCTAGGTCCCATCCATGAAGTGGTGCCCTGGTGTGTAGCTTTCTCTGCAAGGATAGGCACCGTCATAACGAAGGGAAGGACGGCCAGGAGTTGTCTGAGATGATCCTATTTCCTCCAAGGCCGTATATAGCCATGACCAGCCATCTCTTCTAGCCACTCCCCTAAGCACTCTGCATGGAATTGACCGATCTCCAGGAGTATTTCATCTTTCACATGCACCACTTTGTGGATGGTATGCTCATACCCATGCTCAGAATCAGAGAGGTGGATGATCCCGATCCACTCACATGAAGTAAATTCATTGAGCATGAGCACTGTCGAGAAATCTACTTTCCAGCCGAGCCGCTGCTCAACACTGGCGATAGATGCCAGAAGTTGGTCCTTCATGTGTACATCGGGTACTCTCTGTGCTGCCAATGGTATCTCTTCATGCTCAAGCCAGTAGGCTAGGTTGCCGCTTATGATTCGGTGATTACCGAAGGCATGAGTCAGCTCCAGCATGAACTGATGAAAGTCATCTGGCAAGAGGCAACTGCCCGACATTTGGGTAAGAATGAAGTTGTAGGAGCCATTTTGCCAGTGATCCGGTCGGTGGAAGACCGCAACGCTTTGAAAGTAATATCCTGTTGGGGGGAGGTGCGGTAAGAATTTTGAGAAGTAATGAGCGACAACGTTGTACTGAGGATCGCTCATGCTTCCAAAGAAGCTCTTCTTATGCGCTTCTGCAACATCTGTGCGAATATACTGTTTCAGCGAGGCCACACCTTTATCCAGGATCTCCTGTAGTTCCGGGGTGGCAAAGTGTTGGTTCGGATCGGGAATACCAGGGATGAGTGACATATTCATAGGGTGTGATTGTCCTTTTTAAAGCACGGCCCTCACTCGTAGCTCTGGTGGGGACCATGCTTCTGCTGCTCATATCTCACGGTTATGAATGGCGACGAACAAACGCCTGCTTTCATAGTATCGATGATCTCTTGCATGAGCCTCTTTTGATCACAAGATCGGTGATTTCCCGGTCAAGAATGAAGCCGCATTGGCACTATTGTGTAGGCTTGCACCCTTTCTTCCCACCAGTGATCCCTCAGCATCTCTATCTTTGAAGGCGCATGGAGGCGCTCCTTCGGCTGTAAGGTCAATAATCATCGCAAAGAGTTCCTGTGTCTCTGCATGCAGCAAGGTGTTGTCCCGACGAAGACAAGGAACAGCCAGCCATGCCGTTCCTTGATCGGTTCGACTTAGCAACGAAATGACCGTTTCTGATGCGTATATCTGCCCATCCCCTATATCCACCTGATAGCGTGGATGCTGCGTCTTGCACCAGGGACAAGAGTGCTCCAGGATGAGTTCACTCAGACTTTCCAGCACATTGCGCAGGGATGTGGCCAGCTCTTTGTGTGGCATGGGCATGACCTCGTGGACCGGGACGACCACTTCCTCTGGCTCATCAGACATATGCCACTTCGAAAATGAGGGAACATAGTGTGGCGGAGCCTCAAAAGGGATGGCGTCGTACCCTTTCTGATTGCGCTTTTCTTGCACCTTCTCCTGGAAAAGATGCTCTGCCGCGCTGAGTGCTTCTCCCTCCGAGATCTCTCGTTTGGGGCGAATAATCTGTTCAGTGAGCTTGAGTGGATGTTTGGCCGGGCCATACCGCACATAGACGTGACCCGTATTGGTGAGAGCGATGGCCCAAATTTTATGATGCCTGGTCTTTTTCGTGGAGCCATCAGGCTTCTTCTCTTCGGTCTGGGTGCCGTTATAGCCTACCCACTCGTTTATAATCTCTGGCATGAAGAACATACGCTCCTTTCACTACAAAAAGGCCGGAACGTTCCGGCCTCCACGTGTTTGCTATCCTGGCTTGCTTGCTCTTCTCGCATGAGCGGCGAGAGTGATTCTCTTTGCCTTTCTGCATGCATTTCATGCTTGTGAGAAGAGCACCTGTTTCAGAAAGCCTTTGGACCATTGCCTCCTTCGCGTTGAACGGCAAGAGGACATTTCTTGGAGGCAGACAGGATGTGGTACATGCTACAATGACCTTTGCTCGTATGAGCTACAATAATGCCATTTGTGCTGGGGCGCGTTCCGAGCCAACGATACCGCTGTTGAGCACCTCGAAAGGGATCGGCAGATCGTATCTGGTGGCAAACTCGTGCATGCCTGCTTCTGTCACGCATAATTGGCGTTGGTACTCTGTCTTCGCACGTTTTTGCAGAGTACGGTTGGTCGTGTCCCACCGATATTCAGCGATTTTGCAGTCGCAGAAGACGATCTGTTCGTGCAACCAGGCACGCTCGACACCAAACCAGCGGAGTTGAGCCTCCTCGCTTTGATGATCGACGCGTGTCCACTGCTCTACAATGTAGCGCTCCCCCGACCAGAAGCCAATGATCTCCAGATCTTGCCTCTCAGGTTTTGAGGATTTTGCAGGGGCCGTACAAAGGACCGGTTTCCCAAAGCGATTGATCCCAATATGATGCACCGTCTGGATCTCGCCGCTATGGATGTTGCGCCAGGTTGTTGCGACCAGTGTCTCCATCTGCCAGGGTAGAGCCGGGTAGCATTCACGTGACTGGCTCTCCTGGTCGCTTGCGTCGAGGTGTTCATACGAGAGCGAGGCATCACACGGGAGAAGGCTATACACCTGTGTCCTGGTAGGAAGCGGTAGCGAGACGACGGGTTCCACCATTTGTAGGTGTGTGGTTGGTATTGGCCTGTCGGTGGATGTCTCATGGTCAAGAGGTGCCGGTGTGTCTCCTGGCTTCACCGCTTCTCCCACGACTAATGGTGCTGCCGTCACTTCTTGCTGATGATCATCTCTCTCCCAGGCCTCGTTCCACCACCTCATCATATCCTGCTCCAGGTATGGCCAGTCTGTTGCTTGCACGTCGAAATGCTGGCCGTGCTTGCGGGCATCCTCGATTACACGCTGGTAGTACTCGTGAATAGTAGCCTGGGTCTGCGACCAGGCGGGTTGCTTGGGATCAGTGCACAGTTCACCATGGTTGAACTGTGCAATCATACGATCTCGTGTGTTGTGCAATTGCTCACTCCAATTGTCCGCGTAGAGGATCATCTCCTGGCAGATCCGCGAAGGATACGTCCCACACGGATGGTACCACCAGGACAGATCTTGCTTTTCCAGGGTAATGAGCGTAATCACACTATCGGTCCCACTCTCATGGAAGCTTTTCTCTGGCAGTTCTTCCCAGCCTCCATAGGTCAGGACAAAACTGAGGAAGTCGTACCATTTTTTCTCAGTGCGAAAGGTGTAGCGAGAGGGGGCAAAGGCGATGAGGAAGCCTCCATCCTCTAACAGATTCCAGGCATGCGTAATATGCGTCATGTAGGCCTGCCGATCTGTTGCCAGGGTGAACGGTGGATTCATGACAATAGCACGGTAGCGCTTCTCAGGTTGGTAGGTTAAGAAGTCATCACAAACGAGTTCGAAGCCCCTGGACCGCAACACCTGCTGGTTGATCGGGAGAATTTCGCAGCAATCGATCTGAACCTGCCGATGTGCCAGTCGTTTGCGCATCCCTTCAGCCAGTGCCCCAAATCCCGCTGATGGTTCGAGTACTGCATCACCATTTTGGATATCGTCAAACCGTGGTGAGTTCATCACGGATGCAACCAGGCGCGGCGGCGTTGGAAAAAAAGCGGTTGGGTTCTTTGGTGGCATGTCTCTTGTTTCCAGCACCCCAGCCAGAAGTGGACGTGGATCGTAGGGGAACAGGTGCGCTTTGGTGCGGCCTCCCTTCCATTTGCCGCCCAGTCGTACCAGAATTTCATTGACTTCTTCATATAATGAGCGGTCGAGTTGCCCCGAGGTTATTCGAACTCGATCAGGATCACATTCAATCTGGCGCAGGACTCTCAGTGCGCCTGCGCTGATGCATTGATCTGCCATCGTCGCACTCCCCAAAAACAACGGAGGGGAGAGAAGCTGAAGAAGCTTCTCTCCCCTCAAGGACACTTCTCGGTTTAGCGGTTGTGGTTCATAGGTCGCAAGACAAAGGAATAATCTTCGCGACCAAGCGGCGTGATCACCCCGGCGTTGTCTTCGGTGGTCAGCCTGAAGACAAACGCATCCACGGGCACATACTTCAGCAGATCAATCAGATCGCGCAGAGGAAAGACCATCTCTCCATCTTCACCCTCAATGAGCGCGTCGATCTCATCAGAGGCTTCTCCCAGCTCCTGGCTTGCTGCCAGACAACCAATGCTTCCCACCTCTTTGTGAGCGGTGAGCGTGAAGAGCGTGGTGGGGTCCTGCGCGAAGACCTTGAATGTCTTGACGATCTGATTGAGGTCTGCACGCAGAAGCGTAAACGATATCGTCCTCGCAGTAGGAATGATGGCCGTATAGGTGGGCATCTTCCCGTCTATGAGTGGGAATGCAACCTGTACGTGCCCAGCCTGAAAAATGGCCTGTGATCTCGCTTTGTTCCACTGCACCACGACCTGGCAGGAGTGTGGCATCACTTCCATGAGCAGTCGTAGTGAGGATACAGGGACGAGGATGCTTGCTTCACGCTTGCGAATGGTGGTTGGCATGGTGATCGTGCGCACGGCCAGACGAAATCCGTCAGTGGCGGCCAGCGTCAATGTCTCTTCCTGGATATGCACACACACCGCTGCACACTCCGGGCGAGGGTCACTCTCGGCAGTTGCAAACTGCACTTCCTTCATTGCCTGTCGCAACACGTCTGTATTGAGTGCAAAGGGGACACCTTCCCCTACAATCATCTCGTTGCAGATGGGGAACTTGCCTGCGTCCGTGCCCCCTTTGAGCCTGAACATGTGCTTGTCACTGTACACATGCACACGCGTCTCTACAATCTCGACCGTGATGCTTGTGCCCTTCGAGAAGGTTTTGACACTTTCCAGCAATGGCCTGGCCGGGATCGTGAATACTCCTGCATGAGCAACCTTCGCATCACACTGCGAGCTGATCGAGGTCTTCCCATTGCTACAGGTGAAGACCACGTGTGCCGGTCTACCGTCAATCTCACTGGGACACGTGGCAACGAGCACATGCGAGAGGATCGGCACGGTCGAGCGTCCACTGACCGCCTTCATGACCAGCGTCAGGACGCTGAGCAGGTTATCTTGCAGAACAGTGAATTTCATCTCACAAAGCGCTTTTTCTGGGACATCGAGTGGGCTTTCAGCGTTCACTGCTTCTGCAACGGCTTCACGTGCTGGATCACCATTGTGTGCAATTGCATCAATCAATCGTTGTGTCTCGGTCGTTGTCATGTCGGTTCCTTTCTTCTCCACAAAAAAGCCAGTGGAAGCGCGAAGCTTCTTGGCTGGCAACTCACTGTTGTCAGAGGACATGGGATACTCCGTGGCTTGACAGATGGCAGGGGTATGGCTCGGCACTCATGGGTGTGCCTTTGTGACCGTAATACCTCTACCTGTCTGTCTGCCACCTGGTTTTGCCTTCATCATGCTTCCCACCTGCTGTCTATTCGTCAGGGATCGTGTGTCCAGCAAAGAGCATTGCATCGCAGACATGCGCCATATCGCAGGTCGGACACGGATCTTGAAAGGAGGTCGCAATACCAGCAACCGGCACAAAATCGCCCATCGCTCGCCTGCGCTCCGCATGGATAAATTGCTGCTCAATGAGTGGAAGGCGTTTTCTATACTGGGAGGTGTCTGTCCATCGCTGTGTGACCGTGGTTTCGGTCAGATTGATATGGCCGATCAAGACCTGCTGACCAGCAAGCAGGATGCCATTCTGGCGCAGCAATTCGTAGTAGATGAGCAGTTGTATATTCATGGAGAGCTGTGTTGCCGAGAGAGGCCTCGCGCTTGTTTTATAATCGCCGACGAGCATCACACCATCCTCTCGGCGTGCGACGATATCCGGGACACCGCGTACGGGGACACCGCCAATCGTTCCCTCCAACAGCGTATAGGGCCGTCCTTTTTCCCCCTCTGCCGGGGTTTCCTCTTCGGCTTTGTCCTTGAAAAGATCTGTGTCGAGCGTGTCTGCATCCCCTGTGAGCCATTGTCCTTCGACAAGCCAGGGATGGGCAAGTAAGACGTTCTCAGGGGGTATTTCGGTCAGCACTGCTGATCTGCGGTAGTAATCGACGAGTGCCGTTCGGTCATTCCAACGCAGTGATGCATAGACCGTTCGTTGGTAGGCGTCGATGTGCGTACGCAGTTCCATGTAGGCGGGATGGGCCGTGAGCCAGGCGACTGCATCTTTGGAATCGGACCGTTTTCCCCCTCGTGCCAGGCGATAGTCCCGATCCAGGTCGAACCACGCTTGCAGTTCCGCGACAATGGGAGCACAGGCGGCCAGCCATACCTGATCAAAGCTGTCCTGGAGTGTCAGGCCATGATAGGCCAGTTGGATCATGCGATGAACGATGTCCCCACCGAACCATGCGGCTGCATGCTGGCGTGGACTGTGACCAGCCACATAGCGTTGGTAGTAGCTATATCCGCAGGTTGTAATACGTTGGAGAGCGGATGGACTCCACTTGCTGGGGATTGGACTCTCTTTTTGTATCGTAAGCATCTGTTGGTGTTCCTCTTTTCGTGATGGCGTGGATGCTGGACAGCACATGTGTAGCGTGTGAATTGGAGTGGGGAAAAGACTCCATGATTCCTTGCAGGAGATACAAGCAATAGGAAGATGATTGAACCGTACTAGCGTAGCGGCGGACTGAATGCTTTTGCAGCAGCAATCAATGCGGCTTTCTCAGGCCCAAATTGATCTGTTGTACACTCTGCGGCAGTCTTATCTCTCCGTAGCTGCTGGATGCTCGTTTTTGGTTCGACGAGCGTCATCCCAACCGTCCTGATGGGTAAGTACTCAACCGTGAGGACAGGCTGTTCTCCCTGCTTAAGCATGGCGGCAAGGTGTCTAATTGCTTGATCATTGAGACCGCTGCGCACATTGCCAATCTCGATGATCGCACCATCAGAGGGCGAAGAAGTCCAAGTCGGATGCTGCCGGTTGACGTGCCTGGATTCACGCCGATGACAATGGCGTCAAGGTCAGCAAGAAACTTGAATTTTCGGATATGCCTGGTGTCGCCCCCTTCATAGGGTGCATCCAGGGTTCGTACAATCACGCCCTCACCTTTCCTGGCCAGGATCGCCTCGATGATCTGGAGGTCTGGTGTTGTGGGCGTAAGCAGGGTCAGTTCTGGTCGCAGACTTCTCTCCATGGCTTCCGTGTAGGTTGCACCTCCGCCGGTAATCAGCCCAACGCGTTTCATTGCCTTCTTCAAGCGTTTTGATACGCTCTCGATAGGGCCAGGAGCGAACATCGTGTCCTTGCCATTCAAGCAGGTCAAACGCAACGTAATCTCCTCCCACTTCGCCTTGGAGCTGTTCTCCATCGATGACAAACTGGCATGCCAGCCGCTTGAGTACCTGGGCGGCAGAAGGAGCATGTGTTGTTGCAATCCCTCTGCGGTTATAGGCGATAACCGCATCTTGCCCACACAAGCGATCAGACAACGAACGCCGTTGATCTTTTCTGTTGTCCCCACGGTCTCCTGGTGTAAACATGCCTGAAGCTGCGACCAACTAAGCGGAGTCACATGGCTTGCCAGGTAGACAGGCTGCAACCTTGCCTGCTCGCTTGTACTCTGGTCTGGGCTGCTCGTTGCACCATCCTCACAGAGCTCACCAAAGGTTGGGATACCGTAACGGGGATCATCAAAGGGTACTGACTGGTAGCCTTCCGCTCTTTTCTTCTTCACCCTCGTGGTGAATTCCTTGGAGGCTGCCTGCTGGTGTGCAAGCGTTTTTGCACTCCCTTGAAGCGCATTGCCGCGTCGTCCCCAGACGCTGAGAAAGTGTCCATCGGTCGTGTAGGCCGCAGCCCATACTTTATCGCTGCCACCTGCCTGGAAATGTCCAGCCCATTGTTTGAGAATGGTCATGCAAACGTCTCTCCTTCTGTATGCACACAAAAAGACGGTGAGCGTTGCCGAAGCAAGCTCTACCGCCTGTATGTGTACAATACGTAGAAACATCAATGAATAGAAAAATGATACTATGTGAACACGTTCCATGTCCCGCTCGCCGAGAGCAGCAGGAAGCGGTCTCATGATTATCGAAGCCTCGCAACATCGAGGACCAGAGGAAAATCGCTTTTGCATAGCCTGACTCTGCGCATACTTCAAGAGTAACCGTCCTAGCCGCTTCGAGAGATCAGGCAAATGCCCAATAGGAAGGGTCCACGGTGTGCCAAAGATGGCGGCAAGGTTGCCGATGTCCGATTGATCACCCACATAGGGTGCAACTACCAGGGTTCCTTGCGCCGGATGTCTTTGAGCGCAGAGACAATCGTCGTTGCATGCTCATCGGTTGGCATCCCATCATGGACGTACAGGATAAGCCTGGTCCCTGCTCGACACGCGGTCAACTCTCGTTGTGCCTCCCGTAAAGAGGCGCTAATGCGCTCACTCCCATACTGTCCGTAGAGGCCAGCAATTGCCGCACGTGTCACTTCACTCTCGCGTGGTGTCTGACGCTGTCGTAACCAGGTGACTGGTTGCGATGGTTATGAGCGGTTCTTTCCATCCTCCAGGCAGGTGATAGAGGGTGCCCTGGTCGCCCGCCGTCCCAATCAAGAGTGTGATGCCAGCGGGCGGACACACCAATTCAAAGAGCATGGCGACCTGGCGGCATAGGTCATACGATGAGAGGGGTGATAAAAGCTGGGCAGGAATATCCCTCTGGCATTCACCACCCTCTCCTGGCCACCCTCCATACTTCCGTGGTATCGATTAAGAGGGCAATGGCCAGTCCCTGCGTGATCTGGCTGCGTCATCATCAAGCAAGAGGAATGGACGTGCCCCATCCGAACGCAGGTACGGCTTCGACATCAAATGTCTCCTCCCGCCGGGGAGAGCTCTTCCCCGGCATCCGGCGTTTTGGCAAGCAACACGCGCAAGAGGCGACTTTTCTCGCCACGCACCTGATTCTCCAGGTAGTGTGGAGGCAGCAAGTAGAGTTCATCTGCCGCTGTGAGTGGTGAAGGCACGTCGTCATCGTCAGAAACGAGAGTCACCAGCGCTTCATGTGGGAGCTCGTCAGTCTCTCCTGCACCACCACCACTACCCGACGTATCTGACGTGTCGTGCTCACCCTTTCCGCGTTGTCCTTTTCTTCTTTCTCCTTCCCCTCTTTGGATGCTGTCCCTTTTGTTGCTGTCCCGGATATGATGACCGCAACAGGGAGTGGAGCATCGTCCTTCACCCCGCTCGCCTTCAACATCAAGCGATGTTTGCACTCATCAATAACCCGCCTCTGGGAAGCGGTGCTGCTTCAGGGATGTCCAGCAGTCGCAGGATCTCGCGTGCGATCTCTTTGCGCCCGGCGTCCTCGTTTGTCCGCCAGGCTTTCTCGACCAGAGGCCGAATTTGCTCGTGCCAGAACTGCTCGTCTTCTTCAGTCTGGAAACGGACACGCGAGGGTGTTCCCTTCGCGCGTTTCCAGTCAAATCGGTGATAGAGGCACATATTGAGCATGAGTGTCCCACGGTCGCATTCTCGGGAGTTGGCAGGGGATAATACGTGGTCACCAGACGAGCGCGGGTGACAAAATCGCCCCAGGCGGCAGGATAAAAGAAACGAGCAAGCTGCTCCATCCACTCATCTTCCAGTGCGTTGACCAGGAAGTGTAAGATGCCACTACATTCAGGAGGCACCGAGAAGAGCACATGCATGGCTTCATGGCGGGCGGCGGTGCGAGAAAAACGCCATTGCAACTTCGCCTCGGTATCTACCCGTTTGCCATTCCAGGTGAGTGGCAAGTGCTTCGCAACATCCATAAAGTCCCAGGCGGTGGGATCGATGACGATTTCGCGGGAACCAAAGTTCATGAAGCTCCCTTCTCCCACTTCATAGCGTGCGGTATAGGGACGTGGGGCAATCAGCGGGCGAACCCAGCTTTCCAGGGCCTTCTTCGCATTCGCTCGATACCACCAGGGCATGGCTTGTGATGATACGCATGACAACTCCTTTGCACACGGCAAAAAGAGCCGTGTCAGTCGCTACGCAGGTGATGAGCATGCGAGACGGACACGGCCAGAGATGATCAATAGAAACAGGGAAGAGCACATGTTTAGCGCAGCTTATGCAGGGTCACCGCAGAGAGGAAGCCTAGGAGCGTGCGTTCCACATCAGGGTCAAGCTCCGCACCCTGATAGGGGCAGACGCGGGCGAGCCAGGCATTACGGGCGGCGGTCTCAAAAGACATTTGCAGGTTGCTGCGCGTCTTGGAGCGCAGGTCGTAATAGTACCAGAGTGTCTGTCTGGCCCAGTTGATCAAGAGTGGCAGGGAAAGGGTCATCTTAAGCGCATCCTCGCGGGCGTGATAGGTGTGAACGTCCTTGTTGACCTGAAGGATCGCGTCAAAGAGTTGTGCCGAGACAGGGAGCTTGCACTTGCTTGCCAGAATCTGGCGCATCACCGACTCATCATAGCGAGCCAGATGCAGCCAATGGGTCCAGCGTCGGCAAAAGGCTGGATCAGCCAATTCATTGCCCCCGTACTGCTCGCCCTGGTTTGCGGTTGCGGTGATGAGCAAGCGGCTGGTGGGAATCACAAATCGGCGTTGCAGGATATCGACGGCAAGGATGTGGTAACGGGTTTCTGGGACATGACCGAAGTCAGTCGGGAGCTCTAGCGGCATATCATCGCTCTCACGAGCAGGCATCATCGTCTGTATATCCCGTCGTGAGTAAGTATTGAGGAGATCCATCGTATAGGCAAATACTTCTTTGTGTGCGCGTGCCAGCTCATCGAGGATGAGGACCACCCGTTCTCCCCGTGCACTACGTTGTGCCAGGCGCGTGATTGGCCCGGAGGCGAACCGCCAGTCTCCTCCTGCTTTCTCCACGTCACGGGTATGTCCCCCCTGGAGCACATGGATGCGTTTGCCCTCATGGCAGACGATCATCTCGACCCCCCATCCCTCACGGTTCGCCGCATCAAGCAACAGCGAACTTTTGCCCGTCCCGGTTGGCCCGACCAGCAAGAGCGATCCCCCTTGTGCCACTGCCATCGCGACCTGATCGAGGTAGGGACCATACAGATCTTCTGCTGGTTCTGCAACTGGGGTGGCTCCCTCTGCTTCACGCACCGCACGGGCCAGAACGGTTGGTGTTGGACTGAGCCCTGCGGTTGAGTGGCCTGCCCAGGACGATGGCGGACGAATGCTAGGAGGCATGCCAGGTGCCGAAGTGCTGGTTGTTGTCCCACCAGTTGTGGTTGTACCAGGGGTGGGTGCTGGCTTTGAGCGAGTTGGCGGTTTCCCTGGTGCTTTTGTAGGTGCTTTTTCTGTGCTGGTCTCCGAGACGTCTGCAATTGGGTGTGGTGTTGGCAGTGGTGGTACCAACGCTGCTGTGGCCTCGATCCAGTTCGCGTCCAGGAGTTTCCATCCCACCATCTCGATGGAGATACCCTCATGTGGTTCGATGATTGTGTCCATACAGACAGAGACCTCGCGCCTGCTTTTTGCGGCCAGATGGTACTGCATGGAGGCTCGGAGCACATCGCACATCCGTAGGATATGGCTACGCGTCGGTTCTCGGAAACAAGCTTTCGAGATGTCCGCTTCAGACCAGCCCCATTCCTGCGAGGGACGGGGAATGTCCATGTCCATTGCACGCAGCAGCGTACACCAGGACGTTACAACCTCCTCCGATTGTAATCGTTCGCCAGAGAGATACATCGCAATCGCTTGCGCCAGGCCCAGGATCGCTGCGTGATAGTTTGGTTTTCCTCCGAAGATGAAACCGCCTTGCAGGCATTCTGCCCCATCAGCCTCGTTCCACGACAGATGATACATCTCGGTTCCCCTGGCTTCCAGACGACCAACTAACCCGGGTGCATCATAGGAGACGTGCAAGGGGAAGAGGCGCAGGACGGAGAGGACTGCTTGCAAATATCCAAAGCCGAGCGGGGAGGGGACCTTCGCCAGTTCCCCACGAGCGGCAACATCGGTCCAGGCAAAACGGTGGTGGGTGCGAAGTCGTTCCGCAATCGAGTCGTGGCGGTGAAATGCGCCTTTATTGAGCTTTTCCTCCGCACGGTTTAACAGGATCATAAATGGGGATAGCTTTGAGGTTGTCGTCATAGATCTTCTCCTTCAGGTCTTACCAGGCACAAAAAAACGCCCTCGGTCGCTCCTGGAAGAGAGCCGTTCGAGAGCAGTTCATCGGTGATGGATTAGACAGTGATTATAGCCAGGCAGATCGAAGAGCGATGCCTGGATCGGTTCATCCACTGCTCGCTTTCGGCAACGCTTGCGGTGTGGTTTGGGTCTCGTTGTCCGCTTGTGTTGTTCTGCTTTCATCTGTTCCACAAGCGCATGCATCTGATCCCAGTTCAGCCCGTAGTTCAGGAGCAGGTGGATCAGCAGAAGCCTCGGTTGGATACGTCGCTTCTTGCTCATCCTCCACTGGCTCGTCGGCAGTGTGCTCCTTTGAATCAGCTGTTGCGTCATCGTTTTCTTTTGAATCAGCCGCCATATCATTGTTGGGATGGGTCGTTGCCTCAAGCGCGAGTCTTGCACGATAGTCAGCCACACGCGCCGGGAGCGGATCATTGTCGTAGCCAAGAAACTCGCGTGCTCCAGCACGGACCGCCGCTTCCCACTCTTCGCGGCGACGTGCGAAGGCTGCGGTGAGATCCTCGACGGTCTCCAGGCGCTGTGCCACTTTGGCAAGTGCCACTTTGTCAGCGCCGACAAAGGCCGCTAACTCCCCACGTGGTGAATTGCCACTAAAGAGCAGGCTGCGCCTGAGGCTGAGGCTTGCTTGCGCAGCTTATCGTGCGTGGCGGTATCTTTGCCGGCGAAGTAGTAGGCCCGCACCAGTTCCTCTTTCCCGAGCCGCCAACAGCGACCAACGGCTTGATCGGTTTCCTTGGCATTTTTCCCCAGCTCATAGACGAATGGGCGTATCAAGCTTGAGGTTGAGACCTTCAGATACTTTCGGAGATGGGTGTGAGAATGACACCATGGTTCGAAGCAACGGCTTGAAGAATGGCGTGTTCCCGCTCCTCGGGTTCGACCTTTTCCGGGAGCACCCACGGGTTATAGGCTTGCAAGAATCCAGGCCAGACGTGCGCCCACATCACGTTTGGTCGTTTGCTTATAAAAGATCAGGCAGACACGGGTTCTGGGAGGATCGGTGCCCTCAATGACCTCATGACGCTCGGCATCAACCACCTCAATGAGTCGCTTCTCCATTGGGGTCACTACATCCCAGGCCAGCGTTGGGGCGGTGTAGACGACTTGCTCCCCGCGCTTTTCACCCCACTCTCCGCGCAAGGTATGGGTGATCGTGAGTGCCGGTCGAAGGGATAGGCACACCAGCGTGCCAATAACGTCTGCATCTGGATCTGGATCGCGGTATCGCCTGCTTTCATCCGCGACCGCAGTTCGGCCTCCATCTCTCGATAGGTGCCTTCCATGTCATGGGCTCCGACCCAGGTCAGCGCCTCCTCTGCTGCCTGTACCCGCTCCAATGCCTCTGCCTGGGCTATAGTCGGCATCAATCATATCCTCCTCCGTCACACCAGGCACGTCCACCAGGCGCGCGTACTCCTGTTTGGCCTCCTCCTGCATATGCTTCGCCTCGCCCAACTCCGCGTCCCAGGCGGTGCGCATCTCTATCATCTCTGGGTCTTGCAGATCCACGACGACGGGAACCTCTTCCTTGGGCGGCATGTGAGCGCCAACGTCCAGGATGTCGAGGAAAATCATGTAGGGCAGGATGAACGGGAGAAAGCGGGCCGAAATGCCAGAAGCTGGCTTGACGGTCGTGGAACGCTCGATCTCTGGCGTCCCCTTGCGTGCAACGATGTACTCTTTCGTCGTCTTCAGACGACTCCATAATCCCGAACCGCTTTCCCAAGATCATTCCACCCAATGCCCAGCGCTTTCCAGAAGTCAGGGACAAAGCGATACCAGCCATAGAAGAATTTGTCCAATCCTTCCCAGAACGTGCCGCTGGCTGGCACACTCGAGTGCGAGGCATTGATGATATGGTGCCCGGCACGCGACACGTCAGAGTTGACGCCGAACATATTGTGGTATTCATCCAGGCCAACGAATGCACAGCACCCCCCATAGAAGTGTTGAAAGTAATCATACGGGCTAAAGCTTCCCGCTGGCGCATCCATGACGGTGCCGACACAATCGACAATACGCGAAGAGGCCGATGGTGCGAAAGGATCTGCACCTGCCTTGTCCTCATCTGTGTCAGTTTTGGTAGCGACAGGCACACCCGTAGCACCAGAGGCGAGGGCTTTTGCTCGTGCGGCGCTGCCTTGTGCCCAGACCGCAAAAGAAATGGGGGGCGTCTTTTTTTTGCTCTGGGCGTGTCGTTGCATGGTCCACAAGGGGGCACCACAGACTTGCTCACGCTCTCGTGAGACGAGGCGACCGCGCCGTTCTTTCGGACTGTGTGGATGCTGGCACCAGCGTGGGAGATGCGCAAACCATTCATGATGTTCGACCGGTCGGAGCGCATCTTCGAGCTGATCATCGATTTCTTCTTCATCGACCCCTTCTTCTTCCGTCTGAAAACGCAAGCTGTGGGGGCTGGCTTCAATGCGTCCGCCACAGGTGGGACAATAAAAATGCGAATATTCCACCTCTTTGGTGAGCAGCTCGCCGGTCTCAGGATCGCGTTTGGCAATCAGACGTCCGGCCTCATTGCACTCATCGATCCCATCAGCCGCCAGGTCATTGACCACCCTGGTCCCTTGTGCTACTTCGATGACCGCTGGTCGCCAGTCAAGTTGCATGGCACGGGTGGTACTCTGGCTGAAAATGGCAACCACGGCAAGAAAGGTGCGTTCACCCATCCCTCCATCTGGGCGTTGCTCCTGGCACGTTCCTGTTGCGGCCAGATCCATCCAGGTGTCTACATCATGATAGGAGCGAATAACGATCACTTTGGCTTGCGGCCAGGCGGCTTTTAACTCTTCTGTCCAGGTGGTGGTGACCCGTTTGGGGGTGACAATAGCCAGAGGAAGCGCACGCGGTTCTTCTCCTTTCGTCCATCGACTCTTTTTCCAATCAGCACGTACGCGCTTGAGCCAGCGGGGACGCCGCTGGATTTTTTGCTCTGCAAGAAACCCTGTATCGCTGCGATGCGACCAGTACTCCATATAGAGCGCCATGAGCACGATCAAGATGCGCGTCTTGCCCACGCCACGCTCTCCCTGGAAGGCCACCTTGCCCCAACGATGGGTGGCATACCAGTGCGCGAAGACCCGGTGCATTTGCGCAGTGGCAAGTCCGGGTTCCCCGCCTGGAAGGGTCTTGTCCATTGCCGTCGAGAGCGCCACACGAATCATCCACGCATCGGGTTTCAGGTCATAGAGTGGCTGATAGTCCTGTAAAATGATTTTTGCAAGGATGGGATACCAGGGATCGAGGTATGCATAGGCGTCGGCACCATAGTAGTGCTCTGTTTTCCCGGTTGAGAGGTTGAGCACACCGAGAATCGGGAAGGTCTTGTAATTGCTTTTTCTCGACCACATGTCGTGCCTCCTCATCCTCATCAACTTCGACCTCCTGCCAGCGTGTCGTAATGAACGAACGGAACATATAGTCGCTTCCGTCCGGTCCGGTGAGGATGCGGTTGCCCAACAACTCGGTTCCCAGGATCAAAGCGGCAAGGTGGACTTTGCCTACCAGCGGCATGGCTGGGGGCAGGAACTCCCGGCGTTGATGGTGGTAGGTTACCGCCTGCTTCCATATCTCCGTTTTTTGAATGCCCTGAGCCACCAGCGCGTCGTGTATGTCTGCATGGCTCGCATGGAACACAGTCACCTTCGGCTCCGTTTTGAGCACAGGGACGGTGTAGCGCTTGGCATCAGGCCAGGGAAGTGCAGGCAGTTCTGGCAGAGGGTATCCCTGTACCCATGGGCTTTCGCCTGCTTTGACCCCCTTGGTCCGATACCGCCAGCCCTTCATCTCTGTGACGAGCAGTTCATCGGGCGTTTTGATTGAGGTGGGGCGTTTCTTGCCAATGATGACTGCCTGTGTGAAGGGTAAATGCCGCTTCCTCCGAGGCGGGGAGATCGGGAAATTTGAACGCTTGAACAGCGTAGAGATGTTTGGCGAACAGATCAACCATGTGTGCATCCCACTGGCGCATGGGGACAATGGCGATGAGCACGCCATGCTTCATCAGGTACTTGAGCATGCGGCGAATCAGCGGCAATTCCGTACGGGTGCCGTTGGCACGCAGGTAGGGTGGGTTGGCAACGACCAGCCCAAGGCACTCTGGGGGCAGATGCATATGTTCAATGGCGGTGGCAGAAATCGTTGCGCCAGGAAGGAGCCTGGTCGCAACGTCTGCGCGCTCACGGGATAATTCTGTTCCAATCATATGGGCATTGGGCTGCAAAAAAGGAAGACAGGAAGATCGCCTTTGCCACAGGTCAAATCGCCGACCGAAAACAGGTCGTGCTCAGGGAGCGTGACCAGTTGGCGGCAATGCTGAGCAATCACCGGAGGTGTTCTGACAAAGCCAGCGCGTTCCACATTCGCGTGTGATCCGTGTGTCATAGAGAGAGAGACCTCGCATTCTCACACAAAAACCGCCCATCCCAATCTCTTCTCCACCAAGAAACCGGCATGGGCGGAGAGAACAATCAAGGGAGAACGTTACTTTGTGGCCGCATGGCGATGGTGAACTGCGCTTCTGTCCGGAGAGGAGTTCCGTTGGTGCAGGGCGGGAAAGGCGACCATCCATCCAGAGTGTGCCGACGAGATCCGTCCAGACGGGTGCGTTCCCGCGTAATACTCCAGGCATGGATGCCAAGCGCTGGCTGTGGGAGAATGAGCGCACCGGTCTGGCCGTGTTCCCAGAGCATCGCTTCCCACTCCGGGTGACACACGACCACGAGGGATTTTAAGTGGGCAAACAGTGCGCCGGTCGGAGGTCGATCTGTCGAGGCGTCGCCTAGCATATAGCGGAATGATGAGGTATCCGGCCTCGTCTCTGGCACGGATGTATCTTCTTCTTTGCGTCTTCCGTATCTCGTCCTCTTCATCCTCGGCGTCTTCTTTATGAGGTGAGACAGGTGCCACCGGACTGGGCTTCCATCGGACGAGACAGCCCCGCCGCAATGTTGAGGCAATCGGGA
Organism: uncultured Chloroflexia bacterium; assembly: GCA_963850365.1. Classification (GTDB taxonomy): domain Bacteria; phylum Chloroflexota; class Ktedonobacteria; order Ktedonobacterales; family Ktedonobacteraceae; genus Dictyobacter. The sequence continues at coordinate 45,239 of CAWKKX010000071.1, forward strand.
ATAATGCATTGGTTTTTGAGCCGCAACCCTTGTGCGTTAAGGCCTGCCGTCACTGTATCGTAATGGTCAGTGAGCTTACTTAACTCGGAGGGGCCAGACCAGCTTAGCCCTTTCGCAGGCTGAAAGGTCGCCTTGCCACTGCTCTTGCGCAGCAGGCGCTTGAGCGTTGCGGAGACAGCCGCATCGGCGGCGCTGCAATTCAGATAGATCACGTTGTCCCGCAGTCGTCGTGGCAATACTCCATACCTGCTATTTCATGACCATCGTAATCCAGCGTGCCGACTGGGAGATCGGTGAATGGGGTGGGGAATTTGCGGTTGCGGCTGTCATCAGTCATCGTGAGAGACATGTGTCTGCTCCTTTGTGTGTATGAAGAAACAAGAACCCCAGGCGGGCAGGAAAACCGTGCCGTACCTGGGGCAAGAAGAGAGGGAGTGGGAACAAAAGGGTGCGCTTTCCTGGTGAGGAGCGCACGATGCATCACCCCATGGATGGCGTTATTCCTTTTCTTTCTCCATCTCTGCCAATAAGGCTTCAACCTCGTCATCAAGTGCAGTGGTGTGGCTTTTGGGGGTGAGCATTTCCATTTCGTTCGCAATGACTTCGATGGCGAGGCGTTGTATTCCTTCTTTATTGGTATATGTTCTCTGGTGAAGGCGGCCTTCGATGTACACCTTTTGCCCTTTTTTCAGGTACTGTTGGCAGATCTCGGCCAGATGACGCCAGGTAATGATGGTAAACCACTCGGTCTCTTCCTGGGCTTCGCCGCCTGCTGCCTTGATTTTTCGTGAGACGGCCAACGTGAATGTGGTTACCGCTGTGCCGTTGGTTGTATAGGACCCGTCGGGGTCACGACCAAGATTGCCAATCAATAGAATTTTGTTCATTAGTGTTCCTCTTTCTTTCTTTCTTTCTTTTGTGGTGGTAGCGTTATGGGGTGGAAACGGGGTCCGTTGCTTGCCGTGTGCGTGCTGCCTTGTATTCATTGGAAAGCTGGTTGAAGAGTCGCTGTGCACTTTGTGTTGTGAGCGTGGCATGCTCTGGTTCCGTTTTATCTAGTGCCTCGCACAGCTTTCGAATACCCTGGAGGACTCTCTCATTGACGGGAGGTGTTATGGATGCGTTTATCTCGTCCGTTGGCCTGGTTGTGGTTGCTACTCCAGGGGTGATTGATCGCAAGGATGCACTTGATGGTGCATGTGTGGAATGGAGAAATGGTTTGAGCTCCAGCCCTTCAATGTGTGCATTGCTATACATCTCCTCGACCAACGCCTGCGGATTGATGAAGCGCTTTTTCTCCGCATCATAGTCTCCCCATGCCTGCGGTAGCAGGTACAGGTAGTTTAGGCCATGCTCGGCCATCGCTCTTTTTTTTGCCTGCTGTTCTGCCGAGGTACCACCATTTTCGTCGTCGGCCTCCCCCTCGCCAGAAGAATCTTTGGAGACGCCCACAATGGTCAGTGTGCAGATGAGCTTGTGATCTCCCCAGGGCTGAAGATGGGCATACCAGTTTCTTCCCCCGACAAGGTGGTCTAGGCGATTGACCATCACACGCCAGTCGTAGTATGCCAGGGCAATGGCCTTTTTCTTGTCCCTGGTCGTCGCACCTGGTCGTACCTTGATCATGTGGGATGGGAACGGCGCAATCACATTTTTGATGATATCCTCATAGCGGAAGCTCGGCGATGGATCAGGAAGATCTGAGGATGCAATAGGTGTGTGTGTTGTCATGAGCACAAAAAACTCCTGGGCTGCCACGAACGAGGCAGCAAAAAGCGGGAGCACCGAAAGAGGAGGTGACTCCCGCAGGACACGCTATAAATGATGTGAAAGATCGCGTTTCATGAGAGGAACCAGCATAGATGTATCGACATATACCATATCATCCCCGCGATTGAGGCAACGGAGCCGGACGAGTGCGATGTCGATGGCACCGGCGAGGGAGACGCCCATGTGGTCAATGAATTGGGCGACGAGCAACCGTGCAGAACCATCACACAGACCGGCTCGCTCAACAAGATGCATACAAAACACGAGGTAGCCGACCCGCCAGGGGATATCGTGATGATCAGGAGTGTGCCCTTCATGCTGACACAGCTCAATCTCGTTTATCACACGACGGACTTCGTCGAGTGCGGCACCCACGGTGTTTGGAAGAACCTGCTTTGTGGCATAGTCATCGATAAGCTGGCAGAACTCGTCAAAAGTCGTGTCGAAATCCGTTGGCTGAGTGTGCTGGTGATGCAAGGTCATACCCATCCTCCTTGAAAAACAAAGGGACCTGGAGCATACTGCATCCAGGTCTGATGAACGATACGAGAGAAATGCGATCTGTGCAGACAGAGATACCGTTGTCTGAATGGTAGACATGCTCACCTTGCAATGAGTTCGTGCGTGAGCTGGAAAGACTTGAGACACACGTCCTCTGCATGCTGTTGGTTTTGGTGAGGAGCGGGTTTGAGGAGAACAAGCGCAATGAGAACGTGTCTGTCTCCAAGGAGTGACCGCGAGAGCGTCTCAGGGGTGCTTCACCTGTTTGGGTCGTGGTGGAGCTGCCAGATGTGCGGGCTTCCTGTTCTTGCAACAGAGGTTATCCAACAGCCATCAGGCGACCAATCTAATGCGACAATGGGTCCGGTGTGCTCTGTGTAGAGAGCCACAAGCGTCCCTGTCGCTGCCTCCCACACATTGACAATGGCATCGTCTCCCCCTGAGGCAATGGCGGCTCCATCAGGCGACCAGGCGATGACACGAATGGCCCCAGTATGTGCCGCCTGGATGCTCCATTCTTCGGCCATACTGACAAGACGGCAGACATACATGACTCCTGCTTCTGTCCCTGATGCAATGCATGTACCACCAGGGGATAATCGTGCTATCATTGGCTTTTTCTCCTCCACTGGGAGCACGTGAGCGCTGCCATATCCTTTTCCCTCCAATCTCTCTTCATCCTTCACATCTGGTCACCTGTTTGCCAAGCTGTTTTGCACGTGCCATGATGTCTGTTACATCAGTACTCCTGTGTTCCCCCTTGCTATTGATCGCATGGGCACCGCCGGTAAGGTACCGATATCCCTCAGAGGCGATCTCGATGACCACCGCTACATGATCATCTGCGAGAAACGTGCCAAGTTCCCCCATGAAGTCGATATCGATCTCCTGTTTTTTCCCCTCTCTTTCTTCGACGATAGTGAAAGGTATACCTGCCTCATTCTCGCTGTTGAGAAAACCAACGAGGTCAACATGAGACTCATGAACAATCAGTTGGAGGCCGTTGTGCTGACACCATTGCTCAAAAGCTGTTCGGTCTTTGACGGCAAAGTAATTACTGCGAAATCGTCCGATCACATTCATCTCTTGTTCTCCTTTTGAATCAGGGTACAAAACAGCCATACTCCCTTGAATCCAGGGCATGGCTGTTTTTCAGATTTTTTCTCTCATGTGACGTATGTGTTCTATCGTGGAGAAGCACAACGACATCATGTCTGCTTCTATGGTCGATGACACAAAATGTCCTGCTTTGCAAGTGAGGCGATATAGACCATCCCACGACGCGCCGTTGCCAGAATGTTGCCATCAGGAGCAAAATCGACGGAGGACGCATGGGGTGCCGCACGTCCACACTCAGGTACAAGCATGTCCATTGTTGAAATTTTTCCATGTGCATACCCATCCCATACGGTTGTCTCCTGATCCGTTGAGGCCACAATGCCCGGTTTTCCCCAGGCGAGCGTACAGATAGCACGCCTGGAGAGTGTCTCTACATGCTGGATCGCTCCGGTATCGGGATCGCGAAGCTGGACGGTTCCGTCTCGCGTGCCGATTGCCAGGCTTGTGTCTTGTCGGTCCCAGGCGAGACGCTGGGGATCGCGAATATCTGCAATGGTGTAGAGCATCCGCTTGCGGGAGGAGTCCCAGACCTTGACCAGCCCGTTGGTACAGATGGAACCAATACATACCCCATCCCATCGCCATGCGGCATCAATGACGTTGACCGGGTGGGCTTCCATGATCTGGGAACCCGACTCGAAGAAAATGGTCACCTCACGACCCGACACGGTCAGAAAGCGGCTTCCTGTTGGGGACCAGGAGACCTTGGTGACTGCATGGCGGAACTGGTGGCTCAAGAGGACTGATCCATTCCATGCCTGGAGCACGCAGAGTCCAGCATTACTCCCGGTGGCGAGCTTTTTCCCAGTAGGGTCCCAGGCAACGGTGAGCAATTGCGTCCCCTGAAAGGTACGCGAAAAGAGGAGTTTTTGTGATGGGACATGCCACACCCAGAGGCTCCCATCTTCACAGGTTGCTGCAATGCGCGAGCCCGTGGAGTCCCAGGCGAGGGCGGTAATGTGATGATGTCCTGGAAGAGGAAGGATGGTTGCAGACATAGAAATGAGGCTCCTTTTTGACTCTGAGCACACAAAAAGAAGCGATCCCTTCTCGGCGAAGAAGAAATCGCTCATGGTGATGTGGCTCGTATGTGACGATAGAAAGGGCGATGTCGTGGATGTGCGTAGAAAGGCAGTGGACGACGACATCGCACAAGAGACGAGGTGCCCACTGCTGCTCTCCTGGATACACAAAATGGGCCATTCGATCAGGGTGAACCCCTCATTGAACGACCCATGATAGATGGATTGGCGTCGTGCTCCCTATGCGTTCGGATGCAGATACATCACGGTTATCAGGTCTCTACCAGGCTTTCGGTTGGGAGCGATGATTCCTTCCCCATCGGACGCAACGACACCATATGAATGTGCTTCATGCGTCTGAGGGTGTTTATTGTTTGGGGACCAGGGTGGTCCCATCAAGTGACAGCAGGTGGTCCACTCGGTCAGGAGTATGCGCGTGAACCATGTGGGTGAGGGTGCTGGTGATCCTCGCGAGCTCTTGTGTTTCCCCTTCTGCCTTCCATTGCTCTCGTGGCTGCCCGTTTTTTGGTCTCACTGCGTGGCGCTCTTCTTCTCCATCGAGGCAATATTTCTCCATGCACTCAAGGTACTCGTGCAGCGCCAGGTACAGGGTGTATGAGCAGATGTGGGTTGTCTCTATGCGACGTAATTGGGTAGAGGTGTACCACAACGCTTGCTGGCGTCCTCGTGCAATCCAATGCTCTCGGTTATTAGGGGTGCGACATTTTTTGTTCATCGTGTATGCTCTTGCCTGTGTGTCACGGATGAAGGTATGTATATCTGCCCGCAGGGGCGGACAAGCTGCCTCATCCCTCTGGTGTTCTTGTGCCTGGGCAAGATCGTTATGTTGCGTGTTCTTCATGATCATCCACTTTCTTCCGTGCAAATCGGCCTCCTGGGGTGCGGAAGATGCCGCACCCGCAATGACTAGCCGGGTGAGTGAGGGGAGAGGAGGGCCTGGAAAGGGCCGCACAATGTGTGGGTCGTGAGAAGCGAGTTGTGTTGATGCGACACATTGATTGAGAGCGGGTCCCCAGGAAGGTCTCCTCCCTCATCGTACTGCGTGCTGTAGAGGGTGTGCGCTATCATCTCCACACAGGACACGAGCGTGCGCTCGGCGATACTGCATGTTTTCTGGGTCGTGTACACAGGCACTCTTCAGCGCAGTTCGTGCGGCCTCCTGGTTGCCTTGCAGGGCGAAGATCATCCCTCGCCAGTAGGAAAGGGCGGGGGACAGCGGGAGAAAAGAACGTGCGAGATCAAGGTCTGCTTGCGCGAGATCGTACGCTGCGCACATGGCATACACCAAACTCCGATGCATGGCGGCAGAGCCTTTGAGCTGTGGGGAGGATGGTGTGTGTTCAATCACCGCAGAAAACAACCGACCAGCCTTTGCATACCACTTGAATGCAACTTCGTCTCTGTGTTCATCAGACATGGATGGGGAGATTCTTCTCTGTTCGAAGTGGCGTGCCAGGAGCGTTTCAACCTCGTCATCAGCCATGCCATGTTCTTTGAATAAGGCCAGGACGATATAGCGCCGACCTAATTGCATCAGCAAGCAGGGGCGCTCTTCGATGCGTGTGGGTACCAGTGCTAAGAAGGCATCAACCTGGCGTACGGCCTGTTCATCATTGCCCTCTGCGATGTGTTCCAGGATGATTTGTTCGTTCCATGCTGTATTCATTGGTAGTTCTCTTTCTTCGTGACGTATCCCTGCTCAGCAAGGTCGCGGGCAGCGGCTGAAAAATCTCCGTTGTGGTTCAAAAAAGTATAGGCACCAAATTTCGTATACCCTTTCTCACACTCGAAGACTGTTGAGGTCGAAAAGACATACAAGAGGTCATGCCCATGGTGATTGGTTGTTGCACTGATACCGGGGCTTCTTTTGCCTGGGCGACGCCAGTACGCTTCCCCATCGCTTGTGCGTACATGTTGCCAGCCGTGCGCAATGAGCACGTCTTCCCAGGATGCTTGTTGGTTGAACACATCACCAGGACGCAGCCCATCGACTCCGCTCTTCAATGAAAGTGTCATGCTTGATCGAATGAATGGGTGATGAGTGGGCGACGTCGTATTGAATGCACGAGCCACAGTAAAGAGCAACGAACGCTGGTGGGCCGTAATGGTCCTGATTGACGAGATGCCACCGTGTTGTACTGTGTAGGGCTTCCCGCTCACATGCACCTGACCGCGTGAGGGTGCAACGATAATCAGTCCGCCCTCGCCTCGCGTTTCAATGAGCGTTTCTCTTGTCTCGCCATCAAGTCTACAGGCGAGCTTTTGGTTTCTTTCAACGGTCTCATCGCACCGATAGAGCAGGTGCTTGCCTCCCGCTGGCGTGGACTCGAGATAGCCCCAGGAGACGTGATCGTACAAGGAAGCAAGAGCCTCGTCTTGTTGAACGCAGTGGAGCCAAGCCTCAAAGATGAGCTGCGAGTCAAAATCGAGAGCTTCTAGATTTCCACTGACTGCTCCGGTGATAAAGGCAATCCCTGGCCCCGCAGACGAAAACCAGTGTTTCAGTTCTCGGCTGTTCGCCCGACGCTTCTGGTACTCGCGCCATCCGCTGAGTGCAGGCTGTTTTGTCCCGTTATTACGGATGGGGACGATACTGATACCGGCGGCGGCGGCTTGTCGTGCAGTCTCATAGACAGAGCATTCAAGAGCGATGTGCCATGGTGTTGGTGTAACGGCCATGATCATACCAGTGCCTCATCGTGTGCCAGCAGAGGTACAGCAAAATGATGTCTGTGTCGCAGTGTACAGGGACGGAACACACGCTCACTATCACCAGACAAGACCGGAACCAGAGGAAGCAAGGACGTGTGTTGCATGCTGGCAATCGGAAAGCGCTTGGGAGAGACCAGTGTCGCCAAGCACCCAGTGCCACACGCTCCTATCAATGCATGTTGAGTCATTCCTATTCCTCCATAGGTTGGAATACCTTTGCAAACACAATAGCATGACCCGTTACACGTAGGACGACCGAACAGGACGACTTACACCCTATCGACAGAGAGTGGACGCATAATGGTGTGCATTGCAGTCACATTCATCTGGAACTGTGAGACGATCAGGCCAATATTATCGAGACCTCCGCCCTGGAGTGCTGTATACATCAGATGCTCAGCCATCTGTTCTGCTGAGAGCCAGCAGGAAGAGAGGATTTCTTCGATAGAGGGATCGCGTGTCATTTCCCACATGCCGTCGCTACAGCACAGCACAATGTCGCCGCTTTGGAGCTGCTCATAAAACAGATCCACGGCAACGGTTGCGTTTGTACCCAGGCACTGCAAAATGGTATTGCGCTCAGGATGTGTATAGACCTCATCGGGTGTAATCGCGCCAGAAGCGACCAAGTGTTGCCACAACGGAATGGTCACGGGTAACCCCACGAAGTCCAACGCCAGGTCGGTAGAGATAGGTGCGGCTATCACCTACATTGGCGATAAACGCATGAGGCCCCATCACAAGAACGGCGGTAACCGTCGTTCCCATGCGGTCGAGAAATCGAGTGCTTGTCACGTTCTGGTTTCGTGTATAAATGGCGGTATTGGCCTCGTTCACGGCATTGACCAACGCGTTTCCCAACGCGTGCTCTTGCAGGTGTCCACGATGTACCAGGGGAAAGAGGACATCGACAATGGTGTGTGTGGCGAGTCGAGAGGCGTCTTGTCCTCTTGCATGGCCTCCCATCCCATCGGCGACAACAAAGAGCCCATAGGTTTCTTCCGAATGCGTTGTGCATCCAACGGTTGCAAACACGAAATCCTCGTTCGGCTTGCCTTTGCGCTGAGTTCCTGTATCGAGACGCATGCCGACCTCAATCTGCATGGGCAGGTGGGGAGGCAGGAGCGTGCATGGCGGTATGAGCAATTCCATCGCATGTTCTAAATGTGATGTGGCACAGGGGATATCGAAATGTTGGAGTGCAAGTTGCATATGAGAGAGATAGGCTTGTACCAGAGCGATATCAACGGTAGACATACGAGAACCTTCTTTCAGAAAGGGGACAGGTAGTAAGCGTTGGCGCAAGAGAACAATAGGAAAGCAAAGACGGCGAATGTTGTATCTCCTGCCCAGCAAAAAGCACAAAAAGGGTCGCGTGATAGGTGTAGGGAAGCAAGCAAGCATACCCTACTATGTGCTGAGGAGAGAGACACTGAGAGTCATTCTCCCTGCGTTTATGACGCGCTACGGGTGACAACCATAGGCAGCAAATGTTCCTATGAAGAGACGATATTGCGATGGTCATGTATGAAAGAGGAAGCTCTACGAGATGACACGCGACGGATACGCTGTTCCATGTTGTTTTACTACAGGTCTTTCTTCCGAGTTGATCTACGACGTCTGTTCCTTCCATATTTTTTATCCTTCAATAACGCACGATGCTTCAACACTTTCCAGAAACGATAGTCGGACTGAATACTCAGGAGAGTTCACTCGCAATTTGCGAGGTCCTGCTTCACCCTGAACAGGTATCCTCAGTTTCAGTACACTGCCGACGCTGCCAAAGGGTCGAGCGTACGACGATGAGTGAGTCAGCATCCATGTGATATGGATACGACCCGGAGGTAGTTCTACCTCGATGCTCAGGCTCATGGCCTGTCAATGTATTTCTCCCTGTAGGGGGATGCATTGTAAATCACTTATACTATACATGATGGCTGACCGGGACGAGCAGAACGGAACCAGAAAACGACCGGGAAGGAAACCAGAACACACCTGGAAAGGTCCTTTTCTGCTGGCTTTTGGTCTCGATCTGGAAGAAAAGACAGACATCTGTTTTCTTTCTGTCATACGCTGCTCTTCGGGCTCCCGAAGCCGAGAGAGCAGCGATTACTATGCTTGTCACTCCAACGATGTGCGTCACTGCATGCCTCAAAAGATGACTGATAGATGGTATCAGCACTCCTTTTCCCGATGCTGAAATCTCATGCGAGACCAGGAACGCTTTGCTGGTTTCCAGTCTGCTTTGGTGTCACACAACGTCTCGTGCGCCAAAAATAAGGAAAGATCAAGAGAAGGAGGAGCGGAGGCTCAACTTCAACTCTTGATCGCTGGGGTCTGCGCATCACATATCTTTGGATAGGAGCGAAAGAGGGGGTTCATACAGACACGAGGGAGCGAAGCACTCAACCATCATGAGTGGGTGAACCCTGGCTCTCCACTCGACACAGCGCCGATATGGAAGCGGGCTGTACGTGACATCCCCACGTACCAGGCAGAGCGGCAGCGCCCCGCTATTGGGCTACAAAGAAGTGACGTATCTCACCCACGTTGGGAACCGTGATGGTGGCAGGGATACGCCCCTCTCTGGGGAAGAAAAAGGGATGAGTGCGTGCCTCCTCGCACGAGCGGCACGCACTGGTTGTATAGGTGTCAGAGGGGAGGCCCCTTTGACACCGACATCAGGGACGGGTGGGTGCATCCCACTTCCCCTGCTCTCCAAAGGACTAATAAAGATGCATCATCGCAAAGAACGCGCACCCAAAGAGTGCAACGAAACCAACGAGCATCAGGCCGATGATCGTGATTCTTGTTGTCCACTTCTTTGTGTGTGTCTTCTGTATTGCTTGCTCAGGCACAGCGAGCTTGCTTGCGATTGTTGCTTGCATGCTAGCTGCGAAGTCATACCACTGTTTCATGCCTCCTTGTGCTTGCTGGACACTGGTGATAGCAAGAGTTGCCCACTCTCGGTTTGATTGCTGCCAACTTTGCGTGCGTTCGACTGCTGCACGTGCGCGTTGTTCCTTGCCCCGTTGAAGGTGCAAGAACAGTTCGGATGAGAGGGCCTGATGGTGGCGTTCAAGCCTATCCCAGAAGAAACGCTGAAGGCTCTGGCAAGACGGATCACTGGGTTGGGAACGAAGGATCAGTTCTACCGCCTCTTTTATCGCCCACTCCTGTAAGAGCGTGTTCAAAAGAGGAGAGAGGTGCTCTTCCATTCCCTCGGTTGCGAGTTCAGTAAGTAGACCCATGTACTGGTCGAGCCGATCCATCTTTTCCTGGTAGATTCCATCAAGCACATCGGCATTTTGCTGGTGTGCTGTAAAAAGGGAAGAAACGAATGTGTTGTGAACCTGTAGTAAGTTAACATTGATGCGTGTCATGGAAGGAACTCCTCTTTTTTACGCTATATGCCAGACGGAACCAGGCGAACTTCCAGACACGTGTGGTTTCCCACCGCACAGGAAGCGCTTGGTTTCGCTGTGCGGTTGCTACAAACAGGACGTGAACGAAAGAAGGGACGAAAAAACAACTGACGACAAAGGACGAGAGAAAAAGCTTAGCCGGCACTCTGTTTCAAGTGCTTGAGTATGGTATCTATATCGCGTTGTAGTGCACAAACAGAAAGATGGACCTGATGACAAGGAAGAGCGCTATTGCCGGCCATCATCGTCAGAACCAGCAAGGCTCCTTTGATGCGATGGTAGTCAGGATTACTTAGTGCCGCCGGATGCCGGTCGTCGATAGATCTGTATGTATGGTTTGCCATTATGAGGGCAGCGTCCAACGCTTGTTGTTGGTCTTGTCTCTGTTTCTGTGATTGGAGCAAGCGTGCCTCCAGATCACATCCCCATGCCTGAACGAACTCGACATCTTTCTGCTGGAGTTGTACACGCTCCAGATGCGGAAAACCGAAATGGTTCAGAACCCTGGTCAAACTGGTGAAACTCTGCGTACAAGCAAGCATGCTGCGGAGGCAAGGTGAGAGCAGGGACAGCCTCGCCGAGCAGCTGGAAGTGCGTACGACGAACGTGTTCCATCTCTGGAGTCAAGCCATACAGAGCTAATCTGAGTCGCTGAACATTGGTGTATATATGCTTGAGTTGTTCTACAGGAACGATAGATTCATTTTTCATGCCGAGCTGTGTGCGTGCAGACGTCCACAACTTGATCCAGAGCAGGGGGTACCATTGCTGGATACCTTTGATGAGTACGATGATCCAGATCAAGATGATGCTGATCCATCCGAGCGTCTCCAGGAGCGCAAAAAACTGGCTGAGGAGAGGATGAGACGCTGTGACGGAGAGGGCAGCAGCATGCATGACAAGTGAAAGTGCGAACAAAAATGTTTGAAGCTTCAAATTGGCGACAGTTTTTATGGTGATGAGCGTATTCATGGGATATCTCTTTCGTACAGACTGGTTCCATGTGTTGCGGTCTGATTTCCTGGCAAGAGAGCATCCCTCTACAGTGGCGGTGTCGCCATGCACAGAGATGATTCCACCGGGAATCCGATCTGTGCAGGCAAACAACCTGGAACGAACGATCTACAAAGGAACGACAGACACGAAGACGTGTGAGAGAGAAACAACAGGAAGGATCAGTCGGCAATGATGTTTAGCTACAGAAGAAACAGATCATAGGTAACATCATTGGTGAGGCGCTCAAGAATATATTCGAGCTCTCTTGTGAAGTTCCGAATGCCGCTTGCACCAATAGGACAGTGCTCAGGGCGAGTCAACTGGAGGCGAAGAGCTTGCCAGATGACCCAGGCATCAATGATTTCGCTCATGTCTTCAAAAGATCGTGCAATGACACAGGGTGTGCGATGTTCCAGATCTTGGTACCTGCGACTGGCTTCTCCGCAAGCAAGTTCGAGAATGTCGAGATCAAGAGGAGCGGTTCGCTCGATGGTGTGACACCAGCGTTGCATTGCCAGCATGCGAATACGATCAAAAGCACAAAGGGGTGATGGATTGTTCGTCGCCATAATTCAGGAACTCCTTTTTCTTTTGTTTCTCTGTCCTCATCGCTTGCGACGCTCCATCTGTACGAGGTTTCCCTTCTACACAGGAAGCGGCCACTTGCTGTGCAGGGAGAAACAAAACAATAGTCAATGTGTTTCCTCAGAGGGACTCCTTCTACTATAGCAGGGCTGCTCGGATCGCTAGTGGGTGAAAGGCAGATCATGACCAGAAAACGACCAGGATGCCAGCATGCGCATGGGCAGAAGATAGAAGGGGTGATCTGCTTTTGCAGTGTCCGCCACAGGCTGATCTACAGGGTTTGTTCTGGAAACCTTCCTGGTGTGTTTCCGGTCGGTCATTGTGTAGAGGAGAAGGACTGAGAGTGGATGAGACGATATGGTTGAGTGGATAATGTTCCCTCGTCGCTGATCTCACAAAAGAGGGGGGAGCAGAGGAGCATCTGGTCTTCCTTCGCATCTCGAAACATCTCCATGTCCACTCGTACCGCCGTGAGTTTGCACAGGCGCTTTACTTCTATCACGTGCCTGGTCGTCGTCTGCCATCGCAGGAAGGGCGACTCAGACACACGGACTATGATCGTGCTGCTCGTCTGCTTTGATCGCACCCTTCAGCAGAGCACAAGACTCATCTTCTGAATGTGCAACACCCATCTTCAGTTCGCAATCCTTGTGGCCTTTTGCCATCCATACGCCATACTCACGATGGTACCAAGAACGATGCCAATCACAACACACCCGACAAAGCCACCTCCCAGACCAAGAAAGAGCCAGAAGAGACTCAGACTCAAAGGGGCGACAAGGAGCCCTGCAAACCATTGCCATTCTCTTGCTCGATAACTTGATACCAGCGCTTGTACAAAACAGAAAAGAAGGCTGGTTCCACCAACTGCAAGGGTCAACAGGAAGACGATAAACCAGAATATAGCCATATGAGGAAACGCACCAAGTGCGATCATCGCGAGACCAACCAGCAGCCATCCAAAGACACCACACTGAATGAGCGGCCAGTCTCGTTGTCTCTTCTTTTTCACAGGTGGCGGAGGTGGTACTGAGAAGCGAACGCACGAAACTGGTGATCGAGAAAATCGATGGAGGCGAGGAGATGGATCTGCCAGAGGAGGATTGATACTGGGCCCATGGTTTCGGACAGGGGGTCTGCGTCGTTGTACGATAATAGATTCATCAGAGAGACGCTGCCGTCTCTTGGAACGTGCACCTCGATTTCTTCGAAGAAATTGGTCGGCTTGTTGCTCTTCGTCCCATAGAATATCAGGCCATGGCCTCTGGGGCAGGGAAGACGCTGGCCGCAGCGGCCTGGGAGAGGGGGTGCTTTGCAGTGCGGTGAGAAATGAGGCGATATCTGGATAGCGGTCCTTCCGATCTTTCTCCAATGCACGAAGAAGAGCATTCTCGATGGTTACAGGCAAGGTAGGATAAAGGAGACGAGGCCGCTTGGGCTGTCCGTGTATCTGCTGATAGACAAGTGCAGCACCTTTCAAGCCTGCAAAGGGATGATGCCCTGTGAAAAGCTCATAGGCAATGCATGCCAATGCGTACTGGTCACTTTTCCTACTCATAACCCCCTCGAATTGTTCTGGGGCCATATACGCTGGCGTCCCAAACCGATCTCCTGTTCGCGAGCCTGACGAAAGCACAATTGCAATCCCAAAGTCGGCAAGAAGCGCTTCTCCCTTGTCATTGAAAAGAATGTTTTCTGGTTTCAGGTCACGGTGGATGACATTTTGTGCATGTGCGTAGGACAAGCCAACTCCTATTTGTGTGAGAAGCTGGAACGCTTGATCCAGGGGCATCGGCCCATCGATGCTATCCAAGCGATCTCGCAAAGACCCATGAGGAGCAAATTCTGTGATAATATAAGCAATATCTCGATCAAGAGGATTTTCTTGCACTCCAACGTCAAAGATCGAGAGGATAGAAGGATGCCGCAGTTGATCCAGTAACTGTGCCTCGCTCAGAAATTGCTCCCGCTCCTGCTTGCTGTCAACATTGCCAATAAACACTTTCATTGCCACAATGCGATTCGGAAGACGGCTATGCCGAGCTTTATAGACACATCCAAAGCTTCCACAGCCAAGTTTCTCTATCAAAAAATAATCACCAATACGCTGGTCTACGTTTTCATCAGCCACAAGAATAATCCTTTAGAGAGAAAGTGAGACAACCTGTATTCATATGATCCAATGCCTTTCCTTCAGTATCGTATCATATTCTCGTTGCATCCTGCCTCATGCCCTCTGATCACGCTCATCTCGTTTTCCTCCAAAAAAAGATACCAGTCGTATCTCTTCAATCTTTCTGCTTTGGGGTGGAAACTCTTTACATGACGATAGGATGGTGTCTTAGTGTACCCTCTTCAGTGTGATCGGAACGAAACCTGTATGAAAGATCAAGCATGCCTTTCATGTAGGGGAGATATGCGCGAAGCAGGGTTTCGCGCCACTCTTCTTTCCTACGCATATAGACATAGACTCCGCTCTGTGCTAGATTGGTACTACTAGACAAAAGATGAGCGAATAGAGCCAGGTGGCACGAGAGCATGAAGCAAAAACAGACAGGCATCACCGTTTTCTCCTCCTATGCGCAGGCTGATCAGGCAGTGCGTGATCAACTCGCCATCCATCTGAGTCAGCTCAAACGCGACGAGCTGATTAAAGAGTGGTCGGATCAGCAGATCCTTGCCGGGTCGTATCGTGCTCAAGAGATCAACCAGGCCATCCGCTCCGCGCAGATCATCCTCTTGCTCATCAGTGCTGATTTTCTGGCCTCTGATAGTTGCTATGATGTCGAGATGCAACAAGCACTGGAACGCCACAAACGAGGGGAAGCCTGCGTTATCCCTCTCATTGTGCGTCCCTGCGACTGGGAGTCCTCGCCGTTTGCTCATCTGCAATGGCTCCCACGCAATAGTAAGCCCGTTACGAGTTGGCACGATCAGGATGAAGCCTTTGTCGCCATTGTCCAGGACCTGCGCAAGGTTATTGCTGACCTGCCTCACCTACGTCAATCGGCTTCCCCTCTCTCAACGCTGGATCGAAAAAATCGCATATCTTTTCTCGACAAGGTCTATGAAACCTGGATCACGACGTTTTTGGAGCAGTCGTTGGAGCAGGCTGCCTGGATTGAGTTGGGTTTGGAAGAGCGCCAAGATTTGCTTCCCAACCCCTGGCTGTTCCTGGTGCAGGAAATGGAGCAGGCTTCACGCCCCTTGCCTGCTGGAACAACCATCGAGCAGGTATATGAGCAGGCAAGACAGGGGCAACTGCTCATTATTGGAGAACCAGGCTCCGGCAAAACGACCCAATTGCTCCACCTGGCACGATCGTTGATCGAACGGGCAAGGCAGGATGAAACCCAACCTATTCCTGCCGTCTTCAACCTTTCATCGTGGGCAAAAAAACGCCTTCCCCTTGCCGAGTGGCTCCTTGAGGAACTGTGGACTCGGTATGAAGTTCCCTCTCAGACTCGGCTGGCGTGGGTTCGAGGTGGGCGAATCTTACCCTTGCTTGACGGCTTGGATGAAGTGAGCAGAGAGCACCGTCCTGCCTGTGTTGAAGCGATCAACGCCTATCTTCAAACGCGATTGGAGCAGGAGCAAGAAGCCTGTCCCCTGGTCATCTGTTGTCGAAGCAGGGACTACAGCGATCTGGTTCCTCGTCTGGCTGTGCAACGCGCGATCCAGTTGCTTCCGCTCTCCAATGAGCAGATCGATGCCTATTTTCAACAGGGGGGAACAGCTGTCGAGACCCTGCGGCAGACCGTGCAGGAAGACGTTGAACTCCAGACGCTCGTGCGTCAGCCCCTCATGCTCTCCGTGTTCACCCTTGCGTACCAGGGAGCTGATCAAGAGAAGGTTCCCGTTGGAAAAACACGTGAGGAGGCATTGTGCTTGGTATGGAACAGGTATATCGGTCAGATGTTACACAGACGTATGGCACTTTTTCAATGCACAGAGCAACAGGCACGAAACAGGTTGACCATCCTGGCACAAAAGATGAACCAACAGAGCCAGACAATCTTTGGGGTGGAGAGCCTCCAACGGGAATGGTTGCCTCCTCACGCTCGTCGTCTGTTTTTCTGGTGTAGTATTGTGCTCTTCGGCATGATCGGAGTCATGCTCTTTGGCATAGTTGGCACGCTCTTCGGAGTGCCTTTTGGTGTGGTTGGGGACATGCTCTTCGGCGCGATCACGGGCGCGAGTACAGGTGTGGTAGCCGGAATACACGGAATACAAAAGATCGTCCCTGCTGAAAGACTGACGTGGAGGTGGAAAGGGTTCAGAAGAGCCATGCTCTTCAGCGTGATCGCAGGTGTGGCCGGAGGCATGTTCTCCGGCGTGATCGCAGGCGTGGCCGCAGAAGTGCTCACAGGTGTGTTCATTATCGTGGTTGGAGGCATGGAAAAAACACAGATTATCGAACGAAAAGTACTTCGCCCCAATGAAGAGATACGGCTATCTGGAAGATCAAGTGTGATTACAGGCGTAGTCGCAGGTGCGATTGTAGGTGCGGCCTACAGTGTGGTCGTAGGTATGTCCCTCGGCATGGTCGCAGGCGAGGGCTACGGCGTATTCGTAGGTGTGGTCCTCGGCGTGTTCGAAGGCACGCTCTTCGGAGCGGGTACATGTGTGCTATCTGGTGGTGACGCCTTTCTGCTCCATTATTTCCTTCGTGTTTTCCTCTGGTGTACCGGCTTGCTTCCTTTGCGACTGGTCATCTTCCTCAACGAGATGGCGGATCGCCTGCTCCTGCGCCGAGTCGGCGGCAGCTACGTCTTCATACATCGCCTCTTGCTAGAACACTTTGCCCATGAACATACGGGCATGACTGAAAGCAACAACGCATGTGAGAGTAAAAATGACGCATAAATACAGATTTTTTGCATATCGGGACAAAATGGCAGTCCCAGGAACGAAGCCTTACCATATCCAAACAATGGTTCCTTTTGCTATCGGGTAAAAAGGGAAGCGGAGGTGATCGTTCTATGAACAAGGAACGAGAGTTGGTCAACGTGGGGAGAAATCAACGTCAGGTGGTCAGAGAGCAATTAGTTACAGCGATGTTGAAGGGCCGCACCTTTCGGGAAGTGAGCGCAGAATCACCTGTGCCGGTGAAGCGGGCTATGGCATATCGCTTACTTCGTGCTGTTCGTGCCGAAGGGAACATTGCATTGCAGGATGGACGGCATGGGCACCTCAGCAAATTACGTGGAGAGGCACGAGTCTTTCTCGAAGCCTTCTGTCGAGAGGCTCCTTCCACGGCTTCATCAACCCTTCAGGTAGCCCTGCGAGAGCGCTTCGATCTCCAGTGAGCGTGAGCCAGATCAACCGTGTCCGGGCCTCCCTTGGCGTGAGCAATCCCACCAGGCGCTCACCACAAGAAAAAAAACAGGAGCATCAGGAGCTTCTTCATCACAACCAGAGTGGCAAGAAGGAGTAGGCAGCCTGTTGTTATTGGCTGCTGTTCAGGAAACAGAACTGCTTTCCTCCTTGGAGACGGCTCTCACTCCAAACTTCTCTACGGCTGATCCATCGCTGCGTGTTGCCCGAAGCCAACCTGTAACTCTGCGTGGTCTCTTGCTTACCCTTCTGTTCCTGCAAGCCGTCGGACTGCGACGAACTTGGGATTTGCGAGGCTACACTGGCCAGGCTCTGGCGCTGCTCACTGATCGGCATGGGGCCTACGGCTACCGCCACACCGAGCGATTTCTGACAGAGCTGGCCTCCTTTGGAGCCGATGCTTCTCTGACAGAAGCGCTCGCGCGCTGGACAGCTTCTGTGTGGGAGCAAGAGCCAGGGGAGAGAGAAAACCCTACTCATGTCTTCTATGTTGATGGACACCGCAAACCCGTCTATGCCGATGGGCTGATCCCACGTGGGCTGATTGGGCGCACAGGAAAAATTCTGGGGTGTCGTGCTCTGGTCGTCTTGCACGATCAGGAAGGTCATCCCTTGCTCGTCACCACCCATCGGGGAGATCAGCATCTGACGATAGGACTGCCAGCCATTCTCACGCACTACGAGCAAGCGGCTGGCCTGCAGAGCCTCAAACGTATCGTTGTGGATCGCGAGGGCATGGCGGCTGAATTCCTGGCGCAGCTTTCGAGAGAAGGAAGGACCATCGTCACTGTGCTGCGAACCGATCAATATACCAGCGTGGAGTCGTTTCAGGAGGTCGGGGAATTTGTCCCGTTGCAAACGGATCGGCAAGGCAAGGTAATCTGGGAGGTGGCGCTAGCTCGCTTTGGTCTGCCCTTGCCTGAACATCCTGGGCAAGAGCTGGTGGTGCGCGTGGCGCTGATCCGCGACTTGCGCCGTCAGGTTCGCCATCCGCACCATCCTCAGAGGAGGAAGACCGGCCCCTGCGGTGGGATGAGAAACCCGATGGGACCCATGAATACTGGTTAGACGAGAGCTGGCGGGCCACACCTTTGCCCGCACCACCGACGGAATCCAAGCTGATCCCGATTGTAACGACGGCAACAGAGGTTGATGCAGTCGAGCTAGTGCAGACCTACACCCACCGCTGGCCTGCCCAAGAGAACGCCATTCGCGACTGGCTCATCCCGCTTGGCATCGATATCAATCATGGCTATGCCAAAACCGCCGTCGTCAACTCCGAAGTGGCGAAAAAGCGAGAAGCGCTCCAAAGGCGGCTTGAGAATGTGCAACGCTGGGCGGATGGAGCCCGCAAGCGCATGCGCAACGCGAGCAAGTTGTACCGGAAACGCTGTGAGCAGACCAAAGAACGTGCGGATACACTCTATCGCGTCCTCAATGATCATCAGATGGAATTAGAACGACAAGGTGTCGAGCACTGGCTGAGGCGTCAAACGATCAAAGAAGAGAAAGCCAGAGCCGATGCTGAGATCGAGGAATACCAGCAACGGCAGTGGAAAGCCTACCACACCAGCAACAAAGAATTTGCCAAGTGCGAGAAATACTGTCGAGAACAGCGCGAGCTACTCCGGGCCATTGAGGATCTGGCACAACAAGAGCGGGAGATGTACGAACTTGATAACCGTAAGGATCAGATTATGACGGTTTGCAAGGTGGCTCTAGCGAATCTGGGTATGTGGGTCCGCGATCACTATTTCCCAGCTTCGTACTCCCACGCTAGTTGGCAACGCTTACAGGTGTTCTTTTCAGTTGCCGGGCGGATCTTCTGGGAACGAGATCGAGTCGAGGTCGAACTTAAGCCATTCAACGACCGTGCCCTCAATCGAGATTTGGAGATGCTGTGTACCAAGGTTGCCCAAAAACAGCCACGTTTACCAGATGGGCGTCGTCTCCTATTTCGTGTACAAGGCAGAGGTATTCTACTTCTAAATGCACGAGAAAAAGAAGTGGCGTGAGACCCTGTTCGTGCATATCTCCCCATGTATCAGGAGAAGTGTGATTTGTTCTTGAGAGCGTCGGGTGATTACTATGTCGTTCTTTTTTTGAATACCCTCAAGGGAGGGTAGAAGTGCCCAGCTCAATAAAAAGTAAAACAAGTGTTCGCCTCATTATTGATTTCAAAGGGCAATACATAACGTTCGTAATAAGTTATTATTTGCTTGATATGCATGCTCATGCCGTATTTCTCGGCCTCAAGATAAAGTGGTTGGAGCATCCATGTGCTCCTCCTAAGCTTTCGAGATGGTAACGCAAAAATGAACTGTACCCGTACGTATCCTCTCTCTTTGCCCAGGAGAAGCGGGGTACAGCGAGCGGAAAAGAACGATGACTACTGATTGTACCAAACAGAACGGTCATTGGAGCGTCTCATTGGGATCAGAGGAAAGATGAGCGTTCACGCTATCACACCTCCTCTGTGAGCGAAGCATTGCTCGTTGCCTTCCCCGCCACCGCCTGATTTTGTTCTGCTCACGAACTGGCCTCCCCCTCACCTTGTTCTGCTGATCGCCCGGTGTCGTTTGCTACTCTGAACAGTGAAGCATGTGGGCAAAGGCACAGCGGCTTTAGCAGCAGTGCTGCGGAAACGAGAAGAACGATGATTTTTGGGTTTAACCTTTTGCAATGGATCGTAGATCGTCTCACCGATGCACTCAATGTGCTGAGTGGCCCAATTGCACCACTGGTGAACATGATTAGTAGCACGTCGCTGGCATTCACCACGCAAAACGCGATTGTCATCGCGGGA
Organism: uncultured Chloroflexia bacterium; assembly: GCA_963850365.1. GTDB lineage: Bacteria > Chloroflexota > Ktedonobacteria > Ktedonobacterales > Ktedonobacteraceae > Dictyobacter. The sequence goes on from CAWKKX010000071.1 coordinate 65,533, forward strand.
TGGCGCACGATGACGGTTGTTGCCGACGTGTTTCTTGGCTTGTTCATCGTGATTGGGGCTATTCAAATGATGTATGGGGACACGACGGGTTCACTGCGCATGCCCGTCGGGCAGTTCGTCGGCAAAGCCATTCTGACGGCGATCCTCATTCATCTCTCCGCGTTCATCGGAGAACAGCTCCTTCTTCTGAACAATCTGTTGTGTGGCCTGGTCGGGGCAAACATTCAGGATTTCGTTCGGGGTGTCAATAATGGGCACCTCTTTAAGAATGGGCAGGCGATTGGTGCTGACGATTGTCTTTAGTATCGTGTTTGGCATTGGCCTCTTTCGCGTCATTTTCCAGGCGATCAAAAGAGTCATCCGTTTCAATCTGCTCTTTGTGCTCTCTGGACCTGCATTTCTGACCTCGTTTCACCCGGCGACCGCACCCGTCTTCTCAGGCTGGATTCGCTTGTATGTTGTCACCATCTTCGAACAATTTATCCAGTTTTTAACGTTCGGCCTGGGTTTACAGTTCTTAATCGCGACGAAACAGAACAGGATTAACCGGTTTCATTCTGGCTATTGCCATGCTCAATTTGACCGCCGAGATTCCAACACTGCTTACCCGCTTTGGGGCGGCAGCCGGAGGTCAGGGTGGTGGTCTGGGTTCTCTGGTCAGTACAGCGGTCAAGGCTGCTGCTTTGTTCGCATAGTTTTTCCACATGCCTATCCACTAGAAAGGGAATCATCATGCAAGCACTGACCAATCTCAATAACATGTTCTTACCCTCTTACAACAAAATGCGGCGAAGATCGGGATCACCGCAGCAGGGCTCGTTCATCGCGATCTATTGCGTCGGGATCATGCTGAATAACGACAACTCTCCTGCCGCTCGTACTGAACGTTGGGCACAGCTGAAAAAAGTATTCCTGTGTGCTGCTATCATTGCCGGAACTGGGGCGTTCGTTCAGCTCGCTACTGGCCTTGGAGGAATGGTGTAGCGCATCTCACATCTGCATCTGACGACCTGTCGTCTCTATAGCAGAAGAAAGGAGCAAGGCAGGCATCACGCTCATCCTCCTTGGATCATGCAAAGGAGCCTGAGCAGGATGCCTGCCTTCCATGATGATGCGAGACGCTCACACACATCCATTGCTCAAGGAGGTTCCTGGTCACCTCCTGCAATTCGAAGAAAAGATTTTTGGGATGACGCTCACGCAACTGCTCTCTGACCTGGGAGCGACGGTAAGTATCATTGCCCTCACCGCATCGGTGCCTTTGGTGCCCCGAATTGTGGTTGGTGTACTCCTGATGATTGGAGTTCTCATTTTCGTGCATGCCTCTGTTGGCGGTTACCCTCTGTTTTACTGGCTCTACCTCCTTGGTCGGTTCAACTGCCTGCCAACGCAGACGATCTTTCGACCACGGGGTGAGACAGGCAAGAAAGGCGAGCCAGGTTCGATCCAGGAGTGTTGGATGCATCTTACGACCCTGGATCATGGAATTGCAGGGGTTCTTACCTCACGCAAGAGCCGCGACGAACCTGACGCAAACTACTGGGTCGTGTTCGAGGTGAGCAGCCTGCAACAGGTACGTTTTCTCGCAGAGGCAGAACAGGTGCGCATCTATGGACGCTTTCAGTCGTTCCTTGATGGCCTGGGCTTCCCGCTGAAATTCATCTCGCTTGTCGAGGCGGCGGATGCAGAGCGAGATCCGGCCCTTGTCGCACAGCGCCAGGTGCTCTCTGAGCTGGCTGCAACGCCGCAGCTTCAGAAAGTGCAGAGGGAAAGTCTCCGGCATCAGCAAGGCTCACTTCCGCACTGTACGACGACGCGGCACTTTGTCGTGGTTTCTGCTCAACCAGTGAACTTGCACGGCAGCGCTCCGATGGAACTGTTCGTTCGCCACTCCTTCGGCTTTTTGATCTGGTCACGCCAAAGAGACAACCTGCAATTCCTGCTGAGCAGGTCAAAAACGAACTGCGTATTCGCGTTTCTATCGTCAAGAAGGTGCTCCAGCAACTTGATGTGCATGCGACGCTGCTCGACGATGCGGCGGCGCTTCAGGCGTATGCGTCGTGTCTTGCCCCTGGTACACATATTCCCTCCTTTGAGGTTGAGGTGCTCATGGCACGGGAAATGGGAGCCACATCCGTTCTGGCCGACTCGCAGACGATTTGCAGGCCAGAAGGTATCCAGGGCGAAACAGCGAAGGCGGGAGGCAGTCGCCTCTGCAAGAAACGCATCAAGGGTCTTCATCACACCATTGTCTACCAGAGTACGCATCCACAACTTCGCCTGGAGCAGGAGGTGGTGTGCCTGGCTGATCTCATTGCTCCATCGGCGGTCACGCTCCTGAGTGATGCAGTTGAGGTGACGGTGCGCGGGGAGAAACGCTATCAGCGTTACTACGAGGTCATCGGCTTCGCTCCAGACCTGTTGTGTGGCTGGCAAGAGGAACTGACATCGTTGGCACTGCCCATGATCGTTGTATCTCGTTGCCAGCCTATCGAGAGCCGCCTAATGATCAAAAAGCTGGAGCTGCATCTGACGAAGCTCGAAAGCCAAAACTGGCGGACCAGAAATCGCTCCGCCTGACCAAAACGGACCAGAAGGTCGAGGCTGAGCAGGTTCGAGCGGTCATGGACGCCCTTGCACGCAAAAAGCTCAAGATCTTTGCGGTTCACATGGTGATTGGTATCCATGCAGGAGATCAGACCCGGTTGGAGCAGCGTGCGAATTACCTGCTTTCCCACCTGCGTGATATGCAGTTGCGTGTGCGGGCCCTCACACGGCGACATGATATCGCCTGGCAAGCGTGCGTCCCCGCTGATCTCGTGTGGCCGGAGACGTTCACCAACCTGCCATCAGATGTCCTTTCAACCTTCATGAACTGGTCGAGTGGGACGGTTGGAACATCGACCGGGGCGTATATTGGCACAACTGGTTCTGGTGTGGCTCTGCGTCCGGTGTACTTTAATCCCTGGGATGAACGCAAGCGTCTGCCCAACCCACATGTGGTGATCTGTGGCGAGAGCGGGATGGGCAAATCGTGGCTGGCGAAGACGCTGATCATGGGCTTGTTGTGCGCCAGGATTGCCGATGCGGTGGTCTTGGACCGAGATGGAGACTACGACTCGATGCATGAGTATCTGCGAGGAGAAAGCCAGCGCTTCAACCTTGCGGGTGCCTGCCCGGTGAATATCCTGGATATTCCTTACGGCCCGGCTGATGTCAACCTGGATGATCCCAGCGATCTGCTGGCGGAATGTATTGATAATCATGTTCTTATTGGTCTTGCCCTGCTCTATGGAGAGACGTTGACCAGGGCCCAGGAAGCGTTCTTAACACACGCGGTACGTGAGGCCTATGCGGCCAGGGGGATTACCACGGCGGCTCTTCGGCGCGATCCGAAGACACTTTTGCGTGAGCCGCCTGTGTTTGCCGATCTGATTGCGGCCATGAAGGACGTGCCAGCATCGTCAGAGTCGATACGTCAGGCACTCCTGGAACGCTTTGAGCAGGTTGCCTACCTCTTCCCTGGCCAAACGACGGTGGAGATCAACTGTCCACTCACGATCTTCAACATCAATAAGCTCGATGAGAAATGGTACCCATTGATGATCTATGTGGTGCAGAACTTCCTCCAACGGCACCGAGCGCTCCGTCGAGATGATCGCTACCTGGCGTATGTGGTGGAGGAGGCGTCTTATATGCTCAAGCATCCAGCAGGCAAACGCTACCTGGAGTCTGGATCGCGCGGGTTCCGTAAGCTGGGTATCGCCCAATTCACGCTCTCGCAACATCCAGCAGATTTCTTAGAGGAGGGACAGGTCATCATCTCAAATGCTGGGACCTGTTTCTTCTTGGGCATGCAGCGCCATGCCGTCCAAAAGTTGGAACTTGCGGAAGAGTTAGAACGCGTGCTTGAAGAGGGCGTTGCTGGCCGAGCCATTGTGCGTTGTGGGCGTGAGTATGCCGTTGTGGATGTTGCCAGGCAAAGCCCGCTCCACCGCGCCATCTTTACGACGGACCCAGGAGAACGTCGTGTGCTCCAGGCACAAAAGCTGAGGGCTCGACACCAGGAGCATGCTGCCTTTTGAAACAGACAAGAACAGACAAGGAGAAAACGATGCTGATGATGCTTCTAGGACGCAGGACAACAATGATTCTGCGTAGACCATTTATGCAACGGTTAATTCTGCTCGTCGTTACCACGCTCCTGGCGATGGGTTTGCTCTTGACGACTTGCATGCTCGTCCTTCCACAATCTGGGCGTGAAGTGGTTTCAATTGTGATTGTCCCTGTTGCCCATCTGGGAGGAGTCCGCATGCAAGAGCTTCTGTCAAAGAGAAATGCACATGGGCAGGACGCAACAGAGGAAAAGCAGAGAGAAAGGAGGCTGGTATGACCCAGACGATATCACCACTGATACTCTCTACTACGCCAACCGCTCCCCTTCTCACGCTAGGAGGCAACGGACAGGGGACACCGCCGCCATCGGCACCAGGCACGTCGGCTGTACCCTCTCCCGAACCGGAAGGGGGCCAGTTTCTGGCAGTGATACTGCCAGGTGATGAAGGAGAGCGTCAGGCGCAGGCGATGGAAAACTGGTTGCAAGCATGCGCCAGCGACGAACCCTTCTCGTTGGAGCTGGTTGGCACCAGACGGGAACAAGGATTTTTGCTCAGGGCCAGTTCTGAAGAGCAACTGACCTTGCTGTGCAAACAGCTTGAAGCACAATATCCCCAGGCAGAGATCCAGCGTGTTGCACCTACCGCTGACCCACTGATCCTACATGCCGGGGAACATGCCATGATTGGGGAGTTTTCGCTGGCACAGCCGAGCTATCTGCCGCTGAAAACGTTCATCGGTAAAGCCCTGGCAGAACCTGGTGCCGATCCGTTAGCAGGGTTGCTCGCCTGCATGGAAGCGATTAGGTCCGGGCAACGGATCATCGCACAACTTGCTCTGGTTCGCGCACCTGAAACTTGGCTTTCCGCCGATATCCGCAAGTCGGTCGAGCACTGCCCTCCAGCCAGAGCGGGATAAGGCGGCGGCCTCGATGAAAAACATGACGGCGAGGAGCGATGTTGCCGAAGGAGGCACCCTCGTTGTTCTCCTTGCCGCCATCATCGGAGGGATCATCGCCTATCGGTGGTACCGAGAACATGCGATGCTCCCACTCTGCTCCTGGGTGCCGCGTTTATCGTTGGCCTGATTGCCTTCATCTGGTGGAAGCTTTTGCAGAAGAAGCCGCCCATTTATGATATGAAACTGGTTGCAGAGAAAATGGCACGGGCAGGCTTCTATATGCCAATTGCGTGTGATCGTGATCGGGCAGGAGTCGCGTCTTCCCAAAGAGCAGTTGACCACTCACCTCCAAGCAATGGAAGTCGTCTATCGTCAATTCACGCTGGCATCAAGCAATAGCCTGTACCTGAAACGGACCAGATATCTGTGTGCAAATGACCATGAGGCCAGGCATCTCACGAGTGCCAACGCTTGCCTTTCCCTATGCGCACATCGTCCTCCGTTTTCTGCATGGAGGGGCCTATTCCTGGCAAGTCTTCAACTCACTGGAGTTATCTGGGATGTTTCACCTGCCCCAGGAGACGACCGATTTACCCCTGGTGCGCAGGATTTCACTCAAAGGCTTGCTTGCCTCGCCTGAGATCGCACGCCAAATCAGACAGATGCCAGCGCCACTGCCGCCAGCGCTGATCGGCTATTCCAAACATCGTCGCTATAGTGTGCCTGTGTACTTGCCATTCGATGTGCTCTTCTCGCACAAGTTCTTCGCGGGGATGTCTCGCAGCGGAAAATCGGTGCTCATCCAAATGCTGACCGGGGCTGCCATGCAGCCAGTGCGGGCCAGTTCACGTGCCACAACGCTACAGCCGGGGGTGTTTGTCGCCGATCCACATCGCGATCTCATCATGGACATTCTCAAGCTTGTGCCACCATCGCGTGCTCAGGATGTGTTGCTGCTCGATATGACGGATACGCAGTTTCCAGTCGCGCTGAACCCATTGGACGCATCCATGGGCTTTACGCGGGATCAGGCGGTCTCCAATCTGATGTCTTCTTTTCAGAAGATCTGGGCGGAGCAATGGGGACCACGGATGGCATACTTCCTCAATTCGGTCTGTTTGCTGCTCTATACCCTCAATGAGCGCCTGGTTCAAGCAGGTCACCCAGAACAGCAGTATACCATTCTCGATATCAATCCATTGTTGCAATATCGAGATTACGCCATCGAGGTGCTTTCCCACCTCGACATGCAGTGAAACGTGGCACCAGGAGCTGATGGTCTTCTGGCAAACCACGTACTTCAACTTGAAACCCGATTTCAAAAACGAAGTCATTATGCCCATCATTTCAAAAATCGGCATTTTCAGCGACAACATGCAACTCCGGCGCATTGTCGGTCAATCCATCACCAAAGCGCCCGTCCATCTTGCCATTACCGAAGGGAAAATTGTGCTGTGTGCCTTGTCCGCCAGAGACATGGACGATAGTGCCGTCAACATTTTAGGCTCGACCTTGATCAATCTTGCTCCACCGCTCATTTGGCGTGCAGCAGTCGGTTCCGCTCAAAGAGCGCCGCAAGGTGTTTGTTGCGATTGATGAATTCCAAAATTTCAGCGGTGGAGATTTTGACAAGTTACTCAGTGAGGACGCGAAGTATGGCTGTGCCATGCTCCTTGCCACCCAAAGCTTCAAGCGCTTGAATACGATTCGGGATGGATTGCTAGAGATGGTGCTTTCAAACTGCCAGCAGCTCTGTGTGTTTCGCATCTCGGCTGCCGACGCAAAGGAGATGGAACAAGAGCTTCAGGAAAAGGTCACGATCAAGCATATTATTAGCCAACCTGGATTGCATTGTTACGCACGACTCACGCTTCCAGGCTATCCACTCCAGATAATCTCCGTTGCACTCGCCCATCCGGCAAGTTGGAAGGACGATCCGGCACGAGATCATCTGGTTGAAGAGATTCGTCGGTGAATCAGGGTCGCTGTTTGCCTGTCGCTGCCATTGATCGTCTCTATGAAGAGCATGTGCATCAATTCCTCAATGTCAGTGCGGCAGCCAGCAGGATTCAGCGTGAAGCACGTGCGGCTCGCAAGGCAAAGCAGGAAAAAGCAGATGCCGATCAGCTCTCAGCCGATCTCCAGGCGGCCCAGGTCATAACGGGGACGAAACAATCGACAGGCTCGATACCAGTGGTGCCACCACCTGATGCGGTGGCAGATGAGCGTGCGTCTGTGTCTCAAGGGGAAGGAAGCACGACTGTGAGTAGCCCGTCAGTCAAGTCTGCTCGCAACCATCGACGGAGCCGACATATGGGTAGAGGATCAGATGGTGTACCTCTTCCGACCACCATGCACGTGGATCAATCCGCCGATGATGATGTCGATGGGAGAGACCACCCATTGCCTGGTTTTGATGGGCGAATTGCATCAGACGGAAGGAGTTGGGGAACCTCAATGGGATACGAAGGACGTGAAAGGGGCGAGCGAGGATAAGCCGCGCTTGCCCACTTCCGACATGCATCAGTTTCCTTTTGTTCTTTTTCACTAGTGCGATCATATTCTATAAGATGTTGTTGGTGAATTGTTATCTGCCTCTTAATCCAAGAGAATATGCCTCGGAAAGACGAGCATGAGAACCAATTCGCCAACATTATCATCGTTAATTTTAATTGTAAGCTTACTGTAAATGATCAATATTTTCTTTTCAAGCCCTTCCCATTTCATACCAAGCGTTTAATAAAATAATCTACCGTTGCTTTAATGCCCTCTTTAAAAGGAACTGTTGAATTCCACCCGAGGATGTGACTCGCCTTATCAAAGTTGAAGTAGGAGAGGTAGATATCTCCAGGTCGTTTAGGTGCCCAGACAGTTTCTGGTCGATAGCGTGTAATCTCTGCTAACGTTTCATAAATCTCGTTGACAGAGGTAGTTTTTCCTGTCCCAATGCAAAAGATGTTGTTATCGCCATTTTCGAAGGCTAGTATGTTGGCGCGTGCCACATCCTCAACGAAGACATAGTCTTTGCACTGCTTCCCGTCCCAATCGATACGTATGACTCCGTGCTCAAGAAAACGTTTAGCAAATATAGCAACGACACCTGCCTCACCGTTGGGGTCTTGACGTGGGCCATAGACATTAGCGTAACGAAGGGCTGTGTAGTTTAACCCATTAGCTTCGTGCCAGTAGCGTAGATAGTGCTCGGCAACCATCTTGGTAATGCCGTAAGGCGACTGGGGTACTGAGGTGAGTCTTCATTGATAGGGAGGTGTAAAGGAGTACCGTGGGAAGCTCCTGATGAAGCAAAAACAATTTTGCGGGTACCTATGCAAGTACAGTTGGTTAGAATATTGAGTAGACCTAGTACGTTGACTTGTGCATCTAGTTTTGGTTGTTTCGTAGAGATTGCGACGCTATGCTGAGCAGCTTGGTGGCAGACCACCTCTGGTTGTACTTCATCGAAAACATATGCAAGGGCAGCAGCATCAATAATATTAGCATAATAAAAAGTAGCTTCTGAATTGAGATTAGACTTCTTGCCGCTCCCTTCTTCCCAAAAATTGTCTACGACAGCAACTTTGTGACCAGCGATCACGCACTGATCAACGATATGTGATCCAATCAAACCGGCTCCGCCGGTAACAAGTATTTTCATATAACGACACATAACCTTTCTCTATTATAGGTACCAAGAATTAAAATTTCACTTTCATCATGTGTTTGGAATGAGGAGTTCCAAATCGTTCGTAAACAAATTCTTGTAAAGCATATTTGTTTACTCATCTAACTCTCTGTGCAAGTTTGTCTTGCCAAGGAAAAGACTCACAGATTATTTTCAGAGTATGTCCAGAAAGACTGAGTAGCTGTATTCTTTTTTGCGCGCTGCACTCCCATGATCCTTCACGGTGAGACGGATGTCCGACGCGGATCTCAGAGAGAGCAAAAAGCTTTTCTCGCATCAAAAACATGAGAAAGAGATGCTAGTTTTATCACAGAGATCCCCTTTTCGGCATAGTGAATAGGCGTGTTTCATAGGACAAAGCCGATGATTGGTGCGGTTCCTTAATATGATGTTTGAGCTGGACTTCTGCTGGTAAAAGTGGTTGGTAATACACTCCCGTTGAATGCTTTCTGTCCATCTTCTAAAAATTGTTGCACTGTTATCCGGCTGTACTTATGATCGACTAGCTTACTCATAAGTTCGGGTGGAATTGTGATGACATGAGTTCCTGCGATAGCTACTTGTTGGATGTCCATTACACTACGAATACTTCCAGCAATAATTTTTGATTTGTAATTCCACTCATCAATCCATTTTCTCGTCATTTGAACCACTTTTGGTCCATCATTGCCTTCATCATTTATCCTTCCGACAAAAATGCTCACATAACTTGCTCCCGCCTTCACACCTAGCATCGCTTGACCAAATGACATACATACAGTACAGTTTACACGTATTCCTTCGTCTTCAAGGGTTTTGATTACCTCAAGGCAAGGTTCTCCACGCTCAGTAATGACTGCAATCTTCACTACGATATTTTCAGCCCAACGAGCAAATATTCTTGCTTGTTGCAACATCTGCTTGGGAATACTACTATATACTTCTATGCTTACAGGAGATGGATAAATTATTGAAGCAATCTTTTTCGAGTTTGCCTCAAGATTGTACTGACCATCTTTAAGCATGATGCTTGGATTTGTCGTAACTCCTTCGATGACTCCATGCGCCAACCATTTTTCGATTTCCGCAACTTTTGATGTATCCAGAAAAATGTTCATCTCTACCTCACCCTCGTGAACGAATTAATTGCACTGCTTCAAGTAGATTTTCTGCTACCATATCAGGATTAATACCAGCTTGAGCCATAATCTGGCAATTCTCGCACTTTGTATGACCAATCCAGATGGTATGACATTTAGATGTTTTACCCGCTTGGATGTCATTAATCCCATCGCCTATCATGTAAGACTTAGAAAGATCTAGCCCTAATGATTGACTTGCTTGCTCAAGCAAGCCTGGACGTGGTTTACGGCAATTACACTGACAACGGTATTCTTTTAAAAGTGCATCTGGATGATGAAAGCAATAGAAAATGCCATCAAGTCTTGCATTGCCTTTGTCCAGTTCTGTGAGCATCTTTTTATTTATGGCCTCTAGAAGGAGTAAATTCAGTTTCCCCTTAGCAATACCAGGTTGGTTTGATACCACAACCGTTAATAGTCCTAGTTGATTGATAAGATGGATAGCCTCAACTACTCCTGGTAGAAGCACAAATTGGTCAGGATTAGTCGGCGAGTCTATCAAACCATGATCTGCGTCATACCACATAGCGTTGATGACTCCATCACGGTCAAGTAACACAGCCCTTTCCACAATATAATCCCTTTCTTCTAGCTTTGTTCAATAACAGACTCCCATTTTGTAGATGTAATTTGTACCTGTGGATGCGAAACTATTAAATGCCATATAGCAGCTTGAAATGATTCGGTATGTGGAGTTACTGTATTTGTGTTAACAATGGGTACAATGACACAAGCTTTTGCAACCTTGGCAGTGAAACCACCATCACGTCCTACTATCCCTGCAATAGCAATATCAAGATTATGAGCATATTGAAGGGCATATACTAAGTTAGGACTGATATTGTGAGTTAGATTTCCACCTCCAACGGAAAAAACAAATATTAAGTCTTTCTTGTTAATCCGACTTTCTTGTAACCAATTGACAAGGGCCAATTCCCAACCATTGTCATTAATTTGAGCAGTAAGTTCTGAAACATTGTCTACTGGCGAGTAGGCTTCGACTCCAATCAACTTCCTAAAGTCACAGACAGCATGCGATGCATTGCCAGCACCACCACCAATGCCGAGAAAGAACACTCGTCCGTGGCGCTTTCTCACTTCTATTATCAGATCTATAAGACGATTTATCGAATCTATATCGATATTATTGATAATTTCTTGCATTTCTGTTAAGTATTGTCTGATATAGTCCACGAAACTCTCCATTCTTAAGGAACACGTCATTGACAAGTTTCCCTTGTTGATACTTGAACCTTCCAATATAGAAAGTTCTTTAAAGTTGATCTTTGTCTAGAGGTTCATAAGAATTTTGGTTCCTTCGAAGTCGAAGCGAAAGCGCATTTCTATTAATCCCTCAGAGATCATTGCTTGGCGAAGTTGATCTTTGCCATCTTCGCAGTAGAACATGAAGAATCCTCCACGACCTGCTCCCATGATCTTACCCCCAAGTGCTCCATTTGACTTGGCTATCTCATACCAACCATTGATCTGATCAGTTGCTACTTTGGACGAAAGTTCACGCTTTATCGTCCAATGACTGTCTAAAAGATCTGCAAAATGAATTAAGTCATTTCTTTCTAGTGCCGACTTGATTTCTATCCCGATTTCTTTGATGCGGTGTAGCCCAGCAACAACTCGCTTGTCGCCATTGTTATTTGCCTCTTTCAACGCAGATAGTACTTCGGAACTTCTTCTCGTAACGCCAGTATAAAACAAGAGAATGTTCCGTTCGAGCTTCTCCAGTGTATCTTCACTAATATTGGGAGAGAAGACAGATACGTGACCAGTCCTATCAATATCAAGACACCGGATCCCTCCGAATGCAACTATGTACTGATCATGCTTTCCAATGGGCTCTTGGAGAATATCTATTTCAATCTTACAAGCTTTTTCAACCAAGTCTACAATCGATATCGGTTCTCGTTTAAGAGCATAAAGGGCATTTAATAAACCTACTAGAAAAGCCCCAGAACTTCCCAGTCCAGTACCACTTGGTATATCTGCAATGGAAGTGATTTCTAATCCTCCGTCTAGTTGTGTCAGTTTCAGTGCCTCCCTAATTAGGCCATGTTCGATACATTCCACATCATCAACAATTTCAGTTTTTGAATAGCTGGCTCTAATCAGTTTGTCGAGTTTCCTGCGATTCACTGTAATGAATGAGTATTTATCAATAGCAATACTGATAAGAAATCCTCCATGTACTGATGAATAGGTTGATAGGTCAGTACCACCTCCTCCTAGAGGAATCCGCATAGGTGTTCGAGAGACTATCATGAACTTGTACCTCCAACTACATCTATTTGACTCAAAAGCGAACGATCCTGTTACTACAAAAAGAGAGAATTTCAAAGAATCACTCTGCCTTGATGATAGTTATAAGATGCCAGCTATCTCTTTTTGTAGCCGATCAAAGAAAGCAACCATATAGTTGTAGCGTTCCCATGCCATTTTCTGTCCTGTCTGTGTCATCATATGGTTTGGTAAAGTATTAAAGAGCAACTGAAACTCGATGCTCGGAGAATAATCAGGTTGTCTTCGTAATAGGCGTACTTGGATAGGATCAACAGGGTGTTGAATATCCTTGGGAAGGACTGAATATACCTTTTGATTGTAATAACCAGTGACACAGAACAGGCGTCCAATTCCAATAGCACCCAAAATATCTATTTTGTCTGCATCATAAAGTATACGTCCTTCGATTGTACTAGGAGCCTTGCCTCGTGTCTTGCGATGCTCTTGTATAGCTTGTAGTACGGTTGGTATAGTGTCTTGCGGGAACTCAGTATTCACAAGTACCTCCTTTGCCATATCCGCACTTATATGGGCATGATCTCCTCCATATCGCCTTTCACGTTCTATCCCAATATCATGAAATACAACAGATGCCCATATTGCTAGTAAATCTCCTCCCTCATGCATCTGAATATGCTCTGCAAGGGACATGACACGAATAATGTGATCGTAATCATGTGCTGTATTTTCACTTTTCTCATTTCTTAAAATATCCTTTGCCAGTTGCAATAGCCATGATCTCAGCCTGAGCATCTAGACTCCTTTTCAACTTCTTACGGTGGGAAGTTAAAAGATAAAGTACCTTCCACTACAATAAATCAAAATTTGCTATTATGAAGAAGCTCTCATTTAGGATAAGAAAGCAACTAACCCCTTACCACCCACATTTCGCAGCCCAAAAACGACTTTTTGGGGCTGCGAAATGTGGATTACTAAATCAGCTTCTCAAATTAGCCTTGATCTTTGATGCCACACTTGCACCCATCATCTACTGAGTCCTCCTTATCTGCTAGAAATTTTGCCAAACCACAAGTCATTTCTATCATCTTCTTCATGTGCTGTGATCCCGGTTCTAAGAAGTCTTTTGCCCATACCAGTTTAGATGATAATCCTGCACCTGCATTAACCACTCCTGCCATGACTTCATAGCAAAGACCAGCCTGGCGAGCCATAATACATTCAGGAACTACTGTCATACCTATGACAGTTCCTCCTAGTTGAGCGAACATCTGTATCTCTGCCTTAGTCTCAAATCTAGGCCCATCAACACCAATGTAACAGGCATGAGGAATTACCTCAATCCCTCGGTCTTTTGCTATTTGTACTAACACTGATCGAAGACGAGAACAAAAGGGCTCAGTGAAATCAAAATCTCGAAACTTTTCATCTTCGTAGTAGACTCGTTGAGTATGTTTTGTAAAGTCGAGAAATTGATCGAGTAAAAACAGGGATCCGATTGGGATAGAAGAATGGAGAGCGCCTACCATGGCAGTAGCAATAATGTCTGTGACTCCTAGCTTAATCATTGCCGAAATGTTTGCTCTATGATTGATGGCGTGAGCAGCCAGACCTTTCGAACCACGTGTCATCTGTACTACCTTTGTGCCTTCTAATCTTCCGGTCATAACTTCAACGCGACCGTGTATAGTCTCCACAGTTGATTTACTTGTATCTTCTAATATGCAAAGACCATTCATCTCAATGCTTCCAATTAATCCTATACAACGTTTCACCGGATATTTTCCTTTCTTTCTGAGCATCTAATTAACCTGTATCGAGTTTTTAATGTTTGCAAAACCGAATACAGAAGCATAGATTTTTTACTCTTATTTATGTTTTCTAGAAAAAACATGCCGTAAGGACAAAGAGTAGGCTAACATTAATTGCAAGGGAGCTAATGGCTCCTATCAAAACTGAGCGCTCGTCAATGAGCGACCAATTCACCAACCCAAGCCGAAAGGTAGATTTCCGGTGCACGAAGATACTAGATCGTGGAATATACCATTGCTTGGTTGTCGTGTTTCTAAAGCTTGGCCGTGATTATAGGCTATTATTATCTGTAATCTGTCTTCTTGACTCACTTAGCTTTTTTCACTTCCTAATCGTTTATTTTATGACACTCTCTGAATGTAACAGCTCCGCTCTGCTGCTGAGGTAGCATCGCTGGCGCATAAAGTTTTTCGAATGTTTCACCAAGACGTTTACATGCTATGTGTGAAGGTATGCTCAAATTGCTGAGAATAATACCACAACCCATTGTTCCTGGATTAAAGCTATAGTGCGGATTGTTGATGGCATCAAGTGTAATCTCTCCACACCAGAGCTGATAAGCCGACGGATTGAATGAATGTATATGAAAAAAGTGCTGTAAACGTAGATGAATATATTCTCGATATTGTTTTGAGTCAAAACCGTACCACAACATTGCTTTACCTCCAAGCATGCTAATATGGCAGAATAAATCAACGGATGTGGAACCGTCATCACCGGACAAAAACATCTCATATGGGTCAATATGAGCAAAAGTTTTTTTTGCAGCCTCATAGCTAAGGTCGGCAATTGCTCTGTTTAGAGTCGTAATCCCGTCCTGTTCTACTATTTGCGCAGAATATTCAGGTATATTTAGTAAATGTGCGTCATTAATTATAGTAGAGAGACTGTGTGTGTCTGTGTCACAAAAGAGAAAGCTTGCTTTATGAGCATTTAATAATGTCATTGCAATGAGAGGCGAGCCAGGACAAAGAGTCAAAAGTCCATTAAGTTTGTAATTTTTGAGTAGCTGAGTATAGGCAGCGTTACTAAAGATTTCTAACTTCTCTGCGTGTTCAGCAAAGTAGAAAATACCATAATCTCGCTCGATTGAATGTACTAGAGGATAGTGTGAAGATCCTGCATGGGACTCCCAGTATGCAGAAGGAGACTCGATAGAGAGAACTTCTGCAAGTACGAGATGTTTCCACATACTTCCTATTCTTCCATAGTGGAAATTTGCCATGGCTTGTTTACCTACCTTTACTAACCTTTGAATAAGATTATGCTTCTATTAGCACAGAACTATAGTTATCCAACGAATTCTCTCTAGCACCCACTTTTAATTAGGTGATCATGATCATCTATACGGACTTCGGTGGCACATTAGAAAGCATAACCTCTGTTAGTACCTGAAGACAATCGTCTACAAGGGGAGTTTGGGGAGGATTTCTTGAATGGCGTGAAAGGTGCACAGCATCCCCCAAGGGGGATAAAACTTAGCAAGTGATGGAAAGTAGTATAACTATGTTAGAATATTATTATTGAAATTACTGTAAAAACTAGCATTTTTCCGAAAATAAGAGGAAGTAGTATGAGCTGTGAAGATATTTATCAGTGTTGTATGAAGCGTGGCTAATCTGTTGTTGAAACATCATGCGTCGCAGTCGCATGATGTTTCGTAGCTGGTTTTGCCCCAACATTGTCAACTTATAGAGACAAGGCCATATCGTACTATGAGGTGACTAAGGTTACACAAGTCGTATAATTGCCATTTCCCTCGTCACCCTTTGTGCTGAATTTTTCCTATTAACACTACATTTCGTCGATCTGTTGTGCTTGACGACGTTTCTGATAGATGTGTTTTAGGTGTGTCTTGACTGTCGAATCGGCAATAGAGAGTTGTTCTGCAATAGCATGTCTACTTAATCCCTCACGGATTAGCTGATCCACTTCTCGCTGGCGTTGTGTAAGGTCAACATACTTTAGATCATATGGCGTAATATTGGTGAGATAGGGCATAATCCAAGAGGTCATGGTGGGATCAATCAAAAACGACTTCTTGGTAGAATCAAGTGCCATATGTAAGAGTTCTTTTGAAGCATGTAAGGAGAGATACCCACGGGCACCATGCTTGTATGCAGCTTGTAAAAGTGATATTTCTGGTTCTATTGCTAGGATCACGAACCTCCCCTGTGGCAAAATATTGAGATTGAAGTCTAATGCTTGGTCAATTACTACCATATCAATGGTATGGGAAGTTAGCAACGTTTGAAGCTCTTTGTTACTAACCACGTCCTGAATATCGGAGACTTGCATAGCTTCTTTAAAGATAGCATGTAACCCGATACGAACAATATCATCTATTACAGCAATCACAACGCTGTGTCCCATAAGTAAATCTCCTCTTAGTCTGTTATAAAGAGAGCAAGTAGTCGATAAAAAGGAAGGAACGAAAGCAAGCGATGAGAAAGCGTCCACCTAGTGTGGACTCATTCCACTCGAAGCCGTATTCGACTGATTTGCTCAATGAGAGTACTGGCTCCCTGATTTCAGAGTTTTGCCCAACATGATGCAAGAGACTATTGCACGACGCGAAGCCGTGAATGACGTGCTTTATGGGCTTCGTAAAAGTTATGTGTGGAGACAGATACCCGACGATCTGCCAGAGAGTGCAACTCACATTCCGTACCTGTTTTTGGGTGTCTAGATTACAGGCTAATGTGAATGGCTAAGTATGTATAATCTGCTTTTATGAATCGGCTTGATAACCCAGACAAAATTTGGACTGCGGAATGTGGATGCAAGACAGTCTACCCTATTTCCGCAAGTGGAAACTCTGTGACTTCGGGAGTAAGCCGTAAACGTGTTGGAGCATCAACCGAGAAGAAGAATCTAGTGCTGCCATTATTAATCACCAATCGATCAAGATGGGTGTTGCGCATGGGAGCCATAGTGGCTTCGACGCCGGAGAAAGTTTTCTGGAGAGGCATTCGTCATCTCTTGGTTGATATGCAATACTTTGTCTTTCTCTGGCGGTGGTCGTCTTGGGTAAGAAGCAATTGTTCTGGCAATAGTGTACATTTTCTTGATCTCGTTTCATACTTTTTCCGTACCCGTTTATCATTTTAGTATAGAAAAAACTAGTAGTTCTAGATATATACGTCTTGTGCGAATAAATAGACTCAAAAATATAAAAGTAATAATCTATTCGTTTTCAAATATGTAAAATTAATAGAAGCAAACGCAACTGTAACTGTTCCTGCACACTTGCTATTTGTAAATGTTCATCAGCAAAAACATTTACAATATGCTCCGAAAGTGTTACACTTATAAAATACCATTAAGACAATAAAGTCTTACAGTGCTAGTGCAGAGATAAAATAAACTTTAGATATCATAAAGCATGAAAAATCATGTAAATAGCTTTGGTCAGAGGTTACAAAAGGGTCGCTTAAGTAGAAAGCCTCTTTTCCCTTGGGGGATAGAGATCTTATAGCCTCCCCCAAAAAGTCCCTTGTGGACGATTGTGACCATCGATTTAGTAGTAGTATAATCAGGAAGGCTTCTAATTGCTAAAAATATCAAAATGCACGCCGAAGAAACTGATAGAGAGTCAGCCACATTCGATCCGTTTTTTCTAAGGTGTGCTGAACTATTTTGATGCTCTCATGTTTAAAGATCCGATCTTCCTTGTGTCATTGTTGTAGTTGCATTTTAGGTATTGTAGGGAGTCTCCCATATTATATCAAAGTATAGTATTGTACTTTGATCTTCTATAATGGAGCTTTGAGGTACATTATGGACACTGTTGGCGTTATCACATTAACACGTCATAGGCCTGATCTATTAAAGCGTGCAATTTTCTCTGTTCAAAATCAAAAAACCTCCAACGCTGTAGAGCACTTGATTCTAGTAGATGAGTGCGAAGAAACCAAGCACATGTTGGGAACATTTAAGAACTTACCAAGGAATGTAAGTTGGCATTGGATATCTAGAAGCTCTGAAGAAGAACATTGGGTATCTAATCGTTGTGGAAAACTGAGAAATCACGGAGTAAAAATATTAAGCACAAAATGGATCACTTTTTTAGATGATGACAATGAATGGGCTGAGGACCATATTGACAGTTTAGTTGCTTGTGCTAAAGTAAGCGGTTCGCCGGCTGTTCATTCGCACCGATTTTTGTTTTACAGAAATGGTATGCCCTTCCTTGAGGAACGCTATCCATGGGCTCGTGATTATAAACAAGGGCAAGATATGTATAAAAAATTAAGCGCTAAAGGAGTTTATGTTGCTGGTTCTTGTATTCAGCGTGATAGAGTTGATCCAATAAGTAATCTAGATCCAGTTATGATGATTGATCCAAGCGAAGATCCGGTTATGATGATTGATCCTGGTGAATGGCTTCTTTCACGAGAACTGCTCTTAGAAGTACCCTTCAAAGAGCAGTTCTCGGAGTTTGATAGGCAAAATGTGTTAGGAGAGGATGCTCATTTACTTTTTAACTTACTAGAACGAAAAGTGCCCATTGTCTGTACAAACAAGGCTACTTTACTGTACTATCTGGGTGGCTCTTCAACTAGCTAAAGTAGTGTTGTTAAATAATCCAATTTGGTAATATCAGCGGTATTCATAAGAAAAGGGTTCGTCAGTGAGGTATCCCACATTCTGCACTCTAAAAAACGACTTTTTGAGTATTAACAATGATGCTTTTATACCATTTGCAGTATAGATAAAAGGCAAGAGACAAGAACTTTTGATCTAAAATGACTCACTCAGCTTTTGTCCTTCTTTTGCAAAAAGATTAGAAAAAGCAATCAAGTAAAAATACTCGGCTTTCCTTGTTATTCAAAAAAATGTTATTCTGAACTGTGGAGTATGGGAGTATCTTCTGGCCCCATATGTTGTAGTGTGACTACGACACATGATGTTTCTTAATGGATAGATATTACACATGGGTGAGTGCAAGTGTAGCTTAAACAATTTTCCCTGTCATTATTAGGTAATAACTCCTTTGAACACAAGGGCGACACCAGTTGTATCAATGACATAACAATTCCATCGCTTGACGTAGCACTGCTTTCAGCCTGTAAATCTCTTACAGAGGCCATTCATGTCCACATACTTTCTGTATATAGTTACCCTTCACTTTTATTGTCTGTAACTGAAACATATGATCTGTTATAGCCCTTAAAAGAGTCGCACTCTTAGCAGCATAAATCCCCGTTCCTCTACGACTTTGACATGGAACGATCTTTCGAAAGGAGATGGTAATGCAGAAGCTAAAAACCTTCTTTGGTCTACCCAATTTACATGGGGCAGCTGGTTTCCTCGTAGCTTTGCTTATTGATGCTCTTAGCTCAGGGCTGTTCGTGCCTCTCTCGCTTCTCTACTTTCAAGTTGTTGTGGGTCTCCCTCTATTGACCATTGGACTTATACTCACGATTGCGACTGCCTTAACAATACCTATCACCCTATTAACTGGGGTTCTTGTTGATCGTGTTGGAGCCCAACGCATTACTGCTTGTAGCCAATTCCTCCAGGCTGGAGGCTTTTTGGGCTATCTCTTTGTACATAACATTTTTGTTTTATTTGCTATGGCCCTCTTAACAACAGCGGGAGCTAGAATGTTTTATGCTGCACATACTGCCTTGATAGTGAATATTGCTGCTCCTGATGAAAGGGATCGCTGGTATGCTGTAGTAGGAGCTATCCGTAATATTGGGGCAAGCGCAGGAAGCTTGCTCGCTGGAATTGCTCTCGCAACAGGACATGCACTAGGTTATCAAGTGATTTTGGGTGCTTGTGCCGTAATCTTGCTTATTGCAGCATACTTGCTATTGCGACTTCGACTACGAGAGTCTTCATATATATATAAGCAAGAACTAGTTTGTATGAGCTATAGCACCGTACTAATGGACCGCCCTTTTGTCAGTTTCGTCGTGAGCAATATCCCTTTTCCCTTATGCGCACTGATGTTCGGAACTGCTTTGCCCGTGTATGCAACCGAAGCGGTACATGCACCACCTTGGATAATCGGTCCAGTGCTGGCCTTCAATACTATTCTAGTGATTGTTTGCCAGACCATAGTTATCAAACGTGTTGAGTCCTATCGTCGAACACGTGTCTTAGCTGTTGCGGGTTTCATCTGGTTTGTGACATATGGCCTGCTTGCTTTAGCTCTCATTGTCCCTCGTCTGTTCCTTGTACCCTACCTATTTATGCTAGTAGTTCCACAAACACTTGCTGGATTGTTGTATATCCCTACAGCCTGTTCGCTGGTAGCTGAGGCAGGCCCAAGTGCCGTACGGGGTCGTTATCTAGCAACATATGAGTTATCTTGGGGGATTGCTGCTGCTCTTGTTCCAGGATTATTTACATTACTCTATGCTATCGCGCCAGTATCACCATGGATGGTATTAGCTGGATTAGTTTTCTTAGCGAGCATTGTAACCCTATTGCTCGAACCTTGGCTTCCTACTCAAGCTGTGCGGAATCAAAGTGACAATACTTAAGTAATTGATGTTCTTCCGAAATTGTCTACTAGGCCGTCTCTTTGGGTGTCAGCGTGATGGTGTTACCAAGTTGCTCAGAAGGTGGATAGGGGATGTTTCACGCAAGCCACATCCATCTTGTTAAAACAGTCAGCCCCGAGGTTTTTATATTCCTTTCTGCGGTAAATGATGTAGTAGGTAGAGACAAGCAAACTGTGGGTAATGACCATGATTGCTGGTGCTTCCTCTAAAGATCTTAGAATACACAATATTTTGATAGACTTAAAACTTAAAATTTTTAGCATCATCGCTGATCGCGGTAGGACCCCGCAAAATGGCTTCTGTCCGTCCACCACTTAGCGGGGTCCTACCCTGATCGCGATGATGATGCTAATTTGTAACTTATCGAGCCTCGTTCGATCCACACCTGGGTTATGCTAGCTGGCAAAATGGTTTTTACACTTCATGCCATCTTCTTTTACACCTCTTCGGTATTTTATTCATGGTGTCACGTTTTGAGCTTTTTCATGACCGGTTCCTAGTTGTCCTTCATCGTCACGTTTTGGTTTCTTACCCGGCTCTGCTCTGTTTCCGTTCTGGTTTTGTACCTATTGCTGCCTGTTGGCAAACCATGGGGCAATGCTACTGTTGTGAATGTCCGTAGGCAAGAGGTGGACTGACACAGGAGCGGATGCGCGTTGACGGAAATGTTGTCACCCACAAACGGTGAGGTGCGAACGTGGATATATCTTCGGCGTAGAAGGCCGAGTGTATCCAGGAGTTGGATCGTCCAGACGGGAGATGAGATGCGGTTTGCTTCCATGCAGCTCTTCTCAAACAAAGGCAGCACTTGATTTTTCTTGTTTATCTTCTTTAAGAGAAAGTGAGACACCTATGAGCTATCACCACGAGCAGCACACATGCAATCGTGCATCCAATGAAGAGATTCACTGGTATCTCCAGGATCTGGCAACGATGCCTGTACTATCGCTCAAGGCAGAGCACAACGTTGTTCAGCAGATTGCGGCAGATCCAGATTCGGTAGAGGCTGATGCTGCCCGCACCTTGCTTATCGAGGCCAACCTTCGCCTTGTTGTACGCCTCGCTTCCTGTTATCAGTCATATGGCCTGGAATTGGCCGATCTCGTTCAAGAGGGAAATCTGGCATTGACCCAGGCGGCACACCACTTTGATCCACAACGGAGTCAGCGATTCGGGCCATTCGCCGCACAAGCCGTGTACTGGGCACTTTCCCACGTCGTCATCAAGCATCTGCGTGCCAAGCATCTCTTGGAAGCGTATGCAGAGAGGGAGCCACTCCATCCGCTGAGCGCTCAGGTCCATAAGGCGCTGAAGTGCAATGCTATTGACGAACAGGCGGTGGTGTTCAATCTTCCAGAAGTGCGGTTTCTCTCGCTCGATGTTTTACTTGCAGGGGCAGAGAGTGATTCCTCTCTTTCTGATGGCTGCTCCTCCGGTCGTACGTATTGCTATGATGAGAGTGGTGAGTCGGTTCCTGATGAATGCTCCATCATGCAGGAGCAAGCCATATTGATTGCTGCCAGCTTGCAATGCTTGACGATGCGGGAACGCCTGGTGCTCACCTTGCGCTACCTTCTGGATCGTCCTCAAACGCTGGAAGAGGTCGGGTGGACACTTGGAGTCACTGGCGAGTACGTGCGACAGATTGAAGAGTGGGGCCTTGGGAAGGTGCAGTACTCGCACGGTTTGAATAGACTCCGTTGCCACCTTTCATAACAGGCCGTAGTGCTGATCTGCACCTGTATTGACCGTGCTGGCTCCAACTTTGCTGTCATCATTTTCTGGCAGGATCAGAGTCTCTTGACCATGTTTATGTGCTTGAAAGTCATCTATAGCTACATTTTGCGCTTCAAAAATTTTTGCCTGTACTCACTTTGCCTGATGGCAAACTGGGGCACAATGCTCTTGTTGTGAAGGACACACAGGCAACATGAGCGAAGGTGCTTTCGTTGTGCATGAGCTGACAAGCGCCCTTGCTCTACCGCCCTGTCTCTGAAAGGAGATGTCTCCTATGAGAACCAATATCGCTCATTTTCCACCATCTATGTTTATCGGTTGTAGCACCATGCTGATTGCCATCATGGTTGCGGGGGGCCTTGCCCTCTTGCCGCTTTCATCACGCGTTTTTGCTGCTTCACTGCAACAGGCAACGGGAAGCACATGCACGCAGTCCCCGACCATGGAGCACTGCAATAATCAGGACCCGGAACTGCAAGGATGTGCGGCAGACGCGCAAACCCTTGGTCCTCCGACTGCTATTGTCGAGAACGGCTTCACCATTGGCAGCGTGGAGCGGCGCTACTCACACACGTGCCAATCCTGGTGGGGACGCGTCTTCGATACTCGAAGCGGGTCGCAAGCCAACATGTTTCTGACCGTCGCCGGGACGACACTTTCGGCTTTGCCTACCTTCGTTGGCACTCGCTACCGCATTCTCTATAGCTCAATGGTTTTTGACGCGACTCCGACTCAGCAGGTTCCTGCGATCACTGGCATCCTTGAGATTGATGGCATTGCAAAAGCGTCAGCTGCAACCATTCCCGCGATCATCCCGCCAGGCAACTAGGGCAGCTTCACTGAAGGAACGCAGGAGGGTGGTGAGGCTCTCACCCTCTCCTCGCTACTCGCGTTCTCTCTGAGCAAGAAAAAGGAAGCATTTCGATGCGAGAAAGAAGAGAATCATATGAGCGATCTTGATACCATTGCAGGATTGCGCATCAGCCTGGCATCACCAGAGCAGATCCGCGCATGGAGTTGTGGTCACGTCACGAAATCGGACACCATCAACTATCAGACCAACAAACCAGAGATGGATGGGCTTTTTTGCGAGCGTATCTTCGGGCCGGTAGAGGACTGGACCTGTGCTTGTGGAAAGTATCGCCACGAACGGACCGGAGGGTTTGTCTGTGATCGATGCGGTGTTGAAGGTGCACCAAGTCGTGTGCGCCGTGAGCGGATGGGGCATATTGAGCTTGTTGTTCCCATTGTGCATAGCTGGTTTGCACGGGGCGCACCTAGCATCCTGGCAACGTTGCTGGATCTCTCTCCGCGTCAGCTTGCCTCTCTGCTTGCGTATAGCGGGTATCTGGTCACCCAGATCAACGAACGTGAGCGCGAGAAAGCACTCTGTTGTCCCGACGAGGGAGACGAGACTGATCAGGAACTGCGCCACCTGCTTGCCCATCTTTCAAGGGGAACCTTTCTCTCTGAGGCACACTACTGGGAGCTCATGACTCTGTACGGTGACTGTTTCCAGGCGCAGACAGGAGGGGAGGCCATTCGCCGTCAGCTCGACGCTCTGGATCTCCCCCTGTGCGCTTCATCGCTGCGGGAGATGATCCGCGAAGGCAGGGGGAACCAAAAGAAGGCCATCAAGCGTCTGCATATCGTAGAGGCGTTTTGTCTGTCTGGAGTGTATCCATCATGGATGGTGCTTGATGTCATACCTGTGCTCCCGCCAGATCTGCGCCCGCTCGTGCATGTCGGTGGGGGGCGTCTGGCGACATCGGATGTGAATACGCACTACAAACGGGTCATCCATCGCAATGCTCGTCTGCAACGCTTTATGGAACAGGGGGCCCCTGCCATGATGTTGAACTACGAGAAGCGTTTGCTGCAAGATGCCTGTGACGCACTCTTTGATAATGCAAGCCGAAAACATCCGGTAACTGGAGCACGCAAACAACCGCTCAAAAGCCTGACGGATACGCTCAAAGGGAAGCAGGGCCGGTTTCGGCGCAATCTGCTTGGCAAACGCGTCGATTATTCTGGGCGCAGTGTCATTTGTGTTGGTCTGGATCTGCACCTCCATGAATGCGGGCTACCGAAGAAAATTGCACTCGAACTCTTCAAGCCGTTTGTCATGCGCAAACTCCTGGATCGTCACCTCGCTCAGACTCCTCGTCACGCCAAGCGCATGGTGGAACAGCGTCGCTCGTGTGTCTGGGACCAACTTGCCGAGTGCATGCACGAAAAAGTGGTGCTCTTAAACCGCGCTCCGACTCTGCACCGATTGAGTGTTCAGGCGTTTGAAGCTGTCCTCGTTGAGGGTGATGCGATCCGTCTGCACCCCCTGGTGTGTAGCGCATTTAACGCAGACTTTGATGGTGACCAGATGGCGGTCCATCTCCCGCTGTCCGAGGTCGCACAGCAGGAGGCACGACAGCTCATGCTTTCTGTACGAAATCTGCGGAGTCCGGCGGCCGGTGATCTCGCGATTTCTCTTTCCCAGGAAATTGTGCTGGGATGTTTCTACCTCACAGAGGACCGACCAGGGAAGCTGCAAGCAAGGCGAGTGTTTGTCGATGGAAACGAAGCGCGATTGGCGTACGATCAAGGGATCATTGCGCTGCACACGCCGATCACGGTTCGTGTTCCCGACCAGCAGATCTACGATGGTCCTCCACCAATCCAGCCCTCATTACCCAGGCGAGGGCGTATCGAGACAACGCTGGGTCGCCTCCTCTTCAATGAACTCTTGCCTGCAAGCCTACGCTATCGCAACTATGCGATGACGAAGGACTGCTTGAGGCAGCTCGTTACCGAATCGCTCACGCGTGATGGAGAGGATGCGACGGCATGTCTGGCGGATGCTATCAAAGAGCTTGGCTATCACTATGCAACCAGGAGCGGAACCAGTTTCGGGATGAGCGATATGCAGGAACCACCAGAGAAGCAGCGGTTGGTTGCCGAGGGACAAGCCCATGCGCAGGAGATCCATACGTTCTTGCAAGAGGGAACAATGACACAGGACGAACGTGACCGTCAGGTGATTGCCCTCTGGACAGAGATCACGGAGCAGATCAGTGCGAAGCTGGTCCAACATCTCGATCCGTTTGGGACCCTCTCAACGATCATCAAGAGTGGGTGTACAAAAGCGAAATTCCAACAAATTCGTCAACTCTCTGGCATCCGTGGCCTGATGACAAGCCCGTCAGGACGCATCATCCCCATCCCGGTGCTCGGAAATTACCGCATTGGCTTGCTTGTCTGGGAGATTTTCATTGCAGCATCGGGTGCAAGAAAAGGGTTTATGGATAGATCGCTCAATACTGCACAGTCAGGATATCTGACGAGGAAGCTGGTTGAAGTTGGGATGGAAGTCTGGACGACCATGCAGGACTGCGGTACACTGGATGGCTGGCTCATCTCTAATGAGGAGAGCCAAAGATTGGGACTGCCGGATCTGCGGAGCCGAGTTATTGGTCGTATTCTGGCGGAGCCGGTTGCAGGCTTGCACGCTGGGATGCTACTGAATGAACAGCAGGTCGAACACGTGCTTGCCTCTGGCATCACGGCGCTCCAGGTGCGCTCACCTTTTACCTGCCAGGCTGACTATGGCATCTGTTGCGCCTGTTATGGTCAAGACCTGGCAACCAGCAAGCTTGTCAAGCAGGCGATGGCCGTTGGTGTTATTGCCGGACAAAGCATTGGCGAGCCGGGAACGCAGTTGACTATGCGTACCTTCCATAGCGGCGGGATCGCCAATGCGCAGGGTGATATTACCCTGGGGTTACCACGGGTGAGTGAGCTTTTCGAGGCACACGTGCCCAAAGGAGCCGCACTGCTTGCCGGGATAGACGGGAGAATTCAGATCGAAAAACAAGCAGGCACGGGGAAAACGATCATTCGCCTTGTCGGTAACGATACTTTTGCATTGACCACTCATCAGTCTGAAGAGCATGAGATGGTTGCTGGTCAATCGCTCATGGTCGAGAACGGGCAGACAGTTGCGATTGGGACACCACTCACCACGGGAGCACGCAACCCGAGATCCATCCTTGCTTTGCAGGGACGTGAAGAGACGGCACGCTATCTGATCAATGAAATACAGCGCGTCTATCGCGCAACCGGGGTTTTCATCAACGACAAGCATGTCGAGGTGATCGTTCGTCAGATGCTGCGCTCGGTGCACATCTCCAAGCCAGGTGATACTGCCTTGCTGCCAGGGGATCTCATCGACCGCTTCAGTTTCATGCACGGAAACGAAGCGATTCTGGCACAAGGTGGAGCACCTGCGCAGGCACGTCCGGTCCTGCTCGGACTGACGAAGACCGTCCTGCGTACGGCAAGCTGGGTAGCGGCTGCATCTTTTCAAGAGACGCGCAAGGTCCTCACTGCTGCGGCGATCCGGGGGCAGGTCGATTCTTTGCAGGGCTATAAAGAGAGAATTGTGCTTGGCGTTCGGATTCCTCAGAGCATCACTTGACGCGATGAAGCTACTCTGAGCCGTAGGCAAGGCCGAGAACGATGCCAACAGTAAGGAAGCAAGAATGAGCAGATAGAAACATCGCCTCCACGTGCACTGGAGGCGATGCGTGTTAGACGGTTTTCGATGAAGAAACGCGATCTCGCTGCTCTGCAAATTCGCTCGAGAGCTGTGAGATCTGTGCTGCAAACCGGTAGGCACCCGTTTGTGCCCTGGCTGCCTGGACATCAGCTTGTGTCTCTTTACTCGGTTGCCACCGTTGATCAGAGATGGTTTTCATCTGCTTGTAATAGGCACTTGAAACCTGATCGACGAGATCCGTTCTGCCCGTTGCTCCTAAGAGGACGACACAGCGGCGGAGTGCTCTTTCACTCATCCCGATCCGTTCACCGGGCTCGCTATGAGCGCCAAAGGTCACTTTGGTGTCAAACCTGGAGTTGCAGGCATAGAGTGCGTAGCTTTGATACCGTTGAGCGGCTCGACTAAAGTATTCGTGCTGTGTGCCTCGGTTCGCCTCTTCCCTCTCTCCATTCCTCGTCTCGACGGAGCCCTGGCCCAATCGCCATTCGTATTCAGCGGCATGCCACAAGGCATCGAGGTAGCAATCGCGGTAGTGTGTGAGGGGCTTGCGTATCCAGGAACTGCGACCCTCCCAGGCACGAAAGTCACCCGGAAACTTCGTAATGAGCGACTCCAGGAAATCGCCCGGATAGCTTGCGATGATACGTTCACATGCTTGCTGGACGTCGTCTGGAATCTCGTCAATGAGTCTGCCTTCTTTTCGGGCGAGCGTGATGATCTTATAGTTGGTCTCAATTGCTTCAATATCATCGACACGACAGATGGGAGCGAGACCCCAGAAACCACCAGTACTCACGAAAGGATCGAGGTCGGGATCAATGATCTCTCTTTGTGCTGGCTTGTTGACCTGTTCAGCGACCACGTCTCTAATTTTTTTTCGCAACAATTTCTTATGCGACTCAAATCGCTCTGAGAGTTTGTCTTCTGTTGCCTCTTCATCGGTGAGTCCCCAGCCAAAGACATGCTCTAAGATTTTATCACGGTCAATGAGTTCTCCTCGTCGCCAGGCGATATAGGCGAGGAGTTGCACCCTTTTGGCGTTCAGAGTGAGAGGAACAACAACATGTCCACCATCTGGGATCGTGATAGTCATACTGACATCCTTCAAGAGACGAAGCGAAATCAGGGGAGGGGTACCGGCATTGAGTGTGCTTCCCTGCGTAGCCGGTACTGGCTGAGAAAAACGGACAAACTGAAAGGATGGGGTAGCAATGGTATCCCCAGCGGCAGTATTGTTTCCATGGATCGGACGTGTACCAAGAACTGGTTGCTCATCTTTGGCTTTTTGTGCTTCCTCCACATGCCTTTTGAAAGCCTCCTGCAATGACAATGTGGATGGAAGAGGCGTTTCAGGATTCTCACGTAGCGATGCTGATACTGGCTGTGTGCGTGACAGAGGTGAAAACGATGCCACGTATGCCGTTGGCTGTTGCTCTCTCAATGAGGGAGATGTGTTGCGATCTCTCTTTGTGGCTGCGACTGTGTCGGAATAGGAATGCGCTTTCTCAGGATGAATGGTAGCTAGTCCCTCTTCACGTTGAGACGATTGTATGAGGAAATTAATCCATACAACGATCCCTATGATTGCCATGATCAGAAGAGGAGAGACGATCTTGATAGTAAGGTAGATGATAATCCTGCGGTTCGTGGGGAGTTGCCAGAGGCTTGGAAATTGCGAGACATGACTCCAGAACATATCCCAATTGGGGAGTGTCCAGATCACGAAAACAAGGAGTCCTCCTCCGACAATGATCGAGGCAGGCTTCCACCAGGACGGAGGAAGTGTTGGAGAACCAGAATAGGGATCAATGCCAGGCATTGCTCGTTCCTTTCTAAACCATTGTACTGATAACGCATAAAAGTGCCTAGGTACGATGTATGCATGCAAAATTATGCATGTTTTCCTTTCACACAACTCCATTGTTTTTTGCCATATCCCTCCCTTTCGCCTGTGGGAGAGGGGCATGACAACATCTTTGCCCACGGGGTCTATGAAGCTCTTCTTTTGAAGGCTAGTGATGTGCTGTAGGGATACGAAACGAATCAATGCACTGAGCAGAAGTATACACCAATAGTGCAAGCATTGATATAAAGAGAGAACGATTTCTACTGACGAGTGTAACATTACCACTAAATTTTTATGAGGAAGCGAACGGGAGGAGAGCAGAACACGAGATGAAAACGACCAGGAAGAAAACCTGAAAAGGGTTCAAGAAGAGAGGAAAGAAGGCATGTTAGACGAATCCTGTGATCAATAAAAAGGAAAAAGAAACTATTTTTTCTTGTTCCTTTTATGCTGGTTATTGTTATGCTGGTTATTGATTCCACACATCAAAAATAGGAACCTTGAGCTTGATTGGTGAGGATTTCAGGGTGTGAACCTTTTTAGACGTATGCAATGAGAATAATAAATTCAACTAATCATTCTAGAGCTATTAGGGACTCAATTGGGAGTACATGATAAATAGTCGATTTTTATTGTTGAGTTCGTGATCCTTTGGCCTGATGGTATTGTAGGAAGAAACAAGGTGCTTTGGTATAGGTGAGGAGGAAGGCGGGCTCAGTCAAAGTAACATTCTTACGGTTTCCACTGTTATGATATCATTGCTGTTATAACTCTGTATCAGAAACGATGAACATGTATTTCCTCGCAGCGAAAACCTGTTTGACAGTGCAGTCTTCTATACTCAACACGTGGATAGTTCAGAAAAGAAGAGATGCATTAAAAGCAATGGCTAAGTTGACATAAGGTGATCTCACCCCGCGAAAATCCGCGCTTAAAAAAATTAGTCCATGATGTTGAGCAGGAGGTGGATGCTCTGATTGGACGATTGCCGCTTTGCATATCTATTATCAACAGTTCCAATAGCTCATTCGCCAAGGGCAGTCTCTCCACCCCTTGCTATGTCTCGGCGTTCAACAACCTGGGGAAGTTCCAATAGCTCATTCGCCAAGGGCAGTCTCTCCACCTCAACGCCATTCCAACCACTGCAAAAATGATCGCGTTCCAATAGCTCATTCGCCAAGGGCAGTCTCTCCACTGGATCGCATGGAATGATGTATCCGACGCTGGAAACGAGTTCCAATAGCTCAGTCGCAAAGCGCAGTCTCTCCACTTGATAAATTTGATCGAGATCTACGTCCAATGGCATCGTTCCAATAGCTCATTCGCCAAGGGCAGTCTCTCCACGTCGTGCAGCTGGCCCAGACTCACCGCCGGTGATGTTACAATAGCTCAGTCGCAAAGCGCAGTCTCTCCACAGTGGGCAGGCTCCGTCCTGGACATCGGCGACCGATCCAGTTACAATAGCTCAGTCGCAAAGCGCAGTCTCTCCACTGCCGAGTCTACAACAGCATTATTGATGGCTTTAATAAGTTACAATAGCTCAGTCGCAAAGCGCAGTCTCTCCACGTCTATGTGTTAGACGTGCGACCCTTTTATAGTGTAAGTTACAATAGCTCAGTCGCAAAGCGCAGTCTCTCCACGGACAGGAGGTTTGGACGCTCGGACAGGTGATGCCCAGTTACAATAGCTCAGCCGCAAAGCGCAGTCTCTCCACTTCCCCGTCTGTTTATTCGTACTTCACGACCTCTGCACATGTTACAATTGCTCAGTCGCAAAGCGCAGTCTCTCCACAATCTATACGGTCGTGGTTAGGGGAATGATTTCAGGGGGTTACAATAGCTCAGTCGCAAAGCGCAGTCTCTCCACGTTGCTCAATTCCATAACACTGATAATCAATCGCGTTACAATAGCTCAGTCGCAAATCGCAGTCTCTCCACAATAAATCTCTTAGAAGTTGACGACAGCAGCACACGTTACAATTGCTCAGTCGCAAAGCGCAGTCTCTCCACATGTCCACTTTCAGCCCCGGCGATGAGCCAGGCGAGTTACAATAGCTCAGTCGCAAATCGCAGTCTCTCCACGCTATGTTGCCAACCCTGTCGGTGATAAATCTCAGCAGTTACAATTGCTCAGTCGCAAAGCGCAGTCTCTCCACACCTGATGAAGAATGGAGTAATCAAACAGTACGTGTTACAATTGCTCAGTCGCAAAGCGCAGTCTCTCCACCTCCGAACAGTACTGTCCAGTATCCTTGACTGAGGCGGGTTACAATTGCTCAGTCGCAAAGCGCAGTCTCTCCACTATACGCGTATTATTTACTGATCTATCAAAATGGTGTTACAATTGCTCAGTCGCAAAGCGCAGTCTCTCCACGATGACTTGTGCCAGCGCCATGATGACGTGTAATGCCTTGGTTACAATTGCTCAGTCGCAAATCGCAGTCTCTCCACATCCATATGCATGTGCATATACCATCTACGATATGCAGGTTACAATTGCTCAGTCGCAAAGCGCAGTCTCTCCACTCCAGGGCGTGGCTCCGTTGTGAGGGTTCTACGTTGTTACAATTGCTCAGTCGCAAATCGCAGTCTCTCCACGTCGTCGGCTGTGACTGCCAGATCTTGGTCACATTGTTACAATTGCTCAGTCGCAAATCGCAGTCTCTCCACATTGTTTCTGCTGCTCATCGTGCGGCCTCCTGGTTCTGGTTACAATTGCTCAGTCGCAAATCGCAGTCTCTCCACGCGCAAGATACCAGTAGGCACCCTCGACAATTTAGGAGTTACAATTGCTCAGTCGCAAATCGCAGTCTCTCCACGCTTCATCTGCGCCTGATGTATCAGCCTCAATGATGTTACAATTGCTCAGTCGCAAATCGCAGTCTCTCCACCCCGCAATATAACGGGGCTTCTAGCCAGCAAAGGGGGTTACAATTGCTCAGTCGCAAAGCGCAGTCTCTCCACGGACTATGAGCATGACAGGTGCAGTGAAAGATGTAAGTTACAATTGCTCAGTCGCAAATCGCAGTCTCTCCACTGTTGGAAAAGCGCGGACTCCCGCCAGGTAGCCTGTTACAATTGCTCAGTCGCAAATCGCAGTCTCTCCACGCCG
Organism: uncultured Chloroflexia bacterium; assembly: GCA_963850365.1. Lineage (GTDB taxonomy): Bacteria > Chloroflexota > Ktedonobacteria > Ktedonobacterales > Ktedonobacteraceae > Dictyobacter. The sequence continues at coordinate 97,181 of CAWKKX010000071.1, forward strand.
GCGATCTCCACGCTGCTCCAGGTCAGGGTCGTGTTACAATTGCTCAGTCGCAAATCGCAGTCTCTCCACGCCGGCGATCTCCACGCTGCTCCAGGTCAGGGTCGTGTTACAATTGCTCAGTCGCAAATCGCAGTCTCTCCACGCTGAGCGCTCTTGCCATAGACAGAAATCGGATGTGACGGTTACAATTGCTCAGTCGCAAATCGCAGTCTCTCCACAATGTCTGGATGGGCGTAAGTATCGAGAATGACACGCTGTTACAATTGCTCAGTCGCAAAGCGCAGTCTCTCTACATTGCCATTTGGACACTGGGGCAATGGAGTGATGAGGGTTACAATTGCTCAGTCGCAAATCGCAGTCTCTCCACGTCACTGGTCAGTGTGATAATTACACTCAATTCGGGTTACAATTGCTCAGTCGCAAATCGCAGTCTCTCCACGATGGCAGTTTTGATGTCAAAGTCAACAGCGAAGCGTTACAATTGCTCAGTCGCAAATCGCAGTCTCTCCACGATATTCAGGTGCTTATGGTCTCGTCGCGTTCTGATGTTACAATTGCTCAGTCGCAAATCGCAGTCTCTCCACCTTCATCCACACGACGACGGAATGAACTAATTGACGGGTTACAATTGCTCAGTCGCAAATCGCAGTCTCTCCACCTTCATCCACACGACGACGGAATGAACTAATTGACGGGTTACAATTGCTCAGTCGCAAATCGCAGTCTCTCCACGCAGCAGTCCATAGAGCTGCAAAACGACCCAGACGAGTTACAATTGCTCAGTCGCAAATCGCAGTCTCTCCACTTTACAACGAGCACAACACGCCGCCAGGTCGAGAAAAGTTACAATTGCTCAGTCGCAAATCGCAGTCTCTCCACCTCCAGTTCAGATTGCGTTGGATCTGAGATGAGATGTTACAATTGCTCAGTCGCAAATCGCAGTCTCTCCACTCCTACTGAGCGCAACATTGGGCCAGTAAAGGGAGTTACAATTGCTCAGTCGCAAATCGCAGTCTCTCCACGTCATAGTTGCCAGCATAGGCCGCATCGAAGGAAGGGTTACAATTGCTCAGTCGCAAATCGCAGTCTCTCCACGTCTCTAGTCCCTCGATGCCCTGCTGCTTTGCCCACTGTTACAATTGCTCAGTCGCAAATCGCAGTCTCTCCACGTGGCGAACGTGGTACGCCGCTGTCAGTTTCCAGGGTTACAATTGCTCAGTCGCAAATCGCAGTCTCTCCACCTCAGAGGAAGCCTGCCCCCATTACGCTGAAGCAAGTTACAATTGCTCAGTCGCAAATCGCAGTCTCTCCACGTGGCGAACGTGGTACGCCGCTGTCAGTTTCCAGGGTTACAATTGCTCAGTCGCAAATCGCAGTCTCTCCACCTCAGAGGAAGCCTGCCCCCATTACGCTGAAGCAAGTTACAATTGCTCAGTCGCAAATCGCAGTCTCTCCACGTGGCGAACGTGGTACGCCGCTGTCAGTTTCCAGGGTTACAATTGCTCAGTCGCAAATCGCAGTCTCTCCACCTCAGAGGAAGCCTGCCCCCATTACGCTGAAGCAAGTTACAATTGCTCAGTCGCAAATCGCAGTCTCTCCACGCAAGGACGCCAGAGCATACTGGTCAACCTACATTACTGTTACAATTGCTCAGTCGCAAATCGCAGTCTCTCCACCTCAATTGCTTCGTCCAGCCGCGAGGCTTGGACTGTGTTACAATTGCTCAGTCGCAAATCGCAGTCTCTCCACAGGGCAGAAGATCATGCCAATACTGTAAATTGCCCTGTTACAATTGCTCAGTCGCAAATCGCAGTCTCTCCACAGTGCAAGGACAAAGGCAATGTTATCGTTGGCGTGGGTTACAATTGCTCAGTCGCAAATCGCAGTCTCTCCACGCTGTACAACCTTGGGCAGCATTGGAACTCAGGGAGGTTACAATTGCTCAGTCGCAAATCGCAGTCTCTCCACACGGTGAAATACAATGAGGAAGTGAAGCTATACGAGAGGGTTACAATTGCTCAGTCGCAAATCGCAGTCTCTCCACAATAACACATCAATCGAATGGACTGATAAGTCATGGGTTACAATTGCTCAGTCGCAAATCGCAGTCTCTCCACAACAGTTGACGGGCGGCGATCTGGTAAGAGCCTGCTACAGTTACAATTGCTCAGTCGCAAATCGCAGTCTCTCCACGCTGCGATCCTCTACGTAATAAGTTATATCGAGGTCGTTACAATTGCTCAGTCGCAAATCGCAGTCTCTCCACGGCAATATGGGCAACGCTACCGCTGGGCCGGGGAGGTTACAATTGCTCAGTCGCAAATCGCAGTCTCTCCACATCGGCTATGTTTATCGCCAAACGTATTGGGGTAGTTACAATTGCTCAGTCGCAAATCGCAGTCTCTCCACGACCCTTGCGGCTACGTTGTTATCCCGTAGTGGTGCTTGTTACAATTGCTCAGTCGCAAATCGCAGTCTCTCCACAAGCGTGGGGGCTGTTTGTGATGTGCTGAAGAATGGGGGTTACAATTGCTCAGTCGCAAATCGCAGTCTCTCCACGTTGCGCATATCTTGCGTGGTATTGGCGAACAGGAGAGTTACAATTGCTCAGTCGCAAATCGCAGTCTCTCCACTCAACACCTTCGATGTGCAGGCACTAATTTAGAATTAGTTACAATTGCTCAGTCGCAAATCGCAGTCTCTCCACTCCACTCTTGCCATTGGCCTAATGTTGCGCTTCCTAGTTACAATTGCTCAGTCGCAAATCGCAGTCTCTCCACTGCTCCATTTGCCCATGCTCCATTATCCTCTGAAAGTTACAATTGCTCAGTCGCAAATCGCAGTCTCTCCACGTTGTCTCAAGTTCTTGCCTGGTCACAGCTAGACGAGTTACAATTGCTCAGTCGCAAATCGCAGTCTCTCCACATGTCGCTCATTGAGTGGCCGCATGGCAAGCGATGGTTACAATTGCTCAGTCGCAAATCGCAGTCTCTCCACTGAGATGGGCAATCTTCTGAATAATTCTTCTATTGTGTAGTTACAATTGCTCAGTCGCAAATCGCAGTCTCTCCACGTTGCAGCTGAAAAATGGATTGGAGATCCTACGGAAAGTTACAATTGCTCAGTCGCAAATCGCAGTCTCTCCACAATACATACAGCATACGTCCAAAGCACTCTAGACGGGAGTTACAATTGCTCAGTCGCAAATCGCAGTCTCTCCACCAGATGAATAACAATCTTCCATCCTTTACTTCCGAAAGTTACAATTGCTCAGTCGCAAATCGCAGTCTCTCCACATTATCTGGCATACGGGTAGACTTGATTAGTATTGGTTACAATTGCTCAGTCGCAAATCGCAGTCTCTCCACGTTACGAGGCCATTGGTCAGTATCGAGATGAGCTTGGTTACAATTGCTCAGTCGCAAATCGCAGTCTCTCCACGGAAAAAGTAGTAAGGTACTAACAGTAGGGATGGAGGGTTACAATTGCTCAGTCGCAAATCGCAGTCTCTCCACTTAGGAGTACACAACATGGCTGGTTACACAGAGTATGTTACAATTGCTCAGTCGCAAATCGCAGTCTCTCCACGAAGCATACCTATCTATCAACTATCCTCACTTACTAGAGTTACAATTGCTCAGTCGCAAATCGCAGTCTCTCCACTTTTGCTACGTTTCGATCAATGACCGCCTGAAGGTTGAGTTACAATTGCTCAGTCGCAAATCGCAGTCTCTCCACAAACACATCACAATAATAACTAATGGCGGTGTTGATTGAGTTACAATTGCTCAGTCGCAAATCGCAGTCTCTCCACGCTGATATCATCGTTAGCACGCTGAAAACCTGTATGTTACAATTGCTCAGTCGCAAATCGCAGTCTCTCCACGCCGTTGTATGACGTACTTCTTTCATGCTTTTTAGGTTACAATTGCTCAGTCGCAAATCGCAGTCTCTCCACCATAGAGAACGGGGCAGGATCAGAAAGAGCACTCTGAAAGTTACAATTGCTCAGTCGCAAATCGCAGTCTCTCCACTGGATATGGTCTCCAGAATCAGTACAGGATTCTGGAGGTTACAATTGCTCAGTCGCAAATCGCAGTCTCTCCACGACACGCTGCATCTCACGTTGCACGGCTTTATAGCACGGTTACAATTGCTCAGTCGCAAATCGCAGTCTCTCCACGACAATCATGAGCCAAGCACGACTTCCCAACTATCGGTTACAATTGCTCAGTCGCAAATCGCAGTCTCTCCACACCACATCACCGTTTACGTACGCTCCAAATACGGCTAGTTACAATTGCTCAGTCGCAAATCGCAGTCTCTCCACGGTGGCGAGCAATAACCAGATCTCTCCATCGACACAGAGGTTACAATTGCTCAGTCGCAAATCGCAGTCTCTCCACCCCTCGCAGTATAACACATGGCTTGAAGCCGTTGTAGGGGTGTGGTTGCGAGAGGCTCTAAAAAATGGGCGATAAAACAAGGTAGACTCCTCCTTTTACACATCTATTTGGGATCATTGAGCTTGAATAGACACGCGAGAGGCTCAGCTCAGCACCTCCACATCTGAGCCTCTCGCGGCAAACTCACTATCATGTGGGTCCCTTCCCTGTTCAACACTGACCTGTCCCATGCCCATCGTCGTCTTGTACCCTATTCCACAATAGTGTGCGAACTCTGCTAATGCAGTTGCTTGTGTGGCTGAGGCATCCTGTGTTTTGATAGCGTAGGTGCAGGAGCCAACAAAGCCTTTTTGTCGGTATTTGGGAAAATGGAGTGTCTCTGTCTGAAGTCGATAGTCCTGGATGCTGATGTGTTGAGCCACAAAAGCTCGCATTGTTTCTTTCTCTACCTGTAATACCTCTGGAGCATATCTATTCCAACTTCTCATGAGACTATCCCAGACATAGCCTGGTTCAGGAAAAAGCGCAAAGTGGCGATCTCCCAGGCTAAAGGCGGTTGGACTGACAAAGTGAAGTGTGATGGACGTGCGTACCTTTGTTGATGCAAGCGTGTGCCAGTTCGTCGTCGATGACCTGCCAGCGACATGGATAGCTGGGGCCGAGTAGACTCGCAGAAGGGTGAAAGAAGCTTGCCCGATGTGGAGGATCACGTTTGGATTTTCTAGAAAGTGTTGCATCAGGCCGTGCCAGAGATCATTTCCATCAAGCAATGTAATTCGCAGTTGACACTTTTGGCCTCCACGGAGTCGCAGCTCTTCCTCCTCTTTGTCTTGCTTTGTTATTGTATAAAGAGGCGAGATGGTAAATGGTCGATAATTTGGCTCATCGTGGAGTCGTGCGGCGAGTGCCGGATCGATCTGATGAATGAGATGAAGAAAGAGGGCATGGGCCTGATGTCCAGTTGTTTTCGCAATGATGCTATGAGAGGTTGCGGCCAGTTCTACCACCAGTGAATATAGGACGTTGTTCATCTCTTTCCCTTTATTTTCATATTTTTATTGCTCGATGTTTCAATTGTATTTTCTCTGTCTGTAGCATCCACATTGGTGCCGTTGGCGAATTGCTCTTCTGATCACTGAGTGAACACGGCCAGAAAATGAGCAATTCGCCGATGATCGCTTGGGATGGCAGAGAATGCTCGCCATACCGATGCTTCCAATGCACCTTATCTGGGAATAGTAAAGTGCATATCAGCTGGAATACCTCGTGCACTTCCATCAATCTCATAGTAGCTGCCTTCGAGCCTGGCATTAGTTACCAGGCTTGAAGGAGGCATTGAGATAATATCGAATGTTTGTAGCGTTTTTTTGACCACATCGAGCGGATTGAGCGCACACACAGCGGTGAAGTTCCCCTGTCGCTTGCTTCCTTCCGCCACTTCTATTTTGGTAATCTCCACGTGTGCTTTACTCATCCATTTCCCCAACCTGATCCAGTGAGGGAACGGAAGCTCTCTTTGACTGAGCACATAGAAGCGGAAGATACTTTCGGGGGCCAACTCCTTTGCTCGCCCAATATTTGCTGGGTAGTTTCGTTTGCTCTCGCCAAACTTTTCGGATTTTCGATAATAGGTCGTCTGCCCGATTTTCCAGGTGACCAGGATGTAATCCCAGACGATGGGCTGAGCGGGGGTGATGTAAATATGCTCCTGGTTTAGCACGTCCAGGTCATCGGCATACGAGGGTCGATGGGTGTTGCAAAAGGATGGTGTGGCAAGGAGTGTATTGCTGAATAGAGCATATGCCAGGGCGTAATTGTGGATGTATCGCTCTGTTTCAAAGAGCGATCCCATCTCACGTGTGGCAAAGTAGAGTGTGTCATGCAAGGTCAGTTTGCACTGGAACAGATTCATTGCTGCTTCCTTACTTTCTTTTTGCGTTTGCGCCATAGGTGTTCGCATACGTTTGGGCTGAGGCCGTTAACGCGGTGAGCATCTCTTTTGTACGATCTGCGCTTGTGTAGATCTCGACGACCTCGCGGCGTGCGGCATCTATCTCAGGATGAACAAATTCCGCCAGTCGTATGACGGGTTCCTCATTCATAAGGTCTTTGTATGCCTGCACTGCTGCCGCTTGTACATCGAAGGGATCAAGTGGCTCATGCTCACGAAAGTGTCCACGCTCTTTGAGTAGATCATAGATGACCTGGGAGAAGCGCAAATTGCTAAAGATTTCTCCATTGGTCCATACCATTGCCAGCAGGTGGTTATAGACCTTCCCGGTTCGTGTTTCTTGTGCACCATAGTGGTCATTGCGTAACACATTGCCCAGGATATAGAGAAATCCTTCGTAGGTAGGGTCGCGCACCATCACAATACTGGGGAAAAAGGTTTGTGGCACAATATGATCCTGCTCACCAAAGCTTGAGCGCGTCTCTCCCTTATCGGTCATCGTGCCATGCTCATGAAGGGCATTGAAGGAGAAGGCTTTATGAGAGTGCTCATAGGCACTGATGGAGAAGGCGGAGTCAACATAGACCTTGGATTTCTCCGCACCTTCACTGCCAATGGCATAACCGTAAAGAATACAGTCGGGGCAGCGCTTGCAAAAGTTTTTGCTGTTGTACACGCAGGTGGTGGGCTGATTTTCTGTGTCAGTGATAATGCCATGGGCACGCAATAGTTCGCGTCCTGTGAGCCGCTCTGGTGAAGCCTGTTTTCGTTTAAACAACACGAGCCGTGAGATCGTTGCGTTTTGCTCTGGCTTTCTTCCGGCTCGTACACGAATGATATTGAGACTACCATCCGTCTGAAAGAGGGGAAATGATTCTGTTTCCCGTAACACTACAAAATGGACATAACGCCCCTGAGGCTTTTGTGGGATCATTGGCAAAAACAAGGTATCTTGTTGACGTAACGTAGCAAGGAATGACATATCTTTTTCTCCTTATTTGTTAGGTATGGGAACAACGGGAGGAGCTGCATGAGCCGCCTGGAAACTGTAATGGGTAAGATAGTAGAAGCGTGCGGCTGAGCGGAGTCGGTTGGTGCGCTCTCGTAATACTGCGCGGTCGCTGTCGCAATACTGAGCAAAACAGAGAGCCAGGAAGAGACCTGCAAACTCCTCAATTTTTTGCCGCGAGAGAGTCAGGCGGGTGCCATAATCACCGAGTTTCTTTTTTTGTAATGATGGGATCGAATCCTTCTGCTTGATCAGAGCGTACTCGTTCCTGGTCATCGTTGAGTGCACCTGCTATCAGTAGTTTGAGGTCCTCATCATCCGTTCGTGTGTCACTTTCAACGACCACATCAATGGCGGTGCTCAGTGGCCGTAGGACTGCGTATGCTGAATCGAGGCTTTTTGCACGGTAGAATTGTGCGTACGCTTCGACAAGTGTGCCAATAAAACCCATCTGTTTGGTTCCTCCTATTGCAGAATAAATGCCCATATAGCGTTGTCTCTCTAAAGGGGAGATGCCCTTGCTGACCGGTGTGGGAAGAAGCTGTTGTTTGCCTTTCCCTTTGGGCTGTCGATCTTCATCGCGTCGTTTGGAACGGTCGTAGTACTGAAACACGCAGAGTGGATCGGTGACCAGATCCTTGGCAACGTTGGTGAGTTGTCCCCAATGATAATTCTCGCTGTCTGCATACACATCGAGATGCAGGCTATAGACGCGTAAGAGCCGTTCAATGCGTTGGGGTAGCTCATTTAAGCGCAGACAATCTTTTGCCAGGATATATTTGGTAAAGGGGTGTGCTCCATCGAGACGCACCGTTTCTTGAAAATCGCCTGCGCTGTTGTACAACAATGCAAATGATGTGGTTGCGACACATTTGACTCCCAGCAGAAGAGGCAGAGCGAGAGCAAAAAAAGTGGGTGCAATCCAGGTATCTGTCTCCGTCGGTTTTTTCCCTACCGGTCGGAAAGGGAGAAAGAAGAGAGCCGCGAGATCCTCCTCGGAATAGCGACGCTGCTGGTGCCTTTTTGGAGATACTGGGGCCTCTTCCTCATCAATCATGAAACCTTCATACGTGAGTAGGTCACGTGCATGAAAGTCGGTCTTTTCCAGATGCGAAAAGATCAAGCGTGCGAGATTGAGATGCTGGAGTCTGTTTGCAAACAACCTCACGACTTCGGCAGTTTCGGTTGTGAAGAAATAGGTTGGATAGAGATAGAGATAGGAGACATGTTGATCCTGGGCTTTTCCCGGCAGGAGCCCTTGCTGAACCTGTCGCAACATCATCTCCAGTGCACAAATGGGACAGATACCGCGTACAGAGTTGTGAATGATCAAGTGGTGCTTTGTTGCTATATTGCTGAGGCTTAAAGAGAACAACACTTGCGTCTTGCTCTTGCGCATCATATGGACTGGCACACAGTGAGCAGACCACTTTATGTTTCTCTTTACTTTGTAGGTAGCGTTGCAACTCTTCGTTGAAGCGTTCCTCAATGGGTGTCTCACCTGAATCAATCAGTGAGCCATCAATCTCGATAATGCGCTGCATATAGGCATTGAAGATACTGACCGTCGCGCTTTCTTTGTGTGCCCCAAGACCGCTGGCAGTGATCGCACCGAGCGCGGTTGTGCGCAGGGTATCCATGACCCTTTGGAGATCGTGTGGATCAAGTTCAGGGTGGCGTTTCATATACCATGCTGCCGCAAAAAACCAGCCTGTTGGCGTGCCGCCAGATCGTTGATGGTCGGCGCGTTGTGAGGTGATCTCCTCGTGTATCCCAAGGGTGTGAAGCAGCAGATCCGTCACATCAGGTAGCCTGGGAAACACTTTGGCAAAGAAACGATGCCGCAGAAAAATGAGGGAATTCAGCGAGTTGGTCAACACGCACATCGACTGGGAGCCCGTGTTCTGTTGCCCACGCCTGACCGAGAGCGCTATACTGGATGTCTCTTTCTTTGAGGCTCAGCTTTTTAAAGTCAAGCCCCTGCTCATCGGCTTGTTCGGCTCCTAGTCGTGCGGCTGTCTTGCAATTGCGTATAGCCAGCGCAGTTTGTTGCCCTACCTCGATAAATGACTCATGATCAAGTAGCTCATAGAGGATGGGCGGAACCTTCATGTAATCTTTTGTGCGTCGCATACGTAATCCGCCCTCACCCTCTTCACGCTCTTCCTCATCTTCATCCTCGTCTCCCTCCGCAGAGGAGGCGCTGCCGGTTAAGATTGCTGTAATGCGTTTCCATATTTTCTTCCGAATGTGTTCTCCATCGATCTGGGCGTGCAGCGTGCGAGGAGCAAGATAGATAGTCCCTTCGGGAAAGAAGAGGAAGTCCTCATATCTCTGGGCCCGCAGTTCTTCAATCACTGCATTGTTGATGAAATTGCTCAGGAGTCCCCGTACTTCTAGAAGCTTATGGTATGCAAAACGGGGTGTAAGATCATAGCCAAAGAGTGCCTCCGTCTTCTGGCGGATGTTATAGGCTAGATCCTTTCCACGTGCATCACGATGCAGAACATCTGATGGGGCAGTGATATGAACAAGCAGGTCGGTTACGGAACTGAGTAGACGCATGGTTTCTCGCTGTCGTTTGTCGATGTGACTGGTATAATCCCTCGTATTGAGATTTGCGCCTTGAACCGTTTGCGTATTCTGGGCAAGAAAGACGATGTCATCGAGGTAGGTGCGCCAATCAGGCAGAAAAGCCGAGAAATCAAGGAGCATGCCTAATCGTAAGACAAGTTCACGAATGTGAGATAATTGCCCTGCTGCCACCTTGCGTCCAAATGCTTTCGTGTAGTCATGAACAGCATACCCAAGAGCCCAGATCTTCAGCTCAAGGTCGTCCAGTGCTTTTGCTGCTGGAAGTCGCTCGGCCAGCCTGCTACCTGCAAATAGGCCGTTGATCAAATGAGTTGATAAGCTCTGATCAAAACCAGTCTTGCTAAAGGTGAATAAATCCTTTTCGGAAAAAGCGGGTAAGAGCTCTAAAAGCTCTCGCAGTGCAGGATCGGCAATGCCTGCTGGTTGCCCTGAACCGCCCAGAGCTGGAATAGCGGCCAATTCTCGTAGAATAGCAGGTGCAAGGACTGTCGCCATTTCTTGCGTCACATGATGACGTTGTGCGGTAGCGCGTCGAAACAATTCTTGTATGAGCATGGGAATATCCTTCTAGCAGAAAATAGCCTCGTTCTCTTCGTCTTTGCCTCGAAAGCGCAGCAACTCGGCCTCCAGTAGCAGCGCCGTTTTGCCAAAGGCGACCGTGTAAGTCTTGCCAGATTGTTCGACCTGATAGAGCGGAAAGTATGCTGGCAATCTGAGCTGACGGCAGATGTCTGCCTTTTCTTGTCTAGTGAAATAGCAAACGAGCCACTGACGACATAAAAAACTGTTGAGCAGGTCAATATCTTGCGAAAGGCGCGGAGCCTGAACGATGCAGCCTTTGAGGGCAACGACCTGACGTTGACGTGTCCACTCGCTCAGGTTGACGCGTTCCCAACCAAGGAGCAGGGACTCACGATCCTGCACAAAATCAGTGATGTGGAGGATAAGTGCTTGGTTCGCTTTATCCTTTAAGGCATAGTGCATGTCTTCAAGCGCACTCTCTTGTGTTGATGGAGGAAGGTGATATAGTTCTGTTTTATATGTTTGTTCATCGATTACACTATAACGGGTGTTTTGTACTAATGGGAGGATGTCGTATCCAATGAAGGTTGCTGGATCGATGGTACTATCCCAAACGGCAGCCTGAAGAGGGGAAGTACCACGAAAGGAAAGCACCTCGTCAAGGATTGCCTGGCATTGTTGTGTCTCTTGTGGTGAGTTCTTTTTCCCCGCCAGATGTTTATAGCGCCCAATTGCGCGTCCAAAATCTTTCACCTGGAATACTGCTTCGTACCGTTTCTGGAGTGCTTCGACAAGCGACTGAAAACCTCCTTCTCGCTTCCTTCCCCGGAGCGTCTCTATGACATGAGCCGCCTGGAGAATGCCCCAGCGTTTGGCATAAGGCAGAAAATGTGTTACGTGAGGAAAGACATCGGGGTCAGTCACAATACTTCGTAAGGTCTCTGGACGATCAATCGTATCCCCGTCGTGTATGCCTTGCGCCTGAAAGCTTTGTACAAAGCGATCATAGATCCAGGGGGTGCGCTGGGAGATCAAGGCATGGGCCTCATAGCGGTCAAATGCCTGCTCTTTCATACGGACGCGCCCAAGTCGTCCCAGGCGTTGCAGGAAATTGCCCGCATCGAGTGTCTCAAAGAGAAGCAGGCTAATATGAAAGTCTATCCCCACATCAATGGTGGAGGTGCCCACAATGAGGTCTGCTTGTTCCATGGCTATGCGCCTGCGCTCATCATCGATAAGCCCGGTGACCTCCTCAACGTGAATGTCATACGATTGGAGTTTGTCTTTGAGCATCTTTGTGACACGGCGGGCCGCCACCACACTATTGAGGATGATTGCTCCCTTTGGCTTTTTTGTAGCACAACGCCAATGATCAATGATAATATGCAGGTTTTTTTGCAGCCATTCCTCGGCATTCTCCTGTTCTTCACGTTTGTGCAGCGTCAGTTCAGATGGATGTAACACCTGCCTGTAGTTGCTACCATCGTTTGTGCTATAGGTGCCAGGGATGGGATGATAGCGAATATCGGCCCGATCCATCATGCGTAGGAAAAGCGGATCTGGCGTCGCAGAGGAAAACAAAAAAAGAGGCGCTTCATCGGGAGCAGACTCCAGAAAAAAAGAGCATGGCCGTGATGGTCGAGACAATCTGCGGAAGAGAGAAGATATGAAACTCATCAGAGAGACAGTAATCAAAGTTGGTTGCCAATGTATAGGGCAGCTCTTGATCGGAGTAGATGCCTGAGCCATAGCGATAATTCATCACCAGATGAAAGATGTCGGGATTCGTCAAGATTACCTGACAATTCGTAAAGCGCTCTTTTAAAATCTCGCCTCTGCGCTTCGCGGACCGTTCTCGTGCCAACGCTCCTAAACGTGCTCCCCAGAGGGCGTCACAGTTGATTGTCCTCTGAAAAAGAGAGGCATAGTTGCCAAATTGCTTCTGCTGGTCACGCGATAGTTCGATTGTTGGGTAAAGAGCAAAGGCATGTCTACGAGCATGAAGAAGTGTTGGAAGATACATCGCGAGGCTTTTCCCGTCGCCTGTCATGGCTGTATTGATGGCAACTGGATGTGTTTTTTGGGTCAGTGTTGTGTAGGTCTCAAGCTGATGACGTGAGAGTTGCATGTCGGGTGGCAGAAGGGTTGCAACCTCATCTGGAATGGTCTCTGGCTCTGCCAGCAGTGAATAGACTGGGTGTAAACGAATGTGCATGCTGAACCTTTCTTTGCAATTGTTTTTTGCTTTTATGAGATGGTTTTGGGTACTGATGAGAGTGTAACAGAGAGGAGTGAGTGCATTTGCACTCACTCCTCTCCTGTAAGATAGATGGTGTAGTGATGAGCAACGCTTCGCATCTGAGCAAGCAGTTCGGGTGGACCAAGGACAGTACAATTCTCACCATAGCCCAGCAGAATGCGACGTGCTTCAAATAAATCCGTAACATTCGCGATCACCGTGGCGGAGCCATCATCATGTTTTTCAATGTGCTGCTCTGGAAAATGTTGGCTGACACTGTGGCGTGCAATAAGAGGACTGAGCCGATAGCTCACCACATATGGGGGGCGTGGAGGATGAGTGGAGGCAATCTGCTTACTTTGTACCTCGGCACTACCAGCAATAACGTAGTCGAGGCGAAACTTGCATTCATTGTTTTGGTAGACATGCCAACCGTGGATATACACGTGGCCATCTTTGAGGATGAGAGCATCGGGCTCGATGGTGTGGATGTAGATCTTTTCATGACGAGGAGATTGATACCGAAAATTGAGCTGACGACGCTGCTGAATGGCAACCTCAATGCGGTGAATAGTAAGTGGATCGGCCATTTTGTAATCAGCTGTTTCACTTAATTCAATTTTGAAAGGGGGATGTATCTGGTGAAGCGCCTTTTGCTGCTCGTCGGGAAGTTGTTGGGCAAGTGATGCCAGAAAGGCCCGAATAGTATCTGCATGGAGAAATGAAGATGTTGTGAAGGTTTCGAGGAGAATTGCAAATGTTTTGAGGTAGCTCTCTTCTAGCGAAAGACCAAAGGGAGAGTTGTGCCAGGTATAGTACTGATTTTTTTTATCAAAGGTAATGCTGAAATCGAGGAGTCGGAGTGCACGAAGATCATAGCGAAATTGATATTGTTGTTGGCGAGCAATATCTTGCGCATCGCTCGCGTGATCGTAGACGAAAAGCTGTTGTGTATCTAGTGCAGAGATGATTTCATTGTAGCGGTGAGGGCGTCGATGTAAGAGGGCAAGCAGGGCAAAACGCCTGCGCATAGCACGTTTCGCAGATGTCGATTTGTTGCGCTTCATTCCAAAAATCCTCTGTTTCTCTATTTTACTTTTGAATACCATCGTAGTAGAGAGAGATCAATTTGTCAATGAATAAGGGTAATTCCGTGAATTTTACACAAGGAAGGCAATATGAGTGAACAAGATCTGCAATTGTATATACCCATGTCCTATCTCAACGCATATGCGTACTGTCCGCGTCGGTTTTACTATGAATTTACGCTCGGCGAAATGGTCGTGAATGAACATGTGCTGGAGGGACAGTACCTTCACGAGCGAGTTGATACCTGGGGGAGGAGTAGTCGCGATGAAAAAATACAAATTCGTCACTTCTATCTTTGTGCACCCAGGATAGGCGTTCTAGGTTACTGTGACATTCTAGAATTGGAAAGTGGTGCGCCCGATCTGCTCGTTGCGGCCAGACAGCAGAAGCTCTATCCAGTCGAGTATAAGAAGGGCAAGATGGGGAAATGGATTTCTGATCATACACAATTGTGTGCTCAGGCACTTGCCCTGGAAGAGGCACTGGATGTGCCAATTGGCAGCGTGAGCCATGGCTATATCTTTTATGTAGGGTCTGCACGCAGGGATGAGGTCATGATTGATGGTGCACTGCGTACTCAAACGCTTGCTATGCTTGACGAAGCGCGGCAGGTTGCCGCATTGCAGCGTCCACCTGAACCAATTGCCAATTGGCGTAAGTGTCGCGATTGTTCATTAGAGCCAATCTGTTTACCACGAGAGGTCCGAAAACTACAAAGTAGCGAGAGGGGAGATGAATAGCATGTCTGTTCTCTATTTGATTGAGCAACGAGCATGGGTAGGAAAAGAAGGGGAGTGTCTCATCGTTCATATCCCAGAACCAGGTGAGGAAGCAGAGGGGAAAAAGAAACGTGAACGCAAAATGACGGTCCCTCTCATGAAAATCGAGGAAGTGATGGTTCTGGGGGAGATTACAATCTCGACGCCAGCTCTGGCCTGTTTGCTCGATGCAAAGGTGCAGGTAACCTATCTGACACAGCATGGCCGCTATCTCGGACAGCTGAGCCCGGCATTCACAAAGAATAGCCTGCTTCGTATCGCTCAACATGAGGCGTATCGGGATATCAGGAGCCGACATGCTCTTGCGCAGCGATTTGTCCAGGGAAAATTACGAAATATGAGAACGATCCTGATGCGTTATCAACGGACGCACAAGGATACAGAGATGAGTGAGCAGATAGAGAGCATCAAACGGTGTATCGAAGCATCACAACACACCATGCCACCAGGTGTTGCTCATGAAAAAGACAATGAGGGCAGTGATCCGCCAGTGGAGATGGAGCCCGATGAAATTGTCAATGGTCGAATGAATGGGTTGGGATCACTGCTGGGGTGTGAAGGTGCAGGAAGTGCTGCATACTTTCGTGTTTTTGAGAAGTTGATCAAATGCGACTGGGACCATGGTTTTACAAAACGAATGCGCCGTCCGCCAACAGATCCGGTGAATGCCATGCTAAGCTATGGCTATGTTATTTTAAGCTCTCAAGTAGCCAGCGCTTTAGCGGCAGTGGGCCTTGATCCCTATATTGGCTATTTGCATGCTTCGCGTTATGGAAAACCTGCATTGGCACTTGATCTCATGGAAGAGTTTCGTTCTTTGATTGTTGATTCGGTGGTGCTCAGCCTGCTTAATAATCATCAACTCGAACCAAAGGGCTTTATCAGCGATTTGAATGCGTATCACATGACCGAGGTGACAAAGCGTCTCTTTTTACAGAAATTTGAGGATCGCATGCAGGAAACCATAAAACATCCTCAATTTGAGTACGCGGTAACGTATCGCAGATGTCTGGAGTTGCAAGCTCGTTTGCTAGGAAAACATCTCATTGGTGAGATAGATAGCTATACATCTTTTCTGGCTCGCTGATGCATGAGCATATGATGAAAAGGGGAAAGGGAATCAGGCAGAGCTCTTTGTATGTTGTTGCCTATGACATTGCCGATGATAAAAGGCGTACTCAGGTGCATAAAGTCTTAAAGGGATTTGGTACCTGGACCGAGTTCTCTCTGTTCGAATGTTTTCTGACGAAGAAGGAACTCCTCCTTTTGCATGCAAAGCTAGATACGCATATTGATGCACAAAAAGATAGAGTGAGGATCTATATGATCTGTGAATCATGCCTGGACAAAATAGAGACGGTCGGTATTCCTGAACCGATAGAAGAGACCTCCTACTTGATATAGATCACTTCATACGGCGAGAGGCTGTGCTGTGGCTCTCTTGAGCTGAGCCTCTCGCCCGTTGTTTTCAGCTCAAAATCGTCGAAAAGAGACTCGACAGAGGGGTAAATACTGTGTTATAGTGCATATGAGTGGTAGCCTCTCGCAAATGGTACCTTCAAGCCGCTTGGGTTGCCGTTGGATTTTGCGAGGGGGTGGTAGAGCACAGGTTTGCGATAGAGCAATTGGAACAATAGCGACGAGCGTTTGTGTTGTGCTGTTGGCCGTGGTGGTAGAGCACAGGTTTGCGATAGAGCAATTGGAACCACCATGTGTACCTTTTTTCCAACCAGATAAAAAGCGGTGGTAGAGCACAGGTTTGCGATAGAGCAATTGGAACACTTACTGTGTTAGTACCCCTAACAGATGATACGTCGGTGGTAGAGCACAGGTTTGCGATAGAGCAATTGGAACGAAAATAAGGACCGCATGGTCAAGGGGTATCGGCGTGGTGGTAGAGCACAGGTTTGCGATAGAGCAATTGGAACACATAATAATCGTATTAGTTGGGAAATAAATGTAGAAGTGGTAGAGCACAGGTTTGCGATAGAGCAATTGGAACGTAGGTCTGAAGTGATGCATAGGGCTACACCTGTAGGTGGTAGAGCACAGGTTTGCGATAGAGCAATTGGAACTTTTTCTTATACTTGGCACTAGAACACTGTTGCGTTGGTGGTAGAGCACAGGTTTGCGATAGAGCAATTGGAACCTTTTTGTTGATGCAATCAGGGTCAGACTTGATGAGGTGGTAGAGCACAGGTTTGCGATAGAGCAATTGGAACAGTGTCTTTTACAGCTTTGACGGAGATGAATTTCTACGGTGGTAGAGCACAGGTTTGCGATAGAGCAATTGGAACTCGCGTGATACAAGATGCCGACGGCTTGTCCCATGAGTGGTAGAGCACAGGTTTGCGATAGAGCAATTGGAACTCGATCTTTTCTTCAACGATGGCACCACACTCACAGTGGTAGAGCACAGGTTTGCGATAGAGCAATTGGAACTATATTTAAAATATCTGATATATTCATCGTGTATGGGTGGTAGAGCACAGGTTTGCGATAGAGCAATTGGAACGTGGCGATCCTGTGCATGTTGAGTCTCGACATCAAAGGTGGTAGAGCACAGGTTTGCGATAGAGCAATTGGAACCAGCCAATCATGCAACAGTATTCTACAACAACCTCACGGGTGGTAGAGCACAGGTTTGCGATAGAGCAATTGGAACGATACTACATTCCGGGGCAGTTGAATAGTCAATTTGGGTGGTAGAGCACAGGTTTGCGATAGAGCAATTGGAACTTTCTCCTCTTCGTGGTGTGTGACCCAGATCGGGTCGAGTGGTAGAGCACAGGTTTGCGATAGAGCAATTGGAACTTTATCGGTATAGGGCTTGTCATTCTACTCATTGTTGGTGGTAGAGCACAGGTTTGCGATAGAGCAATTGGAACTATGCATTTTTTAGGCATTGCTCACAGGGCTTACGGTAGGTGGTAGAGCACAGGTTTGCGATAGAGCAATTGGAACTGCTCAATGAATTTTCGAATTTGCGTGAGGAGTGGAAGGTGGTAGAGCACAGGTTTGCGATAGAGCAATTGGAACTGTGGGATCATCGTATTTGCCCCTTCGACTGATGAGGAATGTGGTAGAGCACAGGTTTGCGATAGAGCAATTGGAACTGTATCTGGAGTATCGTAGGGATCGATTTCACTGATGTTGTGGTAGAGCACAGGTTTGCGATAGAGCAATTGGAACGTTCTTCATCTGTTAGGGTCGTTGGATCAATACTATGTGGTAGAGCACAGGTTTGCGATAGAGCAATTGGAACACCATCCAGGTACGGTTGCACCACTTCGAGGGCGGCATAGTGGTAGAGCACAGGTTTGCGATAGAGCAATTGGAACTGGATCATATTTGGATGGAGAGACACTATACTATCCGAAGTGGTAGAGCACAGGTTTGCGATAGAGCAATTGGAACCAATCGCCTTTGGCTTTCGGAATTTCAATCCACCGTGGCGTGGTAGAGCACAGGTTTGCGATAGAGCAATTGGAACCTCAAACCAACCGGGAGTTTCTATCTGCATTCCGATCCAGTGGTAGAGCACAGGTTTGCGATAGAGCAATTGGAACTTTTGCACAATACCCTGGTTGAACGCTGCCTGGAGTGGTAGAGCACAGGTTTGCGATAGAGCAATTGGAACACTCAATATCATCCTCTTCAGGTGTTAAGCCTAGAGACGCAGTGGTAGAGCACAGGTTTGCGATAGAGCAATTGGAACCTTGGGAAATTAAACGATGGAAAAGTGCATTGGATTGTGGTAGAGCACAGGTTTGCGATAGAGCAATTGGAACTAGATGCCAGCCGTGCCCGTCCAATCAATCGCGATCCAGTGGTAGAGCACAGGTTTGCGATAGAGCAATTGGAACGTGATCGAGAACCTGGATTTCGAGGAATTCTTACACCGTGGTAGAGCACAGGTTTGCGATAGAGCAATTGGAACAGGATGCAACTGAGCCAGCACTGGATAAAAAAGGCGGTGGTAGAGCACAGGTTTGCGATAGAGCAATTGGAACTCCACGAATACGTTCTGTTCTACCAATTATCCATATCGTGGTAGAGCACAGGTTTGCGATAGAGCAATTGGAACCGGAAACGATGGATACCAGTCCAAAGTTTCAGACCGTGGTAGAGCACAGGTTTGCGATAGAGCAATTGGAACCTGGAGGCTCCCGACGATCTGAGCGATGAGGACTGGGTGGTAGAGCACAGGTTTGCGATAGAGCAATTGGAACGATTATACAACGGATGAAGAGGAAGAGATAGCAAAGTGGTAGAGCACAGGTTTGCGATAGAGCAATTGGAACTACTGCATAAGTTGCCGCTGTACCGGCGTTTGGGGTAACGTGGTAGAGCACAGGTTTGCGATAGAGCAATTGGAACTGCTTGATGGCGCATGTCATGCAATGCGAACGCATAGTGGTAGAGCACAGGTTTGCGATAGAGCAATTGGAACTCCTACGTGCGCTGTGCCGCAGTAGAGACGCTCGGCTGTGGTAGAGCACAGGTTTGCGATAGAGCAATTGGAACTTAATTCATTAGACCTTTATGATTGTAAAGGAAATGATGTGGTAGAGCCCAGGTTTGCGATAGAGCAATTGGAACTTCACTTTCCATAACTATTAATCCATTTTCCATCGAGTGGTAGAGCACAGGTTTGCGATAGAGCAATTGGAACTACGCGTGCCTTGCCCACCACATCGGCCCACCATTGTGGTAGAGCACAGGTTTGCGATAGAGCAATTGGAACTAGTACCGACAACATTCGTTGCTATCGTCGCGTCATTGTGGTAGAGCCCAGGTTTGCGATAGAGCAATTGGAACTAGTGCGAGTGGGATGTTGCTGGAATGATGATTGCATATTGTGGTAGAGCACAGGTTTGCGATAGAGCAATTGGAACTTGTATCTGGATAAGCAAGCGCAGTGCCATATGCGACGTGGTAGAGCACAGGTTTGCGATAGAGCAATTGGAACCAGTCTAGGCACGCCGCACCTCCTCTTGATTTGGGCGGTGGTAGAGCCCAGGTTTGCGATAGAGCAATTGGAACATAGCGGGACAAACAATCAGGTCATTTCCTTTGATGATGTGGTAGAGCCCAGGTTTGCGATAGAGCAATTGGAACATGATTATAGTGTGACCAATTTTTATTCACCACGGTGTGGTAGAGCACAGGTTTGCGATAGAGCAATTGGAACCCGACCTATCAGGCCGATAATATGCGGGCTATGGGAGTGGTAGAGCCCAGGTTTGCGATAGAGCAATTGGAACTCGCGTTCATGATGCGGTCGTATTCCTCATCTGTTGCGTGGTAGAGCCCAGGTTTGCGATAGAGCAATTGGAACGCTGCTAAAAAATTATCGGAGAATAGTAATAGAGGTGGTAGAGCCCAGGTTTGCGATAGAGCAATTGGAACATCATTGGTATATCAGGCGCTTGCTTGGTACATGAGGTGGTAGAGCCCAGGTTTGCGATAGAGCAATTGGAACGCTGCAATAAAATCATAACATTAGTTTGGATAAGGTGGTAGAGCCCAGGTTTGCGATAGAGCAATTGGAACACGTCGGATCAAAGCTCATAATCGATTCCTCCTTCTGTGGTAGAGCCCAGGTTTGCGATAGAGCAATTGGAACGCGATTGTGCGGGAAGTATGGGCCATTGGCGAAGAGTGGTAGAGCCCAGGTTTGCGATAGAGCAATTGGAACGCGATTGTGCGGGAAGTATGGGCCATTGGCGAAGAGTGGTAGAGCCCAGGTTTGCGATAGAGCAATTGGAACCGTACATCACACAATCAATCCTTGTCACGGTCTGTAAGTGGTAGAGCCCAGGTTTGCGATAGAGCAATTGGAACACGTCGGATCAAAGCTCATAATCAATTCCTCCTTCTGTGGTAGAGCCCAGGTTTGCGATAGAGCAATTGGAACCTCGTGAGTGACTTCTTACGAGCTGATGATTTTTAGTGGTAGAGCCCAGGTTTGCGATAGAGCAATTGGAACCTTGACCGGGGAGGGCGCAGGCTATCATGTCGGAGACGTGGTAGAGCCCAGGTTTGCGATAGAGCAATTGGAACTACTCGCAGCTATGCTGGAGGAGGCCCGGAAACGGAGTGGTAGAGCCCAGGTTTGCGATAGAGCAATTGGAACCGGCTCACATTTCAGCATCAAGCACGTACCTGCTTATTGTGGTAGAGCCCAGGTTTGCGATAGAGCAATTGGAACCAGATCAGCCCGATCACACTCGATGAGATCATACGTCGTGGTAGAGCCCAGGTTTGCGATAGAGCAATTGGAACTCTCCTACACCATTCTTGAGCTCCGCGAAGGGAAAGTGGTAGAGCCCAGGTTTGCGATAGAGCAATTGGAACTCTAATGCGCGTCTGGTCCTCCTTTCCACGACAATGGTGGTAGAGCCCAGGTTTGCGATAGAGCAATTGGAACTTAACCAGTACCCAGCTAGAGAGCACTATTTGCAACGTGGTAGAGCGTAAGTTTGCGATAGAGCAATTGGAACCGGATCAAGCTGAGAGGATGACTTTGATGAGTGGGAGTGGTAGAGCGTAAGTTTGCGATAGAGCAATTGGAACACACCAAAAACCTCATCAAATATGTCTGAGATTTCCGTGGTAGAGCCCAGGTTTGCGATAGAGCAATTGGAACATGTGTCCCCCAGTCAAGAGCCTCCAGGCTTGTGAACTCTGTCGTGGTAGAGCGTAAGTTTGCGATAGAGCAATTGGAACCCGACATGGCAGCCCTGTATGCCAACAAAAGAGGGAAGTGGTAGAGCGTAAGTTTGCGATAGAGCAATTAGAACATGGCACAAAGGCCGGTTGCATCATGCGCGTACGAAGTGGTAGAGCGTAAGTTTGCGATAGAGCAATTGGAACCTATCGAGTCGCTGATTAAAGCAGGTGCTATGGATGTGGTAGAGCCCAGGTTTGCGATAGAGCAATTGGAACCCGATCCTACCCGGTCATGAGCAGGATGTGCTCTCTCGTGGTAGAGCACAGGTTTGCGACAGAGCAATTGGAACATAACAACCATGCCTGAGTCGGCAAAGGCAGCATTGTGGTAGAGCGTAAGTTTGCGATAGAGCAATTGGAACAAGACCTTCCAGGCTCGTACATCTTGTGCCAAAGGATCTTTCCTCGGTGCTCAACGCCATTGGAGGCTATGTGCTGGCACAATCAATGGCCCAGAAACGTTTGCAGGCAGCGATAGAAACGCAGAGGTGAAAGTTATGAGCGGTCCAATCTCGCTGCGTAATATCCCTCCTCAATCGCTCCAAATCGTGCATCGCCTGTGTGAACAAACTGGCCTCTCGACTGCCGACCTGCTTCGCCAGGCTATTGTCAGCGGGTTGCTTATTGAGGCCACCAAGTTTGCACCGGATCAGGATGGAACACTTGGTGGCCTCGATGCTGAGTATCTCGCCAAAGCCCTACGCAGGCACCTGAGTTCAGCGATTGATTTGTTGTTGGAGTATGAGCAGCACCCGTACCAGGGAGTGATGGGGCAAGGCGAGCAAAGACAAGGCGAAAGAAAACAGGCCCTTCTACATATGGAAAAATCTGTTTCTTCTCAGGAGGTGGGAGAGCAAAGCCCTGTTTTTGCGGATGCTATTGGTGATGACTTAGAGATGTTGGGGATTGGGATGAGTTTTACGGAGACGTGGGAAAACAAGCCCTCTTCTTAAAAAAGATCAGTGGGTAGCAAGAATGCACCCACTGATCTTTTTGTTCCTCTTGTGAAGAGTATCCACTCGTCAACTCTCGCAAGAAGATACTCAGCCTGTTCACGATATAATTTGTTCGTACGCTAAATATCGAATGGAGGGTCAATAAACGAAGTTTTTTGATCGCTTGAACCTGTTACTCTTCACCTGCGGCGCTTAAGGCGGGTGTATGATTCATTTACGGCAGAGAAAGATATTACGTAAGAAAGTAGTATAAATAGTTTAGTATGGACGGGTAGTGGGTACATCATCAGCAGGATTGATAGTCTCTAAGCGGTATGTTTTTCCATCTACCTGAACTATAAAGTTGATATATTGAGCTTGCTGAAAGATCTCATATATGAATTGGGCATCAAGGAAATCATCAAAGGGAAATGGGAGACTATCTCTTAGCAACAGTTCATATGTTATCTCGATGATTTCTCCACTGGACTGAGTAAAACGAGCTTTATGGTTCTCTGCTTTGCTTGCAATTCTGCTATCTGTCCGTTCTTTACGCCAATGATATTGAGCATTCTTTTTTGTCTTTTGTGGAAGTTTGTATAGTTCGATATCGAGTTCATCTTCCGGGAGGAGATCAATAGGTATCATACGATACAGACTTCCATATTGTTTTATCGTGAAATCGAAAACTCTGCTCTATATAAGATCGGAGTGGTACTTTTATTGCATTGAAACTCAAAGGGTGAGTTAATTCCAGTAACAAGATCTGCATCCCATGAGGACTGTTTCTGTATTCCTTTTTCAGTTGTATATTGTACACTAATGCGTACGGTGTAATAAGGCAACGTTTTCTCTCCTCATCGCTTAGAAATCATTATAAAAAGAACTTTCATTTCATTAAAATATATCGGATGAATAAACATTCATGAAAGGCAGTTCCTTCAACTTTTAAAGGCTCTATCTCAAGGAGAAAAACATGAATAGAGATTTTATTATAGCTCTCTTCCTGTATAAAAACAAGCTACCAACTGCGTTTCTGCATTTTAGGTTTTTTTGCAATGAACAAAAAATACATTTGTTCTTATAGGTGGAGGGAATAGCGTCCTTGTGACCTGAGCTTATATAGGGTATATAACGGTGTTGATTATAAAAATCGCTTATGTCGATTTAGCCGTAGTAGTTGCCTGATCTCCTCTTTGCAGACACATTGCAGTAATAGAAGGATGTTCGCCTCTTATCCTTCTTTCTGAGAGCAACGGTCATATGCTTGTGATCGCGCACTGCAACATGTAGCTGTGTTATTTAAGACATTTTCTTTCCACGACGATATATACAGTGTAAGTTAGCATTCCAACGATAGCGTCAGAACGCATTCGCTAGAAAGTGTTCCCTAAGATCATATTTCCTCAACCCGCTCACTCTGGTACATTGACCTTGGTACATATAGGAGAGTGTTGGCATGTTACGTCTCAGGGTGAAGGAAATTGCGGCTGCAAAAGGAATAACTATCGCCAAATTAGCAAGAAAAGCAGATTTGGATAATAGAACTGTCTATCGCATAGCACATGATCCTTTTGCAGAGATCACAACGGTGACGCTTGGTCGGTTAGCCGAGGCATTAGACGTATCGGTAAAAGACTTGGTAGAGGATGCTCCCAATGTTCCCGCGGATGGAAAGTCGTAGTGGTTTTCCTCATATTTTTTGTCTATTTGCTCTTTTAGGATTGTCGTTCGACTTGAGCTGAGCAAGGAGTGCTATTAATGGTAAATGGGCCTCTCGAACTCTTCTATTCTTACTCACAAGCGGACGTAACTCTACGCGATCAGCTAGAGGTTCATTTATCTCTGCTCAAGAGGCAAGGATTTATTAACCAGTGGCATGACAGAAAAGTTCTTCCCGGGAGTGTGCGAGAAAAGGATGTTGATGCTCATTTAGAGGCGGCAAATATAATATTATTACTGGTCAGTCCCGATTTTATCGCATCTGACTACTGTTATGGTATCGAGATGCAGGAGGCACTGAAGAGACATAGAGCGAACGAAGCTCGTGTCATTCCTATTCTTTTGCGCCAATGCGATTGGGAAACAGCACCTTTTGGAGATATTGAGGCTCTTCCGAGGAATGCAAAACCTGTAAAAATGTGGTCAAAACGAGATGAGGCATTTACTGATATAGTAAAGGGCATTCGCACCATTGTTTATGAAATGAGTGGTATCAAAGAACTAGATGACGAAGAGGTTCTAGATAGCAGAAAGAAACATACAAAGGGTGAGCAAGGTGGAAGAAGAAGGATGGTACGTACACCACTGGACATCGATAAAGCTCTTCTCAAGAAGGTTACAAGCCACTACTGTATTGAATTAAAGAGATATCAGGAAGTCGCAAACTACAGAGTCGGGTTTACGTGTAGCCTTTCAAAATATGTTGTCTGCGGTTGCCAATTATTGTGGTTGGTCCTTGGCCCCTGAAATGACTCTTGACAAGATTCGTCCTGATGGTGTGTTGTTAGATGAGTTTCGTATCCGGCGTGGCTATTGGGAAGCAAAAGGGCCAAAGGTTGATCTTGAGGCTGAGATTAAGAAAAAAACAGATGCAGGGTATCCTTTGACAAATACTGTTTTTGAAGATAGCAGGCGAGCAGTATTGTTTCAGGGAAAACGACGGCTACCTGGCGACTACAATCTTACAGATCAAAACCGTGTCATAGACTTACTGCGCGATTTCTTTACATATGTAGAGCCTGATATTGAGAACTTTGAAGAGGCTGTTGACGAATTCAAGGAACGGATACCAGAGCACGCTCAAGCCCTTCTCAACATCATTGAGGACGAACATAAGCTCAATAAGAAGTTTCAAGTTGCCTTCGCTTCCTTTGCCCAAGTGTGTCGCATGTCCCTTGATCCTAAAATGAACGATGATGCTGTGAACGAGATGTTAGCGCAGCATTTGCTTACAGAGCGCCTCTTTCGCACTGTTTTTAATAACCCTGGCTTTGTTCGTCGCAACGTTATCGCAGCTGAAATTGAGAAGGTCATTGATGCACTTGCTAGCCGTTCTTTCAATCGTAATGATTTTCTCAAAGCACTGGATCGCTTTTACGTGGCGATAGAAAAAGCTGCTAAGGGGCGAGAGAGTTGGAGTGAACAACAAGACTTTCTTAACACTGTTTACGAACGCTTCTTCCAGGGTTTCTCAGTCAAGCAAGCAGATATACATGGTATCGTCTATACACCTCAAGAGATCGTGGACTTTATGATTGAGAGTGTCGATGAGGTACTCAAACGCGAGTTTGGCAAATCAATCGAGACGCCGGGCTTAAAAATACTTGATCCTGCTACAGGAACGGGTAATTTCATTGTGAATATTATTCGTCGTATAGATGAGTTCTATTTAGAAAAAAAGTATAAAGAAGATATATTCTGTAACGAAATTATGCTTTTGCCCTACTATATTGCCTCACTGAATATTGAGCATGAATACTATACAAAGATGGGCCAATACGAATCATTTGAGGGCATTTGTTTCGCTGATACGTTGGAACTGGTCAGGGAACAACAACTCTCGCTCTTCGTCGAAGAAAACACCGAACGTGTACAACGCGAAAAAGATGCGGATATCATGGTTGTGATCGGGAACCCACCATACTATGTCGGTCAGAGTAACGAAAATGACAATAGTAAGAATCGCAAATACCCTTTCATTGATCAAAAAGTGTATGAAACCTATATGAAGGGTTCCAAGGCCACGAACACGAGGGCTGTAGGTGATGTATACGTTAAATTCTTTCGGTGGGCAACGGATCGACTTGGGGATCAAGATGGAATTGTCTGTCTCGTTACGAATAATTCTTTTATTGACCAGATCGCTTTTGACCGTATGAGAGTCCATTTACAGAAAGATTTTACGCAAATCTATCATTTAGATCTTCATGGAAATGTGCGCAAAAATCCTCAACTTTCTGGAACGACTCATAATGTTTTTGGTATCCAAGTTGGTGTAGGTATTACCTTAGCAATACGTAATTCAAAAAATTCGAGACGTGGGATTTATTACTACCGTGTTCCAGATTACTGGCGTAAAGCAGACAAACTGGGTTTTTTATCGACGTCAAAGAGCTTTGCAAATATTGAATGGCAAGAGTTGCAGCCGGATGCGAGAAATAATTGGATTACCAATGGTTTGCAGTCAGAGTATTTAACGTTTTTACCTGTCGGTACGAAAGAAGCGAAAGCTTTCCGAGGGGCTTTGTTAGAAGGCATGAGTGGCAAAAGTATATTTAAGACTTACTCTAGAGGTGCAGAAACCACACGTGATAGTTGGATGTATGATTTTGATTCTGTGCGATTAGCCAAAAAAGCTGATCGTATGATTGAAACCTATAATGCTGAAGTTTCTCGATGGTTACGGACGATAGCATCTGCGAAAGACGTAGACGATTTTGTATTGGCAGATGAAACAAAAATTAAGTGGAGTAGCAGTCTGAAAGAGTATTTGCAAAGAGGAGTAGAAGCTAAATTTGATACTTCTGCTATTAGAAAATCACTTTATCGCCCATTTACTTCTAAGTTCCTTTATTTTGATAGCATCATGACTCACCGACAGGGAATGTTTCCAACATTTTTCCCCACTTCTGCTAGTGAAAAAGAAAACATTATAATTTGTGTGAGTGGTATTGGAACCGATCATCAAACCTTCTTATCTGCACAATGCATTGTTGATGTGAAGTTTGGTATAAATGGCAATTCAACGATACAATCTTTCCCTTTCTACACCTACTCTGAAGATGGCAAGAATAGACGTGAAAATATTACGAACTGGGCACTTGCGCTTTTTCAAGAAAAATATGGCTTTCACATAACAAAGTGGGACATCTTTCATTATGTCTATGCGGTACTCCATCACACACAATATCGAGAACTATATAAAGAGAACCTCAAAAGAGACTTACCTTATATTCCTTTGCTACGAAATCAAGAACTGTTCGAGACGTGTGTGAATGTGGGGAAGCAGTTAATGAATCTACATATCAATTATGAGGAAGCAGAGGTGTATCCGTTAAAGCTGGTGTCTGATAAGGAAATACCATATCTCCAGCGTTTACGAGTTGAGAAGATGAAACTTTCTGCCGATAAAGCCTCACTTGTGTATAGCAAAGGTCTGATTTTAGAGAACATACCACAAACATGTTTTGAGTATCGTCTTGGCAATCGTTCGGCTTTAGAATGGATACTTGACCAATATTGTGTCAGTAAAGATAAGCATAGCGGCATAGAGAGCGATCCAAATCGCCTTGATGAGCCTGATTACATTGTGAAGCTTGTCAGGAAAGTGATCACGGTGAGTGTTGAGACAGTGAGGCTCGTTCACGAACTCGTCCAGGCTATAACAATGGAAGATTGGCTCGATGGGGTAGTGAACAGAAATGAGACTTTATAGCTTTGCCTCAACGACACAACTCTAAGCATGTAATTCAAATCATATGTGTTTGATCGGTTGGGAAGCTGATTGGAGAAATGTTAAGACGAACATGAATTGTAGTACTCTAAGAATTTCCCTCTGAACACCTGTCATTATGTTGTACGTATGTGAAGAGAAATGGGAAAGAGAAGACAAAATGGCTAGAGATAGGCATTTGCTTCTCTCCCCTCGTTGATAATTGGGAGAAGAATGTGTGTTCACCACATCTTCTGAGTTTTATGCGAGAGGTGCTTTAAAAAGGAGAATAGGCGCACTTTTGTGTAAGGAAGAGGAGGGCTCTCAAACGGTCCCTTGACAGAGAATATGATGTGCGTCAAGCGTGCTTGAACGAGAGGTGCTATGCACGCGGATGAAGAATGTGAGTATGGGAGGCTGCATGCAGATGAGAGAAGGACGAAGGAGTAAAGGGGATGGAAATAATGCAGAAATATAAAATAGATGTGAAAGAGATCAACGGAGAGGAGAAATGGTGTCTCCAATGTCAAGAAACCAGACCGCTTCTGGCTTTTTCTCGCCAAAAAGGAAAAAAGGACGTACGCAAAAATATCTGTAGTGAGTGTGAGCAGTCCAATCAGCAAGAGCGGCATTTCCGTATGATGACACACAGAGAGCGGTGGCAACAACAAGAGCGGGAGGAACGAAGGCAACAAGCGTGGGAACGAAGCGTTGCATTGCGACAGGCACAGGAGCAACGCCAGCGAGCAAGAGAGGATTGGTATCTTCAGCAACCGGATCGTTGTTGTCGCATGTGCCGTCAGATCCTTCCCGCAACGGCTTTTGGCGGAACGTCCTCGGCCAATGGCTTTCTCCTACATACGCGCTGTACGAGCTGCCATGAGGTTGTGCGTACCCATCGTCAGCTTGCGTGTTGCCTCTGTCAGGAAAAAAAGCCTCGTTATGACTTTCTTTGCCGTTATGATGGATACACGTTATGTGGCGATGGGACCTGGATCTCCTTCTGTTGTAAAGGGTGTGAGGGTGCCTTTCGTTCGCTTGCTGTCAGTCAACAAAGACGGTCTATTCATGCCTGTTGTCAGAGAGCGTTCCCACCTGGTCAGGTGATCTATGCCGAGGTCGATCCAGAAACAGATGACATACGCTATGTGGGACGGACGAGCAGGCCCCAGCGTCGTCATGCTCAGCATTTGAGTGATGCTTCACCGACTCCATATCAGTGGGGATCGGAAAGAAAGGTATGGTACACACGAAGCAACTGGATGTACGCTCTTTCTGAGGAGGGACTCATGCCCTCTATGCACATCCTCCAGAAGGTTAACATCTCTCCTCTGGTCGTGGAATGGGAACAACATTTTATCTGGCATGGCATCGAGCAGGGATGGAAACTCTTGAATGGGGAGACGATGGATGAGGAACTTGTTGGTCGTGTCAAGACCTCGCGCTTTGATTTCTTGCAAGTCTCATTTGAGCTGTTGATGCAGCAACATTTTTTTCATCGCACGGGCTCGCCGCCTTTCTCCACAGGTGGCACCGATCAGAGGTCCTTGTAGTGTTGTAGCGTGAATACCTTTGCACAAAGAGGAATCTTTATGGTATTCTATAGCTGTTGAGAATTGCTTATTCCTCTAGTAGAAATACTCGTGAGGGTCCTATTGTCTAGATAGATACGTATGAATGTAGAGCGCCATGATAAGAAGAAAACATCGAAGAGGAAGTATCAATGAGGATTGCAGAAATGCACTACATCAAGATGTCTGATGTTCATGAGAATAAAGCCCTTAGCAAGCAAGCCCTCATCTCTCTTGTAGATGAAAGTTTCACTTGTTTTCCACTTCTTTACCTACAGGTTTCAGATGTGAGACCAGGAACGACCTCTATCCTTCAGGAAGCATGTGGCGTTGGTCATATCCCGACCATTTGCACCATTCTTGATACCGCGCTTTATACCCCCCCCAGGTAGACATATTTATATGTAAGAATAGAGAAGGAAAAGCGGTTAGGAAGAGGCGGT
Organism: uncultured Chloroflexia bacterium; assembly: GCA_963850365.1. Classification (GTDB taxonomy): domain Bacteria; phylum Chloroflexota; class Ktedonobacteria; order Ktedonobacterales; family Ktedonobacteraceae; genus Dictyobacter. The sequence goes on from CAWKKX010000071.1 coordinate 126,889, forward strand.
GGCTACTTACTCCCCTGGCTCCCCATACATCATTTCCGATTTTGCCGTTGAAGAAGGCGATATATTGCTCTTTCCAGTTTCTCGTAACGAATGATGATACACTGGCTGTGAAACCTATTGTCCCGCTTGTTTTTGCCGAATATTCCTCTTGTAAAAGCGCGGTTCTCCTCTCTACGTTTCTTCCCTTTATGGCCTTTAGAACTTATACATGTTCCGATTCCCCCTCCTATCTCTCCTTTAGATATACGGACGTACAGATGTATTTTCCTCCTGTTGTTGTACAAAAAAGTAATGATAATCGAAGGAGCGTATCTCATACTATTGTTCTGGAGATGCAAGACGAGTCTATTGTTGAAGAAGATCAAAAAAAGAAGGGAAATCAACCAGAGCCGAGAAAATCAGAGCCGAGAAAATCAGAGCCGAGAAAACCAGAGCCGGAGAAGACAAAGCCTAGGAGAGAAGGTGACAAAGGATCGAAGGAGGGAAAGGAACCAAATACAGATGGATTGGTGCCTGCGACTCTACAAAAGAAGAAGGCATCCCTGCTCTAGTGATCGTCTGGGAATAGCTCTGCAGGCGGCTTTTCACCCTGTTCTTGTGTTGTTTGCCGAAGTGTCTGAGCCTCCTCGCTTCTCTTCATGTGTTCCAGCAGGGATGCATATTGTTCTCGCAGACACATGACGTCTGCGTGCTCAGGACCGAATGTTTGGAGACGAATAGCAAGTGCTTGTTGAAACAGTGGTTTTGCCTCTTCATATCGGTGCTGGTCGGTCAGCAGATCTGCTATGTTGCTCAAGCTCTGGGCGGTGTTGGGGTGTTTCATGCCCAAAATCTTTTCGCGTATGGCTAATGCACGCCTCAAGAATGCTTCCGCACGTTCTCTCTGTCCGGTCTTGCCAGAGAGCTGTCCCAGGTTATTGAGAACACTTGCCACTGCCGAACACTCTGGTCCTAGAGCCTGCTCATAGATGCTTAAGGCACGCTGATAGAGCGGTTCTGCCCGTTCGTAGAACCCCTGTCTATAGGCGAGAAGGGCCAAGTTGTTGAGAAAGAGGGCAACATCAGGATGTTTCGGCCCCAGCACTTGTTCACCGATGCTCAGCGCCTGCTGATAGAGGGCTTCGGCTTGTTGATAATTCCCTTGTGCTTGAGCAATACTTGCCAATTTATTGATACTTTGAGCGATATCAGGGTGCTTCTCTCCAAATAGACGTTTGCGGATGAGAAGTGCACGCTGATAGAGCTCCTCGGCGTCGTGGTAATTCCCGCGTTTTTCGGCGAGCGTGCCCAGGCCATTCAAGGTATATGTCAGGTCAGGGTGGTTGGGAGACAAGGAACGTTCGTAGATCGTGAGTGCGCGTTGATACATTGTTTGGGATTGAAGATAGTCTCCCTGCTGATAATATGTCAGGCCGATATTGTTCAAGGTACTGGCGATATCGGGGTGGTCCGGGCCTTTCGTGCGTTCTTCCAGAGAGAGCACACGCAGGTAAAGCTGTTCAGCCTGTTGGTATTCTCCCAGATCTTCATGCAGCATTGCGAGGTTATGGAGGGTCTCTGCTGTTTTGGGATGATCGGGACCCAGCACGCGTTCTCGTATCTCAAGAGCGCGTTGGTGGAGTGCTTCGGCCTTTTGATATTGCGCTTGTTGATAAGAGAGAAGTGCCAGGGAGTTAATGGTCTGGGCGGCATCGGAGGAACTCGCCTGCAGATGGTATTCATAAAGATACAATGCCTGGGAAAGATAGGTTTCTGCCTCGGCATAAGAAGCTCGTCGGGAACAATAAGTGCCCAGGCGTTCCAAGAGTAGGGCTCCTTCTTGCATAGTAAGTTGGAAATCGTGAATCAGAGTAGCACAGTGTTGTGCCTGGGGCAGATAGCGTTTACATTCTGCCCAGGTATCAAAACGCACTTCTGGGAAGACGCGATTCACCACGCGTATTGTTTGACAGGCCCAATGATGCTTTTGTTCTTCTGTGAGGGAGTCAATAATGACTGCCTGGACGATACGATGGATGCGCTGCATTTTTCTATCGGTCCCGCCATCGATCAGAGAAAAGCTACGCAGGTCTGCAAGTGCCTGATGAAGCGTTAAAGGGTGAGCCACCAGTGATTGCAATGGCTCGCTCAATTCCTCGGCACCATCTAGGAATAGTTCTTCAGGAATAGCATCGGGATGTAAAAAGGCGAGGAGATGCAGGAGTTCCAGGTTGGCGGCATTCTTCAAGGCTACCTGCTCAAAGGCAAGTGCAAGTGTACTCGTCACTGAGTCGGGATGGTTGTCTGCTGATTCCCCGCGTTGGCTTAACAACTTTGCTCGTTGTTCGTGGTAGAGGGAAAGATAGGTAGTAGGACTACATCCGGTTTCTTCGAGATAGGCTCCTGCCTGATCGAGTGCGAGTGGAAGGCCGTCCATCACCTGTGCGATGGCTATTGCCTCTTGTATGACGTCTGTCGGTGCCTGATCGAGAGAGGCTTCTGCGGGAAGAAGATTGGCTCGGTGCAGTAAGAACAAGGCAGATGCATCAATGGGCATCGATGTGATGGAGACTGCGGAAGCACGTTTTCTAGTGGCCTGAGTACGTGTGGTGAGTAAGACATGACCGTTGCTGCGAGAAGGAACAATCAGGTCGACCATCGTCACATCCACAATCTGATCAAGGACAAGGAGCCAAGTTGGTTGGTCTTGCAACCAGCGTTTGAAGGCAGTGAAGAGTTGTTGCTCATCCTCGTGGTTTTTATCAGAGAGAGAGAGCTGATCTGCGAGTTTGCTCACTTCTGTACTGAATACTTCATGAGATGACGCATTGACCCACAGAATGGTCTGATACAGATCTGAGGAAAGATAACTATATTCCAGTGCAATTTGCGTCTTGCCAATCCCGCCCAGCCCATTCAAGGCGAGAACTTGCGTCCGGTGTGTCTGTTTCGCTGTGAAAGAGGAGGAGATCTGAGCGAGAATTGTTTCCCGATCCGTAAAAAAATCATTGGAGAGATAAGGAGCATTGTAGATAGAAAATTGCTGAGGATTGGTGTGCATGTGGGTCTTTGTTGCCTGAGCGGCAATTTCCTCGACCACGAGACGAATCCCCCGTGCGACCTCTGAGACTGCGGCATCGCGATTCGGCGAGGTACTGATGGGGATGCCATTACTAGGAAGCGGTTGATATGTACCAAGCGGTGTCGTGTCCCATTCTGAGGGACTGAGCAGGACAGGTATAAGGCGTATGCTTCCAGCTTCACTCAACGCAAGCGCCCGTCGCATTTCAAGTTCGTAGCAGCGATCGGAGGCAAAAAAATCTGCGCTGATGAGCAAGACGATAATATCAACCATGTTCAAACGCGCTTCAACGAATTTAGTGATCATGCGTCCTGCACTCATCTCACTATCGTACCACTCATCAACAAGATGTTGGCGTCTCAAGAGGATGAGGTGAGAAGTGAGCTTATTGAATAATCGTTTATCTTGGAGGGCTGATGTGGCATAGGAAAAGAAAATTTTGATTGCTCTGGAAGGCGACGAAACAGACATAATAGGCATCTCTCTGGGTGCTCAAGCTAGGTAGAGAACAACACATCACGTGAGTGAGGGAGAAGATACTCTTCCCTGTATTTCCTCTTTCTCTTCTATTGTAGCATAAGGTGCTGAATTTGTATACTGGAGTGCGGTTCATGCACACTTTCGATGATGCGAAACACTCAATCGGATGTTTGCTAATAAATATGAACTTGCTGAACAACACCGTTGTCTCTCGTCATCCTTGGCAGTTTCTCCTTCACCTCTGCTTTCTTGGCATGACTTATATTTATAAGGATATCGGCGACCTGTGGTAGCTTTCAAGAGGTTTTTATTCTGGTTTATAACACAATGGTAGACCCTCGTAAAATAATAATGTTCCTCTTCCTTTTAGAGACAAAGAGACAATGAGTGTATGGCAAAGGGCTCTTTTCTATGGTATCCTATAGAGGTTGAGGATTATCCATTCCTTTTTAGGAGGATAATTACCTTTGTCAAACCTGTGTAGATTGGTATATGTCAATAAAGAGTATCCATGTAAAAAGAGAACACGTAATGAGGAGAGGAAGCATCCATGAGAGCAGTAGCGTGGCATTGTATAAAGGTATCTGATATCTATATCCATGATGAAGCTCCCGCTAGGCAACCTCTCCACTCTCTTGTAGATGGATGCCCGACATATTTTCTTCCTCTTCACCTACGGATTGTAGGTACCAGACGAGTAATGACTTCTATCCTGCAAATAGCAAGCGATGTTGGTCATACCTCGGCCAGCCGTGATGCAGTGTCTCATACCCCCCCCAGGTAGACATATTTGAATATACCTACTCTGTAAGAAAAAAGATAAGAACTGATGTGGTTGGGGCATGGAGTTGGAGGATACTCTCATTATTGTTGGCCTCCAGGCTCTTTCCCATTTCTCTATCAAAGAAGACCATTACACAATCCTCCCGAAGCTTTGCTGCATATTACGGCAAGAGAGATGATGTTTCTCTCTGTCTTCTTTATTTGACCACGAGAGACCATGCTGATCTGGATACATATATCTGTTTTGTTGCTGGCTCCCACTTGCATAAGCTTACGAATATCTACGGGTGTATTTCTATGGTTGTATGCAGGACCTACGGACATACAGATGTATTTCTCTTCTTTTGATAAAAAGGGAAACAACGTTAGAGATCGAAGGATGAGGTATCATGTCGTCATTGAATTTACGGGCCAGCCTATTTCTGAGGGAGATCAAAAAAAAGGCGGAAAGCAGCCAAAACCGCCTCCCCAGCCCCCCAAGCCAAAGACGAGGAAGCAGAAGCGTGAGAGGGAGGATGACAAAGAAAAGCAGGAGGAGAACGAACCAAGAACAGAGGAAGCTAGTGTCCTGTATTGTGTCAAAAAGTTAGGTTTATATAGTCTAGTGTTCATCTTGAGATGGCTCTGTTGACTGTGATTCTTCCTGTCTCGCTGTTATTTTCCGCAGCGTTTTGGCCTCTTCGTTTCTGTTCATTTGTTCCAGCAGCAATGCGTACTTTTCTGGTATGTGCGCGATGTCTGGGTGTCTGGGATCCGATATGTTGAGATACAGGTCAAGTGCTTGTTGGAACAATGGTTCTGCTTCTGTATACCTATGCAGATCGGTAAGCAAATCCGCCAGGTTGCCCAGACTCTGGACGATGGAGGGATGCGTTGAGCCTAGAACTTTTTCTCGAATGGCAAGCGCACGCCGCAAGAGCTTTTCCGCACGTTGCTTATTTCCAGTCGTACGGGAGAGTTGTCCCAGGTTATTAAGTATATTTGCCACCGCAGGGTTCTGCTTTCCCAGAACCAGTATGTAGATGCTTAATGCACGCTGGTAGAGCGGTCTCGCTTGTGAGTACTGTTCCTGTTTCGTTGCCAATAATGCTTGGTCGTTAAGAATGACGGCTACATCGGGATGCCTTGGTCCTAGTATCTGCACACTCATAGTCAATGCCTGCTGGTAGAGGGTTTCAGCTTGCTGGTAGTTCTGTCGCAATGCAGCGATTCCTGCTAATTTGCTGATGCCCCGAGCGACCGTAGGATGTGTCTTTCCAAATACGTGTTCACGAATGGCAAGTGCTTGTTTATAGAATTTTCGGCTTGGGAGTAGTTGCCTTGTTTCTCCGCAAGCACACCTAGACCAATGAAAGGATATGCTAGGTCAGGATGATTGACTGCTAAAGAGCGCTTATAGATTGCAAGTGCTCGGTGATACGCCTTTTTAGCTTCAGTATAGCGTCCCTGTTGAGAGTATGTCAGCCCAAGATTGTTTAATGTGTCGGCCACATCGGGATCGTTGGGACCTTTCGTATGTTCCTCCACTGAAATGACACGGAGATAGAGGTGTTCAGCCTTCTGATACTCGCCTACGTCCCCGTAAATTGTTGCGAGGTTATGCAGACTCTCAGCTGTTTTGGGATGATCAGGGCCAAGTGCCTGTTCCCGTAGCTTTAGTGCGTGTTGGTGATACGCTTTCGCCTTTTTATATCGAGCTTGCTGATGATAGAGGCGTCCCAGCGAATTCAGTGTCTGAGCGGTATCTAGCACATCTGTACGTAGATGGCGTTTATAGAGATGGAGGGCCTGGAGTTAGATATGTTTTTGCTTCGTCGTAGGAGGCACGCCGGGAACAAAAGGAACCAAGGCGCTCTAAGAGCAATGCGCCCTCTTTCAACGTGAGGTCAAATTGAGTGATCAGATTGGCACAATGTTGTGCCTGGGGCAGATAGCGCTCACAAATGGCTTGCGTGTCGAAACGGACAGCGGGGAAGGCGTGATTGACCACCCGTATTGCTTGTTCGGCCCAATGGTGTCGTTGCTCTATGGTTAGCCGATCGATGAGCACATCCTGAATAATTCGCTGGATCTGTAGAACCGTCCCATCGGCTCGGTAACGGACCAGGCAGGATTGGTGTAGTTTACCTAGTGCTTCGTGAAGAGTGAGAGGGTTAGCCACTAGTGAGCGCAACGGCTCCTGTAATTCCTGTGCTCCGTTGACTAAGAGCCCTTGGAGAATGACATTGGGATGTAAAAAGGCCAGAAGGTGCAACAAATCTAGATACAGGGTATCCGTTAGTGTATCAAACGTAAGTGTGAGAATCCTGGTTACCGAGGTGTGGTGATCGTCCGCCGCTTGCCCATGTTCATTCAGCAAATACGCTCTTTGCTCTTTATAGAGACGAAGATAGTTGGCGAGACCTCCCCCCCTTTCTTTGAGATAGGCTCCCGCTTGGTCTAGTGCGAGAGGAAAGCCATCCATTGCATGCGCTATTTCTTTTGCTTGATCTATAATCTCCTTTGGTGCCTGTTCAAGGGGAGCCTGAGCTGGAAGAATCTGAGCGCGGCGCAACAAAAATAAGGCACCTGCATCAACATCCATCGATGGAACGAAGAGAGCGTGTTTCCTGGTACTCTCTGTTCGCATTGTGAGAAGAACATTGCCACGACTGTATGAGGGAACGATGAGATCGATCAGGTCTATATCCTGAATCTGATCAAGCACGAGGAGCCAACGTGGTCGATCTCGTAGCCACTGCTTGACGGCTGCAAAGAATTGCAGTTCATTCTCACGAACGGCATTGGGCAGCGAGAGCCGATCAGCGAGGGTATTGACATAGCTGCTGAGGGTTGTGCGAGATGATGCATCGAGCCAGAAGAGATCCTGATAGAGACCATACGACGTATCACAATATTCCTTGGCAATGGATGTTTTGCCGATGCCGCCTAGACCACTCAAGGCGAGGAGAGCAGTTCGGTTCATGCTAGCGGAGGTGAAGAAGGATGAAATAGCCCCCAGAATGGGCGTACGATCGGTAAAAAAATTGTCGTAGGGGTCAGGAGGATCATAGAGAATAACAGATTGAGAAGGAAGTCGGGTGGGCTTAGTTTCCTGAGAAGCGATCTCATCAACGACCCTGCGAATCCCTTGAACGACATTAGTGAATGCTGCATCACTATTCGGCCAAAGGCTGACAGGTTCGCCATCGGAAGGGAGGGAATAGTACTGACTGAGAGGAAAGGCGTTCCAATCTGTAGGCCGCAACTGGACAGGGATCATACGGGCACGTTTTGCATCTTTAAGAGCAATTGCCCGCTGTATTTCATCTTGCTTTGAGGCAAAGTAGTCTGCGCTCGTGAGCAGGATAATAAGGTTAGCCTGATTGAGATGTGCCTCGATGAGTTGGGTTGTCGGACTCTCGTCGCTGAGCTTGCTACTGTAGCGTTGAAGTGTGGAATAGCGCGAGAACAAGAGGCTCAAGTGCTTGTCAAGCTCGTTGAACCCATCCGTATCTTCAGAGGATGTCGTAGCGTAGGAGATGAAAATGGTGATAGCTCTAGAAGGTGATGAAACGGACATAGGCAACATCTCTCTAAGCGCTGAATCGATGGAACGACACTACAAATAAAATGAGCGAGAAAATGATCTCCCCGCACTTCCTCTTTTCTGCTATTGTACCATAAGATATTAGATTCGCATAGAAGATTTATCGTCGTTTGAATACTGAGAAGTTATAATATCTCTTTATCGTGCCGTATTGAATAAGCAGGACGGTTTTGTTGGGTTTGTGATACGTGCAGGTCTCATCCAAGTGGGGTACTTCATCAGCATCGAGGTGAAAGTCATCACGTAAATGGATAACAGGAAATTTGCGTTCCTGGATGAGCGTAAGCGTTCTCAGACGAGAAAGTCGAGAAAATACTGGCTGTGCTATATCTGCGGGTATCTTGACGGCCTGGATATGTTGTGCGACCGTGTTCGCAAGCTCTCTGGTCAGGTGATGTGTGTGATATGCCTCTTCTATACCTGGCATCAAACTCTGTGCTTCATTACGTAACGCATCGTCACAGAGGTTGCAGTGCATGATCTTCAGGCCAAAGGCATAATGGAAGAATGGAAGTGGTTTTCCACAAACCGTACACATATTTGAAAACACTGCGGTTTTGACCATACCAACAAGATCACGCGAATGTACAGAACGGAGCAGGGTAATGAGTCAAGATATAGAACAAAGAAGCTTCTTAAAAAATACTGTATAACGTTTTCACTTTTCTTCTGATGCAGCTAATTCTCCTAATACATCATACACGAGCCCTTTATTTAGTAATATGTGAATTCGCTGATTCCAGAACTCTTTCAGGCACGAATAACATGCGGTCTCACACTTTTCTTTGCTCAAGTGATCACGAACACGTTGTGCTATTTGTGGTAAGTAACGATAAAATCTTTGGAGATACCCCGTCCCACCTGGCATGGTATCGTAGAGCACCAGGGTCTTGCGTTCTTTTCCGCTCTCCATGCGTATTGCCACAAATGACTCAATCTCTCCTGGTTTAATAAACAGCTCAAGTTGCAGGCCGAGTTTGAATGATTGCTGTAATGTTTCTATCCACGGAATGAAATCTGACCTGGTACTGACTTCATAGGGAATATCAATCTCAACGACGTCACCTTGCAAATGTACTTTGAGATCAACATGTTGGATAAATGGAGATTCAATATCTGTTCTTGCACTACAGGTGTAAAGGTGATCCGTTCCAATGGGACGGAAGCCGAGACGTTCTGCTTCCTCTCCATCCATTGTACGTGGTTTGATCCAAGCACCACATTCTAAACAGACGTTGAAGGGGACAATCTTGCCTGTCTTTGAGTCTAGTTTCCCTCGATTAAAGATGGTGATTTCTCGTAGTCGTGTATAACGGATGGGCCATTGGCCCAACGTCTTCGTCTGCGGTGGTGGCGTATTTTCTGAAGAAATTTCGTCAGATGTGACGTAAATCTGGAGGTCATAATCCTGATGACTTCGATATTCGTCATCCTGAGTGATGCTTTCGTTTGACCAGCCATGAGCCATCTCGTAATCAATCATTTGCCCACTGACTAGAAATTGATGGCAGTAGGGGCATTCCTGAGCTGTGTGCTGTCTGGTCATATAGGTGCAGGTGAGGCAATATTTGTAGGGCAGGGCATGTTCTAGAGGATTTGCTTTTGCGCCACCTTTGAAGTGGACACGATTGACTTTGAGCTTATTTCCTGAGACGTAAACGATATTTCCTAGTGCATATTCGGTGATACCAACAGAGCCGACCTGCGATATTTGGCGTTCTCTATCGTCGTGAACAGTAACACTGTTCCCTGCGAAACCATAACGTGGTAAGAAACCAACTTTGCTGAGATAGCTGAGTGGCCTATATTCTCTGCTCTCCAGTAATGTCTTCAATCCTGCAAGTAGAATGGCGCGACGGCGTTCCTCAGTTTTTGAAAGCAGGACTTTTCGGTTCATTCGTACCAGTTCTGCATAGATTTCTTCATATCGGTCACACCAATGCTCCAAACCTTGCCGCAAATCTTTGGTAAATTGATTGCATCGCCTCTCGATATAGTCTGTATTAATCCAGGATAAGGAAATGCCAGGGGACTGGTGCGCCTGCGTAAAAGCACGGTCTACTGCTCGTCTAATCTCGTCATGTCGTTCTTTAATCTCTGCTTTGAATACTCCTATAAGTGCGTCGATGCGTTCACGATGCAGTTCGCCATCCTCACTGACAATCCATTGTGGCGTGTCAGCTTCGTGGTCATCATCATCTCCTCTTTGAGTTTTTCCTTCCCTGTTTCTTGCCAACGTTGAGGAAGTTCTGCCGTAACGATTTTTCAAGGATCAGGCTGTTGATATGACGAATGATGACAATTTCATTATCGAGCAAGAAAACAGGAGGACGAATAGCACCAGAAATCATGTCTTGCAAGTGATTGTAGTAGTAGGTGTCATGCGGTCCCTGGCCTGCATGGGAAAGAATAAGTGCAATGCGCTGTTTTCGGCCTGGTCGACCAGCTCGTTGCGCGTAGTTTGAGGGTGTTGGTGGAATATTGCGTAAAATGATCGCTGGTAGATCTCCGATATCAACGCCAAGTTCGAGTGTCTGTGTGCAGACAAGTGCGTTGATCTTACCTTTCTGTAAAATATGCTTCGATGCGTTCACGATCCTCACCTCGTACTTGGCCACTGTGCTCGACAGCATATAAACGTTCTGGTTTGCTGTCGCGGTAGAACTGGACATAGAAATTTTGATCGCGTATCGGATAGGGAATCGTTCTCCCTTCACATCGATAGTTGGCACAAATTGAGGCTTCGCGATCATGAGTATGCTTCTTCCTGCGTGTGATCTGATAGCCGCGTACATCTCCACAGGTCTCACAGCGGAAGCGCTTACCCTGTACGCTGAGTTCAATGTTGGTGGGAACAAGCTGATATGCATCCTTTTTCAGACTTGCATTTCCCCCCGTCTGCTGCCCGATCTTGACTTTTCGGATGTACCCTTTGAGCTGGAGAAGTTTCACTGCACGGTCGATAAAGGCCGTTATCTCTTCCTTCTTGAGCATTTCGCCAAACATTCGTGTAATGGCATCATAAATTGCTGTACGGTGACGTTCTGGGTCGGTCTGATTATACCAGTTGTAAATGTTGTATGCGCCCTGCATCTTTTTTCTTTCTGCATCAAAGCCTGCAGGTGTACGATTAAATTTGCTTGGTCGTGCGGTTCCCTCTGAGACGAAATCAGAACCAGCGCTCAGATAATCATGAAATGCGTCATAATCGACGGCTCGCTGGCGGCGCATATAATCCATGATGACACGAAAAGTTGTGGTAAGAAACTGGATATCGGCATCCGCATCAGTGATCCCAAATGGTGCAAATTGACTGGCGTTCTCTTTGATAACCTGATGTAGATTGGAGTAATCGACTGCGACCAGTCCTTCGCGTTCCAGTGAGTTTCGGTGTTGGCTCGTTCTGTGAACTCGATGTAGAGATCCCATTCCAGTCGTTTTTGTGCCCTTCTTCGTTCTGATCCCGAAATATTTTCATCAGGGCTTTTTAATCCAATAGTAGGAGCATCGGAACGATAGCGATCAAGCGCGAGTAGAGTTAAGCGCGTCTGCCTCACTTTTCCAGGCGTTTTTGCTGTAATTGTAGACACTAATGTTCAATTCATCGAGTGGTATATGTGTTTTTTCACGTTGTTCATATCGCTCAATCGTTTTATAGGTGAGTTGTCGTTGTGCAAAAGTCTGGTGGCGATCACGTAAGTAGCCTGCTTGATGTGCCGTGTCCTGGCGACTGTCTGCAAAGATGAGCAGTTTCTTTTGTTGCTCGTTTTTAATTTGTGGAAGAAGGCTCTCAGTCAATATCGAGACCGAGGTTGCGGCTCCGCTGCGCATCAGTGTAATCACTTCGCGTAGACCATAGCCACGTGCGTTGCAGACTGGGCATTGTACTGCTTTCCCAAAACCAAGAAATGCCGGAAGTTTTGTATCATGGCCTGGACATTCCGGGTCATTGTGCAAGAAAGCGCAGGATCATCGAGCGAATCACGAGCATGTGCCACCAAACAGTATGGACAGACGAGATAAGTGCGATGGCTCTCTGGTATTGCCTCAGTATCCTCGCCTTCGGGAATGTCTTCCTCCAGGTGCAGCGTTTCGACCTTTTTATGATCAACTGGGAGAAGATGGACATAAATTTCCTGGAATGTTTTTTTGTATGGTTGATTTGCGCTGAGTGTCAGCGTATCAGGAAGCAGGTTTTTGTTCTTTTTGGATGTCTTGCTCCCTTTCCCTCGTCCCTTGGTTTTGCTTCTGGAGTTGTTGGCTGCTGCTGCCGTGGCCATCTCTTCATCATATTCATAGTAGCCCTTGAGGTAGTGTGCTCCACAAGAACGGCACACGGCCAGGGGGAGTGCAGCTTGTTTCTGTTCCTTTGGCGATGATCCATTGTGTGATAGGGTGGTGCCGTTTTCCTGCTTGTGCTCTGCGTATTCTGTTTCACCAGCGGTGAATAGCTTGCCTACTCCGTTCTTTAATTGAAGTGCCATCGTAAGCGGGGTGAGACTGCGCACACTTAAATGGACTTTTGGTCGATATCGTGGCTCTTTCTCGCCTATTTCAGAATTCACTTGATATGCGATTGAGCCAAGCAGCAAAATAGCTGCTGCTTCTCGCTTGAGATCTTCTTCGGAAGCCTGATTGCGTTCTTTTCTCTCCCTGGAGCCAATCGACCAGGACGGTGATCGATTTCGGTTTTTCGAGCAGTGCCTCGAATTTCGTAAAGATGGGATATTTGTTGAAGCTCTTCGTAGAGAGCTGTAAAGAAACGGTCTCCACGTGCGCCCTGGCTAAAGTAGATGTGGAAATGTGCAGCTAATGTTCGTACCTGGATCTCGTTATCGCTATCAAAGTTCGGCAAAGAAATCCTCACTGATATGTGGTGTGTCCCAGAGATGGATATCATCAGGGATCTTGGGGGAGGTCTTGATATTCCTCATCGATAATACTGTGTTTCCAATCGTCAAAATGTTCGCCAAAGAGTGATTCGGCAAAAGTGATCAAGCTTGCGTATGGGTGAGTACCCAGCTCTGCTTTGTTTGATATGAGGGTTGCACTTGTGCCAACACAACAGATTTGTCCGGTGGGAATCCTTGCATGTTCTTTGAAACGTCGAATAAGGCAGGCAACCTCTGTTCCAAGGATACCAACATAGGTATGGATCTCATCCAGGATAAGAAAACGAGGCGGCGTCTTGAGAAACATCTCCCGGTCTTTTTGTCGTACTAGTAGATATTCAAGCATGGTGTAGTTGGTGAGCAAGATTTGTGGAGGATCACGCTGTATTTGTTCTCGATCACTGCGTTCTTCTGGGAATCTTGTTTGGTCGTATATCAGTAGTCTTTGATTCGGTGTCTCCGGTATAGCGCCCTGAGCTGACTCCTGTTCCCTTTTAAAAGATATACGGAGGCGGCGAAAGCTCATCATTTGCTAGTGCATTCATAGTGTATATACGATGACTGCCTGAATGCCTTGTTCTGGGTGGAGCAGACAGTGATTGATGATCGGGATCAAGAAGGCCTCCGTCTTGCCACTCCCTGTGCCAGCGGCAATGATGGTATTCTGTGGTTCGTGCCTGGGAGAAGTACTGAGGCGCTGGACGGCTTTACGCTGATGGAATTAGAGGCGTGGCGGATGGTGGATTTGGGAGCATTAAAAAAAGGAATAGTTGTGATCTTTTTATCCAAGGCACCCCTCGTCTCATGAGTTGTTGGAGTGTGCCACCAGAACGATATGGACGTGATAAAGAGACGCGTACTGTTCCTGCCACAATAAATGTTCGTCTCGTATCAGGCGCTGAAATTTTTTTGTCAGAGTTTTCTTCATTTGCATGGGTAAACTGGTCTCTACAAAACGTTGATAGCTCTCTTTGATTTTCTCTACGGCCCCGAATGGTTGCATTCCTGATTGTCCTTACTGTGTCTGGGAAATGTTGCCTAACATGATGAGGTGAAACCCTGGCTCGCGAGAGTGCCACGTAGATTAATTGTTCACGCTCAGTACTACTCTGTATCTTATCAGGTTCTTGAAAAATTACAACATCTCTTTCTAGACCTTTAAATGCGAAAATGGTACAACATCATCAGGGTATTAGGGGGTGAGTGGCCGTTCCATATCCCAACTTAATTGAAATTGTCTTCCCAAGCATGATGCCTGTCCGAGAGTGGAAAACGGCTTATGGTTTCTTCCCTACGGGGCTCAGAAGGACAATATCTTCAATTGCAATGCCCTCCTCTACGGTAAGACGCCTGAGCAGTTCAAGGAGAGCTTTCTGCTCAGCGCTTTCGTTGACGCAACGTGAATATGCTCGACCGCACGACCCTGAGGTCCTTTGCAGGTGGGGATATCCAGCGCATTATAATGCTTCATAACCTATTCATGGATGGTGAGCGTGGTCCTACAATTAATGGTGAGTGGATAGTAGTGATCAGAGGGGACGGGATAGACAGAGTGGCGTCCGTAGATGCGTTGATTATCATCATAAAACACATAAAAGAGGCTTCTTCGGCGAGCGTAACAGTGGAAGAAGTGCATCCCACCAGCTATCGTTGAAATCCTGCCCTCATCTGCCAGAATAGCATCGTACCTATCCTCTACTAGATCGCTGGCAGTGATCATCCCACCGCAAAGTCTTCGTCGTAGTCGCAACTTTCATCTTAGGGAGGGGAATATGGGTTTGTTGACAGAGACGATAGGCGATACGGTGAAAGTTCATGACCTCGATGTTGCGCAGGGCGATATGTTCGCGGGCTAATCCCGTCAGGTGTTGGCGCAACCAGTTAGCGAGGTAACGGTTATAGCAGGTCAGAAGAACACTAAAGCCTCGTCGTGCCAGGCGTTGTGCTTGCTCTAGAGCCAGAAACGTCTTGCCGCTTCCGGCACAGCCAGAGATGGCAGCTCGTTTTTGGCGGCGTAAAAGATCAAGGGTGATATATTGTTGTTGTGTCAACTGTTTAAGCTGAGAGCGCTCTTCCTCGAAAACATTTGCCAATAAAGGACGAACATACCAACTTGGCGCATAGATTTTGACAATTTCATCAACGGCACGCTGTCCAAGTGGTTGCGTTGTAGTTCGTGCCCAGAAGGCATAGGTGTGCTCAATGGCCGATAGGATTATGGCAGGTTGTATATCCTGACGGTCAAGAATCAGCTCATTGGGACGTGTGGGGCGGTTCGCCAGACTTCTTTATGATATCAGGCACCACAATGGCATAGCCAAAGATACTCTGACGACAAGCGATTTGTAACCACGCTTGCGGGATACGTTGCGTCAACTCACGCCGCAAGGTATGTGTGCTATTTCTGCCTTGATCAAAAGGATCATGCAGAGAATAACGCTGGTTTCTTGCATTGATGGTGTACCACTCATGGTGGGTGCCATCATAGCCGACACCTCCGCCCTTGACTTCTAGGACAAGGATGCCTTTCACTGGATGCACAATCAGAAAGTCAACTTCACTTTCTTGTACTCCGCCACCGTATGCGGTGGGACGAGGGGTGGTCCAATCGGTACTCCAGATTGCAATATACTCATTGGACAGATAATCCCGTAGCAGGTCAAACAATTTGCGCTCCGCATTACTTTTAACAGAAGTTGGGAGCCATTGGGGGTACATGGTAGCCATTGCTTGTATTACTCCTCGTCGTTGAAATCAAGTTCATCCTGCTCCAGTGTTCCCTCATCTCCATTATTTGCTTCTTTTTCACGTCGGCTAGGTTGATAAGCGACAGCTCCTAGTTCCTCTACTGCAAAACGAACACGTTCGGCGAGATCGACGATTGGCCCTGTACGCCGATGCATGTCCACTCTGGCCTCAGAGAAGAAGGAGACAATGTCAGATGGCGGTGCCTTGCCTCGTCGCATGAAGAGTGTCAGTAGTGCTATGTCACGGGTAATGAACGAGCGTTCTTCTCCTGGGAGCGGTGGCTGGTCGCGGTCTAATAGTGGAAACGTGTTCAGAATATAGGCGAATTAAGTTCGTCAAGTTTATAAAGATGTGCGATAATTGTGTCTATCTCAGCGCGTAATTGTGCTCGCTCGTTGAGATCTGTCACTGCATACTGTATATCCCATTTCGATTGCATTACATCTGGGTAAAAGGTTGCTAGCTCTTTCCATAGGGGCGTAAAACGCTCATCGATACAGGTGGCATATCGGCTAGCGGAGCGGTACTTTAATTGGATGGTCTGCAGGCAGACGAGGTATAGGAAGCTGGCTTATCAAGTACATGCTTAGGTGGGAAGTGACCTTTTGCCTGATAATGAAAATAACTGTAAAAGAGTTCAACAGGGCGAATTGAAATAGTTTATTAACCTCGTCGAAATGTTTGATCCAAGTGTAGTGAGGTTCGGGCAAATATGTCCATTGAGTAAAAACATAAGAGTATTACCAACAAAAATGTGAGTGGGTAGGACTGTAGCTATTAGCGTTACTTCATTTGTTCCACTTGCAACTTCTCTGTAAACGAGGCGAAAATTGTCACATTCCAATTTTGGCTGATCTGCAACCCATTTGTCATCTGAATAATAATCTTCAATATCAGCGCGGCGGCATAGCTCAGCAACTCCCTCGTTTTCTTCAATCCAATACCTGGGTTTATTGTAATTGTTATTGAATTGATGAATCACTTTACCTCCAACAACGGCCAGCCACGAGAATTTTGGTTAAATAAGGGGCTATCATCGGTCATATTGAACTCGCGCCGTATGGTTACGTTCCAAGAACTGTCCTGTTTATCAGCTAAGAGGGGATGCGCATCATATATTTTGATCGCAAGATCAATATCTCGCTGAGTTTTAAACTCCATAAGCGAAAAAGTGGTTGGAGCGAGCATACTGATAGTTAAAACTGGCATATGTAAAAGATGGTGGCCTAGTTGCGGTAAAAGCAGACCTAATTGTGCCCGTGAAGGTGCGAGGTCATACCCTGTTGCGTTTTTGCCGACTAGGAAAAGGCAGTGTACCATCTTGTGGTCATTTTTATGATGTTGCATCTTCTCAAATGTAGGTTTGGGAGATTTTTTCCCACTCAACAGAACTACTTTAAACCTACTATCAATAGGAAATATGCCTCCTCTATTCTCTAATGAAAAGACAAAACGAATTTCCTCTTGATAGAAGAGCATGCGGCGCAAGTCGGTACATCCTTCGTCAGTATAAATACCTGATGGCGTCACGATGCTGAATATACCATTTATCTTCGTCAGGTTCACCATTTGCTCTAGAAATAGCTTATAAGTGTTGAGGTGCCCACTTCCTTGCCAAGAGTAAAAATTTCCTAGTTTCAAAATATTGTTTTGTTGATTCGTTTGCTTGATATACTTTCTCCATCGCAAATCTATTTCTGGTTCGGTACATAGCTCTCTGGCTGCTTGTAGCGCATCCTGTTTTCCTAATGCCCTAAAAGTGGGTAGGTAGTTTAACCAAAAATCCTTCAAGTTTAATAAAATTGAGTCCAGGGTGGATTACCCACAATCACATCAAAGCCACCTTGAGTGAGAGGACTTCCCTCATTGTTAAACCACACTTCAGGAAATTCCAACTCCCAGTGGAAAAAGCGCATTTCTTCCTGTGCTAGCTTTCTTGTAATAGTCAGATAATCGTCCACATTTGTGGTGACACGAAGTCCAGGTAACTGAAGAATAGTGCCCACAAGATCCTGGTATGTTAGGGTAGTAGGAGGAGGTACTTTCGCGTCGGTAGGCCAGAACCAGACAGAACACCACAAATCACAGACCTCTTTGAAACGGCGAATCTGACTTTCGTCGCTCATGAGCGCTTCTTGTAGAAGTTCATGTTTGTGATGGATAAGAGCCACAGCATCTTCAAGGCTCTTGTCTTGGTCAGATTCTTCTAGCTCGATACGGCGCTTTTCATACTCGGCAAGGATTTGCTGTTCTATATCTCCGTTCAACAAGGTCAATTGTCGGTGATTTCCCTTCTGTAGCGAGCCGATTTCTTTCTTATTACTAGAGAGAAGCTTTTTGAGCGCTTATCGAAAAGTCTCGTGAATCTTCTTTCGTTGCTTTGCCAAATGCCTCATTCGGCAACACACTTAAACGACTAGGTATTAGCATTCCCTCAGGGTTACGCAGAGGCGCACCGATCAACGCATTTCCACAACGTAAATGTGCATCCAGGAAGGTAAGGGGACGGTCCTGGGCTAATGTCTCAAGCCAGAGAGAGACCTTTGCAAACTCAACGGCTAATGGATTGAGGTCTACTCCATATAGACATTTTTCTGCCACTCGACGTTTGTACTTTGCCAACTCGGGTGTGCCGATACGTGTATTTTCGCGCTGCTCTTCCGCAATAATCGCTCGCCCGTATGCCTCACCCAGGTAGCGGCACGCCTGCACCAAAAAGGCCCACTGCCCATCGCTGGATCACAGACTTTGATGTGCAGGATCTCATCTGCTCTTCGTACTGGCTTTCCATCCTCATTGCGTTGGGCACATCCGGCGATGATTGGCTCGACAAGGGGAGCCAGAGCATCCTTGACCAGGAATGCAGTAATTTCCTGTGGTGTATAATAAGAGCCACTTCCCTTGCGGCGTCCACCCCAGATACGTAGATGAAATGAACCTGCTGGTTTCCTTGTTGCTTCGTCATAAGGAAGATCCAGCTCGTCTGCTTGATCCTGAGGAATCAGTCGGATATCCCCTTTCAGTCGTGCCTCAACCATCGTTTGCTCTGCGATGGCAGGTTCATAGACGAGCAAGCCTTCATAGACGGAGCCAAGTCATCAACGCCCAGGTCTGCGTAGGAATACCGTTCTGGCTGATCGCCACGTCGCTTGGGGTGCGAGAGGGAGAGTTCGCGAACAACCTCGCGCATAGCTCGGTCAGGAATCTGACATTGATCAAGGAGTGTTGTGCGCTCAGGATCAAAGAGGCGTCCATTGTATGGTGGAATGCGAAACGCAGTTGAACCTTTTGCTCGTGATGGGCCTCTGTCTCTGCTTGCCGCGGGATTACGGAATGGGTAGCCACGATAGAGCATAGTGAAGAGAGTACGTAGCGTCTCGATATAATAGGTCTTCTCGTAATCTTCTGGTCGGAGCTGTTCTCTGCCATATAACGCAGATGATCCAGGCTATATCCATCTTTATAAATGTTTGACTCGCCAATTGGGAGCAGGTCGCGACTCTCTGCATAAAGCACAAAGAGCAATCGGTAGAGAAAATAGACACTCTCTTCAAAAAGCGCTTTTAACTGTGTTTCATCTGGTACCTTTTTGCCGTTGAACTCGCCATTCCAGAAATGGTGGTTCTCAGATGTTTCAATTACACCTTGCAACAAATTCTCTACAGCATGTACGATATTGTCTCGGAGATCGTCTGCAATTTTTGTTGCATGGCGCTGGCTTTCATCGATGACTTTATCGAGCAAGCAATGAGATGCTCCATTACCCTCATCTGTCTCATCTTTGGAGGTAGTGAGAAATGCATCCAGGCGGAAAAGGCCCCAGAAAACCAGCCAATCCTTTGCTTCCTCTTTCGCAAAGAGCGTCACAAAGTCTACCTTGAGGTACTGGCGTGCGATAGAACCACCACGACGATAAAGGCGCATCTCCAGGCCATTAGAGAGCAAGGCCCAACGGGTCTGATGATGATCAAGTGCAAATTCCAATGCCCTGCTGATTGCTTCTGTCGTTAACTCGTGGTTGCGTCCGGGATTAGGGTAATGGGCATGGTCAAGATCGGTTCCGAAGGGATGCAAATCGACAAAGATCAGTGGATCTTCGTCAGTATGCTCGCCGAGGTAATAGGCATGGCTGATTGGAACCAGTCCATAGCGTGTCGTCTCGACAGGCTTTGTGAGGTGTTGCAATTGTATAAAGCCTAGTGTTTGAAAGAGTTCTTTGTACCAGAGTGTCCAGGTCCGTTCAAGGCTGATGGAAGTACTGGCAATGCCTGTGATGTCTTTTGTGCATGCAAAAAGGCACGTTTGAGAGGGGATCGATAAGCTTCACGTCCGAGAGGATCGAGTTCTTCCGCGTGTCGGCGCTCCATGAGGTCAAAGAGATAATAAGGAGTTAGGAAACCTCCCTCATTCTGGATACCGCGTTTTTCCAGAACGGGGCTGATGGTATGCTCTGGTGATCGGGTAGCAGTGTGTTGATTCTATCATCGCTTCAATTTTCTCTTCCTTCTCAACGACTCTTATAGAGGAGGCATCTATCAGGATTGAGTGGAAGTATATCCTTGGGAATGAGAACTAATGTGCCGATTGCATCGATGGTTTCACCTCGTACTTCTCGCATGGCATAAATATCACGTCTGCGTTCTAAAGCTTTACTTTCGAGTTTCTCGTTTCTTTGTTGAAAAGTGTTCGCTGGCGACGGTCCTCGGCAGTATCAAGATCAAGCTGTAATTGAACGTTATTCCCGGAAATTTTCAGGTTGGGAAACGATGCTCTAGTCTGCTGTTATATGCGTGTTTCCACTTCCCTAGTCGTTCCAAGGCATTCATCCGCAATCTTCGATTGATGCCGTCGAGTTCCTGGCTACGTTCGTCACGCCTGCGCAGCATCTCATGATCGGCAACTTCTTTAGCATGTTCGAAGGCATGTTTAAAGGATGGTAATACCTCGTTTCTTCCTGTGCGGAAAGATTTCCAAACGGTGTTCGTGCAGTGAAGAGCCGCATATCCTCATCAGGATGCTGGCTGTACTACATCGATAGAAACGAAGAGAGCCTCGAAACGCTCCTCAACTGTCTCGCCGCGTCCATCGACAAAGCGGACGGCATAGGTAAAGATGAAGCCGGGTGTACTCCGGCAGCGGTCCGTCGATAGGCAATGCGCGAAGAAAAATCTGTTTTGAAGGCGCTGCCACGCATATATCGCAAGGCAATTTGCACCAATGGATGTCCTGGTGAGAAAAATTCAACCCGCTGTACAAATTCCTGTTCAGCCTCCTGAACGGCCAGTTGACGCTGAAAGGTTGCGCGTGGATATCGTTCAATGGTCTGCCCATACGCTTCTTTAACTCGCGTTGTAACGTTCGGGAACATCCACGGACCAGACGCCGGGTTCACGGGTTGGACGAAGTTGGCCACCATTGATATCGGGCAAGGTCATAAAGATACGTAAAAACTCTTCCACATCCTGGTATTCAGGAACAAATGCGCGTGATGTTTCCAACTGTTGTTGCAGGGCCAGCATTTTCCTGATGACCAAACTGTTCTCCTTGCGTCAAGCTCCGCAGGAATCGATGTTTGAGGTCTGCATACCCTCGTGCTTGAAGCTGATCAAAGAGGCTCTCTACCTGGGGTGTTAACTTTCTATTTCAGGATTCACGACGGCGTCATCGGCCAGTAGTTGTTCTTGCTGGTCGATAGCATCGGTATCCAGCTGATCCAAGAAGTCCTCAATTTTGATCTTTTGAGCCATCGGAAAGACATTAGAGACACTCCCAACTCCCGCCGAATGCGTTCAAGTTTTGAAATCACGACCTGAGCCATACGCTGCTCAACGGAGCGAGAAGCTACTAGAAGGTAGATTTGTGGTTTGCTTTGTTGACCATAACGATCAATACGCCCGTTTCGCTGTTCATAGCGATTTGGGTTCCAAGGGATCTCAACATGAATAAGTGTATTGCAACTTTTATGCAAGTTGATACCCTCACTTGCAGCATCGGTGGCGAGAAAGATACGGGTGCGAGGGTTGGTAAAAACATGCGTCGATTGTTATCCCGATCTGCCGAGGAGGTGCCTCCATGATAGGTAACAATCATAGATCCATATCCGTGTATCATGAGAATCGCTCCAGGAATTCAAGCGTGTCACGGAATTCCGTAAAGATAACGACTTTCTCCTGTGGAGCATCCAGACGTACTCCAGGAGTTTAAGGAGTGCCTGTCCTTTCGATTCTTGTTCTTCATCAATCTTTTCCGCGCGTTCCAACAATTTCTGGAGCAAGGCTTCTTCGGACAGCCCTCCTGTAAAGACAAAACCTTCAAGTCCTTCTGTCGATGGATTCTCATCAGTGATTTTGTCAACGGTCTCAGCAGTCTCATCGAGCGTAAGTTGGGTAAAATAGGGCTTATCAGACTGATTGTTTGACTTCCCCTGAACTGTCTGTAACCGCTCTTTCAGGCTTTGACGGCAAGCATAGACGCTTGATGCCAGGCGTTTCTTAAAGAAAGTACCTAAGAATGCAGCACCGAAGGCACGTTCGTAGTGCCCCTGTTGTTTCAGTTGTAGAGAAAGCGTTTTCAATTTAGAGGCATAGTCACGAATGCCATGATCGAGGGAACGCTCGGCTTTTGAGCGATATTTATCAACTTCAAGCACATGGATATCACGTTGCAGGAAACGGGTTCCATCAGCCTTCTCAACTTCACTTTTCAGGCGACGTACAACCAACGGGCTGATAATTGTCGCATCGAGTTTATTCGGGTCAACAATTGCGTAGGGATCGAGGAGCCGGATCAACGAGGCATAGGTTGCAGATTTGCCGTCGTGCGGTGTTGCGGTTAAAAGCAAAAGTGCTTCTGCTTTATCCGCAACAACATGTCCTAGTTCTGCTAGGCGTTTGTTGGCATTTCCTTCTCGCTCTGCCATATGATGTGCCTCATCAATGATGGCGATATCCCAGCGTACATCCCGGCGTAAATCGTCCATGACGTGTGATTGTGAGGCATAGTGCATCGACATGATGATACGGGGATAATATCCAAAAAGATTTAGGTGAGCCGGTACTGCACGACGCAGGCGTTTAAAATCATCGTTATCGTTGATGACAACTGTTTCGATACCAAACTTCTCAGTGAGTTCACGCTGCCAACGTTCCGGTTCTGGTTGTGCTTTGCAGAGAACCAGAACACGGTCGGCGCGTCGCTTTTGCATCAGACGAAAGAGGATGAGTCCGGCTTCTGCCGTTTTACCTAGACCGGTGTCGTCTGCAATCAATAAGCGAGGAAAGGGGAATTCTTCTATACGCTGGAGTGGCTCTAACTGATAGGGTTCGAGGACCAAGCGTCCCCAATCGACTGAAGCCAGGTTTCCCCGTGAGTGTGAGAGCGTAAAACGGAACGCATCATGGAGTGCTTTCCATTGTCGTGCATTCCATCCTTTTGCCCCAATCGTCCATTTCAGCGCAGGAATTTCCGCACGTGTAATATCATCCAGATCGAGCAAAATGTGTGCACGCCGTCCCTGATTTTCCGATGAACGCCCAAAGAGTTCGATAGAGGTTTCCGACGACGTATTTGCAACTTCCCACAGCAGGCTACGAAATACAACCCGCTCGCCAATCTCAAAATTCATACACCCTGCACTTCCTTGTAATGTATCAATATAGTTTCTGGCGCTCGGCTATCAAAATAGAGAAAATGGCATGTGATAATGCACTGGATAGTGGCTGAAGGCAAGGAAGATATATCGACAATTTCCCACTTGCCTATTTACTCTTCTGTCTGTTCTTGCTCTATACGCATCAATTGCTCGTTAATTTGAGCCATAAAAATATCTGGCTTTTGATCAAGTACTCGACAAAGCTGAAAAAATGTTGTGAGCGTAGGGCTCTTGATGCCGCGTTCAAGAAGGCTGATATAAGTGCGATCTAGGTTTGTCCTGAACGCTAACTCTTCCTGTGTCAGGTTTGCGGCTTTTCTGGCACTTCTGAGTTGCTGCCCAAAGACTTTATTGAGCCAGAACAGTGTTTCCATGCATATGCTACCATACCTACCTTTTTATTTAAGTATTGTAGCTGTTTTCTGTTCAGGCGTCTTCAGACTATAGTCTCCAAATCGGATGGAAGTGGAAGTACTCGTTGTAAAAATTTATGTTGTACATGACATACTAAATATAGTGAGACGCTATTTGCAAGCGGGGGGATCTGTGATTCAGAGAGATCATCTTCATAGGTATCATCCCCTGGAGAAGGAAGGGGTGATACAAGCATGTTGTCCTGAAGTTGTACAGGGTTGAATACGAGATGGGAGAAGAGATAACAGTGTTCTATGATATTTTTTACATGATCACATACTGTCAGATCCTCAATCGCTTGGAAAAGAGCTATATCGAGATTGGAGAGAAGCGTTTTTCCAGCAACATAACATCTCTGTCATAGAAAAGCGGGAGGAGTACCCAGCAAGGAATGGGGTAAGGAAGCGAACGGGACACCTAAACGCCCTGAACGTCTATCAAAAGTAAATGCGGGATCGCCCCTATTAAAGAAATGATATCGGAACCTTATGTGGCTGAACGATAAAGAGTGTACCATTTTTTGTCATCTGCTTCTGCTTCGCACCGCGAGTACTCAACTCGTACTTACCATATTCTGGATCTCTCCTGCAATCATTCCCCATCGTATAATTCTGGATAAATCCCAAGGGCAGTTCAATCTGTCCTATCTCAGAAGGTTAAGGACGTTTTTGCAAACAGGAAGTATTTTGCTATACTATCTCGTAGAAACGAGAAAAAGAAGATTGGGATGGCACTTTCACCATTCTATGAGGAGACCAACTCTATGCAAGAGAATGCATATCTTGTCACACGCGACCAATATACTGAAATGCTCATAGATGCTTCGTTCCAGGATGCCTCAGCCTTGGAGCATGGTTTTATGCCTTGGTGTTTGCATCATGCTCCAATCTGGCGTCAACAGGGGCATGACGAAACGTGGATTCGCCTCCGTATTGAATCAGCCCAGCGTACTTGTGCTCTCCACCGCAGGCTCAAGGAACAGGGGCTCTCGATGCTGGAAATCCGTGAGGAGCTGCGTCTGAGCTATGCTGATTATCCTGAGCTCTATGATCTAGCGAGAGAACGCGAACGTGTTCGGCCTGGTCCTCTACAGTATCGTGGAAATACGAGTGATCTGCGACAACGTTATACACTGCGCGTTCTTGTTTATGAGACGGACAAAAAGGCTTATGAGAAATTCTGCCTCAGGAGTGGTCGCCCAGTGCCGAGCCCTGATCAGGTTTTCTTTGATCTGCCAGATACCATACGAGTGATACGCGATCTGAGTACCGTCGAGGAATTGGACCTACAAGTTGCAATGACTCAGTATGTGCTTCATATGTCTGATGTTCCAGAACCCCTCGTTTCAGAACAGATTACCCTGCTGGTGGAAGAACATGGGAAGCAACTCCGCACTGCATTTATCGCGAAGCATGGATACCGACCGGAAGACTCTGCGACTCCCTACATTCCGGTAACCATTGATGGACCCCAAGATCCTGATGCCTATCATGCTAAAGAATATGCCCAGGAGGACTCTTCTGTTGAAAACGAGATGTTCTGAATTCATTCGGTCTACAATTCCTGAGGTTGGTGGTATACGAATCATGAATGAATCAATAGAAGAACTGTGATATGAAAGTTTGAAGAAGAGAATATTTCGATCACAGAGGAATGCTTTTTTCATCGTTCAACTCTCATATGGCGTTCTTTTCACGGTGCGTTGTCAGCATCGCTGACTAAGTATAATAGTCCTAGAAATCTAGACAAAAATTTGTTGGCTTGGAAGAGAAAACAGTCAGATGCAAAACCAGAAGAAAAAGCAATATACAGCAGAATTCAAAGCTCAGGTAGTAAAGGAGATATTAAAAGAAGAGAAAACAGTCAGCCAATTATCGGCAGAATATGGAATACATTCAAGCCAGTTGTATAAGTGGAAAGATCAAGTTCTCGTAGGTTTACCAAATCTTTTTAATGAACAAGCGGAAAAGAACCTACGAGAAAAAGAAGCAGAATGGCAAAATGAGCGAGAGGCACTCTACGCGGAAATCGGGCGATTAACCACAGAGAAAACGTGGTTGGAAAAAAAAGCTCGAACTTTTTCTAAAGAGAGATGAGCGGGTTGAACTGATCGATTGGGAGCAGAAGGAGCTGCCGATCAGCACTCAGGCAAGGCTACTCCACCTCAATCGGAGCAGCCTGTATTATCAACCAATGCCCCCATCGCTGGAAGAAGTCGCGTTTAAACGTCGTATTGATGAGATTTTTACGGAATGTCCCTTCCATGGATACCGGAAAATCGCCGCCCAATTGCATCGTGAAGGAAACGCAATCAATGAGAAAACCGTTGCAAAGTACATGCGAGAAATGGGAATCATGGCGATTTATCCCGGTCCCAACCTGAGTAAACGTGCACATCAAGCAGGAATTTATCCTTACTTGCTCAGAAATATTACCGCTTCTGCTCCAAATCATATCTGGGGTATTGACATAACATACATTCGTTTACAGAAAGGTTGGATGCATTTAGTTGCAGTGTTAGATTGGTATTCACGTTATATTGTGAGCTGGGAATTAGACCAAACCCTCTCCATGCCATTTGTGATTGAAGCGGTACAGAAAGCATTTCAACATGCAACGCCTCAGATTTTCAATAGTGATCAAGGCAGCCATTTCACAAGTACGAGTTACATTGATTTGCTAAAGCAGCAAAACGTGCGCATTAGTATGGATGGGAAAGGGCGAGCGCTCGACAATATTTTCACCGAACGTTTATGGAGAACGATTAAGTATGAAGAAGTCTATATAAAAGAGTATGATAGTCCTCGTACTGCACGTACAGAACTCACACGCTACGTACGCTTTTATAATGAAGGGCGTCTCCACCAGGCGCTCAACTACCGTACTCCATCGGAAGTTTATTGGGAAGAAAAGGATATTTTATGATTTTAACGATTTTTACTGAATGATGCGATTTGAGATGTTAACGGACGATTATTTTTGCCATAGCGGTCAATTATTAGGAAGATCCTCAGCGGCAACGAAAACGTTACGTAACGATACTGTCGATGTACTGTACTCTACATTATGGTTTATACTTTTGAGTTCGTAACGTTACGAACGTTACGTAATGTTACGAATGTTACGTTATAATACGCGCCACCTGCAGAAAGAGTAAACATCCGTCAACGTGAGGTACTCATCAAGACAATTTTGTCCACGTAACGAAGATTTCTAGAAAGGAGAATTCTCTTAGAAACTCGCATATTTTTGACTTGACATTCTGGGGCACCATAAAGACTAGGAGGGAAAAAACTATTTTTTCTCTCAGACTCCATCGTTGTGATAAATATCCTCTAATAATCTATCCGTAATCCCCTCATGATACGCTTTTTTTCGTTCTTGTTGCATAACACTCACCAAAGGAGAGAACATATTCGGGAGATTTTGGAGTCTAGCAATTTCGTTTTTTTCGAGCACTGCCCCACGATCGTGCAACGCTGTAAGATACGAATCAGGATCAAAGCACCAGAGGTGGCAATGTTGAGGATAACGGGCAAGAAAGTATCTAGCAATTCGCAGTCCTTGCAGATCGAAATCTCCACTATAGTGCAGTTGCACATCGGGTGAAGATTCTATAAGAAGGCTGAGCAAGCGGATCGCGGCTACACTTGGCCAGCCAGCAGTACAAATCAGCGTGGGTAATATGGGTACTTTTTCTTGTTGCGTGGTAGCCGAGGTAGTGTGCTTTTGCAGTAATCTATCAACAATAACCTCAAATACCTGGGGATTTTCAAATACATAGACATGCTTTGAGAAGGGCCAGAGTTTTTCCCACACAAGCAACTGACGCAGTGGGAGGACCAGGATACGCTCGCCTGCCTGGGCAAGAAGCGTATCACGCTGACCATTTCCCCCCCAGGCCTCTTTGAGATGAAAAACAGCCACCGTTGACGAAATCGTGTCCAGAAGGAGCCCCACTTCATAATACAGGAGATGACGCCAGTGGTCCTGCTCAATCCCCAGCATCGCGCTCTCTTGCTGATTTTCTGCTGCTGAGTCTGTATCGATTTCAGAAGGAGATAATTCGCGCAAATCTGTCAAAGCGTAGAGGAGAAGCCGCCCGCTTGTAGTGTTGACATCGAAGAAATGGGGATCTCCACTGATACGCAACGCGAAGTGAGAGAGATATTGAAAAGATGGTGGTGCAGGTAGTTGGTTGAGAGCTTCAACGACCATTTGGAGCATGTGCAACGTGTGTTCCTGCGTGCCAGAAGGCTCGTTTTTGTGTTGACGAAAAATTGCATCTCTGCCATGCTTTCCACGTGTCAGCCAGGATAGCCCGAGGGAGTCAGATGGGAGGTTCTCGATCAGCGCAGAAAGCTTTCTGTCGAATGTCTGTTGAGACTTGGCCTGCAGTTCTTTCTGTTGTGGCCTGGTAAGATGGACATATTCGGGAAAGAGAGCCTGTAGGAACTCTGGCAGTTCGCAGGCGAAACTGCTCTTTAATGCTTGTTGAAAATCCGTCAGACGCACCGATACGTCCGTTGATGGTGAGAGTGGTTTGCTGAGAAAGCGTGCAATCTCTCGTTGTTCATCTGGTGTACATTGGGAGAGAACGACCCGACCTCTGATCTGACCTTGCTCGATATATTTTGTATACAGTGCCGCCATCAAACGTGTCCAGACTGCTTGCTTAAAGAATGCAACGGCTTTTTGTAGATGTGACGGGGGTAGTACTTGCTGACTCATCGACCACTCTGCACTTCTTTTGCTATGACGGGATCATTGCTCCAGAACGCTGGGAAACCGGCTGCTAACTCCTCACTTTTCCGGCAAAACATGGTATATTTCACGCAGGCAGACAATTCAGTTCCTTCTCCAGTGACGCGTGGCCCGGTCATAATCCATTGAAAATTTTGTCGGGCAAGAAAATTGAGCAGCTTTCTCGTATTAATGATGCTGACTTTATCGAATGCTTCGTCCAACGCGATAAGGCGAGGGGCACCATTTCCGGCCCTCTCATAGAGCGCTGAGAGCGCGGTGAAGAAAGGAATGTACAGTGCGATATACTGTTCTGCCCCACTGCCGGTGCGGAGAAATTTATTCGTGAGACGCTGAACCGTTCCATCTGGGCGTAGCATATCAATCTCGAATTGAAACCAGCGGCGATAGTCGAGAATGTTGATCAAGGCTTCAGTAAAAGTTGCTGCGTCGGTCGTTTGTCGAGCACGCTGGCTTGTTATCTCTTGTTTGAACGCATCAACAAGCTTTTCAATTTCTTCCTGATTAAAGGTCTCTGCCTGTCTACGCAGCACGTCGCGATAAAGGGCCAGATTGCTCCCGGGGCGTTGAGGATCGTATGGCCTGATAGCCCATTTTAAGCGATAACACTCATCCATAAACGGTGAATCTGCTAGAATGGCATTCATGCGATCTACCCAAGCTTCTGCATCGGTCAGGCGTGTGCCCACCGTATTGGCCATCTCTTTGAGGAGAAAGTTCTGAAAAAGCTCGTACTCTTTCGCTTCTAACAACTGTTCTTGTAAGCGAATCTCTTCGCTTAAACGCGTTAACAATCCATAAGCATTGGTCTCATCAGCATTGGTAAAACGTACAATATCTGCGTCATCAAAATGGGGTCCGTATTCGTGTAATAAACTGTTGACTTCGGTAAATGCATTTGAAAGTTCGCTGCGCGTTTTCGTGATAGACTTTTCTAGCTCTGCTTTGAGCGTATTATACGCCTCGACTCCTGCCTCTAACGCTTGCCCCAGGACCAGCTGTAAGAATTTCGGACTCATGGCGCTATCTGCTATCTGCCTTTGGACATCGAGCAGCATCTCAACCGGGTAGGAAGAGAGAATGGTGTGAAATGTTCGCAGGTTGTTCTCATACTGTTTTTCAAGCTGATTTTGCTCTGTTAATAGGTTGGTATAGCTTCCTCGATTCCCTTCTAGTATGGTTCCCGTGCGTGTCACGTCATCGCGAGCTGTCTGTAAATCTTGTGGCAGTTTACTCTGGCGCAGCTTCCAGTTTGTGAGTTGCTCCTGGAGCCCGGCGAGGTGAGCGCCTCCTGTCTCCTGTGCTATTTGTTCTAACGTTGTGAGTTCTGCTCTGACGCGGGTAAGGGCATTCTCGTCTCGTTGTTGAGAAAGCGTCGCTTTGCGTTCTTCACTGTTATCCTGAACTCGTTGGCGTTGTACGTGCTGGTATCTCCTCCAGATCTCGCGGACATTTGTCAAATAGATCATCAGTGTTTTGTGATCACTCTTCAAGCTCTGGATCGCCTCGCGTGCTTTCTCAACTTTCTCCTGGTCAGTCGCAAAGATCAGCATCTGTCCGGCCGCTTTTCCCAGGCGTGATCTGAGTACCTGCAATTGTTGCCCCAGATCCTGCGCAGCTTTTTGAGCACGGCTATATTCTGTCTGTGCTTGGTTCAGGTTCTCTAATGTTGCTTGCAATGTGGCACCAAGCTCGGCAATATTGTTCCTCGATAGGAGCGTCACCAGTTCCCTGTCCAGATTGGTGAGAGCCTGTTTCTCCTGTCCAAGTTGCCCAATAGTAACCGCTAAACTTCCAGTTCTTGGGCAAGCAGTGCTTCCCGTTCACGTAAGCGTGCCAGTTCCTGCTGTTGTGCACGCACACGGGTCGCTTTGCCAATACAGCGGGCCTCACCCGTTCCGACTGTGCCGGAAAGCAGGCCATGAGCCCAGCAGTTCAAGTTTTCCTCAGAGGGAGCAGAAGTAGCCTGCAGGCTTTCTAACAAAAGGTATGCGGTCTCGCACCAGGCCGAAGCTTTTTCCTCAATGCTTTCACTCAGGGTGGGGTCGACGCGCAACAAACGCGTCAACGCCGGTAAAAACTGGTTGATGCCCTGTTTACCAGTGAGTCGCTGCCAATCGAGACGACAATCATTGAGCCCGTGAACCGCACAGCAGACGTCCATAGTGGCAACCGCCTCGGGGAGAACAACCAGCGCGTCTAAAAGACCAGCGTCGGCCAGCGCCTGCTCGATGCCCCCGGCTAGAGGTGATTGATTGTCGACCTCTTCTGCAAAGTCAACAAGCATATAGAAAGGGAGGGCCTGGATACCATCTCTAGCCAGATATGTGCGTGCCTTCTGCCGGTGCGGTGATCGCTCAGGAACAAGTTCTGGCTCCAGCAACTTCTGCTGGTATGCTTCCTGCAAGCGTTCTCTCTCTTTCAGTTTCGCTCCCTGGTCTCCGTGGGCACTTTGTAGGCGTATCTCCAGGTCCTCCTGCTCGCTGTGTATCCCTTTCTGAATTCGCTTGATGGCCTCTACGTACATCTGCTGAACTTTTGCCAGCGCTGGAACGCTCTCTGCAGGAAGCAATGGAGCGTTCCAGCTCTGAACTGCCAGCTCACTAGATGGGACGAGAGAGCCCACAGCGTCTCTTGGAGTAAGTCTTCAATCTGGTCGGCCAGATCTTGTTGAGCCGTGCATACGTCAGCACGTTTGCTCTCAAATGCTCTGGTTAATTCGTCGAGTCTTTTATATGTTTGTAGCTCTTGCTGGTGAGACTACCTGTAGACTGGATGTCACCTGCTCAAGCTCCGCGTGCAGTCTCTTTAAACGCCCTAACCATGCCAGTCGTTCAGCGATGGCATAGTCGCCTAATGACGAGAGCGCTTCAGGAATATCGAGCTGAGATGCATCAAGAGTAAGTGTGCTTACTCGCTTAACCGCTGCCAGAAGCTGCTCTGAAGCTATGGGCCAATGCGCTTCCGTGTTCGCGCTTGACTGCATATGC
Source organism: uncultured Chloroflexia bacterium (assembly GCA_963850365.1). GTDB lineage: Bacteria > Chloroflexota > Ktedonobacteria > Ktedonobacterales > Ktedonobacteraceae > Dictyobacter. The sequence continues at coordinate 158,261 of CAWKKX010000071.1, forward strand.
TGCAACAACTGCAAGGTTTCTCTCTGGTGTTTCTGGAATGTCTCGCTGAGATTTTCGTCCTCATCCTCTGTCTGTTTGCGTCGATTCGTGGCCGCCTGGAGAGTGCCCTGGCTTCGGGCAAGAACCTCTTCGGCCTCTCGTACCTTCGTCTGGGTATCGCTGAGGCGTTGGGCCAGTTGTATGCCCTCACTATTCTCTAGTGCGCTAATGTGCCCTTTCAGTTCCTGCTCTTCTGTTTCGAGAGCTTTAACGCGCGCTTGAAAATTTTCCAGGTCGCGCTCACTCCTATTGATGCTGCGTCCAATACGTTGCACCTCTTTGCGTTTGCTTTCCAGAAGCGCGTAGGTATGCAGCGACCTGCAGGCACAGAGACGAGCGTGTGCCATCGCGGCGATTTTTTGTGCCCGGTGCAGCTTTTCAGCGGCATTATAGGCCGATTTGCGTTTAGCGGTTGTGGCTTGGAGCTCTTCCATTTTATCCAGCATCTCGGCTGCGCGTTCGATTAATGTAATGGGCAGTTCCGGGAGTGATTCATCGAGGTAGGAACGAACTTTTTCCAGTGAGAGCACACTATTCAAGTTTGGCTGGCGCAGATAGAGTAGTTGCCTGGTCAGGCGAGTCAGATCTTCCGTTTTGGGAAAATTGAAAAGATACTGCGCTACTTTTTGTGCATAGTCTGACTGCCTCTCATAGATAAGGCCATGCTCACCAACTATCTTCTTGAAGGTTTTCATATCACATACGCGCTGGTTCTGCTCGCCGGGTACGTTTACCAGGGTGGAAAGATCCTTCTCTAAGCGTGCACCATCAGTAATCAGAAAGTAGAAGCTCGTAATTGGCTTCACATTATTTTTATTGCCAGCAAAACCCACACCAATGGTCAGAAATCGCGCCTTTTCCATCGTGCCTTTTTCCCAGAGAGCACGAAGTTCGGAGGCAAAGGGTGGGTCCTCCATCTCGCACCATTCAAACTCTAAACCGATATAGCTGGTACGCTGATCGCGATGAAATGGGGTATTTGATTCGCCTCCAAGGATATAATAATCGATTTTTTTCTCACGTTTCCCAAAAGTATCGATGCGCTCCGGTCGATGATCACCATCAAGCGCAAGGGTTATCGCGGCCGTAAGCACCGTCGATTTCCCTGATCCATTATCACCTGCGAGAAACAGCCTGCCATGAGGGATCTCAAACACCTGATGGTCGTAAAGCCAGAAGTTGGTTAAAATAATACGTCTCAGGCGATAACCTGGGGGACCTCCCTCTACCTGTTGCAGGCGTATGGCCAGTCTCTGCGCTGAGGCCGCTCCTGTTTCGTCTAAAAGCGTTGGTTTTTCCAGGTTATAGGTCATAATTATCTCTTACTCCTCTTCCACAAGGGGGACAGACCACTCAAACTGTGTTTGTTGATTCTTCATTACCAGGCCTTTTCTTTTCCGCTCTCGGCTTCGTGTTCGTGGTTCTTCGTCTGTTTCCTGAAATGCCCTATAACTGACGCTATAGCGAGCGGTTGTAGGGAGTATCAGGATATTGCTCTCCGCATCGGGACCACGTAAGAGACCTGTCTGTCGCATGCGCTGGTAGACCTCTTCTAGCAATTTCTCCGCGCTGATATTTTGTACTGTAGCACCCCAGTGGACCCCATACCGTTGTCGCAGGTCGCTGAGAAGGGGTAATATCTGCCATTGTGTTACTGCGATACATCCATAGGAGTCGGGAATCCACTGTTTGTTTTGCACCTGCTCACGAAATTTCCCACAGAGTAAAAGTAATATCTGGTCAAAGGCACCGTTGAAACTAATGGTAGCCCCAGCACCGATCGAGACGCCTCCACCACGCACTATGCAGGCATAATCGCGGTTCAGTTCAAGTGACCAGCCAAACATTGCTCCCAGTTCTTCCTGAATGCGTTCTGTCTGCTTTGTAAGTTCGCGGAAGGCTTCGGCATCGTCGTAGCGTAGCAGAGCAGGCCCCAGCAATAATGTTCGCCAGACACGGACCAGAGGTGGAATGTCATAGGTTGGTGGAGGGAAATGCTGGAGAAGAGCCATTCTCCGTTCCTGCTGCGAACGGTGCAATGTGGTGACTCTTTTCTCGTTCAGAGCCTCGATCAATGAATGCGCCAGAGGAGTAAACTCAAAAAGGATCTCATGCTGCTCCTGATTACTACTGTCTGCCCATCTTTTCACCTCACCCTCCAGCATGTGCAAGCACCCCAGATCGATCAGATACTCTAACGAGCGCCGCATACTATATCGGTCCTGAATATTGCGAATATCCAGGCCTGTCTCGCTTATTGTCTGTGTCTGAAGCTGAATCTCCTCGGTGAGTTGTGAGAGCAAAAATTGCTGATGTTTGCCGCTACCGGCAAGATAGCGTTTCTCGGCAAACCAGAGTATCCAGGCCAGGCAGGCAAAATCGCGTGCCTCTTTGAGTTTGTCTTCGACAAAGACTGGCAGGACCATATGTAGGTGATGCTCCAAGCGGAAGAACGTGGAGCCACGTTGAACGCGCCAGCCGGTATGCTGCTCATGCCACTGCTCTAGTGCCTGAATATGGGCTTTTATCAGCCGAAATGCCTCTTGATCGATGTGCTGCGCGACAACGACATTGTCCAGCAGCGCAGTATGTGCCAGGAGTATATCGCGCGTGGTGTGCCGAATCAACGAGGGAGCTTCAAGCGTTTCATCATCCCACGAGGTTTCGTGATCATTTTCTTCCAGAACATCTCTTTCTCCATCGTTCATGAGCAATCAACCTTCTCTATTTCTTTTCTGATATTGAACGATTCAGTAAACGGTAGCGTGGGAGAAATAATGTGCCGTCGTCGGCGTGTAGCGCAACATAATCATCTTCTTCAGGGTTGAGTAAAGCAATCTCTGTGCCATCTGACAGGGTATATTCATTGACAGGGCTACCCAGGCAGCCATCAATAATGGTGCTCAGGAGCAGGCGTTCATTGATTCCAACGGTCGGCAAGCTCGCGAGATCAAGTAATGGCGTCTGAAAGAGATGGGAGAATTGTTCTTGCTCGCGAGAAAGTTGCTCATCGTGTTCTTGTTTCAGTTTCACCAATGCATCTATAGTGTGACGTAGAGGTTTTTCTGTGACTCGCTCGGCATTGCCTTTGTAAATTGGGCGCAGTTCGCGTACCACGGTAGGGGGATTTTCCCAGGGGGCACGTTGCTCTGGTTGTTCCGCAGCTTCTGGTGAACCAGTAATGCTCTCAGAAAGATGGATTGGAGTAGCGCTGGCAAAGGCAGCTGTAAAGAGGAGCCTGGCGGTTTCCAGATCGTCAACATGAAATAATGTTGTCGCCAGCGTTGAAAGGAGCGAAACGTAGTCAGTTCGTGGACCCAGAGAAGAACCAAAGGCGGCCGCGCGTAAGATGACCTTGTCTACGGCATCATGCGCGGCGTGGGAAAAGAGTTGGGTATTTCGTTCTTGCAGAAACCAATCCTGGAGCGCTTTGATTTGACGTTGCATATCTTCGCCACGAGCCATTTGCTCTTCTGCTGACAGTGGTCCTAGAGGTGTTGCTGAGGCAAGCACTTCCTGGAGCAACATTATGTTCCCGTTTGCAGACCAATCGAGGAAGAGTTTGCGCAGCGTCTGGCTGTATTGAGCTAAAGTGCCTGCAAAATTCTGAATATATGTTACGACTGCCTGTTTAAAGGCAATATAGGTGGGTATATCGAGAGTATTTTGCGCAATCTGATTCATGTTTCCAAGATATTGTGCTGCATCGTGAGTGACGCGCTCCCAGGTAGCGAAGGCCAGCTTCCAGGTTTCGGAGATCTCCTGGCTACGCTCACTTGTAAAGAGCAGCTCTTTCTCATCTAGCCAGAGGTGAATGTTCTGGAGCAGTGCGAGCAAATGGCTTAAATCGCCCTGGTGTAAGCCACCTTCGCTTGCTCCAATATGGAGGTGTTGTTCAATAAACGCTTCAAAATCGAGTGCTTCAGGAGTTGCTTGGTAGAGTAAAATAGGCGACCGAAAATCTGCGATAGTTGTTACTCTGCTCATATCAGGCAACATTGAGAGATTTCCCCAGGTAACGAGGCTCTGCAAATCTCCTTTGCATATATCGATAGAATAGGGTTGTCTCATTTCCACTTCAACCTCTTCCATGATTTCCTGGGCTGTTAGGTGGTAGTGATATTCCCGGCTGGAGCGAAAGAATGTACGCATAATAGCGCGATACCAGTCAGTTCGTCCAGAACTCGAAGCCACATAGTTCACGATAGAAAGAGGCCCCAAACGATTGAAGGTGGTCACGAACAATCCCTTCTTTGAAAACATCACCAGAAATACATACTATGTGCCTGGAGATAGAAAATATTGCATATCATAATTATACCTGATCAAAGGTTCGCTCAGAAAGTATTTAAGAACACTACCATATGATTTTTGTGAAAAGTTGCCTTAGTTGTTGGTGCGATTCTTGTCAGGTTTAAAGTGTAGAACGGTGGACACATTCACTCCTCTAAGTAAAAATGAGGTCTAGGGAAAGCCGCCTGAGGAAACACAAGGTGTCTCCACAAAATCCGGCTCTCCATGTTCACCCAGAAGGACTGAGACCCCCAAAGGCGGGCCAAGGTCAACCTGTTTGTCAAGTGCTCAGTCCAGACATCCAGACACAGACACTTGCCATTTCCTGAAAGAAGTTGCTGGCTTCACGGTGGATATCGTTGAGATGCATCCATTGGATGGTGTAGATATCAGTGACTGCCTGCAGGATTTGAGGATGATCTTCGTCGTTTTATAGTTGCATGCAAGCAAACACAACAAACTGCCAGATTTCATTGATCACTATGTGCGTCTGTCGAGGTGTATCTTGTGGATGCAAGTGATCCTGACGATGCAGTAATGTGCGAAGATGGCAATGTATCGTCTTCTGATCGAGAGGGAGAGATAGAGATGATATGGTCTTCTGTGAAGAAAGAGGTACAGGATCATTTCCCTGTGTCTTGTCTGTAGACATTGTACCAGTTTTTCAATGGTATCATGTACTGGTGAAGCTATTCTCTTCCACTGCTTATATGCCTGCGGCGTTTAATGCCTGTTCCAGGATGTCAGCCACACCGACGAATGGTGCTGATTGTCGAAGATAGGAGAGATCGAGAATGGTTGCTTTGTGCCTGATTACTTCCACAATATCATTCCACTGCCGTGTGGACGTTCCTCCTCCCATCTTCCACCAACTCAATTTATTGAGGATGACGTCTTCGGGCGTGGCGAAATAGAAAGGGCGCGTTCCTGGTTCAATAACTTCCTCTCGTGCCCGGCTAAGCTCGTGTTGGGCAAATGCGCTTGTCTTCAACACAAACACATCGACTTTGACACCTGTATCGTTGTGAAGAAGATTAAAAGATGATTGATGTCGAATGGCATCTTTGATCATGTCGCCATCGATGTAGTACTCGTTTTCAAGGAGCTTGACGAGTGTTTGTACATGCTGGAGTTGGATGGCGGCGACAATATCAACATCCTGTGTTGCTCGTCGTTTGCCATGGATTGAGCTAGCAACTGATCCACCAATATAGTAGGGAATGTTGAAGCGCTCGAAGACATCAATAAGTGGTGTGATGGCCTGTATAATCTCTGGGGTATTCATCGGTGAAGCGTTCGACATTCTTTTTTCCTTCTCTAGAGCACTTCCTTTTGAAGAGATGAAGATGGCTCCTCGTCACGAATGCCTGCATCGATAGAGGCCTGTGAGAACAGCCCCTCAACGTTCATTTTTTTTGCTTGCCGATCAAGATACGCAAGATCTATTGTCGGTGCCTGCACCTTGAGAATGCCAAGGATATCGTTCCATCGGTCATCGGCAGTGTGGCCTTGTGCCTGGTACTGCATCAGATTGAGGAGGAGTATATCCTCGGCAGAAGCGATTGAGAGTGGCGATTTTCCTTCAATGAGCACTTCCAATTGCCTGCGTTCCAACAACGCTCTTTCAAAGACTGTTGAGGGGAGGTTAACATCGATTGTGATCAGTCGAGTCATATGCAGCAAACGAAAGGATGTGTGTGGTTGCGGTGACAATGTGATGGCATGTGGGTCGAAGACATAGCTGTAAGCAAGATGTTCAAAGAGGAAAGCAAGATGTTCACTGTTGAAATCAGCCAGGATATCCACATCTTGTACAGATCGAGGAAATCCGTAGATGGAACCAGCAACAGAACCGATGAGAAGAGCAGGAATGTTGAGATGTTCGGCGACATCGAGAATGGGAAGCAAAACCTCTTGTGTATCTGGTGTTTGAAGTCTCCACTCTGGGCGCTTCTCAATGGCCCTGCAAAACAGATGTGCAAGATCATCTCCATATTCGCGGGCAACAAAGGCGACCGCCTGATCACGTTCTCGTCGTGGGTCGAAAGAGGCTGATTGGAGATTGGCAGAGGTGATTGATTGTGTCCAACTGCACATGGAGGTGAACTTTTTAGCCGCAGAAAATGTGCGAATGCGTGCAATCTGTATCCGCTCAAATGCTGGCGAGGTATCAATGGATTGTGTTCTCATACCATCTGCTCCTGAATATTGCTTTACACGAAGGATACCGAACCTTGAGGAATGTGTCAAGTACTCTGTTTTTCGATGAACAAGCAATTCATTCATCTTTTGGGAGGGTTGAAGAAGAGAAATTGTGCACAGAAGGCGAACAGCCTTCTCGTACGTATCTAACAACAGAAGCAGGAGCAGATTTTGGGAAATATCTCTTCGTAAAAACCTGCCTCACTTGCATTTTCATTCTTTCTCGTGTATATTTGTTCTATAGAGAGCTTTTAACAACCTGCCTTTAGAATTTGTGAGCACATTTGTTAGAAGGTATAAAATACCTTTGTGAACACATTTGTCAAAAGACGTAAAAAGTGTCAATGAGCACTTTTGTCAGGCCCGTTCATATCTATGGTAGCGTTGTTCGATCCGCCAGTAGAGCGGGTTCATCGGCATGTGGAACTCAGTGGTAGAGTTCCTGCCTTCCAAGCAGGCTGTCGCGAGTTCGAATCTCGTCTCCCGCTTTTTCCCTTCAACCGTCGTTCTCAACCAGCTTCACAGGCTCCTTTAGAGCAAGCAACCTGTGAAAGCATTTCGAGATGGCGGTTTTGTTTTGTGTCAAAAGGTGTTCAACGAACACCTGCCTTCTTTTTGGCAAACACCTGCTTCGCCTTCCACGTTCCGACAAAAGTGTTCGCGAACTTGCATAGGCAGGTTGTTAGTACCTGGAACTGCTTACCAAGCAACTATAGAACATCTCTTCACAAAATTCAAGGGAGGCAGGTATTCACAATGAGAGATCCTTGTAATTCATTCATTTTTTATTACTGTTGACATTTATCGAGATGCCTTTTTCCACCTTTTCTGACAGAGCCGAAACGGATCAACTTCACTTCCTTCATCAACACTTTTGACATGCTAGAAATGCTAGCTTTATACTTTTCTACAGCGAACATCTCGTGAAAAGTAACATGCGTTGGATATCCCTCCTCTGGAAAAAGCCTCTGGGGGTGAGGGTCCCAACCAGGAACAACGGCCACCTACGCTCCTATGTCTTCTCTCTCAATTCCTGCAACCAGCTATCTGACTGCCTATGCGTGTTCTCTCGGGGACAGCCACCCAACCCGGAGTGCCACTGGCTTACCAGACAGTTTGACACTGTTATGATGGGGATTTTGCATGTATCTTGGTCTTCTTTCTGGTATAATGTGAGCCATACCAATAACGACTCATGTTGTGAGCGAAGACCAAACGGACCATGGTTTCGCCCAATGCCAGCAAAAGAGATTGATACATACGACAACCTCTTTTGTGCCTATCGGACCATAAGATTATAGATGAGCAAGTTACCTTACAATGAAGAGTGCCTGCACGTTGTGAAGCGTGGGTACGAGCAATAGGTACAGTGCCGTAGTATGCTATTCACCATAACAGCCATGAGCCGCAATCCATGAAGGAAGCCGAACTTACAGGTGCGTTCTTGCAGAGTGTGATGGACTGGAACGACATCGGCCTGAACGGGCACATATAGGCAGAGTTCTCGATGACAGAGGAGATTGCCCAACTGCGTGAAGCGGGACTAGTTGTGTATGCGACGACGAGAAATCATATCCTTGGGGGTGGGGTTGGAGTGCCATTACCCTGGCTGGTCGCTTACGTGGTTATTCGGAGGAATGATGATAAATCCTATCCTTTCCTTAAACATTTTATAAGCTATCTCTGTTGCGTTATATGGCCCTGCCTGTGTGATAAGTTTGGCCCTGAAAGAAAGATAGGTTTACAGTAAAAATATGCAAAAGCGAGCAAATATGGCTCAACATGCTATGACGGCTTCAACTGATAGCGCATCAGTCGGCCTGATTAAATTTATCGTGGGTCTCCATAAGCGGGTAGCAGCTCGACTGCATGAGTATGATTCGTGGCCAAATATTGACGGGCATGTCGAGGTGCTCGATGAAGACAGGCAACCTATGGGAGTCATATGGGTGCAGGTCAAGGGGCTTCCAGAAAGTCATGAGCTAAAGTTCGCATGTCCCACTGGACTATTTGAATTCGCAGTACAAATCGGACCCGTTTTTCTTCTTGGGGTGGATCTCAAAGAGGAGCGAGTTTACTGGAATTACTATGACGAAGATACCGTAGCAAGACTTAAATATGCAGGTAAACAGACATTAACAGTCGAGTTTGATCCAGGCCGAAGTTTTACTAAACACGAGATGGGCTACATAGAGGTATGGAAACAACTTGTCACTGATAGAAAAGCTAGAATTCCAGGGCTTAGAGATACCATAAGAAACCAACTGCTCAACATGATAGATGCCTCCAAGCAACTTTTAGACAATCACCGATATACGGAGACTATCAGGTACTTAACGGACCTCAAGGATAATCAATGGAATATTGCAGACAGCTCTGCACGATTTCGTATTCTAACAACTATGGCTGTGGCTCTCTATCGATGCAATAAACCTGAAGATGCTGCACAATACTTTCTTGAAGCATATAAGTTTGATCCGAGTGCCTCCAAGGCTTTATCGAACAGAGCTTTCGCATATCTGCTAAAAAATGAGTTCAAAAAAGCGCAAGCCGAGACCAATGAGATACTTAAAACCAACCTACTTGATCTTCAGGCATCTGCAATTAAAGTGCTGGCGATGGGTGAATTAGGACGAAAGTACAAGACGATAAAATTGTCTATCGACTCGAAAGCGCTGGAGACAGCAGAAGTGAGCTATGCATTAGGTTTTGTTGCGCAAAAAGCCAAACTAACTGGGGAAGCTAGGAGTTTGTTTGAAAAGGCAGCATCCCAAGACAATGACCCTCATATGGCAGCCACCTTTGGGATCAATTTGCTAGAGGAAATCACAATCGATAATCCGCGTGCGACACGCAGCATGCTTACCGTTGCCCAAAGAGATCAAGCTAGACGTGCTGTAGATTTATTACAAAAAGCGTGGACCTGCATACCCGATGAAGAGGATCGTAAACTAAGGCCGGAGTGGCTTTTCAATCGAATGGTCGCATATAGAATGTTGGCTCATACGCAAGTTCGATGATAATGGAGTCAATCTCTTCAGTTGAGAATGTGTAGATCAACTCCAGATGCGAAGAGATCTTTTTCACGCCAACCCAGGATGGGCGAGAATCATCGAACTTGCGTATGAGCCGTTTAATGGGTTCTCCGTCATCTCCTGTGCAGGATGAGTTTATCAGCAACCTTTCTCCTTTTCGCTATCCGCTTTTGGAGCGGGTAAAGATCCCCTGGACTTCTTGTTGATGAGCTTTTTGCACAGAAGATGACGGAGAACCGTTTAATGTTGGGATTTACAATCTCGGTCCTGGATCGTCTTAAAAGTGAGCCATTTCACGTGAGGAACGTGAGCCAATCGCTCCGTTTCTGCTTCTTCCCAAGGTATGCTAGAAGCGTCAAGCGTACCCAAGCGTTCTTGCGAGCCATGGCCAGTTATATAATGTATGTTTCAGGAAAGCAAGGAGGAAAGCAGAGATGGAACTTCTCGAAGCCAGAGAAGGGTGTGAGGCGGTCAAAAGCAGCGTCACGGTGTGGCGCCCGTGGCAACTCAAACAGTTCGAACTTCTCCAAGGAATAGCCATCTCTACTCCCTCCAGGCAGCAATTCACTCAGGGGTATCTGCTTGCCTGCGGGCTGTCAGGGACAGCCCACATGCGATATCGAAACGCGCGTTTCAATGGCCTGGTCTTCGATGAGACGCTCTATGTGTTCGAGCCGGGAGAAACCTGGACCAGCCAGCTCAAAGACGTCACCTTCCATCGTCTTTTTATTGACCCTGCCTGGCTGCAACAGTTCGCCACCGAGCAGCTCCACAGGGAGCGGTCCTTGCCCCATTTTCCCAACCATGCCCTCTTCGATCCGTCTTTGATCCGGGCTGTGCGTGACCTGGCTGCTAATTCTCTGGCTCCGGCTTCTCGTCTGCAACAGGAGGAGACGCTCTTGCACTTGTTGGCTCCGTTGCTGCTTTCCCATGCCCAGGATGCCGGAGCATTGCCTCAATTGGGCAGGGAACACCCAGCCGTCAAGCGCACAAAGGAGTATCTGCAAGCGCACTACGCCCAGGAGATGACGCTGCAAGAACTGGCCCAGGAGGCCGGCATGAGCCCCTTTCATCTCGCTCGGATCTTCCGCCAGGCCGTTGGCCTACCCCCCCATGCGTATCAGACCCAGTTGCGCCTGGCGCATGCCAAAACGTTGCTGGCCCAAGGCTTCGACGTGAGCTATGTGGCCATGGAAATGGGCTTTGCTGATCAATCGCACTTCGCCCGGCACTTTAAACTCCACTTCCTAGCGACTCCAGGAAGCTACCGCAAAACCGCAAGATTTTTCTAGACCGCCTTCCTTCAGAACACTATCTTGAAGCAAGACGAGACGCTTCTGGTTTCGTCTTGTCCTTAGAAAAGGGTCACCGTCGTATTTCGGATGAGCCCTCTGCCTAGTATCAATAAAGGTGAAGCGTCTGTACGCTGGAAGGAAACTTTTCATGAACTATCAAGGGATTAATCATGTCAGCTTGCTCGTGACCAATAATGAAAGAACGAGGCACTTTTTTCTTGATGTGCTCGGTCTAGAGCAGCATAAGCGTATTCCCGTCTGGTATATTGCTGGTGCGGGTACCATACACGTGATAGAGATTCCTGATGCACCGTCGCAGATCTCTCCCCCTCCCTACGATGTCGTTCGGCATGTCGCCTTACAAGTGGATAACTTGAATGAACTACTCTCGCGTCTTTTAGCTGCATCACTCAAGCCATTTCAATTGGACATCCAGATGCGAAAAAAGCCGCTGACCGATCCCAATGATGATCTCTCTTATGGCACAGGAACCATTTTTGTCTCTGACCCTGATGGAAACCTCTTTGAGTTCGTCCAGATCGGTCGAGGCCTCTTCACGCATGAACCAGATCTCTTTCAGCAGAGGTAGTCTCTTCAGAGGACCGATCTCACTGATCCGACGACTTCTTGAGGGCGAGTGAGGCCGGTTGTTCCAAATCCGGTGTGTTCCTTGTACGTTGGGCCGATCATTGCCAGGCCAACGTACAAGGGTGAGTAAGAAGCCGTAAGACCGCTCTTTGATTCTCCTCCCCTCTGCAAAATGTTGTCTTCCTTCCGTAAGGCATACCAATTTACAAAATTTCTGTGAAAGAAGCCAGATGAGGAGCGGTTTTCCAAGAAAGGTGTATCCCATGTTCAAGAAGGAAAAGCAAGAGGTATCTTGGCCCTCGAGTATTAACGGACCGGATTACAACGCTAAGCGCTTAGCGTTGTAATCCGGTCCGTTAATACTCGAGGGCCAACAGCAAGAATTTTCTAGCCAGTCCCCCTTGAGAATGCTATTCTGGAGTAAGACAGAGCAAGAAGCGTCATATTTACAACACCCCTAGTTCAGATAGGAGAAGAAGGAATGTCTCAATTCAACCGTGCTCCCCTGATCCAACCAGAATTGGCCAGGGAAATTGCCCCTGGCGTCATCGTGCTTCCTGACCCACACATCCCCCTGGTGCCCAATATTGGAATCGTGATCGGCTCTGATGCGGTGCTCGTCGTCGATTGCGGCCTGGGGAGAGAAAATGGCAGACGAGTGTTTCAAAAAGCCAGAGAATTGGCAGGATCGAAACCCCTGTTGCTTACCACGACCCACTTTCACCCGGAGCATGCCTTCGGCGCACAGGCCTTCAAAGGTCATGCCACTATCCTTACCAATACCACGCAGGCAGACGAACTGCGAGAAAAAGGAGTGTTTGCCTTCCAGCCCTTGCGCAAGCAGGGCCCTGAGATGAGCGCCTTGCTCGAAGGCGTGGAGTTGGTCATGCCGGATGAAACCTATCAGGGGGAAAGGGTCATCGACCTGGGCGGCACGCATGTGGTGCTGCGTGAACTGGCCGGACATAGCCGTGGCGACCAGGTCGTCTTCTTGCCTGACGCTCGCATCCTCTTCACGGGCGATCTCGTGGAAAACCACTTGTTCCCGCTCTTCCTCGATCCGGATGTTCATGGGAAGAAGTGGACCGAGGCGCTCGCGCAGATGATGCGTCTTGCACCAGCAACGGTGGTCCCAGGACACGGAGAACTGGGAGCGGTCGAACTGTTACAAGAAGTTCAAGACCACCTGATTTTTGTCCGTGAGGAGGTGAAGCGGCGCATCCAGGAGGGGCAAACGCTTGAGATCATTGAACAGGAAGAGGCTCAGATCATCAAAGAGCGGAACCCGCTGTGGGGCAACGACTGGGCCATTCCTTTTGAAATTCGCAGCGTGTACGCAGAAGTGACAGGAACACCGCTACCACCCCCAACTTTCTGAAAGATTGAGACGAAGGAGGAAGTTTTCTAAGGGAAGGCATGTGCGTGTAGGTTGTTGTTTGTGTCATGGTTTCTTCTCCTTGGTTGCTTGCGCGGCTTTGCCGTGAAAGCAGGGAAGGTAGCTACTTTCATAGATCAGCAAATCAGGTGATTAGAGCAAATGCTTCAGGTCGTCAACACCTTGTTTGAGATCATTGACGCCTTTTGCAGCTCAGCAATACGCTCTGTTTCTCGAAACAAGTTGACAATACTTTCACCCGATAAAAACGTTGGCTCTCTTTTCTCAGAAGAGAGCCGACAAGAATTTGATACATCTATCACTGCACATTGAAGATCGGTATGAACCATCTGTGCAATCGGACCGGATTAAGAGTCTCGAAGCGGGCACGACATCCCATATCCGGTAGATGTTTTGTGCTCGATCTCGCCGACGTCCTCTTATCCCTGATTGAGTGCTGGCAATACTTCATGGGCGAGTAGCTCTGCCGTTGTCAGATCACTTGGCATACCTTTGCATGAGATAAAAAAAGAATCAAAACCGACCTCGACAATTGGCTGAAGTTGTTCGATGATCTGTGTCGGCGTTCCCACAATGTGTAAATTTTGGAACTCTTTGACTCTTACGCAACTTCGCTGATTAAGGATGTGGTAAGTTGAGAGTGGAGCCCTGTTTCTCCCTGTAGCTGCGACTTGACACGACCCTTTCGTGGTTTGTGGTCAACTCCGGCCTTTGTGCCTTGGATATGCTTCCTCTTTTGGAAGGAGAGAGCACCCGAAGGCGGAGCAGATCGAACTGGGCACGACCGTACATACTGCGCTTAATGAGCTTGAGACGTGTAATGTGTCCTTCAGTGGGACCATTACTCTCCTCCCTGGTTAATCCGGCAAAGACGGCTTCTTTATCTTCCAACACACCGTTGGCAAAAGATTGCAAATCGATCAAAGAACTCGATGCCACTGCCTCAAGCCATGCATCTAGACGCTCTCCGGTACGCGTACGCACCATCTGGAGAAACTGTTGGACGAGCAGATAGGCCAGATCGATCTCTGGATGCAGTTGTCGGAGCCTTTCCACCGTTTCTTTCTCTTGTGTGGTTAACTCCTCTTGATGGCACAAAAACAACTACATCGCTTGTCGTGCGGAAGGAAACGCAGGTTCCAGCGACGAAATCGCCGCTTGTTTCCTTCGGACTTTCTTCGGTGAAGAGTTGGCAAATTGAGCACAGACATTCGCATATGATCCCTGATAGCCAAGGGATTGGAGTTCGCGGTAGATGCTCATGAGATTACCGTTCCCTTGCGACTGTCGTTTCTGGACATAAGATCGATAGGGGTCAAGCTGACTGGCTTGTTCACGTGGCTTGCGTTCGGGAAAAGTCCCGGCTTGCAGCCATCGGGAAACCGTGCTGTGGCCTACACCCACCAGACGTGCGATCAAATCCTGAGACATCCCTTGCCTGGCCAGGGCAATCACTTGCTCATATTGAGCCAGGCGCTCTTCACGATGAACACCCTGGATACGAGCTTGTTGCGGGGAAGGCCTTCTCTCTGGTTCTGGTAAAGCAGCAAACTCCTTCTGTAGACCAGCTTCTTGCGTTTTCTTCTTCCGATGAGCTGTCAGATGGGAGGTTAACAGGACCTTGAGAGCCTTGGCAAGGTTTTTCACCAAATGCCATTTGTCCAGGACCTGAATCGCTTGGGGAGCTCCTTTGAGTGCTGCTGCCGCATAGGTGGAAGAACCGTCTCGACTGATCAGTTCGATGCTTGGATGAGCCGCAAACCAGGCAGTCACAGTTTCCTCAGACCGATCAGGCAGCAGGTCAATAACCAGAGCACGTTCAAGATCGCACAGCAACCTCCCATAGCGGTGTCCACGCTTCCAGGCCCAATCATCAACCCCAACCTTTTTGGGTGCCTGAGCCTCAGGAAGCTCGGCGCTTCGGACGAGACGCAAAATGGTATCACGACTCCCACTCAAGCTCTGCTTGCCGCCAACCTCTGTTCCTGCTTGCCCTCCTACGATGAGCCCCAACTGGCACAGCGCTTTTTGTAAGCGCACAGTCCGTTGAGCGTGGGGACGACAAAGCTCTGGGAGCGGTTCGGCAAAAATCTTTCGTGGACAACTTCGCTGCGGACAAAAGAAGCGACGTACTTGAACAAGAAGCCTGACCGGACGCCCACTTGCTGGAAGGTCATGAAGCGTCCTCATGTATCGGCTTTGCACCCTCTCTGACGGAGTCCCACAAGACGAACAGCAAACCGTCGGGGAGGTCGTACGCACCGTCAGTGTGATTTCATTGGTCACAGAAACGTCCTCGATGACAATATTGGGGATATCGGGAATAACGATCATTAGATGTGAGATGGTACCTCGAAAAGAGAAGAATTGGAAAGAATGTTCCATCCCTAGTATACCACATCCTTGATCGATCAGCGAAGTTGCGTAAGAGTCGAATGTTGGGCGAAAACTACAATGCAGAAAAGGCCGCCAACGAATTGTTAATTTTAAAGCCTGATGAAGACTTGTATACAAAATATGCTGCCATCATCGCATTTGAATCCGGCGAACTAACAACCGCAGAAGCGTATCTAACACGGCAAGTTGGAAATGGTTCACAGATGCCTGATCTCAAGCTGATTCTCATTGATGTATTCATGGCTCAGGGAAAGCTTGATAAGGCCGAAGAATCAACACTTGAGTTTATTGACGTATGCGAAAAGCAGAATCACTTGTGGATTATTGCTAATCAGACCTTATTTGATATTTATCTTAAGCAAGAGCACTTTGACAAAGCGAGTCAACTAGCCGCCCAATTAACTGCGCAAAATGACACCAAAGTCTTAGGTCAGCTACTCTCTGCACGGCTAGCAATAATGAAACAAGATAGCGAGCAAGCAGCGTCTCTCCTAGAGCAAGCAGAAGCTGATATGCCGGAAGATACAGACAAGACAGCGGTGCTTAGCTTGGCAGAAGAGGCATATATCGCAAAAGTCTATGAAATAGCTGCTAAAGCGTATGAAAAAGTGCTCCAGCCCGATATCGATGACCAGTTTACGCATAGATTTTTACATAGCCTCTTCGAGGCAAAGCGCTTTCAGATGGCTATAACCGTTGCAGAAGGCATTAGAAAGAAATATGGAGCGAGTCGGCTCGTCACACAGTTTGAGTGGTTGTCTTATTTAGAACTTCAGGATCTGACTAATGCCCGCAAGGCCTTAGTTGACTACCTTAAAACTCACCCGGAGGACGAAGACGCCAAACTCAGTATCGCGTTAATTGATGTCCGATCTGGTAATAGTGGAAAATTGAACAAATTCTTGGATGAACCAAAGGATTTGGGGAAGCTGAATCTCCAATCCCGTATTCAGCTTGCAGAATTGTATGAACTGTCCGGACGTACGAAGCTGGCGCTCGATTTGCTCTATGATACTCGTAAAAATTTTGAAAATGACCCTGATGCCCATATGGCTTATGTCAGTCTCGTGTTCAGACTAGATGTTTCCATCCCTGAATTATTGGAGCCAGAAACCGTGCAACCAAACAGTGGACTTGCTCCGTTTTTGGAGGGGGCTCAAACAGGGAAGTTGAGCCAGTGGAGATTCATCAAAAACGATGAAAAATAGGGAGAAGATATACTACATCTATCTATAGATAGTATATCATACTGACATCCATTTGTCAAGTATCGTCGCTTCTTCTCTGTCCCCCTTGTTTTTCATACTGAACTGGACTCAGATATGCTAAAGAAGAATGTCTTCGTTTTCGGTTATAGTATATTTCTATGTACTCAAAAATCGCTGTTTTCGCCTCATTTCTGGTAGAGAAGATAGTTTCACCAGGGCATTCTTTCTTGAGTGTTGCCCAAAAACTCTCGATCATGGCATTATCATAGCAATCACCCTTTTTACTCATGCTCGCCTGAATATTTTGCTCACGCAGCATCATTTGATAGCTCGTGCTTGCATATTCACTTCCTTGGTCTGAATGATGCACCAGGTCAGCTCCTGGTTGTCGCTGCAGAAGCGCCATATGAAGTGCTGCTTTTACCAATTCTGCATCATGCTTTTCACTCATGGACCACCCCACGATTTTCCTCGAATACGCATCTAACACGCCCGCAAGAAAGAGCCACCCTTCTCGTGTATCGATGTATGTAAAATCGGTCATCCACTTTTTATTGGGTGCAGAAGCGGTAAAGTCTTGCTTCAGCAGATTTGATGCGACGGGAAATTGATGATTGCTGGGTCTCTGTCCTTGCGGATACTGCTGGCGAAATCAAATGAAAGAAAGCTGAACAAGACAAGAGAAGGGCCAAAAGGAAAAGATGCTGATACAATAGGAGTGAAAGAACGAAGAAAAGAGGGTACTCACCGCCAGGAGGAGGAAAAGATGTCCTTAAAGCCACAGCCCATCGACACCGTACCAGAAGAGACCGCTCGTTTTGCGCGTATGGCCTATCCAAACGGCAATATCTACCTGCAACTACGAGATGAGTTTGGAACGATCTATGAAGATACTCAATGTATGGACTTGTATCCTCAACGTGGTCAACCAGCCGAAGCTCCATGGCGTCTAGCACTGGTAAGTGTCATGCAATTCCGAGAAGGATTATCCGATCGACAAGCCGCAGAAGCCGTACGTGGACACCTCGATTGGAAGTATCTGTTAGGGTTGGGACTAGGGGATCCTGGCTTTCACCATAGTGTCCTGGTCGAATTTCGACAGCGTCTCCTTGCTCATAAAAACAAGTCGCTCCTCTTTGATCTCTTCCTGACGAAATTACGGGAACGAGGCTATCTCAAACTGCGTGGACAACAACGCACCGACTCAACGCATGTCCTGGCAAAGATCCGTTCACTCAATCGCGTGGAGGGAGTGGGGGAAACCTTTCGGGCCGTCTTGAATAGTCTGGCTGTGGTTGCTCCTGCATGGCTGAAAGAGCAGTGGCAAGAGATCTGGATCGAGCGATACGCGCACCGTGTTGAAGACTATCGTCTTCCAAATGGCAAGCAAGCCCGCGAAGCGTATGCAGTAGTCGTGGGCAACGATGGAGCAAGATTGTTGAGCGCGGTGTATGCGGATACTGCTCCCACCTGGCTGCGTGAGATTCCTGCGATCCAGACGCTGCGATGCATCTGGGTTCAAAATTTTTATTGGGAGGCAGGAGAACTCCACTGGCGTGACCTCTCCAATGCACCAGCTGCCGGAGCATTGATCAACTCTCCCTATGATCCTGAAGCATTGTATGCCCAGAAGCGGGAAAGCAGTTGGATCGGCTACAAAGTGCATCTGACGGAGACGTGCGATGACGACGCTCCACACATCATTACTCAGGTTGAAACAACTCCTGCTCCTCAAGCAGATGACGAAGCGATTCCATCCATTCATGAAGCCCTGGCGGCCCATAACTTGCTCCCAGCGACACATGTGGTGGATACAGGGTATGTCGATGCCCAAGAACTTGTCAACAGCCAGCAATCCTGGAAGGTGGACCTCTTTGGACCAACCCGAGAAGATTATCATTGGCAAGCACGCGATGGCACGGGCTTTGCAGCAGAGTGCTTCGTGGTGGATTGGCGGAAGGAGTGTGCCATTTGCCCGACAGGCAAGGTCAGTAGCAGTTGGTCGCCAGTCGAGGATCGACGAGGCAACCCGGTCATCAAGATCAAATTTGCGGTCCAGGATTGTCGTCCCTGTCCTCAGCGTCAGCAGTGCACGCACACGCAATCAACGTCACCCCGTCGAGTGCTCACGGTGCGCCCTGAACGAGAGTATCAGGCTTTGCAAGTTGCACGCCAACGACAAGCCACACAGGAGTTCAAAATAGCATACAACAGACGAGCTGGGATCGAGGGTACTCTCTCGCAGAGTATCCGCGCGTTTGGCTTACGCCAAGCAAGGTATCGTGGGATGGCCAAGGTCCATTTGCAACACGTTTTCATCGCCACTGCTCTCAATTTCTGCCGGATATCTGCCTGGTTTTCTGAGCAACCACGAGCTCAAACACGACAAGCGGCCTTTGTACGGCTTGTCAAACAGGGAACTTAAATGGATGGGCTTCTCAATTCGCCAGCAGTATCCGGAAGGATAGAGAGCCCATAGGTTTCACAACCAGTCCCTCTAGGGATCTCTTCTTATGCCTGCGGTGTTTAATGCCTTTTCCAGGATGTCAGCCACACCGACAGATGGTGCTGATTGTCGAAGATAGGAGAGATCGAGAATGGTTGCTTTGTGCCTGATCACTTCCACTATATCATTCCACTGCCGTGTGGATGTTCCTCCTCCCATCTTCCACCAACTCAATTTATTGAGGATGACGTCTTCGGGCGTGGCGAAATAGAAAGGGCGCGTTCCTGGTTCAATAACTTCCTCTCGTGCCCGGCTGAGTTCGTGTTGGGCAAATGCGCTTGTCTTCAACACAAACACGTCGACTTTGACACCTGTATCGTTGTGAAGAAGATTAAACGATGATTGATGTCGAATGGCATCTTTGATCATATCGCCATCGATGTAGTACTCGTTATCAAGGAGCTTGACGAGTGTTTGTACATGCTGACGTTGGATAGCGGCGACAATATCAACATCCTGTGTTGCTCGTCGTTTGCCATGGATTGAACTGGCAACTGATCCACCAATATAGTAGGGAATGTTGAAGCGCTCGAAGGCATCGATAAGTGGTGTGATGGCCTGTATAATCTCTGGGGTATTCATCGGTGAAGCGCTCGACATGCTTTTTCCCTTCTCTAAATCACTCTCTTTTGAAGAGATGAAGATGGCTTCTCGTCACGAATGCCTGCATCGATATATGCCTGTGATAACAGCCCCTCAGCGTTCATTTTTTTTGCTTGCCGATCAAGATACGCAAGATCTATTGTCGGTGCCTGCACTTTGAGAACGCCAAGGATATCGTTCCATCGGTCATCCGCGTTCTTTCCTTGTGCCTGGTACTCGAGCAAGTAGAGTAACGTGATATCTTCGGCAGATGCGATCAACGCCGGTGCTTTCTCTTCAACAAGCATTAGTGCCTGCGTCCGTTCCAAGATCTCTCTTTCAAAGACGGTTGAAGGAAGGAAGACATCGATTTTGATCAGTCGAGAGATATGCAGCAATCTGAAGGATATGGGGTGTTGCTGCGGCAACGTGGTGGTCTGTGGGTCGAAGATATAGCTGTGAGCGAGGTGTTCAAAGAGGAACGCAAGATGATCTTTGTGGAAATCAGCCAAAATATCTACGTCTTGTGTTGATCGAGGGAATCCGTAGATCGAACCAGCAACCGAGCCGATAAGGAGAGCGGGAACGTTGAGAGAGGCGGCACTATCAAGAATGGGAAACAAGGCCTCCAGTATGTCTGGCTGTTGAAGCCTCCACTCTGGTTGCTTTTCAATCGCATTGACAAAAAGATGTGCAAGATGATCTCCATATTCGCGGGCAACGAAGGCGACAGCTCGATCTCGTTCTGGCAGCGGATCGGAAGAATTATCGGTTGCGTGGAGATTGGCAGAAGTGATCGATTGCGTCCAACTGCGTACAGATGTGAACTTTTTCGCAGCAGAAAATGTACGGATGCGTGCAATCTGTATCCGCTCAAATTCAGGAGAGGTATCAATGGATTGTGTTCTCATGCCATCTGCTCCAGCATATTGCTTTCTATGAAGGATACTGGACTATGATGAATGTGTCAAGCACCACATTTTTCGATGAAGAAGCAATGAAGTTGACCCGCTTTTGAAGCTATAGAAGAGAAATATCTTACAAAAAGCGAACAAACTTCTTGTAAACAACAGAAACAAAAACGAATTTTGGGAAGTATCTCTTTGTAAAAACCTGCCCCCCTTGCGCATTGCCTCACCTAAAAACTGCCTCTCTCACCTATTTATATGTTCCCTCTCGCAAAAGACAATGGTCTCGTCCAGCCGCTTCGGGCTTGCCTTTTCTCCTATCTATGAAGCATCAGAACACGCTGTTCGTTGTATCAAGAGAGGCAGAAGTTATGTGAGGCAAGCATGGTCGGACGGTTGGTTGGGGAGAAGGATCGTGTGGGGCCAGTTTTCTGGAGGGAGGGAACGTGGGATCGGCGTTGGGTTTTCAAACGAGGCGTGAATTGCTTCTGCAGATGGTGCCTCGCTATCGCAAGGCGTCTGTTGTCCAAAAAGGAGCGTTGCTTGACGAGATTGTTGCCACAACAGGATATGCTCGCCGGTATGCGATGTGGCTCCTCAATCATTGCGAGGAACTGCAGCCAGCGCCTCGACGTCGGCGACAGCGAACATTCGGACCAGAGGTTCAACGTGCCCTGTTTCTCGTCTGGCAGGCAGCCAATCAGATCTGTACGAAACGGCTTATGCCCTATCTGCCGACCCACATCGAGGCGTTGGAGCGGCATGGACATCTTCATCTGACGGACGCCTGTCGCAGCCAACTCCTCTCCATGAGTGCTGCGACCGCTGATCGCCTTCTGCGTGGGCCTCGCACCCAGGGTCCGCGTGGTTTTGCGACCACACGGGCCGGAACCTTGCTCAAACAGCAGATCTCCATTCGCACCTTTGAGCAGTGGAATGAGACCCAACCAGGTTTCCTGGAAGTCGATGTGGTCGCTCATTGTGGGTCGCAGCCAAAGGGACACTTCCTCTCGACGTTGACCTTCACCGATATTGCCACCGGGTGGACGGAGTGTTTCCCCCTGCTCACGAAGAGCGCAAAGGCGGTTGTGTCGGCATTCCAGCAGGCGCGAGCATGCTTTCCGTTTCCGATTTTGGGACTGGATACCGATAATGGGTGCGAATTCATTAATGAATACCTGTTGGCCTATTGTGAACAGGAGGCTATCACGTTCACGCGAGGACGGCCTGACGTGAAAAATGACCAGTGCCACGTTGAGCAGAAGAATGGAGCCATCGTGCGTCAGGTGGTCGGCTATGCTCGCTTGGAGGGAGAACGCGCCTATCGACAACTCGACGCGTTGTATCAGGCACTGCGCCTCTACGTGAATGGGTTTCAGCCATCGATGAAGCTGCAAGCCAACGTGTACGATGGCAGAAAGGTGCGTCGGATCTATGATGCGGCCAAGACCCCGTTGCAGCGGCTCTTGCTCTCACATCTGCTGCCAGCATCCAAGGAACATGAGGTACAGCAGGTGGCCCAGGTGCTGGACCTGTTGCGGTTCTTTTCTCACCTGCAATACCTACAACAGGGGCTCATAGGTTGCATAACCAGTGCCTCTTCAGGGATGGAAGGGATCTCTTCTGCAGCGCTCCTTCCATTTTGTATCGAGCGTTGTATTGGCACCGTTAGTGCAGCCACTTCTGAAACGCAAGAAGGAGCGCCGCAAAAACAGGCAATTCCTGTCTTTGCTCACGATCCTGTTCTATCACGTCAGCCAGAGCACGACGCACAGAGCACGACTCCTTCCCGTGGTCAAGGGACGCGCTCCGCTCACGTTACCCCTTCCCAACGGCCAGAGGAAGAAGATGTGTTTCCGTCTCAACCAATCGGAGAAGAGAAAGAGACCATCTGTCCTCTTGCACCTGCAAATGGTGATGTAGCTCAAGGCGTAAGCACGCAGCGTTCTGGATCACTTCAGAGTCACACCACCCTCGTCGAAAACCCTTCGACAGGACGCTTGAGCACGCGATTCAGGACTATCTGGAGGATCAGAAACGTCACCATCGTCGCCCAGAGACGCTGGAATGGCATGCGCAAGCCCTGGGATTGTTTCAGCGGTATCTGCTCAGCGAGCATCAGTGTCTCCTGCTCGATGAGATCACGGAGATGCATGTCCGTGGCTGGTTCGCAGCCCTCCCTCTCATGCCCACTGCTTCTGGCGTTCGCGCTCACCCAACACAGTGAGATCGTATGCCCGCTCAGCGCGGGCGTTTTGCCGCTGGTTGGTCCGTCATCGATATCTCTCTGCCACGCCATTTGCAGATCTCCCTCTTCCTGCAGTGGAAAACGGTGTGCCTCATCCGCTGGAACCAGAGGAATGGGAGCACCTGCTCCTGGCCTGTCATCCCCCAAGAGAAACAGGGGTGATTGCCGATTTGGCGGCGGCACGCAATCGCGCCATTCTCTGGGTGCTCTTTGACACGGGTATGTACACCACAGAAGTCTGCGAACTGTGTCTGGGAGATGTGGACCGTGAGCAGGGAATGGTAAGGGTACGGGGAAAAGGTGGAGCTGCACGATGGTTGACGCTTGGGCATGAGGGGCGACGCCATCTCTTCGCCTATCTCGATCATTTCCGTTTGAAGGAGGTCAAACATTTTAAGCAAGGTCGTGCCAATGCCGAGCCACTCTTTCTCTCTGAGACGGGGCGTCCTCTGACGAAAAGCGCGATTGGACTCGTGTTTGGCCGACTGAGGAAACGGGTTGGAGTGAACACAAAGACCATCTGTGCCTCCCTCGTACGCAAAAACTTTGCGGTGCGGTATCTGCAAACTGGAGGGGATCTCTGTACCCTCTGGGAATTGCTGGGTCAAAAAGAAAGTGGCTTCTTTGAACGCTGCTCGCGTATGAGCCATGAGGGGGATGGATAACCAGAGGGCAAAGGAGATTCTAAGTGCAATCAAGCAACAAACGCGGGATAAAAGCTGTCTGGCAAGCACAGACAATCACAAAATGCTTCTTTGAGTGTACTTAGAGGGGTATCAATGGTGAACCGATGGATTTCAGTCCTTCTAAGTAAAAATGAGGTCTAGAAAATCTGGCTCTCCATGCTCATCCAGAAGGACTGAGACCCCCAAAAGCGGGCCAAGGTCAGGTGTGAAGAGTTTCTATAAGCGAACGCAGGTCACATTCTTAACGTCCAATGCGACGGAGAAGCCTCTGCCACATGTTTTGCTTGTCACTATCAGATGGCATTTGTAACGGCGAGGTGTAGCTTTCGTGCATCGGTTGTGTCTGTGGATGCTCAGTTCCCAGACGCTTTTCACTAATCGCACTGGCGCGTTGATAGAGCGCTTCTGCCTGGGTTTGCTCTCCCAGCGTCTGGTAGAGGCTGGCCAGGTTAGAGAGTGTAGGAATGAGATCAGGATGATCGTTCCCCATGAGCATTTCAGTCGTTGCCAGGGAGCATTGATAGAACTGCAATGCCTGCTGGTGTTTCTCCAGCGTCTGACAGAGTAATGCCAAATTGTTCAATGTTTTTGCTAATCCTGGATGCGGTGGTCTCTCTGGATGGACATAAATGCTGATGGCTCGTAGAAACATTTCCTCTGCTTCTTTATGTCTTCCCTGAGCCCTGAATACCTCGCCCAAATTGTTGAGTGTCAGCGCCCTATCCTGATGCAGAAGCGGCAGGTACTGTTCTCGAATTTCCAGAGCGTCTAGATAGAGTTCTGCTGCTTTCGCGTACTTTTCTTGCATGTGATAGACTGCTGCCAGATTATGCAAGCTCCAAGCTAGATCAGGATGCTTTTCTCTCAACAGGCGTTTCCGAATTGCCAGGGCGCGTACACAGCATGCCTCTGCCTCCGCGAGTTTTCCCTGCATCAGCTTGCACGCCCCCAGATTATCCAGGGTCGTTGCCCGGTCAGGATGATTATGATCAAGATACTGCTCTTGTATAGCCAGAGCCTGTTGCAAGGCTATTGCGCCTTTCTCGTGTTGCCCCATTTGGCCGTACAGCATGCCCAGGCCGTTCAAGCTGTGAGCGCGAAGAGGATTTGCTGGCTGCTTGTCGCGAATCTCCAGCGCCCTTTTATAGTAATCCTCCGCTTTGTTGTACTGTTCCAGTGTGCGATATAATTCGCCAAGGTTATTGAACGTGAATGCTAGCGCGGGGTGATCTGCGTCAAGATAGCGTTCCATGATCGTGAGCGCCTGTAGATAGAGTGACTCAGCTTCCGCATACTGTTCCAGCGAGTAGTGGCATCTGGCAAGGTTGTTCAGGCTGGTTGCTATTGCTGGATGATCGTCACCCAGCAATGTTTTGCGAAGAGCCAGCACCTGCTGATGGAGCGTCAGGGCTTCGTGATACTTGCCTTGATTCAGGCGCAGATTTGCCAAATTGTTCAGACTCGTAGCAGCACTCAGCCGATCTGGCTCAGCTACTGGTTCTTTTTGTTGAACCGACCGTGACCGATAGGCGGATTCGGCTTGTTGGTAGTTTCCTCGAACTCGATGCAGCTCTACGATGTTGTCTTCGATCTCCTCTCTCAGCCAGGACACATCCTCTGATCGTCCCCGCAGGCGAGCTTTGGCCTTTCGATAGAAAGTTTCTGCTTGCTGGTAGTTCCCTTGCATTTGAGAAACCATTCCCAGCCTATTGAAGAGTACTGCAACGAGATCTTTATCGGCGCGTTTCCACATCTTTAAAACGACATTATATAATTGTTCTGCTTCAAGATAGTGTCCTTGTTCCTGTGCGTAGCACCCAGCTTCGTATAGAAACATTGAGACTGTATCAAAAGAGATTTTTTTCTGAAGCACCCATTCAGCGCATACCAGGATGTGGGGGAGATATTGCGCACACATTTTCCACTGCTGCACGTCTGCTAGATCAGGGAAGATATGGCGAAGAGCCGGTATCACCTTCATGTTCAGATAAAGATTTGTTTCGCTATCAGTGGCTTCATCCAGAATAACAGCTTGCACAAGGCGATGGATACTAAAGGCGCTTGTATCTTCGTGCCGTGTGACAAGCGAATAGCGCAATAATGTCCGCATAGAATCATCAAGCGCGAGAGGGTCCGTCGCTATGTTTTGCAACGGAGAATTTACCCAGGGCGATGAGAAGATGGGATATGCTCCCTGGAAGATCGTCTCGGGAATAGCATCTGGAGCCAGATAGGCTCCGAAGCGCAACAGTTCAACGGCGGCTTCATTGGTCTCATTGACCTTCTCAAACGCAAGCGACCAGGTAGTAGCAACTGATTCAGGGTAGTTCTGATTGAAATGCCCACGTGCATGAAGAAGATCACTGCGGCGAGTTTGATAAAGCGTCAGATAGCGCGCCAGTGGGCAGGGAGCTTCTTTGATGTAGGCACCTGCTTGGTCAATCGCCAGGGGAAGCCCATTCAGTGCCTGTGAGATGGCGAGTGCGTATTGTTGCTCATCTGAAGTAGCCCGCTCCAACCTGGCATCAAGGGCGATCAATGCAGCCCGGCGTAAGAGGAGCAGCGATCCAGTATCGAGGGCCATTTTCTCTATGTCCAGCCTTTGAGCCAGATTACCAAGAGATTGGGCACGCGTGGTAAGCAAGAGATGCCCTGAATAGGCAGTGGGAAGAAATGGTTCAGCCAGAGTAAGGTCATCGATGTTGTCATAGATCAGGAGCCAGTTGCGATTGTTGCGCAACCAGTGCATGACAGCCTGGATCGTGACTTCTGCGTCTTTGTAGTGGCACTCAGGCAAGTGCAGAATAGTTGCTATGTCTAGCAGACTGGAGATAAGAGTAGTAAGCGATTCTGATTGTACCCAGAAGATAGCGTTATATTCGTTCCGATAGCGATAGGCATATTCCAGGGCTGTTTGTGTCTTGCCGATGCCGCCCAGACCGCTGATCCCTTGAGGATCAGAGAGTCCAACCGCATTCTCTGTACGTAAATCACGGTGCAGTTGGGCGATGACATCTTCGCGTCCCGTAAAATACGGGTTGCGCTTATATGGGACATTCCAGAATGTCAGTGGAACGCTAGAGGACATGGATGAACATCCTTCAATCAGGTGAAATATCAATACTCCGTTGTGGAAGATTACGAGCTTTTTGTTCGATCGTTTGCATTTTTTGCCGATTCTGCTGAACTAGGCGGACAAGCGTTGCAGCCTCGCGGAAATCGGCTTCCGCATCTTGATAGCCAAGCGTAATAAGCTGATCAATCGTCTGCCGCGAAAAGTCAAACAGCGAGGAAAGACCGGTCTGTAATCTCACAGATGGCCGGACCTGGAAAAGAACTTGGCCGGGAAACTCTGCACGATTTTGTACGACGTCGTCTGAAAGGAAAAGAGAGAAAATGATGCGTGTATGCCCATCGCGAAAGACCTGTGCTGGTAAGGGATTGGTCAGAGACGCATCAGCGTGTTTCCCAATCTGGATGTCCTGAGAAGGAAAGGCTAGTGGAATAGCGGATGACGCCAGCAGAACCTGCCTGAGTATTTCGGGATCTAGTTCGTGTGCATGATGATGCGTTGCCTTACGCCACCTTGCTGTGATGATATCAAAGAGCGGTGCAATTTCAGGGAGAGTGGTGATAGTGAACCTCAATGGCGAACGACAGATTTTCTTATAATCCAGGTAAGTATCAAGAAGATCAGCAATTGGTTTTGGATCGAGGAGCGAAAAACCACCGAGAGCCAAGTTGGTAACAGTACTGGCAAGAGTTGCTGTGTCCATTGTGGTCAACAATGTGACGGCAGATGCGACGGTGGCCTCCGTTATCTGAAGGAACCGTCTATCTGATAAACTCTGCCATATGTGTACCAGACCCTCTATATGTGCGGCTGATCCATCACCTTGAGCATAATAAGCCCCGTTTAAAGCTCCAATGCTCGTTCCTGCTACGGCGCTGAATTTGATGCCCTGCTCTGCAAAAAAAAGCATCGCCCCTGCCTGATATGCGCCGCGGGCACCGCCCGCCGCTAAGGCAAGCGCAAGAGATCCAGATGTCATAGTGTCCCTCCTTGTTGAGCGTGGAGTAGTTCACGCGCCAGACGTTCAGCAAATTCCGGTGGACGTTGAAAACGGACCAGTTTGTCATCAGGATCATGCAGATATCTCGTGATCTCTACCATCTCCTCGGCTATCTTTAAGTCAAATTGTACTTTTAACGTCTGCTTCCTAACTTCTTTTCGTTCCAGTAAGGCGTTGATGACACGGAGATAAGGTTCACGTGGCTCGTATGTGACATAGAAGACGGCTTCAAGTAAATCAGGTTCTACTTGCTCAACAGCTTCCCAAAAAGCTCGGGTACAAACTGAACTTCGTTGCCTGCCCTGGCAGCAATTTCCTTCTTCGCCAGGTTCCATTCTTTCTGAATGAAAGTCTCTGTTTCTCCTTCAAAAATACGTGCTATTTGCGCAAGATACAATGCGCTGGAGAGAAGGTCACCTGTTCCAGGATACAGCATACCTGTAGTGAACATACGTTGCAATCGGCTCATAGCAGCTTCGCGTCCAATGAGGTACTTCATTTTTTCTTCAAGATGTAGCTCAACCTGGACCAGTTCGTCGCGTAGTTCGGCTATTTGCTGCCCCAGGTCGCGTTGGATCTGGCTGGTTTTCACTATCTGTACATCTAAGTCGCGATTAACCGCTTGCAAATTGTCGAGGACTTGATCGAGGCAGGTGAGTGTTCGTTCCTCATTACTCATAATTTCTCTGAGCAGAGTAATGGTCGCCTGTTGTACAGCAATAATATCGGAACCGATAGCAACCACACGATCCTGACCCTGAGCGGTAACGCTCTCCCATACGCGACGTAACAAAGGGCGAGAGCGAAAACCTCGTAGACCGATTTCTGCAGAGCATAATCCATTGGTCAGATCAATTGCTAACTGCTCAACAATAAATGGAGACTGATCTGCCTGTTGCAATATGTTTTCCAGTGCGAGAGACGGTTCGTTCATAAAAATCACCTTGTCTACTCAAGGCAAGAGATTGCAACTCTCTTTGCCTGAATATTCTGTGCTCCTATTTCTTTATCTATGATCCGGCTTTTAACTGGTCCAGCACTGCTTTATAGTCGGTGATCGTTTTAAGAAGCTCTGTCAACTGTTGTAGACGCCTTTCGACTTGCTCGAGAAGATGCTGACGTTGTTGCTCTCCCTGACTGGCCTCATCCATACTTCTTTTGATAATACTGACATAGTTGTCGGAGAAATTGCGGAGTTCCTGTTCGGCATATTGAATAGTTACAAGAATTTCTTGTTTGAATGTATCATCAACTTTTTCCTTTGTCTTTTTCATTGTGCCGCCGATCTGTTCCTGCCAGAATCGATGGATTGCAACTGTATCTACTTCGTGTTTTGTAACGGTACTAGTATCATATACTGTTCTGGTTTTGTATACAGGCCAGACCCAAAGAATTTTATGAGATAAATATCTTTCATCTCTCGATGTCGTGTAAGTTTTACTTTCACTCTTGACTCCTACCTCGATAGCTTTATCTAGAGGAATCTGGGGAGGGAGTTCAAAGATCACGGCTACAGGCAAAAGGGAGATCTGGAGTGTTTCTCCTACAACTTCCTCGATTTCTTTGCTAAGGCGGGCTACTTCCAGGCGTAATTTGTCGAAAAATGGCAGTTGTTTCCGCTGCAATTGCCCAGAAAGCCCATGCAAAAATATTTGAAACTCTTTGCTCAGGTAATTCGCCAGCTCCTCATTAAGTTTCTGAAGCTGCGTCCTCAACCTGTCTTTTATTTGAAGACGAGATATTTAGCAACCCCTTGACCTTTGAGGCAAATTTGTCAATTTTGTCGAGACCCTGATCGATCAAACTAGAAGAAGGCTGAGAGCCGAATGTATAATTGATCTCAATATCTACCTGTCTCTGGAATGATACGAATTGGCGTTGCAAGAAATTTTCAATCTCTTTTTGGAAGGCTGCGGTTGAACGTGTAACATGCTCAAGTTTTTTGTTGATATCATCAAGTTTGCTCTCGAGTTCGCCTACCTCATTTTTAAGTTTGTCTTGATTAGCTTCCAATGCACCCTTTTTGGTATTCAAAAGGTTATAAAACGATCGTAAATGACGATCTAGGTCGCCGAGTACACTTTCCAATAGGATTGTCCCCTTTCGCGCATAGATGGAAGCCAGGATGGTTGTTTCCAAAGTATGCATGCGACTTCTCTTAAAGAGGATCGGAGCGCGCTGCTGGCACTCTTCGAGAGGATGCTCTTCATCGGCAAAGATGCCAAAAACCTTTTGCGAAAAATCTTTCAGAGCTTTATTTGAAGCCTGACCACTTTCTACCAGGCGTGCCAGCAATGCCTCTTCCGCAGAAATAAAAAGAATCCGTTCAGGGGTGATATTTAAGCCGGATATCTGATTTCTCAGCACGTTTGCAATGTATTCGGCTGTCTTATCAAGGGGAGGGCTATCTCGGTTCAGCACATCAACTTTGTTCACGACGAAAAACAGGCGCTCTGAGTTCAATAAGTCCAGGCGAACCTCTCTCAACTTCGCAAACATCTCAGCTTCCTCGGACGTGTTAATCTTGGTATAGTCGAGCAGGTAAATGATCACATCAACCTTATCAAGCAATTTTTCAATCTTTTCTTTGAGATGTGTTCCCGCTTCATTCGGTCCTGGCGTATCTAAAATCTCAAAACTCTGTTTTCCCAAAGAACTGTTTTCTAACGCAACAAGAGATGCCTCTAAAACAAGCTCATTTTCGGAAGGCATTGTGCCCTGTTCGCGAAACTCCTTATTAAGTTTGCGCAAATAATTACAAATCTCAACTGTGCCATGAATTGGTGGTCTGTCTCTATCAGTAAGTGTTCCTCGCTGATTGCCGGGGCTGTGTTTGATACGCACAATACGGGCGGTTTCAGGAACGTGCGAGGCGGGCATATATTCGTTGCCAAGCCATGAATTAATCAAGGTGGATTTACCAGCTTTGACCAGAGCCAATACGGCTATCTGGAAACGCTGTTCGCTCCATTTGCCGCGACATTCGGTCATTTTGCGAACGAGATCGTTTGTCCCTTTATCTGTTGGATTTTGTTGTTGCTCTTCTTGAATATATCCCTGACCCTGTGTGATCAACTCTCCGATAGCTTTGTGAATGTGAATATAACGTTCTTCTGCTGTATACTGTTGTGCTTGCATCCTATATCTCCTTCATAATCAGGACCTCTTACGCATGCATCATTATAAGAAAGGAGAGAGTCAACTACCCGCTGACTCTCTGTTCTAAAAGGACATTCTGGCAGTAGAAAGAAATCTCTTCAAGAAAAGCTTCCACCTGAGAGAGATGTTCCTCTAGGATTAATGCGCGTTGGGATTGAGAGAGAATGGCGTTTTGTGTGTCTTTGATCTGAGCAATGATCTGTTTGCTGTGAGCCCGATCTCTCTGGTCAGATTTTTCTTGTAATCGATGTAATTGCTGGCTGGCCCTTTCCTGACGTTTGATGAGTTGCTCATGCATCCTCAGCAGATCAGCAGCAAAGAGCGTCAAAGAATGCTGCAAATCGTGAAGCAGCTCAGCAGAAAGCACCTGCTCTTTGTGAGCAAGCAGTTTCGTGACAATAGCTGACTCAAGTTGTTCAACACGGCTGATTTGGAGCAGCTTGAAGGCGCTTCGTTGAAGAAGATTCTCCTCGATCTCTTCTTCTTCCTCGTTCTGACCGAACACTCGCTGTACAAAATCACGACGGGCTTTTTTTGAAGCTCGTGCATTCAGGATAAGACGAGCCAGTAACGCTTCTTCAGCTGAGATGAGAGAGATGTGATCAGAGAGAATGATCGCACCCGGAAGCTGTTGCTGAAGATAGGTCGCAACATAGCTCGCAGTTTCTTCGTACGCATGGCTATAGCGATTGGCTCTATCAATTTTGTTGATGACAAAGAAGAGGCATCCATTTTTTAGGAGATCAGGACGTATCGTGACCAGACCCTCTAAAATGCGTTTTTCTTCAAGCGTCTTGAGTTTCGTATAGTCAAAAAGATAGACAACAGCATCAACGCTATGAATGATCGATGCGATTTTTTCCTGGAACTGACCCGTGTTGGCTTCGTCGAGGCCAGGCGTATCGATGATCTGTACAGATATGTTGCCTGAATGATGATGTGCCAGAGAGATGGAAGGAACCTTCAATGTCAGCTCATGATTCTGAAATGACAGCCCTGCATCTCTCAATTGAGCATTGAGCGTGTGAAGGAAGCTATTAATCTTTATTACGCCTTTTGCATATATTTTCTCTCTGTCATGAATAATCGAGTGTTTAAAATGCGCTTTTTGCTGAATAGAGAGAATCTGTGCTGTTTCGGGGAGACTTGACATAGGAAGAAACTCATCTCCTAGCCAGGAGTTAATAAGCGTTGATTTGCCAGATTTCAATAGTGCCAGAACAGCAATTTTGAGCGGATAAGCTTTCCAGCGGCGCTGGCGTGCTTGCTGTCTTCTCCAGTGTGTAAAGATGCGGAATGGGGCATTGCCGATCAACCTATCGGCTTCCTGAAGAAGGGATTCTAAGTCCCTTCTCTCTCGTACATGTTCCTTTTCTGATGTATCATTTCCGTTGCTTATATAAGTCATTCATACCACCAGTGCATTTATGCGTACAAACTATCTAAAAACAGCATAAGATCGTTGAATAGTTTCACTACTTACTAAACTATTCAAATTAGTATAATCTAGTAAATTCTGTGTCAATGGAATCTACCCGTAACAAGCATGCAATATTGCAAAGTTTATGTAGTTGTATGTAGTAGGTAGTTATCATTTTTGATTTTGCCGAGAATGCACGCGATCAATTCTCCTGCCCGAAAATATTGGCCTGCTAAGTGGAGCCGTGTGTCTTCACCTGGATGGTGCTTAATCTGTTCGTGATACACTTGCAATTCTCCAACTTGACAATACGTTGCTTTGTTGCCAACAAGCACCTCTCCTTGCGCCGCCAACAATACAGCAGACTGGATAACCGGATGACCTGTAGTACTGTCATCGTCTGAACAGATATGTGCTCCATCGCTATAGGACGCTTTCGAGTCACTGGTACCAAAATCAATTCTTGGATACATATTACACCCTATGCGTTATGTCGCTAACGGTAGAATACTTTCACTTTGCTATCTAATTATAAATCGTTGACTTACCACTGGTATTTTCTAGGAAATTATAATTATTAGAAAGTTAATGAACTTATATCGATTTAATATAAGCAATCAAAGCTAATAACTATACTGTTGATAGTAGTATATCATATATATACTTGAGATGAAAAGGCTTTTTAGAATACTATTATTATCATTTACTTATCATTTGAATTTTACATTTGGGATTTTAAGCTTATTAAGGGCTGATAGTCTTTTGAAGAAAAGATTCTTAATTTTATCATAAATCGAATAAAATTTTTAGATGATGCTTCTATTTTGTTGTCTAATACTTGGTTTTATTGCAATTGAAAATTACATATCCAATAATTGCTTATGTATAATATTACTGTGATTTCGTTCGTTTTATTAGTAGCAGGTCATTTGCAATAGTGGTATCGTCGAATCGTTTGTAATAGTGTGCCGAACGAATGCGTCACTACGGTAACACATACTGGACTATAGCTTTTGACCAGCCCCGCCGACGATTGACGGGCGTTGGCTTGGTCGTGACGTACATATTTATGCATTTTTCTTGTTTGAAGATTGAAAGAGTTGCCTTCTTTTGGGCCACTCTACCTGATAGTTTTCACTGGTACCTATTGCTCGAAAATCTTCAACGGGCAAAAGAGTATCATGGATGTTCTTGTTTTAAGATTACTGAAGAAAGCTGTCAATTTCAATGAGCGCATTTGTCAATGAGGTATTGACAACGAGATCGGATCTACCAAGATGAGCCAGAATTATAGGAAACGCCCCGATAGTCCCTTTGGGGAAGCACTGAAGAGGTTATTGCGACGAAAAGGCTTGACCCAAACCGTTTTAGCCCAGGAAAGTATGGTTCCAACTGAAACGTTGTCTCGTATGATCAAAGGTGACCGACTGAATGGAATAAATACGCGTATTCATTTGCGAAATATTATAAGAGCCTGTTACACTCTTGGAGTGATTCGTACAGTTGAGGATGCGAATTCTTTGATAACACAAATTCCTAGCATCAAAGAACTTGATAGGCGTGATAAAGATGATCTCGTATTGATTCTGGAGCTAGAAGAGTCAACAGTACAAGAACTATCACTTGATCCAATGAAACAGCACGAAGAACTGATCGGAAACAATCGTAAAGAGATGCGGACACTTGAGGATAGTGCCTGGTCTCTCTATGTGGAATTGATGACCAGAATTGCCACCCAACCTCTGGCTTCAAAGCGTGGCTTGCTGCGGGAGGCGTTGAATTCGTTGTATGCCCTTTTTACAGGAACGCGTACTATTCTCCACAATGCCGGGGCTCAGCTTGCTATGGCAGGTGAGCAACCTATTGGTTTGATAGGAATCAGCATACTCAACGATGGATTAAGGCCATTTATGACAAAGTGGCATCCTCTCTTACAACAGTATGAGCAGGGTCGCCGAGGGGATAAAAGCGTGTATGAACACGAACAGGAGTGGGAACGAGCAGAAGAAATGCGTCAGGAATTAGCCAGACTTCAGGAGCATTTGGAGGAGTATGCCGAAACTCTTGCACAGATTGTAGGGATTCCGCATAGAAAATTTCCTCTGTCTGATCAGGATGCCGATAATGGATAAATGTGTATAATGTGTATATAGAAGAGTCACTCATAAACGTGCCCGAGCAAGAAGTGCTTGAAGACCAACACAACGGGCTGTGAGAGCCTGTGCTCGACTAATCCAATCACAGTAACTGTCTCGCTCGAAGCGCGATCCGTCAGTAGGGGCTTCGCTTCGTACCATATCTGTAATATTTATCGTAAAAAAGTGTGCGATAGTATCGGCCTGTTTGGTGAGATAGCCTGAACCAAGCGAGACAAGTTGAGAAGGGTGAGCAACGATTCCAGCCTCTTCATAAAGTTCCTTGAGCGCGACGGGCAGTGGATCAGTCTCCACTTTGCACTGGCCTGTAATGGCGTATAACTCTGGATACTGGCTGTGCGACGGGCACACTTCAAAACGGCCAAGTAAGTAGGCATCTCGTTTCGGACTGCGATAGGGCAGAATATACACAACTGAGTTCCGGGTATGCGTAAAAATGTAATCATCCCGATTGATTACGCTTAGTCGAGGATGTTCAAAAAGCACCGTTTCCATTACATTGTCCATTTCAATATTCTCTGGCAATACTCTACTTGATGGACTAGAGAGATATAGCAACCAGAAAATAATCCCATATAATCTATGTATTATACTCTATGCATCGCGTTATCTTATACGCTCTCCTCAGGAAATCATAAGTTGCGCCGAGGAAACTTCACTACTGCTCTGACAAACTTCATTTAACGGCTGGCCGCGTAGCGACAACGGCTTGTCCTTGTCGTCGTGGAACCGCCTCTCACCTGGCTGGACGACGACAACCACAAGGGATTGTCGCTACGCGGGACCCGTGCAATGAAGTTTGTCAGAGCACTACTATGATACACCATTCAATACACGGTATTGCCAGAGCCGTTTTTAAACTCTTTGGAATTGCCCAGAATTTGGGGTTCTCCATCATTTTGCGTCTTGTAGGTGCGGCATGTATGTCTGGCTATCTCGAGAGCAAGCGAGGAGAGGTGACTCTGATGTCAAGGCAGTATTGACAAAATCTACTAATGCAATTGACACGATTTTGGCATAATCTTAAAGAGATCAGTGCTCAGCATATTCTTTTTGCTGCCGTTTGTCTCACCCTCTCTTTAGAGGATTTCTGAGGGGAATAGTAACCAGGCAAAACAACGCTGGTTTGCTGCTAAATTATATAATTTATGTACATCTTTAATTTTAATGTGAGAATCAGCAGAATCACTCGTTATCTATAAGTGAAATAAAGTTATCTATTCACAACGTTACCTGTTGTTGGCTTTTTGGGGATCTGACACTGTGGAAGATACTACCATAGCAGAAAGAGGGAAAGACATTCAGTCGTTATGTCTCAATCCGGCGTGTGTTGCTATGAAAAGAAGGCAAGGTGTTTATTTATGTATATGGAGTGAAAGATGAACAACGATTCTCATGACACATCTGCACGTAAGTTACGTGTTTTCCTTTGTCATGCGTCTGAAGATAAATCTGTCGTCCGGGATATTTACCAAAAGTTCGTAAACTATAATATGGAACCCTGGCTGGATGAGAAAAATTTGTTACCCGGAGAACATTGGGAACAATTGATTCCCGATGTCATACGCAAGTGCGATATTATTCTTCTTTGCCTTTCTCGTACCTTCCTGGTAAAAGAAGGGTATGGTCACTATGAAGTGCATGTGATATTAGAGGCTGCAAAGCGCAAACCACAGAATACTATCTTTCTTATTCCGTTTCGCTTAGATGATTGTGAAATACCATCCTACTTAGATGGGATACACTATGCATCTCATTCTATCCCAGAGGATTTTGATAAACTGATAGCGGCATGTAAAAAAAGACGAGAATGGCTCAATACCATCCATGGGATGAATATAGAGCCAATTCGTAAGGAGGCTTCTCAATCTGCCTATTATCCTTCTGTGAACGTTTCTGATCAAACGCCTCCTCAACCAGCTTCGCCTGGCACAGATACTCATGGGACAAATTTGCCAAACATTCTTGTATCGCCAGATGCTACTCTTGATCAAAGTGTCAACGTGGAGCATTTCAACTTCACACCCTCTCTGAACCCGGTCAATGTCTTTCTGTCATATGCACATGAAGACGAAGAATTGCTGCGCCAATTAGAGATCCATTTGAGTATGCTCAAGCGCGAGGGACTGATTGCGACCTGGTATGATCGTCTGATCCTGCCTGGTGCCAACTGGGCCGGGGTGATAGACCAGCACTTGGAGCAGGCGTCTTCTGATTCTACTTCTCGTAAGTGCAGACTTCCTGGCTTCTGACTATTGCTATCAAATTGAGGTCAAGCGTGCCCTGGAACTGCATCAGGCTGGCAAAGCTGTCGTTATTCCTATCATCATGCGTCCGACTGATTGGAAAAATACTCCCTTCGCACAATTACAGGCCCTACCTGGCGATGCCAAAGCGCTTACTGATTGGAGTAACCGGGATAATGCCTTTGTGGATATTGTCACTGGGATTCGCAAGGTTGTTGAGAAGCTGGCCAATCGGTCTCCAGATCCCCCTTATGGAGCCAGGTCTCTGAAGGAAAGTGAATCGTCTGTATCTCGGCCAGTAGATGGGAGAAAGTCAGGAGAGCAGAGCAAAGCAGTGTTCCAGGAGGAACAGCATCCTCAGGCTGCTTCTCTGCCTGAACCCGCGCCTGCTAAGTCTGTTGACCAGCATCCTGTTGTTCTCTTTGGCGCACCCTTCCCGGATGTATGGAACGTTCCCCGGCGCCACAATGCTTTTTTTACTGGTCGTGATGCTGCGTTACAACAACTCGCTGATGGTTTTCAAATAGCGAAGAGTCAGAAGACTATACTCCCTCAAGCTATTACGGGTCTGGCTGGCATGGGAAAAACACAGACAGCCGCTGAGTATGCCTTTCTCTTTCGGGAAAAGTATCGGGCTGTTCTCTGGGTTCATGCTCAGAGAAAAGAGAACCTGATCCTCGATTTCCAGACCATTGCCAGGTTGCTCGCGCTTCCTCAGGAGCATTTAGAGGACCAGGATGTGCTCATACAAACAGTGAAAAAGTGGTTTAGAAGCGAAAGAAATTGGTTACTTATCTTTGACAACGCTGATGATTTTGTCCTGGTTGCCCCTTTTATTCCTGTCGGTTCGGGTCATGTCCTGCTAACGACACGTGAAGGGGCAGCCATTGAACTAGCACAACCGACCGAACTGTCAAAGTTAAAGGTAGAGGATGGGGCACTTTGTTTGCTGCGGCGGGCAGGCTTGCTTCGCGCGAAACAAACGCTGGAGGATGCGTCACCGGCACATGCAGATGCTGCGCGAGAACTTGCACAGCAGATGAATGGCCTTCCACTTTCATTAGAACAGGCAGGTGCATATATCAATGACACGAGATGCGGAGTGATAAAATACCGTGATCGCTACAAGATCTATCGAGAGCGATTCCAGCATATCCAGTCAGGAACGATTCCCGATTATGCGATACCAGTTGCCCCAGCCTTGATGATGTCCACTTCGATGATTGGACGGACCTCGATGGCCTTTGCTCTTTTACAATTGTGTGCCTTTCTTGCCCCCGAAGGTATTCCCGATGACTTTGTTGTGCTAGCTGCTCCGGAGTTGGGTGAACTGCTAAGCCCGGTGGCAGACGACCCGATCCTGCTGGATCAGGCGGTTCGTTCCCTGGTGAGATATTCCTTACTGGAACGTGAGGAGCAAAGTGGAACGGCGCTCACCACGCTTTCTATTCATCGCATCTTGCAACAGGTCTTACTCGATGAGATGAAGAGGGATAGGCCAACCCTCCAACTGTGGGCGGAAAGGGCAGTTCGCGCTTTGCTTCTCGCTCGCAAAACCGAACTCTGGCCAGTTCTTCAGCCTCATGTACAGCAGTGTCTTGAGCACATCGCTCACTGGAAGCTCTCAGTTCCTGGGGCTGATGAACTGTAAGCATAGAGCGAAGAAAATGGGTCTTGCTAGTATATATTCTCTGCCAGGGAAATCGCTATTTTTTAAGGAATACACAAAGTCGAGGTAACAGGAGCGAAGCCATATGAATGTTTCTGAGCGCCCGTCTCCTCTATGGAACGTTCCCTATCAGCGCAATAAGTTCTTCACAGAGCGCAATTATGCTCTGCATTCACTTCACCAGGAATTGCAGGTGCAAGATGCTGTTGCGCTTTCCCAACCGCAGGCAATTACCGGTTTGGGAGGAATTGGCAAAACCCAGATGGCTCTGGAATATGCCTATCGGTATGGTTCAACGTATGCTGCTGTGCTGTGGGTTCGAGCTGATTCGTCTGTTGGGCTTGCCTCCAGTTTTCGGGAATTAGCGCGTGTATTGAACTTACCTGAATGCAATGAGCAAGATCAATTTCTCGTTGTTGATGCAGTGCAACGCTGGTTACGTCTTCACTCTGGTTGGCTCCTGATCATCGACAACCTGGACGATCCCGTTATGGCTGAGGAATTTTTGCCGAAAGCTGGCCCAGGACACCTATTGTTCACCACCCGATCCCAATCTCTGGGCAATCTGGCACAATCTATAGAGATACAGCCCATGCAACCCGATATCGGGGCACTCTTGCTTTTGCGCAGATCCGAGATCCTTCCTCTGTATGGATCGTTGGAACAGGTCGACGAAAATAAGCGCAAAGTTGCTGGCGAAATCTCCAGAGACTTAGATGGACTGCCTCTGGCTCTAGATCAGGCAGGAGCATTCATCGGGGCAACATCCTGTCTCTTACAAGACTATCTGACGCTTTATCGCACACGTCGCCAGGAGCTTCTCCAGAAGCGTGGGAGCCTGGATCTAGACTATCCTGAATCCGTCGCCACAACCTGGTCGCTCTCCTTTGAGAAGGTACGCGATGCTGATCCTGCGGCCGCAGAACTGCTAAACTTCTGTGCCTTTCTCGCTCCCGACGCCATTCCAGAAACCATCATTACAAAAGGGGCACCTCATCTTGGAGAGCTTCTTTCTCCGGCTGTATCCGATCCGGTGCTGTTAGATCAAATCTGTAAAGAGGTGTTGCGGTATTCCCTCTTTCAGCGAAACCCTGATGCTGGTGTTATTTCCATTCATAGATTGGTTCAGGCGGTTCTCCAGGACAATTTATCTGCTGAAATAGGTACGAGCTGGAAGCGAAAAACAGTGCTGGCTATAGATGAGGTTATTCCAGGTTTACTGGCATTGGAACAGTGGAAAGTCGATGAGCAGTATCTACCGCACGCAGTCGTGTGTGCCTCCTGGATTGAGCAAGAAAACTTTCACGACAAAGAAAGCTCACATGTGCTTCATTGGGCAGGACGTTGCCTGGACGAGCAAGGACAATATAAAGAGGCCGGGTCATTAGTAAAGAGTAGCATGGCCATGTATGAGCAACTGATGGGACCAGTATATCCTGTTTTAGCCATTCCGCTGAGCAATTTAGCATCTATTTACCAGCATCAAGGAAACTATGAAGAGGCTGAGTCACTGCTTAAGCGTGCCCTGACACTCCAGGAGCAGTTAGGGTATCCCTCTATACTTGAGGGTCTGAACAATCTGGCTGGTGTTTATAATGAGCAGGGAAAATATATAGAGGCCGAACCATTGTTAAAGCGTTCAATTGCAATGAATGAGCAATTAAAGGGCCCGGAATATCCTCATCTTGGCCAAAGCCTCAACAACCTGGCCGTCCTTTATATAGGTTTGGGAAGACATTCGGAAGCCGAACCATTGTTGCAGAGTGCGCTAATCATTGTAGAGCAACATCTGGGAGCGGAACATCTGAATGTAGCACGCAATCTCAACAACCTGGGTGCCCTCTATCAGGCACGAGGGAAATTTATAGAGGCTGAGCCGGTGTTAAAGCGCGCATTGGACATTTACAAACTGCAGTTGGGAGTCGAGCATCCCGGTACAGCAACGAGCTTGAACAACCTGGGTGCCCTCTATCAGGCTCAAGAGAAATATGAGGAGGCCGAGCCATTGCTGCGGCAGGCGCTTGAGATCAGGGAACAGCAGTTGGGATTAAAACATCGGAGCACAGCTGAAAGTTTCAACAACCTGGGTACCCTCTATCATATGCAGAAAAAGTATATCGAAGCTAAGCAATTCTATATGCGAGCATTAAAAATATATGTGTCGCTATTTGGAATGTCACATCTTGCCACGACAATTCAATGTTTATGTAATATGGCAGCCCTTTACCAGCAACTGGGGAACTATGAGGAGGCAGAGATATTGTATCGGCATGTTATTGTCGTTTACAGACAGAATTGGGGACCTCGCCATCCCTTCGTAAAGGCGTTGCAAGAAAATCATGGGGGTGTTGCAATGGCGTTGGGGCTTGAAAAGCTACGAAAGATCTGGAAGAGGTTTTTTCCTTAGTTTGCACATTAAGCTACTAACTCACCAATCCTGCATAAATGAAAGTTTGGGGACAGATGCAACCTTATTGACAGGAATGGACTGGGCAGAAAGCGATTAGGAGAAAAACTATGGCTGCTGGTATAGACATACCACTGTGGAACGTTCCCTATAAGCGTAACCCATTCTTCACGGGGCGCGAAGATATACTGAACCATTTGCATCGGGCGCTGTATGCAGAAAATGTAGTAGCTCTTTCTCATCCCCAGGGCATCAGTGGTTTGGGAGGGATAGGCAAAACCCAGACGGCACTTGAATATGCTTACCGTTATGCTGCAAATTATAAGGCAGTTCTCTGGGTCCGGGCAGACTCCCTCCGTGCCCTTATTTCCAGTTTTGTAGAGCTAGCACGTGTACTGGAACTTCCTGAGCGCGATGAGCAAGATCAGCGTATCATCGTTGCGGCTGTCCTGCGCTGGTTGCGGCAAAACTCGCACTGGCTCCTGATTTTTGACAATATGGATGATCTCTCCATTGCGGAACCATTTCTTCCTAAAGCAGGACCGGGGCATATTCTCTTCACCACACGTGCTCACTCTTTCACAGAAATTGCTCAATGCCTTGAAGTGCAACAGATGGAGCCTGAAACGGGGGCGTTACTACTTTTGCGCAGAGCCAGTATCATTCACTTGCAAGCCCTATTGGATACTGCGACCAAAAATGAGCGTGACATAGCTCGTGCGGTCTCTCAAGAACTCGATGGGTTGCCGTTGGCCCTTGATCAAGCAGGGGCTTATATTAAGGAAACGCCCTATCCCCTGTCTGATTATCTCTCGTTGTACCTGGAGCGCCGTTCTTACCTTCTGCAAATACGGGGAGAATTGAATAAAGACTATCCTGCTTCTATAGCCACAACCTGGTCGCTATCATTTGAGAAAATGACCCTGGCCAATGCAGCTTCTGCCGAGTTGCTCCACCTTTGTGCCTTTCTGGCTCCTGATGCTATCCCCGAAGAGATTTTCATTGCTGGCGCTTCTCATCTTGGGAAAATTCTTGCTCCGGTTGTTGCTGATCCTCTCCAATTTGATCGAGCCTGTCAAGACGCTTTACGTTTCTCTCTCATTTCTCGTGAGCCCGATGCGCAGACCCTGAGTGTCCATCGCCTGGTCCAGGCTGTTCTGCAAGATTCATTGCCTCCTAAAACCTGCGCTTCCTGGAAACGCTCAGCAATCGGAGCTGTCAAAGTAACATTCCCCAATCCTCAGTTTGAAAACTGGATGCTCTGTGAACGGCTATCTCCCCACGCTCTGTTATGTGCAAACTGGATTGAAAAAGAGCACATAATCAATTTAGATGCGACCAAGTTGCTGAATAGCACAGGGCGTTACTTAGATAAGCGTTCACGCTATAGTGAGGCGGAGCCAGTATATAAGCAGGCTCTCTCTATCGGAGAAAAGCTTTTGGGACCTCGACATGAAGAGATCGCTCCAGTGCTTCACAATCTGGCAGGTCTCTATCGGCACCAGGGAAACTATGCGGAGGCAGAGTCGTTATTTAAACGGGCTATCTCCATTTTGGAGCGACGGTTTGGGCCAAGCCGCCCTGTTACGGCAGTGAGTCTGAGTGGGCTGGGCAATCTGTATATGGATCAAGGGAGATATGCAGAGGCCGAGGCTGTATATGTGCGTGCACTGACGATTAGTGAACGACATAAAGGAGCTGAACATCCCGAGATAGCAACCCGTCTTAACAATCTGGCGAATCTTTATGAAGTCCTGGGGAGATATGCAGAGGCCGAGGCTGCGTATATGCGTGTTATCTCAATTACCGAACAGCATCTGGGAACTGAGCACCCCGATACAGCAACCCATCTCAACAATCTGGCGATCCTTTACGCAGTTCAGGGGAAGACAGCGAGCGTAGAGGAGTTATACCTGCGTGCTCTAAAAATTGACGAGCAGGCGTATGGACCAGACCATCCTCATGTAGCTATCGATCTTAATAATCTGGCGCAGTTTTATTCTGCTCAGGGGATGTATGAAGAAGCTAAACCATGGTTTCAACGTGCTTTGTCGATTAATGAGCGAAAGCTTGGAGCGCAGCATCCCGAAGTCGCAAGGAATTCGCATAATTTGGGGGATCTCTATCGTCGCCAGGGGCACCTTACAGAGGCAGAGGAATTCTACAGACGTTCCCTCTCCATTAAGAGGCAACAACTAGGTGATACGCATTCTTCAATAGCAAATAGCCTCAATGGCCTTGCGTTACTCTACATGGAGCAGAGAAAGTATACGGAAGCCGAACCTTTGTATAAGCAGGCTCTGACCATTTGTGAGGAGCAGTTAGGAGCCAACCATCCTAAAACAGCCATCGCTCTCAACAATCTAGCCGGCCTCTATGATAAGCGGGGGATGTATACTGTAGCCATCCCCCTGTACCAACGGGCACTCTCTATTGCTGAAGAGCGACTGGGAACCGCACACCCTCATACCCAGGCTATACAGGCGAGCTATACCTCTCTGTTACAAAAGAGAGCCTCCGCCAACGATCCGGAGCCTTTTGTGCCAACAAAGAATCTGGCACCTGATTTCGCTATAGCCTACAATGAATTGCTAGAGCTTATCTCCAGGTTAAAGTCCACCTTACAAGTGGTGAGGAGTGTTCAAGCAAACGGTGATAAGTTTAATGAATTTACCGATACTGCCCGCAATGTGCTGATTTTTGCCCAGGAGGAGGCGCGAGGTTTCCAGCACAAATACATTGGCACAGAGCATCTCCTTCTCGGCCTTGGACGTGAACGTGAAGGTGTTGCAGCCAGAGCTTTACATTGCCTGGGTATTGAATTGTCTGGAGTTCGGAATGCAGTAGAATCTATCGTTGGCCTTGGAGATTGCATGGGGCAAGATAAGATTGGTTTGACCCACCATATGAAAAAAGTGCTCGAAATATCAATCGACGAAGCTCGTCTCTATCATCACCATTTTATTAGCACTGAACATTTGCTGCTGGGGCTGATCCGCGAAGGAGAAGGTACCGGAGTTAAGGTCTTGGAAGCATTGGGGGTCGATCTGGAAGAGATCAGGGTGCAAATCGTTTATCTCTTGAATCAACCGAATCAAGCAGTATCACGACTGATGGAAGAGGCTCATTATCTGTTAACACAAACATCTCGTCAAGGAAAACAAGCTTTTCCACCGCAAGCACGTGAAATAATCATTGAGTTACGTGACCGAGAGATGGAACTGTGCAATTGTCTCGCCAAATTTGAGAACAAGTGGCTCCTAGAGCAGGAACAGTAAAAATGGGAACCATACCAGTTTGTATCTTTTCGTAAGTGTGGTGTTACTCACGCATTGCGCTCCGGGAAATCTTACTCAAGAATGAGACGTTCGTATTTTTTCTCCTCGTCCATTTTTGTGCTTGTAAGAAGATCTTTGTGGGCTTCAAGCAGATCTTGGAAACGACTAGGGGTTTCCCCCTGACTGGAAGAGTGCGGCCATGTGCATCAGGGATAGCCGGCGAACAAAGCTCGATGCAACCGTCTGGTCTGGATCGATTGGTTGAAGCTCACGTACGAATATGGCCTGGGAGATAGCTGGATGCACTAGGTTACGATTGAAAAAATTGAGCATCTAGCAGATGAGAACCTGAATGGGGATGCTCTTTGGATCACGCTTTGTTGTCTGGCGGGTCACGGGCATGTCCCCCAGGGGATGTTGGTGGGATAGGCGGATACGCTTTGTTCCTTGAGGCTTGGCAGAATGCCAAGCCTTGAGCACAAACACCTGTCCTGCGCCAATCAATGGGTAGGCGTGTATTACGGAACTCTTTTCTGTCTGGCAGGTCAATTCAGCGCTAGCGGTTTTAGACTGATGGAACCTCTCAACGAGCATGGAAACATCTGCTGCGGAATCACAAAAAAAGCCGGTAATGATGAAGTGCGTTATTCAGCGAGGAATGTCACCTATTCGTGTGTTTGAGAGGCCATCCTCTGTACTACTCTGAGCAACTGAAGGCATCTCATAATGTAAGAAACGTTACGAGATGCTTCAATCGGCTCTATCTCGCCATCAAAAGGCATTTGTTGCGTTACAGGCGTTGCAACCAGTCCATGATCTCTTTGGAGTCACGAGTACACTATGATAGAAGAAGGATACAGAGATACTGTGCTCCGTGAGGGGCGAGTTGAACAAGAAATAGGTAGAGAATGGTGAGTCAACCTTGAGAAGT
Organism: uncultured Chloroflexia bacterium; assembly: GCA_963850365.1. Lineage (GTDB taxonomy): Bacteria > Chloroflexota > Ktedonobacteria > Ktedonobacterales > Ktedonobacteraceae > Dictyobacter. The sequence continues at coordinate 202,983 of CAWKKX010000071.1, forward strand.
GAAAATCCTTCTGGGAAGCATGCATCAAGCAAAAACATACAGATTTTAAAAAGAGCCTTCTGGCGAACACCTGCCCCCCTTGAATTCTGCAAAGACATGCTCTATAGTTGCCTGGTAAGCAGTTCCAGACACTACCAACCTGCCCATGCGAGTTCGCGAACACCTTTGTCGGTCAGAGAATTACGCGGCGGAAGTTTGCAGCTGGTAAAGGCAGATGGTCATGTATCGAAATACCTGTGAACACTTTTGTTGAACAAGCTCACATTGAACGCGGCAATGCTAAAGCCGCTTGTGATGCCATTCTATAAGAAGCAAGCGGTGATTTCGTACGAACCTGCCTTCCAAGCAGGCTGTCGCGAGTTCGAATCTCGTCTCCCGCTTTTTTCTCATACCGTCTTTCTGCAAGCGCTTCGGAAGCCAGTTTAAGGGCAACCGGACAAAAAGAGAAGTTGCAGAAGGCGGTTTTTTCTTGCGTAAATAGTGTACAACAACATCCTGCCTACCCATTTGGCACACACCCTGCCTCTATGGACCTCAAACATCCTGCCTCAGACATCATGACTGCCTGTCTGAAAAAAGGTGTTGCAAGAGGGACATCTTGCCTTCAAAAAGAGTGTTGCTGAACCGACATCTTTCAACCTCTCTTTCTGTCGCTGGTTCGCCTCCATGTGCGCGAGAAGCGCCAGGAGACAAAGCAACATGAGTACAAATGAGTCACAGGAATTTGCGCGACGACGACGAACAGACAAGACAACGGAAGCACGAGCAATGGCTCAACGGGCAAAACTAGATGCTCAGGATGAGGCACAAACTCCACATGCATCGACCGATACACCTCAAGCCACCGTGAAAAAACCCAAAGCGCAACGGCGCGTGCTCTCCAACCGCAGATTGATGACCACCATTGAACGGGCGATAGACGACTACTTGCTTGATCACGAGGGCGGCAATCATAGTAAGAAGACGATTGAGTGGCACACAACCTCTCTTGGACTCTTGCGATCCTTCCTAGAGCAGGAACGGCACATCACGCTGGTCGCTGAGGTTGAAGCATCGGATCTGACGGCCTGGTTTTCCTCGCTACGTAAAACTCCGGGTGCGCGTGGCAAGTTGCGTAGCGAGAGAACTGTCCAGACGTATGCCCGTTCGGCGCGAGCGTTCTTCCATTGGTTACTGCGCTGTGCCATGATTGAAGAGAATCCCTTCGACCGTGTTACGTTCCCGAAAGTGGGGAAGCCGCTGATAAAGACGATCACGCCAGAGGAATTCGAGCTGCTCTTACGTGCCTGTACGCCGCCCAATGAGACTGGCCCTTTTGCCACGCGGGCGGCGGTGCGAAATCGGGCGATTCTCTGGCTACTCTATGATAGTGGCATACGTGTCTCTGAGCTCTGTGGTCTCCGGCTCGGTGATTTTGACCGGAAACAGGGGTTGCTCACGGTAAAGGGGAAAGGGTCGAAAGAACGGCGTATTGCGCTCGGCGTCAATTGCCAGCGCAACCTGTTGTACTATCTAGATCGTCATCGACCAGGGGAGGACGAATTGGCAGAGTGGGGATGCCCTGATGAGGATCATATCTTTTTATCAGAAACCAGGCTCCCTCTCACTAAAAACGGCATGACACAACTCTTCGCCCGTTTGAAGAAAAGGTCAGGTATCACTGGAAAAAGGATCAGTCCGCACATTTTTCGGCATACATTTGCGATCCGCTATCTGGTACTTGGAAATGACCCGTTCAGTTTGCAGGAACTTTTAGGACACGAGGATATGAATACGGTGAAAAATTACATGCATATGAACGATGAAACGATACAAGAGCAAAAGCGCAAGTATAGCCCTGGAGATCATCTTCCAACGAGGATGCCGGGACCTAGGGAGATGCGTCGCCAGCCTGCAAAGCGGAAAGGGCAGAAGAAAGAAGAGTAGGTTCGATGATGCAATTGTCATGTGCTGCTCCGACGGACATTCTTTGTCTCGGCACGGGTTTGCCGTTGGCTTCCTTTGCTTCTTCTCTAACTTCAACGGTTGGAGGAATGTGCCCAGTCTCAACAGCACTTAGGAATTATTCGGGTGTTGAACGGAGGAACGAATCATAGAATGTTCTGGAGGACAAATGGTGCACTGTACACCATTTGTCCTCTACGTGAATCAAATGTGGCGCTGCCCTGCTACATCCCAAACTCAGCTTCGACCCAGGAGAAAAACTCCTCATGACGACGGGTATGATCACACGTTCAAGACAGGCGAAATGAGGCGTATCGTACACCCAAAAAGCGTACTTATACCGGAGATGCCTGCTACAGAAGGTCACGGCATGCACCCAATCCCATAACCATATTTCCGAAAGGCCTCTTGCGGGAGCGCTTCGACTATGCTATGCTCGAAGCACAAGAATGCATAGCATGTTACCAGAGGAATAATGGCATGATCGATATGACGTTTGATTGGGATGAGGTCAATTTCTTAATATTCCTTTTACAGAGCAAGGGGGTCCTCTACTTACGAGGAGCGACTGAGCCAAAACTTGGAGAAAACGAAAATGTTGACCCTATTCACCTTCTTCAGCGATTAGCAGGCTGTGGGTATCCCCTTGTCGAGAATGCAACCATTTCCTTGTTCCTTCTGCATCCAGAACTGACCACTGCTGCGATACAAGCTATGCAACAGAGTACCCAGGAGATCGCAGAAAATCTTGCAGTAGTCATACTTGCAACTCTCTATCTCCAGCAATGGTGGCTCTTCCGGCTCACTTTTGCCCTTGGCCACCTCCCATCGTTTCCTGAAGCTCCGTTTGCCTCTCTTTGGCAGGAACGCCACCTTCCATCACCAGATACTGGATATGGCAACTCAGGCCTACTCGCCTTACAAGAGTACCAGCAGCAACGCTATGGGCTACCGCTGAACTTCCTGGACGATTGGCAAAATCAGCTCCATCATTTGCTTGCTCAGGAAGATGCCTATCATCGCGAGATCTCCGATGACGTCAGGGAAACTCTTGTCCAGCTCTGTTAACCAGGAAGGAAGAAAACGATGAGTATGCGACAGCAGGTTGGTCAAAAAGACATTGAAGATTTTCTGTTCCAAGTTGGCCGAACGCGACAGCCGGGACGCTTATATCTTACTGGAGGCGCAGCACTGATCCACAGAGGGATTCGCGCTGGGCAAACGCTTGACATTGATATTCAGATTACCCTTGATCCCGCTAATCTTACGACACAAATTGCACAGTTGAAGCAGAAAATGAACATAAACGTTGAGTTTGCATCGCCGGGAGATTTTCTCCCGCTGCCAACGCAGTGGGAAGCGCGATCCGCCTTCATCCAGCGCTATGGCCAGGTCGATGTCTTCTATTTTGATTGGTATAGTATTGCGCTCTCGAAAATGCAACGGTCCAATCGGCAAGACATCATAGATGTACGCCTCTTAGTTCGTCAAGGATTTGTGGATGTCATAGAACTCGACCGGCTGTGTCAAGATGTCCTACAGAAAATTGGGACGCCGCCCTACGATCGACAGTTCCCAAACCTTTCCCAACAGCAGTTTTTGCAGCGGTATCAAACTGCGCGTGGGCTCCTCTAGCGGACACGATTACGAAACTCAATGTGCTGGGCGGCGGCCCTATGGCTCCACAGAAAACGAAAAATCTGCACATATCATCGCTTGCTTCCATGCTTTTTGCGCATCCTGTTCGCAGGGAAAACTCTTGATGAGATACAATGCCAGAGCCGTTTCTCCCACTGTTCTTGTGCTTTCTTTACTTTCTTCTCTACTTGTTCTCTGGCAGCTGATTCTCGGACTTTTGTGCGCACGATTACCCACCGCTCTTTTCCTTGAGGCCGTTCCATCGTGCATGCCACAGAGTCTCCTGACCCATCTGAAAGCAGTTTCCACTTTTCATACACCTTTTCCAAGGCTGTTTTGGCGGCGGTCGATGTTTCGGGAATATGGCTGATCCATCGAAGGTTGGCTTCGTTCTTGTACCGGAGATGTCTGCACATGTTCACAGAAATACGAGAAACGGTAGTTCGTACAAGAAAAGATTAGATATGTACAGCATAACTGTGTCCTGTGTTTGCTCATTATCTCTCTTTTTGGTAAGGGTAGGGTGGTGTAGGTGAGCAAAGACTGTGCCATTTTCCTCCTCAATGGCGTCCTATACCACCCTGCTCCACCCTACCCCTCTGTTTTGAGTCAGGCCCCGTTGCATCTTTCCTGTCTGCTGCCCCTTCTGTGCCTACGCAATGATCATTGTTCTACCACCCTCGTCCCCCACCCTCTTTGCTATATTCATGTTGAGTACTGGAGGAAAAATCTCTCTTGTTCTGAAGTGGGAGGTTTTTTCTTCAACGATCAACCCGTGATCTCCCCGAATTTTATTTGGGACGATAACGGGCCTTTCTTCTCAGGTATGAAGGATATTCAAGCGGCCTGTCGCCTTGTCGTAGCGGTGATATATCTTCCGATGCAGGAGGCCCTTTTTTGTTCTTCATACTACAATCAGGCGCGATGTTGGACCGGGTGGGGGGATAGAACAGAAGCGGACATGTGGATTATAGGGTGGGGAAGGTCCAACATCGCGCCTGATGCCGATCACCAGAAACGCGAAAGGGGAGGCAATCAATGCCAGCAGAAGATACACCATTTGAAAAAAGAAAACAGCATACGATCGCCAACTTACCACGAAAGAGACGCAGTGATGCTGGCATTACCACATTTAATCAACGTGACGAGTATGCGCTGAGCTGGATAGGACTCCAGTATGGGATTCGGCTTGATCACTTGCAGTTGTTGCTTGGCAGCTTTCCTGACAAAGGAGATGCAGACCGCAACGCAATTAGCGCAAGTGCCGCACGTGATGTTGTGGAGCGGTGGAAGCGTGGCAAGTGGGTACAGCAGGCACGGATTCGTGCCCATGAGCCTTTTTGGGTATGGCCAACCCGGTTAGGTTTGCAGAAAGTGGGGCTACCCTATAGTTATCGAAATCTTGCGCGAACGGGGCTGGATGACCTGAGTCATCTGTACGCGATGAATGAGATTCGGATCTATCTGGGCTATGAGGGGGAAGGGATGCGGTGGTTGAGTGAACGACAACTCTTGCAAGGAATCACGCGCGAGAAAGGGCGGGATTTGCTGCATCGCTCCGACGCAGAGATCCATTGGGGTGATGGACAAATCTTTGCCGCCGAGGCAGAGCTGTCGATAAAACATCCGTTTGCACTTGCAGAGAACCTGATGGAGTTATTGCGTGGCGAGGAATACCTGCGCTTGAAAACGAAATATGGGTGGCAAACGGCCCGATCGATGAGCTGGGGTGCCCAGAGTCGCTATAGTGAGATCTGGTACTTTGCGCCGCCAACGCTGCGCAAGCATGTACGGCGAGAGCGTGCGCGACTGCTTGAAAACGGGGATATAAGCAAGCAAGAAGCAAGGCGGCTCTTTATTCGCTGGTATCCGCTGACAAATACGGATGAGGAAGTAGAGCAAGAACAGCAAGAGGATAACGAGGTGGTCCCTTTGCCTCACAACGAAAATCGATCAGGAGAGCTGGGATTGTGATGAAGCGTGATCCCTGTAGCTGTGAAAGGGCAGAGAGCGGCAAGGGAGCCTCTGTGATCTGCTGATCAAGGATTGATGCTCTTGTCTCAATGGAAAAGGGTATGGATGTTGTGATCTGATCACTCAGCAAAGAAGCGACGACATGTTTGATACATGCCAGGCTGTTACCACTTTGGTCTTACCGCTTGCTTGATTAATAATGGTTTCCTGCCCATTAGGGCCGAATGTGCTTTGCTTCTTCTCATCATCCATAAGCTCTTCATAGATACAAGTGAGGTGATGCGCAAAAAGCATCACCGATGAAAGAAAAAAGCAGTAGACATATCACTGCCTGCCTTGTAAACTGATCAAGTGAAACAAATTCAATCAGTTTTCTTGTCAAAGGTGAAGGCATATGGTGATCTCAAGAAGTCGAAATGAAGCGTATCTGACCGAAATTTCTAATGGGAAAGAGAAAACGTATTCGGATGTCACCAACGACAAGGGGGGAAGTGGAAACCATTTTCGACCACATGATCTTCTTGAAGCCGGATACGCTGCTTGTTTAAATATTACTACCAGAATAGTCTTAGATGCTCTGAGACTTCCTTATGAAGAAGTGACAGTGGAAGTAGAACTGGAGAGAAGAGACGAAAAGAACATTTTCCACTTTCATATTAACATAATAGGAGCAATTGATGAAAAAACGAAACAGATGGTCTTGAACAAAGTCACGAACTGTCCTGTCAAAACAACGTTATCTCAATCTATAGAGTTTCGGCCTGCGTAAGGCGAGTGATGGTCCCTTTCGCGTTTTTGTCACGCAGAGTCAGGCGTAGCCTGGATCTGCGTGGTCGGCGTTGGCAATGGTGGCAGCAATGTAGTGAACTGTATGATTCAGGCCAGTATGACAGGGGTCGAATTCATTGCTATGAATACAGATGCCCAGGCCTTGCTGCTCACAGATGCACCACATCGCATCCGTATCGGAGATAAGCTCACTGGATAATTCTAGACACATCTGACAAATTTCCCCATCTACTGGTAGTTTCCTATCCCATCAAGGAGATCTGCATATCCTCTAGCGTTGCGGCGAATCACTTCGATGGGTCTGAGATCTTTATAAACCAGAGAGTAACTCTCCCTCTGGTTTGCTTTTTTGTGATGGCCACTATCGATAATCGTATTCTCTTTCCTAGAAAGAATTAATCCTAAAGGATATTGATCGATTATCGATACATCGGCGTTGAACTCTCCCATTTTCGTCAGGAACTCTCCCAAATGAGGCAAAATCAGGCGATTTTGTTGCAAAAAAGGTGGTGAAACTCTCCCAAATGAGGCAACGTCGGGCGATTTTGTTGCAAAAAAGGTGGTGAAACTCTCCCGATTTTAGGTGGCAGGTACGCTTTCTCCTCTTTATTCCCACCAAATCAGGAGAGTTTGTCGCCACGGGCTCGCCCATTTGAGCCAATGGGGTTGTCTGTGCTTCCTCACTTTTACAGGAAGCTTCCTCCAGAAATTCTCCTATTTCGTCAGAAACTCGCCCGATTTTTTTGCGGGAGAGCGATATTTGTTGGAGGTCGTGCCGAGAAACTTGCCCATTGAATTGCTGACTCGCCCATATTTTTCTGGCGACATCAACTTTGCAATGACATGATAGGCCGAGGTGAGCGTCGAGACCTCTTTTTTGATGCCACGCGCCTGCAGAGGAGTGTCCAGGACATGCATGACTGGCATCAGTTCTGATCAACATGTATACAGGTGGACGCAGCGTCGTTGAGAAACTTGCTCGTTAAATGGGACCAGAGGCGGAAAGAAAGTGTTGGGCTTGTTTGGTTGATTTAAACCGCCGCATTTTCTTCTCGCACAGTTGCGTGAGTTTTCCGCTCGATTGTTTAATCCTTTGGGCTGCCGAAGCTCCACTCTAGGCAAGATTTTACGTTTCGCGGCACCATAGCTTCTGAGTTTATCCGTAATGATCACTCATGGGACGTATTGCAGTCCTTTGAGGAGTTTTAGAAAGAAGCGTATGGCGGCTTTTTTGTTTCGCCGGCAGATCTACCAGGAGAAAATGATGGAGTGACAAATGCTCCCTCAGCATATCGCACAGGCATCATCGAAAGTGTGCATGAACCGGTAATAGGTGCACTTCAACCTCCTACCCTTCCCTCCCCTACCTGTCGCCTGCGTCTGTGCTGCTTCCCTCATTTTGTTATGCTCGAAGTAGTTTCCTTGCGCATTCGTATCTCATGCCAGTCGTTGGCAGAGATAACAAGCTGCGATCACTCTAACGAATCAACGTTTTAATAGTTTCTATGAGGGAGATATCCGTATGACGTTACAACAACAAAAACCAAAGCTAATTCGTGTCTCGCAGGAAGATACAGAAAATCAGTCTCAATTTCACAACAAGAGACAAAGGCAAGGAGGTATGGTTCAGGAAAACAAAAAATCGCTACAGCGTACGCATCTTGATGCGTACGCTCAAGCCCAGGAGTCATTCCCTTTGGAGCAGAAACATCATTCTTCACCAAAGAAGGCGAAACGACAAACGCCGCACATACACGATCACATCGAAGTGACACTAGAAGGCGCAATTGACACCTACCTTGCCGATCACGAAGGGGGTAACCATAGTGACAAAACGCTGGAATGGCATCGAACTGCTCTGGGATTGCTTCATATGTACTTGGAACAGGAGCGAGGCATCACTCTGGTGAGCAATGTAGAAGCTGCGGATATAAGCGGCTGGTTTGTCTCGATGCGCAAGACACCGGGATCGCGGGGCAAGGTGCGCAGCGAGCGAACGATTCAGACGTATGCCCGCTCGGCTCGTGCCTTTTTCAACTGGCTTGTGCTCCAGGGTTTGTTGTCGAGTAGCCCTTTCGAGCGTGTTGCATTCCCAAAAGTGGGCAAACCGCTGATCCAGACGATCAGCGACGAAGAGTTTGAGAAGCTTTTGCATGCCTGTGTTCTTTCACGAGACGATGGACGATATGCAGAACGTGCGACAGCGCGGAACCGGGCCATTCTGATGCTTTTGTATGATACGGGTATTCGTGTCTCAGAACTCACAAACATGCGCCTCGGAGATCTGGACCGCAAGCATGGCCTCATCGTGGTGAAGGGCAAAGGCTCAAAGGAGCGGCGTATTGCTCTGGGACAGACCTGTTTGCGTACCCTGCTGCATTATCTAGACCGTCACCGACCAGATGAGAAAGAAATCGCCGAATGGGGCAAGCCTGGGGAAGATCATCTCTTTCTGTCAGAGACACGTAAACCTCTGACAAAAAATAGCATGACGCTCTTGTTTGCACGGCTGAAGAAGCGTGCCGGGATTACCGGGAAGCGCATTAGTCCACACATCTTTCGGCACACCTTTGCGATCCGCTACCTTGTTTTAGGCAACGATCCATTCAGCTTGCAGGCGCTCCTTGGCCATGAAGACATGACGACCGTTAAAAATTATATGCACATGAACGATCAGACGATCCAGGATCAGAAGCGAAAATATAGTCCGAGTGATCATTTTTCAAGGCATCTCCCAGGACCGCGAGAGATGAGGCGTCGCGGGTTTGAACCAAAGGATCACAAGAAGCTTGTTCCCTGAATGCGGAGACCATCCTCTCACCGCCAGCAACGTGGGAGAGGATGGTACCCTCCTTGCTGTGCTACACAATGAGAGCTTCGAGCCAATCAGTAAAATCAACAAGCTTCATCTGGCGTGGCGTCTTCGAGCGATCAAAGGGATCGGAAATCACGATGTGACGAAGTTCTGCCAGCGTATAGGTGTGGCTATACATGCCATAGAGCAGATCAAGAAGGAGTTCAAGCTCCCTGGTCGTATAGCCAGCCGGACACGGGCCAAAGGTTTTCAGCAAGCGTTTCTGTTTGGTCGGTGAGAGGCGAGTGTCAGGTGTCATAAGAGCATACCTCGAACAAAATGGGTAAAGAAAACAGTGTGCATACAAAGTGGTTTCGCATCATTCCTTTTTGGGAGTGATGCGCTGCGGACGAGGGGAGACATCGGCAATCTCTCCCCTCATGCGTGATCAGTCGTCGAGCACCTGACTGGCGACTCTCGCAACTCGGTTCAGCTGCTTATTCGCTATCCCTGCTGTCTGCTGGCTCCATTGAGGAGATGGTGACGCACTCGGCTGAGAAGGATGCTGTGGAGCCCATGCCATCATAGATTCTCCACGCCGAAGTTTGTCCCATTCGATAAGCAAACGGCGTGTTGCCTCAGACCGGCTCAGTCCTCCCCATTCCAGGCAATAGGCATCCAATGTTTGGAGTGCCCGATGCTCCCTGGGCAAACTGGCACTCCAATAGACATCTTCTGCATTGCGCATCTACATGCCCTCCCAGCGAGCCTCATCCAGTGAGATGGCGAGCTCTGCATAGCCACGGATATTGGCATCTTGCGGATCTGATACGGTCACTACCTGACACTCGCTCAAGGCCGAGCGAACGATCTCCTCAAAGTAGTAGGCTCCCCCGCCTCCAAGGTAAATGGTGTCGAACTGTGAGCCCGCAGGAGCATGTTCAACATTCCAGGTGCCAGCCAGGAACGATGAGAGCGGACGTGTAAGACGCTGAATCGATTGTTGGATAGCCGTGGTGATCTCATCGCCTGGAAGATGACCTGCCAGAACTCTGGGATAGGGAAGATGGTGCGCATATGCGTTGAGAAGGGTATGGGCTTGCTCAACGGAGAGTACACGACGATGCTGTGAGGCGAGCTGCTGCAGCCCTTCGACATGTTGCCCGACGCCGAGTTGCTCTCCTTTGCAGAGGCGGCTGATGAGGCGTTGCCCCTGTGCGGCGACGAGATCGGTGGTGCGCTCACCAATATCAATGACTGCCTGTTTGCTTTCCTCATCGCCGCAGTGGATGAGAATACCTTGCCCTTCCATCGCGACATATCCACACCTGACCAGGACCTCGCGTTCGCGTCCATTGAAGGTAAAATGGTAGCGTTGCGAAAGCGCATTGCGTACCTTCTGTCGCCGCTCACGGGTGTAAAGGCTGACAGGAAGTGCTGTCACCAGACGGAGTTCGAAGCGCCGTTCTGGGATCAAGATGCAGGCAAGGCAGAGGAGCAAAATTTGTGCATGTTCGGACCAATAGCGTCGCTCGTCGTTAAACGCGTTGTCGATATGGGTACCCTGCTCAATGAGGCGGTGAAGAAAGTAGGTCCGATCCTGCCAGGTCAGAACGTATTCGTCTGGCCGCAAAACATCAGAGAGCCTGGCGTTAAGATCGCTACCTGTGAGAAGCATGCTCGTCTCGCCATCAGCAATGAAGCTGGGCAGCGTGACGAGGTCCTGGGGCAGGAGAAGACCATCAGCTGGAAAGACAGTCAGGCCGGAGATACCGGAGCCCACCTCAAATCCGGCGTAGTAGATGGGTGGAAATGTATTGTACATAAAGCTTGTCCTTTCATTGCCCCTCTATTGGAGGGATGAGTACGCGAGAGTGTGGTACCAGTACGTGTTCGTACCCAAAAACCTTGTCTGTACGGGTTGCTGTTGTACAAATCTGCACTGTGTCCACTGTTGGTTGGGGTGACGACTGTACAAGGTTGTACCTATCTCTACTTTATCTTTTGCATGGGGGTAGTCCTCTGGTAGAGCAGGGAGAGGTAGGAGTGGGAGGTGTAGGTTTGAGTTTGTGAAGGAAGAATCTTGCTCAGTGCATGCCCCTATCCCGGAATACTCCTCGATCAGACGCTTTCTCCTGTCGTGGAAGAGAGAGAACAAATGATCTACTCCTGCCTACTCCACGTTACCCCGCTGGGGCAATACCAGGAGAGAGTATATATGAAGTGTTGGGATAGAGCTTTTCTTCTGTCGGATGGAATTGCCAGAATTGCATGATCTTTGCTTCTACTGCCAGGATCATATGCAGTATGCCCGCTTGCCTGGAAGAGAATCGTCACCTGTGGTAAAATAGCGGAAATGCAAGCCATGTGAGTTATCTGAAGGGACGTTCATCGACCTGCCTCCTGTTTTTGCACATTCTCCACTATTGGGCTTTGGTAGCATTGTGTTGCATGATGAAACAGCCATTGTCCCTCTTCATGGAAATGTTCCTACATCCTTTGCAGAAGCAAAAAAGCGTCCGATGAACGGACATGGGCGCTGAAGAGGATTGTCACGTGCTTTTACAAAGAAGAAAAGGAGATAGCTATGCCCAGGAGAAGTCCATCGCTAAACGTGCCCAAAGAGATGCAAGCGTACTTTGATGAGATCACCCATCTCACAGACACCTTCAGCCAGCAGTACTTGAATGAAGAGTATGCCCAACTCTGCCGTGAACTGACAGCCACGCTGTGCCGGAAACGCCCTTCGCCATTGGCACGAGGCAAAGCTGCTACCTGGGCATGTGGGATCATTCATGCAGCAGGCACGGTGAACTTTCTCTTCGATGCCTCCGAGACTCCCCATATTACCGCCAGCCAGATCTGGGAATATTTTGGTCTGAGCTCCAGTACGATGCAGTCCAAATCGAAGCAGATCCGTGACCTGTTGGGGATGTATCAGATGGACCCTGACTGGTCGATTCCTTCCATGATAGAGAAGAATCCTCTCGTCTGGATGCTTGAGGTGAATGGGCTCATCATCGATGTGCGCCATGCTCCCAGGGAGATCCAGGAGATCGCTTTCCGTAAAGGGCTCATCCCGTACATTCCTGATGCGTGATTGGTTTCCACCCAATGGAAGAAGATACACTTTCTATGCCCGACACCCATGCGTTTCTTTTCCTCGTTGGCCTTCTCGTGAACGTGGGCCGTTGCCGATGCGAGGCCGCAAGCATATATAGAATGTTTTTGCTCGTCTGCTCAACGAATTCGTGTTTCCACCCTTTATGATGGAGGTAGGGGACGCAGAAATGTTGGAGTGAGCTTGACTCTTTTCAGGGCATCGGAGACCTGGCCTCGGTCCCAGCGTTCATTGCGTGCTTGTGTTGCCAGCGTGAAAGAAGAGTTCGCAAGATATGCAAGTTGTGCTGTACTGGCTGGTCTCTTACGCCAGGGGGCATCTTTCCCTGCAAACCCTTCTTTGTAGGAAGCAGCTGTTGCCTCATGGACACATGCAATTTGTTGCTGAAGTGGCAGATAGGCTTGTTCGATCCAGTGATGCGTAGGCTTCTGCCCTTTCTCTTTTGTCATGAGTCGTGAGCGATATAAGCCGCTGCCAGCGGGGTCTCGCTCCACGATGATGGTTGCCTCGATGGTCAGTTGACAGAAGTAGCCCTGACCAATGGTGGCCCAGGCGTATCGCGATTGTGCGATAGGGTCGAGCATCGAAGGCCCTGCTTGTCCCTCAGCTTCATGAAGCTTCTTGAGGAGTGCCTGTGATGGAGTGGCTGTGTGCCGGGGCCTGGCTGGATTCGTTGCTGCGGCGATTGTGGCTTCCGTTGGATGTGTGTCAATGATGTGTGGCAACAGAATTTGCTGCGAGATCTCGGGTTGGTTGCCCACCAGATCGATTACCAGGCAATCCTGTTTGCCGGGAGCCGTGCGTGTGCCTCGACCGAGCATCTGAAGGTAGAAGGGAAGGGAGCGTGTTGGACGCGCAATGATCAACGCTGCAATCTCTGGAAAGTCGAAACCTTCGGTAAGCAATGTACAGTTACATACAACCTGAAGGCGACCTGCACGCCAGTCGGCATAGATGCGTTGGCGCTCTTTCTGGCTTGTGCGACCCGATACGACCTCTGCTGCAATGCCGGACCGAGCAAACTGCGTGGCGAATTGTTGGGCATGAGCGACGGAGAGGGCAAAGAGAAGGGTAGCGCGTTGTTCGATCAACGGGATGGCCTTCTGGACAATCTCTGTGGTCAGTGCATCGTGTACAAGGTGGCGTTGAAGCTCCTTGTTGGCATAATCAGCATTGCCCTGCTGGGTGGTGATGGAAACAGATGCTAGATCGAGATCAAGGGCCAGCGGAACCCAGGTGAGGGGAGCAAGCCAGCCTTGTTCAATCATCTCAGGGATAGTACGCGCAAATGAGAAGATAGGAAGCAGGACGTGCATGCTCTTGTCATCACTGCGATAGGGGGTTGCGGTGAAGCCTATGGTGCTGATCTGCTCATTGCCATAGTGAGTTTCCAGGGCGGTAAGAATGTTGTGGTAGGCGGAGCCTGCGGTCGCATGATGTGCTTCGTCGATAAAGACCATCTGCAGTGGAATGTTGTGAGCTGTGATGACATCTGAAAGCGCCTGTACGCATGAGTGAGGGGTTGCGATGACGATGCGTTGATCGATCTGTCGGTGTTCCTCCATGAGCAGACCCACCTCGATACCAATGTGGTGGAAGGTGCGAGCGAGCTGTAGGGCAATGTCTTGTAAGTGAACAAGGACGAGGGCACGGCCAGTCTCGATGGCGTGAGCGGCGAGAGTGGCTAAAATGATGCTTTTGCCGGTGCCTGTGGGGAGCATAATGTAAAGTCGGTGAGCGCCTGTTCGAAGACGTTCAAGGGTTAGATTGACTGCGAGTTGCTGGTAATCTCGTAGATCGAAATGTGTCATGATGGTGTCTTTCTCCTGTGTAGAAGGATCCCATACTATCCACCGATTCTCGGCACGAGCGAGATGTGCTTCTTGTGGTGTGGAGCCCAATGACACCGTATCAAACAGGCAGGGGCAGCGAAGGAGTAGCGGAGGGAAGAGTGGTGGGAGAGTAGAGAGGGATGGAATGGGGCAGGCGGCAAATGCCTCTTTGGCTTGAATAGCGAGGAGGGTTTTGCTTTCAAAAAACCTACTCCTCCCTGCAGTCTCCCTATCTGCCTCTCGGACTACGCCCTCTGGTATGCTATACTTTTCGCAGCTTTTTGGTTGATGGCACACTGTTTGGGGGTGGGAAGAAGTGATAACACCAGATGGACGTGTGTGAGGATGTGGCATGCCGTGTGATGGCAGAAGCTTCTGAGGATGAAGGGTGGTGATACTATTGATATGCTGCTTTGGATTGGAATGGTGAAAGATTTTGAAGCCCAAAATTCATATAAATCATTGACGAAATATCGACAGAAATTTGAGAACTTTATCTTACTGCACAAGGATTTTGCAAATCAAGCGGCTATTGCTAGGGGAAGTGGCATGAAATGGATGTTTGTATTGAAGGATGTGCATCAAGTAATTCTCACTGGGCTCGTTCAAGGGAAAAGTGAATCTGGCTTTTTTTCTTTCATTTATAGCAGCAGAACAACAGGCACCACCAGGAAGATCAGGTTGATCACAAAGAGTAAGAAAAGCCTCTCATTACCGAAAAAACTATCATTACATCTTTCCTCATCCCCCTGGCTGTGTCTATTGTCCTCCTGAGCAAAAGACTAGAAATTCACCTTATTTTCTTCGATACTTCTCTTGCACCCATGTGGGAAACTCATCAAGAGCCAGGCGGACACTACTAAGCCCATTAGGCCGTATGGAGGTACTCTCATACAAAACAAAGCTATCAGGAAGCGTAATAGTGTAGCGATCTGTAAGAACTGCTGGATATTGGACCTGTCGTATGGTTCCTGGTGGAAAGTGAAGAACGCAATGATCTGGCAACACTTCTAACCTGACCGTATGTTTCTCAAGTACCTCCCTCACCAGCTCCATGAACTCTTCAATAAATCGAACACATTGAATCATTTCAATGGTTTCCTTTGGTCCTTCAGGATAGATATAAGGCTGCACTGCTCACCTCCCTTTCACTTCTGACCATACGCCACATAACATTCATAGCTCGTGTGATATCGCTCCCATTCCTCTGGTAAGGCTGCAAGCGTTTCTTCAAATAATGCCTCTGGAATTCCAAGCTTGGACACATAGACCGCGCGAAAACTGGTAAAGACGGCATGCATATCAATTGCGAGCATCTCTCCTGCTCTGCCTCCCCATTTGCCTAAAGGAAGCTGGAATGTCTTCATCTGCACATCTCTCAGCCCTGCATTTTTTAACATCTGGTCAAGATGAGGGATAAGTGCAAGATTGAAGCCAAGTTGTGTCTCTCCTACTTGCCACCACTCCTGAAATTGTTTGGTTGCTGGCCCTGGACGATGATAGACCGAGCCTGACTCTAGCAACTCTACCCATCCACCTACTCGTGTCACTCTTACTAACTCTTCTAAGACAGAAGGCCATTGAAGAGCAGGAATAGCCCCAACTAATAATCTCTGATGCACAAAATCAAAAAAACGATCAGCAAAGGGTAATCCATGAAGTATGTTCGCCTGAACGAAGTGGATGATAGGGAGAAGAGGAACGTCAGGCAGATGCGACTCTATATCTATTCCTGTTACCTTTGCTCCTGGGAATGCTCGCGCTTGCTCTCTTGCCCATAAACCTGTTCCACATCCTACATCGAGAATAGTTTTCGTAGCAGGTACGTCGAGAGGAGCCAGATAATCTTTTCCAAGTTCAGCCCGTAACGCGTAATGCTGGAAATTCTACTCTGCTTCTCTCTTGACTGTCTTGAGGAAGAAGATAGGGCGTATCAATCCTATGCCTCCTGCCTGAAATAATCCTTGCTGTTGGGTGTGTATGATACGATTGCTTGTTTCTTGTTCTTGGTAAGAACACTGAACATATCGACATCCTTCTTTCTACTAATCAAAATGGCTCAAAAATCTGATACCTTCTTCCTCATTGGACTTTTTCTTGTTTTTCTCATGCAATGCCTTTGTAACAGCGTCAAGAAGAACCTGCACATGAAACGGCTTTTGAATAACCAGAGAACCGGATACTGCTATGGGATGATAAAGACAGGTTAGAAAGATGATTGCCAGAGGTGACGAAGTATCACTCTTTAATTGCTCCCAGAGCGGCGATATCACTGTTTTCCTCCACGCCTCACTGCAATCAAGATCGAGAATGATAAGGTCAACTGGCTGACCATCTACTGTTGGGTGATATCCACCAGCAATCATTACCCATGTAAGAAGTTCCCGAAGAGTCTGGTTTTCTTCGATGATGAGAATGGTCTCCCGTTTGGGTTGAACAAGGTGCTCTGGAAGACGAAATATCATAGACTGGATTCTGTTTTCTTTGAGTTGTGCTACTTCACTCACTGGCATGGCATGAAACTCTCCAATAGATTCACTTGACTATTGCAATGCCTTAATGGCACACTTGTAGTAGAAAAATAATCTGTAGGGCTTTTGCGTCCATTAGAAAATGTAGCATGCTTTAAGGAATAAAAAACGACAGAAACACGGAAAATGAGGTAAAGTCGTCGTTTTTATTTACTCTGGAAAAATGCTTGCAATAGGCACTATAATGGTGTGGATTGATTCGTGAGGAGGTAGAAACGTGCATTCTTTTGAAGTACAACATTTTCTGATGGACGATGGCACTATAAATTATGGCTCATTGATGCGCTATTGGCGCAAGCATGTGATGCAATGGAAGAGTGCTCAAATGCTTGCTGATGTGTATAATGAGGTACTGAAAGAGGATGAGCCTTTAACCGTGAGGGCGATTCAGAGAATGGAGCAACAGAACAACGTGCCTATGGATCAGAAAAGACGCTGGCTACTTGCAACAATACTTAACATTCCACCTACATTATTTGGTCTCACAACTCTTACACCTTATCTATTGCCTTCGAGTGAACCTCATATTGTTCCTTTGTCAGATGAATCCATAGACTTTTCACAGTATATGGACACACTTCAACAATTTTGGACTGGTTGGTCTCCCGCTCATGTGCAAGAGATTCTGGTTGAAGTATTGACAAAGATTCATACCTTGCAAGAAGCTGTTATCTATGGGAGTTCGAGACAACGTGATCAAATAGCCTTTCTGCTTTGTCATTACTTAGTTTTGTATGGAAACATTCGAAGAGATCAAGGCTATTCTGAATCCGCAATTGTATTTCTGGAGAAAGCAATAAAGCTAGCACATGAAAAAGGATATCATGATCTTGAAGCAAAAGCTCATTATTTGAGAGGATATGCACAATTCGATGTATGGGGCCTTCAATCAGATCGTACGACAGATCATAAAAATCTTCAATGTGCGATGACATCTTTTCAGATGGCTTTAGAATGTGTTAAAGAGAGCCAGAAGAAAAGCGCAATGAATGGGCCACTCCACAGTGCGATTGTCGCCGAATTAGGACTTGTTCAAGCATATAATGCACAATCTTCTCAGGATAAAAAGAACGCTTTGCAGACAGTTGATAAGGCAGGTTCTCTTATCCAGAAGCGTGAATTTTATCGGGATACTTTGTTTCTGCACGTGAATGAGGAATGGTATCACATTGATAAAGCTGAAGCCTATGTTGCGCTCCAATGGGGATATGAAGCAGTCAATGAACTGAGCAATGTTGATCGTCGTGATCCTCGAACAAGACGAAGGTATGTCTATACAGACATTGTCGAGGCTGATGCATATCTGGCAAAGAATCAGATTGAGATGGCTGTCGCCTGTGCTGAAAATGCTTTAGACCTTCTTGAAGATATGCAGTCATTCATCTTTATCGCTCGTCTATCGAATATGTATCATACACTTCGACAGGATAAAAAATATACCAGCAGTCCAGATGTGGCTCGTCTTGGTGGTAAGTTGTTGAAAATACAGCACTCGTATCTTTTTGAGTCATAGCTGTATGTTGAGGAAGAAGAAAGCCTAAAGAGTCTGGCTCACTTTTGGTGATGGGGATGTTCTTCAAACAAGGCCAGAACTGCCATGAGAGCGACAGAAGTGAATGTGCGAACGGATGCCCTCTCAGATCAGACTAGGCATGATTCCAGACTCGTCCGCCATCACCAGAAGCGAGCCAAAACCAAAAAGAGGCTCATTTGCGTGAAATATGGCTGTTTCCCTTGAGGTAAAAGCGTAATGGGAGTTCTTTCGCTTTTGTGATGCCAATACGAGTCGTCTCTACAATATCGGCAGTAGTGATGATATGAGGAGAAGGAAGACTGTCGGCAGACCATAGTTGTAAGGGACCATCGAGGAGCGAAACGCCATTAAAAGCTGGAGTAATCGCGAGCGCCTGTGCCAGTCTGGCTGGACCACTGCATAAGAGCGAGAGGGTTTGCGTGTTGCGCCTTTGTTGCATAAGGGCAATGCCTTGAAGGGGCTCTAATGCTCGTATCAGGACTGCCTCTCCGCTTCCTTCTTGTCCCGTGACGACATTGAAGCAGTAATGCATGCCGTAAATAAAATAGACGTAGACATGTCCGACCGGGCCGAAGAGAACGCTATTTCTTTTTGTTTTGCCAATAAAGCCATGTGAAGCTGGGTCATGCGAGAGATACGCTTCCGTTTCTACAATTCGTCCAAGTGTCGTTTGTTCTCCTTCGAGGTGTATGAGGTAGCATCCCAGCAGCTTTCTGGCTACTGAGGTAGTGTCTTGTGCATAAAAGGTTTGTGAAAGAATCATAATGTCCCATCAGGAATTCAAACAATAACGAACACAATGGCTTGGAGGGAGAACATAAGATTGTTTGTTATGCCTGTCCCTAATCGTACATCCAACGCGTGAGTACATGCAAGAGCTTGCGTGACTTGCACAGATGGCTCGTGAGAGTGAAGTGAGGAGGACAATTAGCGGTCACCTTTTTTCAATGTGAATGGTTGCAAACTCCAATGAAGTTTGTTGGCGAGAATGATTGCCAGCAAGTCTATCCAGGACGCTGCATACTGATCGCGAATGGTCTGATACTCGCTCCAGGAAATTGATTTCGTTTGTGAATGTGCAATAGTATCCAGGAGTGCCCTACCCTGTTGTGCTAGATAAAAGCATATTTATAATGTTCAGCTCCTGCGACATAAAAAGATACTTGCCGGTAAACATTTTGTTGCGTGCTTCACTGACATTGAGACTGCGGAAAACGAGAAAAGGAAAATCATCGTAGGTATTCCCAATTGGGAGCATACTATCGGCAGGGTAGAGCGCGCGTATATAACGGTCAAGCAGTGTATGAAAAGGGAGATTGAGCGGGTTATCTTGGTCCTGTGGTTCTCGTTTATTTGCGAAGTGTTCTTTCATCTCCTTTGCTGTGAGAAATGTAGCGAGTGGGAAGGTATAGTGTTGATCTGTGTGGCTACTTTCCTGCTCATAGTGAGGAATTTTTTGTTCTGCCATGTGTTGTAAGGCGCGGATGAGGGCAATGCCATCTTTGAGGGCAATGTGAAAACTCGGCGGATAACGGTCATCCTTGCTCAGATCGTACATCGCGTTGAGTAAGTTCACCTCTTGTTGCTTGTTTTTCTCAAGGACGCGTTCAAACTGCATCCAGTATGCTTCTTGCATCGACATATTCACGATGGGGACGATCAGTAAACTCCCGTTGACATGTGCATTTTCGAGTGGCTGATAGTGCAAGAGCTGATCGAAGCCTTGGCGTATGCTTTGCTCAAAGTCGTGGGCAAAGGTTGGGATGAGGGGGATATAGTGTTGCCTCTTGATCTCGTTGTCGGTACGCTTTGGTGCTGGAAGTGATCGTAGGCTGATATGGACGTGTTCTAGAATCTGGGTAAGGCTTTCCTCTACGACCTTTAAACGTTTGTCCCCGTGGTGACGGCGTGACAATGTTTGCGCTTCTTTAATCAGGTTGCTGATGCGCGTGGTAAAGGTCTCACCTGCTGCATCAACTGATTTTCCTCCGATGGGAACCATCATGAAATGCTGATTGATGCCTAACTTCAAGCTGCCCGAAATACGTGTCATGATAGACGTTTTGAGAATGATCAGGACGTTAAGCAGATGAACCATGCTTTCTCGTACTGAGTAGGCCCGATCAGTGGTATCAGTGTAAATAACCTGGTCTGTCAGGTAGAAGATCAGCTTTTTTTCTTGTTGATCACGATCCCCGCCGCGCCCACGATAAATGACCTGTAGAATCTCCATAAGGTTCTGCTCAATGGCAAAGTGAGGAATATCAACCAGAATCTGCGTGGCTTCGGGAAAAGAGAGTCCCCGGCTAGCGGATGCGGTCATAAAGACGACTCTGGCAGTTTTGCGAAACTGGGCAATATCCTGCCTATCTCTTTCCGATATGTTGGCGTGGATTTCCAAATAATCTTTATTCGGCTCAAATGTGCCTCGAATCTTCTTAATCTCCTGGATAAGCTCGGCCAGCCGTCTCTTGTTTTGAATATAGACGAGTTGCTGGGGAAGTTTAGCGACATCGAGTGCAGTGATGATATCCGTGATAATATGCTGTTGGAGCTGCTGTTCAAGCTGTTTATTGCGTTCAACGAAGGTCTCTTCATTGTATTGCAATGCATCGACACCGATTTTATATGTGATGTGGAGCTTGCTGGCCGGATAGGCATTTGCGTTGATGATGGTCGCGTGTTCTCCCTTAAAGGTAGATGTCTCTCGACTCAAGGGAAATGATTGCTGCGAGGCCGAAACGACGCGGCGAAAATAGATTTTATCGGGCTCGTATGCTATGTCTGCAAGGTGCTTGTTGATGATCTGTGGATCGACGATAGAGGCATCGGCAACGATCACTTTTGTGTTGAGCTGCTCAGATTTGAGGAGGTCGTGCTGCACGAGGAAGGAATGGAGTCCGTGCAGGAATTCAACGCCGCTTTCGTCGCCAGTCACCTCGTCAATCATAATGAAGAGGTGTTTGATATTCTGAGTGAGCAGCGCCATTTTGCGTGGAATGACCTGTCCCTGTTCGTTGAAAACGCCTTTGAAGATGGTCTTGAAATGATGGATTGTGCTGCCCTTGGCGTTGTTGAGCCGCTTGAGCGATTGAATGGCGACGGTTCCAATGATCGCTTGGGCGAGCGGTTTCTCTAGTGTGGCATTGAGTGCACTGCACAGACTATCGAGGACGCCGCTGATCCGTTCCCCTTTATCGATGAGCAGACCTTCCTGGATCTCTTCCAGGTTGCGTGCTTTGACCTGTTGCTGTTTGGCCTCGTTGCTCTCGGCGTGAATAAAGGTGACACCGTTTTCAACGAAAGTGTCGTTGC
Organism: uncultured Chloroflexia bacterium; assembly: GCA_963850365.1. Classification (GTDB taxonomy): domain Bacteria; phylum Chloroflexota; class Ktedonobacteria; order Ktedonobacterales; family Ktedonobacteraceae; genus Dictyobacter. The sequence continues at coordinate 224,455 of CAWKKX010000071.1, forward strand.
GCTTTTCTGAGTAGTAATGGACGGTTTTCTTCGCAGCGTTGTTGCGAATAATAATGGAGTTGGCCGTGAGTGCGAAGGCGTCCGCACAGGCTGGCTCTCCGGTCTCTTCGCGGAACTTCTGGATGATGTCGAGGTTGACTTGCTTGCGCGGGCTAATATAGAGGAACAGAAAGCCTTCTTTCTTTGCTTGCGCCCGTTTCAGAAAGTTTACGATAGCCGTTGTCTTTCCAATGCCGGGTGTCCCGGTTAAGAAGAGGTATGGGTCTTTGCTGGCTAGTGCTTCGTTGATAAGTGTCGCATGCACATCGAGGATGTTGCGCTGCTCATAATCTTTGGGTTGGAGTTGTGCACGCAGGTGCGGACTGAGGTGTTGAGCGGTGATGGGCATGCGCGTGTTGACAAAATCCTCGACGGTCTCTGTATTGTGGAGCCATTGTAAGCCGTCTCCGTTATCGACCAGGTGCACCAGTTTTTGTACGAAGTCTTTGTTGCCTCCGAAGCCTTTACGAGCCGCCTTTTGAATACTGCTCAGGACGGTATCACGAGCTTCGTCGATGGTTGTGTTTGGGCTGTGAGTTTTGTAGATATCGGCACAGGTTGCCAGCAGATGGAGCTGATCTTGCTTGAGTGACATGGCGTTGATGGCCCGGTCGGTGTAGCCAATGGCGCTAAAGAGGACTTTGTCCTGTTCTTTTAGTATCCCTTTGTTGAGCAGGAAGCCGTAAAAATCATGGGCATAGCTGGCCGCTTGAATAAGCTTCATCGTTTCTTTGTCGTTGCGCTTGAAGGCGGTAAAGTAGTGTTTTAATTGATTGGAGAGGATGTCCCCTGAAAGTGTCTCTTCTTCGGTATCGATACTCATATTGCTGAAGGCGCTTTTGGCGCGTACATAGTGCAGTTCGGTGGCGAGCATACGTCGGATGGTGTTTACATTGCTCAAATCCCTGGCCTCATCGAGATGATGAATGGAGAAGACGGAGAGATCTATGCAAAGGATGCGCCACTGTCTACCATATTTGAGCAGCATGAGCGTGTCGGCATTGAGGAAATTGCCTCTTTGCTGGTGCAGCTTCATCTCATCTTCGGTGAGCGCGAACGCGATGCCGCGCTGTTGAGCTTGAAATTGCTTCATCAATGCCTGCACGGCGGCTTTATCGTTTTTGACGTAGGTATAGAGGCTATTTTGTCCGTAGAAGTTGCATTGCAGATAGACGATCTCTCGCGGTAGATTTGGCTTGTGTTTTGAGAATGATTGTATATATTCAGCGAAGAGGTTGAGACCGGAGATATAGCCTTTTTGTAAGAAGTAAAGCGCCCATGTCCGTAGTGCCTCTTTGTCCCATTGGCTGATGACGCCTGTCTGCTCATATACTTTGTTGAGCAGCGCTTGAAAACGCAGTTTGCTCAAATCCTCCTCATAAAGGCTACCAAAGTAGGTCGTGAGCTCCTGACGCTGTTGAATTGCGGCCAAAAAGCCAGTATTAAAGGCTATTTCATAGAGCCTGCCGAGGTATTCGGCAAAGTGACTTTCTGGCTGTGGGGTAGTTGTTTCCGTTGGTTGCCCTTCCATGTCTCCATCCTCCTTTGTATATCAGGCTATTTATTGGTGTTTGCGTGCAGAACGGAACGGACTGTGGTTAAAAAGGCCAGTGCGTTAAAGCTCGCTTTCCCGTTCATATTGGGGAAAACGGCGAGGGTGCCGACCGATTTATCGCCGATGATGTCGGTGTAGGGATCAAGTTTAAAGCCGAGTTGGCTGGACTTTTCGTAGCGGGCAAAGTGGAGCAGGGTGATGAAATCCAGAATAGCAGTTTTTATGTTGTCTGGATTGGTCTCGTTGAGCAGGTCATTCCAGATATATTGATCGTACGTCGGATCGTTGTCATAGACATTGATGAGTGTCGCATAGGACATAACGCCGTTGTAGACCGCATCGGGATTGACTTTGATGCCACTAAAGAGGTTAAAGAAGATCTGCGAGCGTCTGGATGGATCGTTGGCGACCGTAGTGAGTTCGCGTACATTATCGATATAGAGCGAATCAGCGCGTAAATTGGGTTTTGTCTGGCGGTTGATGACGTAATACTTGTCGCAAAAAGCTGGATAAATTTTGATCGAGCTATCGACCTCGCGCATGGCCTGGATGACATCTTTATTCATGAAGAAGAGGTCTTCGTTGCCAGTATCGGAGATGTGTAGTGTACTTGTGTAGGGGGCTTTGGCGACATAGAGAAAGTGCTTATAGCCCTGTTTATGGCACTTTTTGACCTGTTCGATGAGCACATCGGGTCGGCTAAAGAGGACTTTGTTTGTCTGGTTTGCGGAAAAGGTCGAGAGCGTTTTTAAGAGAAAAGCACCGTCAGGAAGGCGCTCAATGCCAATGACTTTGCCGATAATGGTCGCTTCATAGTAGTCGGGAGATTTGCGGTTTTCATCGCTTTTGCGGCTGGAGACGACGATAATTGCCAGCTTGTCTAAAGAGCGCTGTGCCTGCTCAGTTGTCGTCGCTGGCGCTTGTCCGTTTGCATGCGCCTCTTCTTTTGAGCGAAATGTATGGGGCAGAGCCGAATAGAGCGAATAGAGTGCGTTGCTGAGCTTATAAGCGTTTCCTTTTTGTTCTTGTACGGTGTCCAGATAAAAGCCCTGGGAGCTGCTGGTATAGTCCTCTGCAAGCATATGTGAGAGAATTTTGGAGAGCGAGTGCAGAAAGGTTTCGTCGTTGTATTTTTCGTTCTTTTCATCTGGCTCCTGCTGTTCGGCATGAATACAGAGGATGGGATAGAAGACCTGATCTTTCTTCTCAGCAGGAACACTATCAACCAGCAGCTTGAGGAAAAGGTAGGCGAGGAGTGTATAGGTGAAGCGGTACACAAAGGCGCGGGCCGAGTCTGAGTGAATGGTTGGTCGGTGGCGATAATAGAAGGCGATGCGCTGAATGTCACTATAGACATTCTTATATTTTGTGGGGGCATCGCCATCGACTGGAGCCAGGAAGGTTGGTAAAACCTCGATGCCCTGGATCGCATAACGCATACCAAGCCTTTCAGCATCGTCTTCGGTCGGGTGGTAATAGATGGGTTCGAAGGTCAGGCTGAGTGGTAGCTTGCTGATGGCTTCATTGTCAAGATTATTTTCTTTAATGGCGACATATTTGAGGGCATTGCGCCCGTTTTTGCTATCAAATGTCTCTTGAAAAAAGATGTTGTTGCCAACCATCTGGCTGACATCTTTGATCAGGATGCTTTTGTCCAGGCTCAGCACCAGTGCGTCTTCAGAACGCTCTGGACCGATATTGGCTTGCGTTAAAAATGCCCTGAGCACTTTCTTCAAGATGTTCAGGTTTCCACGTACCTGGGGGGTTGTAATGATGCGCTTCAATTTTTGCAGTGCGGCAATCTCCTGATCGGCGTCATTTGATTTGAAGCTTTGCAGGAACTCTTGCTCGAAGTATGCCCCTGGACGGAAGTCTTTGTTCTCCATCTCGGCGAAGACGAAACAGTAGAGCAGAGCCACCTTCAATGTTTTTTCCCGAAAGCTATGGACGGACCTCGCTCCTTTGAGACGCGCTTTATATTCTGTGCTGGTTGGGTCAAGAAGGGCAATATTGTAGTCAAAGACGGGTTTCCCGTCGCCTCCATGAATATGTACTGCGCCGTTTAATTTGAGCTTAATACCCGAGACAAATGTCTTTGATTGTCGTCTCTGGTCCGTACTTTCACCTAAAAAGCCGTCAATTTCGGGGATAATGGGCAAGGGATCAAACGCATCTGCCCGCGCAAAGAGATCGCGGAGGTTGAACTCTTCTTTTTGAAAAAAGACCTGATAGTAGCCATATTCTTTATCTGTTTGCCGAATATAAGCATCCAGGCCCTGAAGTCGGCGAATAAGATTATTGAGCAGTGCAATCCCCTTTGCAACCTCCTGTGCTTCCTGGCCGGGCTCGCTCTTCTGGCGTGCAATCTTTTTCCAATCTTGTAGACCTTTGAAGAGATAGCGCAGGTAACGGACCTTTGCGTCGCGATAGATACGTGCCACCGATTCTTTGACGATGATGTCCTGCAATTGGTTGAGATTCGAGTTTGGGCGTAGCTTCTCGGCTTCCAGTGCACTACGTACATCTTCTCTATCCTCTTCATCACAACTATTCTGTTGTTCGAGATAGGCAGAGATGCTGTCAACGATTTGTTGGTTAAAGCTGTTGATATTGCTCACTTGTAGCGTGAACTTATGCGCTTTGAGCCAGGATTTGTCGGGTGGTTTATCTTTTCCAACATGCAGCCGCTTTTTCTCAATCTCGTACTCTTTTTCTAGTGGGTAAGACAATCCAGCCACCTGTTTGCGGGCAAATCGTGAAAGAGGGGTGAGCAGGCTGGTGGCGTATTTCGCTACATCGTGGTGTTTCAGCTCTGCACTGGCATCCATCTTGCTGAAGAGTTGCTTTTGGAGCTCGCCTCTCACCTGTCTGATCTGTTCGCTAAAGTCTTCTTTTTCGTGAACATCGAGCGCGTGAATGGTGGCATAGCTTAGGCCATCGCGTATCTCGAAGGGATAGTGGCTGCTGGTCTCGAACTGCTTTGCAACGGCATCAGCAACTTTATCGATGTCAAAGGCAATATTTGTTTGATAGGGATGAAGGTAATGTATGCTGTTTTTTGTAAGAGCCTGTAAGCTGTTCCTGATTGCGTCCAGCAGTTCTTTGTATTGGACGGGGGCGAGATTGTGGCTGATGACTTCAATGTTGCTCATAGACGTATTTTTGTATGCTTCCTTCTACAAGAGAGAAACATAGACTCCTTCCTTTTTTACAGAGACATGCTCACAGGAAATAAAAAAGCGAGGCGGGTGTTTTGGTGTAGGATAACACAGCTTATGGGTTTTTGCAAGTTATATCTAGAAGTACCTGTTTTGTAATATTGTTCTAAATTGATAATCATTTGTGAGTTTCTATCTATAAAATCTTGAGCAGATCTTCAACATATCGCTCACGCTGCTCACTTGCATCAATACTTTGCTTGAAAACGGTTTCTATCTCCTGGAGGAGACCTCTCCATACAGAAGGATCTGTTTGCTTGCGCTCATTAAGAAACGCTGCCAGTATCCAGGTCATTGCAAATGCATAGGGGTCACGCTGCTGATCGTCATGATCCAGGTAGTATAATAGTTGCTTAAGTTTGCTGAAAATTTCGTCGTCACTGTCGGCCACGAGCGGGCTACTTTTGCTATCATCGAAAAAGTGCCGCATACGTCGAAAGAGTGTATGCATAATGCTATTCATCTGCCGCTCTTCGCTCCAGCGATTGGGTAGTTTGTAGACATCCTTGAGCAGCATAGTTGCCTCCGTGATAGCTTTCTCCTCTGCCGGGTCACGCGAGGCGAGTCCTTGTATGGTTGCCAGGGTCGTACCTGCTTTCTGCTGTACATCTACTTGCATATAAGCTTGTTTGCTCAGGTTAATCTCGTGATAGGGTAAAGCGGCGGTTTCTAGCTTAGAGCCTCTGCCTTTGAGTGGATCATAGGAGTTTTTGGTAGGCGAGTTGCAGGCATAGCAGATGGGAATGAGGTTGCAGGGATGGCAGCACAGGTGTGGATAGCTGTTCTTTGGGAGATAATGGTCCAGGACGACGTGCGATCTGACATTACTTTGTCCCTTTTTGCCCTCACTTTCTTGGAGCTGGTAACGTGTGTAGAACTTTGTTTCATCGCACATCGCGCATATTTCCAGGTCTGGATTCTCTGTGTGGAAGAGTTCAACAAGCTCTGGGCGCGTGAAACCTTTTTCTCCTGAATCCGTGAGAAATTCTTCTGGTATCTTTTTCGTATAGTCACCCAAGTAGGCATCGTAAAAATAACGTAAGAAAGCGCCTGCCGCATCCTTCCATGCCGCTTTTTCGGGATTAAAAGGGTGAATTTCTACTGTAAGTACCCCGGACTTGGGGAAAATCGCTTCAATTTCTATCGTGAGGCGATCTAGCCATTTTCTCTTCTTGTCATGTGGAACATGGGCAGATTTCTGAGCGAGCGTTTGTAGTAGCGTGATGCGTCCTTCTCTGGCATCAAGGGGAGCGTTAAAAAACTCTCTTGCTATTTGTTGGCCGTAACCTTTGTTCCGTTTGCTATGGCGATTCAAGTATGTTGCGCACTCTTCTATGAGTCTCTCTTTGTGTTCTTTGTGTTTCGTTGGAGCTTTTTTGCCGACTTTGGCACTTGTGCTAACAGGTGCTGGTGCTTGCAAGAGCGTACTATTATCGAGTGCGTATTCTAGTAAGTCCATCTGGACCCGGAGCAGGTCTGTCAAGCATGCTTGTGTTTTAAGTGGGAGTTGTAAGCGGTAGAGCATATTGTCGCATCTCCTTTTAGGCTTGTGGGGTTTGGCGGTCACCGTCCAGGCGTGCGATCTCACGATAGATCAGGTAGCGCCAGGGACTTGGGCCAATGTTCCTTGCGAGTCGATCCAATCTGCCGCGTTTCTCTTGCCGATCATTGAGCGCATAGATGGTATTGAGCTGCTTCTTAATGTATTCTGTCCCGTGTGCTCCTGTTGCGCTCTCGGCCCCGAAGACGTACATGATGATGTCGCTGGGGTCAGCGCCTAAGGTGAGCACGTTCGGTGATCGTATCTCATCGGTAAATGTGCCCTTGCGCTTTAAGACGTGAATGTGGGCATTATAGATATCGCTCAGGGTAATGCTGGAATGGGTGGTCATAATGACGTGGCTATAGCTGCCGGCTAGACTGCGATCAAGCCGGGCGACGAGTTGCTGTTTCCAGTAATCGTTGAAGTGGACTTCTGGCTCGTCTAAAAGGACGAGCGCCTCGCTGTTATGGAGGAGTGCGAACAGGCTTAAGCGGCCTAGAAAGCTTTTTTCTCCGTCGCTGAACCATTCTAAGAGATGCAATGGAGGTTTGTTCTTTGCGCCTTGCGTTGCTTCATCATTTGCTTGTTCGTCTTTATCTATTTTATAATCGCGCTCAAAAAAGAGGTTGATTTCACGTAGGACTGTTTGTTGTCCGGGCCCTGGTGCCTGCATCATTTGATCCAGTCTGCGGAACAATTCTAGTGCTTGTGGACCACGTAGGGTGATAAGCTGTTGTATTAATGCTTTGTTAGGTACGGCTGGCTCCTGATCGTTGAAGAGCTCGAAGACCAGTAAGCGTTCTTGCCCATATTGCACTATATATGTTGCTAGATGTGCTAATTGCTGTATAAAGTCTTCGTCGCCAGGTGCGTTGGTGGAAAATTTGAGCGAGAAGCCATGCAGGGCTTTAATTTTGACTTCCTGTAAGGCGTCGGCCAGGATGGCTTCTTCTTGCCCATAATGCATGTCTACAAGTAGACCGCAAGAGGATGACGAGTGGCAGGTGACGATTTTTTATGAAGAGGAAGCGGCCTATCTCTGTATAGAGTACATCGCGCTCTCTTTGCCTCTGGGGCTGTGGAGTGTCTCTCATTTCGCGTTGATAGAGTTCGTGCAGTGCGGCCTCAAGTTCGTTAGTATTGTTGTTTGTTGGGAGTGCTTGTTGGTTTGCACTATTGCTGGGCTGATCGTTGATTTCCCAGCCATCCTCGCTACCACTGGAGAAGGCGACGACAGAGCTGGGGAGATAACGTCTCTCGATGCGCTCGGTGAGTTGTGGACGTTCCCCTTGTTCATCTTTAATCTTGATAGAGTAGGGAGCGGCCTGTGTGAGCTCCTCACCTGGTTGTAGAAGTGGTTGACGATCTTCGTCTAGATTGCTGATTGTGATGGTCTGTGGGAAGTTGGGGTTTTGATGCAAGACGTAAGTGATCGAAAAAAGAAAGGTCGGCCCTTGATTTGCGCTCTCTAGCCTTTGAAAGAGCTCCGCAATGAGCCTCATGAGCGTTGATTTGCCGGTGCCGTTGACGCCAACGATAAGATCGATTTTGTAGGTGTTATCCGGGTCAAGCGTTGGCTCTTGCTCGTCTATCTTAAGCGTAAGGTTGCGTAAGACACGATATTCTTGCACAAAAAGCTTTTGAATATGCATTCCTACCTGTTTCCTGTCTACTTTATGGTTACTGCGCTTCTATTTTTGTATCTTTTGCTTGTGTTTTGACTACTTCTGTTGCTATTATTCGACGATAGAGTTGCTGTGCTGGCTGATTTTGTGTTCCTGCGAGGGTGACGCGTCGGATAAGCCCCATATGTTCAAGAAGTGCTAATGTGCTGGCAACATCGGCCTGATGAGATAGACGTTGCATGTGCTCAGCAGTAAAGTGGAGGGCATACTGGTCTGTGCTATAGTTTTGCTCGATGAGCTGCCAGATGGCGCGTTGTTTGACGTTGAGAGGTTGAAGTAATGTGCTGGTGTGATGAGAGATGTGTGGCAGTGGTGTCTCTTCTAATAGTGTGTCTGTTTCCTCTTCTATGTAGAGCTCATTTATTTCGCCCATCCATATTGATGCTCTATCTCTAGTTGATAGAGAAGGCTGAACTGATAAGTCGGAGTGCCATCTGAGATGATAGCGTGGTAGTAAGTTGTAGGGTCCACTGCTTATCTCTGCAAATGTTAGTGTTGTACCTAGTAATCGTCCATCTGCACTAATGGCAATAAGCTGGCCTTCATCGCCATTTGTAAAGACAAGAGGCATTGTGTCAATGGTAGAGGATATTGAGTGCAGTTGTTCCAGGGAACTATATACTGGATTCTTTTCTAGTTTAACGATATATATGCTATTAGGGTGTTGTGAAGTTTGCACTTCTATAAAAAGATGCAATGTTGAGTGAAGCCAAGCATAGTGTATAGACTCTATCTTCGCTCCTGGGTTGACTTTGATTACGATACCCAGGCATATATTTTTAGAGAAGAATTTTTTTTGCCTGAAAGGCTCGTCATCCTCAAATTCGTCGAAGTCGCTATCTTTTCCTGTTATATGTACAACCCGTTGTAAGAAGAGAAGGTCTTTTTCTTCAAGTGTCTGGAGTGTGTTTGGTACGGAATCGTATGGCTGCTTTATAGAATCGTCTCCGCCAATATCACAGAGCCAGATGAAGTTTGTTTTTGTATGTGCGTTTTTGTCTATATAGAGAATATGAGTGGATGATGATCTGGCAGAAAGCTTCGCTATTGTTGTGTGTGTGGAAGCCAGGGTAATTACGGCACGAAGGTATTGGTTGGCTATGAGCTGTTCATGCAGGTTATATTGGTCAACATTTGAAGGGGTGACAAGATCATCGGAGACAATAACTGTACCTCTGCCAGTCGATTTAAGCCGATCAATGAGTAATGAGGTAAATGCGCTATCGCCCATTTGCTTTTTATCCTCTGTGGGGAACAATCCTTCCTGGGTGATTATACTTTCGGAAGGTGGCGAGAGTGCAATGCGATCAAATGTGCGACCTGCTAGCTTCCCTTGTTTGTTGAGAAGGCGAAAGGCATTTCCTACTTGCATTTGTATGTCATTCTGCTGATTATGAAAGAAGATATTTGCTGATGCTATTCTGATCCATTCTACTGCAATATCGATGCCAGAGTGTCTCGCCTTTTTGCTTTGCTTTTCCTGTGCTTATTTGCTGCTGAACTCGCCGAATAAGAAAGCCTCCGCTGCCACAGGCGAAGTCTGCAAAGCTGTGTTCGGGTCTGATTTGTAAGATGTTGAGCATGAAGTCGATGATATGTCTGGGGGTTGGGGATGCGCCGCTCTCAGGGTATCTGGATGGGAAGAATAGGACGTGTTGATCAAATAATCTGGCAATACTTTCGCTGGTGTATTCGTCGAATGGGAGTGTCGCAATGTTGTTATGTTGAGTAGGGAGTGCTCGTATGGCGCTACGAAGCTGGCTTTTGAGTTTGTAGTCGTCGGGGTTGTAGCGCACACGCGGTTTTTGTGGTTTGAGTTGCTCGTCGAAGGGCCATGTGCTGCCTTCGAGCTCGATCTTTTCTTCTACAAGTAGGGCTGCTATATATTCGATGATGGCGAGGTCATCTACGACGTTGACTTGCTGTAGCTCTGACCAAACTCCGCTTAGAACGGTACGTACGTCTGCCATGAACTATGAACCTTTCTTTAGCGAATTGCTCTCTACTGTCGTTTTTATGCGGACCTTAATGAGTATATATCATTTCTTGTGAATCTTCCACTTTCTGTGCTTGTGGTTCGTCACTTGCTTGCTGTATATCTGCGTCTATGTGTGTATCGATACTTTGTAAATGTTGTGCGTTCTTTCTTCCTGGTGAAAATATAGCCATTTCTAAGGATACACATGCAAGTTCATTTGAGGTATACTATTCTCTGTCAATAACTCTATCAGAAATCCCACAAGGTTGGTTGTTTGCCGAAGCGTTTCTTGTATGCGAATTCATCCTTAACGAATTACTTTTTAGCTATGAAAGAGCTCTTCCCACCCGAAAATCCTTTACTGCCCTCTTGCATATCTGCCCTGGTGTCGCTATACTAACGGAGCATCAAGGTGGTTGAGTTCTCTTGGGTTTGTCGCTGTTGTCTGCGCTCGCTGTGCGTCTGTCTTGCTTTCGCACGCTAGGAAGTGGGGTTCGCCATCGTTACTCGTTTTCAAACTCTCCCCCATGCTGGTCAGAAGGTGATTGTGCGCAATCGGCCAGCACTCGTTCGCTCCGTGACTGATTATACCCATCCTAGTCTCTCGGCTCTCCATGAGGTGCAGGTCGATTATATCGATAATTGGTCGCATCCCGATAGTGATACGCTGATCTGGGAGTTGGAGCGCAATACGAAGGTGCATGATCGCCTGGCTCTGCCTCTGATTGAGGAGCTGCCGCCCGATAAGCCGGCTCTGCTACAAGCTTTCCTCTATGCGAATCAGTGGAGCGCGGTGAATCATCTGGCAAAAGAAAGTAAAGATGATGAGCGTGAGTTGCGCCTGGTCTCTCCGTGGCAGAGTGCGGTTCAGGTTGAGGATTATCAGTTGTATCCGGTGCTCAAGTCGCTGTTGATGCCGCGTATCTCTTTGTTGCTGGCCGATGATGTTGGGCTGGGGAAGACGATTGAGAGTGGGCTGATTCTCTCTGAGCTGTTTGTGCGCCGTCGCATTCGTCGGGTGCTGATTATCTGTCCGGCCTCGCTTCAGTTGCAGTGGCGCGATGAGATGCGCGAGAAGTTTCATCTGGACTTTGACGATTGTGGATCGTGATGCGACGTTTAAGTTGCAGCGTGAGCTGGGGATCGATAGTAACCCCTGGGCCTCGTTTCCGCGCATTATTACGTCGATGGATTATCTGCGGCAGGGCGATATCCTGGCCTCTTTCAATGGGGCAACCGAGCGCATTTCGGGCCGGTTCGATGCTCTGTTGCCCTGGCAGATGCTGGTGGTGGATGAGGTGCATAATCTTGCGCCTGCGAGCTATGGCGATAATAGCGACCGTTGTGAGATGCTGCGCTCAATTGTGCCTTTCTTTGAGCATCGCCTCTTCCTCTCGGCAACTCCGCATAATGGCTATACATTCTCGTTCACGGGCCTGCTGGAGCTGCTGGACCCGGTGCGCTTTCAGCAGAAGGGGCACCTGGATGAGCAGGATCTGCACCAGTTGGAGGCGACGATGGTGCGTCGCTTGAAGAAAGAGCTGAATATAGCGGGAATGCCTGACCGTTTTGCGCCGCGTACGGTTGATAAGCTGGATATCGCTTTGTATCCACAGGAGAAGGCGCTCTTTGAGGCGTTGCGCGAGTATCGTACGGCGTTGCAGCAGGTGTTGGGGGCGAAGAGTAAGCGCGAACGGCACCTGGGCGATTTTTTGGTGAAGCTGCTGACGAAGCGGCTCCTGTCGAGCTCGTATGCGTTTGCGCGTACGTGGTGGCGGCATGTGGCGGGCATTGAGGGCCACGATGAGGTGCAGGATGTGGCGGTGACTTCCCATGCGGTGGAGCGGGCCGAGGCGGTGATGAATGATGATCAGGAGCGTGGGCTGCGCGAGGAGGATGCGACTCAGCATACGGGCTCGTGGCTGCACGATTATGCGGATGAGCTGAAGGTTGAGCGTGAGTATGTGAGCCTGTGCCTTGAGCGGTTGGGGTGGGGACGGCAGTTGATCGAGCAGGTGGCCGAGCATCCACAATCCCTGGCCTCGCTGACCTTCCCGGTCGATTCGCGTTGGGAGCGTTTGCTGCTCTGGATCGATCAGCGGCTGCGGCTGGGGAAGAAGTTCCGTGATGATGAGCGTTTGATCATTTTTACTGAGTATAAACATACGCTGGACTATCTGATGGAGCGCCTGTACCATGAGGGTTTTACACATGATCAGGTACGCAGCCTCTTCGGGGGCGCTTCTAGCCAGCAGCGCGAGGCGATTAAGACGGCGTTTAACGATGCTCGCAATCCTTTGCGTATCCTGGTGGGGACCGATACGGTCTCTGAAGGGATTAGTTTGCAGATGACCTGCCGCTATGTGATCCATCAGGAGATTCCGTGGAATCCGATGCGCTTGGAGCAGCGGAACGGACGCGTGGATCGTCACGGCCAGGAGCGCGACGTTGAGATCTTTCACTTTTCGAGCGATGATGAGGCCGATCTGCGTTTTATGCAGGTGGTGGTCAGAAAAGTTGAGCAGGCGCGGGCGGATCTTGGGAGCGTGGGGCAGGTGATTGATCATACGATAGAAGAGTATTTTACGCAGGGGCTTGCTAACCCTGAGCAGGTGCTAGATCAGCGGGTCGCTGAGGTTCAGGATGATGCGCAGGATGTCAAGGATATGCAGAGGCGCGACCGTGGTGATCTGGAGAAATACACACAGGCGCTGCATCAGTTGCAGGAGACTGAAACGACTCTGGAACTGACGCCAGAACATTGCGCCGAGTTGCTGATGATGGCGGTTGATCATGAGAAGGGTCGCCTGGAAGAGGAAGAGACGAGTGATGGCCCGGTCTATCGCTTCGCCCTGGTGCCGACGAGCTGGAAGAAGTTGGTCAAGGAGACGCTTGAGCGTCAGTCGGGCAATGCTTATGCCCTGCCCAAGCTGGTCTTTAACCCTGAATACTTTGAGCATGGTAGTCGCCACATCTTTAAGCCGCGCACCGATGCGGTCTTGATTCGTCTGGGGCATCCTCTGATGCAGCGTGCGCTGGGGGTGCTGCGACGCCGCTTGTGGGATAACAAGGGGCTCTTCCGCTGGACGGTGCAGGGCTGTAGCTTGCCTCGTGGTATGCATTCGATCCTGGTGCTCAACCTCTTCCTAGAAGTGACCAATCAGTTTCGCGAGGTGGCACATCAAGAAGTGATTACTATCCCGTTTGATGTAAAGGGCAATCGTCTGACGGATCTCCCTCAGAGGTTGTGGGATACGGTGAAAGTCTATCCTCGCTATACGTTCGAGGGCGACGAATTTGCTCGCCAGACGGATCATGTTCGTGAGTTCTGGCTGCATCATCAAGATCAGATTCGCAATCACATCTTTGTCTTGCGCGGGCAGGTCCAGCAGGATTTCGAGCAGCGTATGCAACTGCGCTACGATGAAGAGTATGTACGCGAGCAGGCTGTCTTTGCCGCTCGTCTGCAAGAGCTAGATCGCCAGAGGGAGCCAAAGCAGTTGGAGGCGTTGCGGCAGGAGTCTGAACGTGAACAAAAGAAGCTGCGCAAGATCATGCAGGAACGTCTACAACCTACCTTATTGCCCGAATTCGATATTGAGCGTTTGCAAAAGCAGACGCAATCTATGCAGCGCATCCGTGAGTTGGATTTTGATATGGAACGTGCGGTGGAGCACATTGCACGCATGAAAGATGTCGTTGAGAGAGAGCGTGCGCGTGTCTTAGAGCATGTGCTGCCGAAACGCTATGCGCTGGCCGCCGTGGATCTTCAGCCTCTCACGATTGAGTATATTGTGAACTCGACAGGAAAGGAGCGCTCGTAATATGCCAGTGATGACGAGTTCGACGAAGCATGCCTGGTGGGCTGAGCTGCGTCACGGTGGAATGGTGGTTGCTCCTGCACTCTTAGAGGAAGCTTTTCCGAGTGGCCCTGTTGAACCGAAGTGGTATAGCTATCAGCGCTTGCGTGAGCGCTACTCGGCCTTTGAGACGTGGCTGAGGCGCGAGAATGCGTATGAGCAGGGGAGCAATAGCAAGCCGCTCTACGATTGGTTGGATGGCGTGCTCGATACGTTTCTGGGACACGATGGCGCACGCTGGGAAAAAGGCGTGCATGTCTCTTCGCGCTGGAAGTATCAGACGCTGAGACAAACATATGTCTCGCCCGACCGCGTGCTCTTCCGCGCAAAAAATAATCACCAGGAGCCTGCGCTGTTTGTCTGCATCGAGAAGACGCGCAACATCGGTCAGGGCCAGGGGCGGACCGCGTATGGCAGGTTGTTAGAGTTGTTGCGGGCGAAGAATGTGAAGCTGGGCCTGCTCACTAATGGACGTCAGTTTCGTCTCTGCTATGCGGGGCTGGACTATGACTCCTGGGTTGAGTGGGATGTCGAGTCGTGGTTCTCTGAAGAGGAGTGGCGGCCACAGCTCTATGGCTTCTATACCTTGCTGGGCCAGGCTGGCATGGGCACGGGCGAGCCGGGCGATGAGCGTTTCCCGCTGTTGTCAGCCGCCGAAGCATCGCGCTCGCGTCAGGGCGAGCTCTCTGCCGTGCTGGGCGAATAGGTCCGCGAATCCGTGGAGCTCTTGCTGCATGAACTGAATCGAGCGTTGCGCCAGAATCCTGAGCTGTTAGCAATGGTGCTCCACAATCCGCAGGGCGGCGAACTCTCGCAGCGCCGGATGCTGGAGGCGCTCTATCAGGCATCGGTGCGCGTCATTATGCGTCTGGTGATCGTCTTCTTCGCCGAGGCACGCGATATGTTGCCGCGCTCCCTGCCACTCTATCACTCCAGTTATGGGCTTGAGGGCTTGTACGAGCAGTTGCGCCGCGCCGCACAATCGGAGGGGCGCAAAGAGCTAGAGGAACGCGAGAGCGCCTGGGTGCGGTTACTAAGCCTGTTCTCACTGATCTACGAAGGCTCGCGTGCTCCAACCCTGCCCGTCCAGCCCTATGGCGGCCTGCTCTTCCGTCCTGGCGATAAAGCGAGCCCCGATGCCACTTTGCGTGCCATTGCCCTCTTTGAGTCGCTCGACGATATGACCATCTCAGATGCCACCGTCTTGCGCCTGCTCGAACTGCTCAAAAATGGCAAGCTCAAGATCAAGCAGGGCCGCACAAGCCGCTGGGTTGCTGGCCCGGTCGATTTCTCCGAGTTGCGCACCAAGTATATCGGCCTGATGTATCAGGGTCTGCTCGACTTCAATCTACACACGACCAATCAGCCGATGATCTTTCTCAACCTTGGGCAGGAGCCGGTCTTGCCCCTGAAACTGCTGGAGGAGATGCCTGAGGCGCACCTCAAAGATCTACTAAAGAAGCTGCGCTCCGAAAAGGGCACGACTTCCCTGACAACTGAAGATGAGGTGGGCGCGGAGGAAGAGGTTGTTATGGAAGAGGAGGGCCAGGCTGAAGTTGTCATGGAAGAAGAGGAGGAGCTGATCGAGGAGGAAGAGGCCGAGGGGGCCGAAGAGCAGGAGGAACTGACGCTCACAGAAGAGGAGCAGCTCAGACGCCGGGCCTATACCTGGGCAGAGAAAGCTGTAGAACTGGCGGGCCTGATTGCAAAACCAAAGGGCAAGAACAAAGGCCAGCTCCATCTCTACGAAGAGGAGCGGGCCAGACGTGCACGCAAGCTGATCAAGCAGACCTTGGAGGATGGTGAGTTTTACTTGATCCGTCGTGGTGGCACGCGCAAAGGCTCAGGCACATTCTATACCCGTCCCCAGCTCGCCGTCCCCATCACCTGGCGCACCCTGGAGCCCCTCGCCTACACCAAAGCGGAGGATGGCACGAGAATCCCGCGCCGCCCCGAAGAGATTCTCACGCTCAAAGTCTGTGACCCGGCCTGTGGCTCAGCCTCATTTCTTGTCGCCGCCCTGCACTACCTCACCGACGCGCTCTACGCCTCGCTCGTCTACTACCACGACATCGACAAGCCCCCACAAGAGGGACAGCCGCGCCGCATCCCCACCCTGCCCTATGGCATAGACTCGCAGGCACTGCTCAAAGAGGAATTGCTGCCGACGCGTGCCAGCGACAAAAACTTCGAGAGCCGCACCAAGGGTCGCCTGCGCCGCTACGTCGTCGAGCGCTGCATCTACGGCGTCGATCTCTCCCCACTCGCCGTCGAGCTTGCCCGCATGAGCCTGTGGATCGAGACGATGGATGATCGTTTCCCCTTCACCTTCCTCGACCATAAAATCAAGGTTGGCAACTCGCTCGTCGGAGCCTGGTTCGACACCTTCCGCGAATACCCGATTATGGCCTGGATGCGCGACGGTGGCGACACCGACCACACCAACGGCGTCCACTATCAGGCCAAAGAGTGGACCAAAGAGCTCACCCGCACACGCAAGGAAGTCATCAAGCCGCAGCTCATCCGCCAGATCGAGTCAAGCGGCCAGCAGCTCTTCCTGCTCGACGAAGAGAAACAAACCACCCCCGAAAACTATCATAGCGAGATCACGACCGAGATGGAGCAGATCCACTTGATGCCGGTTGAGTCTGTTCAGGAGCGAGAAGAGCGTTATTTCAAGATGCAGCACACGCCCGAATATCAAGAGCTGAAACGCGCCTTCGATAGCTGGTGCGCGATGTGGTTCTGGCCCGCTGATGATCTGGATGCGGCTCCAACTCCAGCTTTACTTTACAATCTTACTCCCGCAACGCAAGTAAAAGTAGATGCACTGGCGGCTGAACTTCATTTTTTTCACTGGGAACTGGAGTTTCCTGACGTATTCAGACGCTCTGCTCATGGCTTTGATGCTGTGTTGGCGAATCCTCCCTGGGATACGGCCAAGCCTTACTCAAAAGAGTTTTTCAGTGACCATGATCCACTCTATCGTACCTATGGTAAACAGGAAGCTTTGTCGGAACAAAAGGGCCTCTTCCAGTATGAAAAGCAGATTGAGCGTGACTGGTTGCTCTATCAAGCGAATTTCAAGAGTATGGGCAATTGGGTAAAGCGCACTGCATCGCCATTTGGTGATCCTGTGGTCAAAAAAGAAGATGCATTCAGTCTCAGAACCGGAAAGCAAGGTGCTGAGCTTCATGCTATCTGGCGCAAACGTCGTGCGAAGTATCATAGCCTGCTCGATCAACAAGAGCCATTCCGCTACCAGGGTTCGGCAGATTTAAACACCTACAAGCTCTTTTTAGAGGTTGCCTATCATCTGTTGAGACAGCACGGATATATGGGCCTGCTGGTACCTTCCGGTATCTATACGGATTATGGCTCTGCCGATTTGCGCAGACTCTTCCTCGATAAATGTAACTGGTCAATGCTCTTCTGCTTTATCAATCGCCAGGGAATCTTTGATATACATAACGCTTTTAAGTTTGTTGCGTTACAGGTTGAGAAAGGTGGCAAGACGGAGCAGTTGCAAGCGACCTTTAATCAAGAAGCGCTTGCAGACCTGGAGCAACCTGAGCAATATCTTTTTGGTTATCCACGTAAGCAGGTGAATAGGTTTAGTCCTAATTCGTTAGCAATTGTTGAGATCCAAACAGCACACGATCTTGCCATTCTGGAAAAATTATATTCCAATACTGTTTTATTAGGTAGCCAAGGGATTGATGGCTGGCAAATTCAGTATGCGAGAGAGTTTGATATGACAAACAACTCTGCTCTATTTCCTCCTTTACCTAAGTGGCAGGAACAAGGTTATCAACCAGATAGTTATGGTCATTGGATTAATAGTGATGGAGAGATCGCGTTGCCTTTGTATGAAGGGCGAATGATAGGCGCGTTTGATCCCTCATCAAAAGGTTGGGTAAGTGGGAAAGGGAGAACAGCGGTGTGGAATAAAATAGAGCCTCATGAAAAGGTCTTTGGTCCGCAGTATTTAATATCACGTCAAACATATGAAGAGAAGATTGGTCAACTTGGTAGAAGTAAGATCAGCTTTATGAGTATTGGCTCAGCAACTAACGCTCGTTCAATGTATGCAGCATTAATAGGAGATGTTCCCTGTGGTAATTCAGTATCGATATTATCGCCGGAAAAGCATAGTGTTAAGTATGTGCTTGCCGTCGTTTCGTGCTTGAATTCTTTTACTTATGATTATGGATTACGTTGTAGGCTAGGTGGTATAAATCTTAACTATTTTGTGATAAGTGAGACGCCATTGTTGTCTCCTGCTTCTTTATTTCAATCTTGCTGTGCCCAACTTGCAGCTCAACTCAACCTTATCATGCCAAGTTTTGCACCTCAGTGGCTAGAGATGCGTGCCACCTATCCCCGTCTAGCCCAGCAGCATTGGCGCAAACTTTGGGCAATCACCAGACACGAGCGTTTGCGTTTACGCTGCATCCTCGACGCAATCATCGCAGAACTGTATGGTTTGGATTACGATGACTTTGCCTGGATCTTGCGCGATGATCCGACGAATCCGAAGGGCTTCTGGCGCGTGGATAAAGGGAAGCCCAAGGAGTTGCGTCATACCACGCTCGCGCTTGCGGCCTTTAAGCGTTTGAAAGAGGTCGGGCTGGAGGAGTTTCAGCGGGAGGATTGGCAGTTTGCGCCGGAGATTGCGGAGCAGCTTGGGCCGCGCTTCACGCCGTGGCAGGAGGAGGGGACGATTGAGGAGAGTTGGGCGGAATGTGAGATGCATGCGCAACGCTTGAAAGAGCTTGTTCCATCTGAGGGTGGTTCTGTCGTCATAGATAGTGAGGGGGTGAATAATGATGGTGGCCGTGAGAATGGGCGGGCAAATGGAAGTGTTCAGGAAGAGCGAGGACGGGGAGGGAAGAAGGCGGTGCAGCGGAGTTTGTTTGAGCCGGATCATGAGCAGTTGGGGCTGTGGGGTGATGAGTAAGTGTGGGGAGGCGATAAGTATGTGTTTTTCATGCAAAACGCATCGGAACCTATAGGTGCCGATTTATCGTGCACATCCCGGCTCCAGCCGGAGAGTTCCACAAAACATGCTTATACACACAAAAGTTTGCCTATCTCATGTGCGCAAATTACATGTATCGCTCTTTTTGACGATTAAAATGTGGAACAGAGGTGAACTTTCGGGCTGGAAAGCCAAATCGAACGTTTCGTGTATAAGGAAGTTTCGCGGAACCTTCCGGCTGAAGCCGGGATGTGCACAATAAATTGGCACCTATAGGTTCCAGAAGTTGCACGAGCAAAAACGGTGTTTGTGTTATGTTTCTCATTCAGAATAAGCTCAGCAATTCTTAGGTTGATGGCACGTATGGTGCACAATACATCGGCACCAATAGCGTCTTTTGTGATTTTATGCTGGAATTACATGTGTTTGTTGCGAAGAAGTTGGAGCCAATGCCACGAGGGATTGTCGTGACACGATTGAAGTAGTGGAAGAAGAGTTGGAGGAGAAAAACCATGTCGCAAGGGCTGAAAAGGATACAGAAGATGACGATGACCACGATTAATCCAATTCAGTTTGCCAGCCAGGTCAATCAGCAGTTCCTGGACTACCAGTTGACGGCGTTTCCGCTGACGGATCCTGATCTGGCGGGCAGGCGCGGTGGATGTTGAAGGGGATGTTGGGGCGTTCGCCGCTGATCCAGGGGCCGTATGTGTCGCTGAGCAAGTCGTTTCAGCAGGGGAGCGATCTGCGCGAACTGGCTCGTGAGGGCCGTGTGCATCCAGCTTGCCTGGGCTGGCCCCTATCCTGCACTCTTTGCTCACCAGTATGCGACTCTGCTGGCGGTTGGTGCGGATAAGCATTGCTCTGATCGCGACTGGAACCGGCTCGGGCAAGACCGAAGCCTTCCTGTATCCCATCCTTGATCACTGCCTGCGGTTGCGCGATGAGCGAGCGCCCGATGGCGTCGTCGCGGTGCTCGTCTATCCCATGAATGCGCTGGCGATTGATCAGTTGGGCGTTTGCGCAGGATGCTGGTGGGTTCGGGCATCTCGTTTGGCATGTATGTGGGCACAACGCCTGCCGATGCGGGCGATCTGGGTCAGGTCGTGCGGCTACAAGAGGGCGAGGGCGGGCCGAATTTGAATGGCAGGCGCAACGCATAAAGAACATGATCGCACATCATCTCGCCCTATGAGGAGCGCCTGACCGAAAAGATATGGCGGCCCGCCCACCACGCATCCTACTCACCAATATCAA
The DNA here is from genome assembly GCA_963850365.1 of uncultured Chloroflexia bacterium. Classification (GTDB taxonomy): domain Bacteria; phylum Chloroflexota; class Ktedonobacteria; order Ktedonobacterales; family Ktedonobacteraceae; genus Dictyobacter. The sequence continues at coordinate 244,571 of CAWKKX010000071.1, forward strand.
CCAGCTAGAGTTACTGCTGACGCGTGGCAAAGACCTGGGCATGTTTATCAATGCGCCACTCAAGTATCTGGTCTTCGACGAGGCGCATACCTACACGGGCGCGGTCGGGGCCGAAGTCTCGTGCCTGATCCGACGCCTGCGAGCCTTTTGTGGCAAGGGCGCCGACGATGTCATCTGTATCGGCACCTCCGCAACCGTGACCGATCTCAACAATGAAGGTGGAGAGGAAGCGGCCTATCAGTTTGCGCATCGCTTCTTCGGCGTCGATCCGAAGTCGTGTGGCCCTCGTGCGCGAAGGAGTATGAAACAACAACCTTTCCCACGGAGCGGCATCGATCAGAGATGCCTGCCGATAGCGCCGAATTGCTGACGAAAACATTGCAAGCATTGGAGGATGAGAGACGAAACTGCGATCTACGTCGCGATCGTCGAGACGCTGACGGGAAGGCGATGTCGACTGACGCTACCGTGGGGGAGGCACTATATGAGCATCTCAAGAGCAACGAATATGTCTATGCCGTCTTTCAGCACCTGGAGCATCCGCTCTATCTACCGGAAGCCGTGCAGCGCATTCATCTATAACTGGGACGCAGCCTCAGTGACGCAGCATCGATGAGCAGGCAAGGGCGAGCTGCTCTGTTACCTGGCATTGGGAGCCGCTGCCGAAGCGGAGGGCAATCCCTTGATGCGGCCCAAGGTCCACTACTTTATCAAAGGATTGGAAGGTGCGGTCATGACATTTGTGCGCAAGCCAGGGCACGAGGACGATTTTCGTGCTGAGCTCTATCTCTCGCGACTGCATGCCATGCAGCGAGAAGCCGTCGAGCCTGCCGCCTGTCCGCCTCTGCTCGTCTGCAAGAATTGTGGCCAGCACTACCTGGAGGGCTATTATCGCAATTTGGCTGATGGTGGATGGCAAGTTCTACGGCGGAGATCTGGAAGGAGAGAATACCTCTGGGAGGTCGCCGACGAGACGAACGGCGGCGATCGTGTCATCTTCACCAATCGCTTCTCCATCCGAGATCGACGCAGACGAAGAGCTGGCACCACGCGCCTGAGATAAGAAGCGGATGCAGCTCTATTTCTGCCACCATTGCGGCACGTTGCATGCGCAGCAAGGGAATTGTCAGCAGGCCCAGATGCAAGCGACCGGGTCCGCTGGTTCCCGTCTGGGTCATCCAACTGAGCGAGACGTGGCCAAATGCTGATGCTGTGTCCCAGTTGTGGGCAGCGCAGCAATAACATTGGCGATCGCGTCACCGAGCCCATCAAACCGCTGCGTGCGGTGACCGTTGCCGACGTGCACATCCTGGCGCAGAATATGATCAACGCGCTGCATGGTGCGCAACAGAAACTGATCGTCTTCACCGATAATCGGCAGGACGCCGCTTTCCAGGCTGGTTGGATGCAGGATCATGCACGCCGTTATCGCCTGCGCCACCTGATTTATGATTACCTGCGCACGTGAACAGCCTGTTCGATCACCGACGTACGAGAGCATATTATGTCGCGTTTCCGCGCAGGATCGTACGTTGGCGCGTGTGCTGGCCCCCGAAGTCTTTGCCGGGCGAGCCGACGAAGCCTTCGGGCATGAACTGGACAAGCAACTCAGTACTATATCCATATTCTGCTCGTGCGCGAATGGAGCACAGGCTTTAAGCAGCGCGATCAGCCTGGAGACCTGGGGAAAAGCGCGCGTCATCTACGCCGGAATTGAAGCCAGACCGACCCTGGATACAGGAATGGGCTGCAGAGCTTCAAACTATCGCCCGAAGAACTTGGCAACGGTATCTGCTTCCCTGCTCGATGCCTATCGTCGCAATCGTCTGTTCGCATGTAATGAGTAGGGTGCGTCCTATCTTCACACGCTACTGGCGCGAAGGAGACGACGAAGTGCAGCGGGCTTTTTCCCCTTCTTCGACTTTCCGCCCAAAGGCATGAAAGAGCAGCGCGAGGACCAGGGACCGCGACATCTATGTCATCCAGTTTCGCTCAAAGAAGTGGTCAGACGCTCACCCAGAACTATCTCAAAAGTGGAACCTACCTGCAGAGCACATTCAGACTTTCTAGATGCACTCTGGACATTCCTAAGCGACGAAATCAAAGTCTTGGAGCCCGTCACGTTGATAGGAGCAAGGCAGAGAGCGTTACCGGGAGCGACCGGAGTGTATCAGGTATCCGCGGCAAAATGTGGGCTGATAACGCAACACGACCGCTATCGCTGTAACGTCTGCCAGCGCGTGCATACGCGTATGGGACCACAAGGGAGCCTGTACCGCAATGCACTGCAAAGGAACATTGCAGCGTGAAGAGCCACCGTTGGATGATTACAATGTCGCCATGCTCGAGCTGCCATTCTCCATGCTCACCGCGCAGGAGCACTCGGCGCAGGTCCCGGCCAAAGAGCGCGAAACGATCGAAGACGAGTTCAAGAAGCCCGATGGCAAATACAACTGTCTGGTGGCCACGCCACGCTTAGAGATGGGAGTCGATATAGGAGCGTTGGACATGGTTTTGATGCGTAACGCTCCGCCCAAGCCCTCGAACTACTGGCAGCGAGCTGGTCGGGCGGGTCGTCGTCATCGCATGGCCGTGATCTACACCTATTGTCGACGCAGCAACCACGATAGCTACTTCTTTGAAGATCCCACGCGTATGCTCGATGGGCGCATCGACACGCCGCGCTTCAATCTGCACAACGAGAGTGATGTTCCGCAAACACATCCATGCCGCGGTGCTCTCCGAGATGCATGCGACTCTCTCAGCAGCGCAAGGACAGTATATACTCGACGATTTCGACGCTGGAAGAATTGCAGCAGGCACGAGAGCAGGCTTTTCCCAACTATCTCGTCACATACCTGTTTGAAGAAGGGAACAGCTATCGCCAGCAGCCATACCAGATGCAGCGAGCTGAGCACATCATCAGCAAGCATCAGCAGCATTTCTTCCGCATCGTCAAGGAGATTTTCGCCCATTACTGGCCCGAAGCCGACCGCTATGTTGTCAGCGACGAGGCGCTGCTACGCGTACATCGATGAACTGCCCAGCGCGCCTGCAAGAGGTCATGGATAGCCTGCATGGACGCTTGATGTGGGCCGTCAAAGTGCAGGAGCGCTTACTGGACATCCCAACAGCGTGGACTGTTGGAGCCGGACGAGGATCGCATGCTTGCCCGCTGCAAACGCTACTTGCAGCAGCTTGCGCACAAAGATATGAGCACCTATACCCTGACCGTCCTGGCGATTGAAGGCTTCTTGCCTGGCTATGGAACCTATGAGACAGGCATCAAGGCATTTGCCAGTCGCATGAATGGTGGCACCCCCGGCGATCCGCAAACAAGATTTTGAGTTGGCACGTATGCCCTCGATGGCATTGCGCGAGTTTGTGCCTGGCAATATGCTCTACGCCAACAGTGGCCGCTTCAAGTTATCCCTGTATCACTTCCCTATTGGTGAGCGACAAAGCGAGATGGAGCGCTACCAGGTCGATATCCAACACGAACGCATCACCGAAATAAGCACAAGCAAAGGCGCAACCCAATACAATGGAGGCAATCAAAGCTCGATGCTCAGCGGACTAGCTATCAGCGACGTAGACCTTGCCTATGTCTCGCGCATCAGCGATGAAGAGGCCAACCGTTTCCAGTTGCCCGTTGCCGTCCTGGGCTATCTCAAGCAGACGCATCGTGGTGGACAAGTCTATAGCGTGCAGGGTCAGGAGATCCAGCATCGCTTTGGTCAACACGTCCGGCTTGTCAATGTCGGTCCAGCTGATCGTGTGCGCAACGGCAAGCTCGGCTATCCGATCTGTACCGTCTGTGGGGCGGTACGCTCGCCCTATGCATCCGAGCGAGAGATCGAGCACTTCCTGGAGATCCATCGTGAGCGTTGTGGCAAAGTCCCCGAATCCATCTCCGTCACCACCGATAGCCACGTCGATGGACTACTCTTGCGTGGCCTAAGCGACCGCGAAGCCGCCATCAATCTAGGCGAAGCGCTGCGCATCGGGGCCGCTCAGGTCTTAGAGATGGAGGTGCAGGACCTCGAGATCTTGCTCTTGCCCCAGGGCGAGGGCGACTATCACCTCTTTCTGTATGATCCCATGCCTGGCGGCTCTGGACTCCTACAACAACTCTTGGACCAATGGGAGATCAGCGTCAATGCAGCTATACAGAGCCTGGGTGCCTGCGAGAGTCGCTGTAGAAAGAGCTGCTACAACTGTATGCGCATCTACCGCAACGTCTTCTACCACACCCTACTTGACCGCCATCTCGCCATCCGCCTCTTGCAGGACTATCTCGGCACTCCCGCTAGAGAGCGCGAGCTACTACCGATCCAGGAGCAGAGTGCAAGCAACACCTCATCGGAGCAAGCAACCAATCGTGGTGAGCACACATTGGCCGAGCTGCTCGTCCAGGCCGGTCTGCCACAATTTACCCATCAGCATCGCATCAACCTTGGCAAGCCGCTTGGCAGCACAACCCCCGATCTTTTTTATAGCGACGAGGTACGAGGCACGCAACTTGCGCTCTACCTTGATGGCTTATCCAAAGGTATTCACGGCAACAAGAATCAGCAACAAATCGACCGTATGATCCGCGAAAGCCTCGAAGAGGAAGGCGTTGACGTGCTGGAGATTGCCTCATCCGATCTTGACGATCCAGAGGCTATGAAACGGCATCTTAAACGTATCAACATGAAGCTGCGTAGACGGTAGTGTATATTCAATAAGGAAGGGAGGGGGCAAGGTCAGCACACAACGAAGCTTTGAATTGTAACATGCCATAGATGGGGTAAGTTTTTATTTGGAATATTGTCTCATCCATTAAAAAGGACGTTTTTGAAAAATCTTGTAATTGCTATCTGTACTAAAAGGGTACAAGAGGCAAAGGGAAAGTATTTTTGAAAGAAAAGTATATGTATCGAAATGTGTACCGAGTACTGTCAATGTTCTGATTTATAGGGTGGTAGTGTATGGCGACGCTCAAGCAAACTCATGATGGTGACCACTATTATATTTTAGCTGGTCCATCACAGGGGACTCAACAAATAACTCCAGATGGTTTGAAATGGCTATCTCAGCATTTGAAGCACCTTCCGCAAAAGGGAAAAGATTCTCCAATAGATACAGATACATATCGGTATTTGAAGAATAATAGATACCTTTTTATTAAGGAAATCGCTTATGAGAAGTCATTTGCCTTTTCTACTCCTTCTCACCAGATTGAAGATGCTGAACCAGCATTGTTATTATGTTTAAACGATACGAAGGGAGAAATAGGAGATCCCTGGACATTACGCATTAGAAGTAGGCAAGATGGACTATTTCTGTTGTGTGGAGTGCATGAAGCATCAGGTTTGCGTGATGATTGGCAAGGGAATGTTTTCTTTGCATATGAGCATGCAGAATTAACTAACGCCTGGCAACGTCGTTTACCAAATAGCAGCGTTCCTCTTAATAATAGTCAAGAGGTGTACTGGCTTGCTAAAAAAGAATATGAGCCAGAGTGGCCTGGTTGGGAACAGCGTGTAGGTGATACCAAAGACGACTGGCAACTCTGGCATTTGTGCATCAAAACAGATATCGCACCTCTTGAGATTGTTGCGCAGTGGCTCACCTATCGTTCGATCCAGTTGATCTATCCACAGTGGCGTTTGCGTGCACTGAGTACACCTGGTTTTTCGTTTCCTATCACGGATGGAGATACCACTGAGTATGTATTATTGCGCTGCGATCCACCAAATCAGCGCAGAGAAGATGAAGATGCGCGTGTTTCATTACAAGGTATGCTTTCTTCTACGGCGACAACAGGTGATAAATCAGCCATTGAGTCTCTTTTACTTTCCAACGATGGTGTAAACTATCTGCTCTTTTCAGTTCCAGATGTGGAGCAAGAATATTGCATTCGGGTGAAAGGAGAGGCGAATGGACAGCCACTTTATCTCCGAAAATATGTGCAAGGTCAGCAGGAGTGGCTGCAGGGACTCTGTTGTATGCTTACAACGGCCAGCATACAATACACCCTCGATGCTTTTGTTGGTGAGCAGGATAGAAGCAAAAGTCCCTATGAGTTCTCTGTACCCGATGCCTTCTCACTGAACGAGTTGGTTGATCTGAACTGGGATTGGCAGCCATCTGATATTCCCTGCTCGTTACAGTGGAAATACCCTTCCTTGGCAGGGAAAATGTGCCAGGGAACCACTCCATCTGTTTCACCCAATACACTAAATATGTTGTGGCAAGAGCAGGTCTGGCCGGAGGTTTCTCAGAGTTCCTGGGTCCAGTTTACCCTTGATGCCGCCGCTTTTGGCAATGTCAGCCTGAAAGTAGTACTCAAGCCAGAGATGACCACGAGCCAGACATGGAGGAATCAATCACACTATGAGACAACCTTACTCTGGCTCGGCAGACAAGCGATGCAAGACACACCGGGGCCACAACAGAGCGTTCCACCAACTTTACGAAAAGCATTGCAGCAGTTCGATTGGCCGGCCATGCCACCTGAGTTAAAAAGTGTATTGCAATTTTTATCTTCGCGTCATCATTTACCTACCTGGATAGTAGTACGGTTACAGTACTTACTCGCAGGCTCACTACTTGAGTCTTAATGTGGCTCAAGTGATGAAATAAACAGTACCACAATAAGGAAGTTGGATATAAATGGATGAAAATGTAGAGATGGATGAATGGATTCTTGCGCATGAGTGGCTCGGAATTGTCTATCCACAAGATACGAGAAACGCGGCATCATTAATTACTCCGTTGGCTTATGATGATGCGCGATGGTGCGCCTTCTCTGAGTATGACCGAAAAGGGTATTTTCCGAATAATGGCAAGATCGTCTATTATCATTCCAGTGATTGTTTACCGTTAGAACTTGACCGACTCTATCAATTTAAAATCAGATATAGTTATAGCTTCGATAAAGAGCACAGAAACAGCTCATTCTATGCCACGGAGAATACGCTATCTCCCAAACATCTTGCTCAACTATTTAATTGGTCATCCCATGCTTCCCATATTTTTGATATAGTAGCCTACTTACAACAGGGCATTCCGGCTGAAGAGTGCCTGTCTCGCACGATCTATATATCTTATCTGGATCGTTTTTATGGCCCTATCCAATTGATTCCCAGTCGAGGCAATCCGCTCTTGTTACAGCCACAAGCATATCTTGATGGAGGCAGTTCACTCATGCTTCATGGTTATACTGTTCGTAAGGATGATATTGTCAAAATCGATGAGAAGGAGTTTATCGATAATCGCTTTATTGGGTCGCCAGTTGACCGGGTTGATTTGTCGCATCCGCAAATAGTTATAAAAAATGTTTTAGAAGCGAGTAAGTATATATCAAAGCGTGATGACGAGTACTTAGTAAAAAGGCGTATTAAAGAACTGGCAACTGCATTCAATAGCCTGACAGAGTTTGCCGATTGAGATGTGTACGGTTCAGCGCGCCGAGTATATTGTTGACCACCAGCTTGAGCATCTTGATGGTTTACAAGAGTTGATCGAGAAGCTGCCCATTGAACATCCGCTTCTGGTGGCAGCCCGTGCCTGGGAGATTGAGCAGAGGAAGAGCCAGATTGAGCAGGAAGCTTCCACGAAATATCGAGAGCTTGCCCAACAATTTGAGAAAGAAGAGAGTCGTCTCCAGACTTTGCAGGCAGCAGAAGAGCAAAAGTTACAAATATTGCAGGAGCGTATTCTATCTACCGAGTCTGAGCTGAAAACGGTGCAGGAGAGATTGGTTGCAGAAATACACAAAATTGAGCAGGCAAAATATGATTTTGAGCAGCAACAATCCAATGTAGAGAAATTTACCGATGTGATGGATGAACGTTTGGCCCAATTGCGTGAGCAGCCTTTACGCTTGCTGGCAGATTTACAACTGGCAACTGCGTTACCACAAGCATTTTTTCAGCCCTTCTCTACCACTCCTATATCTGATGCACCTGGAAAAACAACTGCTTTGGATAGAAACCAGCCTAAATTTTTCACTGGCAATGTTATTACGACTACTACTAATTTGAGCACATTGCCTTTAGCAAAAGTTACAAAGCAGTATCAGACGAGTATCACCAATGTGAAAATGAGCGTCGCTGCATTCCTTGCAGGCTTGATTCCTGTCGTTGATAGTGCTGAGGATCTTACTGTCCTACAGGTGATTGCATATGCTATCGTTGGACAGCGTATCTGGTCAGTCCCCCTTTCTCTAACTGCCTTATGCCCATTAGATCTCTTTGGTTCTGTTGTAAACGAACAACGAATGTTTGTACCCGTTGGTGATCTCGCTGATATTGTCATCGAGGCGCAGGCTCACCCAGATCAATTGGGTATTGTATTGCTTGAAGGTGTTGATCGCGTGCCTTTCTATCCCGTCATTGCGCCCCTATTGCAACAGTATCGTACAGCTCGAGAATATGTACGGCAGGGAGATAGCATGCGTTCAATACAGACTCCTTTACGCCTTTTTCATCCGCGCTCGTTAGCTCCGAATGATCCTTACCAGCAGCTTGCTCGTCTAAGCTGGCCTGCGAACCTTTTGCTTGCAGCCACCTTTGATTATAGTCCTGGTAGCTTTTCCTTACCTGAAACATACACTCCCTGGTTTGTGCCTATCGAAGCTCCGAAGCAGAAGCAATATATACGTAAAGAACAAAATTTACATGGAACTGATTACAGTGAGATCGCACCAGAGCAGTGGTATAGCAGCGAGAAGGAGAATTTTTGTCAGGCGACCAATCTATCCAATGATGCCATACCTGCGGAGTGGCTCCTGTGGCAACGGGAGTTTTACGTAGCTATGCAAAAAGTTGGTGTGAAAAGAGAAAAAATAGAAGAGATGATAGAGCGACTCTGGCCGCAATCATGGTTGCAATAGTATTTTGAGAGAAATTAGAACAATAGGAAACACATGGGCATACAGCATCTTAACTGGGAAGGTCCGCTTCCCCTGGAACAGGTAACCGCACTGCTTAGACAGAGTTTCTTTGGAACTATAGCAGGAGAACGAGCGACACGAGAGGCACTGTGTGCTGAGGCATTGCGTATTGCATTGTGGGAGCAGAGTATTTCCGAACTGCCACGAACGATGGGTGAGGCTGCCATTTCTACCCACAATATTTTGAGTCGGGCCCGAATGCTTCTACAGCCATTTTGGAGTTCTTTCACATCGGATGCAAGCGCAGAGAGTGAACGAGATAATGAAGAGAATCTAGGACGCAGATCGCTGGATGATCTAGCTAACCAGGGTGATCTCCTCTCACTACCGGGAGGCCGCTGGTTGCCAGCGCCTTTACGCCTTGTGTTAATTGCAACTGATTTGTATCTTCTGGTCGGAGGAATGCCCAGTGTTTTGTTGGGTAGTCCTATACTTCAGCAGCTCCACTTACATGGAAGTTTTCGTCAGCTTGAAGCACACGTTATTGAGTCTTATCCAACGTTTGGTAGGTTGAATAGTTCCTGGCAGTTTCAGTCCCAGGCAAGCTGGCTAAATACACCTGTAGTTTCTCTGACAGACATATTCCAACGCTTTCAAGAAGTTGAATTATTCGAAGTCGCTACCCAGGATACTTCTCAGAATATAGAAGTCTACATTGCATCACCCAATAACTATCAAGCCTTACGCTGGTGCTCGCCTACAGATATAAGACAAGATGGACGTTACCTGCTGCGGAGTCGTAGCCGCTGGGGACTGCACTCATATAGTATTGGAGAATTCGAGCAGTTTCGGCTCAAGAGACAGAGTCACAATCAAGAGTCGCTTGATATTCGAAGACTTTGTTACGCATTGGATGATAATGCTGAAGTACCCACCGTGGTTGAGTGGAATAAGCAGCAGGGAGTGCTGAAATTGTTCAGTGAACTTCCTGCATACGAATACAAACGTTTGTCTCTATTGGGTACCCTGCAAGCGAATCCAGGAGGAAGGTATTATCCACGTGTCTGGCATGTTGCCTCTCAGCACGAAGATAGCGTGAAAGAGATGCTTTCGGATCTCCATATTATCATAAAGTAAGTTGTTTAGTGGGTAAAGGATATTTTTATGCCGGAAGAAGAAAAAAACGTTCATATGCAACAAAATCCATCGAATACGGCCAGCGTTCCGAGTACAGCTAATGAACTGCATGCACAATTGCAGCGTTACATTGAAGCACAGTACCCTATGCGGCACCCAGAAGTTATTGCTAAAAGACATGCACTTTTGAAAGAAGAGGGCGTGATCTCACAAGAGCCATTTATTGAAAGCATGCCTGGCTATCAACCAGGTCCAACATATCATGAACTCGCACTACCTGTATCACTAACTCGCTCGCTAGAAGAAATGACCACTTGGTCTCCCTCACCGATACCTGCGCGTCTCTACCAACATCAGGCGCAAGCGCTAGACAGTTTTTTTGGTCAAGAGCGAGATTTGATAGTGGTGACTGGAACTGGTTCTGGTAAAACTGAAACCTTCCTTTTGCCTATCCTCGTGCGTAGCTTGATGGAAGCATCCGAGCGACCAGCAAGTTTCCGCCTTCCAGGCATGCGTGCGCTCTTACTCTATCCAATGAATGCATTAGTGAATGACCAGGTAACTCGTTTGCGTCAGATCTTTGGGCATTCTCGTATGGGTAATTGGTTGCAGCAGTATCCTGGCGTGGAACGTGCGGTGCGTTTTAGTATGTATACATCGCGCACACCTTACCCTGGCATACTCGCTAAAGACAAACAGAAGCGGCAGTTGCTTCCACTGCTTGAGTCATTACCTTCAATTGGAGACCAAACAGCCGGATCAGGCCAATGAGCTCAAGCTGAGAGGTCGTTGGCCCGCACTTGATCTTGCTGCTTTGTATGATGCAGCGCTTGAAGATAAAACCTCAATAGGGAACAACGATTTTGAATTATATACGCGTCATCAGGTACAGTCGTGGTGTCCAGATATTCTTGTTACCAACTACTCCATGCTAGAATATATGTTAATGCGCCCTATTGAGCAAAATATCTTTGAGCAAACAGCTATCTGGCTCAAACAGGACCAGAAGAATACTCTTTTGATCGTGTTAGATGAAGCACACCTCTATACTGGTGTGACAGGTGCAGAGATTGCCTTGTTACTACGCCGTCTTCAGGCACGTTTAGGGATTTCGCGTGAGCGAGTGCGCTACATTCTCACAAGTGCCAGTTTGGAGACTGGAGAGCGCGGAAATGATGAAATTCTGAAATTTGCAGACGACCTGGTTGGAACACGTGGACAAGATACGGCAAATTTCGCAATCATTCAGAGACAACGCCTTGATCCGCCAATCTTGTCGTCTAAGGACAAAACGACGTTGCAAGAGAGGCGTCTGTATTATCTCAGTTGAACTTATCCGCGTTTACAGATCGAATTGCTCATTCTGAGCCTGCACTCAGCGCTTTGACTTCTCTCGCCATCCAACTTCGCTGGTCTGAGCCTACAACTTCTGAGGAGATTCCTGAATATCTGGGTCGATATTTACCGCAGTTGCATGCTTTTCAGCAACTTTGGAAGAGTACTGCTGGTCATGCTGTTTCTTTTCGAAAACTTGCTGAGGATATTTTTCCAACAATAGATGTGGAAGTGCGAGAATTATCGACCAGTGCACTGTTATACCTGGCTGCGGCGGCGCGTACTGTTGATGAACGTCCATTATTGCCTGTGCGTGCTCATCTCTTTTTTCGAGGTCTTCCTCCACTCTATGCCTGCATCAATCCCGCATGCGATATGCGGAGGAATGGACAAGATAATACAGGCGTGCTTGGTACTTTGTGGCTTAGCCCTCGCTTGCATTGTGAGTGCGGGGCGCGAGTGTATGAGCTCTATGCACACCGCAATTGTGGCGCACTCTTCTTACGTGCCTTCCCTATCCTCCGAAATTGCAGATTTTTACTGGCATGAGCCAGGTAGTAGTGCAAAACAACCGATTGAAACATTTCTTTTGGTTGGAGAACCACATCCTAACAGTAATGCTTATGAGCCTGTCGATTTGCATATTATGACAGGGCGCGTGCTCCCTGTAAACACAATCAATGTGCCTGATAGTCAACAACAGCAAAGCCTTCTTGTCTATCGTCCCAAATCAGCTCCTAAGGCAAGCGGAAAAAAGAAAAAAGCTACGGATGAGCAGCAGGAAAGGTGCGAATTGGAAATCTTGTCCAGTATGCCTGAAACGCCTCAATAATTCAATTACTAGCCTTGCTACAAAAGGTGAGCAGCCATTTGTAAATCTGATCCGACGGCAGTTTGAACTCCAACCTCCTAGTGCAGCTTTTCATGAAGCAGCTCCCAATATGGGACGCAAAATGTTGCTTTTCTCTGATAGTCGTCGGCGTGCTGCTCGTCTGGCGCGTGATCTACCACGAGAGGCTGAATTAGATAGTTTTCGCCAAGCTTTGCTATTAGCTGTTGCTCGATACAGTCAGCACAGCGGAGAAATGTTGGTGCGCATTGATCAGAAGCTTTATTGTACATTTGTTAGCGTTTGTGCTGAGCATCATCTTTACTTTTTTGATGGTGAATCCCAGAGGGAACTTCTGCGTCAGATACAAGAGTTGCACGAAAGTTATGAGTTGGATATTGCCGTAGCTCTCGATGATGAGTGGTCACCATCTATTCCTCAAGGCTATCATCTGGCTTTTTTGCGTCAGATTGCTGATCCATTTTACTCTATGCAACGTATGTGTGCTGCTGTGGTTGAGCCTAATCAGGCTTCGTTACGACAACTAAGACGAAAACCCCTATTGACCCGTCTTTCTGATCTACAACTGCGTGCTCTTGTTACGAATTGGATTGAAGAATTATTGCAAGAGAGTGCCTTTCGATACGAACATCATACCTCACGATCGAGAAAATACGGTAGCCTGGTAGTGGTTTTGATTTTCTGAGTGCATCCTGGAATGATGCCGAGAAAGTGGCTGAGACACTGTTGAGTTTTCAAGAGGCAGAACTTCCAGCACTGCGTCAAATCTTTATCAGCGAGTTTTGCGATAAGAACGATAAGCACGTGTTTCTCAAGCCAGAGAAGCTGGCGTTGCGCCTGACATTAGATGAACCCTGGCATCAGTGTCAAGATTGTGCTCGGTTGGTCTGGTTGCCGCTGAACGATAGGTGCCCGAACCAGCATTGTGGCAGTTCTCGGTTGCTCCAACTGCCCAGTAACGATCCAAGTCTACGGGCACGCACGGATTTTTACCGCGAGCCAATTCGCCAGATTATTGCAGAGACACAGGAACCTCGGCATATGACTGCCGAAGAGCATACCGCGCAACTATCATACCGCGATGTTCAACAGGTCTCTTCGACGACAGAAGATTATGAACTTCGCTTCCAGGATATTGGTATTTCGATGCAACGACCCATCGATTGATGTGCTGAGTTGCACGACAACAATGGAAGTAGGTATTGATATCGGATCGTTATTAGGTATTGGCCTACGCACGATGCCGCCGCGTCGGGCTAATTATCAGCAACGAGCTGGTCGTGCGGGACGTCGTAGCGCTTCCTTATCAACTGTGCTTACCTATAGTGAAAATGGTTCACATGATGCCCACTACTTTGCTCATCCAGAAGAAATGATTTCAGGTGTGCTCCCGCCTCTTCAGATATCGCTTATTAATGAACGCTTGATAAAACGACATATTCAGGCAGTTCTTATCCAGACATTCTTTCTTGAGCAGATGCAAAATGTCAGTCCGAGTAAACAAGATGGATATCTAGCCGAAGCATTAGGAGAAGCTAGCTTATTTTTTCAACTTCTGGATCACAAAGCCTCGAGGGCTTTGAGAAATGGCTCGAAGTGGTTTTGGAGGGACCTGCGTCATCATTGATGCCGCAAATTTCAGCGTGGCTCCCCTTACTATTATCGAATAGGGCATGGGATGAGCCACAAAAACGCGACTTTGTGAGTCGTGTGGCTCATGATTTTATTGTTGGTTTGCGATCCCTAAAGACACAACTTTTTCCACCGACAAATCAGCAGAAGGATCGTCAGGCACAGCCGTTTTCAACAGATCGAGAAGAAATGTTGCTGGAAGTATTATTTGAGCATGATTTTTTGCCTACCTATGCGTTTCCTCGTGAGGTACGTAGTTTCGTGATTGAAGCTGAGGCATCAAATACGTATGGGAAGCGAATATTGGTATCAAACAACGCCCTCAGCAGAGTGTGGATATCGCGCTTTCCGAATATGCGCCAGGGCGAGAGTTGATCGTTGACAAGGAAACATACCTTGTTGGTGGTATTTATGTTGATCCTATTCCAGGGACGACTCTGGCTACACGTATCTTCTCCTTATTCCAACAGCCTAGCAATGTTTTTGTATTGTGCATGAATTGTGGGTATACCTTGCATATTGAGGCAAAGGAGACGAGCCTGCCGAAAGCCTATTGCCCATTTGTAAGAAGATTCTTGTTGTGCAAGAGATTCTTGATCCACCTGGTTATGCTCCTTCTAGAGCAAAAAGCCTGGAGCAGAAGCAGATGCGTGACCAGCGAGAATCAGTATGGAACATCAATGCAGGTGAAATTGGTGTTACCCCAGAGTCCAACGGATACTTTTGATCAGAACATGGCCATGGACGTATCAGTTGGACGTATACAGAACATCACCAGTTACTTATCATCAATGGTGGAAGAAAGAGCAGGGCTTTTCCATTTGTCGTTCTTGTGGAGCTGGCGCTCCTGATAATCCTGATTGGTTACATCAGAACCATATCGTCCTTTCCTTGTTCCAAATTGGATGAACGCTTCTCCTAAGTGTTCGGCTCCAGATGGTATCTGGCATGGCTATTTCGGACATGCATTTCATAGCGATCTGTTTCTGTTACGTTTTCAGTGGCCGGCAGGCGTCGCATATAATCTCGGGAGAGCCGTGGATGCGTGACGCATTGGATACGCTTGCACAGGCATTTCTGTTGGCTACGACTAGGCATCTTGATATCTCCACTACCGAATTGCAAGCTGGATGGAGTTATTCTATTGCCGCGCAATCAGATGCATTTGGTGGTGGCACGACAGATCGGGTGGCTTATCTCTTTCTTTTCGATACACTTTCTGGTGGTGCGGGTTATGCTACACAGGCAGGTCAGCATATGAAGCAACTCATGGAAGCACAATGGATGTGCTAGATAATTGTCCTGATCAGTGTGAGCAATCCTGTTATCGTTGCCTGCGTACGTATCAAAATCGTATACGACATCGTCACTTGGATCGTCGATTGGCCGGAACATTACTTCGTTCGATTCTCGATGGACAACCACCCGATGATCTTTCGGTAGAGCGTCAGATCGACGAGTTGAGTATATTGCAACGTTACCTCGAATTAAGTGGAATGTCGTGTCAGCAAGCGAGTGAAAGTTGGACATGTTACTGTTCCATTACTAGTACAAGCGCAGGATAGAATGCTTGCTATAGGTGCCTATCCTATACAAAAAGACTATCGGATGATTGAGCATACATTTGCCTCTTTGTCAGGATATCAAACGCACATGTTCGCTGATTATAACTTGACCCGTGGACTTCCAAATATCGCTCAAAAGTTGTCTTGATTGCGGAAAAATTGTAGTGTGACATTAGGCGGTGGAGGATTCTTTGTTTGAGCTCATTCTTATACGATTTTTTGAATTCTCCACCAAATAATGTGGCTCTATATCAGACCTTTCTCCTGGAATATTGCCTCATCCATTAAAAATGACGCTTTTTGAGGAATATTGCTGATATCTTGTAGCAATGTCGTAAATAATCTATCAATTGCTCTGTTCTTTTGGGAGACACCCACTATTGAGTTTCTATTGATTTGATTATACTCCTTAATAAGGCTTATCAATTTCTGTGCTTGTTCCTCTATATAGTGGAACTCATCTAATAAGCGATAACGTAGGGCTAAGAGCACGAGTGGTAAAGAGGACGTATCCTTTAAGAAACAAGTACATACTTCTAAATGTGTACAGAGTATTGTCAATGTTCTGATCGCTCTGCGGCATTGGAAAGGGAGGATATTTTCTGCTTGTCGGAAGGGCTTATACGCTTCCTGTAGTAACGTACAGATTTCTGAAAGTGGTGAAATACAAGGTAAAAGAGATTGGTGAAAGTCGCTAAGTGTTCGTCTATTTCCTTCATCTTGCTCAAACCACGAATGGTATTGTACATTCGATCTTGATGAAGCCATGTATCTGTTCCTTTTCTAGTGGGCGGCTGCGAGACTGTATGTATATACGTTTCTACACATAAGAATGTCACAACACATTTTCTTCATCATCTTCTGCAAAGTACGAACATAATTGAAAAATAATATTTCTGAACTTTATGGCGTGCTGAAAATACTCAATGCCTTTATTCGCCGACTCAAGAACGGCGCTTATATAAGCAAGGGCATTATCGGCATCTGAAACGACGTTTTGCTCTAATTGAAATTCTTTTCCTATATTCTTGTGCCTGAGTTCGTAAAATGCGCAAGAAATTTCCTGTAAAGCGTCCTCGTAGTCAATGAGACTATCCTGTGCAATGTCACGAGGCTTACGCTTTAACAAAAGATTTTTGATTTCTTTGAGTGCAAGGATACAAACCTTTAATTTAATATCATCTGGTACAACATTGAAATGTGAGATATTGTGTTGTTGTAACAGACGTTGAATAATGACTGACGGCATACATGACCGTAAACTCCTGTATCAGGAACGTACCAGGAACAGACAAAGAACGTGTTCATGATGTTTCTTTCTTCTGATCATGCGACATTAAAGGCGTAAAACGAGCGAGCTCTTTTTCGATAATAATAAATTTTCCCTTAATTTCTTTATCGGTCTTACAGCCTTGATCTATGCGCTCAATCAAAAGTTGGATCTGATTTGCCAGGAACTGAATCTGTTCCATCAATGTGCTCTGTTGTTTCGCAATTGTAAGTGGAAGCTGGTTGGTCGAATCGATAAGCGTAGCAAGACCTGGCAAATCTTCTTTTGCCCTCTTTAAGTGATTGATCGATTTTCTGCAATCGGCAGGCTCTGCATAGCCTGAAGGTCGATCTTTAAAAGGAGTAAAAGCGGTGCTAATACTTTTTTGTATATTTATTATATATGCACTAGATTTATTGAAGAATAAAACATGTAAATCTGCTTGGTTATCTTCATCTGTGGGAACTATTGTTTCGAGCGTGATAAGAACTTCTTCGCGTTCTATAGGATCAAATGAAAGAATATTGTTTTCGTTTGATACCGGATCTATGCTGATTGTTTGTGTAAGGGTTTCATGTATGGGTTGTGCTTCTGTCAGGGAAGTAAGTTTTGTATGTTCCTTTTCCCAGCAACGAACACATTCCTGCCGTAGTGCTCGTAGATTTGTTGCCAAAGAGGTCCCTTTTACTGCGTTGATGGCATTATCAATCACGAACAGAAGACCCCAATTTTCTAGCTCCTCTTTTTCTCCGATAAACACTTCTTTAGAATGGTTAATGATGTGGGTTATATCGATGGTTATATTCTCACTTCTTTGCCAACTTTCATGAGGTATGCCCACCAAGAGCGTAGTGCGTCCATCAGTCGCTTTAGCTAATGGGACATGTGTAAGCTTTTCTACCAAATCATGAAAGAGTTTTTTCTCTATCTCCATAGTCTCAGGCCCGTTCTTGTGCCGCTGCTATCTCTTGTTGTATGTGAGGTGGAAGATCATAAAAAATAGAATGAATCTCGATGCCGACATTATGATATCTGATAGTCTCACCCTTCCAGGTTTCTGGGGAAACCTGCACTGTTTTGCAGTGCATCCCGACAACTTGCCAGTGATCATTGCAGACGGGAGCGCCAGAACTGCCGTTTTCGGTATCGGTTATATAATAAATATATGAACGCTCTGACTCGCTTCCAATAAAGAAATTGTTGCGGATAGCAAACTTTAACGGATGTCCATTTGCATATTGAACGATGTTCAAGCGATCTTCGCGGTTGAGTTGTTGTGGCTGAGCTAGCTGTAGCGGGGGACGACTTTCAGCTAATGAAGTGCAATCGAGACGTATTAATGCGTAATCCATAGCCGGATTCCAATGGACAAGTTCCAGGCAGCGGCACTCGACATGTGGACTCTCTGCATCAACATAGTCAAACCAGAGCTGCATATTGAGAACCTGTCTATGACATTCTTCTATGGTTGCGTGTGGTTCCCTTCGATCCAGATCGCGTGCTTCGATGACATGATAGTTTGTAAATAATAGCTCTGGTGTAATCAGCCAGCCCGTGCCGTATCCAATTGCGCGATCCTGGCGTAGACCGAAGAAACGAGGAATTCTCAGACGAGCAATGCTTTTGGGGACCTCTATAGCCCGACGAAAAAAATGATAGTCGAGCCTTTCTTCGCTACCCCCATAGATAAGTGCCTCACGGTGCTCCTGGATCAGAATGACCTCTTTCTGATCCGGTTTTTCTATCTCCTGGATGATGAGCCCGATATCAGTAGCAATGTTTGTGCCGGCGACACTCTGTTGTGCATTCTGTAGAAAAATAATAAGTGGGCGAACGGTAGTATTTTCCAAATATCCCAGATTGTCCAACTGCTCAATAATTTTGTGCAGGTCTATTGGCCGCTGCGAGTTGCGGTGTAAGTTGTTTATGACATTTGAAGGAATGCCGGCCAAAAGGACATCACGGCCATCAGCACTGACTGTGAGAGGTGTGCGCATAAGAGTATCGAGTATTCTTTTGTGTAACTCTCTATCTAGCATCGTACATCTCAATAGATAAATGTATCTTCAGCTGTTATTTACAATCATAACATATCCTTTTGTTTCAATCTATGCTTTTGTATTCAGTCAATAGATAGAGTGATACTAGAATAAAGCCAAGCTATACCAGAGTAGGTCCATACTCTATAGAAAATCAGCATAGAATGTGAATGGGGAGATTAAGTACCCTTGTGAGACAGATTGTAGTTCATCGACTTATTGCTTCTTAGTAAGGAAGCTATTTTGACAGATGTAATGGTAGTAGCGTTATGCTGTTTGTAGTTGGTAAGGGAACAAATCCCATTCCTGAGTATAACGATGTAAGAGATCAGAAAATGCGTGCATAACGCTCACTTCTTTGATGTGTTTAAAGATCTCTGGCACCTCCTCAACGCTTTGACGGGCAGCGTCCAACTCAGGAAACGCATGTCGTAATGCATACTCAGGGCTAGATGAAGTTATGGCTTGTTTGAGCATATATACTTGGTCAAGCATCAATTTCAGGTGTTCGATCTGTTGACTTTGAGAATCTTGTGGCGGTTTACACACATCATATTCATAATGCACATTGGCATCACCTTGCTCCAGTTGGGAAGCAAAAATAGCTTGTCTACGCAGGAGGCAGGACGTACATATACCACAATGAAGCTCGGCCGATGGCGATATGCGAGGGCGTCGTAGTGGAAAGCTATCACAGGATATGGTGAGTGCACAGGCGTGACCTAATCCTGCATTACGTAAGTCCGTGCAAAGTTCACCTTTTGTGCGTAATAAATGGGGGGCTTCACAACGAACGTTGAGACCGAGCAATGAGAGCAGGTGGTTCATCTCAGTAAGCGTTTGTGGATGCATCGAACGTGTGTGTTGTGTGCCTAATTGTGCCCTATTGAGAGGAAGATTTAGCATGCCTACTCCGTTTTCGCAGGTGAGAACGCCTGGTGCATTACATGCAACCGCTTCCGCAACTCCAAAGGTGAGAAAAAGAAAACCACGGGTACGCTGAGTCTTCTCTCCATGCTTTGGTTTCTCCTGGATGAGATGAAATGGCACCGGTGCATGCTGTACACGATCAGTACCAAACGTCTGTTTAAGAATGTCAACATGTGTACTGACAATCTTTTGTAAGCGTGGATAGGTAGCGCTGACCAGAACAACTGACTGAGCAGGATATGTTTGTAAAAGATGAACAGCCCCAGCTAGAGAGTCAAGGCCTCCACTGTAGAGAATAACGAGCGCATCAGTGATGGGTGATGCAAACAAAGTTGGGTTCATATCTGACGGTCGCCGCACGAACTGTGGTTTCTCAAAGGACAATTCCCATAGATCTTCTGTGAGCCAGTTGAGTAAATGTTCTAATGTCGCTTTGATCGAAGCCGTATTCCATAGATCTGGATTACGAACACCCAACGTAAGATGGATGTGACGAACCCAGCCACGGTTTTGGCGATAGGTGCCCTGTCTTCCCTGCATTCTCGGACGCTTGCAGTAGTGATCGGCCCAGGTGACTCCAGCCGCAACGTCAAGTAAGTCGGCTAGCGCAGTTGGTAACGTATGTCCATAAGGGCTGACAAGACGCAAGTCGTCGAGATGATAACGACGTTGCTCTTTTATAGAAGGTGTACTAAGACCAAAGAAACCATACTGACCTGCATTCGTCAGATTATATTCATGGACTGCATCGGACATAGAAAAGTCCTCCTTCTTATGGGGCAAGACGACAGCTAGCGCAACACATATACGTCCATTGTTCTAAGCATCAAGTCGGTACTCCTGGTTGTATATCATTGGCACGATTGTCTGTTTGGGAATGGCGCGAAGATGCCTCAGACTTTTTCCAGTGGGATCTTGGGCAAGTCGTGCCCCTAATGCCGGAATTGCTGAGTCAATACGCTGCATAATGGTATCGTAAAAAGGCTGTGAAGCAGCATTCGTGGAGAAGCGTTTGCCGACAGCATAAGCGCGAGCTGTATCCAGAAAACAGTGACCAATCAGATCTTTGATGATTTGTGAGGCAAGATGTGTTTCTAGATCATTCCTTCGGTCAGATGTGCCACTGCCTTCATGAATCTGGATGGCAGTGATTTTTGCAGACCGGATCGCTATCGTACTGATGCGTTCGTTGCTTACAACTCTCGCAAGAGCATCTAATTTCTGGCTGAGTTGTGTATCTGGTACTGACGATGGCTTTTTCCATAAGTTTCCTGTTCGTATTGCTTCGCTATACTGTTCCAGAGCGTCTGCAAGGTCTGGTAGAATGGGACAGCCCCCGCAGCAACGCAACATTGCCGTTGCGACACGAATAGCATCATCCGCAATGGAATGGGCAGAAGCATCACTATTCACATAAGCATTGCAGAGCGGTTTCCATTGTCTGGCTAAAGGCTCAAAGTCATCTTGATCAGGCATTGTTGCTCCTTTTGATATTTTGTATCTATATATGTATATTTACTTATGTATCGCCACAATGTCAACAAACAGGCGGTATTACGGTATTTGAATATAGAGAGTTACATTCCTTGCTTGCTTTTCTTGTTCAGTGCATTTTTATAAGGATAAAAGCAAGATTAAAATAGAAACATGTAAATATATGGATTTTAATTATTAAAGGGATAATTCAAACAAATTGATCTTAGAGGTCGTTTAGATAGAATGATGGATGTTTCATGGGTGAAATGAACAAGATTTGAAATGTGAGCGTGTGCTCCATATCTCGTTCCCTTTCTTTGCAAAGATAGACATGAGGAACCTGCCTATGAATTATCGTAAAAATTTTTAGTCTCCCCTCTCTCTCTATAGATGTGTTAGGCCGAAATTGAGAGGGTCCTAGAATAAAGAGAGATGTGGTAGGAGAGAAAGGGATAAAACAGCAATGGTTGTCGAAATGAAAGAGAACGTTTCAACGCGGGAAGCGTTGGTTCGGCCGGTGGACCAATTTTCTATGGTTGTAGACATTGTACAGGGAACGGAGTATGACTGCGTTACAGTGCCGGGAGTGATTCTCCAGGAGGGTGACCGTGAATTCGTGGCGGGCGTCTACTGGGGACGCACCTCCTACTTTGAGGATGTGTATGCTTTTCTTGACGAAGATGGCAATGAAGTAAACGAAGGCACTTTAGAGGAGTTTGCGGCGCTTCGAGAGGTGAAGGTTCGCGATCTCACGAGTGCTGATGTTACTAAACTCATTATGGAAACAGCACGAGAGAAGGAAACGTCCAGAGACTGGCGTGCAGGCTTCATCTTTGGGTTTGTAACAGCCTGCTCGGATCAGTTTTATGGTCTGGCATGTGATGGGTGTGGCAAGCACCTGGGAGAGTGTCAGTGCAAGAAGGCTCTTGTTTCCACTTCGGAAAAGCAATAGTGGTTTTCTGGGTGAACCTCAGAAAGAGTGGAGCTCTGTGAGCAAGAGGCTGAAATGCTTGCAGCTCAACCGGGAGAAGAGAGAGGCAGAGGCTCACAGAAAGAGTGAGGCTCTCTACCTCTCCTGTATTTCAGGAAGGAAAAATGCGTGTTTCCCCTGTGAATTGATCCCACAATGATCTATCTTGACCAGCAAGCGTTCATATTGGCATAGAGATTCAGGCTCACGAGATTGTCTTCTGCATACGAGAGGCAAGAGCCTGCTTCATCTGCTGAAAATCAGCGGTTCCTTCCTCAATCATCTCCCGGCAATACTCGACACATTCATTACAAATATTGACTCCTCCTGGCCCGGTCGTGAGGTGAATGTCCTGGCCTTGTTGTTTCTGACAGAATGAACAGCGGGAAGCACTCAATGTCGTTGATAGCGTGTCCTGCAACGTATGGTTGCTGTTGTTTTGCTCCTGGTTCAAGGTAAGCGGAAGGCGAATATATTGCGCAGTTGTCTGTGGTTCAGGAATGGGTGCATGGTCGTTGTCTTGCATTTCTAGATAGGTTTGTAATGCTTCACGCACACGCTGCACTGCCTCTTCCCGTGTCGCTCCGACTGCAACGCATCCGGGAACATCTGGTACTGATGCTTTGTAACAAAATGCTTCTTTAGCGATAACAACCAGAAATGCTGCGATGTTGCTCTCATGCTCTTTTCCATCGGAATGCACGGGAAACTGGTCATCCCTCAGAAGCAGATCCGGCGAAACCGTGAGTTGGACACGCAGTGGTGTTCCTGTCACGTCGCTTAAGGCCGTACAAATCTGATCAAAATAGCGTACTTCCAGTTGGGCCCTTGCAAAGGTGTTTGGGACACCCACAATGAATATATCCTCTTGCCAGGACAGGGCAATCGTTCTTTGAAACCAGCAGGTAAAGGCGGCTGGTTTTATGCTCGTGCGAAGTCGTTCGAGTGCTGCGTGCCAGATCTGTTGTTCATCCATCAACTGCTCTCTCTTTCTATCCCCTTGGTGAGGATCGGCTGTTGGAACCATCGTCGCGAAAAATTTCACTGATGTGACGAGCGAAAAGATTATTGTCGGAATGACATGTAGAGAATGCATTCATTCTGCAAGGAACTTTTTCGTATGATACCAAGTTTGTCTCTCTTTGACCAGATCATTGTGTGTGCATTGCTTGATCATGATCCTGTAGTTCTAAGCTGCCGGAT
Organism: uncultured Chloroflexia bacterium; assembly: GCA_963850365.1. Lineage (GTDB taxonomy): Bacteria > Chloroflexota > Ktedonobacteria > Ktedonobacterales > Ktedonobacteraceae > Dictyobacter. Next base: position 267,862 of record CAWKKX010000071.1, read on the forward strand.
CTTTTTCTGGTAGCTCCCCAGTTTTTCACTCCTCTATGAGAGAAGGCAAAGCGGCAAATCGAAAGAGCAAAACGGGAGCAGGATTATAGATACCATTCCGCGACATACAGATAACATCGTCTCTCTACAATAGAAGCAGCATCGTGTGCCAATGCATTTGAAGGCGTCCACCAGGGAAAGAGTGCCACATGGATCAGAGTTTGCTCTGGGAGCGAGACGATCGGTTTCGCGAAATTGTTGTACTCAATCAAGAGTTTCTTTTTCAGCCTTATAATAGCGATAGCAAAGGCGATCTTGGTCGTCATGCCATTTGAGAAGTGGAGCATCAGGGAGCCAATAGCCCATACTCATAGGAGGAAGTGTATGACGCTCAGAAATGAACGCCTTCTTTTTATTCATGATCGATCTGACGTGTCCTGCAAAAAGCTGATCTGGTCCCCCTTGCCAGGGGATGACCCGTTTCGACAAGCATGCCTGGAGATGTGGTTCGGGATCGAGTTGTTTCCAGCGAGTGATCAGAACATCCTCGCTATTGGGAAAGGATCGATGAGCAGGCGTAAAGGCCAGATCCCATATCTGGCCGACAGCAAATTTACTCGTACGCGCAGAAGGAAAGGAGCCATTGGGTTGCAAAAGACGAATGTTCTGGTTTTCTTCGGTAAGACCATGTACATATGCTAATCCTTGATGATGGCTTCTGGCGACGATCCAAACTTTCATCAGAGCATCTCCTTCTTCTTTTGCTCTTCGATATATGCATGAACATGTTATTCTTATGATAATGAGCGAATTTGCTGGCAGGACGTATCAATTTTCTCTTCAACTAGTATACATGATTGTAACGATTTTTACAGGATTCTCATGTATAATCTTCTTTGAGGGTTACTGAACATCTTCCAGGTTGACAATCATGGCAGGAAAGGTGCTGATATATTGTACGTGTGTATCATCGCTTGTTTGGCCGAGAGCACAACTCTCGGCACGCTGGACCTACCTGTTCCTGGAAGTAGCCTTGAATCGCTCTATTGTTTTCCCTACCAGCGCCTGTCGATTGATGCTGATGTACTTGCTTGGAGTGAGAAAATGCAAAACTAGCATTCTCGACGCTCATTTTGTATGATAGAGAGGCATTCTATTATCGATGACAAGCGATTCGAATAGTGCAGATGCAAATGTAGGAAAAAAACGTCATGATGCAACAACCATATGGAGAGCCGCCTCGTTCAGCACCTGCCTTGCGGCTCTTCTACTGTTATGCTCGCAAAGATCAAGCCTTTCGCGATGAGCTTGATAAACACCTTGCAAGTTTACGCCGCCGTAACCTGATTACCAGTTGGTATGATGGTATGATTGTTCCTGCTATGCCCTGGGAGAACGTTATTGCGACTCATCTCGATACCGCGGATATCATTCTCCTGCTTATAAGCCCTGATTTCATCGATTCAGATTATTGCTACAGTAAGGAGATGTTCCGTGCTATTGAACGTCATGAGAAACAGGAAGCACGTGTCGTTCCTATTTTATTACGTTCTGTCTACTGGTCGGATACTCCCTTCAGCCACTTGCAGCTTCTTCCCTCGGATGCGAAACCAGTGACCCAGTGGCATGATCCAGATGCGGCCTTCGAGGACATTACCAGAGGCATCCTCCGTGTAACTCAAGATCTCAGCGTACGCCAGCAGCTACAAAAACAACAGGGAAAAGACGACCTTTCCCAACTGCAGCATAATGCTACTTCCCAGCCTCCCATATCTTCTGTTGCTGACGACACACGTTCTCTGCAAAAGATGCAGGAGGGCGCAAATCTGACCTCTCAGGAAGAGAAACAACGCTTGTTTCCATCTTTTCTCGACGCTTCGAAGGAGAGAGTGGTTGTCGTGCCTGCAAGAATTGCTCTGGATGAATATCTCAAATACTCCGTCTATTTTTGCCAGCCCAGCCGATCCTTTCGGCCTTCGGCTCACATGGCTTTTTACACGCAGAACAAAATTGATCGTCATATTCCGAAAATTATTGGATATGTCGAAGCCATAACTCGTGACGAAATTGAGTCACGATCAGATCTCTCGGAGCAGCAGAGAGCGCAATTAAGAATACTTCGCTCCAAATTGGATCACGCAAGAAGCGAGAGATGGCGCAAAGACAGAGATGATGTCTATTTTCTGACACCTCCTGGCTCACCCGATACACTCATTCTTCCGCAGGATGTAGAAAACGACCTTACATCACGTGTTTCTCCAATGAAGAGGATAGCATTCACGCAAAACCAGCGCTATCTCTCTCTGGCACTGCTGGAAAAGGGACCGAAGTATATTTCTGAGCTTGGCAATGTTTCGAGTGAGAGAAACGAAGAATAAAGATGGACGAGAGAGTCTGGCATAGTCTTTCAACGTCTCTGATGAGCAAGGAAGAAATTCTTTCTCGATGCTGGGGAACAAGCGATCATTGAAGCTGCGAACGCACAACCATGAGATCCTCTTCAGACCTTCCTTTTTTCAATGTTTACGCGTGGCTAGATTAGTCCGTTACTATAGAACTAAATTCCTAGAACTCTTTGCATTGAGTAAGCAGGCAGGATATACTGAGAAGAGGATAGCTGCTAAGGCAGGAGGCTCGTAAAAAAAGAATGGCCCTGGAAGTCCTGTCTTAGCATGTACGGAACACGTTATACCATAGCCGTACACATCTGGTTTACAAGCGTTCGACCCGCTTGTAGAGCCGGTTTAGAGGAAGCGAGCGGCGATTTTGGAGGGCACTGCCTTCCAAGCAGGCTGTCGCGAGTTCGAATCTCGTCTCCCGCTTTTTTTCATGGACCGTTGTTCTCAAAGTGCTTCACAGGCCGTTTCAGAAGAAGCGAGCAGTGATGAGCTATGAGGATGATGGTTTTTCTTTTGGTCAAAAGGCGTTCAACGAACACCTGCCTTTGGTTTCTGGGAAACACCTGCCTCGCCTTTCATCTTCTGACAAAAGTTTTCACTTGCACTCTGATACATGACCACCTGCCTCTCCACTTAAGTAAGCACCTGCTTTCATGGGTATGTAACAACCTGCCGCCTGGCTTCCTCCCCGCAAAAGGCTGGAGGCCGTCTGCCGCGATTCTCATGCTGAGAAAACCAACGCATGCAGAGGGGGCATACATCTCTGGTCTGACTGGACTACTGCTTCATCATATTGATGTGTTTCACAGATGCATCACCATGTCCTTCCTAATAAGAGGGACGTAAGATGGTGCGGACAAAAGGAGACAAGGAATCATGGTTGGGAAGGCAACAAATTCGAACTTGTTGCGGTGGAGTATCCCAACGGCGATCTGCTCGTACTTGCCAGATATCAGTATCTAACCACGAGAAGAATGGCTGCAACGAGTACAGATAGGTTTGGACAGTCTTTGAGCCGACGCGCAGACGCTTCTTTGGCAAATATTGTCAAAGGGAGGTGGAGGCGATCATGACAATCAAAGACGAGGAATGGATGCCGATGCTCAGCATTTGTGGGACGACGGACAAACCAATACGATGTCATTTTCTACTAAAAAACTCCTTCCGGCTACACGAGGTAGCATAGTACCTACCAGTATGTAGCTTAAAGGTTCTGGGGACAAGAGTTAATCAGTATATATTACAAAGGGGTTTACTGTATGGCTACAACCGCACACTTTGTATCGGTTGCCCTCATCTGGTCCCTGACCCGCGAAAACAGCAAATCGCTCGGTATTGGCGTGCAGCCTACGCAAAACTGGCTGGGGAACTGGAGGTGCAGGGCCAGGAGGTCGATGCACACCAGTATCGTCTCCTGGTCCAGGAACTCGATAGACATTTCAAAGAAATGGAGATGCTGCAAGCTTCCATTGAGGATGGGACTCGTAAACCTGTCTTTCTCCTGCTCCCCTCTGCTCCGTATCAGGAGGTGATCGTTGATGCCGAAGCGTAAACGCACTCTTCAACCACTCGACCATACCTACTCCGACCAGCAACTTGCTGGCCTGCGTGCCCATGCCCAGGCGCAAAAACAGAGCACCGTGGAGCGACTCAGGAGCGCCATTAGCTCGCTGGAAGCACACACCGGCCCATTTCTGCCAGAGCCATCTACGAGGAATGTGGCTTAACCTATGCCTCTTTTCGCCGCAATCCAGAGGCGTTGCACTTGTACCAGCAACACAGTACGTTCCTCAAGCGCGAACGCAAGCGCACCCGGACAGCGTGTCCAGACACGGTTGCTCCGCGTAATCCCTTGCTCGCCTACAAAAAGCCCGATCTGGTGGCTCGTCTTCGGCAATCACAGACTCGCTGCGCCGAACTAGAAGCTCAACATGCAACCATACTTCAAGACTACGTTCAAAAGGATGTGAAAATTGCCAAGTTGGAGGCGGAACTCGCTCGCTACCGTGAATACTTCGATGGCTTGCGGCTGCAAGTACAACAGCAGGAACATGGCAACTAGCTTCTGAGTTTTGATACGTTACCTTTTTCTGCGTTGGAGACTCTTCCGTTCACTGCGTCTTTCCAGGTAGAATATCTGCAGAAATACAATACAGGGGAGGCTCTGGCTATGCGTGGGTTCACGAAACATCTACGGAACGTTAGTATTGCAAGTGTCAGCATACTGTTTCTTCTCACGTGCCTAGCTTTGATTCCGCTGTCAGCAGCAGGCGCACACGAAAGAACATTGGGAGTGGCGACGCCAACAACCGTCACGGTGCAAGTAACACCGACAGAAGATGCGACAGTGACGGCCCTGAACAAAGAGCAACTCATACAACAAGTCGCCGAGCAGCAGCATACGTGGGACAATTGGCTCTGGAGTAATGCGGCGACCTTCCTCTCCGGTCTCCTCTCAACACTAGTCGTGGTCATTGGTGTGCTCTTTGGCTTTTGGCAGTGGAGAGTAGGCCGAAATGATGCTCAAAAGAAAGAGTCAGATGACCAAAAAGCTGTTCAAGACAAAGAGTTGGAAGATCGCAAAGCTGAACGAGAGAAGCGTGCAGAAGAGCGATTCCAAGCGGCAGTGACAGGATTGGGAGACGAGAAGGAGGGAGCACAAATTGGCGCAGCAATTCTTCTACGAACTTTCTTGCGTCCAGGCTATGAGCAGTTTTACATGCAGACATTTGACCTGGCCGTTGCCAACTTGCGTCTTCTACGAATACCTCAACCACCAGAGTATCCGACTACTCCTCTGCCGCTTACCACACTCAGACAAGCACTGATCGTTGCCTTTAGAGAGTCATTTCCGCTAGCACGTGACCTATTAGAGAAGAACGATCAGTACAGTCTTCCGTCCTTGGATGCAACAGGCATCCAACTAGACAATGCGTACCTCCACTCTGCTGATCTGAAACAGGCGTGGCTCCCACAAGCGTCCTTGCGAAAAGCTAACCTTATCATGGCTAATCTTTTTAGAGCTAATTTAGTTGAGGCCAATCTTCATTTAGCTGAGCTCTTTGTCGCCGATCTCCGCGCGGCCACGCTTTTCAAAGCTAATCTCAGTGGAGCTGGTCTCAGCGAAGCCAATCTTAATGGGGCTGGTCTCAGTGGGGTTGACCTCGGTGAGGCCAAACTCCGTAAGACCAAGCTCCGCCGAACTGATCTTCGCAAGGCCAATCTTAGTGGGGCAGATCTAGGTGAGGCGGACCTCAGTGAGGCCAAACTCTGCAACGTCAATCTCAGTAGAGCTGATCTCAGCTCCGCTAACCTTAGTGGAGCTGATCTCAGAGAAGTAAAAAACCTTGAAAGTGTTCTGTCTTTTTCAAAGACGAATTTACGTGGCGTCACAGGATTGACGAGAGAGCAGCTAGCTGTCTGTAAGGTAAAAGGTGCCATCATTGATGAAGACTCAGCAGTCAGTTCACCCCAGTCCACCGTTGCACTTCTCCCGCCATCACAAAGCAACGACGCACAAGTCTCATTGGCATCGTCTGCTCAAGAGAGTACACCACCTCCTGATCCAGATGGAAGTACCACTACATCCTCTCAACAAGAACCTGAATCATGAAGAAGCACCACTTGTGCTCGACAGAATTGGGAGAAAGTGACAAAAGGTGTACCGTATGACACACCCAATTTGATACCAGGAACACAGGTGTCACTAGCAGAAGTGCTCAAAGATAGGTACGAAGCCAATTCGGACGATGATTTGAGAGAAAAGAGAGCTACTCCACGAAACCGTGGGCCAGTATCTCTGGCTGGAGCAGGCAATCCCATCGCTCCCTCTCACGGACACCCTCATCGATCTCCTTGTACGAGGTTCGCGATGATTGATACTGACGAAGAACAACGAAAATGTCTTGTCTCTGCAATTGAGCGGATTGTTCCGCTTTCTGATGAAGTTCGCCATGCATTTCTCTCTGTCTCACGGAGGATCTTTGTTCCCACATACTACAGACGTGAAGGCGGCGTGCTCGACTGGACACTGGTTGAGACTGCTGATGCTGCCTATACAGATGAAGCATTGGTTACGAAGATTGATCCTATTTCAAAGCATCCCTCCTCCTCTAGCTCGCAACCGAGCCTGATGGCGATGAAGCTGGCGGCGCTTGATCTCCACCCTGGACAACGTGTGTTGGAGGTGGGAGCAGGGACCGGGTACAATGCGGCGCTCATCGCATCGATTGTTGGTGCAACTGGTTGGGTTGTCTCTATCGATATTGATGATGATCTTGTGGAGAAAGCCGTTCAGCATCTGGCAATTGCTGGCGTTGAAAATGTACAGGTGGTTTGTGGTGATGGGCTGCTGGGCTATGCTGAAGCGGCTCCTTATGATCGTCTTCTCGCAACCGGGAGCTTCCGTGCGCTGCCAGATGTCTGGCTTGACCAACTGGCCCCAGGGGGCAAGCTGGTTGGCAATCTTATTGGGAACCTGGCAAGCGTCTTTGTGTGCCTGACGAAAAATACCCAAAGCGCCGATGGCATCCTTTTGCCGATTGGTGGGAACAAGCAATACATGGAGCTCCATCACGGAGCATTTCCACATCGGGTCATCCCGGACTGGTCGGAATATGAGACAGCAGTACTCAAAGAGTATGTCGTCGATATCGATGTTCCAGCCCTTATTCAGCAGACCGATTTTCTTTTCCTGCTTCAGTGTCTATTTCCCCAGGTACAACGTCATTGGCGCTATAACCTAGAATCTCAGATGGTTGACGTGTATTTCCTCGCTGATATGGCTTGCTTGACAGTTCAGGCACAAGAATCTGGGAAGTGGATAGTTCGGGAAAGAGGTGGTGCATCGCTTTGGGATAGTTTCTATGAGGCATGTGTATTATGGGAACAACATGATCATCCATCGCTCGATCAGTACCGGATTTATGCTGATTTTCAAGGGCAATACGTATCATTAAATGATTCGAACCTTTCCTGGGTGGTTAGTTAAGGGTCTTGTATCCCGCATTTCCAGATGATCTTCTCCAATGTTCCAACTATCAGATAGCAATTTCAAAAATTTCCATTGTGGCATAGGATGCTAGAATTGTAAAGAGAAGAAAAACCGGCTCAGACCTACCAGTGTGCTCCCCTTGTCAAATCTGATTTACAATCGTCCTCTCGTCGTCCAAGCGATTACGTAAGCTTGAAAGGGAGGTTTGAGTTTTCTCCCTACAGTGAAAAATAGGGAATGTGCCTAATAGACAAGACACAACATGTCTTCTACTCTAGTTAGAGTGCCTACGAAGAGAGGGATGCATGTGCCACACCAATGCTCCTGAGCAAGATCGCACTTCTTCACTCTCTGGCAGGAACGCATAATTGAGATCAGAGAGGATAAATGTTTGCTATGAACCTACTTCATCCTATCACTGCGCACAACCAACACACACGCTTTCATCCTTCCCATTTATTTATCAGTAAGCTGGTGAAACGCCAACTACAGCTAGTATCGTTGGGATCGTTTTTTGCCCTTGTCTTTTTATTTCTCCTCCCAAGTTTTGCACTGGCTCGCCCGCTCCACGCAGAGTATGTCAGTTCTGATCCAGCTGCCAATGCGATGCTACAGAAAGCTCCGACCACCATTACCATCCATTTCATGGAACAGGTCGTGCCACAGGGGAGTGACATTATCGTGTATGATGTTGATGGCAAACAAGTGAGCGCTGGTCCCGCACAGGTTAATCCCACGGATCTCAAAGCGATGCATGTGGCCATTCAACCCAATACGTCCGAAGTGTATGTCGTCTACTGGCATAACATCTCGGCAGTCGAGGGTCATCATGATAGTGGAAGCTTCCGCTTCTTTGTTAACATCAGTCCGATGCTCAAAGGAATGCTAGCAAATGGCTCAAACGGCTCTCAGAGCTCAATGGCAGGGATGAGTACGTCAGGTACATCGACTTCCAACGCCTCTTCTGACGTGCCAAGTTGGCTGGCAACAGTAATCGGGATCGTTGGTCTGGTCGTTGGGGGTGGCGCAACCTATGTCGCCATACGTCAATCAGGCCAGAAAGCGACACCAAAGCCAAACTCGTAAATGGTAGAATAAGGATACTCAGTTTCTTGTAACTGAAAGATAGACTGTATGAATGAAGAGGAGATAACTATGCATATCTCCTCTTCATTCATACAAACCTCGATGCTCATATCAGGCATCGGAAAAACCAAGAGGAAGCAGATGGAGAGACTGGCAAGAGAAAAACATTCCGTTTCACATTTTGCTCTTTTTTGTTGCGCCTCGCTCGTGGGTATGAGCCTGGCGTTGCTCTCTTTGCTTCCACTCGGGCTGCTCAATCCTACTATTCCTCTTGTCTTCGCACATGCATTGCTTTTGCAATCTGATCCAGCCGCAAATGCGCTTCTCAATGCGCCGCCACAGCATGTCCGTTTGTTTTTCAGTGAAGATTTGAATGATCTCACATCGCGTGCCGTCGTCGTTGATACCACAAATCATCAGGTCGATAACGGTGATAGCGCGGTTTCTAGTACGAACACACGCGAGATGGATGTGAGCTTGCCACTCCTACGAACAGGCACCTATGTCGTTGTCTGGCGCTCACAGTCAGCAGAGGATGGACATATTGCTGGCGGGTCCTTTCTCTTTCGGATTGCAGGCCCGGATGGCAGCGTTCCGCCTATCCCTTCTGTCTTGCCCACTGGACATTTTCCAGGGGCAGCTGGAGCAGCGGGCACTACGACCCTTGATGCGCCAACCATCTTCCAAACGATCATGACCTGGCTTGCACTGCTTTTTATAACATTTTGGGCCGGGGGTGTGCTCTGGGAGACCTGGATATTGCCATCAGATGGACAAGAAGATACGACGCTTGCTAGAGCCTCTCACCGGGCGGCAGACATGTTTCATCGCCTGGCACCATATGCACTCTTCGGGATTCTTCTTTGCAATATTGGCATCGTCCTGGGGCAGGCGACGGAGATTACAGGCACCCTGTCCGGGGCCTTTGCACTACCCATTCTCCGTGCCGTTCTTTTTGGTAGCGCGTTTGGAGGGGCATGGTGGATACGACAAGGAATCGCTTGTGCAGCCGTATTGTTCCTCCTCCAAAGCAGGAAACCGCAGTCAGGGGATCATCCGGCTGATGCTGCCGAAGAAGAATCTGCCATTGCGGTTCATCATATAGATAGTACAAAGAACACAGAGAAAAATGATTTAGATGAGTCTGAGTATGTCCCAGCGTGGGCTCTTGCGATCCAGGAGACGATGCACAACATTCCACACATTCCACGTTCACTCCTCCTGGGTGTACAGAGGCGTTCGTGGAGTGGACGACATGGAAATCCTCTTCGCATTGGCACTTATCATCGCCTTTGTCCTTTCGGGTCATGCCGCCGCCGTGCCAGCTTCACAGCGAGCCTACACCGTCAGCATCGACCTGCTTCACTTCCTGTGTACAACACTATGGGTGGGAGGACTCTTCTATATTGGCATCGTTCTCGTTCCTGCACTAGCAACACTTAGTGTGACAGCCCGTGCACACGTCCTGGCACAGGGGTTACCAACGTTTGGTGCTCTCGCAATTGTGAGTGTGTTAATCCTGGCAACGACCGGATCGTTAAACACAACCGTTCACCTGAATGCATTTGAGCAGTTGTTTACCACCCTCTATGGACGCATTCTCGTCGTCAAGATTATCCTCTTCCTGATGATGATCGGTATCAGTACCTATCACGCCTTCTTCTTACGCTCTCAACTGGCAGAAGAACTACAGCAACATGAAGAGGCAATAGTGAAGGACGTTGTTGCCGTCCCAGTCACGATACAAAAGCACTTTTCACAAAGCATCAATCAGGGAGGAGACGACAAGCAATCATTGTTGCATATCCAGACGCTCAATAGTCGTCTGGGCACCTGGTTGCAACGCGAAGCACTGCTTGGTGCACTGATCTTACTGTGTGTTGCATTCCTCGCAGCATTCGCAGGAACGCTCGCGCCGCCCCCTCCACCAGCAAGCTCGACCAATCAGCAGCCAACGGGTCCCTATGCTCAGACGCAAACGGGACATGGATATAGCGTCACATTACAGATCACACCCGCAACGTTTGGCACCAATACGTTTCGCGTGACACTCAAAGATATGCAAGGGCAACCAGTGAAAGGCGCAGCAGTACTGCTCGAAACCCAGATGTTAGATATGGACATGGGCACCGATGTGAACCAGATGAAGGCAGATGCAACAACCGGAAATGTCTTTAAAGAGCAAGCAGAGCTCACCATGGCAGGAAACTGGCAGATCTTTGTCAAGATACTCCCTCCGAATCAGAAAAACTTCATATCCTACTCATTTAAGCTTTTCGCACACTAACAGCTCCTATAAAAGACATTTAAAAGACATTGCAGAGAGGGAAAGGGTACCTTAAGGTGTAAAGCTAGGCAGTAATACGGATGTCTGCTGTCTTCCCTGGGTGGTATCCTGCATACAACGATGAGAGAAGAAAGGTTCGAAAGACAGCATGAAGCAAAACAGATATAGATCGAAATATACTTCTATCTCCCTCGTTGCTTGCCTCACATCTTTTGTGATCGTGCTTCTCTTCTCGCAGAAGGTCTTTGCCAATGCCCTTCTGGTACGATCTGATCCGATGCAAGATAGCATGCTTTCGACGCCAACACTCTGGAGCGTGATCATGATCACGCTTGTGGACCTATCCGCTATCTTCTGGGCAGGAGCACAACTCTGGTACATCTTTGTCTTTTCGTTTCTTGAGACAACCGATGAAGCACAAAAAGCCATCTGCCAACAGACGGAGCAGCGTTTCACCAATCGTTTTGCGATCCCAGTGTTGTGTCTTTTTTTTCTCGCAAACATAGGCGTGTTGATCGGTCAGAGATTGTCTATCACCCATGGGCAATGGATAGCAGCCTTGAATCCTTTCTTGCTCGCACATCTTGTGACACAGGGACATCTCGGCACCTACTGGATCGCCCGCGAGGTCCTCTGTTGTGTAGCACTGCTCTTGAGCCTGGCTGCCATGTTCACAAAAGGCCGCCTTCCCTGGCTCAAGGATTTTATGCTCTGGCTTCAATTTGTATGTGCGCTCTTTTTACTTGCAGCGATCACCCTATCAGGCAATGCAGCAACAACGAACAATGATATCGTTGTCTATGCTGTTCTTATTGATTTCTTGCACCTAACGGCGGCCTCGCTCTGGATTGGAGGCATGATCTATATCTCCGTCGTCTACTTATCCATCCTTAAGCGCTATCCAATGATCACCAGAACTCGCTCTCTTCTTCGTGTACTTTCTCACTACTCACCACTTGCATTCGCTGGTGTTGGTATCATGGCTATAAGTGGACCCCTGAATACAACAACCCGGATGTCCTCCTTGAACCAACTCCTTTCAACGCTCTATGGTCGGACATTGATTGTGAAGGTCCTTGTCGTTGGGGCATTACTGATCTCAAGTGCTCTCCATGTCTTGCTCATACGTCCTCGTTTGACAAGAAGCCTTAAAGAGTATGACAGGGCAACACATACAGTGCAGATCGAGGTGGGACAACAGGATAGCATACCAGAAATGGTACAGAAGCCTATTGCCGACTCCAAGCGAAAGGCGCTCGAACGCAGTATTGGTCAACAAACATGGACAGCAACTACTGTGATGCGTTGGGAACCAGCATTGGGCGTGCTGGTTCTTGTGTGCACAAGCCTGCTGACCGTTTTTTCTGGCACCCTTCAGCCTGCCACACTCCCAGTTCCAGCAAGCCAGACTATTGCACAGCCAGAGACAATTCCTACACAGACTATTTCTACAAAACCCTTTACCACTACAGCAAAAACACAGGATCAAAAATTTCAAGTGAAGCTGAGTGTTAATCCCAACACATTCGGCACGAACACATTCACCATAACAATCCTTGATAATGATGGGAAAGTAGTTCCTAGTTCGCAGGTACACGTCATGCTCTACATAACCATGCTAGATATGGATATGGGCACAGATCGTGCGAACCTTCAACCCGATGGGAAAGGCCATTTTAGCACACAAGCTGATCTGGGCATGGGAGGAAATTGGCGAGTGCGTATTGAGATCCGTACGACGGACACAACACTCCATAACGCAACTGTACAATTTTACACTCCATTCTAAACAGACCTCGCTACCATACAGCGAATGGAGATCTTGCAGCTCACGCTACCATAGAGGTATTTAATCGGCTCATCTGGGAAAAGGTGCTCCAATGCATTGAATCGAAGGGGCTGCACGTGCAGTTGAAGGCTGCTTTTGTGTACTCGAACAGAGTTCGGGAGATACCGTGAAAACAAGTCAATGGAAGAAGTATCTGCCAAACGTTTGGCAGAGGAGGCATGAGTAGTGTGAGAAGGATGCAGTCCGATGATCACATCCTTCTCATGTTTTCTCTCTTAGCCCATCTGTGGTGAGTTTTCTCGTTGCGGTGTTGCTGCTTGCAGGGAGGTATCTACAGCCACGCTCGCCTGCGAGGCAACCGGCCAACATGCCAACGTCATAATAATTAACAATAATCCAGAGTTAAAGTCAGTCGCCATTCCTGTGAGGATCCCTCCCAGAGCCTGGGTTGTGTACCAGACAAGAACGCTGACAACAATCGAGGCAATAAGCACAGAGCGTATCTGTTTTTCCTTCACAACCACTAATGCAACAGCCAGTGCCAGAAAGACGATGATCAACAGAATGTTCAGCGGAATTTCCAGAGTCCGGCAGTCGCCTTGACAAGGGTATTCAGGATCGGATCAACCGCAAAATTATCAGCCCCTCCCATACCAACCATACCACCTATCGCCCCAGAGATCTGACCTGACTGCCACCAATACGGCTGAAGCTGGAGCAGTGCGGACAGCAACCAGAAGCCTGCCAGATACCAGCGAAACGCCGAGCGCGGGATGAGACCCTGTTCAGGATTATCTTTGCGAGGGTAGACCAAAAAGCCAAGGAGAGGATAGAGCAAGACCGCTCCGGGGGCACCAGTGAGTGCGCTCCCTTGCCCTGTAAGGAGCAAGCTCATCCCTTCGCCACCGTACCAGACAAGCACGGCCCAGACGAGAGAAACAATGATGGTTTCTCGCACCCAGCGGCCCCAAAGCAAGAGCACACCCAGCACAATTTGGACAACCGCAATAACGAGGTTCGCAGCTATGAGGTTATGTGTGATCACCGTCACGATCCATTGCAGGTTGGATGCAATAAAGGCAGGCTGTCCAGCTGTGATGGGATCTAACACCTTATTCACCATATTCATAGTGAACATTTGTGGTTGCAATTGTAAAAGACCATCGATGAGCCACAAAACGCCAAGGATCTGGCGTATCCGTTTGAGTGAGAGTTCCATAGAACAATGTCATCCTTTCAAGAATTGGCACCATGCAGAGATGGACAAGCATGCATGAGGAGAGACCATAGGCGAAAATAAACTGTAAGAAAGATTCCCAATAAACTCTGCTCTAGCAAAAAGATCACATACCATGGTTCTCTCTCAGAGGAATGACCATCCTGTATTCAATGCTGCTTAATGAGCATTGACCGAACGACCGAACGCGGAATGGAGTATTCCTTCTCTATACTATAGGATGAGAAGGTCCTTTTGCCTATTGGGAGATGTACCTATCTTTTTCGCACTGTCCGGGTACCGTTTGTTATAATTACTGCACAATCACGGTGAGGTTCATACCAGGATGAACCGTGCAATACAGGTGAAATGTCCCAGCTGCGTTGAAGGGGCCAATCGTGTGCTGACTTCCGCTACCGGCAATCTCTATATCATTTACCTTCGGGGCATTCGGTTCTATCTTTGGTCGCTGGACTCCTGTTTGCGGGTCCCATCTCCCATTTTCAATAATATGCGTGGCTGCCACATCATCAATAAGCGTGATCGAGCCTCCCTTTTTGATCGTCACAGATGGCTGTACAAAATTTGTATCGTTCATATGGACAGCATTGTGGTCATCATCAACAACTGTTTGGCTGCCAATCGTCGCCGTTCTATCACAGGCTGCTATCAATATCATCAAGATCGTCAGCAATACACCTAGAAGACAGAATCGTTTCATAATGTCTATTCTCCAGCAGCCCTCGTCGAGAGCACTTCAATATCTTCTCCTCTTTGGAAATAGCATGTGTACAGGGTAGCCGATGTGGGCCATAAATGCTATCGGCCTTTCCCTGATTTTGAAGCATTCTTTTGAAATTGACTGATGGGTACTACGACCTAAAAACGTCCGACGTAGAGGCCTGGGAGCAGCAAAGGATTGATAAAAGCCAGGAAGCCATAGCAAATGAGAGCTACACCCAGGTAGAAACTCAGCTGTGAACCTTGGGACCAGGTTTTTTCCAGGAAGACCGCAACCGTGACGAGCAGCATCCAGGGGAGGTTCATCAGGCCAACCGCGAGCAAGACCAGCATCAGGCCCCCACAAGCTCCCACGCAAAAGAAGCCATGATGCACTCCACTTTTTATGCCAGAGAGCAAGTCAGTGCGGGGCGTCACCAGACAAAAGGCTTCACGCTGAGAGATGAGAGGGTTACAATGAGCCAGACAACGTTGCTTGAGGGGCATCATTTGATAGAGACCAGCAGCAACAAAGAGAAGAATACCCAGGCCAACTGCGACAATAGAGGTGTGAAGAACAAGTTGGTTCGCAAGCAAAGCAAGAAAGAAAACGGGAATACCAAAGAGGAACCAGAGAGAAAGATAGCCAAGCATGAAGGTAATAATACGAGTAACACAGATCATCTTGTTTGATGTCTGTTGATACATCAATGTATAGTGTACAGAGGCGATAGGAGCCAGAGAAAACAGCATCATTGCAGCCATCATAAGCGTCCAAAAGAGCAGAAAAGGGACAAGTGTCAGCCCCATCGTACCATACATCGGGAGGGAGAACATAGAGAACGTTTGCTGGAGCGTTGGTATCCATGCGAGTGCGGCCAGGGAAAAAGTAAAAATCCAGACAAAGGGATGTTTCGCGAGCTGGGGAAGAAGCGCTATGCTGTTAGCCATAATGGAGTTCTTATCTCCTTTTCAAGCAAGCAGATGGACGATGCACCAGGTTTGAAGGCAGATATACTCTGCTATACTATTGTATACCATGAAACAACAGTATTACAATAACGAAGATGCAGGCTCTGTAGAAATACTGTCCTTGTAGGAAAAGAGAGCTGCGTGTCTACAGTCCAGCAACACACAAAGTGCAGTGGAAGTCGTGATGCTTCCACTACATCTCCCTTCAATTGCTACAGCATTCTATCTCCGTTACGGTGTCACGTTTATCATTGCTCTTAGAGCCATAGGCCCATCGTAGGACCAGGCACGAAGCGGGGCGTGGCCTGTTCCCTGGCGGATGAGCGTTGCTTCCGCAGGAACGAAATGGGCACTCAGGCTCAGTTCACTCTGTTGATGCGAGTAGAGAAAAGGCACCTGGTACACAGCACGCAGCACATGCACATATGCGCCGACCTCTGCTGGCATGCCCTCAAGCTGCTCTTCAAAGCGTGCGAGCAGTGCCATCGTTTGCGCGTGCGTTGCCTTACTATCAACGAGAAGGATTTCTTGCCAATGTGCGTTATCGCCTTCCTGGTCTGGTTGAGCCAAACTCAAAAATGTGAATCCCGAAACATCAACCCCTTGAATTTTGCCTGCTGTAATATGATACCCGCTTACTCTCCAACGAGGGTAATTTGGCCCTGCATGATGGCTGCTACCACATCCACAAGGATTACAATCGCAAGGATCGCAAGAGCAAGATGAGGAACATCCACGAGCACCAAACGTTTCTCCTACAATTTTCAGCCGTGTAAATGTTTCTATTTTCAGCATCTATACCTATCCCTTCCTTTTAGAACAACGACGATAGCATTACAGGCATAAGGACGACATTATACACAACTCGTTCCGAAAAACACGTTTTTCGGCTATTTTACTCTTTGAAGAGCCTCTGAAGTAAGTATAAAAAGAACCTAGCCCTTTTGTCAGGGGGAGATATACCTAACTTTTTCGCGTCATTTACAAAAAGGCGACGCTGCTGAAAGAGAATTGCAGAGTTACCCCAGTTCACATTTCATACATTTTGACCATTAAACATGAAAAAGGAGAAAAGGAGGCGCGGAATATACGGATATTTACCTATATTTTGCCCTAGTGTCTGTTCAAAAACGAATGTTTCTTCTTTCCATTTTTATTATGGTGCTTGCTATAATTACTCTGTACGCTTGTAAGTTTCTATGCCATATATGCATACGAATCTTAGAGCGAAATGAAGAAACGAGGTTCAATTTCAATGAGACAAGAAACGATGTTAACAATGTCACACATGGGTTGCAATAGCTGCGTGAAAAATATTGCGCGTGCACTCCAGACATTGCCCGATATTGAAGTGATTACAACAGATCTGCCCACAAAATTGGTTCACCTGCGCTATGACCCCGAACAGGTTACCATGGATACGATCAAAACGACGTTGTCTGACGCGAAATATCCGGTCGCCAGTGAGCGACCTCTCAATGCTATACACAAAGAAATGAGCAACGCACAGTAAGAGAAGAAAAGGGCAAGGGGCCTACTTCTTGCCCTTTTCCCTTTTCACATTCCTTTATTCATAGCTACTATGGCAGAACTTAACTGCACCTGCGCATCTGTGATTGGCTGTCCCTGTTTGTCCGTGAGCTGCACAATGATGGCTGTGGGCGTATTTATCTTTGCCGGTCACTTCGCCCGCTTTCTCTCCTGGTAAGACTTCGGCAAGCACATACTCCACCGGAATACCAACCTGCTGAGCAATAATCTGTGCAGATTGTCGATTGTCGCCTGTCATCATTCCTACTCTTAAACCTAACAATTGGAGCTGTTTGATTGCCTCTCTCGATCCTGATTTTACACGATCCGCTACCGCAATGATGTCCACTACCTTCTTATTGACCGCAATCAGAATCGTTGTTTTCCCTATACGGCGTCAATACCCCCTATATAACTACCCAATCTATTACTTGCCGTAAACCACAAACCTCCGTCCGAACGAGTCAGAAGCTCAAAAGGTTCACTGGAATGCAGCGATGGTTGATAGGCATGGAGCGTTCCACTCTCAGGAAAGTAGTGAACAAGAAGATGACTTCCTGGATTTGCCAACCAGATCGTTCCATCGGCAGCAACGGCCAGATTAGAGATTCCGATAATTGTTGAGGGATCTTGATCCCTTAGAGGGAGCTGAAATTCGGTGACGCGACCACTCGCAATGTCCAGTTCGCCAAAGACCTGCGAAGGGAGTTCATTAAACCAGAGATGTCCTTTTTGATCTGCAACAAGAGAGGTTACATCGGCCTGCGTATTCAAGAGTGGAAACCACGAAAAATGCTGAGTGACGGGATCAAAGCGTACAAGAGCACCTCCCACCATGCCAATCCATAGCGCTCCGTCCGAGGAGGCTGTCAAACTATAAGGGTAGCGCTCGGGTGTCGTCTTCGGCAACGACCAGGTCTCTATCTTGCCAGTTCCAGGATCAAGCCGCCCCAGTTGTTGACCACCTATCTCTGTAAACCAGAGCATTCCTGCACGATCAAAGAAAAGACCTTGTGGAGAAGAACTGCGACCATGGAAAGGAAGCAGAGGGTACCACGTAAATTGAGCTGCACGAGGATCGAAATGTCCAAGCATATTGTCCGCCTGCTCAACAAACCAGACAGTATCTCGTGCATCAATGGCAATCGTTGTAAGTACCTTTCTTGCGCTTTTTACCGTCCAATCAGTGACTCGCCCGGTATGGGGATCAAGGCGTGCAAGCATATTGGCATCAATCTCTGAGCACCAGATCATCCCCTGACTATCGATCACTGGCGAGATCAGGCCTGCTTGTTGAAAAGGATAGACGTGGGCTGCCAACGTCTGTATGCGGTCAAGCAAGAGTTTATGAGCAGAAGTAATGGCAAGACCAGGTTGCATTCGCCCTGGCCTGTTGATCGTATGAGAAACTGAGAACATCATTTGCACGCCAATCAGCAAAAACGCAAGCAGAAGATTGGTCAGCGCACAGCCCAGTGGAACTATCTTAGCGGGTGCGACAATCATCCGATTCCACATTCTTATTGATAGATATGTTGCTTCCTTATCCTGAAAGGATTGCCGGGTCGGGGCCTGATGCCATCTTTTGTCCATGGATTTTCTCATTCTGATCTTTAACACAAGAGAGGACGACGAGTACTTCTACATCACACGCAACAATCTCCCCTCTATGAAGAAAATAGGGGAAGTTGTTTTTCCAACGTGAGGATGCCCTGACCTTCTTCACAGAAAAGAAGTATATACGCATTGTACTGTAGAGAGGTCAAATCTTCATGAGTTGTCCTCCCTATTTTTTCTCCCCTTTCCACTTCAGGTCATAATGATTGAATGGTGAACCTTACCATCAAAAATAGGGAGTTCTCCCGATAGACACTACCAACAACATATTGTATTCTTTTTGTAGAAGTTGAGCGAAGGCAATACACAACCGACGAGAGCAAGCAGACACACATTTCATCGATGCCTCTGGCCTGTTTCAACGTGAAAGGCAAGTAGTTCGCTCAATCTTTCGCATCTCCTCATAGATCATAGCAGAGCACGATCTCACCGAGCAGAGAGGGATGGGGTAAAAATATGCACGTTCGGCCTTTTTTCTGGCTCTTGCTGCTCATCTCTTGCGTGAGCGTCATTACGTTTGCGGTGCTCTATCAGCCACATGCACCGACACTTCTGTACGTGCAGATGGTGCAACAGCAATTTGTAGCAGATAGACCTGCGAACCTGGAATTACATCTGACCGACCCACAAGGGTTACCGATTGAGCAGGCACAGGTGACCCCCAATGCCCACATGACAAATATGGATATGGCCGCGACAGAGAGCCACGTCACAGAGCTGGGTGGCGGAAAGTATAAAGTGAATATCTCCCTCTTTATGCCTGGTCCATGGGAGATTACAATCAGTACACAGGCAACTGGCTTTGAACCACAAAAGAGAACTCTCTTCGTACAGGTGGTATAGTAGTAAAGAATATATATACCAAACGCAAAAGAGGTAAAAGGATGACAACGTTCAGTGACATTCTGGCACACTCTTCCGCAGAGAGTAGATTACAACGATACAGGCTACTTCCTCTTCCTAATGGTAGGAACAGCCTGAAAGGATGCGAAAGATTAAAGGATAGCGCTTATGCTCGCAGAAGATTCAGAACCGATTCGCGTCCTTCTGGCCGATGACCATAACATCCTCCGTCACGGGCTCAAACTTCTCTTCGAGGCACAACCAGACATGCAGGTAATAGGTGAGGCACACACCGGCAGAGAAGCAATACACCAAGCCAGCGAGAGGATGCCAGATGTTATCATCATGGATATTAGTATGGCAGAAATGGACGGGCTCGAAGCTTGCCAGCGCATTCGCAAACTGTACCCAACAATCCAGGTGCTTATTTTGACGATGCACGAGAGTGAAGAATACTTTCTGCAAGCACTACGCATCGGAGCCGCAGGCTATCTTGTAAAAAAAGCTGCTCCGGCTGAATTGATCACAGCTGTTCGCACCCTTGCACATGGCGGGGCTTACCTCTACCCCGGCCTGGCAAAAGCGCTTATTCGCGCCTATATTGCAACGCAGAAAGAGGATGAGAATACCACTTCTCAGAATCAAAAGACGCAAAGTGCTGCCGACAATTCTAGTCTGGCACAGGTACTCAATATTCTCACGCGACGCGAAGTGGAAGTGCTCACACTCGTAGCCGAAGGCAACACAAATCAAGAAATAGCCGATCGTCTGGTCCTGAGCATAAAAACGATACAGGCACATCGAGCCAACATGATGGAGAAATTAGGCTTGCATGATATCACTCACCTGGTCCGCTTCGCTATCCACCATGGACTCATAGCCGCTGATCTTTCATGAATCGCACATCTTCCCCTTTTTTTATTGTATCAGCAGAGTCAGGATATTCCAAATTATAATGGATCCAGAAATTCGGTTCTCCATCATCTTCCGCATTTCTCGTGTTCAGAGAATTGGGTACTTGACACAGACCCGTTCGACGGGTTTGGATACCCAAGCCAGGGAAAGAAGAAAAGCGTCCATTAGGGATTCCCGTTATGATGGATCGGGCTACCCAATGTCTGATCAAGTTTGGGCTGGAACCAGAATGGGAAGCTCGCTTTGAACCCAATAGCTATGGGTTTCGCCCAGGAAGAGCGGCACACGATGCCAAAGAAGCCATCTTCAACGCGATTCGGTATCAACCCAAATTTGTGCTTGATGCAGATATCGCCGGATGCGTGCGCCGTGACAGTCACCACGGCATTCCCGAAGTGATCGGGAGAGATTAGGAGAAACATCTCTAGGTTAACCAGCCTACCTGGAATTGAAAGAGGAAGGGGAAAGTAGCATGCTGGTAAAGCGAGGAATTGAGACATGATGCTCAATCGGTTGCCCTGAAAACTCTTGAAAAACCGATGTCAACTCACAATGAGTGAGGAAACGGAATGAGTGGGTTGCCTAAGTCACAGGATGTGCCGTAGTGGTAAAGCACGGGATGGCCTAAAAGCGGCGACGCTCAAGGCTACAGAGTTCTCGTGGACCAGCGGAGTCACGACCGCTCAAGGAGTCGGGGAAAGCCCGATACAGGGGGACGGGGAACAGGGAATTCCTGACGACAACAAAGGGAGGCGCGCGTGATGCGTACAGCCGAAACCGCGTTACAAGTCATTCGAGACAGAGGCAAACGAGGATTGCTTCTGGAAGAAGATGTCTATCGACAACTCTACAATCCCAATCTGTATCTCCTGGCCTACAGTCGTATCTACAAAAATGATGGGGCATTAACGCGAGGCTTACCGAGGAAACGGCTGATGAAATGTCCATGAAGAAAATTGAAGCGATCATCGAAGCAATTGCGCTATGAACGCTTTCGATGGACTCCTGTACGACGCGAAGAAATCGCGAAAAAAAAACTGGACCAAGAAACGCCCGTTAGGTCTGCCAACATGGACAGATAAATTGCTTCAGGAAGTCATGAGACTGATCCTTGAAGCTATTTTTAAACCAACCTAGTTTTCCGCAAGCAGCCATGGATTCAGGCCAGATCGTGGGTGCCATAGTGCACTTACCACGATTGATGACACCTGGTAAGGCAACAAATGGTTTCTGGAAGGAGATATTCGAGGGATGCTTTGAATCATATCGACCATACCATTCTCATGAACATCCTCGCGAAAGAAAATCAAAGATAACCGTTTCCTCAGATTACTGCGAGATCTGCTCAAGGCAGGATATTGTGAAGAATGGACCTACCACCCGACGATGAGTGGAAACCCCACAAGGTGGCATTGTTTCTCCAATACTGAGCAATATCTATCTTGAGCATACTTGACAAATTTGTCGAACAGACCCTCATTCCAGAATATACACGAGGGCAAAAGACGAGCTGAGAACAAGGAATATACCAAACTTCAAAAGCTGAGCGTGGTACTTCAGGAAAACCAGGACAGCCAAGAAAAGACAACGAAAGCAAGAAACATCAATATCAGCAAATGCCCTCTCAAGGATGTCAATGACCCTGATTACAGGAGATTGTCCTATCTACGCTATGCGGACGATTTTCTGCTTGCCTTCATCGGGCCAATTGCAGAAGCACAAAGAAATCAAGGAAAGACTGAGTCACTTCCTCAAAGAAAAGCTCAAATTGGATCTCTCTGAAGAGAAAACCTTGATCACGCATGCCCAAACGGAAACAGCGAAGTTCCTGGGGTACGAAATTCGGATGCCAACACGAAGATACCAAACACACCAAAGGAAGACGGTCAATAAATGGCATTGTTGGACTCCGTGTTCCTGCAACATTTGTGGAAGAAAAGAGCGCCCTTTACATGAGGCATGGGAAAGCTACACACCGGCCTGAACTGCTAGATGAGGATGATTTTACCATCATCAGCCTCTATCAGTCGGAATATAGAGGATACGTTCAATACTACATAAAGGCTCAAAATATCGCATGGCTGAACAACGTAAGAACAGTGATGAGACTTTCATTACTAAAAACGCTTGCCAACAAGCACAAAACCAGCGTTGCTCGGATGCGTGCAAAATACCAGAAAACAGTGAGACTCCCTCAAGGTCCAAGAAAGTGCCTTGAAATCATCGTTGAACGGGAAGGGAAGAAACCACTCATCGCCCGATTTGGAGGAATAGCACTCCAACGAGATCTGAAAACTCCCATACACGACCTTCCAACCACACGAAAACCACCACCAGGAGCGAACTGATCAAGCGGTTGCTGGCAGATACCTGTGAGGTATGCGGTACCGTGGGGAACATTGAAGTTCACCACATTCACGCATTGAAAGACCTCGAAAGAAAAGGGAGGAAAGAAAAAGCCACTCTGGATGCAGATTATGTCTGCACGAAGAAGGAAAACGTTAATGGTTTGTAGATCTTGCCACAACGCTATTCAATACGGGAAACCCAAGAGAAAAGCGTGTCTCGAAGTAGGATACTGGAGAGCCGTGTGCTAGGAAACCAGCAAGCCGGTTCGGAGAGGGCCAGACGAAAAAGGAGCAGCAATGCCACCTCGTCGGCTGGCTACTCACTTTGATAACATCTCACATCCCGCCCTGCTGGCAAAACTCTCTTCCTTTCCTGCGCTCCGTCGAATGATCAAAGCGTGGCTCAAGGCTGGTATCCTCGATGAAGAAGGCTTTCATGAAACGATCAAAGGAACCCCACAGGGGGGAGTCGCATCACCTTTGCTCATGAATATTGCCTTGCATGGCATTGAGACAGCAATACAAGGAGCCTTTTCCTACAAAGAAGGAACGCCCCAGGTGATCCGCTATGCAGATGATCTGGTTATTCTCCATCCTACGGAAACAGGGGTACAAAAAGCAAAACGACTTCTAGAAACGTGGCTGAGTCCAATGGGACTAGAATTGAAACCCAGTAAAACCAAATTGACTCACACCCTCCATGAGTATCAAGGAAGTGTGGGCTTTGATTTTCTGGGGTGGACCATCCGACAATTCCCGGTGGGAAGAACGCATACAGGAAAGAACACGCGGGGAAAACCGCTTGGGTTCAAAACGATTATCTTCCCCAGTAAAGAGGCGGTCAAACGCCACACCGCTGGCATAAAAGAGGTCATCAAGAGAAACCAAGGAACGTCGCAAGAACAGCTCATCAAAGAGCTGAACCGTGTCAATCGAGGATGGGCCAATTACCATCGCAGAACGGTTGCATCGAAAACCTTTCATCGCTGTGATCATGTCCTGTATTTGCAACTGAGAAGATGGGCCAAACGCCGTCACCCCCACAAAGGAATGCGATGGATTGTGAACAAGTACTGGCATGTGGAAGAAGGAAAGGGGTGGAACTTTCGAAGTCAGGAAACGATGCTGTGGAAACACGGACAGGCACACATCCAGCGACATATCAAAGTGAAGGGAACGGCAAGTCCCTACGATGGAAATATGATTTATTGGAGCCAACGATTACGCACTCATCCCATGTTTAATGGCGTAAAAGGTGCCCTCTTGCACAAGCAGCAAGGGAGATGTCGTTGGTGTGGGTTGCTCCTACAAGATACGGATGTGATTGAAATCGATCACATCACGCCCAGGGAGCAAGGTGGAGGAGAAGAAGTTGGGAACAAATGTCTTCTTCACCGACATTGCCATGATGACAGGCACGCTGAGCGTGCCAAAGGTATCTCTGACAACGACCATGTCATTGAGGAGCCGGATGAAGGGAAACGTTCATGTCCGGTTTTGAAGCCGAGCAGAGGAGGTAACTCCTTTGCTTAGGTTAACAATCGAATACGAAAGCATTCTTCCTTAAGCTATGTGAGTCCAGTAGAGTATGAAAAACAAGTGAAAGAAAGGAGGGACGATAGAACTTGACAAATACGTTTTCTTCTGGTATACTATATACTTTACGTACGAAACGTTTACATCTCTATTTTCTGAACTCCTTACAGGAAAACGATACGTTTTACGTTTTTCCACCTCCTCCGTGACTCAAACTTCCACGTTTGGGTCCCCCCAAAAGCGGGTCAACTTCAAAGTGCTCAAAGACATCAATAAGTGGTGTGATGGCCTGTATAATCTCTGGGGTATTCATCGGTGAAGCGTTCGACATACTTTTTTCCTTCTCTAGAGTACTCCCTTTTGAAGAGATGAAGATGGCTCCTCGTCACGAATGCCTGCATCGATAGAGGCCTGTGATAACAGCTCCTCAACGTTCATTTTTTTGGCTTGCCGATCAAGATACGCAAGATCTATGGTTGGTGCCTGCACCTTGAGAATGCCAAGGATATCGTTCCATCGGTCATCCGCGTTCTTTCCTTGTGCTTGGTACTGGAGCAGATTGAGTAACGTTATATCTTCGGTAGATGCGATCAACGCTGGTGCTTTCTCTTCAAGAAGCATCAGTGCTTGCGTCCGTTCCAAGATCTCTCTTTCAAAGACGGTTGAAGGAAGGAAGACATCGATTTTGATCAGTCGAGAGATATGCAGCAATCTGAAGGATGTGAGGCGTTGCTGTGGCAACGTGATGCTCTGTGGGTCGAAGATATAGCTGTGAGCGAGGTGTTCAAAGAGGAACGCAAGATGGTCTTTGTGGAAATCAGCCAAAATATCCACATCTTGTGCTGATCGAGGGAATCCGTAGATCGAACCAGCAACCGAACCGATAAGGAGAGCGGGAACGTTGAGAGAGGTGGCACTATCGAGGATGGGAAGCAAGGCCTCCTGTATGTCTGGTCGTTGAAGCCTCCACTCTGGTTGCTTTTCAATCGCATTAACAAAGAGGTGTGCAAGGTGATCCCCATATTCGCGGGCAACGAAGGCGACTGCCCGATCGCGTTCTGGCAGTGTATCGGAAGAACTATCTGTTGCATGGAGATTGGCGGAAGTGATCGATTGTGTCCAACTGCGCACGGATGTGAACTTTTTCGCAGCAGAAAATGTGCGGATGCGTGCAATCTGTATCCGCTCAAATTCAGGAGAGGTATCAATGGATTGTGTTCTCATGCCATCTGCTCCAGCGTATTGCTTTCTATGAAGGATACTGGACTGTGATGAATGTGTCAAGCTGGAATTGATCCGGCGAGAGCGCACGCAAGGCAGACCGACTAGGAAAATCTTGCGGTTTTGCGATAGCTTCCTGGAGTCGCCAAGAAGTGGCGCTTAAAGTGCCGGGCGAAGTGCGATTGATCAGAAAAGCCGGTTTCATGGGCCACATAGCTCACGTCGTACCCTTGCGCCAGCAACGTTTTGGCACGCGCCAGGCGCAACTGGGTCTGATACGCATGGGGGGGTAGGCCAACGGCCTGGCGGAAGATGCGAGCGAGATGAAAGGGGCTCATGCCGGCCTCCTGGGCCAGTTCTTGCAGCGCAATCTCCTGGGCGTAGTGCGCTTGCAGGTACTCCTTTGTGCGCTTGACGGCTGGGTGTTCCCTGCCCAGTTGAGGCAGGGCTCCGGCGTCTTGGGCATGGGAAAGCAGCAACGAAGCCAACAGGTGCAACAGCGTCTCCTCCTGTTGCAGACGAGAAGCCGGAGCCAGAGAACGAGCAGCCAGGTCACGCACGGCCCTGCTCACAGACGGATCAAAGAGGGGATGGCTGGAAAAATGGGGCAAGGACTGCTCCCTGTGGAGCCGCTCGGTGGCGAACTGTTGCAGCCAGGCAGGGTCAATAAAAAGACGATGGAAGGTGAGGTCTTTGAGCTGGCTGGTCCAGGTTTCTCCCGGCTCGAACACAAAGAGCGTCTCATCGAAGACCTCGCCATTGAAACGCATGTTTCGATACCGCATGTGGGCTGTTCCTGACTGCCCGCAGGCAATCAGATACCCCTGAGTGAATTGCTGCCGAGAGGGAGTAGAGACGGCTATTCCTTGCATGAGTTCGAGCTGCTTGAGCTGCCAGGGTCGCCACACCGTGACACTGCCTTTGACCGCCTCATGCCCTGCTCTGGCTTCGAGAGGTCTCTGTTCCTTTTCACGCAAAAGCTTCACGGGAATTCCTTTCTTCGTGCGTCGAGCTATTTGTCTGTCTGTTTCACCACGCAGACATGATCTCTTCTTGCTCTCTCTGGCCAGAGAGGATCTGACAGGATCTCGCCTGAGATAGCTTCAGGATAGCTCATCGCTCCTCGCGGCACTAGGACTGGACTCACTCTTAGCCAGTGACACAGTTCACACAAGAATTGACAATCGGGCGGGGACCGCTGCAACAGCAAGATCGTTCTAGTCAGTCTTCCTTCAGAATGCTATCTTGGAGCAAGACGGAGCAAGAAGCGCCTCGTCTTGTCCTTAGAAAGGGTCACCGTCGTATTTCGGATGAACCCTCTGCTTAGCGTCAATAAAGGTGAAGCGTCTGCTGTCTATGATCAACACAAGAGTAGCCCTTTTTAAGGGGTGGGTCAATTCTTTCTTGGCCTTCATGGGTCAATTATACATTGGCTTCTATACTGCACGCTACATACGGAGGATGATCTCCAAGTTGCCCTTGATTTCGTGTACAAAGGAGAGAGACCACGTGAGAGTCGCTCTCTTACGGAACAGGACTGCAGACCCCTTTTTGCACGGTGGGAAGACCCCTGACCCTTCATTGTGATCATACAAAGCAGAGCTTTGCTCATCTACCATAAGTATGAAGGAAACTTTTCATGAAATATCAAGGAATTAATCATGTCAGCTTGCGCGTGACAAATAATGAAAGAGCGAGGCACTTTTTTCTTGAGGTGCTCGGTTTAGAGCAACATAAGCGTATTCCCGTCTGGTTCATTGCTGGTGCGTGTACCATACACGTGATAGAGATTCCTGATGCCCCGTTGGAGATCTCTCCCTCTCCCTACGATGTCGTTCGACACGTCGCCCTGCAAGTGGATAACTTGAATGAACTCTTATCGCGTCTTCTTACGGCATCGCTCAAACCGTTTCAAGTGGACATCCAGATGCGAAAAAAGCCGCTGACCGATCCCAATGATGATCTCTCTTATGGCACGGGAACCATTTTTGTCTCTGACCCTGATGGAAACTTCTTTGAGTTCGTCCAGATCGGTCGAGGCCTCTTCGCGCATGAAGCAGATCTCTTTCAGCAGAGGGAGTCTCTTCAGAGGACCGATCTCACTGATCCGACGGCTTCTTGAGCAAGAAAGGACAAAAGCCAATGAATGAAAAGAATCTTCCTGATGATACCTACACGCCAGGCTATAGCTAGGAGGAAGCCCGACGATTGCAGGTGCAAGCCCAGCTACTCAATCCTTCCACACGCAAACTCTTTGAGCAGGCGGGGATTCTCGCTGGCATGAAGGTGCTTGATCTGGGCAGTGGAGCAGGCGATGTTGCCTTGATCCTGGCCGACAAGGTTGAGGTAAGACTAGGATCACTGTAAAAATCGATCACTGCGCATTTTTGTTCTAATTGGGGTTTGCAGTTGGTAGGAACAGAAACTCGGAAGAGGATAGAGGACAAATGGACTGGCCGTCGAGGTGAAAGCTTCGTCGCTATCTAATTCGGGGTTTTAGACAGAATGAAGGGATCTCAACGTTCCTGTTCTCCTCACATTTGCACCGGTCCTTTCCGATCTGCAAACTCCATAGAAGTTGTTGTTGTTCTACTTTCTCCGTTTATTTATAAAGAGGTTTTTGCAGAGAAACCTCTTCTTTTCTTGCTCTCGTAGCCCAGAATGGCTACATTCCTCTTCCAGAGTTTACATCCTCCAAGAAAGTCCGTCAAGCCCAAGTGATCCTTGAGCAATTGCCAAGAGGTATAGGTCTCAGGTTGATACTCTCCCAGGCGTATGAAGCATGCCAGAACTGCGGCATCATTCTTCACCGCATGATAACAGAACAGATGAGCGAGTAATTCGAGCAGAGGACTTGGGTCCGCACCTGCGTCTACTTGCTGAAATTCCTTGGTAGAGAACCGCTTTCCGTCGGCGTCTATCCCCAGACGGACCAGAGCATGTGCTGCTTCGTGCAGAGCAACCACTCGTATCAGGATATTCACTTCTATGCCAAAGTCGTCCATCCTCGCGACTGCGGGGCTCACTTCGTTACTGCCACAGCAAATGGCAAAATATCATGCAATTGTAGAGCTAAGATTGTGACATGTAATGGTGCAGCCTATTGAGGTAGCAGAAGTAAGTGTGTAGGAGGAAGAATGAGGTGCTGCTAGGTGCAAAAAGGAGAAGATGAGACTTGCGGTGGAAGGTGGAGAAAAGACAACATGGCTAGAGATGTTGTCTCGTGGCTATTCTCTCGTTGAAAATTGATGGAAGCCCTTGTTCCTCTCATGTCTTCACAACGAGTAGCAGAGGAATACGGTAAAAAACGATATCTCTCTATACTTCATTGCCTGCTTGGTGTTTGTGGAGAGTGAGAGATGTAATGAATAGAAGCTTCTTTCAAAGAAGAGTAGAATGTCCCTTAAGATAATTTAAGCTATATGAGAAGAATATACAAATCTCAAAGGCAAAGAAGCATGAAAAAATAATAAGAGCGTATAATTCTTCTGGTGCAGAAGGGAGAAGGGGGAATGTGAGAGATGCAAGAAGTTGAAACCAGTGCTACTGTGCCGCAGGAAGGAGAGCGATGCTGTCTCCAATGTCAAAAATCTCAACCGCTTCTGGCTTTTTCTCGGCTAAAGAGGAAAACTGACGCATGGAAGAACATCTGTTATGCATGTGAGCAGTCCAACCAGCAGGAGCGGCATTCTCGTGTGGCGATACATAGGGGGGTCTTGCAACAGCAACGCGAGAGGGAGGAACGAAGGCAGCAAGCATGGGAACGACGTGTTGCTTTGCGGCAAACATATGAACAATGCCAGAGAGAGAGGGAAGACTGGTATCGTCAACAGCCTGATCGTCATTGTCGCTCCTGCCTTCAACTCCTCCCAGCAGGAGCTTTTGGGGCCATCTCCTCTGTCAACGGCCCTGCCTTGCAGACACGTTGTACCATCTGTCACGCCAGATGGTATGAGTGTCAGCAGCAGGCATGCTGCCTCTGTCAACAAAAAGTGCTCCGTCGTGACTTTCTTTCCTCATACGCTGGATATGCGTTGTGTGGATATGGAACCTGTATTTCTCTGTGTTGCCAACGATGTGAAACGACCTTTTCCAGGCTTTCTAGCCCGCGACAACGCCAGCTTATTCATGTCTGCTGTCAGAGGACCTTTCCTCCTGGTCAGGTGATCTATGCCGAAGTTGATCCAGAAACAGAGGAAATACGCTATCTGGGACGTACTGGCAATCCACGCCGCCGCCATGCGCAGCATCTGGACGATATTACCCCAACAGAAGGCCAATGGGGAGCGGAAAGAAGAGCATGGTACACGCGAAGCAACTGGATGTATGCTCTTGTTGAGAAGGGGTTGGAACCCTCGATGCACATCTCAACGATCGAACGCTCGCCTCTGGTGGTCGAATGGGAGCAGCGCTTTATCTGGCATGGTATTCAGCAGGGATGGAGGCTGCTCAACGTAGAAACTATGGATGATGGTCTGACGGCTCGTGTCAGGGCCTCGTCCTTGAATTTTCTACAGGTGTCATTTGAGCAGTTGGTGCAGCAGGGCTTTTTCTCGTCACATGGGCTGGCTGCTTTTCTTCGCATGTGGTCTCATCCCAACCTCTTTACTAGGTGAATACTTAGGGGTTCACTTCTCCACGTTTCTATGGTATCCTGTTATTTGTTGAGGATGACTTCTTTCTCTGGTCGTTTTATCAGAGAAGGTTGCTATAGTCTGATGGGTGATCATTCTGATCATAGAGATACCAAGAGATGCTATCCATGAATATGGTGTATGGTCTGTCGATAATGAACGTACCCGGAGATTGGGAATATATCAATGAGAGCAACAAAGATGAATGGAATCACAGTATCAAACGCTCCTGCGAATGAAATCCTCTGTGGGCAAGGTCTTCGCTCTCTTGTTCATGAAAACCTATCACCTATTCCACTTTTGTGCGTGCTGTCTGAATGTGTAATATTGGTATGTATCAATTTAAACCAGAGGATAGGCACTGTTTTGCAGGCATCAGACATCTGTTCCATGCAAGACATCATGCGTAATACCCCCCCCAGGTAGATATATCTGCATATAGATATATAAGAAGAGGCGAAACGAAGACCAGTGGAGAGAGTGTGTGGAGGTTGTTTACTCCAGTAGTTTCCTACAGATCGCTTCATCTTTCTGCTGCGAAGAAGACGGTGCAACTCCTTGCTCAGGATCTTGTTGTATCTTCTTGGACTATCTCCGGAATCAGAGATTCCCAGCTGCACCACCCCCTTGATACTATGTACGGAAGTAGTGATGTTAGGAGAGCGAGGAGACAGAGTGTCTCGAAGATACTGGGCGGGTCTCTTGCTGAGGAAGATCACAAAGAGAATGGGAAGCAACCAAAGCCTGGAACACAAAAGCCAGAGAAGCCAGAGAAACCAAAGCCGGAAAGAAAGGGTGATAAGGGATCGCGAAGGGTGAAGCGGCCAAAGGTACAGGGGTTGGTATCTTTTTTCCTTCAAAAGAGGAGTGGGTTGGTAGGCTGTTAGTGATCATCTATGGGTGGTTCTCTAGAAGACGATCCCTCTTGTTTTGAGGATCTCTGTCGGCGGAGCTCCTTCGCCTCTACGTCTCGATGCAAGCGTTCTAAAAGAGAGGCATACTTTTCTCGTACCAATTCGACAGGTGGATGCTCAGGGCCAGATGTCCCAAGAAGGAGAATAGCGATTGCTCGCTGAAGCAACGGTGCTGCTTCCTCATCCCTCTGTTGATCGATCAGTACATCTGCTAGATTGTTCAGGCTCAAAGTGATATCAGGATCAGTTGGGTCCAGGAACTGTTTCTGGATGGCTAATGCGCGTCCCAAAAACGCTTCTGCCTGTTTCTCATTGTGTATATTCCGGTAGAACTGAGCCAGGTTATTGAAAAAAAGAGCCATATCAGGATGCAATTCCTGTATCTGTTCATAGATGCTCAGGGCACGCCTATAAAGCGGCTCCGCCTTCTGGTACTGTCCTTGCTTGTTGGCGAGGAAGGCCAGATTATTGAGAAAGAGAGCTACATCGGGATGTGGATGCTCTAGTGTTTGCTCGCCAATCGCCAGTGCTTGCTGATAACGTTCCTCGGCTTGCTGGTTATCACCGCGCGACTCAGCGATGCCAGCCAGTTTATTGAGGCTATGAGCCGTCTCAGGATGTTTCTTTCCCACTGTTTTCATACTCAGAGCGAGGGCGCGTTGATAGAATTGCTCGGCTCGCTGGATGTGCCCTTGTTGTTCGGCAACGGAACCCAGTCCATCCAGGGGATGTATTAGGTCAAAGTCGTCAGCAGAGGGGGAGCGTTCGTAGATCGTGAGCGCACGGGAATATGCCGTCTCGGCTTCAGCATAGCGTTTCTGATACAAGTACATCAGAGCAAGATTGTTCAAGGTTTTGGCGACATCGGGATGGTCAGGACCTTTGCTGCGCTCCTCTAGATCGCGTACACGCAGATAAAGGTTCTCAGCCAGTGTATACAGCCCTTGATCTCCATAGAGCATGGCGAGGTTGTGGAGACTCTCTGCCGTTTTGGGATGGTCGGTGTCCAACTCCTGTTCTCGCAGCTCAAGTGCATGCTCATGCAGTTCCTTCGCTTTCTGATAATGAGCCAGTTCCGTGTGCAGGAGCGCTAACGAGTTCATTGTCTGCGCTGCATCCAGCCTGTCAGCATGCAAATGATCTTTATAGAGGTCCATCGCCTGGGTGAGGTATGTTTCGGCTTCGGCGTAGGCTGCCTGCTGGAGGCGGTAGGTGCCCAGACGCTCTAAAAGCAAGGCTCCTTCTTTTATCGTAAGCTTATAGTGAGAGATCAGGGTGGCGCACTGTTGAGCATGAGGAAGATAGCGCTTGCAATCTCCCCAGGTGTCAAAACGGACCTCTGGGAAGACATGGTTGATCAGACGCACGACCAGCCGCGCGAAGCGACGTTGGTGCTCCAGCGGAAGCTTCTCGATGAGTACACGTTGGACAATACGATGCATCTGGAGGAGTGCTCTATTATCGGGACTCCGGTAGAGGAGGGAGAAACTGAGCAAAGCAGCGAAGGACTGGTGGCGTGTTTGTGGGTTCGTGATGAGCATGCGCAATGGTCCGCGAAGGACTGACATTCCATTGACGAGCAGTCTTTCAAAGATAGCATCAGGGTGCAAAAAGGCCAGGAGATGTAATAAGTCCAGATTTGCGGCAGGCTCCTGGGCGAACTGTTGAAAGACGAGTTCGAGCGTACTCATCACAGATTTGTGGTGACCATTTGCCGCTTGTTTGCCCTGGCTTAACAGCCATAACTGCTGCTGTTCGTAGAGGTCAAGATAGGTGCTGAGATCGCAGCCGGTTTTTTCAATGTAGGCTCCTGCTTGATCGAGTGCGAGAGGAAATCCATCCAGCACCTGTGCAATGGTTCTGGCCTTCTGCGCCATGTCCGCCGGAGCCTCATCAAGGGAAGCCTGAGGTGAAAGAAGCGTGGCACGACGCAACAAGAACAGAGCCCCTGGATCAATATCCATCGATGTAATAGTGATAGGGGAAGCAAGGCCATCCGTATCCTGCGCACGCATGGTTAACAGAACATGTCCATGGCTTTGAGGAGGAACGATCAGATTGACCAGGGTAATATCTTCAAGATAATCGAATACAAGAAGCCAGGTTTGCCTGTTTTGCAGCCATTGCTGGAACGTAGTGAAGAGGTGCTTCTCGTTTTGATCATCTTCCACGGAGAGGGAGAATTGAGTGGCGTACATACTCACATCCTTGCTTAAGAGAGCACGAGACGACGCATTGAGCCAGAAGATATCCTGGTATGCCGAAGAGAAGCGAGAACTATACGCCTGGGCAATTTGTGTTTTGCCTATGCCGGCTAGACCATTGAGAGCGAGAATGGGAGTGGAGTGCTTCTGAGCGGAGGCGAAGGAAGAGGAAATTTTCGCAAGAACAGCATCTCGATCCGTAAAAAGACCATTGCTGCCATAGGCAGTTTTGGATACAAAAGACTGGTGTAGAGTTGTGTGAGAATCGAGCGTTCTGGAGTTGGCAACTTCCTTAAGCACCAGGTGGATCCCTTTTGCCACTTCAAGGAGTGCATCATCACGATGAGGCCAGCGACCCACAGGAACCCCATTGGAAGGAAGCGGTTTATAGCGAGCAATAGGAGAGATATCTTGATCTATAGGATGCAACAATACAGGGATCAGGCGTACAGACCCTGTGGTAGCTAGTGCGAGGGCTGGCTGCATTTCGTGCTCATAACAGTGCTCAGAGGCAAGGTAATCGGGGCTAATGAGTAAGACGATAATCACCGCAGCGTTCAAATGGGCCTGAAGGGACTGGATGGTATCGCTCCCAGGGCTGATCGTGTTGCTGTTGCACCAGAGAAGATCAGGATACTCCTTTTCCAAAGGAACCAGATGGCTCATAAGGCGCTTGCATAACCTTTTGTCCCCGAGAGCAGAAGTGTTATAGGAGATGAAGACTTCTTTCCCTCTGAAGTGTGATGAAATCAACATCATATCTTCCTCTCAGGGCACTCAGGCAGATTGTGGTGCACTACGACTAAGTGAAACACGTCGGAATCGATATTCCCTGTATTTCTTCCCTCCCACTTATTGTAGCATACACTGTTGGGATTGTATAGAACACGATCGACGGAAAACAAGGCCTGGTGGTATAGTGCCAGGGCTTTGCAGTGTACCCGATAGTCCCGAAAATGCATAAAAGATGCCATTTCTTGCTAAAATAGGAAAAGATTAAAAATACCTATGAAAGCAGAGAATGGCGTCTATGTATCTTAGCATATTTGACCAGATAGAGCAACCAAACCAAGAACCGTTGACGATAGATGCAGCATCGCTGTATCGAGTATTCGAACAAGTGAAAGATGGGCGAGGAAGGAAAGGAAGAAGATTTCCTTTAGCATTCATACTCACATTACTTCTGCTCGGCAAAATGGCAGGAGAAACAAAAATCGAAGGAATCATTGATTGGATACAGGAAAGGCAAAGAGAGATATGGTGTTATTACGTTAGCCAAAAGCTTTTCCATCACAAAATACGTATAAGAATGCATTAATGAAGTGCGGTCATCATGAGATAGCAAAGGCTGTAGCACAATATATTGTAAAAGCAAGAGCAATAGAGCGGTGTGAGGATGAACCAAGCCGATTGGTTGTACAAAAAGAGCAAAAGGTGATACGCTTATCCATACAGCGGTAGATGGGAAAATTATGCGTGGAACGTTAAAACATGGAAGAGAAGATCAGCCTCCTGTGCATCTTTTATCATTTTATGAGTGCGAAAGTGGCATTGTGCTTGATCAGTTTTTAGTCGATAAGAAGAGAAACGAGGAATCCGCTTGTAAAGCGATATTGCATCCACTTTTAGTCAAAGGACGCATCAGAAGCGGAGATTCGATATTTAGTTGCAGAGATTGGTGTGCGACGATACATACGTATGGTGGGTATTACTTTATTCCCATAAAGGAGAACAATCCTGCCGTTTTTCAGGATTTAGCGATGTTTTTCGATGATAGGGAAATTGATCAGAAAGAGTTTCAATATCACAAAGAGGTGGAGAAAGGGCATGGAAGGTTAGAGACACGCGAGATTTGGGCAAGTACGCAGATGAATGAATTTTTCGAGAAAGAATGGGCAGCTATTGCACAGGTGTTTAAGATACAAAGAAGAAGAAAGAGAAAGGGAGAAGAGGAAGAAGAGATAGCATATGGGATTACAAATTTGCCAAGAGAATATGCAAATGCGAAGCGTCTCTTGGGTCTGAATCGAAAACACTGGTCTATTGAGAATCGCTTGCATTACCGGCGTGATGTAACACTTGGAGAAGATGCTTCTCAACTTCGTTCTCATGGTGCTCGCCGCGCGTAATAGCTGCATTAAATGGAGGAATACTAGCACTTATGGATTTCATGGGCGTCAAAAATGTTGCAAAGCAAATGAGGCATTTTTGTGCGAAACCGCGAGAAGCTCTACAATGGCTGCTTGAAAAGCCATCGAGAGAAAACGGGTAAACTGAAAAACCCTGCCCGTCAGGCTTTGTATCTTGACAAGATAAGTTTCTCTTGCTATACTTAATATAGTTGATCAATTTAGTATACAATAACGTGCTCAAAAGAGAGCATTTCTATGAACTGGTATCGTCAGAACTTCCTCATGAAAAAACGTAATTGGAGGAAATAATGTCTTCTGCACTGAAATTACTGGGTATCTTCGCTCATCCTGATGATGAGTCGCTCGTTTGCGGAGGGACATTTGCCTGTTACGCTGATCAGGGAGTAGAAACGTTGGTTAATTATAGCGACGTGCGGCGAGCGTGGCTGGTTCAATGATTGGCACGATTATCCAGGTGCAACTGGTAGTCGATTTTATCGTCAAAGAGACTGTTACAGAGACAAGCTCCGAATACGAGGCGGCAAAGCAATGAGGACCGCCGATGTTATTAATGATATATAGACTACAGCGTGATGTATACTGTAGTGGAAACATAGCAATTTGTCCGAGCATCTCCACCTTGAAATTCGAAGAGAGATGAACACGTTCATAACGAAAGAAGACTCAATGGTTGTGCGCTTGAGGAATTGTCAGAAATGTCATTGCTCAAGAGGCGAATTGCTCATCTTCTGATGTTAAGGAAGTGCGTCATATGCAAGAAAAGCGACCCAATATTCTCTACATCCATTCCCATGATACGGGACGCTATGTTCAGCCTTATGGGCATGCTATTCCCACTCCACATATTCAGCGCATGGCGCAGGACGGAGTATTGTTTCGTAAGGCATTTTGTGCAGCACCAACCTGCTCACCAAGCCGTGCCAGCCTGCTAACAGGGCAACATCCTCATAGTAATGGTATGTTCGGTCTGGCACATCGTGGTTTTACTCTTCGTGACTATTCTCAACACATTGTGCATACGTTACGGAAAGAGGCTGGCTATCATGCGGTGCTGGTCGGTGAAGAACATATTGCCAAAGATTTTAGCACTATTGGGTACGACACGGTTGTCCCTGTGAAAGATTTTCGGGCAGAGTCTGTTGCTCCAACGACGGCAAGTGTCTTACGTGACGGACTGCCGCAACCATTCTTTCTCTCAGTTGGCTTTTTTGAGACCCACCGGGATTTTCCTGCACCTGACTCTCCCGATGAGGCTAACTATACGTTGCCACCAGCTCCTTTGCCTGATACTCCACAGACAAGGCGTGATATGGCTGCATACAAGGCCAGCGCAGTTCTACTGGACAAGGGGATCGGAGAGATTTTAGATGCGCTAGCAGCAACGGGTCTTGCGAAACAAACACTTGTTATTTGTACCACAGACCATGGTATTCCCTTTCCTTTGATGAAAGGAAATCTAACCGATCATGGTATTGGTGTGATGCTCATTATGAGTGGACCGGGCGGGTTCAGTGGGGGAAAGGTATGTGATGCCTTGATCTCGCAGATCGACATCTTTCCCACCCTTTGCGATTTGCTGGCAATTGAGCCACCATCCTGGTTACAGGGCCACTCGTTCCTGCCCCTTGTGCGTGGAGAGGTTGCAGCGATTCACGACGCTATTTTTGCGGAAGTTACCTATCATGCGGCCTATGAGCCAATTCGGGCGATACGTACAGAGCGCTGGAAATACATTCGTCGCTTTGATCACTATGCAGGGCCTGTATTAGCCAATTGCGATGATAGTCCCAGCAAGGAGCTGTTGCTAGAAGTCGGCTGGCAGGAGCGCGTATCTCCTACGGATCAGCTCTATGATCTGTTCTTTGATCCTACCGAGGCATGTAACCTGGTTGACCGTCCAGCATTCGCTTCCGTGTTACAGCACATGCGTACTCAGCTTGAAGTATGGATGCAAGAGACGAATGATCCCCTGCTAGACGGGCCAGTAGCCGCCCCGCCTGGTGCTGAATTGAACGATCCCGATCAGCCGTCGGCGGGCTCTCCAACGCATCTTGTCTTGTGAGACATGAGGATGCGAGCGATGATCTATTGAAGGGATATCACAACACCAGGTTTGTATTGTGTTTATATGTATGATACTGTCGGGTCCATTTGGCTGATAACTCATCTGCCTGGCGTTGCATGCGCGGAGGGGCAAATAGTATCTCTGGTGGGATTGGGATATGTAGGAATTGAAGCACATTGCGCACTGTCTCTTCCTGCGTCGTGACGAAGTCCTCGAATACGATGGTGAATGGTTGAATATGGTGATCGGTAAAGAAGCGCTGCCAGTCTTGCTCGTTCTGTTCAAGCTGTTGGACCAGGCGGTCGATTGCACCGAAATGAAAGGTGAGCTTTTGTGGTGTTAGCTTTCCGCCATCTGCAGTATCTTCTGCACGCCATACCCAGGTCTGCAGCCCTTTCCATAAGGAGATCGCCTGCCCGATCTTATCGCGTCGTGTAACGAAGATATAGTGCAGATTGGGGAAGAGAGTTGAAAGAAGTGAGAGGGTCGGCAGTTCATAGTAGCCTGGGATGTCGCGCAGTTTGCTAATAAAATCGGGGAAATAGTTCGCCATGACTTTTGTCCCGAAGACGCCATTGGGAGAGGTGCTTTTCTCAATCATCGCGTGTACATACCTCTCATAGCTTATGCCAGGCGGTGGTTGGCGTTGTTCTTCATCGGGATGCTCGCGCCCTTTAAAGACCTCTGCCAGGGCTTCATCTCTGATTCCGCTAAAATATTCGAGCGGCCGCTGTGGAACGCCAGTACTTTTCAATGCATCAAAGTATTCTTCAGGATAGCCAGCAAAGTAGGTATTTTTTAGTAGTTCACACAGCAATGTACTGCCGCTTCGCTGAGTCGCGCAGATAAGATAGGACGTATGAGGTTGCACGAACAATCTCCTTCACGGGATAATGTAGGTACCTACAGGGAAAGCGATGTTTCATTGACTAGTAATACTTGTCTGCTCTTAACACCACTATACACGATCAATGCGTTTAGATATATAGAAGTGATTAGACTAATTTCAGGCCCGAAATCCCTAGCACAATAGCGAGTACAGGATTAAGGTACTGATTGGGGATATATTTTGTTGCGATACTACCGATGAGTACACCAGGTATCGAACCGATCAGTAAGAGGCCCACAATCGACCAGTTGAGGCCACCAGCAGTGATATAGCCCACGGAGCCGGCAAGGAGCAGGAGGAAAGCCTGGAAAACATCTGTTCCTACGAGCTGCTTTGGAGTCAGCTTTGGATAGAGGAAGGCGAGGGAGACAATAATTAGTGTGCCGCTGCCGACAGATGTTAAACCAACCAGAAAGCCGAACACGGCTCCCACAAGCGCAGTTATCAAGGGGCGTACCCACGCACGTGTGTGTTCTGATTTCCCTGCAGATGCTTCCCGTTTGAGCTTTTCTTCTTGCCGGCGCTCCATCCAGCGCAGGATAAAGGGTCTGAACAAAATGAGCACCGCGACAAGAATGAGGACAAAGCCGATGGCATGCACAATGAAGTTATTGACCAGCGTAGCGTAATGCTTGCGTATATATTGGACCAGCAGCACGCTAAGCAGCGTTGCCGGGACACTGCCACAGGCCAGCCAGCCAGCGATACGGAAATCCACATGTTTTTCCCGTATGTGTACAACCGAGCCAAGTGCTTTTGTGACGGTCGAATAGGCGATATCAGCTGATACAGCCCATACAGGGGGGATACCAAAAGGATAATAAGGATGGGGGCGAGTAGCGATCCTCCACCCATGCCAGTCATGCCGATGAGAAGGCCAACCACCAACCCGGCGAAGCTAATCCGATAATCCATGTCTACCTCCTGTTCTGATGTCAGTAACCAATACAACGCTAAAAAATTCATCTATGAAGTATGAGGCTCTATGGTTGCCTCAATCGGAACTTTTGCAATGGAGTTTCTTTGTGCCAGTGTCATTATTTATTGTTGATATTGTTGATCAACTTACATATATCTTGTATCAAATATACAGTATATACTGTACAGTTGTCAATACTATTTTCTACAAGCTTTCACTCTGCGGGAGCATGTGGCTTAATGGAGTGAGAAACGGCAGATGGATAAGTGTGATGGAAAGTGCATGGAAAAGTGCATCTCTTGACATGCAACTTTTTCCCATTTACATTTAGATTACTGGTGTAAACAAAAAAGGATATATTGTATGAGCATACTTATCCAGCATGCGGATGGGCAAAGAGAGTATGAGTCAAGAATGCACGGACATGCCAGATATGGCCTGGGTTCCTGGTGGAACGTTTCTGATGGGCTCTCAGCTTTACTATCCAGAGGAGTCTCCGGTTCACCATGTGAGTGTGGATGGCTTCTGGGTGGATCGCTATACCGTGACCAATGAGCAGTTTGCACGCTTCGTCAGAGAGACAGGCTATATTACGTTGGCAGAACGGCCACTCAATGCAGCCGACTATCCCGGTGCAGACCCCGAACAACTGTTGCCTGGTTCGCTGGTCTTTCAGCAGCCAGATCACCCGGTTGACCTGGATGATGCTACAAACTGGTGGTCCTATCTACCAGGAGCGAACTGGCGACATCCTGAAGGTCCAGGCAGTGTTCTCGATGGACGTGAGCGACATCCTGTTGTGCATGTTGCCTATGAGGATGTGGGGGCGTATGCTCGTTGGGTTGGTAAAACTTTGCCAACGGAGGCCGAATGGGAGCTGGCTGCTCGTGGAGGGTTGTCAGGTGCTATTTATACCTGGGGCGACGATTTTGCTCCAGATGGTAAGGTAATGGCAAATACGTGGCAGGGTGAATTTCCCTGGCAACATCTGTGCCATGATGGCTATGAGGGTACTGCACCGGTTGGTTCTTTTCCGCCAAACGGCTATGGGCTCTATGATATGGCTGGCAACGTATGGGAGTGGACCTCCGATTGGTACGCACCACGCCATCCAGACGATGTGGTCAGATCCTGCTGTATTCCACTGAATCCGCGTGGCGCGGCTGAAACCCAGAGCTATGATCCTACTCTGCCAGTGCCCTTGCCGCGCAAAGTGCTCAAAGGAGGCTCTTATCTGTGCGCCCCTAATTATTGCCTGCGCTATCGACCTGCCGCACGTATTCCCCAGACGGTCGATACGGCCACATGCCATACAGGCTTCCGTTGCATTATACGTGTGGAAGTCAGTATGTAAGGTGCGATGGTTTTAAAAGGGAAATGCTAATAGAATAAGTCCTTGGGTGCACAACGTTTTGATTATGCTTTTTGTGCTAACACCTCGTCTATTTGGGTGAGAAGACGCTGGGTATGAGCAAAGCCATAGTTAATAGCTTGTGCCTGGCCCGTTGCGTCTAAGATCACCGTGCTTGGTACGGTCATCACATGATAGGTTTGTACAAGCTTATGTTCGGTAGTCGCATCAACTTCTACAACCGTAACAGCATTCCCTCGTGCTTCAACGACGCGTCGCAGTGCAGGTGCTTGTAACTGGTGGCATTGACGACAATCCTCACTGCTGAAAGCCAGTATACGTACAGAGGAGTGATCAGCCTCTGGCTGGTCACCGACTGCACTATTGGGAGCTGAGAGTGTGTGGAGTGGCGTTGCGGCCAGCGCTTGACGACGTTGGGCCTCGATAAAGCGTCGGCCTTGTTGGATGAGTAGCCAGCCAATAATGGATGTGAGCAAGAGTACTCCCAGACGTATGACGAATTCTTGCATGATTCCTCACACCCCTCGCCAGTGGAAACTACCCTCGTAACGTACTTTGGGGAGTAGTCCTGCGCGTCCCAGATGATAATAGACAAAGCAGCCAGCGCAGAAACCTGTCGTCAGATTGATACCAGCCAATACAAAGACGATGATATCAAGTGTCCAGCCAAGCACTGTCGCATGCGTAAAGAAAAGCACAATGCTGGCGACAAGGAGAAAGACAACTCCCACGCCTTGCGCGAAGCGGTGTGGGGCGGGATCATCTTCAACGACGCGTGGCTTTAACAGACCGAGAGG
Organism: uncultured Chloroflexia bacterium; assembly: GCA_963850365.1. Classification (GTDB taxonomy): domain Bacteria; phylum Chloroflexota; class Ktedonobacteria; order Ktedonobacterales; family Ktedonobacteraceae; genus Dictyobacter. Next base: position 309,260 of record CAWKKX010000071.1, read on the forward strand.
TATGGCAATACATTGGTAGGCCCAGCGGTAAGGGTTCGCTTCTGGAACGAGCGCGGCCCATGCCATGATTACGGCTGTGATCAGAACAAGGATCGGCAGATTGAGCAGAAACGCTAACGCAGTAAGCAATACAGTACTCCCCTGTGCGAACTTGCCCTGGTTGGTGTCTACGCGGGGCGCATTCAATGCAGTTGCTTGTGATGAGGTACTCATAAAGGCGAAGCTCCTGTGAAAAGGGTTTTGAAAAAAGAAGAGGATGCTCCTCTCCAATATTCAAATGGGCAAACGAACTAGATAATGACAATAAGGAATAACGTGTATGATTTTTAGATATGCATTAAGATTATGATACAATATTTGACAAAATTGATCAACAAACTTTTTATTGACTCCTTTGATACGCAGTGTTGTTGTGTCTGCCAGATGGTGGATGAGAGAGCAAAAGGGCAAGAACGGACCCCCTCAGGTAGATACATTTGGATGTAAGAATAGAGATGGAAGGGCGGTTGGAAGAAGAAGGCAGAGGCCTCGTATCTCACTTGCATGGTATCGCCTCAATCATTTTTGCTTATGTGGTAGAATATCAGAGAACAGGAACGTTATACTATAACGAGAAAACAACCCGGCAGCAATGATTGCATATGAGAAATGATGAATGAAGATATCAAGCTTAGGCCAGCACAGCCAGACGACGCCGAGAGAGCGTCGGTCCTCCTTTCCTCAGCCTATCGGCATACCCAGGTGATCTATCCATTACATGAAGAAGCTGAGAACCGGTTTATCGAGCGTTTACAGCACTTTTTTCGTGAGGATGGCAATCGTTTTAGCTATCAATACATCCAGGTCGCTGAACAGCGTTCAGAGGTAGTCGGTTTGGTTTTGAGTTTTGGAGGTCGAGAGGAGGAACGACTCAATGCAGCCATTGGGTGGCAGCTCGAACGCGAGGCGGATGACGACGAATGGTATGTTGATGCACTGGCGGTATTCACGAATTGGGGCCGCAGGGGAATTGGTACACGCCTGTTGCAAGCGGCAGAGCAGCAGGGACGCCAACAGCGCTATCCCAAAATCGCGCTGAATGTCGCACAAGAGAACAAACAGGCATTGTCCTTATATCTACGTCTGCACTATGTCGTCACACAGGAAGACCTTCCTTTATCACCAACCTCATGTGCGTATGGTAAAAAGCCTCGAAAACGAGTAACAAAGGAGATATGAGGACAGAGGAAGATATTCATATTTAAAAGGTGATTGGAACGATCCACATTACAAGGGATGGGCGGGACAACAGCATCACTCCGGCTGCCGCGATTGCCTATTTTCGCGAATTGGCGGCCATGGGAGTTGACCAGGCAATTGTCAATATGCCCAATGTGACGGATCAGGAGCCATTTGATCTCTTCGCAACCGAGATCATTCCGGTCGTTGAACAGATCGAGGTTGCTGGTCGATAAGGGTTGCTCACCTTTCTGCAAAAAGGACTCTCAGTGTGTGGCAAGCAGAGTTCTTCCACAGGCTTTGCTGCCACATCTGAGAAAATCGGGGACGGGGTTCCGTCTCTATCAGCATCTGAGAGTCCCCAGTTGACATTCAGCTCAGCCAGATTCGTCCTCTTCTGCAACTCCTTGTGCGTGTTTTGAACAGCGCCAACAACTTTCCCTCTAACTATTGATGAGATTATATGGAGAGGAAAAGATGGGGATGTGATATAGTCTGATAAGTGTTGAAAATAGATTAAAATCGTACATTCAAATGTTTGTACCCGTACTTTTGATAGACTATTATAGGTAACACTAGACGATAAGAAATTTTAGAGATAAACTATTTATGCCTGGTTTTTGTTTTAATGATTCTTTTCAGCCCGATAGATAAATTCATTGGGAGTGCGCAAGGACAAAAGTTATCGGGTCTGTTAGATTGCACCTTCCTTGCTCATAAGAAGGTAGAAGGTGGATGGATGTATTATCTCAATTTCGCGACTATTATTCAGCTTCTAAAAGAGTTTCGGCGCAGCGGCGTACTACGAGCATTACTACCCAAGGGCATACTTAGTACACAAGAAGCCTGCGAAATACAACTCAAGCTACTTCAAGGCGAGATTGTCGATTGTCAGATTGTTACAAGCAGTGGAAGAGCAATCTTTGTCGATCAGAAGGTGCTTCTCCAGGTAGAGGAATCAGGGCCGCAAGAATGGACATTTAGTCTCCAAAAGGATCATCATTACTGTCACAGAAGACATCAGACAACTCTGGTCTATTATCTACACCATCGACATCGGCGGGGGTCTTCCCTGGCAAAAATCAGCCATCTACTCCTTCATCTACGTCGAATTTGCCATCTGCGTCTTCTGCATTATCTCAACCATTTCCATCTCTCCTTGCTCTTATTCCTCACCGCCAAACGACTATGCCGCAAATTGCGTTATCCAGGTTGACGCGGCAACAAAGAAGGGTGCTAGCGCTGGTAGACGATAGGAGAAATATTGGTCAAATTACTGCATTACTCTTTGGCTCATCCGATATTGAGAATCGAGCGCGAGAAGTTTTTCTCCTATTATTGGATTTGGAGGTACTGGAAGCTATTACATTATAATTGCAGAAAAGGGTAGAATCGCTTGTTTTTACTGGATAGAGGTCAGTGGAGACGTATTTTCTCTGAGAAGGAGATCGCATTTTTATGAAGCAGGGACCTACAGGCAAAAGTTCCGTTAACGCCTGGGAACAAACGCACTTCCGTCAACTGTCATCACCACGTCAATCAGGCATGCAGGTGCTATTTCAGAGGCTACTGGGGGGATGGTATCATCTGTCATCTCCACCTGAACCACCATTTACCGCGACCGTTGCCCAACGAGAACGAGCACGCCGAGGGCGAGCTGCCAGCATTATATTGCTTGCCGCCCAACTCTTTTGTATTATTGATGTCATCATAGGTTTCTCCAGTCACAATTTAGTTCTAGCTGGTGCCTTTGCCTTTCTAGGCGTAGTGAACTTCATTCTTATCTTTGTGAACAGACGCGGGCATCTACTGTTAGTGAGCATGGTTTTCATCGTCCTGGCTCACTTCGCTGGCTACCAGATCTTTTTTACACCAGGAGGATTGTCGCTTACCGATCTTCCTCGTCTGGATATGCTTGCATTAGAGATTCTGCTCATTATTACTTTCTCACCTCCTTTAGGAGCAATCGTCATCGCTTTTCTGAATTGTATGTTTATCTGGGTCCTGCTTACATTTGCTCCACGTGCACCGGATCTGGCAGCGGCATTTGCAGCACATCAAGGGGTTGGGATTATGGTGCGTCCTATGGTTATGAATATCCTGGTGGCCGTGGTTATCTACTTATGGGTAATCAGTACGAACCGCGCTATTGCACGTGCTGACCGCGCCGAGGCTATTGCGGCACTGGAACATACTATTGCCGAGCAGGAACATGAGTTGGCTGAAGAGAAGGAACTGCTAGAAAGAAGTATTCTACTTATCACAGAGACACATAGACGTATAGCCAATGGTGAAGAGAATGCTCGTGTTCCGCTCGATGATCAGAACAAGCTCTGGCCTGTTGCTGGTATGCTCAACAATCTGCTTTCCCGACTCCAGTTTCTACGCCGCGATTCCTATCAGCTTGAGCGAACAAGAATGGAGGCTGAACGTCTGGCCGCGATCTTGCAACAGGTTCGCATGGAGCAGCGTCCGGGACGCTTTGCCACTACCGGCACACCGCTCGATGTCGTAGTGGTCGAACTAGTGAATCAGGGTTTGCTCTCTCCTCCTTCCAGATGAAGGGCCGCAAGAAGAAGTTATGGGATACAGTCATTACAGAAGATGCCGTCCAGGCACTTCAACTGCAAGAAGGCAATCATGTCAGCGCGGTTATAAAATCAACTGAGGTAATGGTCGAAAAGGACGTATAGGTTCAGGCTCTTTAGAGTAGAGTGTACCTTGTAGTGTGTTCGTTGTCCAGGTTATATGCTCCACTTCGTTTTGCATTTCTGCCTGGACAGATATGAGCATCGCCCCTTGATGCCAGGTCTGTTATGGTCACAGATGAATCTCTAACTCTCCAATTCTCCTCCCTTGACTATTCCTATTCAACTGTCTATACTCAAACTATGAGTAATCAGCCACTGAGTAAAGATATTGCTGAATTTTTAGAAGAATCGCGTTTCGTCATCATTGCAAGGTCATTGCTCAGTGTGCTGAACTCATTTTTGGTCGTCCTGCGTTTTCTGACGAATTATACGACCCTGCTCTTTCCTGGTAAAAGTACCTATGATGGTGCGCTCACGAAGGGGCTCCTCCGTACATATTATTCGCCGCTGCAGTGTTGTTACATGGACAACGTTGTCTAGATTACATGTTGTACACAGAAAGGCATTACGATGGCTATTTCCGATGCAGAGATCAAAATTGCCCCAGTGGTAAGTCAGTTCCTTGCACAACCCAGAAAGATGCTTATCGATGGACAATGGGTTGCTGCTGCTTCGGGGAAGACCTTCCCCGTGTATAATCCTGCGACAGGTGAGGTGTTGGCACAGGTGGCTGAAGGAGATAAAGAAGATATCGACCGTGCCGTGCGAGCGGCTCGGAAAGCGTTTGAAAGTGGTCCCTGGCGCAAGATGACCCCGTCACTGCGTGGACAAGCTCTCTATCGCCTTGCGGATCTGATTGAACTGCACAGTGACGAGTTCGCGCAACTGGAGTCATTAGACAATGGTAAGCCATTGGCGGTAGCGCGTGCCGCCGACATCCCTATGAGTAGCGATCATCTCCGTTATGTGTCGGGCTGGGCGACGAAAGTGGAGGGGAACACCATTCCCATCTCTGTGCCTGGTGAATACTTCTCTTACACTTTACGCGAACCCATTGGCGTCGTCGGGCAGATCATCCCCTGGAATTTTCCTCTCTTGATGGCTGTCTGGAAACTGGGTGCGGCACTTGCGGTGGGTTGTACTGTTGTTTTGAAACCTGCCGAGCAGACTCCGCTCTCGGCATTACGCCTGGGTGAGCTGGTTGAGCAAGCTGGTTTCCCCGCTGGAGTTGTCAATATCGTGCCGGGCTATGGCGAGACGGCAGGCGCTGCCCTGGCAGCCCATGACGACGTTGACAAGGTTGCCTTCACCGGTTCAACCGAGGTTGGGAAGCTCATTGTCAAGGCGGCAGCCGGGAACCTGAAAAAGGTTTCGTTAGAATTAGGTGGCAAATCACCGAACATCATCTTTGGCGATACCGAGGTGACGACCGCCATCGCAGGAGCCGCCAATGCCATCTTTTTCAATCAGGGCGAAGTCTGTAGCGCTGGTTCACGCCTCTTCGTGCAGAAAAACGTCTTTGATCAGGTTGTTGAAGGTGTTGCTGAACAGGCAAAGAAAATCAAAATAGGTCCAGGTTTTGACCCATCAACCCAGATGGGACCCCTTGTTTCTGATGAGCAGCTTACTCGTGTCACAGGTTATCTCAAGGCGGGCGTAGACGAAGGGGCCCGGTCCCTTGTCGGCGGTCAACGTTATGGAGACCGTGGCTATTTCGTCGAGCCAACCGTCATCGTGAACACCAATCGGGACATGAAAATCGTACGCGAAGAGATTTTTGGCCCGGTTGTGGTCGCGCAGCCATTTGATGACCTGGACGAAATCGCCGCTATCGCCAATGACACAATCTACGGTTTAGCGGCAGGTATCTGGACCAGAGATATCAGCAAAGCTCATAAACTGGCAAAATTGCTTCGTGCTGGTACTGTGTGGATAAACTGCTATAGCATCTTTGACGCAGCTTTACCGTTTGGTGGGTATCGACAAAGTGGTTGGGGACGAGAGATGGGCCATCAAGTGCTGGAAAATTATACTGAGGTCAAAGCGGTAACTATAGGCCTCTAACATAATCACCTGTAGGTCAAGCTGTTGTATTCTCGCAAGCAACCGCTTGACCTCTTTAGGTCACCATCAGTTATGGTTTTCTTAGTGATCACCCTCAAGGACTGCACGGCGGCCTTGAGCGACGAAGAGCGGCGTCTCGCCATCGAGAAGAATTACCCGATGTTCTCTTGTCCTTTGCAGCACGAAGCGTTCTTGCAGGGAATCGAGGAGCAAACGATCACTCAGGGTCAAGCGAGTGGTCGTTTGCCCCTCGATTCCCTAGAACACTCGCCGGATGAGTTCGTGCGGCGAAATGAAACGTTCTCGATGGGATCGCCTGGATAAACAGGCCCCTCGGTGAGAATGGAGGCACCAAGCCATTGGTGATGAAGTCCTTCACAGATGCTGTGTTGTGTATGTTCAGGATAGTCGCAAGGCGCATCACGAAGTGCGGCCCCTTGGAGAAGAACTTCACCAATGCGAAAAAGGCATCCAGCGAGAGTGTGTAACGGGCATGAACGAATTATAATGTTGCGTCGTCCACCTGGTTCTGTCCATGTTCCTGGTTGCAAGGCGTGAAGTGCTTCCAGCGCCTCTTGTTCGACCAGCGTCACTTCATATGGCGTTTTTGCACCAGGCTGAGGAAGGCGTGGATGAGTGTAGAAACGATCACCTTCAATCCCTTTTCCAGGTACGAGATGTGCTACAGGGAGGAAAATCATAGAGGCATGTGCTTGTGGTGCACTGTGAAGTGAGACAACGATCCCTGGCATGAAAGTCCCCTCTTCCTGACAAATAGTCAAGCAAATGTCGAGTATCTCTTTACAGGTTAAGTATATATCAAGTTCGTTTAATTGTCCGGGCCAGAGGTAAGAATAGCCAAGGCCTGTTCGAGCCATATATACACTTGCTCTCTGGTCAGGATATGCATTTCGTACCAACGCTCTAAGGGATAGTGTGTCAAGAGATCAGATACTATTTGCTCCTGGTTGATTGTTGCTGGGCAAAACTGATCTGAATGTACCAATGCCCCTAGAGAGGTGAACAGAAAGAATCGGGCTTCTATCTCTATCCTTGACATTGTTCACTCTGTTCTCAGAACCGAAGGGCTGTTCTTACCAGGTCAAAGATCTCTTCTCGCATAACTAACCTTCATATGCAGGCAAACATCAACAAGCAGAATGGGTTTCACAAGGTAGCCTTGCGAGTGAGAGCAATGACATGGTTGAGGGGCTTTGCTCCATCAGAGATGCGAGACTCCAGAGAGTCAGTCATCACTGTAATTGTTCACCAGGACCCTGCAGCCTATCTGTATTGAACGATGAAAGGCAAATTGATATTCAATAATTGAATACTTACAAATTGAGTATAAAATAAATTGTGAGGAAAAGCAAGCTGAAAGGAGGATCAATAATCCCACGGTTTGCGCCTGGAAATTGTTACATAATCCTTGAGCCTGATTAGCAATAAATGGGGGATAGGGATATGTTCCTCGCTTTTCTATGCCTGCACGGCCTCTTTCTTATACATCTTCCCTCTCAATCGTTCTTGCTGATGTGGTAGAATGGCAGAGAATGGGAACGTCATACGATTGTCAATATGGCCAACGTGACGGACTAGGAGCCATTTGATCTCCTTGTAACCGAGATCATTCCGGTCGTTAAACAGATCGAGGTTGCTGGTCGGTAAGAGGTTGCTCACCTTTCTTTATGAGTGAGGCAGGAGATGGCCGCACACATATCAAAAAAAGTGGATTTTGGAAAGCGAGTTCGTACCATATGGACCTAAATTGGCCCCATCGGGCACCTGCAAAAAGCCCCTTTCATTTTCCGAAGTTACCGGCAGGGGCCAGCTCACATATCTCTCTCGCGGGCGTGCAGCCAGCTTCAGGCCTGAAGATCATACAAGAGATCATTAGCTCCGCTACAAAATCATTATGGATCGAGATGTATCTGTTTGATAATGATCATGTGGCGCAGATGCTGATCAACCAGAAGGTGACCCATCCTGGTCTGGATCTCCGTCTTCTTTATCATAAACCCGACCTTCCACCGAGCCTTGATCCTACCGGTTCGCAGCGTTTTCCTGCCTGGGTCTTTCCTAATAAAGCTATTCGTACAGATGGTGGACCAGTCGCATTACGCCACGCTAAATTTATACTTGTTGATGCTGATGTGCCTGGTAAGGCCAAAGCGTATATCATGACCGCCAATTTTACTGCGCAGGCCCTTGGCGGCAACAGAGCAGGTTATGCCAATCGCGAGTATATTGTGTGCGATACTGATCCCAATGATATTGCACTACTCAAAGCTATCTTTTTAGCAGATTATGCAGGTCGTCCGCTGCCAGCGGTTCCTGATACGTCCAATCTGATTATCAGTGATATCAATGCGCTTTCTTTATTGCCTTTATTACTGAGGACTGCAAAGCACAGCCTGGCGATTCAGGTGGAATATCTCAATGATCCTCCGGGCGATGGAGCGCTTAATCTGAAACAGATCCTCCTGCATTCCGCCAGGAATGGTGTTGCCATACAGCTGATGTTACCTCCGCTTTCTCCCACCCCACTAGGTGTGCCATCGGCCGATAACCGCGAAACGTATCAGACCCTCGCCCACGCTATTGCCGTAAATGTCACACCGCAATATTTTATCCATGCCAAAATGATCATTGTTGATCGACAGCTTGCATTTATCGGCTCCCAAAATCTCAGCCATCAAGCGCTCCATTATAACCGCGAGGTTGGCATTATGATTTCGCACAAAAGTGTGGTGTCGCATTTACTTGAGACCTTCAACGCCGATTGGTTGTATGCCCAGAACCATGCTTCTAAAGCGCATCATTAAGGCCAGGACCTCTTTTACTGTTTAGTGCAACAAAGAATCTATTGCGGCCGCAGCATCCAGGTCAGCTTTCATCCAGCGGGCACCGAAGATGCCGACAAGGCCGGCAATGATTAGCGCTGGTGTACAGGTAAATACTATAGCCAGAGATAGATCGTGACCTGCCATATTGTGTGCGAAGTGCGTGCCGCCCGTAGGATCGAAGAAGCGGGCCAATATTCCGACAAAGGCAGGAGCGAACGCATCGCCCAGTGTGTGCGCGATTAAAAGAGTGATCGCAACCGCTGAAGCACGCTGAACCGAAGGGGCCACATCTTGGATCGCAGCTGCGCAAGGTCCGGTATAAACAGAGATAAAAATGGTGGTAATCACAAAAAAGAGCGTAAAGAGTGCGAAGTTATGGACTGTAACGGATAGAGCAAAGGCTGGAGCGCTGATCAGGAAGCCGATTCCACAGATGAACACACGTGCACCTGGATTGTGTCGGCTAAACAGATCAGCAAGATAACCACCACTGATGGTGCCAATAGAACCTGCGACAACAATCACCGCACCCGAGAAAAGCCCTGCGAACCCACTACTGAGACCATAAAGATCCTTTTGTTGTAGAAATGTGGGTAGGAAAATGACCGCCACGCTCAAAACAAAAAAGGCGAAGACCTGCATCACAGTCAGGACAAGCAGAGTTTTAATATGGAGCAGATCTCTGATCTGCAAAAATATATTGGTTGTGACCGGTGTCGCGGCGTGAGGAGGTGTTTCTAGCATAACGGCAGACCTGGGTTGTAATGTCAGGTCCTCCTCATCCGCCTCGTTACGACGTGGTTCGCGCAGTCGCCAGGCCAGAAAAGCCAGCAATAGACCGGGAATGCCAGTAAAGATAAAGGCCAGCCGCCAACTCCCTACATAGAGACCTGCCACGACTCCCCCGACCACAAAACCCACCAGGACCCCGATCAGTTGGGCAATATTCCACCAGCTCATAATACGAGAACGCTTTTCACGATTAAAGTAGTCGCTCATCAGGGCAGTCCCGGCAGGGAAATAGCCAGCTTCGCCGATACCCAGCACCATACGAGAAAGGAAGAGCGAAGCGAAGTTAAAAGAGAGAGCTGTAAGCGTAGTTGCAACGCTCCAAACTGCCACAGAGAGCGCAACGATATTTTTACGCTTTGCACGGTCAGCCCAGAGACCCATCGGGATAGTACAGATAGTGTAGACAACAATGAAGGCGGAAGCAAGATAGCCGATACTGTCAATACCAAGCCCTAACTCATGTGCCACCGCATTAGCCGCGCCCGTCATTACGTTGCGGTCAAGATAATTCAAAAAACTGATAGCGAACATAACCCAGAAAACGTAGCGAGCGTACGAACTGGATTTTTGTTTCTTTGTATCCCGACCTGCCCTGGAAGCAAGTGACGCATTATTCATATAGCCATCCGATTTCTGATATTCAAGTGTAGAGTCATAAGTATAGTCAGGCTCCATTGCCTTTATTTATGCAGTATAACAGAACTAGTTCAGAATGGTGTAAAGTATTTGCCTGGTCAGCGGGATCAAACATATGCTTTTCAGGGTAAGGTAAGGATTTCATCAAGTGTCATAGAGCGTCCTTCAAGTAGACCTTTGGTGAAAGTGTTCTCTCCTAGTTGGCTACGTAACGTATCTTTTAACTGTTCGTAGAGGATGTGATTTACGGGAGGCACAGAAGCGCTAATGGTCTCGCGTAAAGCGTCGGCCGCTCCCCATAGTCTTGCCGATTCTGCTAATTGTCCTTGCGTCCCGGCCACCATTGCCAATCCTTCTATGGATAGGGCAATGATCCACTGGTGGCCTAAATCTTTCAAAATAGCCAGGCTCTCGCGATAACGATTACGTGCGGTCACGTAATCAGCCTGACCGAAAGCGACCCAGCCAAAAGCATAGAGCCCGGAAGCAATGCTTCTTTGATCCCCTATCTCCCTGGCAAGTGCCATGGATTCCTCGAAAATAGATTGTGCCTTATCAATCTCGCCCTTGAAGAAAAATATGAAGCCAAGGGTAATAAGTGCATATGAGACACTGGACTTGTGACGCAGTTTTCTGGAATAAGAGAGACTTTCTTCGAGTAAAGGCAGTGATTTCATGCCATCACCCTCGGAATAGAAGATCACGCATGCCAGGAGCCAGAGCGAGTAGGCAAGTCCCCACTCATTGCCTAGCTCTCTCCACAGGGGCAGGCATTCTTGTAGAAGCGTATGTGCTCTACTGTAATCGCCCTGATCTAGAGCTACAGATGCGGCTACTTCAAGTGAGGCTGCAATTCCCCATCTATCACCTAATTTGTGAAAGAGGAGAAGTGCCCCCTCTTCCATCGAACGCGCTTCCACCAGCCTGCCCCTTGCCCATGCAATCCATGCCATTCTGTGAATAGCGAGAGCTGTTCCTCGTTCATCTTTGTGTGCGCGACATAGCGCGAGATTCTCTTCGCATAATGCAACTGCTTGATCGAGATCACTTTGATTTACAGTCAGGACTATGGCGGCATCAAGGGCTTTTGCACGTACAGAAGGAGCAGCATCTGCTTTTTCGGTAAGCGCTTGCCGTAGAAACTCTCGCCCCTCGCTACGATATCCACGTACGTCCCAGAACTGCTGGAGAGCTCCGCCTAATCGTAAAGCCATTTCGGCACCACCATTGTCAGGTTGTGCTAGCCACCATTGCATTGCTGCACGCAGGTTACTCGAATCACTTTCTAATCGCTCTAGCCACATGGCTTGTTGAGGACCAATAAGCTCCGGTTCTGCTTGTTCGGCAAAATCCAGGTAGGTCAGGGCGTGAGAGCGCAAGACCTTCTCCATCTCCTGATGGGCAGCAAGAGCCTCCAGTCCGTACTCACGAATTGTCTCCAGCATTGTAAAGCGCGGCTCTTCTGCGCCGACCTGTTTCATCAGTTGTAGCAGACTCTTGTCAAGAAGTGAGTCTACCCGATCCAATACAGATACAGCTGTGTCATTGAGAAACACACAAAACGCTACAACTGCCTCCAGGCTAAAGCCACCGCTGAAGATAGAGAGCCAACGAAAAAGGCGCTGCTCCTCAACACTCAAAAGATCGTAACTCCACTTGATTGTATTGCGTAGCGTCTGCTGCCTGAAAGGTGCATCTTGTGGCCCCCCCGTTAAAACAAGAAGTCTACTTTCGAGCCAGGTAAGTAGCGCCCGGGGTGGAAGCAATTTACTGCGGGCCGCTGCTAGTTCAATGGCTAGCGGCAATCCATCCAGGCGAATGCAGATTTCCGCTAAGGTGGTAACATTGGTAGCGGTGGCCTGAAAGTCAAGTTTGATCGCTTGTGCCCTCTGGACAAAGAGTTCTATTGCCGGATTGCGAAAGAGTGCTACAAGGTCGGGTTGTATGGTGGAGAATGAGCGATCTGGTAGCGCTAGTGGTGGTACAACGAACACATACTCAGCTTGTACATGCAGCACCTCGCGACTTGTCACGAGTATCTTGAGCTTAGGACAGGTGGTGAGCAGATCGGCAACAATTGCGGCCGCATTTACTATTTGTTCGAAGTTATCCAGTAGTAATAGCAGTTGTTTTTCGCGTAAATATATCTTCAGGCTATCTAGGAGAGATTGTCCAACGACTTCCCAGATACCAAGAGTTTGAGCGATAGCCGTAGAGATCAATGGTGGCTCATGGATAGGAGCCAGGTTTACAAAATAGGCTCCATCGGCAAATGTATTGCGTAATTCATGAGCCACCTGTATGCCCAGACGAGTTTTGCCAGTACCGCCAGAACCTGTTAACGTGAGCAAGCGTACTTCTTCGCGACTGAGGAGTTGCTTAGCCGTGAGGATCTCCTGCTCGCGTCCTATAAGAGGAGTTGGTTGAGTGGGTAGCATGAAAGCGGCGGTGCTCTTCCGCTGAAGGTCGTGCTGGTCGTATTCAAGTAAGTTATTAGTTGATAAGGAAATGGTTATATTCTCGTCGAGTTGTGCAGTCGTCGAGCTTGATATATCCTCAGTTCCGTCCTCGCCTAGTCCAAGTTCTACAGCGCTTTTTCCAAAAAATTGCGTGAGTCCTACGATATTCAGGAGGCTTACAGGGTGTCCACCTTCCCAGCGACGTACTGTGCGCACATCAACTCCAAGTTTTTCAGCGACCTCTTCCTGTTTCCATCCACGCGCCAGCCGCTCTCGTTGTAACTTGTTGTTGTGAGACCTTTTCCCTTTCATTTTTCACCTCTTTCTTGACGAAGATTAGCTGAAAATCGGCTCTGATATATTGTAGCGTACTTGAGGACTCAAATATCATCTAATGTTAAAGACGCAAATGTTACCTGAAGTTAAAGGCTATGAGTATGCCCTCAATATGTCCTCTAATGTCCTCGTATTGGAGAGCTATTCGTGGCATTCTTTGACCATGGAAGACTGATAAAAGAATAGAACACAACGATACAGGCTTCATTCTCCTTACCCATCATATGGGCGCGAGATTTTAAAAATTATTGTAGGGGTAAAAGTGGATGGAAGGAAAGATGTAGAAGAAAGCTATTATTATAAAGAGGTGACTACAGTATGGTTTCACAAACCCTGACGCTTGAATTAGACAGTGATGTAGAGAGCCCTAAGGATGATGCTAGTTTCCACGTTCGCAAAGTTCAGCAAAAGATGACTAATCCATCATTCGTCTCCTTTCAGTTTATGAGTAACAATGAGCTGGCGGATCGTTGTATGAGCGAGATTGAGAACTTTCGACGTGGAGAGCCATTTGAAGATCAATATGGAGTAGAACTGTTTCATCGCGCGTTGAAGCAACTTGACCCTTCTGCCTGGGAAACCGTGCAGCAGCGCTTTAATGATATGATTTACAGTTGGTTGCGTACTCATCCTATGAAAAATGTTGCAAGCTACTTTGATAGTGATGAGAACTATGTAGCACAGACGTTTGCACGCTTCTGGCAGGCAACGGCAGGCAATCAAAACGTGGAATTTACGACCCTTGCTGCCATACTGCGCTATTTACGCGCGAGCCTCAGAAGTGCCATTTTCGATACGTTACGCACCTACTCACGGTCACAAGAGCTAGCATTGCCTGATCCGAACTCGCTGAAAGAGTTCTATGTGGAGGAGCAGGATGATAGTGCTGAATTGTGGGAGGCGATACAGAGTGTGATCCCTAATGAGCGTCAACAACGTGTGGCCTACTTACTCTTTCATTGCCATCTCAAGCCCAGAGAAATTGTACGTTTTTGTCCACGGGAATTCAGCTCTGTGGAAGAGATCTATCGTCTGAGGCGTAGTATCTTTGAGCGCTTGTTGCGCAATGCTGATTATCTCCGTTGGCGGCTGGCATCTGAGCCCAGCATGAGCACATAGCAGAAAAATGGCATTGTACATACTTATTAAGCTTTAGAGAGAGATAGGTATGTACAATGCTCCAAAATGATTTATCTCTAGCGTTAATATGTCGTATATAGAGAGGAGAGGCACTATTGTGAACGAGACGCATTTTGATGCGGTCATCGTTGGTTCTGGCTTCGGAGGATCAGTGATGGCCTATCGACTGGCCCAGGGAGGCTTACGAGTCTGTCTACTGGAACGAGGAAAGCCCTATCCACCCAATTCATTTCCACGTAGTCCATTGGCCATGAAGAAGAACTTCTGGAATCCCAGCGAAGGTTTATACGGCATATACAACATCTGGTCTTTCCAGGGCATAAATTCAGTGGTATCGAGTGGGTTAGGCGGAGGTTCACTAATCTATGCCAATGTTATGTTACGTAAAGATGAAAAGTGGTTTGTGCAAGAGGATGTTCAGAAGGGGGGCTATGAATACTGGCCTGTAAATCGTGATAAGCTTGATCCTCATTACAAGAATGTGGAGGATATGCTAAATGTACAAACCTATCCTTTTAATAAGTCTCCCTATAACAAGACTTCAAAGACCATAGCACTAAAAAAGGCCGCCGAGCAATTAGGAATGGACTGGAGTCTCCCGAACCTTGCTGTGACCTTTGGCAATAAGGGGGAGGAGCCGCTAGTTGGAGAACCCATCCGCGAGGAGCCGAATCTACATGGTCGCACACGCTCTACCTGTCGCCTGTGTGGTGAATGCGATATGGGTTGTAACTATGGTAGCAAAAATACGCTTGACTACAACTACCTTTCGCGTGCCAGCTTGACATATAAGGCTGATATTCGCACATGTTGTGAGGTACGTTCATTCGAGCCGAGAGATGGTGGTGGTTATAGTATTCATTACGTTGTGCACGATCCTGACAAAAACGAGGGCAAGCCACTAAAGACGCAAGACAATACCGTCCTACCACTGCAAACAATTACTGCAGATCGGCTCATTCTTGCGGCAGGAACCTTCGGTAGCACCTATCTGTTACTAAAAAATCGAGCGGCTTTTCCAGGCATCAGTAAATTGTTGGGAACGCGCTTTTGTGGGAACGGTGATCTGGTCAATTTTGCTGTTCGCTGTAGCGATAGTGTGGGTGGTATACGGGAGCCTCGCGTCATTGATGGCGGACATGGACCCGTTATTACAAGCGCAATTCGTTTCGCAGATCACCTGGATGGCGTTGCAGATCCCAAAGCACGTGGCTTTTACATCGAGGATGCAGGATATCCAGAGATGGTGAATTGGGTGTTGCAAGTTATAGACACACCTAATGCCGTAGCCCAGGCTATACAGGTTGCAGAAGAGCTGTTTAAAGAGTGGTTACATAAAAAGTTAGAGACCGACCTCAGTAAATATGTTTCGCAGATGTTTGGCACATGTGAACTTTCAGCGTGCTTGCTCCCAATACTTGGCATGGGACGCGATATACCAGATGGGGTTATGACTCTCAATGGTAATATACTCGAACTTGACTGGACCAAGGATAAATCTAGCTACTACTTTGATACGCTCAGGAATGAGATGGAAAGAATTGCGTGTGCCCTTGGTGCAAATTTCGTCGATGATCCCATCTGGTTTTTGAGTCGCTTAATCACGGCCCATCCATTGGGAGGTTGTCCTATGGGGCGACACAAGGCGGAGGGGGTTGTAAACGACGAAGGCCAGGTCTTTGGCTATGATGATCTCTATATCGCTGATGGATCGATCATGCCAGGGCCCGTTGGTGCGAATCCGAGCCTCACCATTGCCGCGCTTGCAGATCGCTTTGCCGAAAAGATTCTGATGAAACGCGAGGGAAAGAACGCATGAGTGAGATTCAGGTTCAGAAGAAGAAACGCTCATTGATCCTGGCCGGTGGAGGTATTAAGGTTGCCTTTCAGGCCGGTGTATTGCAGGTGTGGCTCGACGAGGCTGGCTTAACGTTTGATCATGCGGATGGTGCGAGTGGTGGAGTGTTTAACCTGGCGATGTATTGTCAGGGTATGACCGGCACACAAATGGCAGATAATTGGCGCAATCTACCGCCGATTATCTATGCGGACTTCAACTGGGAAGAATATACAAAGCTTTTTTATGCCGAGTCTATCTTGAAGATGGATCGCTTTCGTCAGAATGTGTTTCCGCTCTGGGGACTGAATTGGGACACTATCCGTGCTTCAGAGCGGGAGGCGACCTTTAACATCTACAATTTCAGCAAGCACGAATTAGAGGTGCTAACGCCCGATATGATGACGGAAGACTTCCTGGTTGCCTGTGTCTCCCTACCAATGTGGTTTCCACCTGTGATTATCGACGGCAATACTTATATAGACCCAGTGTATATTACGGATGCTAATATAGAAGAGGCGATCCGACGTGGGGCCGATGAGCTTTGGGTGATCTGGACGGTAAGTGAGAAGAGTATATGGAATCCTGGTTTTGTTGCCAATTACTTTCAGATTATCGAGGCAACCGCTAATGGACACTTCAGGCGAATCGAGCAGCGTATAAAAGAAAACAACCTTGCTCTAGAGCAAGGGAGGCCAGGAGAGTTTGGACGCCATATTGAGTTAAAGACGCTACGTGCCGAGGTACCTCTGCATTACTTGATCAATGTAAGTGCTGACCGTGTTCAGGAAGCGGTCAACTTTGGAGTCCAACTTGGGCGTAAGTGGTGCATAGAGCAGGGCATTCAGCTTGACTATACCAGGGAGTTAGATGTTATTGATCCAACCAGGCTGAGCTTTACAGAGGAGATGAAAGGGCATATAGCATTTGGCGAAGCCGATTATGATCGTGGTATGCGTGAGGGCAGTGAGCAAGGTACAACATTAATGGTACATCTAACGATTACGTTGAATGGTGTGCACCATTTTGTCATTGATCCACAGCATAAGGGAGAAGTTGAAGGATACATTTCCTGCAATACACTTGGTGGCAAGTTTCCTGTGGAGCAAGGATATTTTAATCTCTTTGTTGACGAAGGAGATCCCACTCTCAAAAAGATGCTCTATCATCTCTACTTCCGTGATAGCCTTGGGCACTTAATGACATTAAGCGGCTTCAAGTTCATTCGTAATGATGCCCGTTTCGATATCTGGGCTGACACAACAACACTCTTTATGCGAATTCTCAAGGGACATGTAGAGCCAGGAGGAGAAGACAATGCTGAGATAGTAGCATCAGGAATCATTACCATTCACTATCTTGACTTCCTCAAGCAGTTAACGACATTTCGAGCTGAGGCCCCGATCCCTTTACAGCGAGTATCGGTATTAAGCGAGTTTGGAATATTTTTCCTGGGAAAGCTTTGGGATGTTTATGGACAGAAGATTCTTTCATATGGACCATTTTAAGTATAAATGCTTTTGTGCTCACTTTTTGTGTTTAAAGGATTACCATGCGGGAAAATTTTGGCGATAATAGGACTGTACTTAAACAGAGTATATTCACAACTGATGCTGCGTTGCCTGTTGAGGGGTCCGTTGAGCTGGCTATGCCAGTAGAGCGGCTCTGGAATATCTTCTCTGATGTGTCATCCTGGCCGCAATGGAATTCGTGTTTCTCGTGGTCGAGGGTACTGGGTGGTGAATTAAAGGTCGATACGATTCTCTACTGGTGGTTCAATCCCATCCGACCTCAATATCTCTATAAGATGCCAGCGATTGCTCGCATCGTAGAGTATGAGCCTCAGCGTCTTGTGACATGGGAGGTGACATTCCCGCCCGGTTTTCATGCGCTGCACAGTTACCGCTTTGAGGACCTGGGAGGGGGGCTTTGTCGTTTTGGATCATGGGAGGTAGCCGAGGGGCCTATGTACCAGATCGGTCGTCGTTTCTGGCTGGCCCATTTTCGCTATGTCTGTCAATCTTCCCTGGCAGGTGCGCAGAAATTGGTAGCGGGAGATTGAAGATGATAAAGTTGCTTCGCTTCGGCCAGGCACAAGGTGCTCCTCCATTGCTAGCCATTCCGGGCATTGACGGTTCAGTGGGAAGCATTGCTCCAATTGTTGAACGATTGGCCCAACAACGTCTCGTCCTGGTGGTCGATTATACCGCAGAAGATAATCAAACGCTTGAATCACTGACAAGAGAAATCATCGCTACTATCCAGCAAGAACTACACGAGGACCTTGATGTGCTTGGACAATCTATCGGTACTATTATGGCCGCCCAGATCGCCGCAGCAAATGGGTTAACCATACGCAAAGTTGTCTTGATCGGAACATTTACCAGACTGCGTTGGCGCACATTGTTGCTAAGTAATCTCATCACAAGCATCATGCCGCGCTGGCTCTATCGCCTGACCGCCGCGCCTTTAATGGCTATGATCTGTGGGCCAGTGGGTGATGGTCGGCGGCATCCTTTTTTTGCTGCCGCACGTCTCAGTGATCCGGCAGGCACAATGAAACGCACGACCTGGGAGATTGAACGCGATTTTAGCGGCGATCTGCTACAAATACATATTCCTACGCTTATTTTAATGGGCGAGGAAGATCGCTTCGTACCAGATATCAGGCGTGAGGTGAGCACTCTGCATAGCCTCTTTGCTGATCGATCAGCAAAAATTGTTACCATTCCTCATGCCGGGCATGTGTTTTTGCCTGCCGCCGCTATTAAGTCAGCGGCCTGTACCATTGAGGAGTTTTTAGCATGAAGCGAGCTCTCGTTCTCAACTCAGGACTTTCCTGGACAGCTTATCAGATTGGTGCTCTGCAGCATCTGATTAATGAGCGAGCATTGCATTTTGATATATGTGCTGGGACGGGTATCGGTGCGGTGAGTGCAGCCTTTGTCGCTTGTGGCGAATTTGCGGCCTTACAGGCAGGTTGGAAGCGAATTGCAGTGCCCAGGCTGACCAATTTCAATTGGAGGACCCCATGGCGAGGGCTATTCACAGGGGCATTACAGCGTCGTTTCATCGCAGCCCATATTCATGAGGAAAAATTAGTCGCACAGGGAGTAACCCTGGTTATCAGCGCAATGAATCTGCAAACGGGCCGAGAACAGGTAATGACGTATCCTGGTGGTGAGTTGCCACTGGTAGATGCTCTGATGGCAGCGACTGCAACTTGCGGCATCTATCCACCAGTACTTTACCATCAGCAGCAATTGGCCGACGCTACTTTTATCAACAGCTTTCTATTGCCAACGATACTGCAACAACCTGTTGAGGAAGTGATTGCGGTAGCTGTGGCTATCCAACGTGGATCGCGCACACAACGACCATATAAGACGTGGCCCATAGTGTTTGAACGTGCGCTACAGATGAATCTGGCTCATGATGTCTGGAGCGCATTCGATGAAGCGGACAAGGTGAGTGGCGGTGCAGCAGCTTTTCGTCACGTAAGCACACAACTTCCTGCACGGCTAGGTGAACATATTGTAGACCCCGTGCTACGTGAGCAGTTGCTGAATAAAGTCTCTGCCGTCTATTGTAATTCTTCCTACTCGCTTAAGCGTGCGAAAGAACTATTGATACGAACTATCACACCCTCTCGTGCTTTGGACTATCCCTTGTGGCGTTTTAGTGCAAAGGACTTAACTGCTGCAAAGGTATTAGGCTATCAGGATGCTCGAAGGTTTATAGGGGAAGAAGAGGGCGATAAACAATGAAAACAGGACTTTTTTTAACCCCAGGTGCAGCTATGACTGCATACGAGGTAGGCGTTGTACATGCATTGGTACAAGAGGGCGGAATACAGTTTGATGTTATCGCTGGAAGCTCGGCGGGTGCATTCAATGGAGCCTTTACTGCGACGGGCCAGATCGAACAATTAGTACAACTGTGGTCAGGCTGGCACAGTAAGGATGTTTTGAGCACTGACTGGATAGGATTGCTGCGTGGAGCCGTGTTGTGGTCTCCTGCGCTAATGCAGGAAGATCGATATATGAGTTATGTTGACAAATATATTAATGAGGAGCGTCTCCTGCCAGGTGTACGTTTCCGCTTTAATCTTGCAAATTTGAATACTGGTAGCCAGGAGTTTTTCGAGTGGCCAGGAGGAGCTCCCTTTTCCTTGAGTGATGGCGTGAAAGCAGCAGTTTCCGTTCCTGCAGTGATTAAGCCACGAGAGATACAAGGAACGCAGTGGGTAGATGGGTTTACCGTAGATGGTTTTCCACTGGAGCAATTGGCATTAGAAACTGACATTGAGCGCGTCTTTGTGCTAGGAGTAGCTCCGCAGACGCTTGAAGATCGCTTGTATCCAAATATGTATCAGATGATCATGCGAGCAATGAAGTTGAATCAGTTTAGCGAGACATATGTGGGTATAGAACAAGCTCAGCAGATAAATACATTCATTGAGCAGTGGGAAACGGATCGAAAAGCGATAGAACAAATCATTGAGGCATTGGTTGAGGATGCTAGCACACAAGCCGAACTCCTGACAGAAGTTGAACAGGCCTATATGGAGGCCAACTTTCCCTACAAACGAGCCGTGATAGAGATTGTACCCATTTTGCCAGAGCATGAGATTGATATGTTCTTCAGTGATTACCAACCTGAGCGCTCGAAGAAGTTGCTAGAACAGGGCCGTAAAGATGCCTTGCGTATATTGGCGAACCTAAAAAAATAAAGAGATTACGCAGATACCGGTACTTGAGCAAGGTCTACTCATATATTTATGTTTTAGAGCGGAAGCGCAACAAACAAAACGATTCACCCCGCAAAGCAGTGCAACACATTTCTTAGGTACATCAGGCGTATAAGCAAGGAGTGAGCCAAAGAACACATACGAGGCAATTTTTCCCTGAAGGTGGCAAGCGAATGGTCTTTTATTAGAAATTGTAAAGTAAGTTGACAAATCACCCTTTTATATGCTACATTCCTGATAGAGAAGTCTTTAGTGATTTTGGTCCCTCTGGCCTATCTCACCATCAGGTTCGTTTTTGTAAAGTGGAGAAGAAAAGGATGTCTTCCCTATCTTAAAAAGCGTAATCACCTGTTACACAGCGTCTGTGTTATTCTCAAGGAGGAAATATTTATGCTCTATCGTTGCAGGAAGCAACTCATTTCAGGATTTGCAGCACTCTTGACGCTTACCACCCTTATCTCCATGTCCCTGGGCAACTTACCAGTTGCAAGTGCTGCTACTCAAACCGTGACTGTTACACCATCACAGCGGTATCAAACGATCCAGGGATGGGGAAGTAGTATGGCATGGTGGGCCAATATCATTGGCGGTTGGAGTAATAGTCAGCGAACGTCGCTAGCCGATGCTCTCTTCAATCCGACGACAGGCATCGGGCTCAATGTCCTACGTTACAATTATGGTGCGGATGGACCTGGTAATACCTGTCACAATCAGATGCAGCCAGGGGGCAACGTCCCTTCATTTGAACCCACAAAGGGCAATTATGTGTGGACGAACGACGCGAATCAGCTCTGGTTTGCGCAGGCCGCTAAAGCACGCGGAGCCGATGTTTTTGAAGGTTTCCCGAACTCAGCCCCAGCCTGGATGTTGCTCAATAGTTGTACGGCGGGTGGTCCGGGTGGGATCGATAACCTCAATCCAGCCCACTATGCAGACTTTGCCAATTATATCGCCACCATCGACAAACATTTCCATGATAACTTTGGTATCACCATGCAAACGGTTGATGCATTTAATGAGCCCAACCAGAGCTGGTGGAAATCAACCGGAACCCAGGAAGGCATGAAGGTCTCGAGTGGCAATCAGGCTACCATCATTTCCTTGCTTGCGGCGGCTCTGAAGCAGAATGGTGCCTCGGCCTATACGTCGATCAGCTCTCCTGATGATACCAGCATTAGCTCATCGATGAGTGCTTACAACTCTTATAGCGCTGCAGTAAAAGCAGACGTTGCTCAGTGGAACACCCACACCTATGTAGCCACAAATGCTCAACGCGATAGTGCGTATGCAACTATTGGGCAAGCGGGTCACAAACGGTTGTGGATGTCCGAATGGAACGATGGCGCAAGAGGAAATCAAGGTTCACAAATCGGGGCGGCTCTCGTGCTTTCTCGTCACATCCTTGATGATGAGCAGCATTTGCATCCTAGTGCCTGGGTCATCTGGCAGGCAGTAAATCAGGTTGGAGAATCGATTAACGGCGATCAGGGATTGGCCTATCGAGCTCCTAATAATGCTATCTCGTATATTGCACGCTATTATGCAATGGGCAATTATAGTAAATTCGTGCGTGAAGGCTATCAGATGATTGGCAATAGTGATGCCAACAGCTTTACTGCCTACGATGCCAAATCACATACATTGGTAATCGTCAGCACCAATAGTGCAACCAGCGCAACCACCGTCAGCTATGATCTCTCGAAGTTCAGTAGTGTAGGAGGAACTGCAACGCCATATCAGACCTCAGCCAGCGAGAATCTCAAGCACCTGACGAACCTTGGAATTGCCAACAAAAAAGTGAGCACCACGCTCCCTGCACAGTCTATTACCACCTTTGTGATTCCCAACGTCAATCTCTGATTTGCTTCGAGTACACTTTTTACATAGATATAACAAAGCGACTCTCCTCTACTATAGAGGAGAGTAGCTTTGTTATGAGATGATGTTATTGCTGGACCAGAATGTTTTAAGTTTGATCTCTTACGTTTTAAGCGCTGATAAGATATACAAAACATCTGGTGAGCTTGTGTAACTACAGGAGTCTGGCTTACTTAGAGAATCTATAAATATGAGGAAATGTAAAGTAGGTGAGTTAAACACAACTATAATATACAGAGTGTAAAGTAGGCGAGTTAAACACAACTATAATGTACGAAGTGTAAAGTGAGTGAGTTAAGCAAAGAAGCCAATTTGTAATAATGCAATAACCTATAGTACGGTAATATTCACAATATCATTAATCTAGTATATACTGATAAAAGAATATTGATAAGGTATCGATACTAGTCAGGAAGGAGGAACCCATTGCGAGAGCCAGGGGTTTGCAAGATGGGTTAACTCTTATTTGTCTTCTTTTCAAATATATATCTGAACAGTCCAGCCACAGTCGAGTGTGCAGATAGATGCAAACGTGTAGTCATGCCGAGCCAGTGGGCCACGATATTGATAATGTCAAAGAACATACCTGGGAACGTGTTGCTAGTTCCAAGCTCTCTAACTCCTATATTGATCAGGTGTAGAGGATGAAAAAATTGCCCAATAAAAATTTGTTGTTATGTGTATTATTTTGTGTGATCGTTGTTGTTGTCCTGATAAGTACTATGTGGAGTACTAGTAGTACTATTATGAATAAACGGGCAAATACAACTATTTCGCTGACAGCAAAGGCAAATACAACTATTTCGCTGAAAGCAAGAGCAAATACAACTATTGCGCCGACGGCAAAGACAACTACGACTATTGCGCCGCCAGCAAAGACAAATACAACTATTGCGCCGACGGCAAAGACAACTACCATAAAGGCGAAGTCACCTTATGGATTCACATTGCATAGAAATTTTGACGACGTTGTGTCCGCGGATTATCTTGATCTGAATGCAGGATGGGTGAGGATAACGGATCAATGGGATGAGATTGAAACGGCTCCCAATACCTATAATTGGTCTGAGCTGGATAATATGGTGCAACGAGCCAATGTACATAATATTAAAGTCGATTATGTTTTATGGAGGTCCCCTCAGTTTAGAGCTGCACTCAGGTGTAAAGAAGATAACAATGCGCTTTTTAGTCCGAAGGTTGGTACCGACTATATTGCCTCTTCTACCGATACGGCCAATTTTGCCGGACTGGTCGCGGCACGCTATAATGGGACAAGCGGTCATGGAAGGATTGACGTAATAGAGATTCTCAATGAATTTCCGTTTGCCTTTAATGATTCATCGAATCCTGGGGCCCATGATGCTTGTGTTGACCCTAAATATTATAGTCAGATTTTACCCCACGCTTATCAGGCAGTAAAAGATAACTCAAAAGATGACCCAATCCTGGTGGGAATGGATAGTATTTTTTCGCAAACGACATATTATGCAGATTGGCTTAGCCGGTTTTATAACGATGGCATGAAAAACTATTTCGATTTTGTAAATCTTCATTATTATAATAGTAACAGTGAGCCTGATCCAACAATTACTAATGGGCAGTATTTATCATTTCAGGATGCCATTAACGCGATTCATAAGGTTATGGAAGATAACGGAGATGTAAATAAATCTATCTGGGTTACTGAGGTTGGCTGGGCAACACAATATGCAGCTAATCAAAAAACTGATTACTATGTTAGCCCTTCTCAACAAGCTCGCAATTTGCAATACGTGCTTACTACTGCCAAATCCGCCATTTTTGTAGAAAACGTGTTCTTCTATACGATAAACACTCAGGCCTCCTATCCTGCAAGCTACGGGGATTGTTGGCAGGATATAAAGACAAATTGTAGTAACAAACCAGACTACGGAGCTAGTTTACCTGCTTATACTGTACTTAAGAACTTTATAGCTGCTAATCTCACACATTAGAAAATAATTTGGATGAGAGGATGTATGAAATGAGAGTCTGAGGGGTCTTTTGTGTGCTTGCTGCATTCGCTTCTAAGGAATTCAGGGTAATTGATGAATGTAGTAGTGCGATTTTGTCATATTGTAGAAGTATAATAGATGAGATTTACTGTTGATTTACCATTTCTTAACCTTAAAACTTGTTTAGCAATGAATTCTCAATCTAACTATAGCGTTTTTTTAACTATCTTGAGGTACTCTTTACTATAGAATAGTTGAGAAGATTGACGCGTATGTATATATTGGATATGTGATAGCCTATATGTTTTATGGAAGTGGAAGAAATGAAAAGTATGCATGATAGAACTGTAACGATAGAATCTATTTCCAGGCGTTCCCAGCGCTGTCCGGCATCTTTGTCTTCTGCGCAGCAGCAGATATGGCTCATTGATCAGCTGACAGCCAATATTCCTCTGTATAATGAATCGATGGTCATATTTCTGCCTGCTGCACTTAACATATATGCATTAGAACAAAGCCTCAATGAGATCATCCTGCGGCATGAGGTCTGGCGCACCAGTTTCCCTCTGGTAGATGGGGAGCCTATCCAGCTCGTTCACTCGTCTTTCGAGTTAGTGCTACCTGTGGTGGATTTAAGACATCTGCCTTTGACTCAACGGGAACCTGAGGCCCTACGGTTAGCTACTGAGCTAGTACAGTCTCGCTTTGATTTAGCTAGCATTCCTTTGTTGCGTCCTGCGCTGATGCGGTTAGATGATGAAGATCATCGCTTATTCCTGGCTCTACACCATATTATTTTTGATGGCACCTCGTATGAAATATTTCTTTCAGAATTGAGTACGCTCTATGAGGCATTCTCACGTGGAAAACCCTCCCCACTTGCTCCGTTGCCTGTACAGTATGCCAATTTTGCTGCTTGGCAACGCGAGTGCTGGGAAGAGCATATGTTGGCTGAGCAATTAGCCTATTGGAAACAGCAACTAGCGGATGCTCCCGTAACCCTGGAATTGCCCACTGACCATCCATACCCATTGGTGCCAGGCTATCGAGGGGCAAAGCTTCCATTCATGGTGTCTAACGAAGTAAGCGAGAAGCTCAGGACTTTCAGCCGTTATGAGGATGTGACGCTATATATGACTTTGCTCGCAGCCTTCCAAATATTACTGTACCGTTATACTGGACAAAATGACGTACTGGTTGGCACGACTTCCACAGTAAGCAGACCACAAGAGTTCCAGGGCCTTATCGGCTTATTCCTCAATACATTGGTGTTGCGTACAAACCTGGCGGGAGATCTTACTTTTCGAGAACTTCTCATGCGGGTGCGCGAAGTGGTTTTGGACGCTCACGAGCATCGAGACCTTCCCTTTGAGTATCTGATCAGAGAGTTACAGGCAGAGCAAAAAGGGAGAGAAGCTCCACTTATTCGTGTAGCATTCTCCCAGGAAGCTCCTTTACCCGTTTTGCCAGCGGGGTGGACCATAAGCCAGGTAGCAGGCCAAACGAATACCGCGAAGTTTGATCTAACCGTAACAGTTGATGATCGACCGGAAGGTATTGTTGGCTGGTTAGAGTATAGTACTGATATATTTGAGGAAGTAACTATCAGGAAGATGCTAAGCAACTGGCAAACATTGCTGGGAAGTATAGCACAGGCTCCTGACAAAAAAATTGCGCAACTGTCACTTTTAACAGCAGAAGAGCAACATCAACTGCTTGTTGAATGGAATGCTACCCAAACGCAGTATCCCAAAGATAAGGGCATCCATCGGCTTTTCGAGGAACAAGTAGAGCGTCTACCTCATGCTATTGCCTTGTATATAAGAGACCAGAAGTTGAGCTATCACGATCTTAATGTGCGGGCCAACCAGCTTGCGCATCATTTGCAGTATCTTGGTGTGGACGTAACGACGCGGGTTGGTATATGTATAGACCGCTCAATAGAAATGGTCATAGGGTTACTGGGAATTCTCAAAGCTGGTGGAACTTACGTGCCGATAGATCCCGCCTACCCTGCTACAAGGCAGGAGCTTATGTTGCTTGATGCACGAATGAAAGTTCTGTTGACAGTGAAAAAGTTCGCCAACGTATTACCTGTACAGGACTTGCAAGTTGTATGTCTGGATGTAGACTGGCCGCAAATAGGCCAGCAGAGCTCACAAAACGTAGCGTGCGAGGTAACGGGCGACGATCTTGCTTATATTATGTATACATCAGGCTCGACAGGAATGCCTAAAGGGGTTGAGATACGGCATCGGAGTATTGCCCGCCTTGTCTGTGGGGCCAACTATGCCCGCCTGGATGCGACACAGACATTCTTACATATGGCCCCTATCTCTTTTGATGCCTCAACATTCGAACTCTGGGGTGCGTTGTTAAATGGCGCGTCCTGTGTCCTTTTCCCTGATCTGCTACCCACACCCAGTGCTATCGCCTCCATTATCGCCAAACATAAAGTAACCGTTGTATGGTTAACATCTTCCCTTTTCAACACCATTATTGATGAGGTTCCAGATGCGCTGAGAGGCGTGCAGCAAGTGCTTACCGGCGGAGAGGCTTTATCCGTTGCGCATATACGCCGTGCGCTTGTTCATTTGCCAACCACTCAAATCATCAATGGGTATGGACCTACAGAATGTACGACGTTCGCCTGTTGTTATGCTATTCCGCATCAGCTAAGCGATGATGCACGTTCTATCCCTATTGGACGCCCGATTGGGAATACGGAAGCTTATATCCTGGACGCAACGCTTAATCCCGTTCCTGTTGGAGTTATAGGCGAGTTGTATCTGGGTGGCGACGGACTTGCCCGTGGTTATCTCAATCGTCCCGAGCTTACATGCGAAAAATTTATTGCACATCCATTCTGCTCTGGGATGCAATTGTATAAGACAGGCGATCTTGTGCGCTATCTTGCGAATGGAACAATTGAATTTATAGGGCGGATAGACCAGCAGGTAAAATTGCGAGGGTTTCGTATTGAACTGGGCGAGATCGAAGTTATGTTGGGTCGTCATCCGGCTGTACAGGAAGCAATAGTCATAGTGCATAAGGATAAGCGCGATGAAAAATCGCTGGTATCCTATGTTGTTGCCAGGTTGCCCATTTTGGTTGATGAGCTTCGTCACTATCTGCAAGAACGTTTGCCTGCTTATATGATTCCATCTGTATTTATCCTGCTCGATGCACTGCCCATTACACCAAATGGGAAAGTAGATCGAAGAGCTTTACCAGATCCTGAAAGAGCATATGTGGCTAGCCGTACTACTGTCAGTGTCCCAAAACGCATGGAGCAGCAGGTGTTGTTACGGATTTGGGAGGACCTTTTAGGGACGCAGCCAATTGATATAAAGGACAATTTCTTTCTCCTTGGAGGCAACTCACTCCTTGCAGTTCGTCTTGTCCATCATATAGAGCTCGCATTCCAGAAAAAAGTGCCTCTTGCGAAGCTGATGGTCAATCCTACCATCGAGTCGTTAAGTGAGGTGCTTGATGATGACGATGACACATCGCATGTGTCTATAGTGACAATCCAGCGAGGATCAAAATCTAAGACGCCCTTTTTCTTCTTTCATGGTGATCCAAACGAAGGGCCATTTTATTGTTTCACACTGGCTCAGTCGCTAGGGGCAGAGCAGCCATTTTATGCGTGTGCTCCCTATAATTTTGTGGCAGGTGAACCACTGCCGACCTTTGAAGAGATGGCAGCAGCTCATTTAGAGGCCATACGTGCGATTCAATCAGAAGGGCCGTATTTACTAGGAGGATTTTGCAATGGTGCACTTGTGGCCTATGAAATGGCTCGTCAACTATTGGCCGCGAAGCAGCAGGTAGACCTTCTCTTCCTCTTAGATCCGGCACCTGCTGCCGAACGTAAATGGGTGCGAGATACGATTGTACTCCTGTCGAAATTCCTACGCATGCGCCAGGAGAAGCAATTAGAATGGTTCTTACGTTTGCGCTATATCTATCGATATATACGTTTGCCTGATGAGCGCAAGTACTATCATAAACAGATGATCAATTCTGCGCAGCGCTTAAGCCGGTTCACAGTATTGAAAGCCTTAGTGTTACCCCCAGTTGCTGCTTTATATGAGAATTGGTTCGAGTTCTATCGCTGGCTTGTAGCTGCATATGTACCGGGTTCTTATCCTGGCAAAGTAACCTTTATATGGACAAAAAAGGGTACACCTGATCAGAATAAATGGATGCGAACTCCAGAGGTGCGAAACGGAGAGACCCATATACTCGACTCTGGTCATTTGGATTGGGTCACTGAACGTCTCGATGTTTTGGCTGATCTGCTCCGTACTGCTTTGTTGAAAAGGCAGAGGGATGAATAATCTATGAAAATATTATTTGTAACTCCTTATCCTTTATCGCGTATTCGAATTCGTTCTTATAGCTTTGTCTCTCAACTTATGAAGAGCCATGACGTAACGGTTGTCTCGCTGTATTCTACTGCAAGGGAACAAGCTGATGTAGAAGCCCTGCGACAAGAGGGAATGGACATCATTGCTATAAAGGACAGCCGAATGCAGAAAGCCTTGCGCGTGCTTACAGCGCTGGGTAGTGAACTGCCTCTCCAGGTTGCGTTTGATGCCTCTCCTGTATTGAGATCAACAATTGACAAACTTATTAAATCGAAAAAATTCGATATATTGCATATAGAATTTGTGCGCACGCTGGGTGCATTGCCGGAGACACTTCCAATGCCAACGGTGTGGGACGCGGTTGACTGTATTAGCCAGTTATATGCATATGGTGCTGATTTTGGTGTTACCCCTATGATGCGTATGCTGGGACGGAGCGAGGCACGGAAAGTGCGAGCATATGAGAGTAAGCAGCTAGGGCGCTTCGGGCATATTTTAGTTACTTCTGAGCGAGATCGTCAGGGTTTACTGGCAGCGGTAAGTAATGATCTGAGTATGGCTGATAAGAGTAAAGCCGAAATTATCGTATTACCTCATAGTGTTGATCAACAGTATTTTCGGCGGTATAGCGGCTCTCGTCATCCTGCAACGCTTATTTTTTCTGGGAAGATGAGTTTTCATGCGAATATTGCCGGTGCTCTACATCTAGTGAAAAATATCATGCCGCGTATCTGGCGGCAAAGGCCGGATATACGCCTTATTATTGCGGGAAGTAATCCACCGTCTGTAATACAAAAAATGGCCCGCGATCCACGAATTGAAGTTACAGGCTATGTGCAAGATTTGCGACCATATATTGAGCAAGCGATGGTTGCGGTAAGTCCTTTACCTTATGCTGTGGGGATACAAAATAAAGTGCTTGAAGCTATGGCATCAGGAACACCCGTAGTATGTAGCTCATGCGCAGTTGCCGGGCTACAGGCCAGGGAAGGACAAGACATATTAGTCGCAGATGACCCGGAGTTTTTTGCCAGTGCCGTCCTGCGCTTACTCGATGATCGCCAATTGTGGGAACGGATCTCAGAGAATGGCCTGATGTATGTAACAACCAATCATAACAATGAAGGTGTTATGAATAGATTGCTGGCGGTGTATGCTAGCGCGATGCAAAGAATGCCTCAATTAGCAACCTCTGACACAATAGTCTAATGATGCTATTGACACTATGACGTAGTCAATAACTGGCGAACCTATAGAAAGCTATTTATATGGACAGTGAAGTTAAATGGTGTCTGCGCTAATAGGTACTATACATGTTTAGTGCAGATATCGCTAAAATCGTGAGGGTATAAAAGGAAGATGAATAGTTTAAGGAAAGCCGAACAATCGATAGTTTTTGCAAAAGTTCCTCTCGCTCTAGAGGAAGTCGAAATAGCGAGTTCATATGATGTAAGTAAAAGGATTGTAGATATTGCCGGTTCCTTGATAGGAGTGTTACTACTCCTTCTATTATTACCGGTTATTGCTATTTGTGTCTTTCTAGAAGATCGTGGACCTATTTTTTACCGTCAGACACGTGTAGGTTTAAACGGTCGTCCATTTTCCATGTACAAGTTTCGCACGATGCTGGTCGATGCTGATAGCTATCTGGCCCGGCATCCAGAGCTACGAGCGGCGTGGGAGGTGAATGGCAAACTGCAAAGTGATCCTCGTATTACGCGTATAGGACAATTTCTGCGCCGTACCAGTCTAGATGAGATGCCACAGATGATCAATGTATTGCGTGGGGACATGAGTCTTGTTGGACCTAGAGCGATACAATTCTCGGAAGTATCAGTCTTTAAAGATCTCTACGAACTCAGACAAACGGTAAAGCCAGGAGTTACGGGTCTCTGGCAGATCAGTGGACGCTCAACTACTGACTATAATCAGAGATGTGTCCTTGATTGTATGTATGTGATGAACAGGTCACTTATGATGGATATTCATATCATCATGAAAACGTTCCCCATCATATTTCATGGTAGCGGTGCCTACTAGTAGAGGAAACAGATTCGATCATGCAGCTAAAACACTACGCGCAGGTTTTTCTTCGCTCAGTATGGGTTATTCTCATTGGAACGGCTTTATGTGCTGGCTCGACGTATATGATAAGCCGCGTAATCAAACCAGTCTATCAATCCAGTGCGCTCATCCAGGTGAACACATTGAGTCCTCTTGTCAATGATAGCGTATACGGGAATCAAGCATTAGCAATAAACTACGCATTATTGATTACAAATGATGATGTGCTGCGAAAGGCTGCTCTAAAATTGCCGGGGATGAGTACTGGTGACATTGCTAGTGCCCTTAGCGTTGCTCCAGAAGATACCACTGCAATTATTCAGGTCCAGGCGAAGGCAAATGATTCTCAGATGGCTGCCGATATAGCAAATGCAGTTGCTAACGCATTTATTCAGGTCCAGGAAGCAAAAAATACTAGCCGTTTTCAAGGAATGGCAGACCACATTGCGCAGGAATTGGTCACA
The DNA here is from genome assembly GCA_963850365.1 of uncultured Chloroflexia bacterium. Classification (GTDB taxonomy): domain Bacteria; phylum Chloroflexota; class Ktedonobacteria; order Ktedonobacterales; family Ktedonobacteraceae; genus Dictyobacter. The sequence goes on from CAWKKX010000071.1 coordinate 340,681, forward strand.
GAAAAAACAAATGTAACGCAGGCGCAAGCTACTCTTACACAATTGCAAGCCACAGGGGCACCTGCAAGTAGGATTGCCAGTCAGCAAAGTGTGTTAGAAGGGTATCAGACAGATTATAATGCGTTGCTAACGAGCTATCAGCAGGTCAAGGTGCAGCAGGTCCAGCTTGACAGCTCGCTCGTTGAGATTCAAGCGGCCACACCCTCTGGAGCACCTGTTAGCCCAAAAATAGTATCGAACACGCTCATTGCAGCGGCACTTGGTTTTTTATTGTTGCTCATCCTGGTATTTGTCCTGGACTGGTTGAATACGACCATTAAGACGCCGGAGGATGTAGCAAACCTGGCCGGATTAACGGCTCTGGGTAGCGTACCAGAGACGCGTAATCCCTTGCTTTATAATGCTATTCAATCTGTTGCAAGCGAAGATGCTATTGAGCAAGCCTCTATTATTATTAGTACAAATGTGAAAGTGAGCGGAAAAACACGGATTGTACTGGTAACCGGGACAAAAGCAGGCGTTGGCACGACGACGAGCGCAGCTAATTTAGCGGTCTCGCTTGCTCAGATGGGAGTGCGTGTTATGCTTGTTGATGCTAATATTGCTCGCCCTGCGTTGCATACTGTCTTTCGATCATCTGATGCAGGTGGCTGGGTATACGCTTTTGCAGACCCCAGAGCGGTATCATCTAATGTTACAGCCGACATGTTGTTGCAGCCATGGAGAACAGAGGTGCCCAATCTCTGGTTTTTGCCACTTGGAGCGCTACCAGCACGTTATTCTGTGGTACGCCTAGCATCTCAGTTGGAGACGGTTATGAAACGACTTGTTGGGCAAAATAGTACAGATGGGGCTGCTGTGGCTATAGATATGGTCATTATCGATGCGCCTGCTCTAAGCGATGGAGCGAACACTGTCGCGTTGGCCTCAATTGCTCAAAGTTCTATTTTGGTGGTAAAGGCTGGTGAGGAGCGTAGTCGTATGCTCAGCGATGCTGCTACAAAACTAAAGGTGCTCAATGCCCCTCTTCTAGGCGTGATCGTGAATCGGCAGAAAGGCAAGCATCGACCATATTTTTATGTCGATAATTATCGATCTAATACCGTATTGGCAATAAATGCACCTGAAACGGATAAACTGGAGGTGCCGCAAGGGGTATCTCCATCATTGCCTGTAGCTAATGCAGGAAGAACACGCAATCCAAACTCGTTGTTATCCTGGCCGAAGCCCGGCATGCAACATGCGGCGGCGAACGAGGTAGGGGAAGGGAATCCGACAATGCCAGTGGGGCCAGCAGTGCGTCCTGAGCAGGGCCCGTCCTGGTCTGGATTACCAGGGGGGTCACGAACGATGGCGAGTGGAGGCGAAACACCACCAGCAGGGCAACAGCCATGGAAGAACAGCTTTATTATAAACGAATCATCCAGCAATAACAGGACATAAAAAGCGATGAACTATGGAATGCCCAATCGCATACTCCGTGGTGAGCGGGAGCGCCCCCTCGCCGCATCGCGATTTGTGGAACCACTCTTAGCGGGACAGGAGTTATGGGTCTATCTTTGTTTTGGTATCTTGATAGTAGGTGTGGTAGTTGCATGTGCTCTGGGTTCATCGCCTCTGATTGCGGTTGCCTTAATTGTAGGGTTCGTGTTTGTGGTGTGTGCAACGATTCGTCCAACGCTAGCTTTGTTGCTCGTTTTTGCGGGGGCGGCGGTGCCGACACTGCTTGTACCATTAAGTGGTCACCCTTTACGTCCCATCGAATTGGGAATATATCTTTGTCTACTGGTGATCGTCTTCAGACGTTCTACTACCACCTTACGCCTCCCGCAGCTTCTGGGCTTGCTATTTGTAGGTATTGCGGTTGTCTCTTTCATTCACGTACCAGAAATTACTGGCGTCCACTACTCAGCATATAAAGGCCTTTACCTGGAAGTCATGATCTTTCTGGCATTTCTGGGGGGAACCTTTCTTGCGAAATATATTACGAACCCTTCATCTTTTCTCGTGCTCGTATTGCTAAGCAATATCCCTCTTCACTTTGTTGTTCTGGAGCAGGTGATACATATCAATCTTATCCCTGCTCTAGCGGATGCAGGCTCGCTCAGTCTGGCAAATACTGATGGGAGGCTATGGGGTCCAACTCCTGGTGCAGTTATCTTCGGATCGTATGTCATCAATCTCATCGCGGTCTCTATTGCCTGCTGGCTGCTGGGTACATGTCGCCGTGATCGTATCATTGGTTTTGTGATAACGCTTATCGTTGGTCTGGAGATAGTTGGTTCAGGAACGCGTGGCTCCGCAGCAGCCGCAGTTGTTGTTTTGCTCGTAGGGCTTGTCATGGTGCGCCGCTTCAGGACTCTGCTTGCTACCCTATTGCTGAGCGTTGTGGGGGGTGCTATCTTTCTTAGCCGTCTCATGAGTTTATTTAATCATGATCAAAGCTCCGCTGCCAATCGTTTCTTTCTATCGAACGCCGCCATAAAGTTGATGGAATCAAATCCATGGATTGGCATCGGTTTGCAACAGTTTCATTACTATTATAGTCATATGATCATTGCACAATCGGCCAGATTGAATACATACGACACTGTAGTCCATCAGCAGTATCTGGAATGGGGGGCGGAAGGTGGCGTTGCCTGGATGATTGTTGGCTCTTTGATGCTCTTGAGTATTATCTTCTGCTGCTTTCAGGCGTATCGTTTTGTGCCCCAGAAGCATCGTGCCATCTTCCTTGCCGCACTCCTTGCTGTGCTGGCAAATATAATAGCATGCTTTGGAGATGTACCTCTCGACCAGATGGAAGGCGCAGTTGTCTGTTTCCTGCTGGCTGGTTTAGCCCTGGGATATGCTGAAAAATTCAGGCGAAATCCAGTAACGAGTGCACTAGTATCCATGCCGTTCCATTTGTTATCAGGTACACAGGTACGAGTCCCGGTTTATGAGACGAAGCCTGAAGAAGCTAGTAGACAAAAAGCTTTAGAAGGTGCTGGTACTACAGAGGCAGCGGGGGCTACACAGGTTGCCTTTACACAGACAGAGGAGCCTGTTGCTGAAGGGATGACAATGACGGCTGGAATACCGAGCGTCAAGAAGACGAGCCGTACGATTATCATCAAGCTTATTTCCTGGGGCATTGCGATACCCGTGATTTTTCCCATGACTGCCCTGCTAACACGTTATCTTGGTCCTGTACAATATGGCGAGTATAGTTATACATTCCCCTTCTTTGCAGTCTTTGCTTTACTAAGTGGTACTGGCATGGACCCATTTATTATCCGCGAGTTGAGTCGTCACAAACGGGCAGAATGGAGCAATATTCTAAACCATGCCTTAGGAACTCGTGCTTTTTCTTGTCTGTTGAGTGCTATTGCCTCTGCAATAGTTGCCTTACTTCTGCCGATAAGCGCAGAACAGCGCACCTTGCTTTTATTGGGGAGTGTATCGCTGTTTTTCAGCTTCTCGTTCAATGGTTTGCGCTCTATCTATACATATGGTTTTGTAGCGCAGCAGCGTGCAGAGCCGCTCTTTATACTTGAAACGGTGAATCGAGTACTAACGGCTGGTCTTGTATTTCTGGTTGTGGTGCTACATTTATCGATTATCTGGGCATATTGTCTCCTTGTTTATTCTGACATCCCTTTCTTTATTATACAGGTAGTAATTGCTCGGCGTCGTTATAAAATGCGCATACGTTTTAGCTGGACGTCTGTGCGCAAGCAATTTATAGGCAGTCTGTCTCTAACAGGATATGATGCGTTGGCGTTAGTGAATGGGCAGGCTGACCTACTCTTCTTATCAATCCTCTCGGGGCCGCTCAATGTTGGCTTATACGCTCTGGCAATGAAAATCACAGACCCCTTGCAGTCGATAGTCTTTGCGTATACGAGCGGTTTATATCCTCTGCTTTGCAAGAAGTTCGAAGAGGGGAAAGAACAATTTGCCAGAATTTTTCACGAAGGGTATAGAATTCTCGCTCTCGTGGCAATTCCACTGGCAATATATATAAGTACGGAGGCACATACTATTGTTGAGCTGCTTGGTGGAGCACGATTTGAGCAAGCGTCCATTGCAGTGCAATTGCTTATCTGGGCAACTATACTAGGATTTTTCCAGTTTCTCTCCATTCGTAGCTGCACGGCGGCAAATTTAGATCGCTGGACTCCGTATATCACGATGGTTGCGACTGGCTTTAATATTATTGCCAACCTTGTTTGTATTCCAAGATGGCAGATTGCCGGAGCTGGCATTGCTGCTGTGGTAAGTGAGGGCGTTGGGCTGTGTTTGTATTCCTTCTTGTTGGCACGTCACGTCCATCTTTTCAAGACGCTGGGCGTGGTATTGCTTATTTTGCTGGCTAATGTGCCAATGCTGCTATTTCTGTTATGGCAAGTGCAGGCCTCTTTACTGATCACAACCCCAATTGCATTGCTGCTATGTGGGCTCGGTTGTTTACTAACACGAACTCTGAAAATAGGAGACATCGTCATGATCTGGCAGTTCGTGCTTGCGCGTCGCAGTAAAAAGCCGGTAGTAGATCGACTAAGTGAGATTATAGATCAGCCCACTATTATGATGCCACGAGTGCAGAGAGCGGGAGGAAGACCATCGGTGGATATGACCGCTGAGTACGAGATAGCAGACTCACCGACGCTTGTTCTGCATCGTGTGCGAGTTTGATAGAGATCACCAGGAGAAAATCATGCGCATAGCAATAGATCTTGTGATAGCAGAGAAAGAGCCAGGAGGCTTACTCTTCTCTACATGGGCATTACTTGAAGGTCTAGCAAAGATCGACCAGGTAAACGAATACATCATTATTAGTGGACAACCAAAAGAATATCAGAAATTGATAAACAAGGCAGCAAACATGCGTGTTTATTCTGTGCCTTTGCGTTCCTGGAAAGGTATTATGGTGAAGCACCAATTGCTACTCCCAAAGATACTCAAACGCATCAAGCCTGACTTATTACATGTACCTGCTTTTGCAGCTCCTATTGGCTGGAATGGACCACTTGTGCTAACGGTCCATGATTTAGCATTTCTGCAAGTCACAACGCAGTCATCTCTCTATGCCAGGCTTTACTGGAAGTACCTGCTCCATGAGAGTGTGCTAAGGGCGAAACGTGTCATCGCAGTATCGGAGCAGACACGTGATGAACTTATATCGTTCTGGTCAATTGATAAAGAGCAGATCCATGTGGTGCACAATGCTCTACGCGCATCATTGCGCCTTGAAGAAACCTCAGCACAGGAGATCCAGGCGATGAAAAAGCGCTATGGAGAACAGTACTTGCTCCAGGTTGGCAGGATCATGCCACGAAAAAATATAGAAGTATTGATTGCGGCCTTTAATCTTTTAGCTCCTCGTTTTGATGATCTGCATCTGGTACTGGCAGGTGGAGAGGGATATGGGAGCAAAGAGGTATTGCAACAGATTGACGAGTCGGCCTACCGTGAGCGCATCCATCTGGCTGGGTGGATGCCGGATAGAGATATGGGAGCATTGTACGGGGCAGCAAGTGCGTTAGTCTTCCCTTCGAAGCACGAAGGCTTTGGTTTGCCGATACTAGAAGCTATGGCTTGTGGCACGCCTGTGGTTGCCAGTTATGAGTCTGCCAGCCAGGAGGTGGCCGGTGATGCAGTCATTCGCGCTGATTGTTCCAGCGGAAAACCGTTAGCTGTTGCAATTTCGGGTTTATTAGACGACCCGGCAGTGCGTGAGCGGTTGGTACAACTGGGGCATGAACAGATACGTCCTTTTACGATTGAGGCATGCGCTCAAGCAACGCTCAAGGTCTATCAGGAGGCGGTCGATGAAGATGATCAACTCCAGAAGGCTCAACGAGTCAGTGACAAGTTAGAGAGCTTACCTTCTGTGAGCGTTATTATCCCTGCCTCGCGTCTTGACAAAGCTACGCAAGCGCTGGTTTCACTACAAGAGCAGCGTTATGATGGAAAGCTAGAGTTTGTCGTTGTGGGTACTATCGCCCCTGAACTGGCGAAGGCATGGCCAATTATAGCTGTGGATGCCGGACCGATTAAGGAGCCTGGCAAGGCACGTAATATTGGTGCTCAGCATGCGAGTGGGGAAGTATTACTTTTCCTGGACGATGATTGTATTGTGACTGAAGATTGGGTGGAGAAGAATGTTCGAGCTCTGCAAACTGCTGGGATTGGAGCCGTTGGAGCGAGCATTCGTAGCAAATCAAAGGCTTTTTTCGCTCGTTGTGTTGACTTTACGAATTTTGGTAGCTATCAGCGGCGTTATCCTCTCATCGGCCCGGTGGCTTCAGCAAGTATGGCTGTAACACAATCTCTTTTTCAGCAGCTCGGCGGTTTTGATGAGACAATGCGCTCTGGCGAGGATATAGATTTTTGTCATCGTGTGCAGAGCATTGGGCAGGCAACAATCTATCGGCCTGAAATAATCGTAACACATGATCATAATCGCAACACTTTTAGCGAATTTCTGCGTTATAACTATGCACATGGCGTAGCTGGTGGCTTGCGCTCGAAAGTTATGAATCGGCAGTCTAGTCTTAAGAACCACTTTCTTTATGTAATACGTTTTCCAGCTCTATTCTTATTATTCGTCCCTTTACTTGCTTTAATGGGTACATTGCGTATTTTTATGTTGAATTATAGTACATCTTTAGAAGTACTAATGTATACTCCTTTTATTCTTTTAGGTAAAATCTGGTACCAATTTGGCATTTTCCGCTACTTGCTTCAAAATACAGATATATATGATGTTAGCGCTAATAAAAGCTGGAGCGATAAAAGCACTAAACAGCCAATGCTCGAAAATACCGTATTTTCTAGTTCAGTGGAGTAAAGTATGAAGATCGCTGTATTGACGTCACTTGATCCACGCGATGTACGCTCCTGGTCGGGGGTTATTTTTCATATCGCCGAAGCGCTGCAAAAACATTGTGGGGAAGTATTCTATATAGGGCCAATGAGCGCTGAGAAAGAAATGTTCATTGGTAAAGTTTTGCATCGTGCTGCACGGTTCTTTTTCAAAAAGAACTATATGTATTATCATGGCACACTGGTGGCGAAAAAGTATGCAAAGATAGCGGCACAGCGGCTTGCCAAACAGGACATTGACATCATCGTTGCGCCGACCGGGGCACCTGAGATTGCGTTTCTCAAAACGGATATTCCTATTGTGTTAGTTGAGGATGCAACGTTTGGTCTGCTCCATAACTATTATGCTCTCTTTTCTAATTTGCTAGAGCAATCCTTTCGTCAATTAGATACGATTGAGCATCTGGCTACTCAGAAGGCATCTCTTCTGATCTATCCTTCAGCCTGGGCCGCACGCTCGGCTATTGAGGATTACCATGCTGACAGCTCGAAAGTATGTATTCTTCCTATGGGTGCGAACTTGAGTAATGTCCCGCCCAGGAAATTAATTCTGGCGAAGCAAAAAACTGATCGCTGTAAATTGCTCTTTATGGGTGTAGATTGGGAAAGAAAAGGAGGGGATATTGCCTTCGAAACATTATTGAGGCTTGAAGAGATGGGCATTCAGGCCGAATTATGTATTTGTGGCTGTGTTCCTCCCAAAGGTATTGTTCACCCGTGGCTAACAGTCATTCCTCGCCTTGACAAAAATGACGCCCAACAATACCAGAAAATGCAAGAGCTCTACCTTACGTCAAATTTCTTGTTGCTACCAACAAGAAAAGAGTGTTTTGGAATTGTTTTTTGTGAAGCAAGTGCCTATGGACTGCCCTCGATTGCAACCGATACCGGGGGAGTTGCAGGTGCGATTACGAATGGGGAAAATGGTTTTCTCCTACCCTATAGTGCGAGAGGTGCTGAATATGCAGCCCTCATTGCAGAGGTTTACCAGGATGATCTGAGGTATCAACAACTGGTCCTTTCGAGTAGAGCAGCCTTTGAGACATGTCTGAATTGGGATACATGGGCAATCAATCTCAAGAAGCTCATGGCTGAAGTGCTTGATCGTCGTCAAGTGATCTCCTCTTCCAAATCATCTACGCAAGCTATAAATAGTGTTGAATCAGTGGTGCAATCTACTTTGTAAGAGACTATTATTTTCCAAATTGAAATAATAATCTATTGTAGTAAGAAGGAAGACATTTTACATGCAATCTACGCGAGAAGATTCTTTACAACAAGAGGAACATCCAGAAGAGCCTGTAAAAAAACAAAATATTTGGAGAGCGATTCAGACCCAGATACGCAGGAGGCGTTTCACGTTCTTCAGATCGCTCATCTCGTCTCTACCACGTCCATTGAATATCCTGGATGTTGGAGGAACGCAGGAGTTCTGGGAAAAAGTTGGTTTCATCAAGCCCGACATATCAATAGTGCTCTATAATTTAACGCAGGTCGATACTCCATATCCACAAATGAAAAGCATGGCGGGCGATGCAAGAAATATGCAAGAATTCAAGGATAAAGAATTCGACGTTCTCTTCTCTAACTCAGTGATCGAGCATGTTGGGACATATCAGCAGCAGCGTCAGATGGCTGAAGAGGTGCAGAGGGTTGGCAAACGCTACTGCGTACAAACCCCGAATCGCTTCTTCCCTATTGAACCTCATGTTCTCCTGCCATTTTTTCAGTTTTTGCCTTTTGGCGTCAAAGTATTTATTCTTGCTAACTTCAGAACTCCCTGGGGATGGAAACTTGCCAATAAACAGGAAGCAATAGACTATGTACACGAAATTAGATTGCTAACGGAGAAAGAGCTAAGGATTCTCTTCCCAGGAGCCAAAATCTATAAAGAGCAGATTTTGGGATTATGCAAGTCTTTCACGGTTTATAAAGGTTGGGATGAATAAAGAAGGCCAAAGTCTGGAATAGTTTTTCAGCAGAGAAAGGAAAGATGATAATGGCATACGTGGTAGCTGCACTCTGGCGTGCAAAAAAAGGTCAGGAAGAGACAATCGCGAGTGTGATAGAGAAGATGACACCACTCTCACGACAGGAGCCGGGTTGCTCTGTACTATCAGGCGCAGCGATCTGTGACCGATCCGCAACTGTTTTTGCTGTATGAACAGTATGTCAACGAAGCAGGCTATGAGGCTCACATGGCTACATCACACTTTGAGCACTACGTGCGTGGTGTAGCGATTCCCAATCTGGAGAGCCGTGAGCGGGCATTCTATGAAACAATAGATGGATAGGACAGAAGTTGTAATGCAACTGGGCAAGATCCAAATTGCTCTGTGCACTGCTTGATAAGCATAAGCTGGCACGTATTGCTTGGAGCGTGGCAATGATGCGGTTTATGCTGTGATCTCTTCGATATATATATTCCCTGTGCTGTGATGTCGCTGTGATTGTTAGATTCTATGCTATTGCTATCAGAGATGATTGCTGAAGCGCTCTCAAAGGAGAGCAGCGAACAGCAATCACTCATCCCTAAGAAGCGCTTTCCAGAGAGAAACGGGAAGTATAAGCGATGAAATAATCTAAGACTCATTTCATCACAAGCAGGAGGAATATATAATGTTTAAGTTCGATGCTATTAACTCTCGGGTATCAACACAGATTCCAGAGCCGCCAATCGCAAAATTTCTATTTGCCGATACTCGTATGGCCTGGCTCTGGTTGATCGTTCGCTTGTATGTTGGATATGAGTGGCTCTCAGCAGGCTATGAAAAGTTAACTGGCGGAGCCTGGGTGTTTAGTGCACATGATGGTGCGGGTCTAAAAGGCTTTGTCGCGGGAGCACTGGCGAAAACGAGTGGTGCCAACCCGGCGGTGCAAGGCTGGTATGGCTACTTCTTGCAGCACATTGTCTTACCCGGCGCTCCAGTGTTCGCCTACATCGTCACATTTGGCGAGATCCTGGTTGGTCTGGGTCTGATCTTTGGCGTTCTGACCGGTATTGCAGCCTTCTTCGGCGTCTTTATGAATCTGAACTTCATATTGGCTGGTACAGTTAGTATTAACCCGGTGATCGGCGTGCTTGCCATCTTCCTGGTGCTTGCCTGGCGTGTTGCTGGCTACTACGGCGTTGATAGATACCTGTTGCCACTACTTGGTACCCCATGGACTGGCTCGTTAGCGAAAAAGCAGATGCCAGCTATAGGTGGTGCGACCGCAGGTTTATAGCGTGTACTACATATAGCGTTATTGATGCAGATTCGAAAAAAGCAGTAGCAGGAATCTCGAAGAGGAGTGCTGAGGCACTCCTCTTCGAGATTCCTGCTATGCGGTGAATTGTGAGTGCTGAAGGTGCGAACATACTGCGGAAAGAAAGAAGCCCATCCTCACTGTGCCTGGCGTAAAACAATATGGTAGCGTACCTCGTGAAGAACTGCGCCAGATAGTTTCTCACTCTTACTACTCCCATCCGGTGTCCATCCAGCTATCTCGTAGAACTTGCGGGCACGCGTGTTGCTTTCAAGGACCCAGAGCGTCGCTTGCTCATATCGCCGCTGCAGCAAATCCTCGACTGCATGCTCGAAAAGAATCCTGCCAATGCCTTTACCGATTGTATCGGGAGAGAGATAGATCGCAAAGACTTCAGCAATCATAGGAGATAAGTCAGGATCACGATTAGGTCCCGTCATTGCAAATCCTGCGAGGTATCCGGCCTGTTCAATGACCCAGCAACGATTTTGAGGTGGCATATGTGCAAGTTGATTTCGACGTACTTCAATGCGTCTTTCGAGCGTGGCCGATAAGTTAGCGAGGTAGTCGTCGGGAACGAGGTTGCGATAAGCCCATTGCCAGGTACGCACATGGATCTCCGCAATTGCTTGAGCATCGGCAGGAGTCGCGTGCCGAACGATTGCAGAAGATTGCGCCATGTCTTTTCCTCCTCATGCTTCTAATCCATTATAACATGAGCACGGTGGGGCACGATACTACTTTTCTTGTCAGTTTGCAAAAACGTGTGGTATTCCTGATACATAGAATTTTTTGGGGCATGTTCGACAATTACAGCACCCTATGTTATGCTGTACGAGAAAAATCCCCGCATCATAGAAACGCCCTGCTATGATGTGGCATTTTGTATAATAATAGTAATTGTGAGCAATGCGCTCGGACATATACTGTAGCCCTCATCGGAACTGATCATCCAGGCGCAGGCACTTGTTGCTCACCCTTGGAGTGCTGTATGCATATTGTTCATGGAACCTGGATTCCCGATGCACCTGATTTTGTCCAGGGTGGAGCTTTTTATCTGTGGGTAGAGACCGATACGTCCCATCAAGCCAGTAAGGACATTCACCCCAGACATCTTATGCGGACCGCCCTGGTCGCGTTTCTTGTCGAGAAGTTGGGTATGCGTGAGGCGGCTCTTAGTATATTGGAGCCGAAATACTTTCTGCTCCCGACGGTTGATCTGATGCCTGCTCCTTCCTTTGAGTTGCTGCGCTACGTGGAGGAGGAGGAGCCGCTAGAATTTGTGTTGCAACCCTGGCAGGTCTATTGCTATCCGGTATCGGATGTCATTGCGACACTGAATGATATCCATTTTATTGCTTTAAATGCCGCCGAAGATTTCCAATTGGGTGCAGACCTCTTGTTCTGGCATCAGTACACTCAGGCACTCAAAGGCATTATCGCCAAGGATCAATATATTCCGGCCTTGAAGTATCAGGAATTTTTGCCTCCTCCGATGCAAGGGCAAGGTAAAGTAAGAGTAAGCAGGCACAGAGTGTTCCCCGTTTTGAGCTACACCCTGCATGGGAGTTGTTGTCCGATACGTATGAGACGCTAGTCCGGCGCTATATTGTTTCTATGCCAGTGGTGTGTACGGCAGGACTGAACAGTGCGGACGGTGCTGCATTGTTTGAGAAAGAGTCGCTGCTACGCCACTTTTCAGAATGTCTCCTGCACGATATTGTCACAGGAACACCCTTCACGGCGAAATTCGATCAACAGATTGCGGGCACACTGTTATATAGGTGCATCTACCACTGACGAGCCAGCCTTGCCGTCTATGTCTCCTACCACGCTGGATGACTATAAACTCTGGTTGGCCTGGCGCACGAATTTTACCAATGCGCATACAGAAGCGGGCTTTACACTCTGTTTCAGACTAGAGGAAGCGCTCCCCATCGATATCGACAACTGGCAACTCCACTTTCTTGTCGCGGCCAAACATGATCCTTCGCTCAAAATAAGTCTGGATGAGTATTGGACTCTTAAGCCGAAACAGCGCATAGAAGCAGCCCGACCGCTGGGCCAGGAATTCGAGAAAAATCTCTTGCTAGCCCTTGGGTATGCTGCACGTATCTATCCCACAATCTGGAATGGACTGGCAACCGATCAGCCGGTTGGGTGTCGTCTCACCCTGGATGAGGCGTTTGCATTTTTGAAGGAGAGTGCCTGGGTGCTTGGAGATGCGGGCTATACCGTGATCGTCCCCGCATGGTGGACACCGGCAGGACGGCGGCGCACAAAGGTTCGCCTCAAAACGTCTGCACGTTCGTCCAAAGGGAAAGGGACAGCGGCGGTCAAGCCGGGCGGTCTTAGTATGCAAGCGATCATTTCCTACGAGTATCAGTTGTCGATAGGAGGACAACGGGTCACAGAAGAGGAATGGCGGCAACTCGTCAATGCTAAAACACCCCTTGTCCAGTTTCGTGGAGAGTGGATGGAATTGGATCGCGATAAGATGCAGCAACTCCTCGAATTTTGGCAGACGCACCAGCATGAGGAGGCTGAGATTACCCTCATGGACATGCTGAAAGTAGCGACCGAGTCCGAGGATGATATGGAATGGGATCACGATCAGACTTTGCAGGATATGCTGGCCCGCCTGCATGACAAGAATGCGTTTGCGCCCATTCCAGATCCAAAGACCTTGCAAGGGACGTTGCGCGACTATCAGCGGCGTGGTGTGGCCTGGTTGCAGTATCTGGAAAGTCTGGGTTTGAACCCCTGCCTCGCAGACGATATGGGCCTGGGTAAAACCCTGGAAGTGATTGCTTGCTTGCTCAATGAACGGGAAGCAGCGCGAGGAGAGCGCCGTTGCACAACCAACACTGGTCATTGCGCCAACGTCTGTGCTGGGTAACTGGCGGAAGGAGATCGAGCGCTTTGCGCCGCAAATGCGCACCATGGTCCATCAAGGTAGTATGCGACTCAAAGATAAGCAGTCGTTTATGGAGACATGTCAGGCGCATGACGTTATTCTGACCTCATTCGCGCTGGCCCGCCTCGACGAGAAGCTGTTGCAGAGCGTAAAGTGGCATCGCGTAGTGGTCGATGAGGCACAAAATATCAAGAATCCGCAGGCAGCCCAGACACGTGCGATCCTGAAGCTGAGCGCACCGCATAAGCTTGCTTTGACTGGCACGCCCGTTGAGAACCGATTGCGCGATCTCTGGTCCATCTTCAATTTCCTCAATCCAGGCTATCTGGGCAAGGAAGCACAATTTCGCAAGTCCTTTGAGGTGCCCATCCATAAGAGCAATGATACGGAGCGGTCGGATACTCTAAAAAAACTGGTAGAGCCCTTCATCCTGCGGCGCGTCAAGACCGACAAACGCATCATCGACGATCTGCCGGATAAGATCGAGCAGAAGATGTATTGTACACTGACACCAGAACAGGCATCGCTCTACGAAGCCATTGTCAAAGATGTCTCGGAACAGCTCAATGATGCTGAGGGTATGCAGCGCAGGGGCTTGATCTTATCGACGCTACTAAGGCTCAAGCAGATCTGTAACCATCCAGCACAGTTTTTGCAGGATGGCAGTGTCTTCACGCCGGAACGCTCACACAAGCTTGAGCGGCTGGGCGAGATGGTCGAGGAGGTGATTGATAGTGGCGAGAGTGCTCTTATCTTCACGCAGTTCACCGAGATTGGGGATGCGCTGATGAAGCATTTTGAGCATGTCAAACATTATAATACATACTATCTGCATGGTGGCACGAATATCGCGCGGCGGGATCAGATGGTTGCCATGTTTCAAGATCCTGAAACCGAGCCATCCCTGTTCATTCTCTCGCTGAGGGCGGGTGGTGTGGGCTTGAATCTCACGAAGGCGAACCATGTCTTCCACTTTGATCGCTGGTGGAACCCTGCCGTTGAAGATCAGGCGACCGACCGCGCATTCCGTATCGGGCAGCGCAAGAATGTCTTTGTGCACAAGTTTGTGGCAATGGGAACGATGGAAGAGCGTATTGATGCGATGATCGAAGACAAGAAACGGCTCTCGTCGCTCGTCATGGGCAGCGATGAGGGGTGGCTGACGGAACTTGATAATGATACGTTTAAAGACCTGATCACGCTGCGCCGTAGCGCAATTCTGGAGGGATAATATGCTACAATTTAGTCGTACCTGGTGGGGTCAGCGCTTTATCGAGGCTCTGGAACGCTTTACTGGTGAGTCCCGGCTTGGGCGCGGGCGATCTTATGCACATAACGGGCGCATTCTCGACTATAAGCTCAGCAATGGTACCGTCAATGCGAAGGTGCGTGGTTCAATCAATCCATACTTTGGCGTCTATAAAGAACCAATCTACAAGATCTCGATTACGATTAAAGCGATCTCCGCCGCCAACTGGACGAAGGTCATCCGTCAGATTGCAGCGCGAGCAGACCTGGTCACGAAACTGCTGATGAACGAGATGCCTGATACAATCGAGGACGCATTCTCAGCGCTGGATCTGCACCTGTTGCCACATAGCCAGAAGGATTTCGTCACCAGTTGCTCATGCCCGGACTATGAAAATCCTTGTAAGCATATCGCTGGCGTTTACTACCTCCTGGCCTCTGACCTGGATCGAGATCCTTTCCTGATGTTTGAGTTGCGGGGACTGTCCAGAGATGATTTGCGGGCCGAACTGGCGCAGTCACCATTAGGGCAGATCTTAGCATCGGCTCTGGTCACAAAGGATGTCCCGGTGCAACCGGTCGAGTCCTACTATACGCGCCCAAGCAGGGAAACCAATGCGATTGTAACCAATCACAAAGAGTTCTGGACAGGCGCAAAGAGATTACCCGCCCCGCCTGCCACTTCATCACAGGCAAGTGTACCGGCATTGCTCATTAAGAAGCAAGGCGATTACCCGCCCTTCTGGCATAAAGATACATCATTCATTGCTACTATGGAAGAGTTTTATGAGCGTGTGAGAACAAAAAATAAACAGATGAAGTAATAGTTTGTTTGAGAGAGGAACTGCTTCCCCTCTACTTGAGCACAAGTGATCTAAAACCCCCATCTTATCATTTCTTTATGGAGCAAGTGTAGCTCATAGGCGGCACATTCAAGCGATTCGCGGAACTGAGGGGCGGCAATCTTGATCAGGCTGCTTGCCCGTTCGGCGAGGTCGCGTCCATGCAGTGCGGCGATACCGTACTCGGTGACAACGTAATGGACGTGGGCACGCGATGTGGTGATGGCAGCACCTGGGGTGATGATGGGGGTGATACGTGAAATGAGCCCATCAATCGGTTCGAGGATGCCAGGCTGCTTGTGCTGATTATCCAGGACATGTTTGTGTGACGCATGAGCCGTTGCTGGTAAGGCGATGATTGGTCGTCCGCGTGGGGAGAGTGCAGCGCCGCGCATAAAATCCATTTGTCCACCCACTCCACTATAGAGGTATGAGCCTATTGATTCAGCACACACTTGACCGGTCAAATCTACCTGGATGGCGCTATTTACCGAGACCATGTGCTCGAACTGGCGGATAATGAGCGTACTGTTAGTATAGCTCATAGGCTGCATCTCTACGATAGGATTATCGTCAATAAAATCCATCAGGCGACGGCTACCCACCACAAAGCTGGCAACGATTTTGCCCTGGTCAATAGCCTTGCGTGCGCCAGTAATCACTCCGCTTTCGACGAGATCGAGTATGCCATCTGAAAACATTTCTGTATGGATGCCCAGGTCGCGGCGATCCGCCAGGGCCTGTAACACCGCATCGGGGATCGCGCCGATGCCAAGTTGAAGTGTTGCGCCATCCTCAATCATCCGGGCCACCTGTTGCCCGATCTGTCTCTGTATTGCATCAGGCTCACGGCGTGCTATGTCATAGATTGGCCCATCCTTCTTCACCGCATAATCCAGTTTGGAAAGATGAACGAAGCTATCACCATGTGTTCTGGGCATATATGAATTGACCAGGGCGATAACTGTACGAGCGTGATCGACGGCGGAGCGGGTGACATCTACAGAGGGGCCGAGTGAACAATAGCCGTGATCGTCGGGAGGCGAGACCTGGATGAATGCTCTATCAATAGCTAGCGGTTCACCAGGGGCGAAAAGGGCGGGCACATCCGAGAGGAAAATGGGTGTGTAGCTGGCTCGTCCAGCATTGACAGCATCGCGGACATTCTCGCCAACGAAGAGTGAACGCAGGGAGAAGTGTCCACGCCAGTGCTCGTCAGTATAAGGAGCAGGGCCATACGTATGCAAGTGAGTCAACTCTACATTGTGCAACTCCTCTCCACGAGCCACAAGTGCCTCGATAAGTGGAGTTGGTGTCGCGCAAGCTCCTTGTATAAAGACACGATCACCGGACTGTACCGCTTGAACAGCCGTATTGAGATCACACCAGACGATCATTGTAGCCCTCCAAGTTTTACTTTTACTGTAAGTGTATAGCTATTGCTTTACACCCATATCACATAGAAGAGAGCTAGTATCACAATTGCGTCACATAGAGATGCATGATTTTTGCGCTTTTACCTATTATTGCACTGCAATAATAGGTAAAAGCGCAAAAATCATGGAAAAAATAAACAGGAAAACATGGGTCAGACAGCTGGATAGTACGCCTAGCTGTAGCTCTGGGGATGAGGGTCCAAGGTCATATCCTGCAAACTCAGGACTGCTCCAGATTTTTGACGGCAACGTTTAAGGAGTATGATCCTTCCCTTTTTTCGACCTGTTGTACCGTTGATAGCTAATGCCATGTGTAAATGAGCTGCTTGCAAAAGCAAGAGAAGGTGAAAAGGATGGAGATGTCAGATTAGATTGCAAAGCATCTTGAGGCGAGGAATATCCAGATGTGCGCGTAGCATCTTTGCGAGCTTATCATATTCGTTTTGCCGATCAAACTTGCCAGGTGAAATGGGTTCAATAGAGTGTCTTCTTGCTATGGCATCTATAATGCCATGCCTGAAGGAATCATTTTCAAATAGCCCATGCAAGTAACATCCTGCGCACCAGCCATCAGGACTCAGCCAGCCATCAGCATCACCGGGGAGCGTCTTAAAAGCATGACTTCCTGCCGGATCATCACTTTTTGTGGCTATTGTACGCCCAAGATGGATCTGATAGGCCTGAAAAGTTTGTGTATTGAGGTAAGCAAAGAGACCATGTGTTGCTGATGGCGCTGCTTGTGCCCGGCATTGCAACGTCATCTTTTCAGTGAGCGGTTCGAAGAAGGTCTCGACCGGTAACAGGTTCAGTCCCGACTCGACAGTACCCACCTGTGCCTCTGATCCTGAGAGATCACTCAAGCGTTCGCCCAGCATCTGGTAGCCACCACAGATGCCCAACACTGCGCTGCCACTTTTCGCCAATTGGCGGATATGTTGGGCCAGACCCTTCTGCCAGAGCCAGGCTAGATCAGAGAAAGTATTTTTTGTGCCTGGGAGGATAATCATATCAGGCTGAGGTGGGAACTCCGCCAGGGTCGCGGCGAAGCACAGGTGTACCCCTGGCTCGGCAGCCAATGCATCAAATTCATCATAGTTACTTAAGTAGGGGAAACGCACGACCACGATTTTGAGTTGCCGATGTTGCTCATTATGATGAGAATGTAAGACCGTGGCCGTTCCGTTATCTAATGCCACAGAGTCTTCCTCTGCAATCGAAATATTGTTGAAAAAAGGAAGTGTTCCCAGTACAGGGACACCACTGCGTTCCGCCAGCAAATGCTCACCCTCTTGCCAGAGAGACAGATCGCCGCGAAATTTATTCACAATCAGCCCTTTCACACGAGCACGATCCTGTGCTTGGAGCAACATCAACGTTCCCAGCAGAGATGCGAAAATCCCACCACGGTCAATATCGCCCACCAGCAACACAGGCGCTTCAGCCAGGCGGGCGATAGACATATTGACGAGATCATAGTGTGCGAGATTGAGTTCTACGGGGCTGCCGGCTCCCTCGATGATGATCAGGTCATATTCAGATTGCAGCCGGGCGAGAGCCTGTTGAGCAACAGTGAAGAAGCCAGCGCGGTCGCGATAGTAGTTGCGTGCCTCCATTGCGGCCAGAGGATGCCCCAGGATGATCACCTGACTGCGCGAATCCCCTTCAGGTTTCAGGAGTATCGGGTTCATATCCACTGTCGCTTCTATGCCGGCGGCCTCGGCTTGCACGGCTTGTGCCCTACCAATCTCCCCACCAGCGCGAGTCACAAATGAATTGAGGGCCATATTTTGTGCTTTGAAAGGGGCAACGCGCCAGCCATCTTGCGCAAAAACTCTGCACAAGCCGGTTACCAGCGTGCTTTTGCCTACGTTAGAAGCCGTTCCCTGGATCATTAAAGCATGAGTTCTTTTCATACGATCTCCTGCAATGCCACGAGCAATTCTCGCCATTCAGCCGTTGGACGTGTAGAGATGCGAATGTATTGTGGTAGTCCGAACGAAGTACAGTCACGCACCAACATTTTTCGTGTCAGAAGTTTTTGGCGCACAGCATACGCATTTTTTACATTGAGCAGACAGAAATGAGTGCATGACGGCACACTATGCAAGCCATAGTCGCTCAAGTCCCTCAGGGCCTGAAAGAACGCATTGCGCTCGGCCGTCAAAGCATGGAACGTTGTTTCGAGATACTCACGGTCGGTTAGGGCGGCGATGCCAGCCGCTTGAGCCG
The DNA here is from genome assembly GCA_963850365.1 of uncultured Chloroflexia bacterium. Lineage (GTDB taxonomy): Bacteria > Chloroflexota > Ktedonobacteria > Ktedonobacterales > Ktedonobacteraceae > Dictyobacter. The sequence goes on from CAWKKX010000071.1 coordinate 359,475, forward strand.
CACTGTTCACATTCCAGGATGGCAGGTATGTGTTCAGACGTCTGGCAATATCTGTAGAGGCAACGACATAGCCCAGGCGCAATCCAGCGAGCGCAAAATCTTTCGTCAGTGAACGCAATACGACTATCTCCATTCCTGGTAGAAGCTCGATAAGTTCTATTGCAGAGAATATTTTTGGAGGAGAGACAAAGCGCCAGTAGGCCTCGTCTACTACCAGCAGGGCACCAATTTTCTGGCAAGCCTCTGCCAGGAAGAGCATCTCCTCGCGATCTAACCAGGTGCCAGTTGGATTGTTCGGGTTGCAAAGCCAGACCACCGCAGGGTGCTCAGTCTTTATCAAGAGTGCAATTTCTTTTGTGTCAGGCTGGAAGTGTTCAGAGGAGCGTGTATGATATTCGACTATGAAAGCCCCTACCACGTGGCATGCTGCATGATATTCACCAAAGGTAGGGCCAATGACCACGGCCTTTAGACCATGTCCAAGAAAGGCATGAGCAATAGTCCAGATAAGTTCAGTTGTACCGTTGCCACAGACCAGCGAAGCAATGGTCAGGTTCGTCGCATTCAACTCGTTGAAGAGGATGGCTCGCCTTAATTCCAAACAAGCGCGGTCTGGATAGCGATCAATAGCAATATTCGCTACTGCTTCCCGTACACGGGGCGACGGACCGTATGGATTAGAATTGACGCTAAAGTCAATCACTTCTTGCGGCTGCAAACTCAGAGACTCTAATTCGGCGTAATCAAAGGCACCGTGAACGGGTTGTACCACCTTGTGGGTTGGACTACTCATCTTGATTACTCCAAAACATTTTGATGAACCCGGTCAACAAAATAACGCCACTGCCAATCCACCATACCATTTGCTCAGCACGCTGGATATCATGAGCGGTAACTGTTTTTTCGCAGTCGCCTAACGTATAGTATCCGATCTTCTCCAATTGCAGGCCCAATGCACCTGCGGCAGTGGCCATGGGATGTCCAGCGTTAGGGCTTGCGGTCTTATGAGCATCACGACGCCAGATGCGCAATGCATTGTCTCTCTTGCCACCGAAGAGTGGGGCACAGGCGATAATCAGCAGAGCAGTAAGCCGAGCAGGGATAATATTCAGGATATCGTCTAGCCGGGCCGCTGCCTTGCCGAGGTACTCGTATTGGCCATGATAACCGATCATTGAATCAAAGGTGTTAAATAGACGATAGGTAGCTGCGCCAGAGAGACCAAACAAGAGATAGTAGAAGAGTGGAGCGACTACCGAATCACTCAGATTTTCAGCTAACGACTCGATGGCTGCTGCACTTGTTAACTCCGCTGTAAGTTGAGAGCGATCTCGGCTAACCAGCGCCTGGAGCGCTTGACGGGCGGCGACGAGATCGTTCTGCTCCAGATGCTCTCGTACTCTCTGACCTGCATTTGCCAGCATACGAATGGCAAAAAAGGGTTTGAGCGCCATACCCTCAAGCAGGGTATAAGCGACGAACCCACCTGCGTTGTGGCCGTGTTGCCTTGCCATTGTGCGGACTCGTCTTGCTAGCCAGTGGATTAGAGCAGCGGGTAGCAGAGCGGCAGGGGCTGCCAGTACTAGCATAAACATACCATAGAGGAACTGTGAGGTTGGCTTTTGTGGTGCCGCTTGTTTGAGATAGAGTATCAACCGGCCATACCAGACAACCGGATGCCAGGCAGTTGGAGGCTCACCCAGAAAGTCTAGGCCGAGCGCAACGAACACGGCTATCCCTGTTTCTGGGGTAAAGCTCTTTCCTCTCATCTAAATCTCTCCTGTACATTTTCTGGTTTTCTGGTGCAACAGACAGTTGTATAGCAAAGCAACCTTGTTATGATAGCGTAAGGTTGGCAACTGGCGGTACGTAAACAGGTGAAAAAGGGCATGTAAAGATGTGTAGAGGCAGAAAAATGAGGTGAATAGAATTCATAGTTCGGCACTCTCTCTTTCCTTATAACGCGAAGGATCGTGAGTAAAGCTCATCAGGCAGGTCTCCTGGCTTCTGGCTCAAACGCTTCTCATCTTGCCTTCCCATCAAAAGTAGGATGGTGGCTTCTCTCCCATATATGAGATGATGAGATACTTACCAGTTACAGTAGCGCGACTGCGTCGGATTTGCACCGACTTCCCTATTCTGCCATGACATCCATCATGGCCACCCGATGAAAATACTGTATATGCTTCTGTTTCTAAGTATACTTACGGGTTATCTAGGTTGTCAATGTACTGAATATCCTTATATTAACTGCTGAAACATCTATATGTTGTCAGATTTTGATAGTAAATGTACAAGTGAAGGCATGAGTAGTGTACTATGATGGCATGTAGAAACGTTTACAACCTGAAAGGGGATCATTGAGCACGATGGAAACTGCACTAAAAAACAGGCTCTACCCGGCTTTTCTGGTATTGGAAGGGAAATTATGTGTGGTAATTGGAGGTGGACATGTTGCCAGGCGCAAGGTGCATGCACTTCTGGCAGCAGGGGCTCGTGTAGTTGTTGTCAGTATAGAACTGCATACTGACCTACAAAACTTGCTTGCGAATGGCTTGATAGATTATATCCATGCTCGCTATGCGGCAGAACACTTAACAGGGGCGAACCTGATTTTCGCCGCCACGAACGACCACGACGTGAACCTGCAAGTTGTGTATGACGCTCATGAACGAGGTCTATGGGTCAACGTTGCCGATAATCCAGAGAATAGTGATTTTTATGTCCCTGCTACGATCTATCGTCAAGATTTGACGCTTGCTATTTCAACAGGTGGAGAAGCACCAATCTTCGCCCGCTATGTGCGCGAGCTACTGGAGCAATTTCTCAGCGCCGCATTTGGGCAGACACTAGAGATGATCGCCCAGGCAAGGCCGCTTATTCTGGCAGAAGCAAAGGAAAGGCAGGCTCAATTGTGGACAAGTCTCCTGGCTCTTCACTTAGAAAAGGTCATTGAGACGCAAGGACATACAGCGGCACGCCAAATATTTAAGCGTTGGCTGGAGCAGAATAGTGGTCAAGGGGATTGTACGTGTGATTAAGCTATGCCTCCTCAACCCCTGGCTGCGCTTTTCTATGCTCTGCCTGATCTGCTTGTAATAATAATTGAGAAGAAGGAGATAGCTTGGCATCGTTGAAGAATAAATTCTATCCCCAGGCTTGCTCTACTTCCTGTTTGAGGGCTATTTTATTACTCATTCTTATTTCATAGAGCTGTACTTCTCGTTTGAGCAATACTCCGAGATCTTTTATATATTGCCGGTATGGGATGATAAGGGAACTATTCTCATCCAACGTTTGATAGTATGCTCGTGTGCGGGGATTTTCTGATAGCCACCAACGATTGTTTCCATAGCCCTCAAGGACCTGTAGTAACTCACGATATGTGGTAGTCTCTATCGCTATGTTTTTTTGTTTTAAGTAATCTTCATTGCTCATGTGTGTTCTCTTCTTTCCTCTTATCTTTTTACTTTAACGAAGCATTTGTATTCATCAATCAAAAAATGAAAATTTCGATAAAAGGATAACTTAATTATACATTATTATTTAAGCTATATGCCAATTTTTATTGAATTTTATCCAGAAGGTTGCAAATTCGCTATATTTTTTGACAATAGATGCACAGTGTTTAAAGAGCAAGACATGATGGTGTACAATCAGGTAAACAGCCAGCCTATTGTATTGTGAAGGAAAAGCGAGGTTCTATGCAGAACTCAATCGTGGAAGCAGTATTTCATCATGCCCAACAGCAGCCGGAGCGTCCAGCCATCTTATTTGAGGATCAGATAGTTAGCTATGGGCAGTTATATGTAGAAGTCGAGCGTTTTGCACATGGGTTAGTGATGCAGGGTATACAGCCAGGAGAACGCGTCGCCCTCTTTCTTGAGAATAGTCCTGCATTTGTTGTGGCCTATCTTGGCACGCACCTTGCTAGTGGTATTGTCGTGCTGGTAAATACACAATATCGGCAAGTAGAGTTAAGCCATATTATGACTGATGCAGGTGTACGGTTTTGTGTGACCAATGCTGCTGGTGAGGCAGAATTGTTATCCCTGACATCTGCTGAGTTAACGACGCTCATCATCGTTGATCCTATAGTAAATCAGCCTTCTACTGCCATAAAACATATTCCCTTCACAGATTTTATCAGCAGTGGTAGCGGATATACTGAGCAGGATAACAATAAAGACAGTACTCGCTTTTCTATGCCTTCGTTGGATGCGCCGGCCGTCCTTGCCTATACATCGGGTACGACAGGTCGCGCGAAAGGTGCGTTGCTGCTCCATCGCAATGTGATCTCAAATATTGCTGCCGTAACCACTGCATGGCATTGGACGGACGATGATCGCTTGCTATTGATGCTCCCCCTTTTCCACACCCATGGACTGATGGTTGGCATGCATGGAACTCTTTTCACCGGAGCCAGCGTCATATTGCGACGTAAGTTTGATGCCGTCGATTGTTTGACTACCCTGCATAATGACCCCAGTATTACACTTTTTTTCGGTGTGCCAACAATGTACACACGACTGCTGGCAGAGGCCGAACATGGGGGTATACCCTTGCACATGCCACGACTCTTTGTATCTGGCTCTGCACCGCTCAGTTCCCAACTATTCAATCGGTTTGTGCATATCTTTGGACAACGCATTCTTGAACGCTATGGAATGACCGAAACAATCATGAACCTGACCAACCCTTACGAAGGCGAGAGGCGTGCAGGAACTGTTGGTGGTCCCTTTCCAGGCCAGGAGGCACGTGTCGTGGATGTTACTTCACGCCAGCCCTTGCCAGCAGAAGAAATTGGCGAGATAGAAGTGCGCGGGCCCCATGTTTTCGTTGGTTACTGGAATCAACCCGCTGCAACTGCCGAAGCCTTCAGTGCAGATGGCTGGTTTAAAACGGGCGATCTTGGTTGGTGCAGCAGCGATGGATATTATACTATTACTGGTCGTGCCCGCGAATTGATTATTAGCGGTGGGTACAATATTTATCCGCGTGAGGTCGAAGATGTGCTGGAGGCGCATGCGGATGTTGCTGAAGTGGCTGTAGTAGGGTTACCTGATGCAGATATGGGTGAGCAAGTAGTTGCAGTGATCGTACCTAATGCCGGATGTACTCCTGGTGCTGCCTCTATTATTGCTTTTTGCCGCGAACGGCTCGCTAGCTACAAAAAGCCGCGCCAGGTTGTGTTTGTTCCTGTACTTCCACGCAATGCGCTAGGGAAGGTGCAAAAACACTTGCTGGTGGCACAGTTGCAGTCTACCCCGCCATCGGTCGATGAGCACAATTAGGCGGAATAATCCTTCCCTCCACGTATAAAGGATATTGCTTAGTTAGGTAGGCAAGAAATAGTGTAGACTCATCTTCCAGGTGAGTCTACACTATTTCTAGCTCTACTAGATGCGCTGAAGGCGTTGATCTATCAGAGACTGCCATGAGGGTGAATCTCCGTTGTGGTGTTCCATACAAGATGGTAGTCACTCTCATGGCAGTGTCATCAGCACCATTATTATTTATGGTGCCTTTTGTGATTACCATTATTTGCTGCTGCTGTTGTAGCAGTAGGGGTAGTTGTAGTTGTAGCTACTGCGGTGCCAGTAGCGGTAGTGGCAGCAGCAGTAGCGGTGGCCGTGGTGCCGGTAGCGGTGGCTGCGGTGCCGGTAGTGGCAGCAGCCGTAGCCGTAAAGGTCGCAGTGGCTGTGGTGCCATTCGAGACGAATGAGGCAGAGCCAAGCGTATTATTATTGGCATCGGTGATGGATGCAACCCAGGTGTTTGGTATAGTGGCGACTCCTTGCAGGCCGTTAATTACGGTAGTGACAGCAAGGGCGCTATTGCCGTCAGTATTTTCAGGTTGCTGAAGAATCTGTTTGCCAGTGGCCTGATCCGTGATATTTAGGGTAATCTGCTGGTTCGCTAAGTTGTTAAAAGTGAGATTCACAGTAGTTTGGGCTGTACCAGCACCTGTGTCGAGTGTCGCAGTAACAGTTCCTGTTACCGTCTGCGTAGTAGTATGTAGTAGTAGTTGTTGTTGTAGCAGTCGCTGTCGCTGTAGCTGCTAAAGGCGTGTTAAGAACGGTAGCGGCAGTCACGATACCGTTGGTAGTTGTCAGCGTGATCGGATTCTGGATGTTGAGCAAGCCAGTACAGTTCAAACCACCAGCGCCAAGTGATGCATTCATACGGTTGGCCAGGAAGGTAAACAGGCTATTGGCAGTAGCACCGCCATCAGGTGATGGCTGAGCCGCAAAATTTGCCATATCCAGGTTTAAACGTGTAGGAGCGAGCTTGACAAAGTTCTGACAGTAAGTAGTAGTGTTGGCATCAGTGGCAGCGTTGCCCGTGAGCGATGCGGCTCGGGGTTGATCCACACCAACGCGGTAGGTGTTGACTTTCGTAAGGTTTGTCTGACCATTGACTAGCACCATCTCGTCGAGTGAAGGAACCAGAGCGACAGGGGCTTGTTGATCAGCGGCCGCGACCAGCTCGTCGGTGGCCATTGTCGCAGTTGGGACCGTCGGGTTGACCTGGTCAGGGATAGTGAATGCTTTGCATCCGAGAAGTGGATCAAGAATCTTAGTCACCAGGGCATTATCACTGGGATTGCCCAGGGTTGTAGCACCTGCCAGAGCGGCCTGGTTGGTAACGTTCAGCTGAGCAGTTTGTCCATTGGCATTGGCAAGGTATTGTGTTTGGACATTGTCACTCTGGTCCATATCCACTATGGTAAAGCTACGTGTGGTAGGGCAGGCCTGTCCATCGCTAGCCGTGCCAAGTGCTGGGATTTTGATTTTGCCGGCCCTGATCAAAGCGTTGGCCGAGCGGAAGAAATTGGGAGCATTACAATAGGCAAACTGTCCAAAGACAGAGTTTGCGGTTCCGTTGACACAGTTACCATTCTGCATGCCTTGACCACCGAGGAGATGGACATGCGTCTTTTGTGCATTATTTTGAGCTTGCGCTGCGTTCTGGACTTGCGCGGCAGCCATGGTGGTGACAGCGGCAGTGGCAACATTTCCAGCCTTTTGAGCATTTTTTTGCAATGTCAGGAGGGTGGCGTTATCGCCAAACCAGAGACCAACAATTGCATTTTTGGGAAGAGTTGGGACAATGGGTGCCACCGCAGGCGTTGTTCCCTTATCGATAACTAATGGCTCATAAGCAGACATAGCACCGGTATTCGGGTCCAGGATAACGGCCTGGACAAACGCTGATTGACCAGCATTCGCCTCATTGCAAGGGCCATTTGCAGCATCGGTGGCAGTGAGTTGATAGGGTGTTGCCAGTCCTGTTGCAGATAAGGGATTGGCTGGTGTGATCAGTGTGCAATTGGGATTGAGTGCTGCGGCATGCGAATTGAGGCGCGGTATTACGACAAATACACCGATGCCAATGAGTGCGATCACAAGGGTGACACCTACACCGATAAATACGAGTGGTGAGATGCCGCCTTTCTTTTGTGTGTGCATTGATGTGCCTATTGGTTTTGTACTTGGTTGTGGTTTTGTAAGCATTGTTCTTAATAACCTCTTTTGATTAGCGTAGCAGGTTTCCGTCTTTAAAGCTGTTTTCAAAACAGCATTGGCCTCATTTTGAAGGCATTAGCTTTCCAGGGAAAGCGGACGATATTACTGCAAACAGAAGTGATCTAACTCCACTGATGCCACAATATGTAATCTCTCATCCCTCTTCATGGTTTATAGAGGAATGCTGTGATGCACCATAGATATCGACAACCTTGTATACATATTAACACGGTCATCCGCTAAAACATTTACATTCAGTATTTTTTTTGATAAATGTACTATTAAGGGTTTTCAAATCTTAACCAGGAACTACTTTTTATGATCAATAAATACTAGGCTCATTATGTCTTGAAAAAAATGAGGACTTCGTTCGTGGATAAAATTGCTTAATGGAAAAGAAGTAATGCGGTCTTTTCTGTTAGACGATCATGTTCCTACATACGAATAGGGAAGAGTAGAAAGGGCTTTTTGAGAAGTGGAGAGGAAGTTTTGAGGCTCTCGCGAATCTGTTCGTCTTGTTCCACAGAATCCGATGAGGACGACAGCGGAGATTATCTCCTTTGTTGTCCTCATCGCAGTAGTATCAGCTGCGCTGTTAGGATTATTTTGCAGCTAAAGGTTTGTTAAGGATAGTAGCGGCGGTAACTACTCCATTGCCATCAGTAGTAAGGGTGACAGGATTCTGAATTTTTAACAGTCCGACACAGTTCAAACCACCAGCACCAAGAGAAGCATTTAGACGGTTGGCCAGGAAGGTAAACAGGCTATTGGCAGTGGCACCACCATCAGGAGATGGGCGAGCAGAGAAGTTGACCTTATCCAGGTTTAAACGTGTTGGGGAGAGGTTTACAAGGTTGCGGCAGTAAGCGATTGTGCTGGCACCATTGAGGTTAGCAGCTGGTGGCTGATCCACACCGACACGGTAGGCGTTGATCTTCGCGAGGTTGACTTGACCATTGACCAGCACCATCTCGTCGAGAGCAGGAATCAGAGCAACAGGGGCTTTCTGATCGGCAGCGGCAACCAGCTCGTCAGTGGCTAACGTTGCAGTTGGGACAGTTGGGTTGACCTGGTCAGGGACGGTAAAGGGTGTGCAATTGAGAGCTGGATCGAGTATTCTGGTGACCAAAGCATTATCACTGGGATTGCCTAAGGTTGTGGCTCCTGCTAACTTCGCCTGGTTGGCAACGTTGAGCTGAGCAGTTTGCCCATTGGCATTGGCAAGGTATTGTGTTTGGACGTTATCGCTCTGGTCCATATCGACTATGGTAAAGTTGCGTGTGGAGGGACAGGCCTGTCCATCGCTAGCCCTGCCGAGTGCTGGGATCTTAATTTTGCCGGCTTGAATCAATGCGTTGGCAGAACGGAAGAAGTTGGGGGCGTTACAATAGAAAAACTGTCCAAAGGGAGAGTTCGGGGTTCCGTTGACGCAGTTGCCAGCTTGCATGCCCGGACCTCCCAAGTGTATATGCGTTTTCTGTTTATTGTTTTGAGCTTGTGCGGCATTTTGAACTTGTTCGGAGGCAGGGCCAGCAGTAGCAGCTGCTCTTCCAGCATTTCTGGCATTCTGTTTCAAAGATAGAATTGTCGCATTATCGCCAAACCAGATGCCGACGATAGCATTTCTGGGAAGTTTTGGGACAATGGGTGCTATTGCAGGCTTTGTTCCTTTGTCGATGACGAGTGGCTCATAGGCAGACAGAGCCCCAGTATTCGGGTCCAGGATAACAGCCTGAGCAAACGCTGATTGACCAGCATTTGCCTCATTGCAGGGTCCCATTGCAGCATCAGTGGCAGTGAGTTGATAGGGTGTTGCCAGTCCTTGCGCAGATAAGGGATTGGCCGGTAAGATTATTGTACAATTGGCATTAAGTGCTGCGGGGGCGGCATGCGAATTGGTGTGTGGGAGCGCTGTAAAGATACTGATGCCGATGAGCGCGAGCACAAGTGTGACACCTGCACCTATAAATACGAGTGGTGAGATGCGTCCCTTTTTTTGTACGTACATTGATGTGCCTGCTGGCTTTGTACTCGGTTGTGGTTTTGTAAGCATTTTTCCTAATAACCTCTTTCAACTAACGTTGCAGATTGCCGTCATTTATTCAGTTTTCAAAATAGCACTATTCTGAAAACAATGGCTTTCGCTGGAAAGCAGACTATATTACTGTGGACTTAACCCTGTTAGCACTACAATATATAACCTTGTCTCTCTGGTTTACAGAGAAGTATTGTGGTGCATCGTAAATATCGATGACCTTGCATACATGTTAACACGGCCTTCTGCTAAAGCGTTTACATTCAGTATTTTTGTAGATAAATGTACTGTTATAGGTTTTCAAATCTTAACCAGGAAATACTTTTTATGAGTAAAAACTACTATGTTCGCTGCATTTTGTAAAAAATGAGGCCGCTGTTCGTGTTGTAGAAGAGGTTGTAGCATTATACTAATATTTCTACATTCTTGCAGTTTGTTGATTGGCTATATTTGAATATACTATGGTGAAGCAGCCAATTCTTTGTAAAAAATTAATGACGTAATCTGGAAGGTGTTTCGTATAGCCATAAGAGTGTCAAGATAATATTATGCAGAAGGGCCATTATCGATATGTCTGATGAGCCAGACCCTATTTTTCCCACATCGTCTCAGCAAATGCCTATGCATACATTACGTATGGGGAGGCGCTGGTACCTCTTGCTTCTTGAGCAGTACAAAGAATTGGTTGCCGCAGTACGTTTTCTCTCGACGGTGCCGGTTCCAGGGAGCGTGCAACTCTTTCAGGTTGATAATGTCAGTCCGCGCCTTATAATGGGCAGTGCATATTTTCCGCTGGTTGGTCTGCTGCTTGCGCTCTTGCTTTCTATTGTGCCGCTCATATTTGGCCCATATGTGCCGCCGCTTGTTCTTGCAGCTCTCCTTGTGATTGTGATGGTCTTTCTCACTGGGGGGTTGCACCTGGATGGCTTGATGGATACCTGTGATGGCCTTTTCAGTGGCACCGAACGTGAACGTAAACTGGAGATTATGCGTGATAGTCGCGTTGGGAGCTTTGGTGTCCTGGGCGGTGTATGTATACTGCTGCTCAAGTTTGCAGTTTTTGCAAGCCTGGATATTCAAGTGTTACCGTGGGTCTTGCTGACTGTGTTACCTGTGTCTCGCTGGGGAATGGTGCTGGCGGTACGCCAATTCCCCAGTGCACGTCCCACTGGACTGGGAATGGCTTTTCGCCAGACCGTGTCCTTGCCGCGTTTATTTGTTGCCGCTTTGTGCTCGCTTGCTGTCGCTCTGCTGGTGGCGCATGTTGCTGGCCTCATACTGTGGATTGCTGGTACTCTGGTTGCAGTGCTTATTGGTGCCTGGGCTACCCATCATCTGGGTGGACTGACAGGCGATATTTATGGTGCTATTGCAGAAGTCTCAGAAGTCGTGTTGCTCGTGCTCTTTATAATAATAGTAAAGGTGAAATTGTACTATTAATACTATGAATGATCAAAATATATTCCAGGTTGCTGCTTTGCCTGCATCCAGGCCTATGCCACGTTTAGTACTTGTACTTGGTGGTGCGAGAAGTGGCAAGAGTACGTTTGCTGAAAAACTGGCTCTGAATAGTCATCGCCCAGTGGCTTTTATCGCAACTGCTGTAGCTGGCGACGAGGACATGCGTGACCGTATCGCACGGCATCAGGCTATGCGCCCCGGTTTGTGGCATACTATTGAAGAGCCACTCCACCTCGCCGATGCTGTGCGGGAAGCTGCAACATGCGCTGATGTCCTGTTACTTGATTGTATAACTACCTGGCTGGCGAACTGGCTCTTCTTGCAAGAAGGTGCGGATCAGCTTGATGATACAGCTATCAGTGCCTTGTACTATACGGGCGTGTTGCGCGAAATAGATGATCTATTAAACGCTGTTGATTTACTAGGTGCGGACAAAACGTTGATAATTGTAACGAATGAGGTTGGCCTGGGTATTGTACCTGCGTATGTGCTTGGTCGTATCTATCGCGACATCCTGGGCCTGGTCAATCAGCGCATCGCTGCCGCTGCCACGCGTGTCTACCTGATGGTGGCTGGATTAGGAGTGGATATCAAGAAGCTTCATGAGGAAGCAACGCTGTGAACATGCCAACTATTCAAGGAGACAACCTATGCATACCCATGTCATCTCTTCGCGCCTTTTTGCCCTCTTATTTCTCTCGCTATTATTGTTACTTCCTGCTTGTGGACAGACTACTAACTCACAGTCAGTGAGCCAGAGCACGCGGGTGATTGCGACTCCTACAACTGCAGCACTGGATGTCTACGGCACACCCATCACTTTCCCTAAAACTCCCCCACAGCGCATCATCGCTCTGGCTGCAAGCATGAGCGAAATTTTAGGCGCTCTAAATCTTCAGAGTAAAGTGATTGGTGTAGACGCCTATACAAACTATCCACCTGATTTAGCAGCGATCAAAAAAGTCTCGAACCCGAATGGTGTTGTAAATGTCGAGCAGATTGTGGCGCTTAAACCTGATCTGGTGTTAAGCTCTGGTGGTCTGACAAAAAATTACGATGCACAATTGTCAAAACTTGATATCCATGTCGTTGATCTACCATCTGTGAACTTTGAACAGACGTTGCAACAGATACTCCTGGTCGGGCGTCTGACCTATGCGCAGGATACTGCACAAACGCTGGTCCAGCAACTTCAGCGACAGATTGAGCAAGTCAAGGCGGCGGTGAAGGGTGCAGCCTTATCCAAAGTGCTACTTGAGGTTGATTATAGTACACCAGGCAAGCCCTATGTCTTTGGTGGTGGTTCATTCGGTGACCAGATATTGCAGTATGGGAGTGCCAGCAATATTTTTCATACGGATAGCTCCAATAGTGGCTATCCACAAGTAACCGATGAAGCGGTCATAGCGGCCAATCCGCAATATATAATTTTGACGGAAGATCCTCTGTATGGAGGTAATCCCCAAAACGTCTACAAACGTGCTACCTGGGCCAATATTGATGCTGTCAAGATGCATCATGTGTATCATATCAATACAGATATCATGCAGCGCCCAGGGCCGCGCCTGGTTGAGGGTTTACGCTGTGTCGCTCAGATCATCCATCCCGACAAATTTTCTGGAGCCCTCCCTGGCTATTGTTCGGCGACTGTCTAAATTAAGAGAAAAGCCATCGACATATTTGTGCGATTTGCACAAATATGTCGATGGCTTTTCTCTTAATCTCGCTTTTTTTTTCTGCCTGGAGTATAATGGAAGCACAAAGACATGGTGATTGTGCACATTGACCATGTTCGTAGTAGATACTTTATGCTTTTCGTCTGTTCCATTTAAATGATCGTCATGGTAAGCTGTAAATGTACACTGATCTTGTTCAAATTGCACATCACTAACAGAAGAGTATACCTAATTTTTGTACAAAGAGCATTGTCGCTTTCTTTATAGGCTCTGAAATCCTCGACAGCGTGGTCAATTCCCAAAGATACAAAAAGGCTTTAAGTGCTTATGTTGAGTATAGGCGATCAAACTGCGAGGAAGAATTTGCTGCATAGTATTGTTCTACAACCGGCACAGGCCAGAGTGCATGCTCCAGTAGCGACGCATTGTCCATATTGTGCTTTTCAATGCGGCATGTATTTGTCTGGTTCACCGGAAAAAGTTCAAATTACAGGTAATGATAGTTTTCCAGTGAACAAAGGTCGTATGTGTGTGAAAGGTTGGACTGCACCTGCTACTCTTGCTCACGCCGAGCGTCTCCTTTCTCCTCTCGTTCGGAACGAAAATGGAGAATTAGAGGCCGCGACATGGGAGCAAGCTTTATCGCGTATCGCCTTAGCTTTTCAACACCTACAAGCGCAGTATGGTAAAGATGCGGTCGGTGTCTTTGGGGGCGGTTCTCTTACAAACGAAAAAGCCTATCTCCTGGGAAAATTTGCCCGTGTGGCTCTGGCAACCTCACAGATTGACTACAATGGTCGTTTCTGTATGTCTTCGGCAGCGGCAGCATCTATTGCTGCTTTCGGTATTGATCGTGGCTTACCTTTTCCCGTTGAAGATATTGCTCACACCGAAGTCATCATCTTGATTGGTAGCAATATTGCAGAAACGATGCCGCCCCTGATGCAGTATTTCGAGGCCCAACGTCAACGGGGAGGACAGCTTATTCTCGTTGATCCTCGTGCCTCTGTAACTGCTAACACGGCAACTATGCACTTGCGGCTTACTCCCGGTTCGGATGCTGCCCTGGCTAATGGCCTATTACATATTCTCATTCGTGATGGTCTGATCGACCTGGATTACATCCGGGAGCGTACCGAAGGCTTTGAGCGCGTAAACTCGCTTGTTGCATCCTACTGGCCAGAGCAGGTTGAGCGCATCACAGGAGTACCGGAGGCACAAATTGTGCGAGCGGCGAGAGCCTTAGGATCAGCAAAGTCTGCAATGATTCTTACTGCACGTGGTGCAGAGCAGCAGAGCCAGGGTGTCAACAACGTCCTCTCATATATTAATATCGCCCTTGCTCTTGGTCTTGTTGGACGCCCTTTTAGTGGTTATGGGTGTCTCACCGGGCAGGGCAATGGGCAGGGTGGGCGTGAACATGGGCAGAAAGCCGATCAGCTTCCTGGCTATCGCAAAATTAATGATCCTGTTGCCCGCCAACACATGGCAGCTGTTTGGGGCATCCCGGAGCACGAAATTCCCTTACCAGGAAAGTCTGCTTACGAGATGTTGGACACTCTAGGACAGGACGGAGGTGTGCGGGGCCTGTTCATTATGGGCTCTAATGTCGTCGTTTCAGCCCCTCATGCTCTTCACATACAGGGGAGGTTAAAAGCGCTCGACTTTTTAGTTGTCACAGATTTTTTCCTCTCCGAGACGGCGCAACTGGCCGATGTTGTATTGCCTTCTGCCCAATGGGCGGAAGAAGAAGGTTCGATGACCAATCTGGAGGGGAGAGTCATCAGGCGGCAGCGAGTATTTGATCCACCTTCTAATGTAAGAACGGACAGCGCTATACTCTGTTCTCTTGCTAAATATTTAGGGAAGGGCAACTTTTTTTCATTCGAGTCCACGGCTGATATTTTTGCTGAGCTTTGCCGTGCCAGTGCTGGCGGGCTGGCTGATTATGCTGGCATAACATATGAGAAGATAGAAGCGAACAATGGCGTCTTCTGGCCCTGCCCCACGGTTGATCATCCTGGCACACCGCGTCTCTTTCAAGAGACGTTTTACACGCCCACTGGACGTGCAAATTTCGCTGCGATACGTCACCAGGCATGTGCTGAGATGCCAGATAAAGGTTATCCTCTTTACCTGACGACAGGCCGCGTTCTGGCTCATTACCAATCAGGCACACAGACACGCCGGGTGGCCCAGTTGAACGATGTACTGACCACTCCTTTCGTGGAGGTGCATCCGACGACCGCGCGCGCTTATGGCCTTGCCGATGGCGATAGCGCAAAGTTGACCACGCGTCGTGGTAGCGCTGTCTTTACCGTCAAAATTACCGCTACTATCCGTGAGGATACCATATTTGTGCCATTTCATTGGGGAGGGAAGCAATCAATTAACCGCCTTACTAATCCTGCGCTTGATCCAGTTAGCCGGATGCCCGAATTTAAAATTTGTGCTGTACGCATTAAACGTGTAGAACCATTAACGGAGGCTTAAAACACGATGCAGAAACAACGTCTTGTGGTTATTGGTAATGGTATGGCGGGTGCTCGCCTGCTAGAGGAAGTGCTTGCTCGTGGGGGGAAAGACCGCTATGAAATTGTAGTCTTTGGCGACGAACCATATGGCAATTATAATCGTATCCTGCTTTCAAGCGTTCTGGCTGGCAGTCACGATCCAAAAGACATTTTTATTAACCCGCTCTCCTGGTATGAAGAGAATAATATCAAGCTGTATGCTGGCAATCGTGTACATACCATCGATCATACAACGCAGCTCGTCTATGCCTCTGATGGCACGGTGATGCCGTATGATAAACTTGTTATTGCCACTGGAAGTTCCCCTTATATACCTGCGTTGAAAAACCTCTACAACGAAGTTGGCATGCTCAGGCACGGCGTTTTTGCCTTTCGTACCATGGATGATTGTGATGCGATGATCAACCATTCGGACCAGGTGCGCAAGGCGGTTGTCATTGGCGGCGGTTTGCTGGGCCTGGAGGCCGCACGAGGCCTCTTGAATCGTGGCTTAGAGGTCCATGTTGTCCATGTGGCAAAACATGTGATGAACGTTCAGCTTGATGCGTCTGCAAGTAAAATCCTGCGCTCTTCTCTTGAAAATATGGGTGTGCAGCTTCATCTACAAAAAAGAGCAGCCGCTGTTCTCGGCAATGAGCAAATAGAAGGGCTGGCCTTTGAGGATGGTTCAACGCTCGATTGTGAAATGATCGTCATCTCGACAGGTATTCGTCCTAATGTTAGCCTGGCTAGACGTGCAGGCATCGAGGTAGATAGTGGCATTATTGTAAAGGATGATCTTTCTTGTAGTGTGCCAGCTGTCTATGCGCTTGGTGAGTGTACGCAACATCGTGGTCGCACGTACGGGCTGGTTGCTCCTATATGGGAACAAGCGCAGTGCCTGGCCGAGCGCCTCATGAACGATCAAACCCAGATGCTCTATGAGGGCTCGCGTGAATCAACAAAGCTCAAGGTTGCAGGCGTCGAACTGGCGGTTATGGGTGAGAAAGAGCAGGTTGATGATGATGATGAGATTGTGGTCTATTCTGAGCCTGCACGGGGCGTCTATAAAAAATTGTTGGTTCGTGAAGGCCGTCTTGTAGGCGCTATCCTGTTAGGTGATGATGCGATGACTCCTCGTGTGCGCCAGCTCTTTGACCGTGGCGAGGCGCTGCCAGTGAATCGTGCCGAGCTTCTCTTCCCTTTATCGAGCGAGAGCAAGGTATTGGACATTGCCGATATGCCTGATGATGCACAGATCTGCAATTGTAATGGCGTATCTAAAGGCAAGATTGTAAGTGCGGTGAAGAGTGGTAAGCGTAGCCTGAAAATGTTGTGTGATGCCACACGCGCTGGGACTGGATGTGGCTCGTGTATGTCGCAAGTCAAAGCGCTACTCGATATTGCCTCTGATGGCCATGCTGTGGATGACCCATCTATTCACTACTATGTACCTGGTGTTCCACTGACCAAACCTGAGTTGATCAAGGCGATCAAAGAACAGAACCTGCGCAGCGTCTCGGCTGTCTTTCGTGTGCTGGCCGAGGGAAAAGAAGACGTAGGGAGTAAGGCGGGGCTCTCCTCGCTCTTGAAAACGATCTGGGGCAAGCACTATGAGGATGAGCGCGATGCACGCTTCATCAATGATCGTGTTCATGCCAATATTCAGAAGGATGCAACTTTTAGCGTCATTCCGCGCATCTATGGCGGTGTTACCTCTGCGCAAGAACTACGTCGCATCGCCGATGTCGCTGAAAAATATAATGTGCCGATGGTGAAGCTCACAGGTGGCCAACGTATTGATCTCGTCGGGATTCCAAAAGAGCAACTGCCAGCTGTATGGAACGACCTGGGTATGCCATCTGGTCATGCCTATACAAAGAGTTTTCGTACCTGTAAGACCTGCCTTGGCACTGAATTCTGCCGCTATGGTGTCGGCGATAGTACCGCGCTTGGTATTAAGGTGGAGAAGCGCTACCAGGGCATCGAGTCGCCCCATAAAATGAAACTGGCCGTCTCTGGTTGCCCACGTAACTGCGCGGAAGCCACGATCAAGGATATAGGTGCCGTGGCTATAGAAGGCGGTAAATGGGAGGTGTATATCGGTGGAGCAGCTGGGGCATCGGTGCGCAAAGCAGATGTATTGTGTGTGGTGGATACGCATGATGAGGTACTGCTCTATATGGGTCGCTTTATGCAGTACTATCGTGAGCATGCAAAATACCTGGAACGGAGCTATGGGCTTGTGGAGCGAATGGGAATTGAGCGCCTGCGCCAGATCCTTGTCGAGGACACAGAAGGCATTTGCCAGCACCTGGATCAAGCGATTCAGTCCGCCGTCGATGCCTATGTCGATCCGTGGCAGGAGGCGACCATGCCTATGACAATTGCACAATTTGAGAATGCGCTACGACCTGTTGGCAAAGTCGTTGTTTCATAGTTGTATCGTAAACGATACTTTACATCTTACAAGAGGAGCAGATACCATATGAGTATAATGATGACACCGGGCCGCGTACTTTATAATCTCGGCCCTATAACCAGACTTCCACTTGGAGAAGGGCGCTCGTTTTTAATTGGCGATACTTCTATAGCTATCTTTCGTACGCGTAAGAACGAAGTGTTTGCCACTCAGGCTAATTGTACGCATCGATCTGGCCCACTTGCAGATGGCATCGTGGGCGATGGAAAAGTCGTGTGCCCCCTGCATGCATTCAAGTTTAACCTGGCGACTGGTGAAGCCAGCCGGAAATGCATGCGCAGCACTCAAAACATATCCCGTATCTATTAGCCCGACTGGTGATGTCTTGCTGGACTTTGCTGAATAAGAGCGAGCTTTTTCAAAAGTGGTAGAGTAGGAGAGCTATTGTGACGTTTAAGAATGCGCGTATTGCCGTTTTAGAGGCTCGTATGAGCAGTGAAATGGCCGATCTCATTCGCCGCCAGGGAGGCAACTCTTTCAGTGTGCCAGCTGTACGCGAGGCCGCTGTAGATAGTGCCCGGCCCGTCTCCGCCTTCATCGACCACTTATCAAATTCATCGCTACAAACCGTTGTATTCTTTACTGGCGTTGGCGTCAAAGAACTCATCGGCGAGGCAGAGAAGCTACAGCGTGTGGAGGAATTACTTACCGCGCTACACAATGTTACGGTTGTGTGTCGTGGTCCGAAGCCATCGGCTGTGCTCAAGCGTTATGATGTGCCCATTGCGGCGAGCGCCCGTGAACCTCATACTTCGACAGAGCTGATTGAAGTCCTGGAGCCGCTCCGCTTAATGGGGACATCTGTAGGAGTTGTGCATTATGGTGAGCGTAATACGCTTGTCACTCAATTTCTGCGCGAGAAAGGAGCCGATGTTGAAGAGTTGTGTTTGTATGAGTGGCTCTTGCCCGATGATATAGAACCGTTACGGACCCTCGTCAGGGACATCATTGCCCGACATGTAGACGCGATTGTTTTTACCAGTCAGATACAGGTGCGGCACCTATTTTTGATTGCCGAGGAACTTTCTTTAACGGCGGAATTGGCTGATGCTTTGCAATCAAAAACAATAGTAGCATCCATCGGCCCGACTTGTACAGGAGTGCTACATAGTTATGGAGTAACGCCTCATGTTATTCCCGAGCATCCTAAGATGGGCCATCTCATCAAAACTCTCGCTGAATATATGTCTCGCGTAAATGTTTGTAGTGTTGGAAAAGCATTTTTGTGCTTATTTATGTAAGGAGGTAACATATGCCATTTATGCCATCGAGTGCGGATACACGCCCTGGTTCAAAAGCGACAGTTTTTGCATCATTTCTGCACTTTGATATGTGCTTTACCATCTGGGTTTTATTAGGGGCTCTTAGCGTGCCAGTCACGCAAAGCCTACATCTAAACCCTTTCCTGCAGACTGTAATGGTTGCGACCCCAACTCTTAGTGGTTCTCTTATGCGTATCCCTATGGGGTTATTAGCTGATCGCTTCGGAGGGAAGCGTGTTGGCACGCTCATGTTGCTTTTCCTCTTCATCCCATTGATTGCAGGATGGTTGATACCGGTCAATTTCCCGATCATTATCTGTATCGGCTTAATGTTAGGAGTTGGTGGTGCATCTTTTGCCGTTGCCTTGCCCCTTGCTAGCCATTGGTATCCGCCATCCAAGCAGGGCCTGGTCATGGGAGTGGCAGCTGCCGGCAATATGGGTGTGGTCTTTGCTAACCTGCTTGCACCTTCGCTTGCAAAGACATATGGATGGCATGTTGTCCTTGGCATTACTGCAATCCCGCTGGCATTAGTATTGTTTGCATTTGTTCTGCTGGCTAAAGATAGCCCTGAGCGTCCTGCTGTCGAGTCGGTCTCTGAGTATTGGTATATCTTGAAAAAAGGGGACCTGTGGTGGTTTTGCTTGCTCTATAGCGTTACTTTCGGCGGTTTTGTTGGGCTTGGGAGCTTCTTGCCCCTGTTCTTCCATAATCAATATGCATTGAGCTCGATTAATGCGGGCTATATAACGGCGCTAGCCACTTTTATGGGTAGCACCTTCCGTCCTTTTGGAGGTTACTTGGCGGATAGGTTTGGTGGTGTACGCATGCTTACGGTCTTGCTAGGTATTGTGGGACTTATATATGCAATTGCAGCTCTTTTACTACCGTTTGCCTTTATGGCAGTGCTTATTGTTGTGGGGGTGATGTGTCTTGGTATGGGGAATGGCTCGGTATTCCAATTGGTGCCGCAGCGTTTCCGTGCTGAGATTGGTGTGGCAACCGGTATTGTAGGTGCTTTTGGTGGTCTGGGTGGTTTCTTTCTGCCACTGATTCTCGGTAGTTTCAAGCAGGCGATAGGTTCTTATGCGCTTGGTTGGGCGGCGCTGGCGCTGCTAGCCTTTGGGGTGCTGGTGGTATTGCGTGTCCTGGCTGTTCGTAAGGCAGGATGGGCAACTTCGTGGGCCTCACCAGTCGCGATTCCGTTCGACATGGTACCTGATACAGAAAATGTAGCTGCTGAAATATAGGCTTGAGTAGCGATCCTCGGAGAGAACAGCAGACTGTGAACGTAGGCTCATGCTGATTCTCTTCGAGATCTTAAATCAAGAAAAAAAACGCTCTCTAAGATACTTCGGAGACCTGGGGTTTCTCTGCTTCCAGGTAGGCATATTTGCCGATAATTCTGAACTTCTGGTAGCGTTTCTCTAGCATCTCCTCGGTTGGCATCTGCTTGATTTCTGCCAGATTTTTGAGTAGTGTGGCCTTGAGCGTTTGTGCCATCTGATGATAATTGCGATGTGCCCCGCCTAAGGGTTCGGGTAAGACCTCATCAATTAAACCAAGTGGTAATAACTCACGTGCACTGACACGCATCCCTTCGGCAGCGTATGAAGCGAAAGCCGAATTACGCCAGATAATCGAGGCCGCTGCCTCCGGTGCAGCAACCATGTAAATGCTATGCTCAAGCATTAACACGCGGTCCGCGATTCCGATGGCCAGTGCGCCGCCGCTACCGCCCTCTCCAATGATAGTCGCGATAATCGGAACACGCAGTCGGGGCATTAAATAAAGTGTTGCGGCAATAGCCTCTGCTTGTCCGCGTTCCTCATCGACCAGACCAGGAGAAGCGCCAGCTGCATCAATCAGCGTAATAATGGGCATGCCAAATTTCTCAGCCTGTTGCATCAAACGAAACGCTTTGCGATACCCTTCGGGGTGGGGCATACCCAGGTTGCGATGCTGCTTCTCTTTCATCTCGCGGCCTTTTTGATGGCAGACCAGCATCACCGTCTGCTCATCAAGTTTGGCGGGTCCAGCCATAATCGCGTGATCATCTCCAAAGGATCGGTCACCATGCAACTCAAAGAACTCATCGCACATCAGGCGGATATAGTCCGCCGAATAGGGTCGATCTTTGTGACGCGCCACCGCTACAGTTTGCCAGGAAGTAAGCTTCTTATAGATTTCTTCCGTACGCTGACGTAGCTCGTGTTCCGCCTCCTGTAACTGTACCTGTTCCTCTGCTTTCAGGCGTTCGCCTTTGCGTTGCAGTGTAGTAATCTTTTTTTCTAGCTCAGCCAGCGGCTTCTCAAAATCCAAATCGTAGGCCATCTCTTTCCCTTCTCCATCGCATTGCCATTGCGCCGTATCTTTTCGTCATAAAAAATCTACACCTCAATCATGTTTTACGAGTACAAACGGAGAAGCCGTGCTAACGTTTGTCGCAAATCGCGTCGGTGTACGACCGCATCAATCATACCATGCTGAAGGCTAAATTCAGAGTTGACCGTACCTTCTGGAAGTTTGATGTGCATAAACTGTTCGATGACACGTGGGCCAGTAAAACAGACCAGAGCACCAGGTTCGGCGATAATTACATCGCCCAACATTGCGAAACTAGCTGAAACGCCTCCAGTTGTGGGGTCAGTGAGCAGGCTAAAATATGGAATGTTTGCCTCGCCCAGCTTGGCAAGTGCCGCCGAGGTCTTTGCCATCTGCATCAGCGAATACAGTCCTTCCTGCATACGTGCTCCACCCGAGGTTGATGCAATAAGGACAGGTATGCGTTGTGCAATACCAATCTCTATCGCCCTCGTAATTTTCTCTCCCACTACAGAACCCATCGTGCCCGCGATAAAATATGGGTCCATGACCGCCAGAGCGAGAGGCTTCTTCTCGATTGTTGCATGGCCGATCACCACCGCTTCGTTGATCCCTGTTTTGTTGCGTTCCTCTTTGAGTTTCTCTACGTAGGTACGCTTATCGGGGTACGAGGGTGGCTGGATAGTGAAATGGAGGGGATCAACAGATATAATGTTGGCATCTACCTCAACAAAGCTGCCTGGATCAACTAAAAGTTCTATACGCTCATTGGCATTTATTTTGAAGTGATAGTTGCAGCGCGAACACACCTTTAGATTTTTTTCCCAATCGCGATTATATAAAATCTCTTTACATTTTAGACATTTAGTAGCGATATTTCCCATATCCGGCAATTTTGGCTTCGCCTCGTTAGAAGAGGAGGATTGCCTGGTAAGTGGAACAGACGCTTCTTTTGCCATAATGAACCTCCCAATTAATCTTGTGCGAAGAGTGCTGCTACGAAATTTTGTGGCTCAAAAGGAAGCAGGTTTTCGACTTTTTCTCCCGTACCAATATACTTGATTGGTACCCCTAAATCGTCGGCGACCGCGAAAGCAAAGCCACCTTTCGCCGTACTATCCAATTTTGTGATAATCACCCCGGTTAATCCAATATCCTCTGCGAATTTCCTGGCCTGTAAAAGGGCGTTTTGACCACTTGTAGCATCGATTACCATGAGTAGTTCATGTGGGCCATCAGGGATGAATTTCCGAATCACTTTATTAATTTTCTTTAACTCGTCCATCAGATTAGATTTTGTATGGAGACGACCAGCAGTATCGACAATCAAGACATCGCAACCACGTGTAGTTGCAGCTTGAATGGAATCAAAGACGACCGCACCAGGGTCCGAGCCTGGATTCTGGCTGATAACGGGTACATCAATGCGTCTTCCCCACTCCTGCAGTTGGTCGATGGCAGCAGCACGAAAGGTATCGCCAGCAGCCAGCATCACGTGGTGCCCTTCTTGCTTGAAGCGATGCGCCATTTTTGCAATGCTGGTAGTCTTCCCAGAGCCATTGACCCCGATGATCAGGATAACTGTTAGAGGAGATTTCGTGGAAAAACGAATAGAAGACGACTTGCCGAGGAGTGTAACGAGCTCTTCACGCAGAGCTTGCTGTACCTGCGAGCCTGTATGCATATTTTCATCGCGCATGCGTTGGCGCAGGCGCTCAATGAGCCATAGCGTCGTGCTTGGTCCTACATCAGCCCCCAACAGTGACTCTTCCATCTCATCCCACAGGCTATCTGTTATAGTGTCGGTCTCCTGAACAGTATTGCCCAGCCGACTAAAAAGTTGACGGGTGCGACTCAGAAAATTGAAACGGCGTTCGGGCGCAGCACTCTCCCCGTTCTGCTCATTATTAGAACCTGAATCGCGTTTCGGATCTTCTTGAGGGTTCTGCCCAAAGAATCGATTGAACACGTCAGCATTGACTCCTTAATAGTATATGCTATATAAGATGTTATAACCTAATCTCTTCTACAATAGCAAATAGAGGGACTACAATCACTACCCCATTGGTCACTATTATACCAGTGAATAGCAATTGTCCCCCTATGCAAAAGAGGCAAAAGGCAGTAAAAGCACTCACCTTTTGCCTCTTTATTACGCTTCTAAGTGGGATTTACCACTCCTAGGCGCATTTGAGGTGCTTGATACCTGACTCCTATTGCCGACCACTACGATACGTGTGGAGTGAGCCATCACTAATAGGTTCATTAATAATGATATCACCATTACGGATTTTGATGTTATAGAGGCATGAAGGGTTGGTGCAAACCCATGCCTTGTACTCAATGGAAGCTCCCTGGCTACCGAAATCCGAAAGCGGAACCAGATCACCTTCACTACACTTGCGACACCGGGGAAATGCGTTTTCCACGAAATCGCCTCCTTCCTTCTCTCTGGAGGTAATATGCGCCTGTCTTTTTCTGAAACAGACGTGGCTTAGCGAGAATGTAAGCCGAGGGGGAGCCTCCGCCGCTGCATCCGCGTCCCCACAGCAGGTGTTACCCATGCCCTACATATCATACCATAACTCCTCTTCTCTGTCAGCATTTATGTGAAGAAATATTCATCTTCCTTCTCAAAAAAGAGGATGTACTCCACTATTATGCTTACTTGAGAAGTGGCCGAAGCTGTGTCCTTTACTTCTTACCTTCAGCATAACAGGTGTTACAACTCTAGTCAAGCATTCACATGCTTGAACTTATTCCTCTCAATTCCATTGCGTAAAAATCCTCACTTCTGGAAAAATATTCATCTCCTTTGTCTCTCATCAGTGTAATCATCACTGAATTTACGACGTGTGTTTACTACTTTTAGTCTCTTTCTGGCTCTCTTTTGTGCTGCACTTTTTAGCGAATTATAAGAATATTTGCGAATATCAATATATTTTCTCTGTATTTGGCACGATTATTGCAAAACAAAAGAGAGGGAGAACTCTTCTAGTTTTTCTTTCAGTCGGAAGAGTGTTGCGGTTGCAGGGCACGTCCGACTGACTTGTAGCAAGTGGGCAGGCATATTTTTCGGGGATGGTTGCCGTTTTTCTCTATGATGTGTAAGCATAAGGAGTACCTGGAATGACGACAAGAGTAGTCAAGGCATGGCATCGTATTGAGTCTGATGTAGCTGTAATCGTTGAAAAGAAGCGTAACGCAAAGGGGCTTGTCTTTGATGAGCCAGTTCTGGAGGATGAAAGAGATTTCAATCATGAGTGCGATGATGAGTTCCAGGAAGAAGTAGAGGATCAGCGTACAGCCGTCGATGATTCAGTGAAACAATATTTGAAGGAGATAGGGATGTATCCTCTTCTTACTGCTGAGCAGGAGCTGTTGCTAGCCGAGCGGGTTTCACGTGGTGATGCACGTGCACGCCAGCGGCTGATAGAGGCGAATTTACGCCTGGTTGTAAGCATCGCGAAGCGTTACTCGAATCAGGGTCTGCCGCTCTTAGACTTGATTCAAGAAGGCAATATTGGTCTTATGCGTGCGACCCAGAAATTTGATTACAAGCGCGGTTTCCGTTTTAGTACCTATGCGACCTGGTGGATTCGCCAGGCTATCAGTCGTACAATCGCTGAGCATTCACGCTGTATCCATATTCCGGTTCATGTGGTTGAGTTGATTTACAAGATTAAGCGTGTTGCCCGTCGTATGTATCAAGAACAGGGGATTGAGGCCCTTCCTGAGCAGATTGCGGCCGAGATAGGTCTACTCCCAGAGCGTGTTGTGGAGCTGTTAGGAGCTTCTGAGCAGCCTATTTCTCTTGATGCTCCAATGGCTGATGATGAAGAGTATCATCTGGCTGACACTCTTGAGGATAATCTGACCCCTCTACCTGTTGATCAGTCATCTCACCTTCTCTTACAACAACAAATTGATCAAGCACTTACTGTCCTTAATCCACGCGAACGTATAATTATTGAGATGCGTTATGGCCTGAAGGATGGTCACTCGCTTTCACTCGATGAAGTAAGTTCTATTTTTCGTCTCACTCGTGAGCGTATTCGCCAGATTGAAGTGAAAGCTCTACGTAAACTGCGCTACCCGGAACGTTATGAAGGAATACGCGAACTGGCTCGCGTCTAATCATTAGCATTTCTATAGTATATATATTCATGATGTGGGCTATCCATCGCCTCAATGCAGAAAGAGCCCTCTACATACTGTAAAGCGGCTCTTTCTTACTTCTTTCTACTCTGCTGTGATGACACCCCCTGCTTTCTCTTGCAGATAGGCCTGGATAAACGGATCAAGTTCACCTGCCAGATAGCGATCTGTATCGCTAGTCTCATAGTTAGTACGATGGTCTTTGACGATATTATAAGGGTGAACTGTCACGGTACGAATTTGTGTGCCGAAGTCGGCCTGCACATGTTCGCCTTTCAAGCGGGCTGTCTCTTCCTCACGCTTCTTCTGTTCCAATTCGTAGAGGCGTGCTTTGATGAGCTTCATAGCAACCTCGCGGTTTTGCAATTGTGACCGTTCGTTCTGACAGGTAACGACTATGCCTGAAGGGAGATGTCGCATACGCACAGCCGAGTCGGTTTTATTGACGTGCTGGCCGCCTGCACCTGTCGAGCGATAAGTATCAACTTCGATATCTTCAGGTCGGATGGTGATTTCAATTGCGCTCTCAATGTCGGGGATAGCCTCGACTTTGGCGAATGAAGTATGACGGCGGTGTGCGGCATCGAACGGCGATAGGCGTATTAAGCGATGGGTGCCAGCCTCTGAACGCATATAGCCATAGGCATAACGCCCCGTAATTTCGACGGTGACACTCTTGATCCCCGCTTCTTCACCTTCGCTATAGTCGTAGATCTCGGTACGGAAGTGATGGTGCTCAGCCCAGCGCAAATACATACGCAGAAGCATCTCGGCCCAATCCTGTGCATCAACGCCACCGCTCCCTGCATGTATGCTAACGATGGCATCTCTTTCGTCATGTTCACCACTAAGCATGAGGGCAAATTGTAGCTTCTCGACCTGTTCTTCGAGTGGAGGGAGTGACTGTGCAACCTCGTCCTGCATCTCTTCATCTGGCTCCTCTTCCAGTAGTTGTGCTAAACCGAGCAGGTCATTGAGTTGCGCCGCGACACTTTCCCAGGTTGTGACTTCTTCTCGTAGAGCGCCAAGCTGTTGCATCTGCGCCTGAGCTCTACGATTGTCCGACCAGAAGTCAGAGTCCATGCTCTCGTCTTCTAATTTTTTGATTTGTTCTGTTTTGTTTGCCAGGTCAAAGACGCACCATTGTTTTCTCGACGCGTCTTTGAAGGCGTTCAATGCGATTTGTCAATTCATTCATAGCGCATATTTTAACACGTTTTTATCTGAATTGCATAGACAACACTAACCAAGAATTGTAGTGGTTAGCAACAATTGCCCTACCTCCGCTTGGATTGTATGTGCCACTTCTTTCTGTTGCATTGTTTTATGGTTGCTGGCTGGTTGAGGGAACGCTTCAAGCAGAAGCAGTCCTGGCTGATTGGGAAATGGATTGGAGTAGAAGAGTTTCCCTGCGAATGTCTCATCTGGCTGTGTTTGTATTGCTGTGTTATTCAAGATGTTGATGGGGGTCATGGTGTGATCAAAGAGTGTGGTTACTATGCGGTCGCTTGTCTCTGTGATTGTGCCCTGGATGCTCATTGGGGAGTTATTTGTTGCATTTTGTTGTGTTTGCTTGAATGTAATGCCCGCCGTTTGGGCACCTGTGACGAACCATAGACCTGTCGCGTCGCGCTGCACAAGTTTTGCAAGCGAGACAATAATCTCCATCTGGAGTTGTGGTTGGATAAGTAGTATGTGTGCTTCGCTATCATTTGTATCAATCATAGTACTGTGAAAGCTATTGGCTGGCCATTTGAGAAGATCCTGAGCCATCTGTTCTGCCGTCGTTTGTGCATCTCTCCATGGCACATCAGGGTCATAATTGGCCTGTTCTTGTAGTGCTTCTCCCTCGCTACGGCTGATAACGGGATAGAGACCAGGAAAGGATGTTTGCTTTAATGCATCATCTTGCCATGTATATTCACGATAGATGTTCTGCTGTAAAGGTAACAAAAAACTATTTCTGTTAGATGGAAGTGTTGTGTCCAACTGCCCAATACTCAGGGTATGTGCCTGCGTAATAGTTGCTGTTCCTTGTATGAGCTCTTGTTGTTTAAAAAGCAACGTAAGGATGGGGCCATTTTGTTGCATTAAGCAGCCATAGATATAGATATCTAGCAAATGTTGTGCGCTTGTATCTGTGACCTGAACCATTGCTGACGGTTGTGCCCCTGTGAGTTCGTTAGTGAATTGCACGGCTGACATCTCTTGTTGTTTAGTGATCGATACATATTGGGTGTAATTTGCATTGCGAATAGTCTGGTCACAGGTATTTGCTACGACAGTAGGATAGGCGCTATGCATGACCGCAATAAAGTGAAGAAGAGCGATAACTGTCAGGATAGAAAGCAGAACTGTGAGCATACCGCGCTTTTTATGTTCTGCTTGCTCAAATTTGAGCGTGGTGCTCGTATCACTTTTCCAGCGAATATTTTTTAGCATATACGTCTCTCGCTTTCTCTCTGCTTTTCTCTTCTTATTCTACAGAGTGCAAGAAAATCGTATATGGGAATTCTATTGGTTTTTGAGGAAAGGTCGCGTATTGACGGACACGATGAATTTCATCGTGCCGCCTTGCAGGGTTGTTTGGTTATAATGCATGATTTGTTGTTGTGTATATGGGTTGTAGCTGGTATCGACGTATGGGTGAATATACAAATGATTTGTGTAGTTGTAGGTATGTTGTATTGTGTGTTGTGTATGTTGGATGGCTGTTATCGCTAGTGCTGCCCCTCCGCTACTGCCTCCGTTTGCCCTTTTGCTACCAATAAGACCTTGTTGCATAGCCAATAGTATCGCTGCACTCAAGATGAGAAGTAATCCGATAAATACAAGGATAAGACCAGTTGTACGTCCTTTGGTATGCGTTGGCTGATGTTGAGGTGGATATTGGCCTGAATATTGAACTGGGTATTGTTGATAGCTCATGCCCATTTGCGGAGGTACATCGGTATAGGAGGGTGGGGCTGGTTGGTAAGTAGGGTAAGGAACTTGAGGTGGATAGCTGCTACCCGTATTCTGAAGGGGATACCCGCTGTTGCTGTGTAGGGGTGTATTGCTTATGCCTTGTGGTGGATATGTACCATAAGTATTGCCTCTAACTTGTTGTGTTGGAGGCATCTGTGTATTATTGCTGATCTGTTCTACTCTGCTTGTGGCTCCATTGGCGTCCTGGGTGCCGTAGTCGTTGCCGCGCAGTACAAGTGGTTGTTGGTTCTGGGGTGTCTGTGGAGGTCTTTGGTTTTGGGCAGCGAATGCGCGTGCGGCTATGGTTGCATCGTCCATATGCAAATCGCCGCTTGTTGCAACTTCTCCTGGTTCCACTGACGCTCCACAACGCGGGCAGCGCGTACTTCCAGGAGGTAGCTGTAGGCCGCAGTGGCCACAAAAAATCATATTAGCTCCTTTTCATGCCCCTGTCTATTGTTGCGTCTGTTGGGTTTTTCATACGATAAGCTTCTTTGTTTGTGATGAGTCTGCTCAAGTTTGCTATATTGTATATCCATAGAAAGTGGTAATGCCACAAAAAACACATCAGACCGACTATTGGCAATAAAATTTTACATTATCTTACCACGCCAGCGCAACCAGATTTCTGTATAGCATTCAATTTACTCCTGCTTTGCATTGATCTATTGCGCTGATACTGCGACTTTCTATCTAGTTTACACTTCTATTGCCAGATAAGCAAATATCTGTAGCAATTATTGCTAGCATGTTCATGCCCATGCTCACGCCGTAGGTGTGAGCATGAGCACAAAAAAGAAGCCCATGATGATGGGAAGTTGGCACGCTTTTCAGTTGAAGAGGATAAGTAGTTTGCGTTCTTCGTCGGAGAGTACAAGGGTGGTATTGCGCGGCACCGGGTAAATCTCAGCTCGCTCCCAGAGAGGACCGGTGATACTGGTACCGCTGCCGATCTGGACACCGCGTTCGCGCAATGCGTTTAGTAGCTCCTGGGCCTGAAAAAGAAAAATTGCGTTGATTAACCAAGGAGAGGAAAATGCTGGTGTTGCAGTTTCTGGTCCGCTCAATATAAGATAGTAGTCAGGGTACGCATCCTGTCTAATGTTGATCTGCCCGTCATGCTTCGTTCGCCATTGTACATCCACACTGCGTCCTGCGAGGGGGCCTTGCGTAAAACGACCGTCGCGCCCTTTGCTTTTTTCAGTGTCGTCCAGTTTGATTTTGAAGATGACTGACGCAATATATTCTCCAATATTGCCTGCCTGGGCAGTATGTCCGATAAGCGTCGCGAGCTTATTATCTATCGTATTGCGTGACTTTATCAGGTTTGCTAACCATGGAAGATCGCTCATAGCTTTTTTACCCCTTTATTATAACGCTATCTCCATTTTAACTTATTTTCTAATTGGTGTTTAAGAATTATATCACTAAAGTTATACACAATAGAAGCTCTAGGGTAGAAGAAATAATAAATGGCTGCTTTGCATCTTTCGATATAAAAATGGTAAATACTTCTATTTCCTTGCTTGGGTTAGACTAAATTTTATGCAATAAGGCGAGATGAGGCCTGGGATTAATTCGCTGTACGATGGCCCGATCTCGCCCTATAAATGGCCTTATACAAAGTTAGTCTAACCAATCAACCATTGTATGTCTTTTGGATAATTTCAAGTACAGGATACGCCGTGAAATTCTCCTTTTGTTGTTAGTATAGCCGTTGGAACAAATGTGTCTTGATGAACTCTAGTGTCGCCTGGATGATTTCGCTGGAGCGGGGATCATTATCGAGTATATCGAAGGCATGTTGGCCGATGGGATGATTCATGACGGTGAGCTCAACATTTTGTGTGAGAGCTTCGCTGATAAAATTGTCGAGCGCCTGGTTGAGTATGGGATAGTCCAGGCCTGCACGTGCAATGAAGATGGGGGGTACATCCCCGGTACGCCTTAAGATGTGTTCAATGGCTGAGAACTCGGCGAAATCTTCTGCGCTAAAGTCTGGTGGCGTTTGAGCTAACTCTTCGTTGGATTCGCCATAGAGTCCATCATAATATGCTTTTAGCTCGGTAAAGCCGTAGTAGCAGACGATACAGTTGACGAAGGGTGGCGTTTCATAGAGACCTGCTCGCAGACCAAATGGCCCACCGGCTGAGGCCGTCCAGATACCGAGCACCTCGCCATTAATATGTAGTGCCTTGCTATGATCACGTATATAGGAGATAGAATCATCCACGTCGTTAGCAACGCCCGCGACGTTGTGTAGTCCCTCCGTTGACCTATGGTTGGCAACGACTGCTATCAGCCCGGATGCTGCAATGAGCTGTCCCCACGAAACATATTGTCCACTGTCTTTTATATCTTTGATATACTCCCAGGGACCATCGCCATGGATAAGAATGACTGCTGGAAGACGCGTTGCCTTTGTGTGTTCAGCGGGATAGTATATGTCCAGCTTAAGCTCCAGGTCTTCTACAGTCTTATAGGTGATATCCTTATGAATCCTGGCCTGTTTCATGCCTGGAATTGTGTATACGACGCGCTTTCGTGGCAATGCGTCTTCGTCATGTTCCTCGATATAGTCTTGATCAGCCATATCTCTTTCGTACCTGTCCTTTCTAGTTAGAACTTTTATTCTATTTGAAATAGTAACATATTTCTAGCGTGAAGGATAGATCAAACCCATGTGGTTTCCTTTATTGTATCCTATCGTATAGTGTATCTCTCTTTTGTACTGTTTCCTCTGAGGCTTACCCATATAGGGACTGCGAGCCTCGTATCTTTTGCGTCGAAAGGTTGTGTCTATCATGGAAAATCATTCTCAAGTTGAGGGTATGCAGGCATATCGCCAGGCTTTCTTACAAACCCTGGGCGCATTACCTGTGTCCTGTCCACTCGATGTGCAGGTTGAAGAACGTTATAAGGCGGAAGGCTATACGCGTGAACGGATCAGTTATGCGACCAGTCCGGGTGTGCGCGTGCCAGCTTATGTGTTGATTCCAGATAACCTGGCCAGAAAAGCTCCTGCAGTTGTATGCATTCACCAACACAATGGAGAATATCATCTGGGTAAAAGTGAGCCGGTGGGTATGACTGGCAATCCCAATACGTTCTATGCGTTGGAGCTATGCCAGCGCGGCTATATTACGATTGTGCCGGATCAAGAAGGCTTTGAAGATCGCCGGGCTTCGCAGGCCGAGAAAGATCGCTGGTCTCAATCAACGCAGCACATTATTGAAAATGAGGGCTATGAAAAGTTTTTGGCTATGCGCTATTTGATGCAGGGTAGCACACTTCAGGCTCGCTATGTGTGGGATCTGGCACGGGCGGTTGATTATCTTTTCACACGTCCAGAGGTGGATGCGGAGCGGATCGGAACGCTTGGTCATTCGCTGGGCGGTCAGGAGGTATGCTGGCTACTCTTGTTTGATACGCGTGTGAAAGCTGGCGTCTGTTCCTGCGGTATTGGCACATTTGAGACGATCTTTCGCGATGGTATCAAGCATAACTTTGCCGCCTATACGCCTGGCTTTTTGGTGGTGGGCGATATGGATCTGCTAATTAGCACGCTTGCGCCTACACCATTGTTGGTGACAGCTGGTACGCAGGATCGTATTTTCCCTATTGATGGTGTACGTCAGATTGCGCAAGCAGCTAGTGTAGCCTATGAAGCGGCGGCACGGCCAGATGCTTTTCGCTTACATACGTTTGTAGCGGGTCACAGTTTTCCCCCAGAGATACGCGTCGAAGCTTACGCGTGGTTGGATCGCTGGTTACTGCAATAGAATGGGTTTAATAGTAGCCCTCTTGTTTGTGTGCTTGCAAAACCATCTTCTCCGTGCTATTCTCGTACTAATGATCTAACTTTTATTTTATGGCGGTATTGAGAAGGGATGGGGCGATGACGCAGGGGGAAGGCAACGCGCAACATGCAACATTATTGCGCCGTGCGCATGAACTATTAGAAAGCCTGGGTGTACCTACTTCTGAAGCCCTGCTTATCCAGCATCTCTTTGGAGCGAGTGGGCCGCAACATATCTGGACTGTACTCTTGCGACAGGTGTTGCGTAGCTCTTCGCTCTTTGAAGAAGTGGGTAGCAGTGAATTTGGCGCTGAACTGTGCTGGGCTCTGACCGCGTGGCAGCATACACAGCGCACGCTTGCTGAGGTTGATCTGGTTGTTATCGATACTGAGACGACTGGCATGCGTCCGGGACCTGATCGTGTGATTGAGGTTGCCGCCGTCCGTGTGCGTGGAGGCGCAATCATCGACTCGTTTCAGAGCCTGATGAATCCTCGTCGTAGTCTTCCCCCGTTTATCGTACGTTTCACAGGCATTACGCAAGCCATGGTCAATGAAGCTCCCACACCAGATGTCGTGATGCCTGATCTGCTACAGTTTGTAGATGGGGCGACGCTTGTTGGGCATAATCTGGGTTTTGACCTCAGATTTTTAGCGCATGAAGCACAGATGCTGGGCCTGGCTTTTCCCATTAATGGTCTGGATACTATCCCCCTTGCTCGCCGTTTTCTGCCGGGCCTGAAACGCTTTAAGCTGGATATGGTGGCAGCTCACTTGAGTATTCAGACGCGTAATCGTCACCGGGCTTTTGGCGATGCCGAGGTGACCGCTGAAGTACTGCTATGTATCCTCGAACGAGCGCGACAAGAGGGCATTTATACCCTGGGCCATTTGCAGCGCCGCTTGCAACTACCTGTTGTATGGAGTGGTGATATCACACAGGCTGAAAAGCAGAAGGGGCGGCAATGGCAGGCCGATGCAAAGCTCTCTCCAAACGCTGCTGCCTCGCGTCCCAATGGTAGCCTCTTTCTTAATCCGGCCTGGAAACGTAATTTTCCTGCGCAACCTGGTGTTTATCTCATGAAGGATATGCATAATCAGGTCATTTATGTCGGCAAAGCAAAATGTCTGCGTGATCGTCTGGCTTCGTATTATAGCCAACCGCTGGGCTATACCAAAAAAATGGATGGCTTGCTGCAAAGCGTAAAAGAAATTGAGACCCGTGTGTTGGGTTCGGAGCTTGAAGCTCTGCTGGTCGAATCGCGCTTGATTAAAGAATTGCAGCCCGCCTACAATGTCCAGTTGCGAAACTATGAACTTTATCCCTTCATAAAAATTGATATTCTGCATCCCTTTCCACGCGTCTATGCTACACGTGAGGTTGCAGCTGATGGTGCGCGCTACTTTGGCCCCTTTCGTAGCAGGCGCGTCGTCGATCTCACCATCGAACTCGTGCAAAAGGTTTTCCCTATTAGAACGTGTACACGTAGCTTACCGCCACTTGCCAAACCGTCGGCTCCCTGCTTGCGCCATCATTTGGATCGTTGTGCGGCACCTTGTCGTGATGGTGCATACCCAGAGGTCTATCAGGCGGTTATCGAGCAGGTGTGTGCTTTTCTCGGTGGCGAACGTGAAGATCTGCTTGACCGTCTGCGTCGGCAGATGATGGATGCGGCACAGCAACTTAACTTTGAGCGTGCAGCTTGGCTGCGTGATGCTATCAAATGCGCGGATGAGGTGTTGATAGGTCAGCGTCTGATTACAGGTGCAGTTGAAGCTAATAATCTATTTATCGTCTACCCTTCAGCACAAGAAGATTGCAACGAAATCTTCTTGATTCGTCATGGTCGGCTCATTCAGCAATGTAGCGTTCCTCATGAGTACGAAGCGATGGTCAATGCGATCTATGATCTTTTGCCCTATGCTGCACAACTGGGTGCTCCTCCCAGCGTTGTTGGCAAGGCCGAGGTGGACCAGATCAACATTATCAGCCGCTGGATACATCATCATAGCTCAGATCGTGCTTTCTTTCCTTTCCAACATGCATTGAGCGACGAAACAGCAACGCTCACGTTGGCGCAGCATATCTGGCGCGAAGTTGACCATGTACGCACAATTCCTATCCTGCAAGCCGTGGAAGAAGATGATGAGGGATTTGGGGGAGCCGAAGAACCTGAGCAGTTTGAAGAGGCGTGAGAGATTTTTGCTCGGATATTGAATCTTCTTGTGGGACTACTCTGTTGGGTTGCGATGGGTTATAATAACGTTCAACTTGATAGCATGAGTTGAACGTGTATGTGTGGATAGTTTCCTCGAGCAATCAATAGATAGACTAGCGCGAGGAGCATTTTTGATATGTTATTATCTGATAAACGTATTGTGGAAGAGATGAAGAGCGGCAATATTATTATCGAGCCATTTGATGAGCGTCATCTGGGTACGAATTCATATGATTGCCGTCTGGGTGAATGGTATTTTCAGGGTGATGCCAACATTGAGGTGATGCACCTGGATGTGCCAGATGAGATCCGTCGCTATTGGGGTGAGGCACGAAAATCTGCGGATGGAAAAATTGCAATTCGTCCTGGTACAACTATTCTGGCACACACACAGGAAGTGATTGGAGGCCACAACGGCTTCCTCGCGAAAATGTACTCGCGGAGTACTGTTGCTCGCTCTGGTCTCTCTGTCTGCCGTTGCGCTGGCGTCGGCGATGTTGGATATATCAGTCGTTGGACAATGGAGATAAGTAATCATACCCAGACAGCCATCTATGTACCCGTTGGTTTCCGTATCTGCCAACTGACCTTCGAATATGTCGGCGAAACACTGAAAGAGTACCATGGCAAGTATGGCAAAAAGGATCAGCAGTGGACGCCCCAGGATATGTTGCCCAAACCCCACTTTGATTGGGACTACGAAGTCTATCGTACTGATCGCGCTAAGTAAACAGTTTTGCTGTCTTCTTTCTCTATTTACGAAGAGGATCGATGAAAAATGTCCAGAGGATACTTGATTTCGTTTGAGGGCCTGGATGGCGCGGGCAAGACGACGCAGATGGACATGCTTGGCCGCTGGTTGGATGAGCGGGGAATTACATACATACGAACACGCGAACCGGGAGGAACACCACTGGGCGTTGAGATTCGTCGCCTACTCTTCCACCAACCCGAACTGACTATTGCCCCATTGGCCGAGGCATTTTTGTTTCAGGCTGATCGTGCACAGCATTTCGCCACGCTTATTTTACCTGCACTTGCCGCAGGCACCCTTGTTATCACTGATCGCTGCTTCGACTCTAGTATCGCCTACCAGGGTGCAGCTCAGGGAGTCGGCACCGAACTTGTCGAGCACCTCTCGCTCCTGGCGACGCAAAATCATAAACCCGACCTGACCATCTTCCTGGATTTAGATCCAGGGCAGGTATCTTTGCGTACAAGCGTCGAAAACGACCAGGGCGGCCAGCGCGGGCAACAATCGCGTTTTGATCGTGCTGGGGAACAATTTCATATCCGTTTGCGCCAGACCTTTCTTGCCCTGGCTCAGACCTATCCTGAACGTATTAAAATAATCAACGCCGCTCAACCGCAGCAGCAAGTACACCAGGAGATCATTGCTCTGCTGGATAATTTATTGCGAGAACATTCATTGTAAGTACTCAATTATTTTTTCACTTCAAGGCTATTATTGGTGAACATCCAGGGAGGGGGACTAGCATGATCTCACGTGAAGGTATCGAACAGGCAGCTCAACGTATACACGATCATGTGCGTAGAACGCCAGTAATGTCTTTAACCCGTTTTACCTGGAGGATTGATGTCCAACTTATTTAGTAATACCTTTATTCTGTCTCTTAAATAGCGGGATCACGCGTATCATAAGCAGAGATAATCTTAATTTGTTTTGAATTATATGCAAAAATCATAGTTGACCTTATCAAAACTTAAAGGATAAAGCTATGGATCAGGGAAACTGGCAGAGAAGGCGTGATATTCTTATCTGTGTGATATGTATAGGTCTTGTCGCGTGGACCGGCTGGAGGTTGCTCAACCAGTTTATTGAAGCTGTACTCCTCCTACTATTGGCGATGACAGTTGCATTTTTGATCACGCCCATCGTCAACTATATGGAGAAAGAAGGCAAGGCACCTCGACTCCTGGCCACTCTCCTGGCCTATGTTGTTGTATTAGCGTTTATGAGTGCATTTGTTTACATCGTCGTTTTCTCGCTGGCTAATCAGGTTGCAACCTTTACCTCTTCTATCTCGCAATTTGCTGGGAACATCCCACAGAATTATGGAAATTTCCTGGGTTTTTTACAAAAACAAGCTGGCATTCCTGCAGATAGTATCAGAGCAGCGACGACTCAACTGCAAAATCAGTTGAGTGCATTTGCGCAATCTGCCGCAATTAATGCTGTAAATACTGTTTTTATCATAACCAATACTTTCCTGGACTTTCTTATTGTTGCAGTGCTTAGTTTTTATCTTACACTAGATGGCAAGCGTATTCGTGAGAATATGTTTAGCATTGTGCCAGAGAATGGTAAGAAGCATGTTCTGCTCTTTGAGGACGCGCTTAATCGTGTTGTCGGTAACTATATTCGTGGTCAATTGATCCTGGCTTTTCTCGTTGGCGTGATGGTGGCAGCTGTTTGTGTGGGTACGGGGCTGGGACAATTTGCATTGATCTTTGGCCTGCTAGGTTTTCTTTTTGAAACCATTCCAATGCTCGGACCTGGCCTGGCCTCTGTCGCGCCAGTGCTGGCCTCTCTGCTTTTGCCGTACCCTTTTCCACGCACACTTATTATTATTGGTTGCTTCGTTCTTATTCAGGCGGCTGAAAGTAATATTCTGGGGCCGCGTATCGTTGGGCATGCTGTTGGCTTGCACCCTGTCGCCTCGATCATGGCTTTGCTCGTTTTTGCCAAGCTCTTTGGGACAGCTTTTGGACCTTTCGGCGGTGCGGTGGGTGCGCTGGTTGCTACACCCCTTGTTGCTGCCGCCTGGGTAGTGATTACCAGTCTCTATCATTCGGCACGTGGTGAAACTGCAGACCAGTTTATGACGAGTAAACGCACGCCATGGCCTATACGCCCCCTGACAATTCCCGCATCGTTGCGGCTAAGACGATCATTTGGCAATCGTCAGGTTGGTAAAGATTCTTTTCCCCGCGTGCCGGACAGCTTAACAATAAACACTACACCGGCTCCCCGACGCGATGAGCCGCCTGTACAGGAGCAACAAGACGAGGAAGAGGTACACGCTGGGCGGGAAAAAGATTACCAGTAAAATGTAGCATTTTTATGTTTCTCAGGTCAGGTACTAATAACATCTTTGTCGGGTTAGTGTAAACGTTGCTGACCCGACTCATCTAACCTCAACTAGCTATTTTCTTGCTATTTCTTCATAAGACCGTTACAATTTCTCCTACCACTTCGAATCTGCCATGCTGGCTACCTGGTCCGTTTTATATTTATATATCCAGAAAAGCAGATAATCGAGCGGCATTTCTCATGGCATTTTAATGAGCCTGATGCAGAATATGTAACACTAAGGTGATTTTTTGTTGTGAGTGGTATTGATAGGGAAGGTGCATGTTAAAAGGAAATAGGATATCTCAACAACGTTTATTCAATGGATGGTTTATCGCAGGTACGGTTTTCTGTCTACTGTTTATAGTGTATTCGACGATATATGCGACGAAAGTAATGGATATACAAACGCTGGAAGTCGAACGTGCGCTTTTATTGCGTCCAATTACGCGTGTAGACTGTGTATTTTTTGAGTGGAGAAACCTGGGTGGAGCGCCGGCTAGCCTGGTTATAGTGTGTATTCTTGGTGGTATTTGTATATTATCGGGCTTTCGTCGCCGTGTTTTGCTTATTTTGCTTCTATTGTTACTGGTGGGTGTTGGTGTTGAACTGGCTGGTAAGAGGGTAATTCATGTGCCCTTGCCCGCCACTTTGCGCTCTGGTATGACCGTATTAGAGTGTCCCCAACTGAATAATAGCCCACTCTCCGAACATATTGCTGCGGCAACTGTACAGTGGTCAAAGATTCCTGATCCTCCTGCCATACAGGTTGTGTGGGCACGTAAGGTTTCTCAACTGCCATTTATCTTTAAATCTGGCGAGACTGAGAATAGTTTTCCTGGTGGTCATGCTATGCGCTGGAGCTTTCTAGGGCTTGTCGAGTGTTGGCTATGTTGGCGTCTGATACGTAATCGCGTATTGCGTAGCTTTCTGGCTGTGCTGTGTTTTGTCGGGTCGTTTCTGGGTGGTTTTATGCAGTTCTGGATTGGTGTACACTTTATCAGTGATACGATTGCTGGCTATCTTTTTGGTGCGGCATTGGCGTGTTATGCGATCAGTTTGCTTATACATAACGATACCGGACGTATACAGGGGCAGCAAACCAATCCTCGCCATCCGGCCGATATAGATAGTGTGGCGGCTTTATCCAGTAGAAGCTGAACATATTCTTGCTAATCGAAGGCTTGTAGCAAACGTTTTTTGCGGTGTTGGGCCTCAAAATAGTCGGGATCGAGCTCTAAGGCTCGATTGACGGCTAGCAGCGCCGGTTCTTTCTGTCCGAGAATACCCAGCACCCAGGCCTTGCCATCCCAGGCGGCAACATAGTTTGCATCAAGTGTAAGTGCGTGTTCGAAATCTGCCAGGGCTTCATGGTAACGTGCAAGCATAGCCAGACATGTGCCTTTTGCATACCATCCCTCTGAGTTTGTGTGGTCTAAGACAATGGCCCTTTCGGCTGCCTGGAGTGCTTCAACATAACGAATCGAGTTTGATAACTGCTGACTATATTCAAGCCAGAATGTAGCCTGTTTCTTGCGAGTATCTGCTGTTTCCATATCCAAGTTTCCTCCCTATCCTCTTATCTCATCTCTGCTCTTTCTGTCCCTTTGTCCATGCAGCTATGACCTGCTGATAGGCCGACCAGGTATCTACATCGCTGTTGGCAAGCGGATCGCCTATTTCGATATTTGCCACATCTTCGCGATGCTGTGCAAGTACGCTGCGTCCTCCTTCGTCGCCTGTAACGGTCATCAGTTCGGGAAAGAGCCTTGCGCCGAAGATGACCGGGTTGCCCCGCTTTCCATTATACATCGCAGCGACAATCTGTTTCTCAGTTGCATCTCTGGCGGCTATAAGTGTATCAATGACCTGTGCTGTAATAAGTGGCTGGTCGCCGAGTAAGATAAGTACACCGTCGATTGTAGCTGAAGCTTCACGATTGATTTGTTGTATAGCTTGTAAGCCTGTATGCAATGATGTGCTCATACCCTGTTTATAATGGGGATTCTCGATGAAGAACAGTGTTTTGTTGTTTGTGGGTAGCGAGGTGAGAGCCGAACGCACCTGTTCGGCTTGATGTCCGAGAATGACCAGGATTGGTTGAGCCTGTGAGGCGAGAGCAGCTTCGAGTACATGGGCTATCACCGGGCGGTTGCCGAGTGGTAATAGGAGTTTATG
This sequence comes from uncultured Chloroflexia bacterium, assembly GCA_963850365.1. Taxonomy (GTDB): domain Bacteria; phylum Chloroflexota; class Ktedonobacteria; order Ktedonobacterales; family Ktedonobacteraceae; genus Dictyobacter. Next base: position 399,173 of record CAWKKX010000071.1, read on the forward strand.
TTGTTGTTTCTCCATACGGCTCGAACTGCCTGCGGCCAGGATGATTGCGGCAATCGAGTGTTGTTTGGACATTGCTCGGTTGTTCTTTCTTTCCCTCTTTTGTTATTACATATAATAACGCACGAGTACAACGGAATGAGATGCTTGGTTGTGATGTTATAATAACGATTAGTTGCGTGCCTTTTGCAGGGCTCTGACGGGAGTTAAGTGAGCAGGGTGGAGGGAGAGCGCCTGCGTTTGATTTGTTCAGGAGATGAAAATGTTAGATACCCCTCAGAAGAATAGCGAGAGTGTGACGGTGCTGGATGCGGAGACGCAAGCGAAATATGAGCAATTACAGGCTATCTTGCGCGAGATGGAGTCTGTGCTTATCGCTTACTCGGGTGGCGTTGATAGCGCTCTTTTATTGAAGGTTGCACATGATGTGTTGGGGGATCGCGCCCTGGGGGCGATAGCGTCGTCACCCGCTTATGCTTCTGAAGAGACGGAAGAAGCCATTGCCGTTGCACGCAAGATGAATGTGCCGCTTATTACGCTGGAGACACATGAGCTTGAAGATGAGCGCTATACCAAAAATGATGTCAATCGCTGCTATTTTTGTAAAACGGAGCTCTTCACCGAACTAGAACCCATCGCAAAACAGCATCAACTGCGCTATATTGCTTATGGTGTGAATAAAGACGATGATGGAGATTTCCGTCCTGGTCAGCGTGCGGCTCGTGAGTTTAGCGTGCGTGGCCCTTTGAAAGAAGCTGGTATGGGCAAGCACGAGATTCGCGCCATTGCTCGTCTGCTGGACGTTCCGGTTTGGGATAAGCCTGCTATGGCCTGCTTCTCTTCACGTATTCCCTATGGGAGCAAGGTTGATGTAGCGTCCCTGCAGATGGTTTATAAAGCGGAGAAGTTGTTGCGCGGACTTGGATTTCGGCAATTGCGTGTACGTCATCATGATAAAATTGCTCGCATCGAGGTGGAACGTACTGAAATTCCACGCCTGATTGAGGAAGAAATGAGCCGCATCGTCACCGATGGCCTGCGTAAGATCGGTTATACATACGTAACTGTTGATCTGCTTGGCTATCGTACAGGTAGCATGAATGAGGGTTTCTTCAAGAAGAAGAAAATAGCAGACTCTCACTAATGTTGGCTCCTTTATAATTTCTCATGTTTATTCGTGTTTACTCATGCATACTGAAGCCTTCAATATTGTAGTGTGCTACTCTGCAATATATCGGGCCGTTGTGTGATATAATTCTAGATGTTACAAGTTACAAAGAGTGTATAACAGCAAACAGACATTTTAAATATAGTAGGAACAGACATTATGCCAGAGCGTACCATCTATCTGGATCATGCTGCCACGACTGCGCTAGATCCGCGCGTGCTTGATACCATGCTGCCGTATTTCACGCAGGAGTATGGTAATCCAAGTAGTATCTATACCCTGGGCCGTCATGCGATGCAAGCCATTGATCGTTCTCGTGAGGTGGTGGCCGAGGTCTTACATTGCCGACCGACCGAGATCGCTTTTGTCGGTTGTGGTTCTGAGAGTGATAATCTTGCAATTAAAGGTATGGCGTTTGCCTCGCAGAAGAAGGGGAATCACCTCATCACTTCGGCAATTGAGCATCACGCTGTTTTGCATACCTGCCAATACCTGGAACGCTTTGGCTTCAAAACAACCTATCTGCCCGTTGACGAGTATGGTCGTGTTGATCCAGAGCAGGTTGCTCGTGCAATTACTGACCAGACAGTGCTGGTCTCAGTCATGTATGCGAATAATGAGATTGGCACCATTCAGCCAATTGCAGAGATCGGACGCATCTGCCGCGCAAAGAAGATTCCCTTTCATGTAGATGCCGTTCAGGCAGCTGGTGCGCTACCATTGGATGTGACGGAGCTTAACGTCGATCTGCTCTCGCTCTCCGCCCATAAGTTTTATGGGCCGAAGGGCACTGGTGTTCTTTATGTACGCCAGGGGATGCGTATCTTGCCTCAATTGCAGGGAGGATCACAGGAGCGTGGACGCCGCGCTGGCACCGAGAATGTGGCTGGTATTGTGGGTACTGCAGCCGCTTTGCGTATAGCGTATGATGATCTACCATACACCATTCCGCGCATTCAGGCTTTGCGCGATAAGTTGATAGAAGGCGTCTTAAAGATACCACGTAGCCGACTTACAGGCCATCCAACTGATCGCTTACCAAACAATGCCAGCGTTGCTTTCGAAGGTGTCGAGGGCGAATCCATTCTGTTGAATCTTGATCTCTTAGGTTTTGCGGCCTCGACTGGCTCTGCTTGTACCTCCGGCTCCGTTGATCCGTCTCATGTGTTGGTCGCTCTGGGCTTACCTCCCGAATGGTCGCATGGCAGTTTACGTCTGACCCTGGGCAGAAATAATACGCAGGATGATGTGGATGCGATTCTCACGGCTCTACCAGGAATTATTGAGAAGTTGCGTGGCCTGGGCTTATAATGCGCTTGCTGATTGGGCATGATGTTATCGCCGAACTAATGATAAAAGGAAAAGAAGGGAAGTTATAATGGATATAGTAAAGCGTGAGATACTGTCGCAACGTGTGCGCATGGTCAAACCTTCGGGGATTCGAAGATTTTTTGATATCATCAATATGATGCCAAATGTAATCTCGTTGGGTGTAGGCGAGCCTGACTTCGTGACGCCTGAACATATTCGTCAAGCTGGTATCCAATCGATCCAGCAAGGTCATACACGTTACACCTCGAATGCTGGCACACTGGAACTGCGCGAAGAGATCGTGGCTATGTTGCAGCGTCGTTATGGTCTGACATATGATCCAATTACAGAGGTTCTGGTCACCGTTGGCGTCAGCGAAGGCGTTGATCTTGCCATGCGTGCAATTATCGATCCTGGCGACGAAGTCATCTCGCCCGATCCTGGCTATGTTGCCTATGAGGCTGACATTATTTTTGCCGGTGGCGTGCCTGTTCCCGTTCCAACCTATGCAAAGTACAATTTTGGTGTGCGAGCGGAAGAGATCGCTGCAGCAATTACCCCGCGTACAAAAATGATTCTGCTGGGCAATCCAAATAATCCGACTGGTGCGGTTATCCCAAAGGCTGAACTGGAGGGCATTGCCAGGTTAGCGGTGGAGCATGACCTGATCGTGGCAAGCGACGAGGTCTATAGTCGTCTGGTATATGGCGTTGAGCATGTTTGTATTGCTTCTCTGCCTGGTATGCAGGAGCGTACGATCTTGCTTGATGGCTTCTCAAAGGCATATGCAATGACTGGCTGGCGCGTAGGCTATGTTGCTGCACCAACCCATATTTTAGAGGCGATGTTTAAGGTGCATCAGTATGCAATTATGTGTGCTGGCACTGCCCCGCAGGAAGCGGCACTGGCAGCATTGCGCCACGGCGAGGCCGATGTGCAGATGATGCATGATGATTATGCGCGTCGTGGGCGTATGTTTGTCGATGGCCTTAATCGTATTGGCCTATCCTGCTCCGAGCCATACGGTGCATTCTATGCTTTCCCATGCATCACATCCTCTGGCATGAGCGACGAAGAGTTTGCGGAGAGGTTACTCTTTGAAGAAGAAGTAGCAGTTGTGCCTGGAAGTGCATTTGGGGCGGCTGGTACTGGCTATGTTCGTGCTGCCTATTGTACTGCGTACGACAAACTGGAAGAGGCATTAGTACGTATAGAGCGCTTCCTTAAGAAACATGCATAAGCTTTGCTCGTGTCAATCTTTATATAGTACATATTTTACACATCGTGTGTCCGGCGCACGATGTGTAAAATATGGACCATGAACTAGATGGTCTCTAACTAATAGTCAGGCTGAGATCGGTCCAAATTTTGTGCCGGTGCGTTCGCGTTTGAGCTCAAACAGGTTCGGTTGGTGTAGGGCCCAGAATGTGTAGTCCCAATATTCGCCAGCTTCTTCTCCATGCGGAACTGTATTGATCACAGGCCCATAGAAACCTACACTTGATCCTTCAAGAGCAATGGTGGGTACGCCGAAGGCTCGGTAGCGTGTTCACCGCCTCTTCATGATCATTCAATACATCCTGAATGGTGCTATCATCCGCGAGGGCTGTTGTAACAAACTCGGCCTCAAATCCTGCTTCAGTGGCTGCTGCCTCAACGACTGTACGCTCGCGAATACTCTCTTTGCGTCCATGTTGTGCATTGCCCAGCGCTATATAGAGCTTTTCAATACCTTCATTGCCACGCTGACGTCGTGCCAGTGCCAATGAGCGTAAAGCAGCCCAGCCACTGCCATTGATATAGTCCGGTTCCACGCCAGGCTGACGATTGACAATTTCGAGACTAAAAAGACGCCAGGTCACATCAAGCTGACGCACCGCTCGTGTCTCGCGCACCCAGAGAGCTGTGCGCCACGCCAGAGGACACAGTGGGTCAAAATGGAAATTGATCTGAGCTGGTTGTGCCTCTTTTATGCTCATAAAATCGAACCTCTCTTCTAGTATAAATATTGATGGAATTAAGCTTCACAAAATGAAGTACACTATAGCATACGTTGGAACTAAGAATGGTGTCAAGAAATCCTGTGTTTGTGTCAGGGCAAGCGCATCTTAATTGGGGGTAGTAAAATAAGGGCCAAAAATGGAAGTGGAGAGGTGTAGAAAAACCGCATTCACCACAAAAACAGACGAATAACACAGCACAAGCTATTCTCTTATAAAGAGTATGCATAGAGTTTGTGATCCAGGGAGCCAATATAGACCATACCATTGGCAATTGTTGGTGAAGAGTAGATGCCATCACCCGTGGAAGCAACCCATTTCTTTTGACCACTAAGGGCATCAAAAGCATAAAGATTGTGGTCATCGGAGCCAACGTAAACCAGGCCATTGGCGATTGTTGGTGAGGAGCTAACGGGCCCACCAGCAGATGCGGTCCATTTCTGCAGTCCGGTAGCAGCATCGAAGGCATAGAGATTGTTGTCCTGGACGCCAACGTAGACCATGCCATTGGCAACAGCTGGTGAGGATATAATGTTCTTACCCGTAGGAGTAGCCCATTTCTGCTGTCCGGTAACCGCATCGAGGGCATAGAGATGGCTATCATTGGAGCCAACATAGACTGTGCCATTAGCAACAGCTGGTGAGGACCAGGAGCCACCAGTAGGAGCAGCCCATTTTTGCTGCCCGGTAGCTGCATCAAAGGCATAGAGATTGCCATCCCAGGAGCCAATGTAGACTATGCCATTAGAGATTGCTGGTGAAGAGAAGGAGAAGTTAGTGTTACCAGTAGGAGCAGCCCATTTCTGTCGTCCGGTAGCAGCATCAAAGGCATAGAGATTGTTATTCGCGTCAATGTAGACTATATCGTTAGCAACGGCTGCTGAGGAACAGAAGTTATTACCAGTAGGAGCAGCCCATTTCTGTAGTCCGCTAAGGGCATCAAAGGCATAGAGCTTGCCATCTGTAGAGCCAATATAGGCTATACCATTAGCCACGGCTGCTGAGGAGTGGATGCTGGCACCAGTAGGAGCTGCCCATTTCTGCAGTCCGGTAGCGGCGTCGAAGGCGTAGAGACTATTGTCCTCAGATCCAATGTAGACCAGATTATTAACAACTGCTGGTGAGGATTGGCTAATGAAGTTGCTTGTAGAAGCAGCCCACACCTGATGAAGGCGAGAGACATTCGTAACATTCACACTGTGCTCATAAGGATTATTATGAGTATGTTGTGCATCGAAGCCAAACATGCCCCCATGTTGCATAACTGCATTATTATATGTATCAATGCTTGTTTTTGCTGCCGAAGTGGCAGAGGGAGAATACTGAGCTATCGCTATATTATGGTTAACTGTGGGAAGAAATATCCATTTGGTCGCTGGAGCCGCGAATAGCTCGAATCCGCCAGCGATGATGAACAAGATTAATATACTAATGAAGACGTTCTTGCTCTTAAAAAGCTTCTTCTCGTTAGAGGCAAGGGGAATAACAGGTAGAGTGGTATTATTGTAGCGCTTTTGTATGTGGGAAGCTTTGCCACGCTCAATAAGATTTTCGGCGGATTCATCTGATTGAGGAGTTACAATCGGGGAACCTATCCGAGTGATTACCTCCGAGGGAGGTGTCGCGGTCGGCTGGGCAGGGGCAAGATCAATACTATTGAGATTCACAACCCCGGTGTTGGGGATCGTATGGATTGGCTGTGTTGGTTCTCTGTCCCCTTGCAGTGCGGTGTGCAGTGCCTGAGCAAAGTGTGTGACCGTGGGAAATCGCTCTTCCGGTACTTTCGCTAGAGCTTTGAAGATGGTCTGTTCTACTGGGAGAGATACGTCTGGTCGAAGTGCACGCAAAGAAGGGGGAGGATCAATACGATGTTGGAGGATGACTTCCAGTTGGCCTCCGTGAAAAAGGCGGCTTCCACTGAACCATTCATACGCAACAACAGCAAGGGCATATTGGTCACTAGCAGGGCAGGGTTTGCCCTGGCTCTGTTCAGGGGCCATATACACAGGAGTGCCTGCCTGGATGTGGAGGTTCTCGAAGCTGCTCTGTTCAATGAGCTTGGCGATGCCAAAGTCGGAGAGGAGCACGGTACCATCACGTCGGAGTAACATATTCTCTGGTTTCACATCACGATGAATGAGATGGCGATCATGAGCGTATTGTAAAGCTGAGGCGAGTTGTTGTACATAGCTATCAATGGTGGCTTCAGGCAGTTTCGACCCTTTGGGATGACGATCACGGAGGGTTCCTTCATCAGCATACTCCATGACTAAGAAAGGGAGGTCGTCACGGCTGAGGCCAAAGTCGAGGAGAGGGATAATGTGAGGATGACGCAGGCGTATTGTCCGTGCCTCATTAAGAAAATCTCGCAGATCATTGCGGCTCGTTATCTGCAGCGCTAACAGTTTTACTGCCGCGTGCGAATGATCATGAAGGTGTTCAGCTAAGTACACGGTGCCAAAGGAGCCTTTGCCGAGTTGACGTTGCAGTCGATAGTCGCCAATCTGTTGTCCGATATGTTCCTGTGAATTACCCATCTAGCCTCCTCTACATGTTTCTCTCAATCGTTCTCATTTTTGTAGAGCCTGTTTGAGTATATCCTTTTTCTTCTCATCGTGCAATCCTGTGGCTCCCTACGCCCCGACCACCAGGGGCAATTACACCTAATTTTGGAAATTGGTTCTACATGACATGTTATAACAAGCCAGTTTTCACAACTCTGTTTGTAGATATGCTCTACAGGCTGCTTTAAGATTAATATGCAATTGCCATGGTATTCGTGTTTTAGTTGTGAGGTGGTTAAGAAGAATGTGATACTATAAAAGCATATACCCCAAGGTGCAAGTATCATTTTGTGGAGAGTATCATGTCCAGAAGAATTATAGTTAGCAGCCTGGCTGTTATTTGTTTGCTCGGAGGAGCGCTCCTTCTTCTGGTAATAAATAGGTCACAGTATGAGTTAGCGCGGCAGCAAGTAATGACAGTGGGAAACAATGGAGGGACTGCGATGGTGCTTGTTTTTTCAAAGACTGCAGGTTATCGTCATGCATCTATCGAAGATGGGATAAAGGCCATTCGTAAACTAGCGAGCCAACACAGCATGCATGCGGATTTCACAGAAGATGCAGCAGTGTTTACTGCTGAGAACCTGGCACGCTACAAAGCCGTTGTCTTTCTATCTACTACAGGCACTGTCCTGGATGGCGAACAAAAGGCAGCCTTCGAACACTATATCCATACCGGCGGTGGCTACGCTGGCATACATTCTGCAACGGATACCGAGCACGATTGGGCCTGGTACGGAAAACTGGTGGGAGCGTTTTTTCAAAGCCATCCCCACATCGCGCATGCAACCATCGACGTTGAAGACTCGCAGCATAGCTCAACCTCGATGTTGCCAAAAAGTGGGAGCGGACCGACGAGTGGTACAACTTCAGGACGAACCCACGCAGTAACGTACATGTGTTACTGACCCTCGACGAGACAACGTATCAGGGTGGCACGATGGGTAAGGATCATCCCATTGCCTGGTATCATGAATTCGAAGGTGGTCGTGCATGGTATACTGCGCTGGGTCATACATCGGAGAGCTTTAGTGAGCCATTATTTCTGGCGCATTTATGGGGAGGCATCTCTTACGCTGCTGGACTCACTGATAAATAAAAGAGATGAAGCAGGATTGGAAAAAGACAGCTATCTTTCCCAATCCTGCTCACTAATGGTCCTAATGGGCTCTCACAATCTGTAAGATCAAGCCGATTTTAGCACTCGCTATGTCCGCAGCTATAGCATTTGCGGCAGCCTTCCTCGTATACCATCGTGTTGCCACACTCTGGGCAGAGGTTGCCAGTAACCTTCAGATTACTAAAATCAGTGTTTACTGGCATCGCTGTATGTGCCCCGTTACCGTTGCTTGCCTGTATCTGTATGGGCAGGGCAGGCGTAACCGTATTTTTTGTCTCCTCCGTTTTTTCGGTCTGCAGCGTTTCCAGGTGGATCTCAAGTGCGCGTGCAACAGCATCTGGTAGCGAGCGTACCTGTTGCACGCCGAAGCCAACCGTGCGGCTACCACCGATGCCACGCAACTGATTGGTGATCTCCTGCGCTCGGTCCGTTTGTGACAATGGGCTGAGCAATTGCAGGTTGAGCGAGATCAGACGACCCAGTGCCTCTGACAATGCCGCGATATCGCTACCAGCTCGACCAACGTTGACAAAGACCTCAAAAGGTCCCTGGCCGTCGCTATTGATGGTAACGTTGACTTTACCTTCAGGAGCGATGACCTGGCGTGTATAGCCCTGCACTACTGCTGGACGCTGCTTAATACCATCATGAATCGAAGTGATTGGTTCAAACATTGGCGTTGGTGCTATTGAGGATTGCTCAGCTTCCGAAGCTGCTTTCTTCTCATCTGCAACGCGTGTGAGCACGGCATCCCGTGAACCATCGCGATAATAGGTAACGCCTTTACAGCCCGTCTCATATGCCATGCGATAAAGCGTCTGTACTTGTTCCACCGTGTGATCATTCGGTGCATTTACCGTCTTGCTGATACTAGAGTCGGTATAGCTTTGTACCATAGCCTGGACGCGCACATGCTCTTCCGGCGATAGATCCTGCGACGATACAAAGTAGCCCGGCGTCTGATCGTTGGGATGCTTATCACGCCATTCTTGTAATAGTGGATGGTACATGATGTGCTCGCCAGTGCGGTCACGGCGAATCATCGCAAAGTCGTATACGGGCTCAATGCCAGAACTGACGCCGGATAACAAGCTGGTTGTGCCCGTTGGTGCCTGAGTCAGTAGGACGGCATTGCGAATACCCTGCTTCTTGATCTTCTCCTGCGTCTGTTTGGGGAGGCGCTTGATGAAGCGTCCCTGCATATACTTGTCGCGCTCAAAATGGGGGAAAGAGCCCTTCTCAGCCGCATTGTCAGAGGAGGCATTGTAGGACGCATCGCGAATAGTTGCATAGATCCGCTCGATAATTGGCAATGACTCCTGGCTGCCATAAGCAATGCGCATCTTAATAAGTGCATCGGCCAGCCCCATCGTTCCCAGACCTGTGCGCCGCGTCCCCAACTGAGCTTGCTTATTCTCCTCAATGAAGTACTCGTTTGCATCTACCACATTATCCAGGAAGCGCATTGCAATCCTACTAATCTTCGCCAGGTGCTCATAATCCATCTTGCCATCTTGCACGAAGGCCGAAAGATTGATTGCTCCCAGGTTACAAACGCCCCACGGCGGCAAACCTTGCTCGCCGCAATTGTGGGCTATTACTCCATTTGCAACAAATAAATGTGCTTCTGCTTCTGTTAGGTCATAGACCATTTCTTCGCCATCGGGAGTAAGGCTCTCAAATGTTGCCTGGAAATCTCCTTGGTAAGGTCCGTAGGCATAGTTAGCAAGTAAGGTGTCTAGCTTGTTCTGTTTCTCAGTGGTCATGAAGCCAATCTGATTACAAAAAGTTATCAGGTTGCCTTTTGAAATGATGAGATCGTGATAGGCCTGACAGTTGTAAGGTGCTAAATCCCCTTTACTGTCTGGCAGATTGCGCACGCTAGCTACACGACGATCTTTATAAATATGTGAGTAGATACCAAAGTTAAGAAGAAGTTGTTGAACACCTTCAAGGAGGCGCTGACTTACTGATGTAAGGCGTATTGATAAACCTTTTGCGATACTGCCCTGTACAGAACCATCAGCAGTAAAGAGTGCCGTGAGAAAACCTTTTTGCATTTCGCGTGAACCACGAAATACTGTTGGTGGAACCTGCAATTTGTTTTGAAGAAGTTCAGGATCTATCATGCGTAGCAGTCGTGTTGATTCGACACGAGTTTCTTTTCTATCAATAATTTTTTGTGGTCCAATCGGATATTCTCGTTTTCCGGTTGTCGCTGCCACAAGACTATTTGCTGCTTCTACAAATTGTGGAGCAATGACTTGCTCACTACCAAAGAAAGATAATGTTACGCTACCTTCGCGTTGTGTATTTATATAACCATCCCCTACTAGCCATCCCATTACCTTACCTAAATTAGCGTTGCCGGTCTCTCCAAAAGCACCCTCACCATTGAGTAGCATAACTTTTTCTCCTGGTGTGAGATCACCAGCCTCTTTCCATCCTTCTGTTGTAAGCACTCTATGATCTTTAGTGAGACGCAGTGTATAGCCTTCGGTTGTTTGTAGGCGATAAACTGGTTTGATACCTGTCGGAAAGACATGACTTGCTTGGCGTATAGCTATGCCATTTTGATCTGGAGATACAACTCTGATGGGTGTCCCAATCTCTGCTAGTTCGCTGGCAGGGAATAGTCCCTTATCGGTGTAAATAAGTGTATCGCCAGTGACGCAAGGGTTGACGCAACGAATGGTTTCGTAATACCAGGTATTCGACTCTGTATTATAGCGATCCATAAACACCAGGCCAGGCTCGGCGGACTCCCAGGCCGACTTGCAGATGAGATCCCATAGCTGCTTGGCGCGAATCGTCTTCTTCACTTCGCCCTGCCATATCAGGTTCCAGTCAGCATCGTCTTTGACCGCTTGCATAAACGCATCGGACACGCAGATGGAGAGATTGGCGTGCTCGATCTTGCCGGCGGTGCGCTTGACTGTAATGAACTCTTCTATGTCAGGATGCGTGTCATCTAGCATGAGCATTAATGCACCCCTGCGACTATTAGAGGTGTATAGACCACCGCCGGCGAGCAGATGAACGTCATCAACCTCGAAGTCGAACACCTCTGATGGGCCTAGCGGCTTGATGGAGACGATAGCATCGGGTAGGACACCCAGGAGCGCCTCCAGTCGTTCGGCCATAGCTGCGCCTCCGGCTGCGAGTACACGTTCGCGAACGCGTGTGAGTGCATAGTGTGAGACGCGTTCTTTGGTGACGTCGAAGAGGCCCTGATAATAGCGACCGGGAATCTCCAGCTTCTTCCATACAGCTATTGGGTAGTTACTATGATGGCTGCGATATCCTGCACGCCGCTGATCTTTGTAGCTCTGTGTGAAGTTGCTGAAACGCTCTTTGAAGTGAGCACCTGTGACGATGAGCCGATAGATAGTTTGCCAGCCCAGGGCACTGCGGTCCTGGACTGCAATGTGCGAGACGATGCCATTGGTGAGTAAGAGCTGTTGCATATCTTTGAGCATTTCGAGGCTTATACTATCAATGCCATAGCCGCCTTTGTGACCTCGGTCGCAACCATCAGCCTCAAAATAGCCCGCAATAAAAGCACTGACGATAGCAGAGGGTGACTTGAAAATTGCTTCTGGTACACGTACCGCCTCAGCTTTTTGCTTGAGGAGATCATTCTCTTCCAGCCAATCTATTAACATGCGGGAATAGACCCTGATAATTGTGCAAGCTCCATCGCCAGGGCTCACTATGGGTGTGAGTGCGAACAACTCCTGGATCAATGTCACCAGGCGCTCCTGGACCTCTGGCTGATTGTTTGCTACGACGAGCGAGAGACCCTTATTGTCTTGCCAGGTCACTTTCTTGCCACGAATGACAGAGCCATCGCCATAGGCATAGCCCAGTAAGTAGGCCAGTTCCGGCGAGAGGTGCGTTGGGAGCGTCACATTCTCATTGAGGGTGGTGCTCATTTTCGAGCGTAGATAAGGGCTCGATGACAATGCTACAGGCATCTCGTTCTCTGTGCCTTCGCCAAGTAATAGGAGTACTTCGTCGCCTTCTTCAAGTTCGCGTAGTGGTATCGTTGCCACTTCCCCATCACGCAGGACGCCCATTTTATGATCCTGGGTGACGCGTACACGATAGCCACGGCTGGTGGTTACCTCGTAGAGATCTTTGATGCCGTTGCGGAAAACATGCGTGAAAGGACGCAGACCTTTATGCGTTTGGGCCTGGATACGTTCGCCATTATCCATTCGATTGGCTAATTCTTCAGCCTGGATGAGCCCACGGTCGGTTGCGATGCGTTCGTTAGGACCAAAACATCCGCCTTGCTGTATTACATCTCCTGTTGCTACTGAATACAATTGCGCCCAGGAGCAGGGACCAGATGCGGTGCCATTGACAGTTTTGATATACGAGCCACGGGGGCGCAACGTAGAGAGGTTGATACCAACGCCACCGCCACGTGCCATAATCTCTGTCATCACCTTAAGATTATCGAGAATACCCTGGCGGCTATCTTCGGGACTAGGAATCACAAAACAGTTTGAAACCACTACACCGGCAGAAATAAACGAGTGATCTTCCTCAACCTCAATATCCAGCACGATGCCAGCGTAGGTTTTAACTGAAATGTCATCGATTGGTACCCATTTGAGATTATCGTGTTCGAAAGAGCATTTATCGCTATTGTATACGATAGTAACATAATCGCCTGCTTTAATTTCTTTGGCGGCAATCCAATCCGGTTCGTGCTGCAAGCGAATCTCATCGCGCGATCCTTGTTGATGAACCCATTCTGAACGGATAACATAGACTTTGTGGTCGCCTGTCAGGCGCAAGGCATCATGGCCCATTGTCTTATGCTCGATGATGTAGAGCATCTCCTCAGTCTCACGCTCAAACTTATGTAATACTGGCCGCAGACGATTGCGATGTGTTACCACGAGATCGCCAATCGCGATTTCGGAAATGGGTCGATAACCCTCTGCTGTAAGCACTTCCTGGTCAGGCGGCATACAGTTATAATATGTTACCTGGTGGCCCGTACCCGCTCCGGCCAGAATGCGACCGCCAGGCACAAATTTAAAATCGGTGAGCGCCTCATAGAACAGCTTCTCCCACTCAGCTCGCTTCTCATCGGTCTGCTCAACGGCCGCGATGCCACGCGCCACGCGTGCCCACAGTTGTTCAGGATAGAACTCTAAAGGATTTCCCTGTGGATCTTTCAGTGAATAGCGATCCATGAAAACCTTCTGGCGAATGCCGTCCAACTGTGTCGTATGTTCAATGTTTGTATTATTTTTATCAAACTTCGAGCTATTTTCTTGTTCTAGCATCCTTGATTGCACTCCTGTTTTCTAAATAAAGTCAGCAACATATTTAGCCTGAACGATGGGAGGCAGTTTCTGGTACATCTCATTTTTGCCTTCCGTCACTCAGTATACTCGTAAAAAACGACGAATACAACCCTTCTGGCACAACATGTTGATTTTCTATTTATGCTAAACACAATATGTTGATGAGGGATGAGATATGATATTATAAGAGCACGACGAATAGTTAGCAAGAGCTATTTATGATGTATACTCTTCAAATGGTAAAGTTATGATTTTAGCGGGAGAATTTATGCGTGCAGAGATAATTTCGTGTGGTACCGAGCTATTACTGGGTCATATTACAGATACAAATGCGACGTATCTGGCGCAGAGCCTTGCCGCGCAAGGCATCGACCTTTATTATGTTTCCCAGGTTGGAGATAATCAGGGACGTGTTGTCGAGATACTCCAACGGGCCTGGCGGCGTTCTGAGCTTGTTATAATCACGGGAGGCTTAGGGCCAACAGAGGATGATCTGACTCGTGAAGCGATCAGCGCTTTGTTGGGCGAGACAATGCATGTTGATCCGGCATTGGAGGCTGATCTACGTGCAAGATTTGCTCGTTCAACTGTTGCGATGTCTGAACGAAATATAAAACAAGCAACACTCATTCCTTCTGCGCAGAGTATCGTGAACCCGGTTGGAACAGCTCCAGGGTGGTGGGTGGAGAAAGAGGGTCATATCATTGTAGCCATGCCCGGTGTGCCGCGCGAAATGTATCGCATGTGGGAAAAAGAAGTCTTGCCCAGATTGAGTAAATACACTGGCGGCTTAATCTTCACGCGTCTTTTGCGGGTCTATGGCCTGGGTGAATCCTCTGTTGAAGAGCTGTTACAGTCATTGCTGCACAACACAAATCCAACAATCGCTACATATGCAAAAAGCGATGCAGTAGATGTGCGCATCACTGCGAAGGCAGAGACAAAAGAGGCGGCCATTCAGCATGTTGCCGAGATGGAAATACATGCGCGAGAACTGTTAGGTGACCACGTTTTTGGTATCGAGGGCGATACATTGGCAAGTGTTGTAGGGAAATTATTGCAGCAGCGTGAGCAGACATTGAGCGTAATGGAATCGCTGACGGGTGGACTATTGGCCAGCACGATTACTGATTTCCCGGGTAGCTCGAAGCATTTTATTGGTGGGCTTGTGAGCTATAGCACTGCGCTGAAAGCACAGATGGGGGTGCCACAGGAGATTCTGGATAGTCATGGTGCGGTAAGCGAAGAGGCGGCAAGGGCGATGGCACATGCAGTCCGTGGGCAGCTCAAAACCGACTTTAGTATTGGTGTCACGGGTGTTGCTGGTCCCGATAAACAGGAAGGCAAGCCGGTTGGCACTGTCTATATTGCGGTTGAGGGCCCTGAAGGCGTCGTCACTCGCGTGGGTCCTGGCTGGCATGGCAGTCGTGGCGATAACAAGCGTCGTGCTGTGCTCTCTGCGCTAGATTTGCTGCGTCGATATCTAGAAGGAAAGGCGCACTCTCAATAATTGGTGAGGTTTTGTATTGTTCTCTGATTGTTTTGTCTGACAAAGGGGAGATTATGGATTGTAATTCTTGTCACAAGCCACTACCACAGGGTGCAAAGATATGTTCCAACTGTGGTGCGCCTACGTCTGCATATTATGGGGCATCAGGTACATCCTCTGATGCTCATACCTCTCCATCGGCACCATCACCTAAGACACCACTACCCGTTGATGTGAATCCCTATAGCAGTGCACAGTCGAATCCTTATGCGAATGTACCACCACCACCCCACCACCATCTCAGAACAGCACGACATTGCCGCCACCGATCTCGCCGGTCCAGCCTCCAAAGCGTCGGGCGGGCTGGAGTATTGTAGCTAGCTTGCTGGCAATTGTGCTTATTGGAGCGGGAGTATTTATTTTTCTCTCTCGGGCTGGCTCTAATCCTGGTGTATCTGGTGGTAATAGTCAATCCAACTCGTACACTACCTCTTCACAGTCGGCCCCGTCTGCATATGCAGTAAAACTGGATGCAACTACTGCACAAAAGCTTTATGATAGTACTACAAGTCGGCCTCCTATCATGAATGAAGGTCTCGGAGCCCCTGATAACTATGGTTGGGATCATGTGACGCAGCCAAACACAAATTGTACTTTTGCTGGTGGGGCATATCATGCTCAGGCTAATCCGGGCTACTTTTCTCCCTGCTATGCCTCCGCAACGAATTTTAGCGATTTGCTGCTGCAAGTGCAGATGATGGTTATGAGCGGCCACTCTGGTGGAGTCGTATTTCGCGCTAACGCCACGAATGACTATGAATATCAATTTCGTATTAGTACAGATGGGACTTATATATTGAATAAATATGTCGTAGATGGTGGCAAGCCAGCTACTAAACCGTTGCTCAGCGGTGGTTCATCTGCGATTGTGAAGGGATTAAAGCAACCCAACCTCATCGCAATTCTAGCGCAGGGCAACGCCATCGCAATTTACATCAACAAAAAATATGTAGACATCACAAATGATGGAACATATCAACAGGGCCAGATTGGTGTTTATACTGATAGCGACCCATCGTCTGTAGTTGATGCCGCTTTTAACAATCTCCTGGTCTGGAAATTGTAAGTGTAGATGATCCTACCAATATAGTGTTGCCTGCATGGAATTAGCGCAGTTATCGTGCATGTTTTCTCACACATATGGTAAAATATGTTACGATAACTTTTTTTATTCGCAGAATCGAGGCATACTGTGTATCGCAACCCCAATGAATTTCCTGAGCATCAAGAGTACAGCGCGAGTGCTCAAGAAAGAGATTATACTCACCCGGAGCGTTACCAGGCGGCTGGTGAGCAGCAGGTACCTGTACAGCCTACTCCTTATGCAGACCCTTATGCCTATGGTGAATATACAGGTTATGAAAGCTCATCATATGGAGAGCATGCGCAGGATGTAGGGCCAGATTCTGTGATAAACCCTTACACCCCTTACGATACAAGCCATGTGCATGAATATCGTGGCCCGCAGGATATAGAACAATATGCTGCACGTAGTGAGATAGCACAGGAAAACGTTGAGCAACAAGACAATGCAGAAAAAGGTGGTGCACGCAAAAAATTAACAGGGATAGCAGCCATGCTAGCTGCACTGGGTGGCTGGTTGCTCAAATTCAAAAGCGCGATCTTCCTGTTGAAATTTGGTACCGCTGGTATCTCTGCCCTTGTTTCTATCGGCATTTACTCTCTTGTCTTTGGCTGGCCCTTCGCGATTGGACTGGTTGCGATGCTCTTCATTCATGAGATGGGGCATGCGCTGGTTATGAAGCTCAAAGGCATCCCGGTGGGTTCGATGATCTTTATCCCAATGCTGGGAGCGGCCGTCACGATGAATCAGATGCCGAAGAATGCGAAGGACGAGGCGGAGGTTGGTATAGCAGGCCCAATAGCGGGCGCACTTGCAGCATCCTTCTGCTTCTATGTGGCGCAGTCGCACCCTCACTCGGTGTGGGCTCCACTGGCCTACTTTGGCTTCTTCATGAATCTGTTTAACTTGATACCGATTGTGCCATTTGATGGTGGGCGTGTGCTAGCGGCAATTGATCGTCGAATCTGGATAGTAGGTTTCCTGGGTTTGCTGGGTTATCAGATCTGGTTGTGGATGAATGGTAACTTTTATCCATGGTTGCTCATCTTCGTCGTGATGGCAGCTTTCCAGCTCTTCTCACGTGGCCGAACGCCTGACAGCCCTGAGGCACAGGCATACTATGAAGTTCCCTTGATGACGCGCATCACCCTGGGTGCGCTCTACTTTGGATTAGCCGCAGTGCTTTTTATTGGTATGTCGATGGCGCACTCGCTGATGACTATAGTGGGCCGAGGCTTCTAATAGATAGAATGCACATATTTATATTTTTTGCGTGTCACACACAAAAATATAAATATGTGCATTCTATCTAAAAGTATTTAAAACGCAGCTTCGTCACGCGAACTCAGAAATGTGTCTATTTGTTGTTGCGCACCTCTACGCCAGCTTGCTGCTCCAGAATTTTCAGAAGGGAGGTATAGTCTGAACGTCCATCGCCTGCAGCACTGGCTTTTTCAAAGAGTTGGCGTGTGAGGGTTGTGAGGGCAAGGGGAGTTTTATTTTCGGCAGCCAGATCAAGAGCTAGACCCAGATCTTTTATGAGTAGATCGGTCATAAAGCCAGGTTGGAAACTGCCGTTGAACGCACGCAGTGGGAATTGATTTGAGAGTTGCCAGCTAGCGCCAGTGCTGATGCCAATGACTTTTGCCATCGTATCGACATCCGCACCCGCTTTGACGCCCAGCACAAAGGCCTCGGCCGTTGCAGCTGAAATCATACCAACAAGCATGTTATTGATAAGTTTTACAACCTCACCTGAGCCGTTAGGACCGACATAAATAATGTTTTCTTTTTTGCCCATGGCCTCCAACACCGGGCGTGCCTGCTCAAATATCGCCTGTTCTCCGCCTACCATAATGCTCAGCGTGCCATTGACTGCGCCTTGAGAGCCTCCACTCACAGGAGCATCCAGGAAGTGGACACCTTTTTCAGCTGCAGTTTCCGCCAGCTTACGGCTTATAGATGGTGAGATAGTACTCATATCTATGATGATCAATCCTTTGCGGGCCCCTTCGAGAATACCCTGCGGCCCGGTCACTACCTCTTCAACTTGCGGTGAATTAGGCACCATTGTAATCACGATTTCGGAGACGATAGCAACCGCACGAGCGGATGGAGCAAGTTTCGCGCCAAGCTCGATAACTTCCAATACCTCCGGTTTTTCGGGATAGCGAGCATAGACCGTGACATCGTGTCCGGCCTTGAGCAAATTGAGGACCATTGGGCGTCCCATGACCCCAACGCCAATAAAACCTACCTGCATGAGTTTGTTCCTTTCATCTTGAGAGATAGATATACGTATTGCTATGGCTATTCCATCTCGATTACAATTGCTCCACCTCGTACAACAGCGCCCTCTGGATAGTGTACGCGCTGTATTTTGCCTGCATAGGGTGCGGTAATAGCGTGCTCCATTTTCATTGCACTAAGAATTACCAGTACTTGATGTGCTTCTACTATATCACCATTATGCACCTGTACTTTTACAATGGTACCGGCCATAGGCGCATTGAGCGCTTTTTGCGTCTGTGTGCTTTCTGAACTATGACCGCTATTTGTAGCTACTGGTGGCTGACGTCGGTACAGGTTGTATGTGTATCCAGCAATGACGACCTGTATAGCGGTGTCCTGTATTTGTACAAAGGTGCGTGTCTGCAACGCACCGCGTTTGAGCAGGAGCAGATTATCGATGCCGAAGATACCAGTTACAGCGTTTGTAGAACGCCCATCGATAGAGATATGCCAGGTAACTGAATGTCTGTTGACCTGTCTTGCGGTTACTCTATATTCACGTTTGTGATATGTATATGTCAGGGTAAGGGTTTCTCCAATGATGCGCCATGGACCGAGTCTATACCAGGGGTTGCTATTTTCTTGTTGTTTTATTTGTTTAAAAGAGTTTTGAGCTGGCTGGATACCCTGATCGTTCATTTCACCCCGGAGGGTAGCGAGTGTCGCCGCGATCAATACATCATCGGGGAGATTGTGCTCCACTTCTATGTGTGAAAATTCATGCTTTGTTAAAAAGGTTGTATAGGTCTGGCCGTGGCGGAAGGCTGGATGGATGCTAATGGCATGGAGCAGGGCAAGGTTGGTGGTGATGCCAGAGATAGCGGTCTGCTCAAGCGCGTTTTGCAGGCGTTGTATTGCGGCGGGACGATCTTCGCCATAGACAATAAGTTTGGCGAGCATAGGATCATAGTATTGAGTGATCTCGTCCCCGCTGGTAATGCCACTATCCAGGCGTATACCGGGTCCCACTGGTCTGACAAAGTTAGTGATAGTGCCGGTTGAGGGTAGAAAACCTTGTTCGGCGTCTTCTGCATAGATGCGCACCTCGATGGCGTGGCCGCGCTGGAAAATCTGGTTTTGTGTGAGGGCCAGTGGTTCTCCTGCTGCAATACGGATCTGCTGGCGTACGAGATCCAGCCCGGTAACAAGCTCTGTAACCGGATGTTCTACCTGCAAACGCGTATTCATTTCCAGAAAGTAGAATTGTTTATCCGTATCGAGCATGAACTCCAGGGTACCCGCATTGACATAATGCGCGGCACGAGCTATACGTACAGCGACCTCGCCCATCTCTGCCCGTTGTCCAGGCGTCAATGCCACCGAGGGACTTTCCTCAATGATCTTTTGATGTCGTCGTTGAATGGAGCATTCGCGCTCGCCCAGATAAATCAAATTGCCGTATGTATCGCCTAGTATCTGGATCTCAATGTGACGAGGTTGCTGGATAAAGTGTTCAAGAAAGACGGTGGCGTCGCCAAACGCGGCAAGCGCCTCGCGTCGTGCGCCGGCCAATTGCTCCAAGAAAGCGGACACTGTATTGACGACGCGCATGCCCTTGCCTCCACCACCTGCAGAAGCTTTGATGAGTAGAGGAAAGCCGATACGTAGAGCTTCCTGCAAAAGCACATCGTCGTCCTGAGATGCTCCACTATAGCCAGGCACAATGGG
This sequence comes from uncultured Chloroflexia bacterium, assembly GCA_963850365.1. Classification (GTDB taxonomy): domain Bacteria; phylum Chloroflexota; class Ktedonobacteria; order Ktedonobacterales; family Ktedonobacteraceae; genus Dictyobacter. The sequence goes on from CAWKKX010000071.1 coordinate 419,253, forward strand.
TGCGCCAACTTCCTGGGCCAATTTTTTGGCGGCGATCTTCGAACCCATCAGGTGTATGGCTGAGGCGGGCGGGCCGATGAAGACAATGCCTGCCTGCCCGCATTCCTCTACAAATGCAGCATTTTCAGACAGAAATCCATAGCCAGGATGAATAGCCTCTGCATCACTTTGTTTAGCGGCCTCAATAATCGCAGCGCTGCGAAGATAGCTTTGTGGGGCAGGAGCAGGTCCAATCTCGTAGGCCTCATCAGCCTCATAGACATGGCTGGCATGTTGATCGACATCGGAGTAGACCGCGACCGTATGAATGCCCATCTCACGGCACGTCATCATGATACGGACAGCTATTTCCCCTCTGTTAGCGATGAGAATTTTTTTGAACATAGTTCCTCGTTATTTAAGCCAGTGTGGTTGTCTCTTCTCCAGGTAGGCGCTCAGCCCCTCCTGGCCCTCCTCACTCACACGCAAGTGAGCAATTGTCTCGGCGGTATAGAGGCGGGCATGATCATAATCCATCGTGCCAACATGAAGTGCCAGAGTTTTTGAGGCTCGTATGGCCAGCGGACCACTACTCACTAATTCATTCAGAGCCTTCTGAACTGCATCATCGAGCTGCTCAGGTGAGACAACGGCGTGTATCAGTCCAATGTTAAGTGCCCGGTTAGCACTAAAGCGCTCGCCTGTCACGAATAGAGCTCGCGCGTTCGTCTCCCCTATCTTATGAATTGCATAGGGGGAGATGACGGCCGGTGCAATGCCCAGCTTCACCTCGCTAAAGGCGAAACGTGCTTTTTCGGATGCGATAGCAAGATCACAGACCGCCACCAGGCCAACGCCACCACCGATGGCATCTCCATTGACACGTGCCACGACAGGACAAGGAAACACATTGATCGTATGCAGCATATCTGCAAGGCATAACGCATCGCTTACGTTTTGTTCTTCATTCAGCGTGATTGATTCCTGCATCATTTGAATATCGGCACCAGCACAAAAAGTTGGACCATCGCCAGTGAGTACTACCCCATGTAGATGGGCGTTGCTACTCAGTTCAGTAAATACAGCAGTGAGTTCTTGAATCAGTTGTGTATTAAGTGCATTGCGTACTTGTGGGCGCTGCAGCGTCACAACTGCTATGCGAGCCTGCATACTATAGTTGACGGTAAGCTGCGTATATTGGGTCATGGGTGGCCTCCTCCTGTCGATGAGTATTGCATGCACCTGATGGATTCTAAGATAGATATACTGCTCACATTCTGAAAACGCCAAAAGGCGTATCTGGCGTTGGTGCATTGAGTGCAGCAGCGATACCCAGGCCGAGAACAGTACGTGTATCGCGTGGATCTATAATACCATCATCCCAGAGGCGTGCGGTACTATAATATGGATTGCCCTCTTCCTCATATTTAGTAAGAATGGGCTGCATAAATGCTGCCTCTTCCTCCGCACTCATAGTTTTCCCCCGTGTAGCAAGGCCATCTTTACGTACAGTTGCCAGCACCGTAGCGGCCTGGAGCCCTCCCATAACAGAGATGCGTGCGTTAGGCCACATCCATAATTGGCGTGGTGAGTAGGCGCGGCCACACATGCCATAGTTGCCTGCGCCAAACGAGCCCCCGATAATGACCGTGAAGCGTGGAACAGGAGCATTGGCGACCGCCATAACCATCTTTGCGCCATCTTTTGCAATACCACCATTTTCGTACTGGCGACCGACCATAAAGCCTGTAATATTTTGTAGGAAGATCAATGGCGTCTGGCGTTGAGCACACAGCTCAATAAAATGCGTCGCTTTTAACGCACTCTCAGAAAAGAGAATACCATTATTAGCGATGATGCCGACAGGGTAACCCATTAAGCGTGCGAAGCCGCAGACTAATGTCGTCCCATAAAGCTCTTTAAACTCATGGAAATCGCTGCCATCGACGAGGCGGGCGATAACCTCACGTACATCATACCCTTTGCGATTGTCTAGAGGAACAATACCAGCCAGCTCGGCTGGATCGTAACGCGGTGGTACTGGTGTGCGGATCTCCCAGGGAATATACTTGCGCCGGTTGAGGTGAGAAACAATGCTGCGACAAATTGCCAGCGCGTGCTCATCGTTTAACGCGTAGTGATCGGTGACGCCAGATGTGCGGGAATGGACATCGGCCCCGCCTAGATCTTCGGCGCTGACCTCTTCTCCGGTTGCCGCTTTCACCAGGGGAGGCCCACCTAGAAATATGGTCCCATTGCCACGCACGATGACCGTTTCATCGCTCATAGCAGGAACATAGGCCCCGCCTGCTGTCGAAGAGCCCATAACAGCCGCGATCTGAGGGATACGCTGGCTAGACATACGAGCTTGATTATAAAAGATGCGTCCGAAGTGATCGCGGTCAGGAAACACATCGGCCTGCAAAGGGAGAAATGCGCCGCCCGAATCAACCAGATAAATACAGGGAAGGTGATTTTGTTCTGCAATCTCCTGTGCACGCAGATGCTTTTTCACCGTAAGAGGATAGTAGGTGCCACCCTTCACGGTCGCATCATTGGCAACAATAACGCATTCCTGCCCCTCGACCAGACCAATGCCAGTGACAATCCCGGCTGAAGGGGCCTCATTCTCGTACATATCCCATGCCGCCAGAGGACTCAGTTCTAAGAAAGGCGTGTCAGGATCGCAGAGCAACTGAATGCGCTCACGAGCCAGCAGCTTATTGCGTTTTCGATGTTTGGCGACCGCATCAACTCCGCCACCTTGTTGGACTTGCTCAACGTGCTGTGCCAGCTGATCGATGAGTTCTTGAAAATAGCTGGCATTGGCTTGAAATGTTGGATCAGTACGATCTATATGTGTCTCAATGATAGCCATAAAGCTTCATATATCCTTCTCAACAGCGATGATGGGGACGAGATTTGTAGATATTGATAGTACACACCGTTGCGTTGTAGATGCAGCATAGCATTCAGGGGAAAGTACGTCAAGGGAACGGTCGCAGGGTCGCAGGGGTTTTATAATAAATTAACTTTTCGATACTGCTGACGAAACCTACTCAGCAGTATCGAAAGTTTACTGCTCAATGTCGTTACTATTACCAAGACGCTCCCTGTAGGCGTTCTCCTCTTCTGAGCTGATAACCAGCAGGGTGTTGATTTTCTCAAACTCCCCAGCGATTCCGGGACTGATTTGTTTTTTATTTCGCATATTGTAGTGTCGAATAATGTGGCAGTTGGCGCATAAGACGATGCACTTATCGATTTCTTTCTTGATCATATCAAGACTAAATCCCCTATTGACTGCCTCACCGATGGTAAACGTTTTGTCCTCTGAGTTTAGATGGTGAAATTGTAACGTCGCGGGATGTCGCTCACCGCAATCTGCACAGCACAGTTGCTTTTTGATATCTTGAATGTATTCGTTCGTAGCCGCTTTTCTCTCGTATATCTTGGCGAGCCGCTTCGCCTTGTGGCGTTGGTACCAATCCCGCTGATAGTTTCGCTGATATTCCTTCCACTGCTCGGACTGATAGCGGTCTTTAAGGGGCATTAGTTTCCTCCGCCTAGAGTCTTAAAAAAATCCGGGTGACTAAGCACAAATCCAACAACAATACCGACATCCTGATGAAGCAACTCCTCTGTAAGATTATCCTCAAGAGCAAAGTCAATCAGGTTTTGGATAATCTCTATAATGCCTTCTTCCGATTGTTCAACGCACAAATCACCGCGAAATGTACCCTTTCTTCCCCAGGATATACCGCGCTTGAAATGTTGTGTCGTTACTTGTTTTGTCATATAGTTACTCTCTCTGGCTAGTTTATATTCACAAGGACTTGTATAAACTTGTATATAAGAGTTTATACAAGTCGCTGTTAGTTTACCTGATTTTCCTTCGTTCTGTCAAGGCCTATTGACGTGGATTTGTGTTTTGGCTTATAATTACCAGAAAAATGGGGTGCTGTTGTGAATGATAAAGATTTTCTCTCAGTTGAAGAAGTAGCGAAACGTCTTGGCTTAAAAGAAGAAACCATACGTACTTATATTCGTGAAGGATTGCTAAACGCATATCGTTTTGGGAATGTCCTTCGTATCCGTGTTGATGATTTTGAGAAGTTTGTGCAGGAGCGAAAAATTAGGAGAGATGGGGAAAAGTAATCGTTTGGAAAAATACAGTGCTTTGATATCTTGTCAATATTTTTGTGATGTGTTATAATTTCATCGTACCTATAGTTCACAGTTCTTGCACAGTCAGTGATTTTGAGAGAATCCTCAAACTATCTTTATTGGCTGATTGTTATTCGGGTGTCGCCAAGTGGTAAGGCATCGGTCTTTGGATCCGACATCCCTGGTTCGAATCCAGGCACCCGAGTTATTTTTCTTCAAGATGGACAAAGAAGGTGGCCGCAAAACATGTTTTGATGTTGCCTTTTTTATTGCTCATTTATCGCTACATATCGAAAGAACAAAAAAGGGTTTAAAAATCCGATTATGAATACATATGCTACCGTCGTCCTTGCAGCGGGCAAAGGGACACGGATGCGTTCAACGTTACCCAAAGTGCTCCATCCACTGGCAGGTCAGCCTCTGTTGGTTCATGTCCTCAATGCTGTAGAAGCTATTCCCACTACGAAAGTATTTACACCTCTCACAGATACGGTTGCTACGTATCATCCCGTCGTAGTACTTGGGCATGAATCTGAGCAGATTGAAGCCGCTTTTGGAGAGCGCTGTTTGTATGCCATCCAACATGAACAGTTAGGTACTGGTCATGCGGTGCTGGCAGCTCAAGCAGCCGTTGATGCGCTCAATCCTTTGCCACAAACCGTTTTAGTGTGCTATGGTGACACGCCATTAGTGAGAAGTGAAATGCTAGCAAGCGTGCTCGTAGAACACCTCACAAAGGGCGCGACCATAACATTTTTAACTGCTTATACCGAACCCCCATCTGATTATGGCCGTGTTGTGCGCGATGTCCATGGACATGTACGCGAGATTGTCGAGGTGAAACGTGCGACACCCCAGCAGATGCAGATCAAAGAAGTAAATTCGGGCGTCTATTGCTTTGATCGTGCCTGGCTCTGGAAGGCCTTACATGCCCTACCTCGCAATGCTTCTGGCGAATACTATCTCACTGATTTAATCGCCATGGCTGGTGTCCAGGAGCGTGTTATTGCCACCGTAAGTGGTTCGCTGGATGAAACGCTCGGCGTGAATAATCGTGTACAATTAGCAGAGGCGGAACAGGTTATGCGGCGGCGTATCCTGGAGCGCCATATGTATGCTGGTGTAACGATTATTGATCCTGTAACGACCTATATCGATGATGCTGTGCAAATAGGTACGGATACCGTTATTTTGCCTGGTACCATGCTAAGCGGAAAGACCACCATTGGTACATGGTGTCGTATTGGACCAGGGACCACCATTGAACAGTCCTCTATAGGGAATCGTTGTGTGATCCGCAACTCAGCTCTTGAGGAAGCAACCCTTGAAGATAATGTGAGTATGGGACCCTTTAGCCATTGTCGTCCGGGTGCACACCTGGCACGCGGTGTACGTATGGGGAACTATGCTGAGGTGAAGAACTCTTATGTAGGCGAAGAAACAGATGTGCATCACTTTAGCTATCTCGGTGATGCAACTATTGGTGATCACGTCAATATCGGCGCGGGTTCAATAACCTCTAATTATAATGGTATTACAAAACAAAAATATCGTACTACAATCGGTTCGGGAGCCTTTATAGGCTGTGATACCGTTCTGGTTCCACCAGTTACGGTCGGTGATCATGCTATGACTGGTGCTGGTGCGGTCGTAAACAAAGATGTTCCACCAAATGCATTAGTTGCAGGCGTTCCTGCACGTCTTCTGCGTATGTTACCAACAGCAGAGGATGCGACGGCAGAAGGTGGCAAAAAGGAATAGGTGTTGACTATGGACGGCCCTGGCTTATCGAGCTTAGCCGCCAATTTTGATTTTCATGCTTCGCAATTAGATTCAGGAGCCTGGCTACAATTAATCATAATGGTTGTAGCCTTGATCCTCTGTTCGGTCGCTTCAGCTGCAGAAACGGCTTTCACAGCGATTAGCCGTATTAAATTAAAAAATTTGCTTGAAGAAGGCGACCGAGTTGCTATAAAGATCGAGAATATGCTGGCTGAACCCAACATCTTTCTCTCAACCATTCTGGTTATCAATAGTATTGCCGTTATCGTCGCCTCAAGTATGGCAACCGCTCTTGCGCTACGTTTCACACAATCCTTTGGCGAATTACTTTCCTCTGTTGTGATCTCTTTAGTTGTCTTGATATTTTGTGAAATTACCCCCAAGACTGCCGCTGTACAAAATCCCTTGCGTTGGGCGCGTGCGCTGGTTGGTCCAGTACGCTTTGCCGCGTGGCTGTTACGACCGCTTGTGCTATCGCTCAATGTCATTACATCTGTGTTTGTGCGTATGATGGGTGGGCAGATAAAGCATCGCGGCCCCTTCGTTACCGAGGAAGAGCTACGGCTCATGGTAACGGTAGGTGAAGAAGAGGGAGTGCTCGAAGAAGAAGAGACGGAGATGATCCACAGTATCTTCGAATTCGCGGACACAACCGTTCGTGAGGTCATGGTGCCACGCATTGATATGGTGACCCTGTCGAGTAATGCCACAGTGACACAGGCTGTTGATCTTGCCTTGCAGGGCGGCTTTTCGCGTATCCCCGTCTATGAAGATAGCATCGGTATTGATGAGGTCATCGGTATATTATATACCAAGGACATGCTCAGGCAATTGCGTGAAGGGCACGATGCCTATCCTATTCGTAACCTGCTTCGTTCCGCCTATTATGTGCCAGAGACAAAGAAGCTAGATGACCTATTGCGCGAGATTCGTCAAAATCGTACGCATATGGCGATAGTTGTGGATGAGTATGGCTCTGTTACTGGCCTGGCAACGATAGAAGATCTGATGGAAGAGATCGTCGGCGATATTCAGGACGAGTACGACCATGAAGAGATTTTATATGAGAAGATTAACGAAAATGAGTATGTTATCAATGCAAAAATGAGTATCTACGCTTTTAACGAGTTGATGGATACGAAGCTGGAGGATACCGATTACGAGACGCTTGGTGGCTTTGTCTATTCTCAATTGGATAAGATTCCGGGGGTTGGTGATACCACTTCTTATAATGATATGTCCTTCACTGTCCTGGCAACGCGTGGAAGACGTATTCTCAAAATACGTGTTGAGCGCAAGCAAGAAGTGGCACAGGTAGAGGGAAAAGCTGATCTTTTGTTGCTCCCATCGCCACAAGAACGAAATGTACAGATCGCTACTGTTGGTGAGGAAACATCCAGGCAGCCCTCTCACTACCAATATAAAGAAGCTTAATAGAGGATCTGATAATGGTTGTAGTCACAAATGATATTCGCCGCGCCATTCGTGCGCTAGATCTATCTGGGCGACCAGTGTGTGTGCACTCATCGCTACGCTCATTTGGGCGTGTTGAATGCGGCGCTACGACTATTCTGCAAGGTTTGCTTGCAGAAGGTTGTACCATTCTGGTTCCTGCTTTCTCTATTGCGGCTTTCGCGATTGCGCCACCAGCTCTTCCTGAGATGAGGCCGGCTAGAAATGGCCTGCGGTATCAGAGTTCGACAACTTTCTATCTGAGTGGAATAGGCGATGTCTATACGCCCGCTACCACAGAAATTGACCTGAGCATGGGCTCTATTCCTGCGGCGGTGGTTAATAAGCCTGAGAGAGTAAGGGGAACCCATCCACTCAATTCTTTTGCGGCTATCGGCCCTGTGGCACGTGAGTTGATTATGGGGCAGAGTCCCCTGGATGTGTATGCGCCCTTGCGTGCCCTGACAGAGCAAGAGGGTGCAGTTGTCTTGATGGGTGTTGGTCTGGAGCGTATGACCTTTCTGCACTACGCAGAGCAAGAGGCTGGTCGCATACCCTTTCGTCGCTGGGCGAATGGAGCTGATAATAGCCCTTTGTTGGTTGCGGTAGGGAGCTGTTCCGAAGGATTTGACCAATTTGCGCCATTGCTTGCTCCCTTCAACCAGCAATTTCTGGTAGGAGAAAGCATTTGGCAGGTATTCCCCGCTCGCAAAACACTCGCTATAGCTGTTGAAGCCATGCGGCGCGAGCCTTTCATTACACATTGCGATGATAGCGATTGTGAACGTTGCGCCGATGCCATACAGGGTGGCCCACTTTTTGTGCACAGGTAACGCGAAAAGTGGACCTGGATATACTATTTTTGTCCTTGTAAGTAGTGCAGAGCTGAAATGAGCTGATTGTCTTTACCATCAAGAAGCTGTTGCTCACTCAAATTTGCCTGGTTGGCAACGGTCGGAGTGAGCAACGCATTGTTTGGTCCCAGCACAACTGTCATATTTGGCACAATGCCGCCTGGCCTCGTGGCAGTGCTACGGATAAAATTCCCCTTTGGCGTAAGCCACTCTTGTGTACCAATCAGGAGAGCTGATCCATCTTCGAGTGAAAATTGCAAGAGCACAGTCCCCGTACCAAAAGTCTGTTCGCCAATAACTGTAGCCCGATTATTTTCTTTCAGCGCACCAGCCACGATTTCAGCGGCGCTTGCTGTATTCTTGTTTACCAATACTACCATCTGGGAAGTTGTATCGATTGGATTGCCATTGACGACAATCGGTGTACGTTTGCCAGCGCTATCTTGCTCTTGTAGTACATTGCCGCTTTTTACGAACAAGCTAGCCGTATTGACCGCTTCATTCAGATAGCCGCCAGAATTATCGCGCAGATCCAGAATAATTCGCGTCGCTCCCATACTTTTTGCTTGGGTGACATCGTCCTTGAGTTGATTAGCGACCCCATCGGCAAATTGTGTCATCTGGATATAGGCTGTGTGATCCTCCGTAATATAATGCATAGTCACGCTGGGGACATTGATCTCGGCACGAAGAAGGTGAAATGTACGCGTTTTATTCTCGCCGAGACGCTGAATAGTAATATCCACGCTCGTTCCGGCGTTCCCTTGAATGAGTTTGCTTATGCCACTAATATCTTTTCCGGTCGTGCTAACACCATTGACAGCAGTAATAATGTCGCCGTGTATGATGCCAGCTTTATCGGCGGGCGAGTTAGGGATGGGTGCGGTGATAATAAGCTGCTTCGTCGTCTTATCCTGTTGTAAGTAGATGCCGACACCAGTAAATTTGCCACTTAACTGCTGATTTTCAGCCTGAACGGTCTGGGCATCCATGAAACGGGTATGGCCGCTATCACCGAGGCTCTTCACCATCGCATCGATAGCCGCGTAGGACATTTTCTTATAGTCAACCGAGCTACGATCTACATAATTCTGGTCTATTTTAGTCCAGGCTTCCTGAAAGAGTTGTGCATAAGCTTTAGATTTATCATTTGGGTTAAAAGAGTTGCCAAAGTATTGATTGCTAAACCAACCACCCCAGAATGCAATAACGACAAGTGCCAGAAGTGCTATGCCTTGTCCAAGCATACGTTGTAAGCGATAAGGGGCCTCTTCTACTGGTGTACTCTTGTTTAGGCTATTCTGCTGTTCTACGCCATTTTCTTGTATTGGAAGAAAGGGATAGTGGTCGAAGTCATCAGGAACTGGTTGTGAGGATGAATCATTTCCATTTGTATACCAGCTTGGATCGTCATATCTACTCACCAATGGCCTCCATAAGACACTGCATCTTTGAGTGCTCTCGTTTCGAAATTGTTATTGTCTAATAGATAGACTAAGTCTTATCTTAGTTGTCTCATTTCAAAAAGTCAACTCATACAGTTTTGATAAAAGAGATGGCATAGTTCGCCTGAACTATGCCATCTCTTTTATCAATTTCGTAGAATCCATTGTTTGCAAGCCAATCTGAGAGACATATGCACGAAAGTTTATGAATGTGCAAGGTGGCGAGGTGAATGAAGAACTACTGTGTCTCTGCCGTTTCATTGCTTTGGGGCGCGATATTTGCCGTGGCTGGTGCGGGTTGAATGTTTTCAGTTGGAGGGGTTGCATGTTTTTTGGGAGGTTCCCATCCAGGAGCACGAGAGACGATCATCGACATCATTCGACCTTCCATCACAGGTGAGCGTTCGATGGTCGCCATTCCTTTTAACTCTTCTGCAATCCCATCTAGCAGCTTACGTCCAATATCAGGATGGCGCATATCAGGTCCACGGAATTGTACACTGACTCTTACTTTATCACCGTCAGCCAAAAACTCTTGAATCTTGCGGGTTTTAACTTCTACATCATGATCGTCTGTACGTGGACGCATGCGAATCTCTTTGAGAGTGATAGTTTTCTGATTTTTCCGAGCCTCGTTCTCTTTTTTTGCCTGCTCATACTTATAGCGACCATAGTCCATAAGTTTACAGACTGGTGGCAAAGCATTTGGTGATACTTCAACCAAATCAAGGTTTCTATCACGAGCAATATCCAATGCGCGAACGGGCGGCATTACTCCCATCATTTCGCCGTTTTCGTCGATTAAGCGTATTTCGCGTGCTCGAATACGCTCATTCACGCGTGTTTCACGCGCGCGTTCGTTCCCCCGAAAATCCTTATTAATAGAGTTACTCTCCTCTTTTGCAACTAATTTACTATATCTGTTTTTCGCAAAGGTCTTACATGCCTCTGCTCATCCATTCTCACGCCAGATTTCTCATCAGCAGGAAACCTTTTCTTATGAGAGGACTGTACAAGTATACAACGAGGGACGCATGTTTGCAAGTGTACAATTGCACGGTTGTTTGATTACTTGCACCTTTAACGCTTTGAAGTACATGTAATATGGTGTATAATGGTTGAACAAATTAGAGTTGTGTATGTATTTCAAAACTTATAAAGAGTCTTAGAGGAAAGGCATCATGAAAACTCTCTACACGGGTCATGTAGCTATCGACGACCATGAAATCTACTCTTTCATCTACGCCGATACACTACTCAATGCAGAAAGGCATCTCACGAACCTACTTACCTCTTATGTGCGGCAACACTGTACATCTTCATCTAAGGCTTTACCTCTTATTAAGGTCATTTCACGCCCCAATGGTTGGAATCCACCGGACGGATATTATTTGCCGGGGACGAGCAAGCAGTATGCTCTCAAGTATCCTTTACAAGAAACGTATAGTGCGGCTCAGAAGACATATGCTGGTGATGAGGTGCAAGAGGGACGAGCTGAAGACGAATTATATTCTCCTCTTTTAGGTCTTTTCAACGATCAAGAAACTCTCCCATAGTTTCTGTTTTTTTTACACAATTTACATGTACACATAGTATTGCTTGAATATATGCGTACATGTAAATTGTGTAAAAAGGTCTGAATGGTGGATAAGCTGCGGTGGTCTTACTTTGCTACATTTTGCGTGCGGAGCGACTTGATCAACTCGCTTACAATATCATAACGTCTGTATGAAGGCTGGAGATAGACCCCCTGGATCATGCTATTGGCTTCCGCAAGTAATTCCTGGGCTAATGTTAGCCCCTCCTCGTGTCCACCTTCCCCTGCGTTTTTCAAGCGTGCACGTACATGATCTGGGATTGTAATGCCGGGAACCTCATTGTGCAAGAATTCCGCATGTCGTGAACTATGTAAGAGTATATAGCCCAGCAACATAGGAATGGGAGGTTTGCCTGCACGCTTAATAAATCGTTCTAATGGTGCAAGTTCATAGATAGGTTGAGTCATAATAAAATTAGCACCGGCCTCAAGTTTGCGCTGATATTTTTCTATCTCGCGGTCGGTCTCTTCATCGGTCATATTCAGGTTAAGGGCGCATCCGATATTGAAAGAAGCTTTTGCTCCAAGCGAAGATCCTGCTGCGTCATGGCCCTCGATCAGGCCGCGTAAGATCTGAATCAAGCCAATTGAATCGACGTCCCATACTCCGGTGGTATTCGGATAGTCCCCGACGCGTAGCGGGTCGCCGGTCAGAGCCAGGATATTGCGAATTCCCAGGGCATGTGCGCCTAAAAGCTCCGATTGTAGGGCCATGAGGTTACGGTCGCGGGTAGTAAAGTGTATGATTGTCTCAATGTTCAGGTGGTCCTGGATCAGGCGTGCCAGGGCGATACAGCTCATACGGACGCGGGCCATAGGGCTATCGGCGATATTGATAAAGTCAGCTCCTGCCTGTTGAAGCAGGGCGGCTCCCGCAAGCAATTTGGTTGGATTTAAGCCCTTGGGTGGATCAAGCTCGATACTGATGACAAACTCACCGGCCGCAAGTTTTTCCTGGAGGCGCGTTTTTGTCCCTTCCTGTGGCAAGATCGCGTCTTCTTCAATCAGCCTTGTGACGATGGCCTGACCGTTTGTTGCCTTCTGGCTTTTTTCCTGCTCTACAGGAATTGTGGTCACCGTCGAGAATGGTCTATTGGCGATCTGGTAGCGTTCATTGATCGCGTGGCGCATGGCTTCTATATGGCGTGGTGTTGTGCCGCAGCAGCCACCGATCAAATGCACTCCACTCTGTATGAATTGGAGGGCATAGTCCGCAAAGTAATCAGGAGTAGAGACATAGAAGAAGCGATTATCAATGCGTTTAGGCAATCCTGCGTTTGGCTGTGCTGAGAATAATGGGGGCCTGTTTGATCCTATCTCTGTTTGCAGTTTTGTGGCGGCAATCATCTCAGTAAGCACATCGAGCGTGGAGGCTGGCCCAAAGCTACAGTTGGCACCAATAACATCGACGCCAAGATCATAGAGTACCGTGGCTACTCTGGTTGCTGACTGCCCCGATAGTGTATGGCCGTCATCATGGAAGCTCATCTGGGCAACGATGGGGAGGCCACCAACCTCTTTTGCGGCAAGAACGGCCTGGCGTAATTCTGCCAGACTCGAAAACGTTTCAAGGATCAGCAATTCCACGCCACCTTCCTGGAGTGCTTCGATCTGCTCGCGGAAAATGGCACGTAGTTCACCCAGGCGGTGTTCGTCAGGAGCTTGCAATGGCCGACCAGTTGGGCCAACGGCTCCCGCTACAAAAGCTGGACGACCAGATACTTCACGAGCTTCTAGCGCTATACGGGCCGCACGAAAGTTGATTTCGCGCACACGATCTTTCAGGTTATGCGCGTCGAGCCTGACTCGATTGGCTCCAAAGGTGTTGGTCTCGATAATATCGGCACCAGCACTTAGATATTCGTTGTGAATGCTCTGGATAAGGTCTGGCTGTGTCAGGTTAAGTTCATCGAAGCACTTGTCGTACGTCACGCCACGTGCGTAGAGTAGCGTGCCCATTGCACCGTCACATAACACAGGGCCTTGCCGAAGCTGTTCAAGGAACAGTTGGTTCATAAATCGCAACTCCCAACAATATAAATGATTTCTTCCTATTATTGTACTCTGTTTGCTCCGTTTATGGAATGTGCATATCAAACAATAGGTTGGGGAGTGTCAGACTTTTATTACATATTTTTCACATCTTCTGCTCTTCGAGCAGAAGATGTGAAAAATATGTAATAAAAGTCTGAAAAATTCGAAAATATTCGTGATAAACGAAAAGAGACTGAGCGACACATTGGTCGCCCAGTCTCTTTTCGTTTTGTTATTAGCGAGCATTAATTTTAATCGTGCGAGCTTTGGCATGTTCTGCTTTTGGCAAGCGTAGAGTTAGAATGCCATCGTTGTAGCTAGCCTCGACGAGCTCTGCATTGATGGGAGCTGGCAGGGTGAAGGACTGCTGATATTGACCGGACTGGAATCCGTGCCAGTGTACCTGTGCGCCTTCTGGGATCTGTACCTTGCTCTCCCATTTCAGGTTTACAACGTCTTGCTGTACTGTGATCTCGACATCTTCAGCTTTAATACCGGGCATCGGCAATTGGAGCGTAAAGCCCTCATTCGTCTCATAGAGATTACCTGCCGTCGCGCGACTACTTATGGCGTTGCCGAAACGGGGAGAGATAACGCTATCTTCGAACAAGCGGTCCATGGCCTCACGCAACGAAACAGCTTCGCTAAAAGGATTGTACCGTGTAATGTTTGCCATTGCTTTACTCCTTCTTTGTTACTAAACAATTTTGTATACTTTGTGATGTACAGCGGCCTGTGGCTTGTAAGTTTTTGGCTTACTTTGGCTCGCTTGTCATCACTGCGGTTTGTTTTTTCTTTCTGAACATAATATAGCGCATCATGTGTTAGAGTAACGTATGCGATGTGTAAGAGGAATGTTAGAAACTTTGATAGAAATACTGTCAAAGTTTACGCTCTCGACGGCATTCTCATCTTCTGCTACAATGCAGCTAAGCACATTACTTATAGAATCAGGGAGGAATGTTGAGTGACGGTAAGACAGCAACCAACAGCTAAAGATATAGACTATCTCTTAACACGCGGTGTTTCTGTCGTCGAAAAAGAAACCGACTTGCGCCGCATGCTTGTAGAGGGTAACAAGGGCGAGCCGTTGCGTGTAAAGCTAGGTGTAGATCCTACTCACTACGATTTGACGATTGGGCATGCCGTGGTCTTCCGTAAGCTGCGTCAATTCCAGCGTATGGGGCATAAGGTCGTTATTGTGATTGGCGATTGGACCGCGCGGCTTGGTGATCCTAGTGGCAGGGTTGAGGCCCGCCAGGTTTTGAGCGCAGAAGAAGTTAATGCGAACGCCCTGACCTACTTCGACCAGTTCTTTAAGATCGTCGATGCAGAGCAGACCGAGGTACGTCGCCAGACCGACTGGTTTGACAAATTTACTCTCGCTGATTCTATCAAATTGCTTGGCTATAAAACGGTGGCGCAGATGCTGGAGCGCGATGATTTCCAGAAGCGCTATCGCGGGGGAGTCGAGATATATCTTTCTGAGTTTATGTACCCGTTATTGCAGGGGTATGATTCGGTAGCATTGCGCTCAGACGTCGAGATTGGGGGCACCGATCAGCTCTTCAACTTGCTCGTTGGCCGCGAACTCCAGCCTCTATTCGGGCAGGCTGCACAGCAGATTCTTACAATGAATTTAATTGTGGGCCTGGATGGCGTCAAGAAGATGGGCAAGTCAATGGCTAACTATATCGCCATGACCACCCCGGCAAAGGACATGTTTGGCAAGTTGATGTCGTTGCCCGATCACGCGATGCGCTCGTACTTTGAGGCGCTCACTGAGGTATCAAATGAAGAGCTTGACGAGTTTGATCGCAAGATGGCAGAAGCTACACTGAATCCGCGTGATGTAAAGCTGCGTATGGCGCGTGAGATTGTGACTGAATTTCATAACGCTACAGAGGCACAGGAAGCCGAAGAGGCGTTTATTAGCCAGTTCTCACAGCGCAAGCTACCAGCAGACATTCCTGATTATGTGCTCAGCGCACCGAAAAATATCGTGAGCTTGATAGTTGAGGCAAAGCTAGCGGCCAGCAACAACAAGGCGCGTGAACTAATCAATCATGGTGGTGTCTCGATCTATCCGCAGGGAGAAGCTAGTGAGGCTGAACGTATCTCCGATGTGAATTTTACGGTAGATGTTATTGATGGAGCGATACTAAAAGCTGGGAAGCGGCAATACATTCGCATCAGGGCATCAATATGATTTGCAACATCTGTTTAGCATGTTTTCAGTGCTAGCTCCTCGTGTTGAAGAGAATGCCAGGATACTTGCATAAGGGGGTTTATAGATGTCTCAAGCAAAAATCGGGGTGATTGGCGGTAGTGGTCTTTATCAAATGGAAGGTATGACCGATGTTGAGGAGGTCAACATCCAAACGCCTTTTGGGAATCCAAGTGATGTGATTACGATTGGCAAGGTTGAAGGTGTCTCAATGGCCTTCTTGCCACGCCATGGGCGCGGTCACCGTCTCAGCCCGACCGAGATTCCTTCGCGTGCAAACATCTGGGCCTTGAAGAGCCTGGGCGTCGAGTGGGTAATCTCCGTGAGTGCGGTGGGTAGCTTGCGCGAAGATATAGCTCCGCGCGATCTGGTCATTCCGAACCAATTGTTTGATCGCACAAAGAGTCGTGTGAACAGCTTCTTCGAGGGCGGAGTTGTTGTCCATTGTGTCTTTGCTGAGCCCTTCTGTCCTACCTTGAGTACATGGCTACTTGATTCGGCCCATGAACTGGGCGATGTACGCGTACATAAGGATGGTACCTATGTGTGCATGGAAGGCCCGCTCTTCTCCACGAAGGCTGAATCGCATGTGTACCGCAAATGGGGGATGGATATTATTGGGATGACCGCCCTGCCAGAAGCAAAGCTGGCCCGCGAAGCTGAATTGTGTTATGCAATAATTGCTTGCGCAACCGATTATGATAGCTGGCATGAGTCTGAGGAGGCTGTTACCGTCGAGATGGTCATAGGCAATCTGAGTGCGAACATAGCGAATGCGCAACGTATCCTACGCAGCATTGCACAAAAAATACCTGCTGATCGATCCAAACTTACCTGTGGGTGCGCAGATGCAGTTGCGACCTCGATCATGACAGATCCCAAACGTATCCCCTCTGAATTAAAGGAAAAGTATCAACTTTTACTCGGAAAATACATCTCTTGACAAGAATTTTGTACAGGTGTACAATAGGGCCATCCCACAAGGGAAGAGCAAAAAAAGCGTATTTGTGGGATGGGCCGATTTTCATCCGGTCCTGTCGGTTGGCGTGATCGGGTCCTGCGCGGCAGATGTCTATGAACCCCGCCAGGGCTGTGAAGAAGCAACGGTAAATGGGCCTCTCTGGGTGACGTGGGGGTGCCTGGTTGCGCTAACCGGCAGGATCGGGTGAAAATCGGTTTTTCTATGATGAAATGTCGTCAAATGAGCGAAGCTAGCTGTAGTTCAGTAGCGTTCTGGCAGCATTTCAAGAATAAGTTTCTCTTCTGGCAGCGGGTGGGCTCGTGGCCCGTCATGAGGATACATAGGCGGGAGTAGTTAATATGGCCTCACAATCTCTCTACCGTAAATGGCGCTCGCAGACTTTTGGCGATCTAGTCGGCCAGGAGCCTGTCATACGTACACTTAAGAATGCTCTCAGCAGTGGTACTTTAGCGCATGCCTATATCTTCACTGGCCCAAGGGGCACAGGCAAGACAAGTACGGCTCGCCTGCTGGCGAAAACGATTAATTGCCTGAATTCGAAAGATGGCGAACCCTGTAATGTCTGCGAACAATGTCGAGAAATTACAGTTGGCAATTCTTTCAATGTGCTGGAGATCGATGCAGCCTCTAACCGAGGTATTGATAGCATACGAGAGCTACGCGAAAAAGTGATGGTGCCTCCCACAACCGGGAAATATAAGATCTATATTCTTGACGAGGCACATATGCTTACCACGGAAGCCTTCAATGCGCTCCTCAAGACGTTAGAAGAGCCTCCTCCTCACGCTATTTTTGTGCTGGCAACAACGGATGTACATAAAATGTTGCCCACAGTCCTTTCACGCTGTCAGCGTTTCGACTTCAAACGTATCACCACGCGGCAGATCGTTGCCCACCTCCAGTTTGTCTCACAGCAAGAAAAGGTTGAGCTAGAGCAGGGGGCAGCCGAATTGATTGCGCGTGCCGCTGCTGGTGGTATGCGCGATGCATTAAGCCTGTTAGATCAGGCTATTGCATATTCTGGGAACAGCATTTCGCTGGCCCAGATACAGTCGATGCTTGGCGTGGCTGATCCTCGTGCCATCCAGCGCTTCATCCTGCATATCGCTGATCTGGATAGTCCCGCTGGCCTGCATTTGATCCACGAGCTTTCAGAAGCTGGCGCTGACCTGCGACAAATTAATATCCAGGTGGCGGAGTACTGGCGTGCTATGATGCTGGCGAAGGCCGGGGCGAATATTGCCGAGATAATGGACTATACCGAAGATGAGATGCGCGAGATTATGTTGCTCGTGAAGCGCTTTGGCCTGGAAGAGTTGACTGAGAGCGCTCGCGTCTTCGCACAAAATGATCTGATGCAGAAAGGTCAGGGAACGCCGCAGCTTGGCCTCGAACTTGCTATGCTTGCTTGCGTTGAACTGCATCGCCGATCCGGGGCACAACCCGTGAAAAGCACTACAAGCGCTTCTGCTGCACCACCTCCTCAAAATCATCCCGCACCACAATCCTCTCAGATGCGTCCTATGCCTCCCGTTTCTCTTGCGCCTTCGCCGCAGGTTGGTATGGGCTCTAGTAATGGGGCTACACAGTCTCAGGTAATACGTAGTACAGACTTTCGTACTCCTCCAGAAACAAAGCTGGGGCCAGAAGATGGAAATCCAACATCCTTAGTAAGCATTGTTGATCCGTCCCTGCCAGCCGTGGAGATCAGGCCTACAGAGTCGTCATTGTACGAAGAGTCAGAAGAAGCAGATGATGCCGTTAATGAACTCCCTGACTGGGATAGCCTATCTGTTCGGGACGACGAGCCGGAAGAGGTTATGTCGTATCAGGCACCTGAGCCGATAAGGGCTGCTCCTGAGGTGAAGGTGCAGGAAGAGGTGCAGAGTGTCCCGGTTGTGGTTGAGATCGAAAAAGAAAAGATTGTTTCAGCGCCACCTGCACTAACGATGATAGAGGTAAAAGAGAAATGGGAGTACGTGATCAGGCGGGTTGCGACGAAAAAGGGTGGAAATGGACCCAAGGTATCCGCGTTTTTAAAAGGTTTTACCATTGAAGGGATAGATGGAACAGGCGATTTAGCCATTGTAATCATCAAAGCGAATTCCGATTTCCATTATAAAGCGCTACAAAAAGATGAATATAGTGAGATGATACAGTGGGCAATGAAGATCGAATTGGGTAAAGAGTGTAAGCTGCGCATGCTCTCTCCTTCGACCTCAGGGTCAAATCGTTCTGCTGGCAAGCCTGCGGCAACGGCGAATAACATGCTTGCCGCAGCACCTCCGCCATCTGCACGCCTTGAGCGCCCTAGAACCGCCTCGTCACCTGAGAATCCTGCAGCTCCTGCTCCTCAGCAAAAGGTGAGCCAGCCTGTAAGCAGGCCAGTTAAACAGCAGGTTCAAGATCCTCCCGCTCTCGCGCCCAATGTGTCACCTGAAATCCCCCTTGCCAGAAAAGCAGTTGTGAGAGAAAATACTACTAAGGCAGCACCTGAGACGAGTGAGAAGGGTGAGACGCGCCAGCAACTTATTGAGCACCATGCAAAAAGTGACCCCGTGGTCCAGGAAGTCATGCGGGTGTTTAAAGCCGAAATTAAAAGTATTCAACCGAAGTAAGGAGTTTTCATACCTATGAACATGCGTGAAATCCAAAAGATGCAACAAAAATTAATGAAGCTGCAAGAAGAATTGGAGGTGAGCCTGTTTACTGGTACCGCTGGTGGTGGTGCAGTAACGATCACTATGAGTGGGAAATATGAGATTACTGCAGTCAAAATTGACCCTGAAGCATTTAGTGCGGAAGATATTGAGGAGCTAGAGGTGATGGTGAAAGCCGCTGCAAAAGATGCTCATGATCGAGTAACAGATGCACAGCAGAAGCTTGTCAACAGTGCCACTGGTGGAATGAAAATTCCTGGAATGTTTTAAACCATGAGCGATGTAGCGGCTCCTGTGGCAGCTTTAGTCGAAGAACTTTCGAAACTGCCCGGTGTTGGCGTCAAGACAGCGCAGCGCCTGACCTTTTTTATTCTACGTAGCCCCACTGACCAGGCACGTCGCCTGGCAGAAGCTATTATGCGCGTCAAAGAAAGTATTATCTACTGTTCACAATGTTACAATATTACGGAGACCGACCCATGTTCAATCTGTAGTAATCCTGGCCGTGAGCAAAATGTCATCTGTGTAGTGGAGGAACCTCTGGATGTGTTGGCTTTAGAAAAGACCGGGATCTACAAGGGCGTATACCATGTCTTGCATGGGGCTCTTTCACCTCTAAATGGCGTTGGACGCAAGGATATTCGCATTGATGAGCTATTCAAACGTCTGGGGGTTGGCACAATCCAAGAGGTCATCATGGCCACGAATCCAGGGTTCGAAGGTGATTATACAGCCGGCGTTATTAAGGATGGGATTCGACAAGAATTGCATATGCCGCAGCTGCATGTAACAACGCTGGCACGTGGATTGCCGCTTGGTAGCGATCTTGAGTATGCCGATGAAGGGACGCTTAGTCGTGCCCTCGAAGGACGGCGAGAATTGTAAATGTGGAAGTTGTCCTTCGAGGGGAACCACACTATCTTTCATCTCCCGTTATATTATGTTGCATCGTTGGTAGGATGCAGGAGGAAGGCCAGAAGATCTCGTAGTTTTGCAGCAGGATCGCATGAGCGGGTATGTGCATAGCTTGACAGATTCATAGTATTATGGTACACTTGTTCTACTTTTAGGGGAAATGGATGAGAGGGGTATCTATTTCCGACTTTTAGCCCTTGTCAGAGAATATATATATAAGCAAGGGAGGAGCACAGCAAAAGTATCTACTTGTTGCTGTGTACTCTTGATGAAGGCACGATTTTTATTGAAAATTGTAAACCCTTTGAGAGGATCGAAAAAAGGAGGAATGCAGGGTTGGGGAAGTGGGATGGGTGCATTCCAGTCTATGTCTCATGCCCTGTAATAAAATGCCAATGGTGAAGAAAGAAAAAGCAACTGCAACTGCAAGTAGTGCCGCTTCTACGGCAGGTATGACCGAGCGCGAGAAGGCTATAGATCTAACACTTACGCAGATTGAACGCCGTTTTGGGAAGGGTGCAATCATGAAACTGGGAGATGCCGCCAAGGTCCACATAGAGGCGATTCCTACCGGTTCAATTTCTTTAGACCTGGCCCTGGGTGTGGGTGGCGTGCCGCGTGGACGCGTGACAGAGATCTATGGCCCGGAGTCTTCTGGTAAAACAACGGTCTGCTTACATATCATCGCAAATGCACAACGTGCTGGTGGCTATGCTGCCTTTGTCGATGCCGAACATGCACTTGACCCTTCTTATGCTGTAAAGTGCGGTGTCGATATCAATAATCTGTTGATATCTCAGCCAGATACGGGCGAGCAGGCTCTGGAGATTGTTGATTCTCTTGTGCGTAGCAATGCCATCGACGTGGTGGTGATTGACTCGGTTGCGGCCTTGACTCCACGCGCGGAGATCGAGGGTGAGATGGGCGATTCTCACGTCGGTCTGCAGGCACGCTTGATGAGCCATGCCCTGCGCAAACTAACAAGCGCTATTAATAACTCGCATACCACAGTTATCTTCACAAACCAGTTGCGTGAGAAGATTGGTGTCATGTTCGGCAATCCTGAGACAACTTCGGGTGGTAAGGCGCTAAAGTTCTATGCTTCTGTACGCCTGGATATTCGCCGTACCGACTCGATTAAACTGGGGCAAGATGTTGTAGGGAATCGTACGCGTGTCCGTGTCGTGAAAAATAAGGTCGCCCCTCCTTTTAAGACGGCTGAATTCGATATCATGTACAGCGAGGGTATTTCCCGTGAGGGCGGCTTGATTGACCTGGGCTTAGAGATGGGCCTGGTGAAGAAGAGTGGCGCATGGTTCACGGTTGGTGATATCCGCCTTGGCCAGGGTCGTGAAAATGCCAAGGAATTTCTACGTCAGAATAGTGATGTCGCCTCGGCAATCGAAGATCAGATTCGCAATAATATGCTTTCTTTCAAAGTTGCAGAGGTTGAAGGTGTTGTGGAGGAAGATGAGGCAGAAGAGGTAGCTCTAGATGAAGCGGTTGCAGCCGAAGAGGAAGTCTAGAGAGTTTTTAGATATTCTTCCCATTATTGGGCATGCCCAATAATGGGAAGAATATCTAAAAACAGGAATCCTCTTAGCGCTTGTCTTACTCGTCCTTTTTCTCGCTCTGTGTACTTCTCTCTAATATTTTAGGCAAGCGCTGTTCTAGCTCTATAGGTTGTAGATGCACAAGAGGTTTTTCGGCTGTGGATAGAAGTGGGTCCAGTTCTTCGCTTTCGATGAGGTTTGGTTCCAATACGTTAGCTACCGATTCCCGTTGATGCCACCAGGTAGCTATAGAAGCGGGATCGACTGATCCCAGCTTCCCTGTTTGTGCCTGCTGCATGCCCCAATCAAGAATAGCTTCATCCAACGGGACTTCGCTACCAGCTTTTATGCTCATATTCCATTTATGCTGCATAATGGCAAAATAGGCTTGCATGGGATCTTGTTCCTGTGTCAGGCGCTGGCGTAGCATAAGGATCGTCGGGAGATGATAGTGCTCGTACCAGTCGTGAGCGGCCTCTTCGATGCTCACCTCGCGATCTTCGTTCTTGCTCATAATGGCCTGATGACCTACGATGACGTTATAGAACCGTCGTGCGTAGCGTCGTGGTATATTGATGCGTAGAAGTTCATAAATGCGCTTTTGATACCAGCCAGGTAGCACGGCCGTAGCCTGCTTAATGGCCCCTTCGGCCTTTTCAGCGAAAACATTGCCCAGATCGCTGAGCGTATCTACAAAACGTTGTGCCTGGTAGGCAGCGTTATATTGGTGTTCCCCCGTTAAGTGAGAATGTTCGCGCCGCACAACACGATAGCGCCGACGGAAGTATTCATAGTCGGAGTCATCCAGCACCTGTACATTTTCCGGTAGTCCTTTTGCCTGCCTTAGATCTTCCGCCTGCCACGCCAGAGACTCGCCAAATTGAGCTAAATCCTGCTCGCGCAACCCCTCGCTAATCGGGCCGGGGAAAAGCTCAGCCGTTTCTGCATCGGCCATGATCGATAAAATGTGTCGTCCATTGATACGAATAAGTGCGTTGGCTAACGATGGATCGCCCCAGTAGACGCCATGTTCGTGTAGCTCAACCATGAGCACTGCGACCGCTGCCAGTAAGCGCTGCTTGGTACGTTTCGTGAGTGGCAGGCGATAGAGCAGTACATGTGGGACTACGCGAGGTGCCAGTCGTGTGACCGTGTAGCCACGATCTCCGCTGATATACTGTCGGGCCCCGCCTAGATTCTCAACTTCTAAAGCAATGGGTGGTGCTGATACCGTTACCGTGCCAATCGGGCTGAGTGCGGGAATGCCACGGCGCTCGATCTGGTGCAGGTTGCGTATCTCTCGCTCGGCCATGCGCGGCGTTGTCTCTTTGATCGCATAGCGCACGCCCTGCCGTTCAACAAAGATAACCGGATGCCGTGAATCACCACGTCGAACCACGAGCAACTCAACTCCCTGGCTTTCCCAATCTTCTAGCTGGACAGTCCACGGTAGACCCTCCAGGCGACGTTGGTCCTCAATGCCCACTGAGAATTGTATTTTTGCGCGGTTGGTAGTAATGGTGAACTCCTTGTTTTCATTGGTACAGACGAGCAAATTAAAAGAAATGGTTAGGAACTACTATGATGATATCATGCTAAAAACTTGTATAGCAAGGATGGACCTTCTGCCTGTGCTTTGATGCTGATTATGTTATACGTCCTATTCTACCACTGCAATAAAGTACAAAAAACTTATTCGGAAACCGAGAAAGAACGAACCTGAAAAGGATGCAATCAGACGAGTTCTTTCCATTCAGTAAGTTGCATCTCAACCATGCTCTTTGGGGCTGGCGGGTTGGTACTATGTGGCTGTAATAGTCCTTGCCACCAGCCGACATCATACCAGGCACCCAGTTTGTATCCTGCCTTTTGGTATATGCCTAGTGGTTGCATACCCATTGCCTCGTGTAAAGCAACGCTGGCCGGATTGGGTAGTGTAATACCTGCGTATACATTGTAGAAACCCTGCTGGAGTAATAGCTTAAATAGCGCTGCATACAGCTTCCGACCAATGCCCTGGCGGCGACTACGTTCGTGGATATATACCGACACGTCTACCGACCACTGATATGCCGAACGGACGTGATGCTGACTGGCATAGGCGTATCCCAATACCTCACCTGCGTCTTCGTAAACTATCCAGGGAAAGCTTTTTAGTATGTGCTCAATACGTTGACTCATCTCCTCTACAGAAGGGGGTATAATCTCAAATGATATTGGTGTGTGGTTGACTACAGGAGCATAAATAGCCTGAATAGCATGTGCATCATCTGTATATGCTAAACGCATGAGTCGTGTCATCTAGTATCATCTCCTACAATAAATTTGGCTTCTGTGTTTTTCTGTTACCAGGCTGTGGCACCGCCATCAACGACAATGGTTTGACCAGTTATATAGGCGGCCGCAGGTGAGGCAAGGAATACAATGACCCCTTTAAGATCATCTGCATTGCCGAAGCGGGCGAGGGGAATATCGGCGAGCAGTGCCTCTTCGTATTTTGCGAGTATACCACGCGACATACGAGTGGGGAACCAGCCAGGTGCAATTGCGTTGACTCTGATACCGTAGTGCGCCCAGCTTGTCGCGAGGTCCCGTGTCATGTTAATGACGGCCGCTTTACTCGTGTGGTAACCGACGACCTGGATATATTTGGGATTGCCGCCCGATAGGCCTGCAACGGAGGCGATATTGATGATCGTTCCACCCTGACCGTGAGCAATCATGGTTTTTCCAACCGCCTGACTCATTATAAATGTGCCTTTGACATTGACATCCATAACTTGCTCAAATTTGTCGAGTGGCATCTCTTCAGCGGGGGCTCCCCAGGTCACGCCGCTGTTGTTGATCAGAATATCAATGGCTCCAAACTTCTCCTGCGTGGCTGTAACGACATGTGCAACGTCTTCTGGTTTTGTAACATCGCAGGCCAGCGCGAGCGCATTGCCACCTTTAGCCTCAATTTCGTGCTGCACCTCCTCACAGGCCGCAAGTTTGCGCGAGCAAAGCACGATATTTGCACCCATTTCAGAGAGTGCTTCAGCAAAATATTGGCCTAAGCCACGACCACCACCTGTGATAACCGCCGTTTTCCCGTCTAAGCGGAAGAGATCGATTGTGCTCATTTCTCACCATCCTTCCTATAAAAAGACTTTAGTTATGATACAACATTGATGTTGGCTTGTGTTCAGGGATAATCATGAGTTATTTCGCTCTTCTAATTTATCCTCATAATTAAAACGCGATCTAAAAAGCCCCTTCTCTTGCCTCTTGACGCATGCGATCAGGCGCGTTATCATCCGTATGTAACGAAATTTTCTCATCAAAGGTATGATATTTTAAGATGATGAAGCGATTACAGGGGCGTAACCTCGCCCATCCTGGTTGTCTGATTGGTGTCACCGGCGGTCTGATCATTGGTATTATCCTCGCTGGCGTTTTAGCGGCTGGCTTTAACGTGGCCCTTAATATTGTATTGCTGGTCTGGCTGGCGATTACAATTGTTCCGGGTGTGGTTGGCTGGATCATTGGGGATTATCTGACTGCAAAATATAAAAGGCTTGCGCAAGATGAGCAGGACTCTAAAGAGGAAAGCTCTTCTATTTCTTGATATGCCTGGCGAAAGATCGATTTATATAGTGTTGTTGTCTATAGTAGATCTAGTAACTTGTTTCAATATATGGTATATTATCTATTACCCGGCTACCACATAACAACTCTTCCGGTGGTGTTGCGGCATTGAGCAATGATGCTCATAAGTGAAGATACTTATGGATAAACGTAT
Source organism: uncultured Chloroflexia bacterium (assembly GCA_963850365.1). Lineage (GTDB taxonomy): Bacteria > Chloroflexota > Ktedonobacteria > Ktedonobacterales > Ktedonobacteraceae > Dictyobacter. Next base: position 444,681 of record CAWKKX010000071.1, read on the forward strand.
CGCGGTGGCTGTTTGCCAGATTTGGTTACCACGAGATACGCAAATCCCTCCCTTGTATACGCTGTATGTTTTTGGTGTATTGTACTTTATTGTACTTCCCCAGTAGCAACCTATCAGCCGATAGAGGAGGTCCTTTCATGGCACTCAATGAATTTCAGCGACCAGTTTCCGTAGACTTTGCTCCTCATGGTAGTCAGTGTGAGTGGTGTCGTAAGCCTGCTGAGCGGCGTCTCACAGCAGTGGGTGGTACATATCATAACGAAAGCGGCATTTTTTGCCGATCCTGTGGTGAGCAGTTTACGCAGAGTGTAGCGAACTCTCGACACTTTTCTGCGGCTTCACAAGCATACAGGCTTTGATATACTTTGTTAGATATTGTTCGGTCCAATGTACGTTCCTGCTATTGTAGCGTAGTATTTCTGCTCAAGTATCAAAAATGTAAGTGTATAAATAAGGGGACAGGTCATAATACCTGTCCCCTTATTTATACACTTACATTTGTATCTATCCTACATAAAATGGAGGTGAGGATAGATTATATGTAGCGTTGCATATATTGTTCTATGTCGAACTGTTTTGATTGTTGAACGAGTTCGTGTGCCGCCTGATCCATTGTTGGGCGCTCTTGCTGATAGAAGATGCCGGTAAACTGTTTTTCAGTCTCCATTGCTAGCATCAACGCCTGCGCTTTATTCGCTGGATTATGGTCTTGCGGAATGGGGGTCGCGGCATCATCCCAGGCATCGAAGGTATTATAAAAGGTTGGGCATGGGCTGAGCACATGGATGAAAGAGAAGCCTTTATGTTGTACCCCTTTCTCGACCAGTGCCGCCACGTCTTTAGGTTTTGCTGAATAGCCACGTGCTACGAAGCTGACGTTGAGTGATAGTGCCGTTGCGATTGGATTAAACTGTGATGCCAGCAAGCCATATGGTGTAGACTTGGTTATGTGCCCATGTGGCGATGTTGGCGATGTCTGTCCTTTTGTCAGGCCATAGATCTCGTTGTCCATGATCACGACTGTAATATCAATATTGCGTAGAGCAGCGTGTACAAGGTGGCCTGCACCAATGCTGAAGAAGTCACCGTCTCCACCAACGGCGAGAACTGTCAGATCGGGGCGTGCCATCTTCAGACCCTGAGCGACTGGTAAGGCGCGTCCATGCACAGTATGAAAACCAAATGTCTTCATAAAATGGGGGAAGCGACTTGAACAGCCAATGCCAGAAACGACAACTGTCTGATCGGTGGGTAGCTTTAAGTTTGCCAGGCCACGGAATGCAGCATTGAGCACACCGAAATCTCCACATCCAGGACACCAGGTGGGTTTCACCTCGCTTTTATAGTCTTTTGGTGTAGGGTTGATAACAGTTTGTGTCATGATTAGCCAACCTCCTCAATGGCCCGTAGGATTTCGCCAGCGGTGAAAGGGATACCTCCGAACTTATTTACGCGAACAGCTTGCAGGCCGTATTTTGCTCCCAATAGATTGGCGAGCTGGCCCGAATAATTACACTCAGGTACAATGACTTTTTCCACAGAATTGATAAAATCCTGTAGTGCACGATCAGGGAGTGGCGACAATATCTTCGGATGCATCGACGCGACCTTGTAGCCTTTAGCCCGTGCACGATCAACGGCTTCCTGAATAGTCCCTTCAGTGGAGCCCCAACCAATGACGCCAATAGTAGCTGACTCGTCGCCATAGCGCTCTGGTGGTGAAAGTTCTGCGGCGGCTGTCTGTAGTTTGCGGTAACGCTTCTCCATCATTGCAGTATGGTCTTCGGGCTCATAGTTGGGATGACCAAGTTCATCATGTTCCAGGCCAGTTGCCACATACGCAGGTGCCCCTGCTCCGGGTGTGCTGATCGGCGAGATGCCAGTAGGAGTATAGGCATAGCGTGAATAGGCATGTTCCTTTTCCTCAACACCCGCGCCCGCACCCACGAGCACCTGATGTCCATTGGCACTAGCGCCATTGCTGCCATTTTTACCATTAGATGTATGTGCTTCCTGCCCGACACGTGGTTGAATTTCAGTTGGCTGAAAGATAGCTCTATCGACGCTTTCCACACGCGCGGTCAGTGACTGATCGGTAAGGAACAGTACTGGCATCTGATAGCGTTCGGCCAGATGAAAAGCCTGAATGATCAGATCATAGCAATCTTTTATATCAGCAGGAGCTATCACAATGCGGGGCGAGTCGCCATGGCCTGCATGAAGCGCAAAGCTCAGATCGGACTGCTCCATCTTTGTTGGCATACCTGTACTGGGACCAGAGCGCTGGGCATCGACGATAACAGCCGGCAACTCAGCCATTGACGAGAGGCCAATGAGCTCCGTCATAAGAGAGAAGCCAGGACCAGATGTCGCTGTCATCGCTCGTACGCCGCCGTACGAAGCGCCAAGGACAGAGGCAAGCGCGGCCATCTCATCTTCCGCCTGTAAAAACGTGCCGCCCACCAGTGGCAGCTCTTTTGCCATACCTTCCATAATGTCGCTGGCCGGTGTGATTGGATAGCCAGAGAAGTAGCGACATTGCGCCGCCAGTGCGCCAGCCACAACGGCCTGATTCCCGTTGAGCACGACGCGATCAGCCTTCTCTACAGGGCCAAGGCGATAAGGATCGCTTTTAGTCAGGCGCTCGTTGACATACTTTTTAGCCGCGTCCAGCGCGAGCATATTTTTCTCCATCAGTGTGGAGTTCGATTTACGCGACTTAGAAAGTTTTGATTGCACAACTTGTACAATCGCTTCTATAGGAGGTCCAAAGAGACCGCAGATTGCGCCGAGCATGACCATATTTTTGGTCTGGAAGAGTTGAATCTCTTTACGGGCAATCTCATTAAAAGGGACGGCATACGTGATGTAATCACCTGTCTCAGGAACAAAGTCGGATGGATCATACATAAGGACGCCACCATGACGGAGATCGCTGATATTGCGATCATAGGCCTCTTTGTTCAAGCAGATGAGCACATCGGCACAGTCGCCCATCGACTTTATAGGGTGATCACTAATACGGACTTGAAACATACAAGGGCCGCCAAGAATCTCGGCCGGAAAGGTTCTAAAGGTATAGACGTGATACCCCCAACGGGCTGAGGCCAGTGCAAGGATATCACCCCCAGAGATGGTACCTTCACCAGACTCGCCACCGATACGGATTGTCACCTCATTCATCATTGAATGCCCCCTGGAAAAAATGTTGACCGCGCCACAGCTGCCTGTGGACGCGGCATGTTTAACTCACCTCGTATTTTGATGATTTGTTGCCACAAGAGCGTATGCACATCTCTTGTCTCTGTTACGCTAATGAGAGATATATTTGCCCTGTGAAGTCTTATTTGCTTACCACCTATGAGATAATAATAAATCATCGACATCCGACTAAGACAATATTGCACGAATCTCCCACTAACTACTCTTGTGCATCCACGTTAATTTTGTTCGTTCCTAATTGATTTGTAGGTTCGAACACTGCACGTAACAAAGTTATTATAGCACAACTTAACGGAAACGCACCCAAAAACTCGCGTGTTCTGGCACTCATGATAAAAAAAGGTTATGGCAGAAGTGCTCATCCCCAGGAATTGATAGTTTTCCCCTCTTCACAACGTGCAGTGAGTATGTTACAATGTTTCCTGCGAGGGCCCATAGCTCAGTGGTTAGAGCAGTCGACTCATAATCGATTGGTCGCTGGTTCAATCCCAGCTGGGCCCATTGATAGTTGCATTTTCAACATTGATGCCAACAAACGCGCACTGCGCGTTTGTTGGCATCAATGTTGAAAATGCAACTATTCCATCTACTACTGCTCTTTTTTTTCTGGCTGGAAGGCGAGCGCGGCAGAATTAATGCAATAGCGTTCGCCTGTCGTTTCGCGTGGGCCATCGTTAAAGACGTGCCCTAAATGAGCTCCGCAGTTTTTACACATGACCTCAGTGCGCGTCATGAAAAACGAGCGATCCTCGTGTAGATCGACGTTTTCACGATCCACTGGTCGATCAAAGCTAGGCCAGCCGCTGCCTGATTCAAACTTCGCGTCCGAAGAGAATAAGCGGTGGCCGCAAGCGACGCAGACGTACATGCCCTGGTCGTGGTTGTAGTAGAGCGAGCCACTGAATGCGGGCTCTGTTCCCTTTAAACGCGTAATCTTATACTGTTCTGGTGTGAGTTTCTCTTTCCAATAGCTTTCGGGTTTGTCGCGGAGATTGTCGCTCATATTATCTTCCTTCTGCTTTCTTTTGTGCAATTGTCATGATATATCTAATTTTTTCTGAGACGTCTAATAACAATATATGGATACTTGAAACAAGCAAGAGAATAATTTGTTAACCTTCTCTATGTTTCATTACTTCTAATAACAAGAGAACTGACGATATTGTTTCCGTTTAGCATTACTATTTATCAGATCGCGTAAGAAGGTATACCATAGCAAAACACTTTTTTAATGGATGTTTATACCATTTGCTCCCTTCTCCTTTATATTTATTGTTATTGCCAGTGCACGGCTCATTGCCACCATCATGGAAAACATGGTTTTGTCTTTGCAGGTAACCACATAGCCATTGGTTTTTGTCGAGAAATCAGCAACGCATTGGACGCCTGCACTTGGTGCTATCGTAGTACAAAAGTCAGCAGGCGGATCGGTAAGAAGAGTGCCATTGGTGGCGATATAATCGTAGGTGAAGCCTGGAGTAGGCGTGGGAGCTATAGTAGGTGTGGGAGCTACAGTAGGTGTGGGAGCTACAGTAGGCATCGGATTGGGCTGTTGTACAGCCGGGGGTGGGTTAAGTGTTGCTACTGTATTGCTCACAGGGGTAGGTGTAGGTGCTACAGTAGGTGTAGGAATTGGAGTAGCAGTCGCTTCGGGCGTTGGTGTTGCCGTATCGGGCGTAGCAGTGGGTGTGGCTGCAGTTGTCTGAACTACCGCATTGGATGGCTGTTGGCTTTGATTGCTGAAAGTAGCAAAAAGAACTAAACCAATAATAAGTAACAAAGCAGCTCCCCCACCGATTGCAACCACGGGAAGATTGTTTTTCTGGGACCCTCTTGAAGATACCAGGCCACTACGCCTCTGAAATGCTGGTTGGACAAAGCCTCCCTGCGTAGGCGGAACTTGATTTTGTGGTGGATAAAGGCCAGGTGCAGGCGGAACTTGATTTTGTGGTGGATAAAGGCCAGGTGCAGGCGGAACCTGATTTTGTGGTGGGTAGGAGCCAGGTGGAAGATTAGGAGCAGCATTTCCCCACTGGTTTGGAGGTGTAATATTTTGTGTTGGAGATGCATAAGAATCGGGTTGGAAATTAGGGTTTCCATTTCCAGCCCATTGGGCAGCAGGGTTTTGAGCTGGAGGATAGTTATTTTGTGTACTATTGGCGCTCCCATCTCCATTCCATTGAGGATTGGGTTGTGGTGGCGGATAAGAGCCCTGCGGGTCATTATACATCGATTTACCCTCATTATACCTGGGAATAAATAAATAAACAGAATGTGTCAGTAAATATGAACATGCCTATTAATGGATACGTTTTTGATAGAGAGTTAATAACAATGAGGAAAAGAAAGGAGTAGATAGATAGTACTTTGTGGTATTTCCGATTGTTTTGCAGTTTTACAATACTTTGCGCAAGATATTGTAAAGCTGAAAGGACCTTTTCTTCACAGACACTCTGTACGTAACCCTATAGTGAACAGTACAAAAGGTAGCAAGGAGTGCTTAGAGGTATTTTGTTCTGAGAGAAAACGTGGTAAGCTAACAGTGAGAGATGTACTGCTATACAATTGTAAGTAGATGTATCATTGTTGCGTGTGAAAATTAAGAATTGATCGTGAAAAATAGAATCAATAGTGAGTCTTCATAGTAGTGGGGGGCTTGCTTGATCACATTCGAAAGAAATACTACGTTGCCTAAAACAAGGGAAGAAAAGCAAGTGCCGATCAAAAGCTAGAGCTTGCCTCTATTTCCTTCGTTCATATATAATCTTATAATCTCGAATGGTGTGGAATTTATACCTTGAGGTGAAGGGATGCGAGAGCTACAGACAAAGTTTCCTAGAGGCAAGGTCGTACGTGACCGTTATATTGTCGAGGAACTGCTCGGACAGGGTGGATTTGGCGCGGTTTACCGTGTGAGAGATAGACGTGTGAAGGGGAATGTCTTTGCTCTCAAGGAAATAACATATCCTAATAAAAACCAGCGCGAGAGTTTTGCATTTGAGGGTGAGATTCTCAGACGCCTGGATCATTATGCCCTCCCTCGTGTCTATCGCGTGTTCGAAGATACGAAAAACAACCGTCTCTGTATGTTGATGGATTATATTGAGGGGCCCAATCTAGAGCGCTTGCGTTTGCAGCAACCAGAAAAGCGCTTTTCTCTATCTCAAGTTATGCATATGATGGCCCCGATTATCGATGCGGTCACCTATTTGCATGAGCAGCAACCACCTATTATCCATCGCGATATTAAACCTTCTAATATTATTGTTCCTGTGTCAGGTGAAAATGCCTTCCTGGTCGATTTTGGTATCGCGAAAGAATTTGACCGTGACTCAACCACGACCGCTGTACGACATTGCTCGCCTGGCTATGGAGCTCCTGAACAATATATGAGTGGAACTGGTGTGCAGACGGATGTTTATGGTCTGGCTGCAACGTTCTATACGCTTTTGACAGGTGAGGTCCCGATTGATGCACTTTATAGGATCACGCGCTTGAGCAGCAAGCGGCCTGATCCTCTGGAGCCTGCAAATGTAATAGTTTCGACGATACCTGTTCCTATTGTAGAGATTCTGCAACGGGCAATGGCCGTAAATAGCAACGACCGCTTTGCAACTATTGTAGAGATGTGGGAAGCATTGCGCTCATATCCAATTGAAGAGCCAAAAACTGATCCTGTCGTTGACCAGGTAAAACCAGTAGAAGTCACAGAGATTCTCGCGTCTTTTTCTGCTCTCGCACCTGATACTCCGCCTGCACTTTCCCCTGATAACGTACTACCGCCTGAAAAAGTCCAAAAAGATGTAGAGGCACGGAAACGTCCAGGTCGTTTGTTTTATGGTCTATTAACGTTCGTACTATTTGTATTTGTGACTGGTGGTGTATTTCTAACCCCTGGCTGGTTAGGGGCAAAGTCTGCTCATACTTTGAAGGCACAATATCCCCTTACTACTTCATCTACTCATACCCAATCTGCGAAGATACAAGTAACGCCCACTGTAGTGGTGGAGCCTGCGTCACCTGAATTGAAGGAAGTGACGCCTGCCCCTGTTATATCCTTCCCACTGCTTGCTCAGAACTATAGTGGTCCGATCCATAATACACCTGCATCCGTAGATTCTACTATGAGTATTTCGCAGGTCAAACAGTCTAAGGGAAATATAGTGGGCAAACTTTCCGTTGGCCCAGGCTTGCTTGGTGATGGAGATTTCACAGGTACAGTGACAGAGGATAAAAAAATACAATTCCTTGTGCCTGGTAATAGTGGACTCTTACCACTCTTTTTCCAGGGGCAAGTTTTGGCAAATGGGACTATATCGGGCACGTATTGTAGCTACCAGAATGGGCAATGCGACTATGGTGGTGGTGGTTACGGAATCTGGCATATTTCTCCCTCCTCATTTGTTTCTAAGCAACCATCTCGCTCTAGTTCTACCTATGGCCTTGGTTGATGGGTAGATATCTAATTCACACTCATGTGAAACTTCGCTTCCCTGGTAGCCGTGTTGATTTATATATGGCTATTTCAATTAAGAGTGTCAGGTAACCAAATACAATGGAAGCTAGCTCTTGAATTGCTTGCGTAGTAATGGATTTTAAAAAATGGGGATATGAGGTATCAATGTGCATAGCGTAGAGACGATATTAATGAATGGAAGTCTTGTGCAGGGGCGCTATGTTGTAGAAGAACTGCTTGGCAAAGGGGGATTTGGGGCTGTCTATCTTGTACGCGATCAGCGTGTAAGAGGAAATAAGTTTGCCCTTAAAGAGCTAATTGATCCTAGCAAAAGAGAGCGTGTCAACTTTACATTTGAAGGTGAGGTGCTAAAACGTCTCGATCACTATGCCCTTCCACGTGTCTATCGCACATTTGATGATGATAAGAACTATCGTGCGTATATTTTAATGGATTATATCGAAGGTCCAAATTTAGAAACTCTACGACTGAGGCAGCCTGAAAAGCGCTTTTCTGTAGCTCAAGTTATGCAGTTTATTGAGCCTATTGTAGATGCTTTGAGCTATTTGCATAAGCAGAATCCTCCTATTGTGCATCGTGATATTAAGCCATCGAATATTATTGTGCCTTCTTCCAACGCAGGTGCTGTGCTGGTGGATTTTGGGATTGCAAAAGAGTTCGACGAAGAGGGTACAACCACTGCTGTACGTCGTTGCTCGCCCGGTTATGGAGCCCCCGAACAATATGATAGAGGGACAAATCTACGTACAGATATTTATGGTCTGGGAGCCACGCTTTATGCCCTCTTGACAGGTATGATTCCAACGGATGCTCTTTATCGCCTGACACAATTGGGTAGTAAACATGAGGACCCACTGGAACCAGTGGTAAAACTTGCTCCTAATGTTCCCCAGCATATTTCGGATGCTATCATGCGTGCTCTGTCTATTAGTAGTAGCGACCGCTTTGAGAGTGTTGCTGCATTTTGGCAAGCTCTACAAGCTCTGCCGATGCAGGATATTCTACCAGTACCTATGATTGAGCCGATAATTGCACCAGTATATATACAGAATGCTGCTAATCCTCCACCCTCTCTGTTGGAAACCGGGGCAGTAGCACTGCACTCTCAATCCTCGAAAAGACAGCGTGTATTGGTATCTGTACTAGTCTTTGCTCTATTCATTGCCTTGTTGATCGGGCTAATAGCTAGCAGCCAGCTTTTGGTGGCCGGTGCTTTTGTACATCATGCACCAACAGTCGTGTCACAGCCAACCCAAAGGCCCGCCTTCGCAACTCCGACTCAGCCTTCTATTACAGCAACGGCAACTTCCCAGCCTATTGTGACGCCGACACTTCAGCCCCCAACGCCGCCAGCCTCGCAACCAAACGTAGCTAGCTATCCATCATTGCTAAATTACTATGGTGGCACAATTAGCGATAGATACACCAATCCAGCCACAAGGGCATCAATAACCTTATCTCAGTTACAGCAGAAGGGATCTGCAATCAATGGTCGTTTTGCCGTTGGGGCAGGGCTTTCGGCAGGCACTACCTTCTCAGGTGCTGTGACGAGCGATAAGAGGCTCTATTTTACTGTGCCTGGCTACAGTGGTCTTCCCCCTCTTTATTTTACTGCGCAGATACAGTCTGATGGAAGCTTATCTGGTACATATTGTAGCATTAGTGCAAATGGGCAGTGTGATAAAAGTATCGGTGGCTGGGGTGATTGGAATGCAGCGCCATCGGGGCATGCTAATGCAGGTATGCCAGGGATGGATAGTATGATATACGAGGAAGCCAGGAAGCTGTTCTAGTCCTTTTTGAGAAGCAATCTACTTTGTGAGGGGCCTTGTTTCTGAACGTGTTGATAGATGTACATAGCTACCCCTTGGCTATGATTTGTGATATACTCCATTGCGCCACAAGGAAACTGATTTTTTGCTGCGCTATGTATTGGGGATAGATTATGTTATACGATCATACAAAAATTTTTGTAAAAGCTGGTAGTGGTGGAGACGGCTCTATGCATTTCCATCGTGGGAAATTTGCCCCATTTGGAGGGCCTGATGGTGGAGATGGTGGCAGAGGTGGGAGCGTCTACTTTGAAGCCACAAATAGTTTGAACACTTTAATTGATTATCGCTACCGGCAACAGTTTAAAGCTGAGTCAGGCGACCCTGGTGTTAGACAGAAGATGCATGGTGCAAAAGGAGAGGATATCATTTTGCCAGTGCCTTGTGGCACCATTATTCGTGATGCAGATACTGGGGCTGTCGTAGCCGACCTGACTGAGCATGGACAGGTAGTGATGGTTGCGCGTGGTGGGCGGGGAGGGCTGGGCAATGTCCATTTTGCAACTGCAACCCACCAGACTCCCAAAGAAGCACAAAGAGGCGAACCAGGCGAGGAGCGTTGGTTGATGCTAGAATTGCGCCTGATCGCAGATGTTGGCCTGGTTGGCTATCCAAATGCAGGTAAATCTACCTTACTCTCGGTGGTAACTGCGGCACATCCCAAAATTGCCGATTACCCTTTTACCACTCTGGCTCCGAATCTAGGTGTGGTAGAGGTTGGACAGCCACGTAGTGGTGATGGCTATAGCTTTGTACTTGCTGATATACCTGGTCTTATAGAAGGTGCAGCTCAAGGTGTAGGGCTTGGTCACGAATTTCTGCGCCACATTCGTCGTACTCGTCTATTGATACATATGTTGGATGGGGCAGCCGTTGAGCGTAATCCATGGCACGACTTTGAGACCATTAATCACGAGTTACGCGAATATGATGCTCACTTAGAGCAGCGCCCTCAGATCGTCGTATTGAACAAAATGGACGTGCCTGAGGCGCAGGAGCGATGGCCTGAGGTCAAAGCGAAGGCCGAAGCAGCAGGTTATCCCGTCTTTGCCATCTCTGCAGCATCGCATGAAGGTGTCGATGATCTGGTGGCATTTACCTCTCGCCGTCTGCAGGAGATCCAACGCGAAGAGACTGAACGTGCAGCATCCCACATAATTATAAATGGGCAAGATGAGGATGATACAGTGTTACGCCCACAGGCGGATGATGCATTTACCGTTACGAAAGAAGATGGTGTGTTTGTAGTGCGTGGCAAACGAGTTTCACGCATGGTAAATATGACCAATCAGGAGAGTGAGGAAGGGATGGATCGCTTGCAGGTAATGCTGCAAAAAATGGGTGTTACAAAAGCCCTGGAAGAAGCGGGTGTAACGGTTGGTGATACTGTACGCTTCGGTAAGGTTGAGTTATTCTGGGGAGAATAGCCGACTTTTATAATCCTATGTAAATTGCACGTTTACAACATTTTACGCAAAATGTTGTAAACATGCAATTTACATAGGATAGAGGATGAGAGAGAGCGAATACCGAGGGCGTGAGTATGCAGGGAAAGAAAATTGTCTATTGCGATGGGAATCGGATCTTCTCTTTAGCTTCTTAGCTCCACATTGCCATATTTTTTAAAATTTGTGTTATACTAATAGGTGAAGCTGTTGCATAAAGCATGTCTGTAGCGAGTACTGATTCTGGAAGCAATTGAATGCGAGAGAAGCGCACCCATGGGAGAAGCATTAAACCTATCATTCCACGCTTGTGATGATAATACATATGAGGTGCGGGCGTGGGGGAGTTGGTCGGGGCATACAACGAGTGGCAAGTTCATTCCTCCATATACAGCCAAGAAAATGAATTTACTACAAAAAAGGCTAGAAAAGATGGAAAGCAGTGATCAAGAACTGCGCAACATCGGCTATCGCCTTTATATGGCTTTATGTGGTGTAAATGCATCAACCCCTTTGAGCAAAGAGCCCTCTGAACAATCAGTGCAGTATGTTTTGCAGGAAGTTATTAAGCGCACTCTGAAAAAACGTGGTACAGTGGCTCTAACCCTGGTCTTTTGCCCCGGTTGCGATGAACTCGTACGCTATCCCTGGGAACTCCTACATAATGGCAATCATCCTCTAATTATTTCTGGTGTTTTCACGCTGAGCCGTTCTATTCAGCTCCCCGATGCGCCAACTGCATGTGGATTACCAGTTCAACCGCCGTTCCGTGTTCTTTATATTGGGGCATCGCCCTCAAATTGTGCTCCTCTTGAGACCGAACGAAGCTTTGAAGCAATGGAGCAAGGATTAGCTCCCCTTATAGATGCAGGGCAGGTCTTATTGGATCGTCTAGAACCGCCCACTTATGATCAACTGGTACGCTATTTCAATTTATATGGGGGTGTAGCGCTCCATGATGATAGCGATACAGTAATGCCCTGTTATGTCGTCCATTTTGATGGGCATGGTGCCTATGGTCGTTTGTGCTCGAAAGACGGGTGCGAGACAATGAATGAGCCCGACGCACGGCGTTGTAGCGCATGCGAAGCGCCATTGGGACGTGTAGTTGCGCAGACGTATCTGTGTTTTTGCAATGATGAGGGTTTAAATCATTTTGTTGATGCACAAACGTTACGCAGTCTGTTGGTAAGCAGCGACATCCGGCTCGGGGTCTTCTCCGCATGTCAGACTGCGCTGGTAACAACAGTGCAGGTGCAGCAACCACAACTGAGAACGACCATTGATGCCACACTGGCGACAGCTCTTGTAACAGGTCAGGTGCCAGCAGTTGTTGCGATGCCATTCTCTCTGCAAGATGACTTGAGCCCGACCTTTGTATCCCATTTCTACGAATCATTGGTGAATGGACGTACACTTGAAGAAGCCCTTTCACGGGCTCGTCAGGCAATGCTCTCAACGCGTCAGAAGAGCTGGTTTATCCCTGTACTTTATAGATTGGTTGCAGAAGGTGAAGAAGGGCCTGTTGCACTGATAGCCGGTTCTAATGGCACCAATGAACACACGCATCCTCTCGCGCATCTCAACCCCTCTTCTATATTTGTCGGGCGTGCGAACGAGTTAAGAGAATTGGATGGACTTCTTACCGCTGCTGCATCTGGTCAGGAGAGGTCAGATGTGCCTGGGCGCTTACATCTGCGTGCTGGCTGTCATCGTATTGCTGTAACTGGTTATGCAGGAATAGGAAAGAGCACACTGATATATGAAGCGATACGCCGCAATCGTACGAAATTTGCAGGCGGAATCATTGGTATTTCTTTACATGATGGCAAACCGTTTAGTGATGCCCTCCTTGAAATGATTCTCCACTTGCGTTGTTCTGTGCGCAACATCGCGGCTACCGACGTGAAGTATCGGGTGAGCCGTGTCCAAAGCACCTTGCGTTCTCTGGCTAGTCGCGAACTGCCCTGCCTGCTCTTGTTGGATGGCTTTGAAGAAGTGAAAGATCGCGCTGAATTAGAGATCTGGTTGCAGTTTTTATGTGCATTACCCCAGGAAGTCGTTGTCATTGTGACATCGCGCTCAAACCCAGAAAATATGGCCGTCATTGAAAAAGCTCATTGCCGCTGGTACGAATACCCGGTTGGCAAAATGATGGATGCCGACCTTCTTCGTCTTTTCAGCGAATTGGCAGCTGCCAGTGGTTTGGATCATCGTATCCAATTAGGAGATGTAAAGCAGCAAACGATACTGCGTGAGATCTGTACCTTGCTGGATGGTTATCCTCTGGGTGCGGAACTTCTCTTTGGTACGGCGCGGATTATTGACGGACAAGTTTATACTCCTGAAGCCGCGACACGTTCATTAGAAGAGGTACGTGATGATCTGCGCAAGACGCCTCTTGCGGGAATCTGGGCTGCCTTGGACGTTTCTTATCGCCATTTAGCTCCTCTTGCACGTCTCCTCTTGTCGTATCTGGCCGTGTTTAAGCTACCATTCAACCGTGATCAGATCGCCATAGTAGTTGCTCCCGAAACAGTAGCCCTGATCCCCGAAATGCTGTTACCCTCTCGTGAGTTTGCTCAACTCATCAAGCGAGCTACCGAGGGTGAAGAATCTGCTATAGTTGCATTGGCAAGGCAATGGCGCGGAGCACGAGAAGAACTGGTCAAGGCATCTTTTCTGCAATTTGATGGATTGTTGTATTCTATTCACTCTCAAATATGCAAATTTGCATTTGCGCAACTTTTACCTGAAGAGCGAAGGCGAGTTCATCGTGTTGCGGCAGCCTACTATAGCACTCTTCCTTCACCAGGTGCGGAAGAATGGTTCGAAGCTTTTGAACATCTAGAGGCAGCTGCTGAGTCACAAGATTTACAAGAGGCTGTACGTATTGCTATTCGTGCGGCATATGCTCTTGAGGGTGGCGCTTATGCTCACGAATTACAGGTTATATTGCGTCGTGCATCTAGCTATGCACGCCATTTTGACAATGCAGTTGGAGAGGCTGAGATCCAATGCCGGCTGGATGCTGTTCTACGCCTTGTGGGAGACCAGATAGATCAGCAACAACGTATAATGTTCCGTGATCATTGAGAAAAAATTCTCCTGCTTTTTGAGTCTTTATCTATTTCACCGCCCTCACCTGTTTCTTCTTTACTTACTGGTGCATAAGGGTTGGGCAAATCGGCAGGTGGAAGATTTCCTTCAAAAATGGGTTCCTCTTGTAAACGTAAAATCTGGTCGCGGCGCATAGGTTGTGTCTCTTGCTCTTCTAGAGCCAGACGATTGTCAACTTCGGCAAGCAGATGAACGATCTCAGGTCTAAGCACACGATTGCTTTCATCGATACGTGTCCACTGGGCATGAGCGGCAGGATAGTAGCCAGCGCGATAGCAATACAAACCCAGCATTGAGCGTGCATCGTAGATACTCATACGTTGCCATAGTGCAAGTTCCTCGGCAGGTGTCTCGATAACATCCTCGCTGGCTTCGATTGTTTCAACAAGGTGGTAGAGCCGAATATTCATGATGCGGAGAGGATAACCATAATAAAGAGCTAACCTGCGTCGCCGTGAATGCTCAATAGGATGTTTGCCCACGAAGTACCTTTTGGACCAGGAGCCACTTGACCAGACCAGGACGCCAAGGAGCACAATGAGGAAACGCCCGACATAACGTTGCCAGGGAAATGGTACCAGATCAACCATAACGCCCAGAACTGCGAAACAAGCCCCTAATGCCCATGCTCCATAAACCAGGCGGCGGCGATCCCAGCCTAACAAATCAAAGTGATGATGGAGTGGAGTGGAAATAAATGGCAAAGGAAATTCAGTATGACGAATAAACTCTTGCTGATTCGCGAAGCGCAATATTTTCAGATGCCGGCGGAAAAAAGGCGTCAGGACACGTGCCTGAATGAGTGCAGAGAGCCCTTCTAGCACGAAGGCTCCGCCGATCATAAGTAAAAGCAATTCGTTGCGTGAAAATATGGCCGTCATAGCCAGGATACCGCCCAGGCCAAGTGCTCCACAGTCACCCATAATGATTTTTGCATGTCGATTGGCTTTTCCCCGTCGTGCTGACCAGGATGAAGGCCAGTTCCAGGGAAGGTATCCTAGCACGGCTCCTGCTCCCAGCAACGCCAGTACTTCCAATACGACCCCGTTTGGCTGCTCACCGACAATGCCTGCTACAACAATGCCCATGCCAAGTGAAGCGCTAAATACCAGGCCACCGGCCAGACCATCGAGGCCATCACTGAAGTCAACAGAGATCGATGTAAGGCTACCGATAAATCCTGTCATGAGCATTAAGAAAATCAGCCAACCATAATAAGCAACAGGATTTCCTGTTACGGAGCACAGTTCAGCGGTGCCGGCTATGGGTGTTGGGCAAAGGAAAGAGCTAAGTATGGGTAAATCTTTCCAGAAGCTATAAGAGACCTGTCCATTTTGTGGCAAGAGGAAAAAATAGAGCGCAGCTGCCATCGCACCGATGAGGAAGACGCCCGAAAATTTCGCAATTTCCGAGATTCCTTTTTTACTGTAGACTTTGCGCCAATCGTCAATAAAGCCAACAAGTGCATAGCCTAGAGTCGTACCCAGAGCAATGAGCAGTAATATCCACTGATCCCGACTGAAGTTTAGTAGATAGCCAGATCCAATCCCTGTACCAACAATAGCAATAATGAAGGCAGGACCGCCTACAAGAGGGAGTTCAATCGTTTTAACCTCGCGTCCACCAACGGATAAATCGAAGCGATGGGTACCAGGTTTATGTTCACCACTGCGAAACTTAGGAAAAAGCGTTTTTGCAATCTGGCAAAATAAGAAGCTTATAGTTGCACAGACAAGAAAAATTAATAATAATATCTCTGGTAACCAGGGTGAATTTGGATTCATAGAATACTCCCAGGGCGGAATACTGGTCTAGACGCTCCATTTTTTAGGAACGCAATAGCTATAGAAACAATGATGATAGATATTTTTGAAAAAAGTTTTTAACGTTGTTAGCGACCGATTTTTCTCAATTCCTCGCGTGCTACTTCTCTGTCATCCCAGGGTAACTTTTCTCTTCCCATAATAATACTTTGTTCATGTCCTTTGCCTGCTAATAGTACTGTGTCTCCTGCACGTGCATGAGAGAATGCAGTAGCGATTGCCGTTGTGCGATCTGCGATGCAGAGAAAATCTGTACCCTGATGTTTGCCTTCCTCTCTGGCTCCATCTGCGATATCATGGAGAATTCCTTCGCGGTCTTCTTCGCGCGGATCTTCATCAGTAATAACGAAAAAGTCCGTCATTTGTGCTGCGATGCGTCCCATGATTGGGCGTTTTTGCAGATCTCGTTCACCAGCAGAACCGAAAACAGCGATAACCTTGCCTGCAGTAAGAGGTCGTAAGGTGCTAAGAACTTTTCCCAGGCTCTCGGGTGTGTGTGCGTAGTCAACAATAACTGTGAATGGTTGCCCTTCATCAATGCGTTCCATGCGTCCCGTAACGCCAGCAACGCCGGCAAGCCCTCGTTGAATATCGGCCAGAGCGATGCCCTCGCTATATGCCACCGCAATGGCAGCAAGGCAATTGCTAATGTTGAAACGTCCAATCAGCCGGGTTTCGATGGTGCCTTCTCTATCAGGAAGGATGACACGGAATCTCGTGCTGTGTGCATGCATTTCTATATCAACAGCGCGAACTGATGCAGGTGTATCTATACCATAGTCGAGAATAGGCACGCGACAGTAGGGCTTGAGTATTTCATAGCTTACATCATCGCGGTTAAGGATAGCGACTGGATGGATTCCTGGCCCTTTATCGCGCTGAGGATCGAGCATTTCAAAGAGGCGAGCTTTTGCTCGCCGATAGGCATCAAGTGTTTTATGAAAATCCAGATGCTCATGCGTAATGTTTGTCACCACACCAACATCAAAATTGCAGCCGTGGACGCGGCCTAATGCCAGACCATGCGAAGTTGCTTCTATCACTGCATATGTTGCCCCTTCATCAAGAAAGCGGCGTAAGAATTGCTGAATCTCCAGGGCTTCAAGTGTGCTCTGGCGTGTTGCGTTCTCCCATTCCTGACCAGCCATTTTGAAATTGGCTGTTGTCATCAATCCGTTACGCCGTCCAGCTGTATCTAATAAGGTGCTAATAAGATTGCATGTGGTTGTTTTGCCATCAGTACCTGTAACCCCGATAGTACGGAGATGCTGAGCCGGGTAATTATAGAAAGCGCAACTAAGGTTTGCAAGGGCAATATGTACGTCTGACACTTCAATATAAGGGATGGGAGAGGGAGGTTGTGTCCCAAGATCGAGAGGTTCGCCTAATGCTACTATGGCTCCGTGTTGTGCTGCATCATTTAGATGACGGCGTCCATCTGTATGCGTACCTGGTACTGCGATGAATAGACAGTTCTCCACAGCTTTACGAGAATCGTATGCAAGCAGTGCAATATCACGGTCCATAACGAGCTTATTTTCATCATGTATCTGTATTGGTTGCTGCTCTAGAGCGGCAAGTAATGTTCGTAGTTGCATAAATGTTACTCAAACCGATTTTATATCAAGCTATATTATATCTGTCTAAGACAGAATATTAATAATCCTTTGCGTATGCAATAGTACCAGATTCATAGCTCAAAGTGTTGTTCAGTTAAACTTACTCTTCCAGCCAATACGGGTTACTGCCCTACTGCTTTCGTTTCGATTCTACAGACAAACCAGAGTTTCGTCAATGATAGCTATATATCTGTGATTTCAATAGGTAATACGGTTGCCACACCTTCATTCTGTGTATCGTTATTTTCTGTTCACGAATGTATATTTTCGACTTAATTATCTTATCTGCTTGTCATGTTAATGGTTGAACATCTGTAGTTTTGTTTTTAGAGCGTAAAATATTTTAAGCAAATTTTTATTTCATATTCTTAAAATTGTGGAGGTAGGCTGTTATTTGACATTTCTCATCAACTTGACAATAATAGTTACAACTTGTATTATCTTGTACATATTACTGACAATTATGCCTTTCTTCCCATAGAGAGATACTAACAAAGAGTGTGAAGAGAAATCTAAGTAGTAGGGAAAAAACTCTTCTGATACGAGTGGCTAGAAAAGTAAAAAAGGCCCTTCAAGAAAAGAAGCATGTAATTGAGAAACCGGTTTATGCTCAATTGTAAATGAGAATTATAGCCAGGTATATTTTTTTGCTCTATTACGAGAATGCATATTATAATGTGCAAGAGATCGAGATTTGGCGGCCTATGTCTCCGGTATTCACAGATAGTTTAAGAAGGTTAGGGTAAGGGCCGGTGCTAGCCATAGGAACTTTGTCGAGATGAAGCCAGCTTCTCTTTGGGTCCAGCGAAGAGATATCTATCACCTGCGCAAGCAGGTTTTTGGTCAATGGGCCTGCTCTTTCCTTCATCGGGCAAGAGCAGGCCCGGCGATCATCTACCACCTGAAGGTGGCACAGCGAAGCTGAAGACTCGCCTGATTTTCTCGCCAGATTCTATAAATTGCTTGAGGAAACTCTATGAAATCTTGGGTAAAAATTAAGATAAATCGTATGATTGCGATCTTGCTTGCTTCATTAGCTTGTCTTTTACTTGAATTCTTAAACGTGCATGCATTTTTTTCTCAGAATGTATTTACTATATCACTATCTTCATGGTTGTACCTGGGCTTTTTTTCTTTAACGGCGTTCATTTTTCTGGCTGTGGGGTCTCTTGTCTGGTTATACGCCTGCAACCGTTTTATTGCGCTACTATTATTTAGCGCCTCTCTGGCGCTGATGTCAGCTTTTGCAGTAGAAACTGGCTATGCAGATAGCGCGGTGCTTAGTGCAGTGAATGTATGTAGCAGTATTATTGCTGTGCCATTATTTTCAGCTTTATTTCTCTCATTTCCTAAAAATCATCTTCAGGAAGCCAAACGTGAGACGCAATTTTTAACATATAAGATACCATTTATAACAATTACAAAGTTATTGCAGTTCTATTTATTGAGTTTAGTAGGAAGTGCAATTCTGCTGATTTGTTTCTCTATTATCTTGCTTTTTAAATTTCCTGTTTGGTTTTCTTCCATTATTTTTCTTTACTATGTTACAGGAATGGTAGGGATAGTAATAATAATTGTATCTACATATTGTCTCTCATCTACTATACGTGAACGTCAACAATTGCGTATACTTGTTAGTGGTGTTATTTTATCTTTTGCTCCAACGGTATTATTATATCTTCTATCGCGGATGGTTGGTGTTGGATCGCATCATTTTATGAATGGACAAAGTGTTTTAATAGCCTTTTTTGTGTTTCCTTTGACGCTTGGTTATGCTATATTGCGCTATCAGTTACTTGTATTAGATAGTTATGTTCGCCGTATTGTATCATTTTTTTCAGGGCTGATATGTCTCTTTATAACAGTATATGTCCTTTTCGTTACTTATTATATTTCTTTTGAGAAGGTCCATTTTATTAATGCAACACTTTACATTATCATCTTTATTGGAATAACCGCCATCTTAGCTCCGTATGTTTGGTGGCTTGCAAGATTGTTTGCTGAGCGTATCTTCTTTAGTGAAGAGTTGCATTATCGCCGTATCGTAGAAGAACCAGCATGTATTGGAGATCAGGTAATAGATTTGAATGCGGCTGTTTCACTCATTACTTCTGCCACTATTCATACATTTGATATGGTACAAGTGTGTGTGTTTACGCTAGATGAGAGTTCTGGTCAGTACCGTCTTTATCCGACATGGACAAATGATCCAGATGACATACCTCGTGGTAGTGTTTTGCAATCGCTGCGTCGTACTCTCAAGTTACCAGCAGTGGGTGAATTGCTGGACAGTTTGTCGGTAACGCTTCCTGCAATGCAGCGTCTGACCGCTTCTCGGCGTCCACTTTTGCTAAGTGAAGTAATAAGGGGGCAGGGAGAGGAACCTTTTGGGTTAGATCGTTATATAATGTCCCGCTCGCCTTTAGGTGAGGAAGATTGGTTACTGGCACCCATTCGTGCCCAGGGCAAGATGATAGGGGTATTAGTATTGGGAGAACGTGGTGATCATCAGCCGTATGCGGGTCCAGATTTTGAGATTGTGAATATGTTACTTGCACGTTTCTCCCCTGTACTAGAAACAGCAAGGCTATATATGCATGCGAATCAGCATGCAACGCTGCTCAATAATCTTTACAGTGTGAGTACAATGTCGGGTTACACGTTCAACACCATAGAAGATGTTATTGATTCTTACACATCCGTTGCAGCGAGCGCGACCTCAGCTGGTGCTGAAATGTGGTTGTATAAGGATCAGGAAGATATATTACAGCTTTCGTCTTTTGCCGGATTTGGACCGCACCTTACTTCGGTCAATCGGCTCCAGCCGGTAAAAGCCCATGATTGGGTACCAATATTTTTTGAAGGGAAGCAGAACCAGGAGGAGGGGCATGCTCAGCTACCTGTGCCAATGTGTTTATCTTCTGTGCCCGCATTCCCTTTTGCCTGGTTACCACTGCAAAAAGATGAACATTGTTTAGGCGTGTTGGTTTTGACCTACCCACGGACCCACTTCTTTCAAAAAGAGGAGATGCGTGTCTTGGAGATGTTTGTGAACCAATATGTAGCTGCATTAGAAAATGTGCGTATCACCGTAGAATTGTTAGTTGCCTATGAGCGACAAAAAGAGCTTGATAAACTGAAGGATCAATTTATCATGATGGCATCGCATGAATTGCGCACCCCTCTGACTGCTGTCATGGGCTATATTGAGTTGCTGAGCCAGTACCTCGATGTCCTTTCGGTTGATGCGCAACGCAATTTTATTGAGAAGGCGCAACTTGGTTGTGACGAGTTAAATCTCCTGGTTGGTAATATCATGGATGCTAGCCGTGTGGGTATAGAAGCTGAAAAGGTGAATTTACAACCTATTTTGTTGCTTGCACCTCTCAAGCACACACTTGAAATTGTGGCGGCTGCTACAATACGTGAGCAGCGAGAGATACGTGTTGATATTGCGTCCGATCTTTTTGTCTTTGCGGATGATGTGCGCCTACGGCAAGTATTGCTCAATCTTGTAACGAATGCATTGAAATATTCGCCTGAAGGCACAAAAGCTGGAGATCAGCGCAGAGATTTGTGGCCAGCAGGTGCAGATCCATATTCGTGATTATGGGCTAGGTGTCCCGCCAGAGGAGCAGCAGCGCCTCTTTGAGCGTTTTGTGCGTCTTGATCGGGATATAAACAGCCCGGTGCGTGGTGCTGGCCTGGGCCTGTTTATATGCAAGCAACTACTTGAAGCGATGGGTGGGGATGTCTGGGTGGAAAGTAGTGGGGAACCAGGCGCAGGTAGTATATTCACTTTTGCTCTCCAGCTTGCCCCCAGGAATCAAAAGGCACCCTCTGAAGATATGCGGTTGTCTGTATAATTTTTCAGTCCCCCTTCCCTTCTTTTGTGTTTCCCCTTTTTATAATGGGTACCCGATTCGCTTCCACATGGCGTCCTTTTTGTGAAGGGCATATAGAAGGTATATGTATAGATATTTCAACATATAGGAGAAAAAGTGTATGGCTATGGTGCGTCGGGCATCTACCAGCATTACCTCACGTCAACTAGAAGTACTTGTCTTTCTGGCACGGCGTGAACACTGGTTAGTAGGTGAAGTCGCATCCGCGCTCGGAGTAAGTTCGGCAGCGGCGACAAAGGCTATTGCTCGTCTTGAGCGTAAAGGTCTGGTAACGCGTTCTGTTGATATGATGGATCGGCGTTGTGTGAATGTACGTATTACTCGTGCAGGCACTGATGCTGTGCGTCAGGTTGCGAGATCCATCTAAAAAAAGATAGCTTGAGCGTAGATGAGGCAAGTAGTGGTTGGCAGCGCGGAAGATCTCGTAGGCGTTTTCTTGCATTACGATGCTTCCGTTCTGACATAACCCCTTTCCTTTGCGTATTGCCACAATGATTTTTGTAGCTGGCGACGAGCACGTGAGATGCGACTCATCACTGTTCCAATGGGAATCTGCAACGCCTCAGCGATCTCTTTGTAGGATAGTCCCTCAATGTCGGCAAGGACGACTGCCATACGGAAATTGGGGGGGAGATCGTTGAGCGCTTTGTAGACATCCTCATCAAGATAATGACTAAGAACCTCGTCTTCTGCTCCTTGAAACCGTTCTTGTCCGCTAAGATCGCGAATCTGATTGTAGAGGTAGAACTCTTCACCCTCGGGTAGGGCGACTGGTGTGGGATGAGTGGCCTGTTTGCGGTAGCGGTTGATTGCTGATGTATTTAAGATACGAAAAAGCCATGCACGCAGATTTGTGCCTGGTTGATAAGTATGTGAAAATCGAATTGCTTTGAGCATTGTCTCCTGAACTAAATCCTCCGCTTCTTGTGGATTGTTGGTCATACGCAGTGCGGTGCGATACAGACTATCCAATTGAGCAAGAAGACCAGCTTCAAAATCCTCTGATGGAACCTGATGTGTTGATGTCTGTCTCGCTTGTGTTTCCTCTTCTGTCTGAGTTTCTATGGGTGTTACTTCAAAATCTGGTTGTTCCTGCATTCGGCTCTCCTCTAACAAGAGGCTCACCGTGAGCCTCCCTACTTTCTTTTTGAAAGTAGTATCAGTATATCCTACAGGGCGTGGGAATGAAAGGGGGAATCAATTATGTTAGAATGAGCAGATAGAATGGCAAGCTAGTGTAGGAGAAGGTATCTATGGAATGTTTAGACTGTGTTGAGACAACAGCGCGTCTCCACCTTTACATTGGTCGAGAGTTGAGTGCCGAAGAAATAGTCATCGTGCAACAACACCTGGCCGGTTGTCCAAGCTGTGAATGTCGTTTCCATTTTGATTTGCGTATCAAGATGCTCATTCATGAGCGTTGTACTATTGAACGAGCACCTGCGCACCTGCGTGAAGCCGTGATGCGTCTGGCTCGTGGTGAGCAGGTGAATATCGATCAGGATTTACGGCGGGAGATTAAAGCAGACCTTATGTAAAAGATCATCTTTTACATAAGTTTGTATTTCGAATGTGGATTCCATTATGATCCGTCAACTTATTTTCTCATATTGCAATCCCGAAGTTAAAATATTGGTTGAGGTAAGTGAGCATGTTGAAGAAAATCATAATCCCTACGACCATCATCAAGACCCCCGTGGCGATTTCAATTTTTCCCAGGTGAGGCTTAAGCCATTTCAGGATGTGGCTCAATTGATTCAGACCAAGCCCAAGCAGTAGAAATGGTACGCCCAGCCCCAGTGAGTAAACGAGTAGGAGCCAGACTCCTTGCCGTAGCGTAGGTGCGTTGGCGGCCAGTATCAGGATAGAGGTGAGGATTGGCCCGATACAGGGTGTCCATGCAATTGCAAAAATAACCCCGATAAGAAATGAGGCTGGATAGCCAGGGCGAGTGGGCGTAAAAGTAAAACGTCTCTGCTGATAGAGAAAAGGTAATTTTAGTAAGCCTGTAAGATGAAACCCGATAATAATCATAAGGATGCCACCAATCTGGCGCAAAATAATCAGGTGCAGGCGTAAAAAGCTCCCCAGGGTGCTAGCCGTTGCCCCTAAAGCAACGAATGAGAGTGTGAAGCCAAAAACAAAGATTGCGGCATGCAGAAATGTTGTCAGGCGCGTAGAAGACATAAAAGACTCTTGTCGGCTATCTGTCGTCTGGGATACGCTTTGTCCAACTAATTGTGCCAGGTAAATCGGGACCAGTGGCAATACACAGGGTGAGAGAAATGAGGCCAACCCCGCAATAAAGGCGATGATTTGTGCTGAATACATGCTTGTTCGCTATCTCCTGCTCTCTGCTATTTACTTTTTGCTTTAATAGTATAAGCATTTAGCTAAAACTGTGCAACTTTTTGCACGGCTTGTCTGGCTTAGATTTTTTGTCGTTTTTGCATAATGATCCACGCTTCGTATGCAAGTGTATTCGCTGATCGGCTCTTGCCGTTGTATAAGTGAGCAAGCTCAGAGATAACAGAAATAGTCAGTGTGTCGTCAGGGGAAGTTATTTGTGTAAGAGCGCTGAGTGCGGTGCGAGCTACTTGTTCGTCTGGATCAAGTAATGTATGTATGAGGTCTGGAATAGCCCAGTGAGCTCCTGTTTGTCCACATACATAGGCAATACATGCGCGTACCCCGCTATCAGTGTCTGTACTAAGAAAGCTCTTGAGGAGTGTGCGAAGTTGAATGTTTGTTGCCAGATAGTTATCGAGTGTGACAAGCAACTCTATCACATGCTGGCGTACTCTGCTGCTCTCTTGCTGTAAAAGTGCTATGACTATGCCATTTTCTATGATCTCGTTGCTCATTTCTTGCCAGGCCTGTTTGTAGCCGTGTGTTAGGGCTTGCCACAGCAAGTGTGTGAGCGTATCTACCGCTGTGACGCATGTCTCTTCATTTGCAAGAGATAAAGCGCGTAAGAGCCAGCGTACGACATTAGCACGCAGTGGTGCACGTAGTACACCATGTAACTGGCGTAGGCTCTCTATGGCCTCGGTATGACCGGGATGTTCATTGTTCAGAACGATTGTGCCAAAGACAGCAGCAACGTATTCGCCTCCACATGTTGCTAGTGTATAGCAGGCTTGCCGTCGTAGCATCTGGTCGTCAGCTTTCATGAGAGCTACAAGGCGTGTGGGCAATGAATGTTGGCGCATAAGATCGCGTATATGCCGTTTGTGCGCTATTTCCTCTAACACAGTCAGTATAATAAATTGCCTTTGGGTATCCGATGTCTCTAACAATTTATAGAGTGCTGGTAGAAATACAGGTTCAACGACTTTGCTGAATGCATGTGCAGCCTCGTGAGCCAATTCTATATCTGGATCGAGGAGGAGTTCCAGTAGACGTGCTGCGAGCTGTTCGCGTTGTGAAAGTGTGAGTTGGCAGGGCAGATCGGTTGCTAATATAAAGACGGCCGCTTTTCTAACCTCGCAAGGAACGTGAAGGAGCGTCAGGGACAGTAACTCTGCTAACCCACAGTGTTCATTACAGCTAAGCAATGCATAAGAGACAGCGAGACGTACGGGGTAGGGCTCATTATTTCCAACATGTGTTTTTAAAGCCTCCATGGTTGAAGTCTGTAGGAGGACCTTTCCTGCCCTTGTTGCAAGTGCCATTGCAGCAGAATAGCGTACAGTGGTCCATGGGGTCTGCAACCCTTCACAGAGGATTTTTTCATGATCAATATGTGGGAGGGAGATTCGTCGTTTCCAAAACACTTATCCAGAGTACGGGGCCAATTGGTTGTTCGAGAACAGGATGATGCAACAGATCTTCCAAATGTAGTTGTTCATATTGGATCAAAGAGAGCAGGAGGCGGCTAATATGCTCATATTGTGGTGGCCACCAGGGCCATGGAGGTGTAGTAATTTCTGGATAATTATTAAGTGTAGTGAGTAAGGATGGAAGTATTGCCAATCCTTGTTTTGTTAAGCGACGCGTTGCACGCGTGCGTATTTGATAGTCAGTTTCAGGTCCAAGTAGGAGGGCCAGAGCTACTTGAATACTTTCTTGTCGCATGTGGCGCAAATATCATTTCCTCTGTATTCTATAGTTTGTATATGTGATAAATTTTGTGTTGGCAAATAGGAGTTTGCCCTCTATTGTCAGTATATCGCCTTGATAGAGGGCTTGAAATAGTGGATGTCTATCGTTTTTTGATAGGTATGTATCTACGCCAAAAATATTTTATTCATAAATCAGTATATGATTAGTGTAATGATGGCTTAAACAGCCGTTGCAACTGGTGCCAGATAGTGTGGTGTTTCGAATTTTGTGTTTGACTTATATATTGTTTGCCCTGCTCCTGTTCATTATGTATTTGTATAACTGCTGGTTTTGTTGATGGCTGGGCTGTGAGTAAAGGATGAGTAGGACCATCCAGTGAAAAGCGTTGCTCTTTAGAAGCCACATTATCCAGTGGTGATTGTGGCTGTTGATCGTTTACCAGAGGGGTAGGAGACAATGGCTGAGTTGCCTCTTCTTCAATATCCAGGTAGCGCGGACGTTGAGCGCTTGGTCGTTTGGGGTGGTGTACTATAATGCGCTCGTGCCTATATTGTGATTGGTCGGTTGGTGATGAAAGCTGTGAAGCTGGCTGTGGGGGCGCTTTAAGAGCGAGAGCGCGTAGTTGCTGAGCCAGGATACTGGCGTCGCTGTAGCGAAGTTGACGATCTCGGGATAAAGCAGTCACGATAACCTGTTCGAGGTCGGGTAAGATCTCTGAATTAAGTTTGCTGGGAGGCTGCAAAGTGCCATTAACAATAGCTCTGGTGAGTTCTGGCATGGAGCGTCCAGTAAATGGACGTTGTCCACTTACCATTTCATAGAGAACGACACCAAGGGCATAAATATCGCTTCGATTATCCAGGGTATGGCCCCAGATTTGTTCAGGTGAGGCATAATAGATACTGCCAACAAGCGTTTTTGCAACCGTAATGGCCTGGTGTCCAGGGGCACGAGCAAGGCCAAAGTCCATAACCTTAATTTTGCCCCAACGATCAAGCATCAAGTTTTCTGGCTTAATATCGCGATGGATCACATTGAGCTCTTTGTAGGCAGCATCAAGGGCGTCGGCAATTTGTGCTGCATACTCGACGGCTAAATATTGTGGAATGATACCATCGAGATAGATAAGGTTTGCCAGGGTTGGGCCCTCTACAAATTCCATCACAAAATAGAGTAACTTATGTTGTTGCCCTGCATCATAAATCTGGACAATATTTGGATGATTAAGGCCTGCGATAATTTTTGCCTCGCGTATAAAGCGTGCAACGTAAGATGAATCGCGTGCAAGAGCATGAGGTAGGACCTTAACGGCCACCTGGCGTCCTAGTGCTAGTTGCTTGCCTCGGTACACAACTCCCATAGAGCCGTGTCCTACCTCTTCTTCCAAATAATATCCACTAAGGTTTTGACCTGCCAGTTCGTTCAATGCAGTAACCCTCTATGCTACCACTAACTTCACAGAGCAGAATCTCTGTTGGTTAGATGTATCTGCTGTACTGCTATTCTAAATAGTTGTCAAATATACTTTATAATTGTACTTTTTTTCTAGGGAATGTCAAGTGTAGTATATTAAAACTCTTTACTATGCATACTACCAGAGCTACTTTGAGATACGAAGGGAACGTTAAGGCGAACAATTCGCCAGTACGAATATGTTGTCCCAATGAAAAGCTCTGGTGTATACAGTATGGTTTTGAGCTACTACATACAGGCCTCACGGAATCGCAGGTAGCAAGCCTCACATCTTCAGGTTGAGACGGCGTATTCCTGACCATATCTCAACGTTCTTGCAGTATCGACATTAGTCGAGGTAATCCTTAAGAATGCGACTTGCTTGCGGATGGCGCAACTTGCGGATAGCTCGTTCCTCAATTTGTCGAACACGTTCGCGGGTGACCTTCAACTTTTTGCCAACTTCTTCCAGGGTATGATCATGATCATCGACCAGGCCGAAGCGCAGTTCAATGACCTGGCGTTCGCGCAGAGTAAGTTGTCCAAGGACTTTGCGAATCTCCTCGCGCAGCAGTTGCTGGTCCGTAATTTCTGTTGGGCCTCGCTCGTGCACATCTTCTATGATATCGCCAAGGGTATTCTCCTCTTCTTCAGAAAGGGGAGCATCGAGCGAGAAGACCTTTTCGGCCCAGATTAACAACTCGCTAACGCGTTCAGGCGTCATGCCAAGGCGTTCTCCGATACTATCTGGCGTTGGTTCTCTTCCCAGTTCCTGGTAGAGTTGGCGTGTAGTGCGTTTGACACGCATCACCTCTTCCATAATGTAAACTGGTAGCCGAACGACACGCGTCCCTTCCAGAATTGCACGTGTGATGGCTTGTTTGATCCACCAGGTTGCATAGGTGGAGAAACGGAAGCCCTTCCTATAGTCAAACTTTGTAACGGCTCTGATGAGACCAATATTGCCTTCGCCAATGAGATCTTCCAGGGAGAGTCCTTGCCCGACATATTTTTTTGCAATGCTTACTACCAGCCGCAAATTCGCTTCGATCAGATGGTTTCGTGCATCCTTATCGCCTTGTTCTGCTCGCTCGGCAAGATGTGATTCCTTTGCTGCTGAGAGCAGAGGGATGCGAGAGATCTCACGAAGGTAGAGGCGTAAACTATCGCTTTGCGCCAGGCTACTGATATCTGCTTCCTGTAAGTTTTCACGTTCCGGTTCAGCCGTTTTATCACGGTTGCGTTCTGCGTCAAACATCACATTTCGTTCCAAGTGTTTGCTCTCTTCTACTGCAACGTGTACGTAGATCAGTTCAGTCTTGGCTTATTGTATCATAGTTCCAAAAAATAGCAATCTATTGACCGCTTACTCTTTGGGTTGAGCTCCGCTTGTCTTATTGCTACCAGGAATGTAACCGCATGGAACGTTGTAACGTAGATAGTTTTGCGCGTCTCTATAGATAGATGTATTATTGTAAAGCAGCACGGAAAGTAGAAGGAATTGCTCCGTTATGAGCTTACCAGTAGCACTCACGCCAGGAACTGTTATTGGGGGCCACTATATCATAGGCAATCTGATTAACAGAGGTGGATTTGGTGCCGTGTATAGGGGCATCGATAAAAGTGAAGGTAATCGACCTTGTGCTATCAAAGAGACATATGATGTGACACCCATTGCACGCCGTCAGGCTTTGATGGAAGCCAGTGTGCTGTTTACTGTGCGCAATAAATACCTGCCAGAGGTTTATGATGCCCTGGAGGTCAATGGTCGTTTTTACCTTGTGATGCAATTGATAGAGGGACAAAATCTCTTACAAATCTTGCGTGCGCGTGTTCCGGGTGGGATCGTGGGAGAGCAGGAGCCACTGCGCCAGACAACTGGTCCTTGTAGTGAACAGGAAGTATTAGCCTGGCTCTTGCCGATTATAGATGTTCTTCAAGAGTTGCATAGCCGTAATCCCCCTGTGATGCATCGTGATATTAAACCAGGGAATATTATTCTTACGCCGCAAAATACCACCGTGCTGGTCGATTTCGGTCTAACCAAGCTTTATGATCCAAATGTCAGTACCCAAACAATTGTCAAAAGGGTCACGCAAGGGTTTAGCCCAATTGAGCAATATGTTGGGAAAACTAGCCCACAATCGGACATCTATTCTATGGCGGCGACAATCTATCTGCTGCTCACTAATCGGTTGCCTCCGGCATCTATTAGCAGAAGTATGCATGATGAACTTATTGCACCGCGTCAGCTTAATCCATCTATAACGGTTAAGACGGAGCGTGCGCTCCTTATTGCTCTTGCTATTCATGCGCATCAGCGTTACCAGAGTATGCGTGAATTTGGGATGGCGATGAGTGAACCTGCCTTTGCTGCTTATAACGATCAGACTCTGGTGAGTGCACCGCCAACACTTTTAACCACACAACCCGCAGCGCCTGTTATTCTTCCGCAGTATCCTGGTGCATCTTCAAGCAGCGGTTCGCAGCAGGCTTATGCCTATCAACCAGCCTCCTCTGGCATCCAACAACCGCTCTCAGGAGGTTCTAATGCTGGTTCCTCGATATCTGGCATGCAACCTCAACAGGTTGTAGCAGGTTATAGTCCTCCCATTCCATCCTATCCTTATGTGCCGCATGCACCATCCGTTGCTGCGCCAAAGGTTGCTTCACCAGCGAGAAAAAGAGCAAATGGAGGTCAAAAATTATCTCCGGTGCAATCTGGCTCCCAATTTTATAAGTCATTGCCCAGCGCATCCAGTCAGGGGTGTTTGTGGGGATTGGTGCAAGGTGTGCTGGCGGCTATTATTGTGCTTTCTTTGAGGCAGCAGGCATCTTTTTACCTGGCAACAATAATCGGATTTTGTTTCTATGTATTAGCTGGCTATCTTACAACATATCGGGGAGGGGGCTCTTTGCGTGGAGCCTGGGCGGGTTATTGGGCTGGCATCTATAGTACAGTCTCTTTCTGGGTTGCGCTTGGTCTTGGTCTGGCAATCACCTATATACAGCAATTTCAGGTCATCTCCCAACACTATCATAGCAAGTCCGGGGTTGTAAACATAAGTGGACTTGCCTGGAAGGCAACGCAAATTCAATTGCCGGATCTACCCAGGCTATTGCCTAATCAACAATTTGTTGTCAATCTGTTTGCCTTAGTGCTTGTTGGGGTTGTACTGGCGTGGCTATTAGGATGGGTGGGTGGCCTGCTAGGTAAGAGCAAGCCTGTCCGCATATAAACCAACCATGCTTCTGGACTAGAGCAGAAACGAAAAGCTCCTCTGATAGGAAGAAGTTTCTGCTTTTTGTTATCTACACTCTTCTTACTTTTACGCAGGAGAACGATGTATCCTGAAATGCCCCGGCCTTCTTCAGTTGTTCGTGTTCGGAAGAACAAGGCAGAGTATAGTATCTTGATATATATCCGTCAGGCGTGTATGCTTCCCACATAAAGTATGCAAGGCAATTTTAACTGAGATAGGGAAGGTAGGGTTATCCGTTGGCGAATCGGGAACAAACAAATCAAGCACAGACTCATAAATACTCCAGAGAAGACATTATTGGTTTCAGATATTGCACAAATGCTCAGCTCAGAGCTGAGTATTCAGCGTGAGCAGATCGCACATACAATTGCTTTACTTGATGAAGGAAACACAATCCCTTTTATCGCCCGTTATCGTAAAGAAGTAACGGGTAGCCTGGACGAAGTGCAGATTCAGGCTATTGCTGATAGAGCAGTATCTGTGCGTGCTCTCTACGAGCGAAAACAGGATGTACATCGGCTGATCGAAGGGCAAGGAAAACTGACACCAGAGCTTGAAGTTGCGCTGCAAGCCGCCGTAACATTGCAAGAAGTGGAAGATCTGTATTTACCTTATCGACCCAAAAGAAAAACGCGTGCCAGCGTGGCACGCGAAAAAGGGTTGTCACCCCTGGCAGACATCATTTTGCAGCAAGAAGAGCTGCCTGGTGATGCAGAGGCGATACGCGAGGAGCATGCACGCCCATTTCTTAATGCTGAATATGGCATCGATACCAGCCTGGAGGCATACGCTGGAGCATGTGACATTGTGGCCGAAGTGATTGCCGAAGATGCGAACGTGCGTGGTAGTGTGCGTCCTATGTTTTTTAAGTACTCCGTGATAGGCACACGTCTGGTGGACCCCGACAAAATTGCTGAAAAAGATCCGAATGGGGTTTATCAACTCTACTACGATTTTCATGAAGATGTGACAAAGCTTGTACCACATCGTGTGTTAGCGCTTAATCGTGCTGAGCGAGAGGATGTGCTAAGAGTCAATATTTCTTTACCGTACGAACAGGTACAAAGACAAATAACTGCATATCATCCCATAAGGACGACATCCCCTTTTGCGCAACTACTCTCCGATGCAATGGAAGATGGCTACAAGCGGTTGCTAGCTCCTGCCATGGAACGCGAGGTCCGCGTAGAACTCACGCGTCAGGCGGAAGAGCATGCGATCCATATTTTTGCCGCAAACCTGCGCAACCTCTTGCTGCAGTCACCTCTACGTGGAAAAAAGGTATTGGGGATCGACCCAGGTTTTCGTACTGGTTGCAAGCTTGCCGTGATTGATGAGACGGGCAGATATATTATCTCCGATACCATGTTTCTCTACCAGGAAGCGAATGCTCGTCAACTTCTGCGTCAGTTGCTAGCGGATTACGCAATTAGCGTCATTGCCATTGGGAATGGTACAGCATCAAGAGAAACGGAACAACTGGTAGCAAGTCTGCTACGTGAGCTTGAGGAAGAACATGGCGAGAAAAGCAAGATTGGCTATGTAATCGTAAATGAGGCTGGCGCTTCGGTTTATTCAGCTTCTGAGGCTGCTCGCGAAGAATTCCCAACTCTTGATGCTACCCAGCGTGGTACCATCTCTATTGCCAGGCGTTTGCAAGATCCGCTGGCTGAATTAGTGAAAATAGACCCCAAGGCAGTCGGAGTCGGGCTCTATCAACATGATGTCGATCAAAAAGAACTGGCGGCTATGCTGGAGCGTGTTATCGTTTCATGTGTAAACTTTGCAGGTGTCGAGGTGAATTCAGCCTCTGCTGCACTGCTAAAGCATGTATCTGGCATTAATACGCGCGTTGCGCATGCAATTATAAAGTATCGCGAAGCGCATGGCTCATTCAAATCGCGCCAGGAATTACAAAAAGTGCCTGGTCTGGGCCCTGTAACCTTTGTGCAAGCGGCGGGTTTCCTTAAGATTGCTGACGGCATTGAGCCGTTAGACAATACCTTTATTCATCCTGAAAGCTATACTGCCACGCGTACTTTACTGGAACTGCTACCCGCTGGCGATGCCGACAAAGGAAAGCCCGCAGAACGTATCGCGCAATTCCGCCAGTTTACCAAATTACAAAGCAGTCTTGGGGGAATGATGCGCAAGAAAAATGCGGGTTCTGTGATAAGTGGAGAAGGTGCTGCATGGGCAGATCTTGCCATGAAGGTTGGCATCGGTCTTCCAACCTTGCATGATATCCTGGAAAATCTAGAAAAACCAGGCCTGGACCCTCGTGATGCCTTGCCAGCGCCTATTCTCCGTCATGATGTCTTAAAAATAGAAGACTTGCAGCCGGAGATGATCTTGCTAGGCACTGTACGCAATGTAGTA
This sequence comes from uncultured Chloroflexia bacterium, assembly GCA_963850365.1. Taxonomy (GTDB): domain Bacteria; phylum Chloroflexota; class Ktedonobacteria; order Ktedonobacterales; family Ktedonobacteraceae; genus Dictyobacter. The sequence continues at coordinate 477,283 of CAWKKX010000071.1, forward strand.
GACTTTGGGGCTTTTGTTGATATCGGTGTGAAACAGGATGGTCTGGTCCACGTCTCAGAACTTGCAGACCGTTTTGTGCGTGATCCACTCAGTGTTGTTGCTGTTGGGCAAGTAGTACAGGTGCGTGTTCTTAAAATTGATAAACAACGTGGACGTGTGCAGCTAAGCATGCGTGGGATCAAATAGAAAAAAAGGTTCAAAGCGCTTTTAGCGTTTCAGAAATAGTATTGCATTATTGCCAGATATTGCGCGAACCGCAATATCTGGCAATAATGCAATACTACACTGAAAGTGCGGTAGCTGCGCGAAACTCATCCAGTATGATAATGATGAAGATGGAAAGCTATCACTTTCTTAGAAAGAAATTTTTTTTGTATCAAAAGGAATTTAGCGCAACGTAATTAGTATTAGGAAGGATATAGATATTGATAACCCGGAAGAATGTAGTCTCAACGTCCTAACTATAGTGTGTCATGTTGTACCATGTAGGCCTCAGGAACTATAATGATATATGTAGAAGCATAATGGAATAAAATTTCATGAGAAGAAAGTACTGATATACACCATGTCATCATGAAAAGCTGTACACTATCTCTTGGTTACTTAGAAATGTTGCCTCTTTTCCTGATATCTAACTGTTTTGTTGTTTATTCATTATATAGTGTAATAACAAGAAAAAGATAGATGTGTTAAGGATAAGTGGGTCATAGAGTGGGTAATCTGCGAAAAGCGGAGAGGATAAGGAACGTTGTTTGTCAGGTGAAAAGACGGCGATTCATCTACGAAGTGGAAGACTCCGTGATCTATTTGCCTGAATTTTATAAAAAACGAAGATAAGACAACTGTAGTGAGAGATTACTCTTTTCTCTCATCGTTTTATGTACTCTTTTCTAAGTGTGAACAAACCATGTTGACGAAGAGGTTTATCTGTACAACCTTTCATAGGTGAGGTGAAGGAATGGACGATAAGGCGGGCCGTCGAATGAAATCGAAAATGAACAGACGGCGCTATAAACAGATTGCGAGCTATAGACGTGAGATCTTAGAATTTCTGCATAAGCATCGCGCCGCAGTTTTTACAAGTTTGCTACTTGTTTTGCTTATAGGATTACTTTTTGGTCTGGTAAGCCAGATCCCGGTTCCTGTCATAAATACAGCACCTAACGGAGTTACTACTGTTGACTACAGTACTTTTGTCAGACAGGTCCAGGCAGGTAATGTCCAGGCTGTAGCTATTCAGGGTGACGATGTGAATGCTTTGCTTAAAAGCCCTCTAAATGAGAGTAATACATCTAAAGATCACATTATTAAAAATAAAACTGATAGTACTGATTATATTGCCTGGAGCCGTACTGTAGGGATAAGTAGTTCGCCATCTCTGGCAGGTGCAAATCTTGCGCCGATTAGCAGTAGTGTTGCAATCTATACCCATGTGCCTGATGGTGGGAAAAGCTTACTTCTAACGATGCTAAATGCTTCGAATGTGTTGGTTAGCGTGCTTCCAGTTGCAAAACCATCTGGCTTTTTGAGCTTGCTCTGGCACTTTGTGCCTATCATCATTTTAGTAGTGGCTTTGCTAATCTTCTTTGCCATAAGAAAAAGGCGCGATCCAATGCGCTCTATGGATGAACGTTTTTCGCAGATGGGCAAGAGCCGTGTGCGTCGTTACGAAAGAAAGACGGAATCCAAGGCTCCGTCATTGCAGAAAGCGCCGAGCCCTATGTCCAAGGCAGCAGGCAAGCCTGGTAGCGCGCGAGTGACTACAACTCCTGATGTAACATTTGCTGATGTTGCTGGAATTGACGAGGTACGGGCAGAACTTTCTGAGATCGTCCAGTTTTTACGCAACCCGGAGCGTTTCAACCGCCTGGGAGCACGTATTCCGCGTGGAGCTCTTCTGGTTGGTCAGCCGGGAACAGGTAAAACGTTATTGGCAAAGGCAGTGGCGGGCGAGGCAGATGTACCTTTCTTTAGTATGAGTGCATCTGAATTCGTTGAGATGTTTGTTGGTGTTGGAGCGAGTCGTGTCCGAGATCTTTTCAATCAAGCACGTCAGGTTGCGCCGTGTGTCATCTTCATTGATGAGATTGATGCAGTGGGGCGAAAACGTTCTATACGTATGAGTGGAAATGACGAGCGCGACCAGACGTTGAACCAGCTACTCGTTGAACTCGATGGATTTGATGCTCGGCACGCTATTGTCGTCCTCGCCGCAACGAACCGGGTTGATATTCTCGATAAGGCCCTATTGCGTCCTGGCCGTTTTGATCGCCGCATCACGGTATCCGCTCCTGATCGTGTCGGGCGTGAAGCTATTTTACGCGTACATACGCGTGAAACGCCACTAGATGAGGCGGTAAGTCTGGACCGGTTAGCACGTTTAACCATTGGAATGACCGGGGCCGATCTTGCCAACCTTGTCAACGAAGCGGCTCTTACCGCAGCACGTCAAGATCTCGTCTGCGTAACCCATGAATGCTTCGAAAATGCCCTGGCGCGTGTCCAGCTGGGTGCCCTACGTCCTCTGGTGATGAATGACGTTGAGCGGCGTATTATAGCTATCCATGAAGGTGGTCATGCCCTTGTCGCTCATCATTTACCAGCCGCCGATACAGTGAATCGAGTCACGATTTTACCACGTGGCCAGAGTCTGGGGGTCACCCAATTTACGGCTGAAGTTGATCGGTATAATTACAGTCGCGAGACGTTAATGGCACGTATCGCTGTTGGTCTGGGTGGTCGTGTCGCTGAAGAACTGACCTTCGGCCCTGATCATATCACAACAGGGGCAGAGAACGACTTGCAAGTCGTAACTGATCTGGCCCGGCGTATGGTGACGCGCTGGGGCATGAGCGAACAAGTGGGAGTTGTATTCACCGATTATCGCCCTGAAGAGGAATATGCGTTGAACATGCGTAGCATTGACCCCGACGCTGTTCCTTCATATAGTCGTGCACTTATTGCTGATGCCAATGGAAATATACGCTTGAATGAAGTGCCGTTTGTAGAGAGGCAGGTATTCGCCATGAGTATGTCCTCTTCGCGCGGCTCCAGTGGCGTCATGTTGAATGCGCTGGTTGATACTGAAGTACAACGCATCCTCAACACCGGACGAGACATGGCACGCGCCTTGCTCACCGAGCACGCCGATCAGCTTACCTTGCTTGCTGATGCCCTTATAGAGCATGAGCAGCTGGATCGAGCGCAGTTCGAGGCTTTATTAAAAGAATAGTAAGCGATTGTAGAGTTTTTGTAAGCTGGTGGATGATTAAAGAGGCAGAAATGAGAAAGCTTTCTCATTTCTGCCTCTTTAATCATCCCTAATCATCCCTCTTCAGTTGTGGCGACTATTCGTGTGTGATGGTCAGGAGGGAGAGTTGATTTGGAGGTGATGGGGCGTGTAAATGTTTTTTGTGTATTATGCTGCTTTTTTGCAGTATAGGTGATAAAACATCTGCATGTGGATCGATTGGAGGCCAGACAAGGGGTAACCCACCTTTGTCAATGAGCAAGTTATTGCCGGGTAGTGAGGTACCAGTTTGACGGACATAAAGTGGTCTCTCTTGTTTTAGTGCTCCATTTGCACCTTCCCACGTCCCCCCCTTGCTATCCGATTCTGCAACAATTACCACTTGAGCTAGTCCTGTAACAACATTGTTACGTTCCATGGCGCGACTGACTAGCCAGGGAGCATCTGGATGAAACTGACTAAGTAGCAAAACATTACCAGACTCAATCTTGGGTTGTAGGTCGCGCAACTGTGTTTTGCTCAATTTACGGATACCATGTGGTAGTACAGCGGTCGTGCATCCCTTGGTACTTGTCGCCCCTTCATATGCTGCCTGATCGACTCCACGTGCATAACCACTGATAATATTAGCTCCATGTTCGGCGAGATAATGAGATGTTTCTCGTGTGAAGGACAAACTTGCTTCATTTGCGTTGCGTGACCCAATGATAGCAATCGTTTGGCGTTTTAGGAGATCAAAGTTACCCATATAGAAAAGGATAGGTGGTATCTGACTGCGTGTAAGAGCAGTTTTTAGTAGTGAAGGATACTCGGGTTCAAGCACAGTTGTCATATATATATGATCATTTTGTAATTGTTCTGCGAGGAATGCCTGGCCTATCGACTTTTCTTTTGCCTGCTCAAGTTTTTGGATAATAGTCGTACTTAGATGGCAGGTCGCACTCCACTCTTTGGCATCAGCTTCGAAGATTCTTGTAATGTTCGACCTGACTGTTTACACCATAAGACGAGTATATCATTAACAATACGTATAGATAATTTGCTTTCAAATACCAGTAGAAGCCAGCAGGATTGTTCTCGTAGATTCATTTTTTATTCTCTCCTTATTGGTTGTCTGAGTGGAGGGTTCGCGTGATTGTAAATGGATATACTGCTTGCGCTCCTGCTAACATCAATGTTCGCCCAACCTCACGAATTGTATGACCAGAATCATAAATATCGTCGATTAGCAACAGGCTACGTCCAGTGATAAGTGTGGGCGATGATACTTTAAAAGCATCTTTCACATTCTCTGCTTTTTGCAGCCAGTTCGTACAATTTTTTTGTTCATCAGTTGAACGTATTTTTGTCAATACATGCATGTAGTCTATATGCAGCATACCTGCTATGCTGCGTGCGAACATCTCTACAAGCTTTCCGCTCTTAGTAGGTGGTACGCTTATGATACCACTGATTCTATCTACCGGGTAGTGACTGTTTATAACCTTAACCGCGTGGTGTATCAAGTCTTCTTTAAATGGTCCCGCATTATTGTATTTACTTACACTCACTAACTTTCCAATAGGGCTATTTCCGTGATAGGAAAGAGACCACCCGGCTTCGTATACTGGATTTTTATCATTTCCTCGCTTTTCAATTGGTGGTAAAAAATTCTCATTAAGAAATTGTGCTACCGCTAGTTGTATTCCTTTTTGAGGTGCGATAAGAGGAAAATTGCCTTTGTGGCAATGACCACATGTGCCACAGAGATAACCCGGTTGATCTCCTAGATAAGTAGTGAGAAAGCCCATATAACATATATCTGTCTTCGTAGCATAAGTTTGTATATCTTGTAACTCATTTTCCTTTTGGAGCCTATTGGCCTCATTTGCAGAAAAATCTAATTCTCTTGAAAAAGTGGATGCGGTATATTTCTTATTCTTATTACGCTCTATAATACTTTGCTCTTCTAGATCGGCTAAAACACTTTGTATAACTTTTTGAGGTAAACCGGTTTCTCGCATCAAGTCGTAGAGGCCTGAAGGCTTTACATGAAGACAAGTAAGAATAGCTAAACATTGGGCTTTTGTAGGTTTCGCTGTTTGGATGAAATACTCTTGTATTAACATATCTGCGGGATCATAGAGCAAGATACAAAGGGCGTGTTCTCCATCTCGTCCTGCTCTGCCTATCTCTTGGTAGTAGTTGATCGGTGATGCGGTGATTTGATAGTGGAAGACGAAACGTATATCTGGCTTGTCGATACCCATTCCCAGTGCATTTGTAGCGCAAATGACCTTATAGTTGTTATTCATCCACTCCTGTTCAAGAGTTTGTCTGACGCTATCTTCAAGGCCTGCATGATAGTATGCAGAGTGAATATGTTGCGTATTAAGAAAGGCTGCAACCATCTCTGCATCTGTTCTGGTAGCAGTGTAAATGATACCCGTCCCAGATAACTGGGGAAGTATCTCTGCTAAGTATTCCAATTTATCCTGATTATCTTGTAGTCTTACCACATTTAACGATAGATTAGAGCGTTGCATCGAGCCACGTACAATCTGTGCTGCACATATTTGCTGGAGAATATCAGCTTCCACTCGCTGATTTGCGGTTGCAGTTAAAGCCAGGAGGGGAGTTTTTTCTGGTATTGCTTCGACCAATCGGATAATGCGCCGATAGTCACGCCGGAAATCATGGCCCCAAATTGAGATACAATGAGCCTCGTCGATTACAATCATACTAATGCGCATCCTGGTAACGCTTATTTGCCAATCCAGGTTATTTAAGCGTTCAGGGGCAATAAATAGTATTTTAAAATCACCGTGAACGGCTCGTTCCAGGGTAATCCGATTTTCTTGCTCGTTGAATTCGGAGCTTACGATTGCTGAAGGAATACTATATGTATTATTACATCGCAGGCATTGATCGCGCATGAGCGCTTTTAATGGTGAAAAAACGATAGTTATATGAGGATAGTAAAGACTTGCCATCTGGTAGCAGAGCGACTTTCCCCAACCTGTACGTTGAATGGCTAAAACCCTTTTGCCCTCAACTAACTTTTCAATGATGTCACGCTGCTCTGGATGAAAACCAGAAATAATATGAAATCGTTCTACAAGTAACCTTTCTGGTGGATCATCTTGCCACGAAATTCCCGGCAACATATCGCATCCTCCTATCCCTGTGTAAAATTGTATTGTACATAAAAATAATTTATAAGCGGTATCATAATTGATAATAACGGAAACGTCAAGATTTTCTTGAATGGCTACCTATACTATATATTGTTCATGAGGATCGATAAGTGTTGTGTTTCAGAAATTTGGAAGATGATAATAGTCACTGGTGCTTCTTCTTGTACCGATAGATACAGTACTGGAGATGTGAGAAATCAAGTAGAGGGAGTAGAAGATCAATCAGGGTAGAACCAGAGATAAAGGCAATCACTCAGCGAAATTGCCTTTAGCCCGCATAGTATAATGAATAATATATTGAGAAAAAGTGTATTCTATAGCTTTTAAGACAACATGATAGCCAGCGAGAGAAAGGCTAGAAAGAATCGATTGTATCTTAAAAGATGCACACCAGTTTTATTGGTAGCTATATAGAAGATTATTTATGTTAATATTTACAAGCAATTTTGTCATTATCAATTTTATTGCATGGGGTATTAGTCTCCATTAAATGCGACAAGTCATAACAATAGCACTCATGTCATCAGGTTTAGAGCGAATAGTCTGGCTACGATCTTCATGTGATCTGCGGCGTGCGTGTTCAACGAGGTTACGGGCAGCAGTTGTGCGGGGGCTGGTACGTATGATGTGTTCGATTTCTTCATCTGTCAGGTTATCATGTATACCATCTGTACATAGAAGGATGCGGTCGCCTGGATGAACGGTTGTTTGCGCAGTATGTATGGTAGGGGGTAGTGGTCCTCCCAGGGCCTGTGTAATGCCACCACGAAGGCGGAAGTAGCTATACTCGATATCCGACAACTCATTGGCATGCATCGCCTGGTCGATACGCAGCGCATGATGTTCATTGACAATTTGATTTTCAACAAGTTTTGTGAGGAGCCCATCGTCATGTGTCAGGCGTTTGATACGTTCATCAGCATGGAGTAAGTAGATGCGACTATCGCCCACATGTGCATGGACCATCGTGTAATCTCTAGTTTGTGGCTGGCGGCAGAAGGCGGCTAGCGCGACTGTTGTGGCGAGATCGTCGGTACCGGCTCTGTCTGCGCCATTCGTACGTACCTGTTCATCCGATTCCAGGATCAAGCTTTCCAGAATCTGGCAGAGATCGCGTTCCTGGCAATCTTCAAGCAAATTATAGATTCTACGCCTATTTTGTTCTTTAGTAAGAGTACGTTTCCATGCATTGATTGTTGAGTTGGCAGCTGTTTGTGAGGCGATTTCCGCGGCTGCGCTCCCTCCTACACCATCAAAGACGGCGAAGAGGCCACTTACTTCATCTATAAGAATATTGTCTTCATTGCGGGTGGGATGGCGTTCATTGGCAGCACTGCAGCGTGAAATGATGAAAGGCGAGTGTTGATAAGAATAACTAGAAGAATGCATCAAGGGTCTTATTTTATGCTGTGGCATCTTCGTTGTGCGCTGCCTTTCAATAGGATTTACAATAAAATTTGTTGAACTGTTGTTTATTAACTGAATTTGCATGCACATACCATTGATTCATAGAACAGACCTGGTGGTCAAGGAATATCAGTAAATTGTATGATGATAGCTTGCAATACGTTGCCACTCGGCATCATTCCCCGTTGTACACTTGAGGTTCGTTGCATTAGTAGTATATTACGAACCCTTAGACTCGACAGAATGAACTATTGAGTGCAAGTATAGCAGATCATGGTATAAAAAGGAAAGAGTTTATATGATCTCACTGTAAAATTTTCAATGGATCAAACCACTACTTTGCAGAAAATTTTTGACCATAAGTTTTGTATGCTCTTGATACATGGGCAATTGCGTTGAGCGTTCTTTTTCAAGCGTCTGGTAGGCTGCCAGGCCTAATGTTGCGAGCATGCTTTCTTTCAAAGAAGGTTCATAGAGCCAGGTATCGAGCGTAGGATCATCAATTTCGATATGGTATTGTAATCCATATGCGTTTTGACCATAACGAAATGCCTGGTTTTCTGTATTCTCATTGGTTGCAAGCAGCACTGCTTCTGGCGGTAAATCAAAGGTATCTTCATGCCAGTGAAAGACTTTTTGATAACCTGGCAAGCCTGCGAATAGTGGATCATGTTTTCCTGCTTCTGTGAGTTGGACATCAAAGAAACCGATCTCAGTCATATGATGTTGTTTAACCTGACCCCCCAAGGCGGCGGCCAGGAGTTGGCCGCCAAGACAAATGCCTAAAAAAGGAATGTTCTGCTTGACGATCTGCTGTATCAACGTTTTCTCCTGGTTGAAATATGGGTATAAATGATCGTCGTAGACATGTTGATCACCTCCAAAGGCGATGATAGCTGTATAGTCTATTGGATCTGGCAGTGCCTCTCTTTCGACATCTACAACCTCATGAGTGATATGATATTCATCCAGGATACTTCCAACAAAGCCTTTTGGACTTTCCCATGCGTGTTGTAGTATTAACACTTTCTGCACTATACATGACTCCTTTTTGAGATAGAAACAGATCAATATTAAACGTAATCGCTAAAAATCCTCAGAACATAAGTACATAGACAAAACGTGGCCGGGTACGATGTTGTTTGCGCCTATCATATAGCGATATACCGCCATACTTGTTATACTGGCTTACAGCCTTTTGCCACTATTTCGACTTGCCATGTGTTGCCCGCGTCTAGCATTAAGGGCCACAAAAGTGTAATGCAACTTCCCTGATGGGTGCGTTCAAAACCAGCTTCAGATCCAGTCACCGTCTCGATGGAGAAGCGCCACAGTGTTGTGGCCTCACTGCAGGAAAAACCAATATCCTGTTGCAGCCAGGTATTGCCAATGTGGAAATTGTAGACATGCGTAACTTCTCCCGTGCTATCGAAGCGGCTGTCTGCTAATTGGACACCTTCAAGTTGATAGTAAGCCTGAGGATTATGGCCGCCGCCAAGCAGGTTTATGTTCCATTCTGACGCGAAATTTGTTTCCAGGCGAGCTTCCCCCTTGTTTTTGATCAGATAGCGGACAACGATTTTTTCCTCGCCAATTGGAATGAAGAGCGTTTTTGTTAGCTGTACAGGAAGTGGGTTAAGCGCTCCTACACGTTTAATGTGCCCATTGCGTATCATCGTAACAGTGATGCCAGAAGCATCCTGTTCAACAATCGTTTCGTAGAGTTGATCGGCGAAATTGCCCTGTTCTTCATAGAGCCCGCTTGCATATTTTGCTAAGGGTAAGCCTTGAGGGAGAAAGTGATCAACGAGGCTGTTGCGGCGATAGCGATCAACTACAAGATATTGGTCGAGATCGTGTTCTTTTGTGCGGATAGTCGTATGTGGTGATCCAGGTTCGCCGATAGTGGATCGTGAATCAGCCTGAGAGTTGTTGCGGTGACGTTCCTGCTCGTAGAGACGGAGTGTTTGATGATAACTCTCCAGTCGTCTGGTCATAACAGAGAGCATATTATGGGCGCTGCGCCGTATATCCCATTCGAAGAGCGTACCACCGTGCTGAGGATCGATATACAGATTTTGCTGATCGCTCTCGACTATGATTTTCTCAAATGTATCGCGATTAAAGTCAGTGAGTTCGTAGCGCTGCCATGGCTCTGAACCGTGTAGGATATGGTCAGCAGCATTTTCGGCCTGGATGAGGTGGTGATAGATAGCAGAGCGCACATGTGCCATATAGATGCCGCCGAAGAGCCCATGCCAGTAAGTGTCGTTGGCCTGTGCTTTCAAAAGGTCTGTCAGCCCCGCTTCTTCAGTAGCTCCAGCGGCGTAGACAGTGTTGTGGACGCGCAGCATCTTTTTATGCTGGTTATTAATCTCCGGGTAGCGAACCAGGAAGTTGCGCCAGAAGCCACCGCGCATAAATTGGAGGATATCAGTGCGTTTCTCATGCTCCAATTGATGGATGAGCTGTCCAAACTGGTAGGATTTTTGTGCTGGCAATGCCCACTCAGTCATTTCTATATAAGATGATGTCGGAATATAGATCCGTCCGAGTGCTGGCTGTGAGTTTGCATATTCCCCCAATTGAGTAGTGTGTAGCCATGAACTATTTTGCTCAAGGGCAGTAAAAAATTCTTCCACCCAGCCTGCGCGGCCATTTGAGCCCCAACAATATGCATGGGTATCGGGCCAACTGCCAAACTTTTCTCCATCGTCGCCCATTACCGCGATCCGATTGCCTGCAGGTGTTGCGAGAGAGCGTAGAGCCTCTATGCTTTCTCGCACTGGTCGCCAGGGAATGGTATAACGAAGCGCGTGGCTTGTTGCGTAGACCTTCAAGACGCTACTCTGGTCTTCGGTCGCATAGTAGCCGTAGAGGTCGCTATCTTCCAGTCCTGCGCTCTTAAAGTGAATGTCATCGAGAATTGTCCAAGTAACATCGGCCTCGCGTAAGAAGTGTGGTAAGCCCGGCTCCCATACCCGCTCAGCGATCCACATACCAGTTGGCTTCACGCCAAAATCGTTCTGAATCCGTTTTGCGAGGCGATGTATCTGTGCCACTTTATCCGTATCGGGAATCGATGGAAGGATAGGTTCGTAGTAGCCGCCGCCGACGATCTCCACCTGTCCGCGTCTGACCAGCTCTGCTACGCGTGCAAGAAATTGGGGATGGGCCTCTCCAAGCCAATCAAGAAGTGATCCTGTATAGTGGAGCGACAGTCGTACCTGCGGGTGTCGCTCTAAAGCTTCAATCATGGGTAGATAGGATGCCTCATAGACCTCTTGAAAGACCCATGGAAAATTACCCACGGGCTGATGATTGTGCAGCAGTAGGCCCAGTTGTATGCTGCTCTGCTGGTTGCCTGCTTTTGATGTCATACTCCAACTCCCGACAATATAACAGAGTGAGATGTTATGTGCGTTCTTGTGAAGCCACATATGCTCTGTTTTTACTATAACATACATACTATTTATTTTCTGGATAAATTATGGAGAATTGTGCTCTGACGGATAATTTCGTCATTGGTGGAGAGAGAGCCAGATGTGTGTCATAATGTAGCTACCTCGTGTGCATATTTTTTTGCAGCGCAAGCTGTACTCTTCGAACAGAAGTTGTTACAATCTTCTCTATAGAATGACATTCGAGTTCTCTACTGTCCTCTTTTTTGAAGATTGTATAGGATAGTAGAACAAAAGGCATACTTGCTATGGGAATAATAAAAATATTGCTGGTTGATGATCATGGGCCGTTGCGCAAAGCGTTGTACGAAGGTTTAGAGGCAACGGGAGCGATCCAGGTGGTAGGAGAGGCGGCTACTGGACGTGAGGCAGTCTCACGAGCCCTGGAACTGGATATGGACGTGATCCTGATGGATGTACAGTTGCAAGATCCGCAACAAGGACGTCGTGCTCTCAGTGGCGTTGGGGCCGCTATTGCTATTCGGCGGGAACGTCCACGTATGCCGGTTGTTTTCTATTCTATCCAGGACGATGATGAGTATTACCGTGAGTTTCGTGCCTCGGGTATCCTGACTCACTATGCTTATGTGCGGAAAAGTAACTATCTGCTCCCTCGTATGCTGGTGCCCCTCTTGCGCGATGCCGTAAATGGACGCAGCCTGGTCGATCCAGAGATTGAGGATCGTGTACAGGAGGTGCGCGACCTTGATGAGCAATCACCACGGGCGCTGCTTGAGCCCAATGAATTGCGCGTCGCAGAATTAATGGCACAGGGGATGACCAATGAGCAGATTGCGACACGACTCAGTCTGTATGATAAGCGTGCAGTCAGTCGAACCAATGGGCGCATCTATGCAGCCTGGGGGCTAAGTGAAAATGCTGTGGATGATAAGGTGGCACGAGCTCGTGCCACGTTGATCTATATGCTTAATCGAATGGTTATCTGGGATGAAAATGGTGTTGCGTTAGTTCAGGATCGTCGTGGCGAATGGGTGCCACTCTACAAAGAAGAATAACATGTTATCACTTTTACTCCTGAATCCTGTACTTATCTTGCAGACATTTTTGCTGGCTGTATCTATCTTTAATTTCATTGCGTTTTTGTGGCTTGCTTGCACTGTCTGGTTGAATGGCGACCGGCGTAGTATGATTGCGCGGGTTGGGGTAGTTGGCCTTAGCTTATCGGCGTTATTCTTCTTTATTCATTCACTACTGGTTTCAGGGGCGCTCTTAAGAAATTCGAGTGCGGGTTTTGACCTCATAGATTTTTTGTGGCATCTCATCTGGCTTCCTGCTATTGGTGTACCATATATCTGGTTTGTTATTGGACTTCACTATGCTGCGCTTATCAATGTGCAATGGCGCAGGCGACGGCCATTTCTGTTGGCGTGTAGTGCGCTTTTAGGCTGTAGTGTGTTGACATTGCTCATTGCCAATCAGTCGATATTTACATTTAGAGACACGTTACTCTTGCTGGCATATGGTGCCATGCATAAGAATTTGAGTGTGGGACCCTTTTCTCCCCTCATTCTTTTGCCCATCCTTTTCCTCTGCTATGTCACATTCTGTGCGATTGGACCGTGGTTTACGCCTGGTCGCATTGGCCGTCTCATAAGCACACTCTGGCAATTTGCCATCAGGCATCAACGCCACCTGTCTTTACGCAGAAACCTTGTCGATGCCTTCTGGAATGACCCGGTTGATGTTGACCAATTGAAGGAGCCAATTCTTTCATGGCACCTGGCCCGTCCTATTTTGTTGCTGGCCGCTCTCCTGATGGTGTGCCTGATAGTCAGCCTGGGAGGATTGGGAGTCTGGTCTATGTTTAATTGGCTACATCTGCATGCGAATAGTGCTAGTATCGTCGTGCTCCCTGTTGCACTGATTACTATACCACTCAATCTGATCCTGCTTGATATTTTGGCAACTGGTGCAGTAGCTTTGATTGTCTTGCTCATTGGGTATTCGATAGTACGCCATGGTATTTTGATCGAACGTCCATTGGCACGACGTGGCTTCTTTGAGCAATGGCGTGGGATTGTTATTGTTGCAACCACAATTGCCATTTTTATTGCATTGCTTGTCTTGCTCACACGCAGCTCGCTGGGAGCGCTCTTAATTATTACATCAATTGCGACCGGGACGTATGCTTTGTTTACATGGAGTAGTTATACTGCACATGATCGTTATATTGCCTTGCTTGGACCTTTTCTGCGTAGTACAAATTTGCGCCATTGGCTCAATACCGACTTGCAAAAGACCGAGCAAAATATGGAAGCGCTCTTTTCTCATCTCTGTAAAGATGTGTTGGAGGTACAATGTGCACGTTTAGTAGTGCTTGCTGGTCCTATAAGACGGAACTTTAATTATCGCTGGTCAATTCTTGATGCGTCGGATGCGGTCGAGGAGCAAGAGAAGAATGGTATGCTTGAGCCCTATTTCTGGCAGGAGAAACGTTCTCATACAGTCTTTTCGTATAAAATAAGTGATCAGCAGCAATCAGACATTCATGCGTACCGTATACGTCTATCGTTGCGTGGTGCACCTGTGATCTGCTGGATTTTGCCGATTTACGATGAGCTAGGTCTGGTTGCCAAGCTCTATCTAGGACCGCGCAAGGATGGTGGAGTTTTTACGAATGAGGATATGGATTTGGCCCAGGCATGTGGACAACGTATACTGGACACATTGCGCGATCACGAGGCGATGTTAGCCGTAGCGGGCTTATTGCGCCGTCGTATTGTGGATGTCAAGTTGTTGGGTGCTCAGCAGCGGCGTGTGCTGCACGATGAGATTCTCCCCATGCTTCATCTTGCTCTCTTACGTTTAGAAACGGTACGTTCTCTGAGTGGGCAAGAGCCCATTGAAAGCGACCATGCCGAGCAGGTGCTCAGCGATGCAATTGGGTCAATCAGTACTGCCCACCGTCAATTAGCCGCCATGATGCGTGCTATGGCGACTGGTGCTCCGCATCGTCTTGAACGCGATGGTATGATGCACGCGATTCATACTATGCTTGAGCAAGATTTTCAGCATGCGTTTGATTCGGTTGAGTGGCGTGTGTCGGAGGAGGTAGCATCCTGCATTGATGATCTGGTACCACCGGCCATTGCGGAACTCATTTTTGCTGCGGTGCAGGAAGCTTTGCGTAATGCAGCCCGACATGCGCGTGGAGCAGATATTCACCGTCGTCTGAACATAATCCTGGATGCCTCATGCAATTCTCATCTGGAAGTCGTCGTGGTTGATGATGGTGTTGGGATCATCTCGGCAAGTAGTTCCACAACAGGAACTGGTGGTGGCCTCTTGACGCATAGCGCCTTGCTTGCTATTGCTGGCGGAAATCTCACCGTCAAAACTGCTCCTGGCGAAGGGGTTGTTGTACGTATCTTTCTACCTATCGAGGCTGTACGCTGATTTTCGGTGAGTATGCTCATATGCGAAGAGGGGACTTTAATCACTATTAACTATTTTGTTCTTCGGTTATAGTGGCTATGGAGCGTTGCCTCTACTTATTTTCTGGAAGAACTTGTCTGGATTTGTAGCTGGAAGCTAATGCTACCTGATGAGTGCGTAAGTTGCATCTCTAGCATGTAGTAACTATTAAACCAGGAAAGGGAATTGTTGATGATACTGATAACTGGTGCAACTGGCTATATTGGCCAACATCTGGTATCTCGCCTCGTTGCTCAAGGGGAACGGCCACGCTGTCTTGTGCGTGATGTGAAGCGAGCGGTGGGCATCCTGCCTGTAAATAAGGTTGATCTGGTGCAAGGGGCGACCACGCAACCTGCAAGTCTGGATGCAGCTCTAAGCGGTGTAGAGACAGTTATCCACACAGCATTCATGACTGCAGAAAAGAAAGAATCGCCATCTGATCACTACGAAGAAACAAATGTAGGAGGCACTTCTAATCTAATCCTGGCGGCTAAAGTTGCAGGTGTGCAACGTATTATTGAGCTCAGCGGCCTGGGCACCAGGGCTGATAAACCTGGCAGCTATATGCAGGGGCGCTATCTGGCGGAGAAAATGCTGATAGATAGTGGCCTGAACTGGACTATTGTCCGCCCTTCTGTAGTATTTGGGAAGGATGCATCTTTCATTAAAGGACTCGTCGATCTAATTCACGTTTCGCCTATCCTCCCTCTGATTGGCGGAGGCACAACGATGTTCCAGCCTATCTATGTTGAGGATGTCGTCACGGTGATCACGAACATTCTTGCTGATCCGGCGCGTACAAATGGAAAGATTTACACTATTGGTGGGCCTGAGTACTACTCATTTGCGCAGGTTTTAAACGAACTATTGAAGACATTAGATACAAACCGTTTAAAGGTCTATGCACCCACTCCCCTGGTTGCGATAGGAGCAGCTGTGATGGAGGCTGTTTTGCCCAAACCTCCATTGACAAAAGCTGCCATGACCCTCTTTTCTTTTAACAATACAACCGATCTTGATAGTATCGAACGGGACTTTGGATTTAAGCCAACCTCGTTCTCCAAATACCTGGCAGCACACGGAGTATAATGCTGTCATGTAGTAGCAATTGGGACAAAAAATAGGCCATAAACGTTCCTCAAGAGCAAGCAGTGAGTAAAAAGAATCAGAGCTTGCTCTTTTGTTTCGAATAGGCGCGTCTAAGTGCGTCCAGCTTCCATCTATCATGCTTGTGGATTTGCTGCTAGTTTCACCTCAGACTGTTGAGATTGTTATAATACAACAAGTTGCTATGCTATAATAGTGGGGCTAACTCGTTTAAGTGTTAGTAGCGAATGCAAATTGCTTCTGTATGTTTCTCAACATCCCATATGTTTGTTCACCTGGTAAGGACGAGCGTGTGTTTTCGCTCTAAGATGTAACGTTGGATAACTTATCTACATTTCTATTCTCTGCCATGGCATAGATGGAGGGAACTGCGTGGTTTCAATAAAAAATCCAAATAATGATGATATTAGTACAATTAGCGATGCATTAGTTCGCGTCTCACGTTCGCTGCATGAACATACACGTAAATTAGAGATTGCAGTGGAAGGGAAATATGTAAATGAGAGCAGCGATCCCCGTGTCCGCTTATTAAGTGATGCATTACATGTCAGCCAGGCGGCGGATATAGAGCTAGGGCGAATTCGCCAATCTATGCAGCGTGCCTTTCAATCATTACAGGGGCAGGCGAGCGCTGTTTTGCCCGCTTCTACGACGAAGATTTTTGAGCGTGAGCGTGAAGACCTGACAAAGAGCATTGATTATCTAAAGCAGGAACGTAACGAGCTAGAGACGTTATATGAAATTGGTCGTACGCTTAATTCTACATTGGAGTTTGATGAGGTATTACGGTTAGTAATGGATCGCGTGATCGAGTTTGTAAAAGCTGAACGAGGCTTTTTAATGCTCGTCAATCCCGAAACGGGTGAGCCTGAGTTTACAATTGCACGCGATAAAAATGCGCAGATCATTTCCGAGAGCGTGTTTGCCACAGCGCAAATCAGCCGCAATACGGTGAAGCGAGTCATACGCACACGAGAGCCAGTCCTTACTGATGATGCGCAATCCGATGCTGCTTTAAAAGGGCAAGAGAGCATCATGACATACGGCATCCGTTCGATTATGTGTGCGCCATTGGTTGTGCGCAATAATTGCATTGGTGCAGTCTATGTGGATAGCCGTTTTACGGCCAGACTCTTTAATCCAAAACACCTGGAGATGCTGCTGGCTTTCTGTAATCAAGGCGCGATCTCTATTGACAATGCACGTCTCTTCGCTGATCTTAACAAAGCCATTCAGAAGGTCAGTGAAGATAAGCAGTATATGGATAATATCTTCGGATCTATTGCAAATGGTGTTATCACGACTGATGCAGCTGGTATTATAGTCACTTTTAATGCAGCGGCGAGTATGATCCTGCGCTTAAATCCTAAGCAGGCCCGCAACAAGCACTACGAGGAAGCGTTCAAAGAGTTGCCCAGGGAGATTGGGATTATTGATATGCTGCAAATAGCCCAGACACAACATGCGAATGGAACCCTTGTGAATCAAGCTATTGATTGTATGATCCCTGGGCGCGAACAAGATGAAATGGTGAACCTGAACTACTATGTAAGCTCACTGCGTGATCCGCAAGGAGAGTATATTGGTATGGCCCTGGTGATAGATGACCGTACGGAATTGAAACGTTCGGAGGCACGAGCCAGAAAGGTACGGCGTATCT
The DNA here is from genome assembly GCA_963850365.1 of uncultured Chloroflexia bacterium. GTDB lineage: Bacteria > Chloroflexota > Ktedonobacteria > Ktedonobacterales > Ktedonobacteraceae > Dictyobacter. The sequence goes on from CAWKKX010000071.1 coordinate 494,782, forward strand.
TTGAACGCTATGTGCATCCTCATGTGGTGGAGCAGTTGATTCGTGATCCTATGGCGCTTAAGCTGGGTGGTGAGACGAAGGAGATCTCGGTTGTTTTTGCCGATATTCGTGGCTATACACGCTTGAGCGAGAGTATGCCGCCCGAAGAGGTCATGAATCTGATTAATCGCTACCTCAAGATCATGTGCGAGTCAATCTGGGAAGAAGAGGGGACGCTGACGGCATTTCAGGGAGATGCTTTGATGGCAATTTTCAATGCACCCTTGCCGCAAGAAACACATGCTTTGCGGGCAGTGCGTGCAGCCTGGAAGATGCGCATGGCTGTACAGGAGTATCAGCGTCTGCATCCACAAGAGGCACCTGTTTCGTTCGGAATCGGCGTGAATACCGGCCTGGCTACGGTGGGAAATGTGGGGGCTCAGGAACGGCTGCAAAACTATACGGCTATCGGTGATGTGGTAAATGTTGCCTCGCGCTTACAGAACAATGTTGGAGACAATAACATTTTGCTGAACGATCCAACTTATACACAGGTGAATAGGAGTGTGCGGGTCGGGCAGGCCTTTGCTTTGACTGTCAAAAACAAAAGTCAGCCTCTTACGGTGCGTTACCTGCTGGGTCTTTTATAGGTAGCCGCTTTTTTATTATTGTGCAACAGATAGGCTGGTATTATAGATGTTAGAGGGATTTGCGCAGTACAAATCCCTTTTGTTGCAAACGTATAAAGCCAAACCATTCGTAGAGACGGTGAGCGTGATAGTTATCTTCCTGCGTATTGAGCATAATGCGTGTCGCATGTGTTTGTTGAAAGAAGTGTATGGCTTCTGCCATCAGGCGTGCTCCTATGCCTTGTCCGCCGACTGATGGATGAACGGCGATACGTACCAGGTAACCAAACTCATCGTCCAGAGCATTAAACTGGTAGCCAATGACTTTGTTATCCAGTTCCGCCACAACGAAATAGGGGTGTGTCTGGGCGATATCCATAAATGCATTACTATCGTAGCGCCAGAGATCTTCGAAGCAAGCTTCCTCAATTTTTAAGAGCATTGCCATATCATGTGCTATCTTCACAGGACGGATGATGACCTGTTGATTTCCTTGCGTGGGGATAGCATAATCGAATTTGTCGTAGGCGTACAGACGGCGGTAGGGGCTGAAGCCGCGTGTGAGTAGTATCGAACGTAGCCAGTCATTGTCAGTATTATTGCCCGAATAGTGGAGATGGCGTACGCCGTGTGCCAACAGGTTCGCATAGAGATGATCGAGCAGGAGGGAGAGGATGGAGGCATAATTTTTGCTCTCCGTCCAACTTACCCCAAAGCCGCTGATCCATGCAAATGGGGTATTAATAATCTGCGATAGCAAAAAGCCATACAGCGAGGTGTCATGTATGGCACCTACCGCCGGATAGCGCTTGAGCAGTAGTGGTAACTCTGTGAGTGTAAACCTTTGATAGATGTATTCAGATGTGCGTAGCAGGCGCTCAATCGCGTATGCATCGTCTTTATTAAGTGAGCGCACATGATTTTGATGATACATCATCCGTCCCCTGTTAAGCAAAGGTAGTGCTTGATATCTATGCTACCTATCAACTATATAGCTGGATAGAGTCTTTAGTGTATCGCTTTTAGCTTCTAATCGTCAACAGCTTTTGCGCGGACATTTGCGTGCTTGCGCCTTCGGCGTTTGCTCCTCTATATCATTTATTGTATCTATTTTGCACATACGCAAAATAGATACAATAAATGATATACGTCTGCTTAGTCTTTTTGATCATGGTCTTGAGACGAGGCTGTGACATTGGGAGCAGAGGGGCCCTTCATCTCGCGGCGTAGCTTTTCAACGTCTGGTTTGGGTGCATTACGCATGCGATAGCCGGTGAGCTGGTGGATGCGCCTTAGTTCAGAGATAAGCACATCGGTATTGATTCTGTATGGTGGAACGCTGGGTGGTGGACCGTAGCTATCGACGGCTGCGTCATCTCCTAGCAACTGATTGATGCTTGTCACCGCGCAGGAAGCCGTTGCTTGCAGATCATAGCCGCCTTCTTGCACCATAATGAGTCGTCCTGCACACAGGCTGTTTGCCAGGTTGATGATAATCTCATTGAGTTTGGCAAATCCAGCCGTTGAGAGCAGTATACCAGGTTGGACGGCGAGTCCAGCCTGAATTTCCGTATGTTTCCAGTGAGCGTCGAAGCCAGCGGAGACCAGGATCAATTGTGGATCGAAGCGGTCAGCGGCAGGAGCCAGAACCTGACGGAAGATTGGTTCGTAGATTTCAAAGCCACTGCCAGCGGGTAGTGGTACGTTGATGGTTGTGCCCAGCCCTGGACCCTCGCCGCGCTCATCGGAAAGCCCCGTACCTGGATAGAAAGGGGCCTGATGAACGGAAAAGTAAAGGACGCGGGGGTCTGCATAGAACATCTCCTGCGTACCATTGCCGTGATGAACATCATAATCGATGATCAGAACGCGCTCCAGGCCATAGTGATCGATGGCGTAGCGTGCTGCCACCGCAACGTTGTTGAAGATACAGAAGCCCAGTGCCGCCTCTGGGACCGCGTGGTGTCCGGGCGGTCGTACCAGGCAATAGGCATTGTGAATGTCGCCCTTCATCATTGCATCGATAGCTGTGAGTGGAGCGCCTGCCGCTTTGCAAGCTGCTTCGTATGATTTGGCAGAAACGTAAGTATCGGTCCCAAGCATAGCAATATCTTGACCGCTTGTAGCCTCTTGATAGGCAACCTGGCGGCTCATTACCTCAACATCCTGGATATAATCGCGGTCATGAACTGCTGCCAGTTCGTCAATTGTTGCGGCACGAGGAGGCAGTTGCACCAATCCATCGCGCTCCAACCATTTAAGTCCCTCTAGATAAGCCATTACCATTTCGACGCGTTGCGGCTGCTCCGGGTGGCCTGGTGGCACGCGATGAGCAAGAAATATGGGGTCATAGATGAGAGCGGTGGTCATATATCTTTCCTGAACAGGCCGTTTGGCGCGGAAACCTGTACACTGCTAGCTGGGATACCCAGGTAAGAGAGTATCCCAAAGTTTTAAGTCGCTTTTAAAGAACTTGTTTGACTAAGCCAGGAATGTCGAAGATAGTGTCAGCGACCGCAGCCTTAGCGGCTTGCAGTGCGGTGACCTTGCCCTGAGCTGTCCCGGTGTTGCCGGAGATAATAGCACCAGCATGCCCCATGCGTTTTCCAGGAGGTGCCGTACGCCCAGACACAAAGGCCACAACGGGTTTGCTCATCGTCTTAATATATTCAGCGGCATCCTCTTCGTCGCTACCACCGATTTCTCCGCACATCACAACCGCTTTTGTCTGCGGATCAGCCTCGAAAAGACGCAGGTAGTCGATGAAAGTAGATCCGATGATTGGATCGCCCCCAATACCAATGCACGTCGATTGACCGATGCCAGCTTCAGTGAGTAAGGAGACCACTTCGTAGGTCAGCGTACCAGAGCGAGAGATGAAGCCAACGGGGCCAGGGGTGAAGATCTGGTAAGGGATAATCCCAATCTTGCCGAAGCCAGGAGTGCAGAGTCCTGGGCAGTTTGGGCCGATCAGCGTCGCATGATGTTCATGTACAACAATCATCGCACGTGTCATATCAATGACCGGAATGCCCTCTGTGATGCAGATGATCAGCTTAATGTTAGCGCTGGCCGCCTCCATAATAGCATCAGCAGCGCCGGGTGGTGGCACGAAGATGCAGGTCGCATTGGCATCAGTAGCAGTCCTGGCCTCCTCTACCGTATCGAAGACAGGAATGCCCTCAAACGTCTGGCCACCTTTACCGGGGGTAACGCCACCGACAACATTCGTGCCAGCGGCACGCATATTGCGGGCGTGGAACTGGCCTTCGCGTCCTGTGATACCTTGCACAATCACCCGTGTTGTATTGTCAAGTAATATACTCATTTTGCGTTACCGTCCTTTTTCCGTGCGAGCTATTGCGGCAACGATCTTCTCTGCAGCGTCGCGCATATCTTTTCCCCAATCAAGGCCGGCATCTTTCAGCAATGCACGTCCTTCCTCAGCACCCGTACCAGAGAGGCGAACGACGATAGGCATACCCTTGGGCAGTTCTGCCTGCGCCATAATAACGCCTTTTGCCACCTCTTCGCCGCGCGTAATGCCACCGAAGATATTGACCAGGATACCTTTGACCTGTGGGTCGCGGGCCACAAAGGTAAGTGACTTATACATAACCTCGGCCTTTGCGCCACCACCAATATCCAGGAAATTTGCTGGTTTGCCGCCTGAGCGGGCCACCATATCCAATGTTGTCATAACCAGCCCTGCGCCATTTCCGATGATACCAACATTCCCATCGAGCTTCACATAGGTTAAGCCGGCTTGTTTAGCTTCATACTCAAGCGGATTCGCCTCCTCTGTTTCAGCCCATGCCGCATATTCTTTCTGGCGGAAGAGACCATTATCATCAATCACAATCTTGCCGTCCGCCGCCATCACTTTACCATCGGCTGTATAGGCCAGCGGATTAATCTCGGCCAGGTTGGCATCGCTTTCAATAAAGGCTTTTGCGAGGCCGACCAGAATCGCAGCGGATTGACGCAAGATGCGCGAGGGGAAACCGGCGCGTTTCACAATATTGAGAGCTTCGAAGGGACGCAAGCCCCAACGCATATCGATAGGCACCTGAATAATCTTCTCAGGGGTTGTTGCGGCTACTTCTTCGATATCTATACCACCAGCCGTGGAGACCATAACGACGGGAGCCTGGCTCTTGCGGTCAAGCACGATACCCAGATAGTATTCTTCCTTGATATCGATCTTAGAAGTCACAAGAACTTTTTCCACTGTCAGGCCCTTGATGTCCATGCCTAGCACGCGTTTAGCGGCATCACGGGCTTGTGCAGGGGTATCGCCGAACTGAATGCCGCCAGCTTTGCCGCGTCCTCCAACATAAACCTGAGCCTTGATTACTACAGGGCCGCCGAGGTCGCGGGCAATCGCTTCAGCCTCTTCTGGCGTGTGCGCGACCTTGCCCGGTTGTACCGGAACACCATAGCGTCCCAGAATGTCTTTGGCTTGATATTCATGAATTTTCAAAATAGTTGCTCCTTGTGATACGTGTCGTACCTCGTTGTACGCTTTCACTATGCGAAAGAATGGCGTCTGGTATGCAATAGAAATGCGCCAATACGTGATTCTTTGGGTAGCAAGATTACCTCTTTATAGGGGTCGTTGTCATTATATGACTCTGCCACTTACCCGTCAATGAAAAATACGCAGTCGTATAGTCGTTTAGGATATGTGTAGCACTGCCAGATATCTCTATTTTTCTGACAATTTGTAAAAGGAGAGCATTCGAAAAGAGGCGCTATTCCGCTTATTGGTTGGCAAACACAGCCAACCAATAAGCAGGTTGAAATTAACTGCGGATGAAGGCCAGGACTTCGTCGCGTTTCTGGTCGAGCAGAGTTTTGTCTTTGGCTTCGAGATTCAGACGCAGGAGAGGCTCAGTGTTGGATGAGCGGATATTGAACCACCAGTTGCCATAGTCGATGGTGAGGCCATCGAGCGTATCAACGGATTGTGCGGTCTTGCCATAGCGATCCTGGATAGCCTGGAGTTTGGATTTCGGATCGTGCACTTCGCTATTGATCTCGCCGCTACGTACCCAGTTGTCGAGAGGCTTGATGATCTCTGAGAGCGGCTTGTTTTCGACTGAGATCAGTTCGAGCATGATCAGTAGAGCAATCAGGCCGGAATCGGCGTACCAGTTATCGCGGAAATAGAAGTGGCCGGAGTGCTCACCGCCAAAGATGCCATTAACCTGACGCATCTCAGCTTTGATGAAAGAGTGTCCTACGCGGGTGCGTACGGGCTTGCCGCCCAGGCGTTCAACCAGTTCAGGCACACTCTTCGAGACGATCAGGTTGTAGAGAATGGTCGAGCCAGGAAATTTGTGCAGCAGGCTATTAGCGACCATCGCCGTCACCATCGAACCATCGACCAGGTCACCATGCTCATCAACTGGGAACATACGGTCTGCATCGCCATCGAAGGCCGCGCCTACATCGGCTCCCACCTCACGTACTTTCTTCTGTACATCGAGCATATTCTCAGGCTCAATGGGGCTGGCGGGGTGATGAGGGAAAGTGCCATCTAGATCAAAGTAGAGCGGGACGAGTTCGCAGGGCAGGTGCTGAAAGACACGTGGCATCATCATACCAGCCATACCATTGCCGGCATCAACAACGACTTTGAGCGGCCTGAGCTTGCTAACATCGATAAATGACAGCGCATGTTGTACATAGGCATCAGTAACATCGCGCTTTGTAACTTGTCCTGTGCGTGTCGGCTGCACAAAATTGCCGCTAACGGCCAGGTCGCGCATGGCGCTCAGGCCAGTATCCAGACTGATGGGAAAGGCCTGTGCGCGGCAGAATTTAAGGCCATTATATTTCCCAGGATTATGGGATGCCGTAACCATCACACCGGCCTGGTAGTTGAACTTACCAACTGCAAAATAAAGGCCATCTGTAGTGATCAGGCCAAGATCGACCGCATTGACACCCTGCTCTGTGATGCCGCGAATCAACGCTGCCGCGATTTGTGGCGATGAGACACGCATATCGCGACCCACGGCAATCTCCTCGACATTCAAATATTGTGCGGCGGCGCGGCCAATGCGGTAGGCCGTCTCCTCATTTAGTGTTTCCCCGTAAATACCCCGTATATCATAGGCTTTGAAAATAGATGGATTAACAGAAATATTTGTGTTCATGGTTCTGGTAAGCACTTTTGTAATCGCAGAAATCATAGATTGCAAAAGCGCTTAACTCCTTTCTTATTGACTACTTATCGTACTGGAGGTTTCCAGATTTCGAGTAGCACCCATGGATCGCCAGTGCTACGAGGGTCATAAATTTGCCCCACTTCAGTGAAACCAGCCTTAGAAAAGGCCCGGCGCGATGGATGATTAGCTAATGCGGTCTCCGCGAAGACACGTCTGATGCCTGGAAGGGTAAAGAGGTAGCGCACAAGTGTACGTATAGCTTCGGGTCCATAGCCGTGTCCCCAGCGTGTTTTGTTGCCCAGCCCCAGACCCAATTCGACATGGCCCAAGCGCTGATCCAGATTAAAATACGTAATAGTGCCAATGGGTATATGGTTCTCGTCTTCAATAATAAACCAGAATTGCCGTCCATTCCCATGTACATAGTTGCGCTCAAACACAGGCAGGAACTCTGCCATTGTGCGCGAATATGGACGATGGATATCATAACGCCACACTTCGTCATCACGTTCCCAATGAAAGACCGCATCTGCGTCGTTCATAGTTGGACGACGTAGACGTACACGTTCGCCCTGTAAAAGGGTAGCTTGTGTCTGTCCTATTTTCGTATCACGTTGTATGTCCGTCATAACAACCCCAATTCGTCGGCGAAGCTGGTACCAGCTGCGAGCGATGCGACACCAAAGGCTTCTGCAATTGTCTGGCCGAGATCGGCAAAGGTCTTGCGCAAGCCCAGGTCTTTTCCCAATAGTATATGTGGTATGTACGCGAGCACAGGCACGCACTCGCGTGTGTGGTCAGTACCGCGATAGGTTGGATCGACACCATGATCCGCTGTAAAGAAAAGTGCGTCCCCTGGTCGCATCAACTGTTGAACCTGGGGTACCCAATGATCAACATCGCGCAAGGCCTGTGCATAGCCTCGGCTATCACGGCGATGTCCCCATAACATATCAAATTCTACCAGATTGACAAAGAGTAGACCCGAAAAATCGCGCTGGAGCCAATTAAGGGTTGCCGCCATGCCGTCCTGGTTTGTTTCGGTGTGATCGCGTTGTGTTAATCCGCGTCCTGCGAAGAGGTCTTCGATTTTGCCAACACCAATGACCTCTTTGCCAGCCGTTTGTAGCCGATCCAGCAGGGTTGTCCCTGTGGGGGCAAGCGAGAAATCGCGCCGATGTTCTGTACGTTGGAATGCTCCCGCTTGTCCAATAAATGGGCGTGCAATCACGCGGCCTACTGCATGGTCACCCGTAAGCATACTACGTGCAATCTGACAAATATGATACAACTCTGTGAGCGGAATAATATCCTGGTGGGCGGCAAGCTGAAAGACACTATCTGCAGACGTATAGAGGATGGGAGAACCTGTGCGGACATGTTCCTCGCCCAGCTCTTTAATAATCTCAGTGCCAGAGGCTGCTTTGTTCCCGATCACCTTGCGTCCGATAGCCTGTTCAAACTCGGTCACAATGGAGGGAGGGAAACCATGTGGGTAGGTTGGCAAGGGCTTTTGCAGGACAACTCCGGTCATCTCCCAGTGTCCAGTCGTGCTATCTTTGCCAGCCGCGGCTGCAGCCATGCGGCCGTAAGCCCCAACCGCGTCAGTGCGCGGGGGCGTACCCTGGATAGGGGTAATATTGCCCAACCCAAGCCGGCCCAGATTCGGCAGTTCGAGTCCCCCAATAGCCTGTGCGCAATGTTCGAGCGAACTAGCGCCAGCATCGCCATAAGTAGAAGCATCGGGATTTGCCCCGGCCCCTACTCCGTCCAGCACTACCAGGATTGCTCGCGAAAGTTGTGTCATTACTTTACCCTTGTCATCTCCAAATGTGGATAATGTATAAGTGGCTCACCTAGTAATGGTACTGCATAATCAAAAAATGCCTGTGTCACCATCGTTTTTTCGCTATTCAAATAGGTATCGGGCAGTAAACGCTGCACATTCGCAACCTGCGCGAGTTCGGCCAGCCCGGTTGTGCAATGGTACTGGGGCTCATCGTGTCGAATTAACGTCACCATTTTATCGCTTTCACCGGCTAAAAGCGCCAGTACACCCATCTCGCCGACCATATAGGCCTCGTTGCGGTCGATAGAGGATACACTTGTTGCCGCCATGCGTTGTAGATCGCCGGGCTTATCGAAGCGAGCCCGCAGATTGAGTTTGCGTTTCACCAACTCGACCAGATACTGTGCTGCACCGCTCAAAAGAGGATGCTGAAAAGCATCCACTCCAACCTGCCCGACCGCGCCCAGCGCTTGCCCCTGTGGATCGCGAATAGTTTCTGCCGCCACAATAATAACATACCCAAGGCGTTTATAGATGCTCTCAACCTGACTCAAAAACTGGTCTTCGATAAAAGGATGTTCAGGAATGAGTAGAAGGTGGGGAGCATCATCCTCGTCGCGCTTGCTCAGGGCAGCGGAAGCCGTTAGCCAACCGGCATCGCGCCCCATCGTCTCAATAACCTTAACGGGATAGTGCCAGGGGATCGACAACGTATTCATCGTCGAATCCCGTGTTGCTTGCGCCAGGAAGCGGGCTGCGCTGCCATAACCGGGACAATGATCTGTCAACGGAAGATCATTATCGATTGTCTTAGGGATGCTTATAATAAATAGCTCATAGTTCAATTGTTGGGCAGCCTGGTTTAAGCGGTGAGCTGTATCCGCCGAATCGTTGCCGCCGATGTAGAGCATATAGCGAATGTTATGGCGTCGTAGAATCTCGATAGTGTGCTCAAGATCATGTTCTTGTAGCTTATAGCGACATGATCCTAGAGCCGCTGAAGGTGTATGTAAGAGCTGTGACCAGAGAGAGGACGGCTGTTGACGCAGATCAATAATATCTTCTTTGAGCAGCCCCTGTATGCCATTAAGCATGCCATAGACGCCATCGATGCGCTGATCGGCAAAGGCCGCCTTGATCGCGCCAACAAGGCTGGCATTAATAACAGCGGTCGCCCCGCCGGATTGTCCAATGATGAGATTGCCGGGTTTAAGTGTTGACAATGAAATACCCTCAATTTATGTACTGAAAAGAATAGGTAATATAGTAATGGTTGTCAAACCTTTACTCGGTCATTATAGCAACACTGTTGAATGGCGTCGAGTGCAAGGGGAATCTTTTTCATATAATTTGTGCATGATATTTTTTTTGCAAAAAAAATATCATGCACAAATTATATGAAAAAGATGTATATTAGGTTATATGTGACTTAAGGGTAGCTAGATCTGATAGTCCATTTCCCAGGGCCCCTTATCATTCCAGCCCTGAGTGAGTTCCTGATGCTGTTCTAGCTTTTCGCCAGCTTTTACCAGTAGCTCGGCTGGTTTTGACGCGACAACTGAATCAGGTGGGACGGACTCAAGGACGAGAGTCATGGCACCGATACGGCTACCACGCCCGATAGTAATGGGCCCCAGGATAGCAGCCCCGACACCAATGCTAACATCGTTCTCAACTGTTGGATGGCGTTTTTGTTTGCGACCAGGGCTGGGACGCCACCAGCCAGTTGCGCCAAGCGTTACCTGATGGTAAAGCATCACATTATCGCCAATCACAGCTGTTTCACCAATAACGATGCCTGCACCATGATCGATGAAGAAACGCTTGCCGATCTGTGCGCCAGGATGAATTTCGATCCCACCAGTAGCGATGCGGGCAAATTGTGAGATCAGTCGGGGCAGGAGGGGTATATGCGCTTTGTAGAGGAAATGGGCGACACGATGGAAAAGGAGCGCCCAGAGTCCCTGATACAGAAGCGCTTCAAAAATGCTACTACAAGCCGGGTCTTTCTCAAAAATAACATCGATAGCATCGGGCCAGCGTGTCCTGCGTCGTGGAGTTTTGCTGGGGACCGGAATAAAGATGCCGGGGGGAAGTTCAGGCAACGCCGAAAGATCCGCGTCAGAGAGGTGTGTTTGTTCATCCTCATCTATACTTGCGGGAATATCTGTCTCCTGTGGAACATTGTTTGGTCCCTGTGCCATACCTGGTTATATCCTTTTCTCTCTCGTCTCTCCATGAACATCCCGAAAGACATTTCATGCTTATAATGATGATACATCTTTTGTGCTTAAACGCAAGGAATTTTATTACCCCATACCCGTTCTCTTTGGAGTGTAGGACAGAGACATACGCTTGTCAAGAGCAGAGCAGTAGGAATTTGTCTATTCGTCTTTTAGGTATTGACAATTTATAAGTGGTCCGTTATACTGTTGAAGTGTTGTGAAACACCAATGTGGTGGCCGTAGCTCAATAGGTGGAGCTCTGGTTTGTGGCACCAGCGGTTGTGGGTTCGAGCCCCATCGGCCACCCCCAATGATATGGCGATTAAGAATAAGAGCCGTAGTCCTAAAGGCGGAGCTCATCTTTTAGATGAGCTCCGTTTCTTCGTTTTTCCATTATTTACTTTTCACATACATTTATGCAATGAAAAATGTAAATAATGGAAAAATGAAGCAACGGGTGTTCCTGCCAAAGGCAGGAACACCCATGTGAAAAGGAAGATTATGGCTTGAACAACGCGATAGCAGGATTCGCGCCACCTTTCCAGCCGAAAAGTGCCTGATTATCCCATTGATCGCCTGAGTTAGGATTAGTGGGGTCCCAACCATTACCTTTTATCGCTATCCATGTTGGCTCCCAATAGAATACCCCGATGGCTCCGCCTGATCGTGCAGCAGCAAGAACGTCTCTAAAGTTATTGTATTGGCCGGTCCAGGTTGCAGGATAGCCAGCGCAAGGAGTCGCAGCAGTGACAATGTTAGTCTCACTGTCAGCATTTGCGGCTGTAAATGGATAAGCAGTTTCAGCGATAATGACAGATTTTCCGTAACGCGACCTCATATCTGACACAACATTGGTCATACCAGACATTGGGCCATGATAATAGCAATAGTACGATAAACCCGTAATATCCCAATTCACGCCCTGTGACCTGATGCCATCATAGAACCAGCGTGCATTTGTATCGCTATCAGCATCTGCTGTGTGGATAATCACCTGTGTGCCTTTGTTGCAAGCTTTAGTGGCATTGTAGCCTGATTTCAGGAGTAGGCCCAGGTTAGTAAAGTTGCTATTAATCACCTCACCCTGAGGCCATAACATACCAACATTGATTTCATTGCCGATCTGGACGCTATCGGGTGTTGAGCCTTCTGCCTTTAGTGCCGTGCAGACATTGTAAGTATAGTTATACACATCCGTCTGGAGCTGGCTAATATTGTGATTTGCCCAGGCAGCGGGTTTAGCCTGATGACCGGGATCGGCCCACGTATCAGAGTAGTGGAAATCAATCAGTAGCTTTAAACCTTTGGCCTTGACAGTTTTTGCGAATGTCAGGACTTTAGCTTCATTGTTGTAGCCGCTTTTCGGATTGACCCAGACGCGGAGGCGAATGTAGTTGACGCCGTTATCTTTGAGTATCTGTAACGGGTTCCCCACAGTGCCATTTGGATAAGAATATTTAGCACCAAGATCTTCAGCATGTTGTAATGATGAGACATCTGCACCTAGCATTGAGAGAGTGGAGGCTGCGTGTGCGGGGGTAGCGGGGGTGGGCCATGAGCCGATAAAAAGAGCCACGGCCAGAAGAGCAAAAACTATGGACAATCTGAATACTTTAGCTACCATATGTCGTTCCCCTATTCGTCATTGTAGGGAAAAAATAACGGGCATCTTACATCAATGTTTTGCGTCGTTATTTATCCAATATCCGCGCAGTAACCGAAAACCAGCGTAATGCATGTAAACGTATAAGTGCCTTTTGCCTAGTTAACCGATTAACTACTTAAAAGTAAGAATACCTTATTTTTAGCTGAAGGTCAACAAAAGAGCACGCCTATTTTATTCTCGTTGTGGGATATTTGTCGCTCGCTTTTCACACGGTGTGTGAATAAGAATATAATAAGAAGTAGAAAATAAACGCAGAGGAAAGTATGTGTTATGCAACTCAGAGCAATGATTCGCAATAATCCTGTGCGATGGGGAATTCTCAGCACAGCCAATATAGGTGTCAAAGCGGTAGCGCCAGCGATTCAAGCCTCTTCGAATGGTAAGTTGGTGGCTGTAGGCAGTCGAGATGGGCGACGAGCAGCCGAGCTATATTCATTTGTACCGGGTGTGCGCATCTACAGCGATTACGAAAGTGTCATCAATGATCCAGATATTGAGGCGATCTATATCCCACTGCCCAATAGTCTGCATGCAGAGTGGGCGCTTAAAGCCCTTCAGGCCGGGAAGCATGTCTTATGCGAGAAACCATTAGCAACCACGCAAGAAGAGGGTGCCCTGATGGTTGATGCGGCTCGTACGAATGATGTCTTGCTGATGGAAGCATTTATGTATCGTTTCCATCCGCAAATTATCTGGACGCTAGAGCAGATCGCTAAGGGATTGATCGGGCATGTACGATTAGTGCGAGCCTCATTCTCATTTGATATTCGTACACATAGCGAAAATATTCGTTTACAGCCAGACCTGGCGGGCGGTTCGTTGATGGATGCAGGTTGTTATCCTGTAAACCTCTGCCGTGCTATCTTTGATCGTCCGCCGCGTACGGTCGCTGCTCGTGTGCATGTAGCCAGTCCTACAGGTGTCGATCTAACCACATCTGCCGTGCTTGATTATGGCGAAGGTTGTTTGGGTATAATCGACTCTAGCCTTGAGCTACCATCGCGTCAAGGGGCTGAGATCGTGGGTGACGGAGGGATAATCACGCTGCCAGTGCCATTTACTCCTGGCAATCACGACATGACTGTCTTTATCACAAAAAATGGACAAATGAGCGAGCAGAATTTCGACCGTGCAGATCAGTATCTCCTGGAAGTCGAACATTTTGCAGCCTGTATTCGTGCTAGCCGGGACCCTGACTTGAGTTTAAGCGAGACGCTCGATAACCTGGCAACGATTGAAGCTATCTATGCTGCAGCCGGTCACGATTGGCCAATTTTGTAGTGTTTCATTTGCTTTCTATCGCTTTAATCTATAAGAGTCGGCCGGAAAGCCAGAATGTTCCATTGATAATGCCATCTTTGACAACTTTGCCCTGCACTATTTGTGGATCGGCGACCACATCCAGCTCGCCACCAAGCGTATGTACACGTGCCCAGTAAAATTTTTGGCCGGTGACAGGATTGACAAGGCGGGCAGTTTCCAGGACACGACCATTAAAAATAATTTCGGCCATAGGGGGGTCTTTGATTTTGCCGGCGGGCGTGAAGAGTCCGCTAGGGATAAGGGATTCGGGGGCGAATTTTATATCTTCATTTTGTGCAGCCATGTATGCTGCTTCATCTGCGAAGCCCGTGAGGTGGCGGGCGAAGGCAGCTAGCTGCACATCTATAATGCAAGGAAGTAAAATTGTGTGATAGGTATCGTAATCAGGAAGATCAAAGACAAAAGGAAACTCACCTGATTCTGGATCATCGGTTACCGGGTCCGCCCAGGCATAGAAGGCACCGTCCAGAATAGTCTGTTCTTGCCGTGACACATATTTCATCAGGCCTACATGCATGCTCGTCTGCCCATGGAAGTGGGGATTCATACCGATAATACGCTTATGGAGATTTGTCTGGACCCACAGTTCAATTCCGTTACCCACTTCCCAGAGGGTATAGGACCCATTAGGCGTCTCTATCTTTTCTCCGAACTCAGACGCTTGATAGACGTAATGTCTGAAATCTTGTTCGGTTGTCACTGGGAAGCCGAGCGCTGTCATATGGCTAGGCATCGCTATTTCCCCCTGGCTACCGCTAAAATTTGGAATTGCTATTATATAACGTTATATAGAATGGTGTTATATAGACTAGCGCAGACATAAGGCCTATGTCAATATCTAGAGATAGGAAAAAAAGCTTTTTGTAGAACAAAAAGGGAGTGTCTTACGTCATTTATAGAGAGAAACAAAGCTTGCTTGTTGACGTTATTCTCATAGGCATCTAAAATTAAAACATCGAGTGTTCGCGGATAGAAAGTTTGTGGTTAGAGATAGGTTGTGAAGCTATCTTTAAGCCTCAATGTATATGGGTAGCCAGAAAGGTTGTTTGATGGACGCTATTGTTGGACGCTATAGGGCGCGTATGGAAGAGACAGGGTTGATTCTCAGACATGCCTCGGGCATTAACTTTGATTTGACCCCAGAAGAGACGTTAGGGTTACTGGACTTTATTAATGCATATCGTCAGACATTATTGGCCCTACAGGAGGAGCGTGACACCGATCCAGAGATGGTGCGGGTAGTCATTGATAATGAGGGCAATGTGAAGGGCAAACATCCATCTAAAGGGTAGATGGGGTAATGCTCTGAGGTTAAATAGAGTGGCTACGACTGAATTTGGGCTCATGCTGCGTCAGAATGACCCTGGCTATGTATTGCATGAATTGATCGCATATAATCGGCTGTGCATAGAGGCGCTCACTGCAGGCTTTACGACCCTCTGGCTTGAAGACCACTTGCAGATGGGAAAAACGGATGAATTGGAATGCCTTACCACGCTGAGTTATTTAGCGGCGCTCTACCCTCAATTTAAGGTAGGCACGCTAGTACTCTCACAGTCTTATCGGAACCCTGCATTACTAGCGAAAATGGCAGCGAACTTGCAGATGCTTAGTGGAGGACGTTTAATCTTAGGCCTGGGCGCGGGCTGGAAAGAAGATGAGTATCATGCCTATGGCTACCCATTCCCCGCAGTCAAGACCCGCATGGAAGAATTAGAGGATGCGATTCAGGTCATGCGAACAATGTGGGGGCAACAGCCCGCAACATTCGAAGGGCAGCATTATAAAGTACATAAGGCTTACTGTGCCCCACAACCGGAGCCAGCTATTCCCCTGCTCATCGGTGGCGGGGGTGAGCAAAAAACGCTTGCAATTGTAGCACGTCACGCCGACTGGTGGAATTTCAATTCTTGCACAGTAGAAGAATATACGCATAAGCTATCTATCCTCAAGCAGTACTGCGAGCGAGTTGGTCGTGATCCAGCCGAAATCAAACTTACCTACCTGTCAACATTAAGCGTAGCGGAAGATCCTGCACAGGTGAAGCGCAATGCGAGCAAACACTTCATTGCAGGCAGTGCGGCCGAAGTAACACATGAACTAGAGCAATTTCGGGCCATCGGCGTAAGTCACTTCATGTTTCGTATACTCGATCTGGCAACCCTGGAGAACTTTGTGACGCGCGTGGTCCCGAACTTCCTATAGCCATCTGGCATATGTGACGTAAGATAAATCATTATAGTTGCAAGCGCCAGAAGGCTATATGGCGGATTTTAGAGTAATAGAGGCGTAGAACTTTTGAGAGCGAGTCGGCGATGCCTGCACGTGTATTGATCGCATAGATGTGCCGGGCACCCCAGTAGATACTATGATGGTTGTCTTGCGCCTCTAGAGGGTCGCTACCGGTGCGGAAACGGTTGAGCATCTCGATCTGGCGGTCGATGCGACTCTCAGTATCAATCAGTAGAACCGCGATTTCAGGATTGAAGTCGGCGGCGCGACGCAGAAAGAGCTTGATATCGTTTTCTGTAATCTGTGTCGGGCTGCCTGATTTGCACTCGACCATGACACGAATGCTATCGACAAATGCGACCACATCCAGATCACCGCCATCCGCGACATCTTTAATGGCAACCCCGTGGCGTGCAGGAACTTGTAGCCAGGTGCGGAACCACTCAGCCACATACCATTCAAGTGTATAGCCAATCGTCTCAATATCTTTATATGCAGGTCCTTGCAACCAGAGATCGCCTTTTGGCACAGCGATTGTATGTTCTTGCATAAAGGTCAGATACTTTGTAAGCTTCTGCTCACTGCTGCAAATACGCTGCAAATCTTCGAGTGGGCAGCACTTATGGAAGAAGATATGGCGAAGCAACTTACGAAACGTGTTATCGCTAAACGCGTGATAGAATATATCCTCATCATATGCTGTTTCGCCGGCGTGGTCGTGTGGGTAGAGTCTGATGACTTTCGCATCAGTGTGAACAGGTTTATGGCGGATAAGGTGCCAGCCCTGGCGGCGCAACATAATCTCAAAATCGTCCTGGCGAGCTACGAGTTCCCGTTTCAAATCCTGCTTAGTAATTTTCACTTTCTATTGTTTTGCATACCCCTTTTGTTTGACCTATCTTTCCTAATAAGCAGAGTATATCACAAGCCTTATGTCATGTGGTGAAATGGAATATATTCTTGACAGGGTAGTGCTTGCATGACAAAAATAGTAAGGAAAACGCCGCATTGTTAACTGATGAGTTTTTTGCTCATGCGAAGAAAGCAGAAAATATGGCAAATAGAGATCCGCACTTACAATTTTTGCAGTGCTACAAACACATTGCAGTTGTTGGCCTTTCGGCCAATCCATCACGAGCCAGTTATAGTGTAGCGAAATATATGCAGGCCGTTGGTTACCATATCATTCCGATCAATCCTCGTTATGCAGATACAATGATATTAGGAGAGCATGTATACCCATCACTGACAGATGCCAAAGAGGCTGGTGAACAGATCGAGATTGTAGATGTGTTTCGTAAATCAGCAGAAACCCCGGCAGTAACCGATGAAGCTATTAAGGTTGGCGCAAAAGTAGTGTGGTTGCAATTGGGAATCATGAATCGTGAGGCAGGAGAGAAAGCGAGAAATGCTGGTGTAGATTTTGTCGAAGATAAGTGTATAAAAATAGAATATGCGCGACTTCTTGATTGAGTAGAGTAAATGGAGAAATTCTCAAATGGTACAAACAACGGATCATATGACAAATCACACCGTCATTGGCAAGGCCACGCATCGCAATGATGCAACGGATAAGCTAACGGGACATGCACGCTTCGCGGGAGATCTGCCTTTTGCAGGTTTGTTGCATGCACGCCTGGTCTTAAGCCCCTATGCCCATGCACGTATTGTGGCAATTCATACAGAGGCGGCATGTGCATTGCCAGGCGTGGTCGCCGTTTATACAAGTGAGATGCTGGGTCTGGCCCATGCTGATGGGAGATCGCGCTTGCAAACGCCCCTGGCAAAAGATGAAGTAATCTGGTGTGGACATCCTGTGGCGATTGTGCTGGCGGAAAGTGAAGCCAGCGCAGAAGATGGAGCGCAAGCCGTTGATATTGATTATGAGCTGTTACCGGTTGTCTTAGATCCCGTCTCCGCCATGCGAGTTGCCTCCCCTTTAACACGCCTCCAGAAGCAAGAAGGAAGTTCTGAGATTGCGGGTGGTGGTGCGCACGCAGATGTTGGTGGCACAAACGAGGTTGAGGTTGAGACAGAAGCGTTGTCGTCGAACGTGAGCGATAAAGTCCACTTGCATATTGGTGATGTCGCTGCTGGATGGCGTGAGGCGGAAGTAGTGGTAGAGCATACATATAGGACACATCCTGTACACCAATCGTATATGGAACCACAATCGATTACCGTCGTGCCCGACTCATCTGGCCGTCATCTTACCGTCTGGCCTAGTACGCAGGGATTATTGGGAGTGCGTTCATGCATTGCCAGCGCATTATCTATGCCTGAGCGACAGATTCGCGTCGAGTCAGTGCCGATAGGCGGAGCCTTTGGTGGAAAGTTCGGTTTGCATGAGCCCCTGGCCGCAGCAGCAGCACTTGCAGCTCGCAAGCCCGTACGCCTCGTCTACACACGGCAAGAAGACTTGCTGGCCGGCAATCCTGCACCCCAAACCGTTATCACCCTCAAGCTAGGTGCGAAAAAAGATGGTACCCTGGTAGCCTTACAGGGGCGAGCGATCTTCGACGCAGGAGCGTATTCAGGAGCCTCAGCTGGCTTAGGGGCTTATATCCTCTCAAGTACCTATCGCTGTAATAACATAGATATTCATGCCTACGAAGTACTTACGAACAAAGTAGGTGTAGGAGCGTATCGTGCGCCGAACGCACCACAGGCTACTTTTGCGCTCGAATCGACCGTGCAAGAGCTTTGCCAGGCATTGGGCATGGATGCCATTGAGTTCCGCAAGAAAAACGCGCTGAGAGAAGGTGATCCGACATACGATAAACGCAGTCCGGCCTATCCTCCCCTTGGCATTGTGGAGTGTCTGGAGCTTGTCGAGCGGCACCCATTGTGGAAAGAGCGTACTACGCAGAAAAACGTGCCAGAGGACCTTAAGGGTTGGAAGATTGGTATTGGGCTAGCAGTAGGCGGTTGGCCTGGGGGTAGGGAATCGGCGGCAGCGGCCTGTCGTTTAGAGAATGATGGCACCGTATCTGTGGTCATCGGAACCGTCGATCTGACCGGCTCGGACACCTCTATGAGATTGCTTGCAGCAGAAGCGATGGGCCTATCAGTCAACATAGTGAATGTGGCGCATGCGAACACCGACACAATGCCCTATAGTGGTGGCACCGGAGGGAGCAAGACGATCTACAGTATGGGCCCAGCCGTAATATCAGCGGCACGTGAGGCACGCACCCAGATCTTAACCATCGCCAGCGAGATGCTGGAAGCCGCCGTTGATGATCTGGACATTGAGAATGGTGAGGTTGTAGTGAAGGGTGTACCGGGCAAGGGCCTTACACTACGGCAGATAGCAGCGGCCTCGATGCGCTTTGGTAGCTCCTATGAACCTGTTTATGCGCGAGGGCGAGCAGCGATAAGCGTTGCATCTCCGATGTATGCAGTCCATATCGCGAAGGTAGCCGTTGATCCTGAAACTGGCATGGTGCGCGTCCTGGATTATGTTGCAGCTCAGGATGTCGGTCGAGCGATCAATCCTGCAGAGGTTGAAGGGCAGATCTATGGTGGGGTGGCACAAGGTATTGGCTGGGCGCTGTTAGAAGGCTTTGAGTACGATGAAAATGGTCAATTGCTTACTTCTACCTTGATGGATTATGCCTTGCCGCATATTGGAGACATACCTCACATTACACCTCTCCTGGTGGAAGTGCCATCGAGAGTTGGACCATATGGAGCAAAGGGTGTTGGCGAGCCACCAGTGGTGCCGGTGGCGGGCGCAATAGCCAATGCCATTTATGATGCCATCGGTGTAAGGGTCACAGAACTACCCATGACGCCAGAGCGTGTTTATACTGCACTCAAAACATACTCTTAGTATATCTTATTACATTTTTCTTTTGCGCTCAGCGCAAAAGAAAAATGTAATAAGATATACTAAGAAAGAAAAGAAGCAAGCGCTGAAAGCGCGAGCATGTATGGGCAAAGGGAGAAGCGCATTGGAATAATCTACTACCTGTTCATGTTCTCACCTATGAAGATAGCAGATAGTCTACGATAGCTAAATTACCAGGGTACCACACATGTTAGCTCAGCTTCCCTTGACAAGCAAAAAATGTACATGGTACTCTTTGGGTAGCTATTTGATAGACTAAATTGATTGACTAAGTCAACATTGAGGTAAAGAAACATGGGTGAGGCTTTTCGCGAAATCATGCGGCAAGCGCGTCAGCATGTGCCAGAGTGGTCGCCGGCGCAGGTAAACAGCGCCCTGGCCCACGGGCAGGCCGAACGCGACGACCAGGATTTCGTCTTAGTAGATGTGCGAGAGAAGCACGAATGGAATGAAGGGTACATTCCTGGTGCGGTGCACGTTCCACGCGGACACCTGGAGTCAAAAATTGAAGAGGTTGTTCCCGACAAATCGAAAAAGGTCGTCTTGTATTGTGCAGGTGGTACCCGCTCACTCATGGCAGGAAGCACCCTGCAGCAAATGGGATACAATGATGTCGTGTCGATGGCGGGTGGTTTTGGGCAGTGGAAGGGGAGCGGTTTTCGTTTTGTAGAGCCACAAACGTTAACAGAAGCGCAGTCCAGGCGCTATAGCCGACATCTGCTCGTGCCTGAAGTGGGCGAGGCAGGGCAGCTGAAGCTGCTAGCCTCCAAGGTATTGCTCATTGGTGCAGGTGGTCTGGGCTCGCCAGCAGCTCTGTACCTGGCGGCAGCCGGTGTAGGAACATTAGGTATTATTGATGCCGATGTCGTTGATGATAGCAACCTGCAGCGCCAGATTATTCATACGACCGAGCGTATTGGTCAATACAAAGCCGACTCGGCGCGTGTAGCTATTAACGCGCTCAATCCTGATGTTCAAGTCAAGACGTATATTGAGCGCCTGGATGAGACAAACGTGAAGCAACTGGTAGAGGAATACGATGTCATTGTTGATGGCACGGATAACTTCCCCACACGCTACCTGTTGAATGACGCGGCTGTGGTGGCAAATAAGCCAGTTGTCCATGGCAGTGTTTTCCGCTTTGAAGGTCAGATAACTGTACTGAAGCCATATGAAGGACCTTGCTACCGTTGTCTGTATCCTGAGCCGCCCCCTCCTGCCCTGGCTCCAAGCTGTGCTGAAGCCGGTGTATTAGGTGTGTTGCCTGGTATTATTGGCCTGTTGCAGGCGACCGAAACAATAAAATTATTGCTAGGTATTGGCGAGCCGCTGGTTGGCCGTCTCTCGACCTATGATGCGTTAGCAGGTGAGTTCAACGAACTGCGCCTCTTCCGCGATCCTAATTGTCTTGCCTGCGGTGAGCATGCCCATCCTGAGAATCTGCCGACCTATGCAGATGTCTGTGCCATCCCGGTTGGCTAAGCGCGGAAGAAAACGAGGGCGGCCAGTCTCACCAGCCTGGCCGCCTTTCGGCGCTAGCATGACCTGGAACAAAGAAATTTATATAAGTAGAGAAAGCATAGAGAGTAAATATGCTATTTTGTTAGAGGAGAGAGATATATGGCAACGGTTCGTTTAGCACCAGTATTGCGTTCATCTGCAAATGGATCAAAGCAGGTAAGTGCGCAAGGCAGTACCCTTGGAGAAGTCTTGACCGACTTATATCAGCGTTTTCCAAGTTTGAAAGAGCAGATCCAGCCGGAGAAAGAACTTAGTCGTTTTATCAATGTCTACATTAATGACCAGGATGTACGTTATCTGCAAGGGCTTGAAACCTCTGTTGGCCCCAATGATACTATCATTCTCTTACCTGCTATGGCGGGGGGACACTAGGAGAGACGTATGCGCTACAGCAGCATTCTGGAGACCATTGGAAATACGCCGCTGGTAGAGTTAAAATCATTTAGTCCTCGTCCTGGGGTTGAGATTTACGCCAAACTGGAGGGTACGAATCCTTCGGGGAGTATTAAGGATCGAGTGGCGAAGAGAATGATCGACGAGGCCGAGGCGGATGGTACGTTAAAGCCAGGCTCGATCCTTCTAGAACCGACCAGCGGAAATACTGGCATCGCCCTGGCCATGATCGCACGAATCAAAGGCTATCAATTTGTTGCCGTCATGCCTGATAACGTTACAAGCGAACGTCGCCAGATGCTTGAGCTGTATGGGGCGCAAATAATCTACTCGGACGGGACGCAGGGAAGTAATGGCGCTGTGCGCATGGCTAAAGAAATAGTTGGTAAGGATGAGCGTTACGTTATGCTCTATCAGTATGGAAATCGCGCGAATCCACTTGCTCACTATGAAGGTACCGCAGCAGAAATTATCCATGACCTGCCTGATATTGATGTATTTGTTGCGGGACTGGGCACAGGGGGCACGCTAACTGGAAGTGCACGCCGCTTAAAAGAGTATAACCCTGCTATAAAGATCGTCGCGGCAGAGCCACTGCAGGGCGACGCAGTACAGGGCCTGCGCAGCCTGGAAGATGGTTTTGTTCCCCCAATCTTTGATCAATCCTTGCTCGATGCAAAGATTCTCGTCTCCAGTGTAGACTCGATTCGTCGTACCCGCCAGTTGAAAGACCAGGAAGGGATCTTCGCCGGCCCATCCTGCGGAGCCTCGTTGCATGCCGCATTGCGTGTTGCTGCAAGCCTGGAGCATGGCAAAATCGTGACTATTCTGGCGGATGGCGGTTGGAAATACTTGAGTGAGGATCTATGGACGCTCAATTTAGCAGAACTCGAAGATAATTTAGAGGCGAAGATATTATGGTAGCTGAAGCAAGTTTTGTAGTACGCGTGCCTGAGGCGATATATCGGGAAATGGTGGCGCATGTCCTGGCTGGTTATCCAGATGAAGCGTGCGGTGCACTTGGCAGCAAAGGCGATCTGGTAGTGAAAAATTACCCGACCGCAAACGCCGCCGAACATCCCGATGACTTCTCTATTATAAGCGAGGCCGATATTGTACGCATCTACAATGACATTGATGAGTACGATGGCGATATGATCTATTATCACTCGCACCCGCTCTCCGAGGCTTATCCTTCGGAACGTGATAAAGAGTGGGCGAAGCGTAGTGGCTATCTTTATATCATCTTCTCGCTCCAATATCATCCTGAGCCAGCGTATGCCAGAGTATTCAAGATTGCCAGCGATGGAGAAGTTACCGAAGGCAAAGTAGAAGTCTTTTAAAGTAGTCCAAATATGCACAGTGACCTATTATTTCGCACTGCGAAATAATAGGTCACTGTGCATATTTGGACTACTAAGCTAGCTGCGCGGTGAAGCAGTGATGGACTATGGACTTGTTATCGCGAGATAGGTAGCTCCTCCATTCACGCTGAATTTGACATATCCTCCGCTGGCTGATGCTTTTGTAACGCCTGTTGTTGCCTGGAATGTGCCGTTATTCCAAACTATATGACCGTTGATGTTGATCTGGACTTGCTGGCTATTTGTCACTGGAATGGCTATTGTTCCAGTCGTACTGGCTGGTGCCTGTACTTGCAGGTGGAAATTGTTGCTGGCGTCGTATCCCCATTGTGTGGAAAGTGTGCCATATGGGGTGGGTGCCTGACCCTCAGACCAGAGGAGTGAACCAGGGTGTGGTTGAACAAGCCAGGACTGATAGCCAGGTCCAACCGGGCTGATACCCAACACATACTTTGATAATGCGCTTGTAGCCCCGGTTGACCAACCATGAGCCAGACTGGTATAGGATGAGACGGGCGTCCCATTGCTTGCCATATTTTCCCAGGCAGTACCAGTGCCGTCCTGACTGGAGTTGGCCATTTCGCCCCATTCGGTTGTGATGAGGGAGAACGCATTGGCTGTATCATTGGACTGCATACGTGCCCACACATCATAAGCCGAGATGAAAGGGCTGATATATTGCTTGAAGTTAGCGTCGGCACTGAATGGAAGTGGTCCAGTGCTCGTCCAGAGTTTTTGCTTCACCGTGGAAAGTATTCCGGCGACCGCGCTGGCAGGAGCAACCCCATAGAGAACGGCCATCGCATTGGCATCCTGCGCGACTGCACTATTGGTGTCGCTGATTTTATAGAGACCTGTTGCGCTATTAAACAAATTCTGGTTGATCGCGGTTTTGAGCGCCTGTGCCTGCTGTTGATAGCTCGTCGCCTGACTACTATTTCCAGCTGCGGTAGCCAGGGCGGCTCCATCAATGAGGGATTGATAGTAGAGCAGATTGAACTCCGTCACCGTCCCGTTCAGGCTCCCGTCGTAGTAATGCCAATCATTTCCATCGCCGCTATTAGTTACGAACAGCCCCTGACTATTGACCTGTTGAGCGCTCCAGGCCAATTCTTTCTGCACGATAGGCCACTCTTGTTTTACAAAGGCAAGATCCCCTGTATAGAGATAGTAATCAGCCATATTGAGCACGAAGTAGATCGAATACGATGCCGAGTAGGGACCAACAGTGCCCGCAAGCGCTGTTGTATTGAGTGGATTGAGAGCACTCTGTACTCCTTGAACGAACCCGCTGGTATACTGATAGCTGCCCAGCAGTTGCAATGAACCTTTCATATACTCGGTGGCGTTCGACGAATAGTAGAGTGTTGGGCCGCTGATATTGAGATCCCCTTCCCATACATCTCGATCACGTTTTGCGCCATCCAGAATAATGGGCAGTGGGTTGCCGGGAACATTGAAGCCATTGAACGCAGACGTCTGGCTGAGTGCGTTCTGATAGAGAGTGTTGTTGCTGGCATCAACGACCTGAAGATTCTTGAAACTGGCCTCCTCACTACCATACTCACGGAAGCCAATCGTGCCGCTGGAGTAGGTTGGTGTACTTGCAGGGAACTGAGAGGAGTTAAAAGAAGCAATCTGCTGATTATCGATGGACGTTGTCACCGTTGTCCCCTGTACGACCGTCTTGACGGTATGCCAGGTAGCTGGTTTGAGATCGAAGGGAAGCGCAACGGTCGCCAGGGAGATATACTGGCCGTTGTTGTCAACGACTTGTTGCAATGAGTTGGGAGTGCCACTGGTATCATTGTCAGCATTGAGGATCAGCAGATAGTTGCTGTTGCTTGATTGTCCACGCACAACCCAACCGGCTTGCTTTGTAGTGATCAGCGTGGAGAACGTCATAGTATAGTTGGTCCAGCTACTACCCATGTTTAAGAGAGCCGTATTGCCTCCCTGGATGTCGAGCACGCCGTTCTGAATGCTCCATGCGCCAGAGGAGGTATGGGCAGGTAACTGATTAAGGTTGACCGTGTAGGCTCCATCATACCAGATACGATTGAGTAGAGGCTGGTCGCAAATAAAAGTGCCCTGAAAGGTACTGGCGGTACCTTGATATGCCTCGTAGTAGATCTCAACGGAACTCAAAGTAATACTGCCTGCCGTTTTCAGGCTGAGGCCCTGATAGCGTTCGCCTCCCTGAATATAGCGGTTCACGATTGTACCTGGCTGGCTCACGGTATAGGTATCGTAGCGTTGCGGGTCGGCAATCGTGCTCTGGTAAGGGGATGCACAATCGCCACAGCCAGAAAGATATTGTAGACCCTCGCTATAGGTTGCTAATAGGGTTGGATTGCCAGTTTCGGCGGTTACGGTAAACTGGGGAATGCCGCCTGTATCCTTGCCATAATCGAGCACTATCGAAGGTGCGGTCCCTGAACCGGACCAGGTCAGCGTTGTAGTCTGCCCTTTGCCTGGATGGGTCAGGCCAGTGGCATTCGTGATATTTCCTGCAATACTTGTAACTGCCGTTGGATAAATATCACGAGACGTAGGGGCCTGGACATATTGCTGCCAGTTCGGATTAGATGGCCAGGGATTTGAACTGGCGCTGCTACCGGGCACAAAAAAGTCATTGCGAGCGGCTTTGACGGATATCGGTTGAGAAAATAGGAGAGAAGAGAATACAATGGCGGTCAATAGTAAGAGCGCCAACTTTCGCAAGATACGTCCTTGCATGCGAATGTGCCTCCTTTTAAATTTTGCGGTCTACAAGCCGTCTGTTTTATACGTATCCTATAGAGATCTCCAGTGCTCAGATATTAGTAGCGGACGACAGAGATTGAGCATATGGTATGCTAAGGATAGTATGATATGTATGACAAGTGTAGAGATAATGTAATCATAGCATAAAAAA
This sequence comes from uncultured Chloroflexia bacterium, assembly GCA_963850365.1. Taxonomy (GTDB): domain Bacteria; phylum Chloroflexota; class Ktedonobacteria; order Ktedonobacterales; family Ktedonobacteraceae; genus Dictyobacter. The sequence goes on from CAWKKX010000071.1 coordinate 520,849, forward strand.
AGTGCTATGGGAGGCAGATAAGGTCATGGCAATAAATGGAGAAATACAACGTATAGTTGAACAGAAGTTAGCTGCTTTTGACCGCTTGCAACCTGAATTTGAGCTCAGCTTTCAATTTATTGAAAATGTACATGGGCAAAAGCGCTTCTCCGCATTTTCGGTTGCGGATGTTGTCTATTATCTACATGCGCTCTGGATCTGCGAGTGCAAAACAAGTTTATTAAGCATCGCGAAGACCGTGAAGGAGTATGAGGGACGCTGGTGCCTGGATCTCTTGCTAAATTGGCAACAAGAAGAGGATACTGGTAGTGTGGTTGCCTTCCTGCAACGCAAACTGGATATGTTGCCGCTAACAGATATTACGCGCCAGATCCACGAGGCCAATCGTACGCATGCGAAAGATGATCTGGCCCAGCGTTTGTCACATGGCCGTCGTATTATGCTCAATCGTGGCATCAACCTGATGACTATGCTGGATACACTCTTCGCACTATCTGAGGAGGAGCTTGTACAGGCCATTCATAATGCATGTGATCGCTATAGCCACCGGCCAGAACAGATTACACAACAACTGGCAGAGATGGATACTCTACTCTATTCATTTGTCCCCCATCAATTGTTGGCGCAACGTAATATGACAGTCATGAATAAACTGGGTATGAGTAGTGTCCAGGAACGTTCAGACTCACCAACTCAACGTTCCTGGCGCGTTATGGTTCCACCGGGACCCCTCTCTCCCTTTGCCGAACAGACCGTGCCTGGCTATCAAGAGTTAGTCACACCTGCGCATAACAATGTGCGAGGTCATCGCTTTGGGGATAAATTGGAGCACGACGAGACAGGAATGGCGTAGTTTTGTATCTTTAATACTTCGAGTAGCAGAACATATTTTGTGCTATAATGACATGTGATAGTATGTTGAGATTCATGCGGAAATGCGAGTAAGGAGCGCATGTATGGATGATAAGCAAGCAAAGAAACGATCATGGGTGCTTGTCGGCACCTGGTTTGGCACTATTGTCCTGCTTGGCGTGATGAAACGTATTCTAGAGAAGCAGAAAGTTTTGTAGAGAAGTTGAGGCTCAACTTGAGCCTCAACTTTCTACAAAACCTTACAAAGAGCGTAGGGCATCAATAGGATCAAGGCGTGCCGCGCGTATAGCAGGGTAGAGTCCAAAGACCACACCGATAACAGCTGAGATTATAAAGGGAACGAATACCGTGGTGACCGAAACGACGAAAGGTAAAGAAATGAGTAGCGTTACTCCATAGCCAATCAGGAAGCCGAGCAACATCCCGATCACGCCGCCTGCCAGGCTTAAGACCAGAGCTTCGATCAAAAATTGGTTACGAATATCTGCCCGTTGTGCGCCGATAGAGATGCGAATACCAATTTCGCGAGTACGCTCTGTGACCGAGACAATCATAATATTCATAATTCCAATGCCACCGACGGTTAAGGAGATACTTGCAATTCCCACCAGGAGGAGCGTAAGTGTTGACGTAAACTGGCTAGCGGTCTGTAACAATTGCGCAGAATTTGTAATATTAAAGTCATCGGCATTGCCAATGATATGGTGACTTTTCTCCAACGTCGAGGTAATATCTTTCTGGACCTGGTCCATATTATTGGAATCATCGACCTGCACCAGAATCTGATCAACATACGTCGTGTTCTTCAAACGATTCAATGCAGTTAAAAAGGGAACATAGATGGCATCGTCGCCCTGACCTTTCGATGTCAAAACACCCTCGACTTGGAACACCTCAGTGCCAATACGAATCGATTTGCCGATTGGATCGACGCCGCTTGATGAGAAAAGATCGGTGGCTACCGTCGAACCAATCACCGCAACAGCTTTCGCTCCCTGCTCTTCGCTCTGTGTATACCAGCTACCTTCTGAGAGTGTCCAATTTTCAATGCTCTGATAGACCGGCCTTGCACCCGTAATCGACGTACTCGTGTTCTGGTTGCTATAGATAACTTGTTTCGATACAGAGATGACGGGCGTTACCCCGGTAACATCAGCGACTTTTGAGATCAAAGTTGCATCAGCAGACGTAATGGACGGTGTGACCGTCGTCGCGCTTGAACCGAAGCCACGACGCGCATTCCCAGCTCCAGAGGAAATGGTCAGTACATTCGTGCCAAGACTGGAGATCGTACTGGTAATGCTAGCACTCACCCCTTGAGTCATAATCAAAGCTGCAATCACTGCTGCAATACCAATAAAGATGCCGAGTGCAGTCAAAATTGAGCGTAAACGGTTCGCCCACAGAGCTTCAAGCGCAATGGAAACATTCGTGCTCATCTTGCCTGCTTTATCAAAATCTTTTGCCTGCAGTGGTGGCAGCGCAATGTTGTTTGGCGTCAGGTGCCTTCGTGGAGGAGGCTGCTCCTCTGGCTTGGTCAGTTGTACTCATCTATTTATTATCCCCTTCCTGAGATTACAGATTATCATCTGGATTTTGTTGAGAAAGCACCGCCCATTCAGCTTGTGCATCACGTGGCTGGCTCACCGCTTTATCTTCGACCAGACGACCATCACGGAAAGTGATCTGGCGCGAGGCATACTCAGCGATATCGGGTTCATGGGTAACCAGGATAATGGTTAAACCCTGGCGGTTCAATGTCTGCATGACGCCCATAACCTCCACGCTTGTGCGGCTGTCTAGATTCCCGGTTGGCTCGTCAGCAAGGATCAGGGAGGGAGAATTGACTAGAGATCGCGCAATGGCAACGCGTTGTTGTTGACCGCCGGAGAGCTGTGTTGGCTTGTGATCCAATCGTGTTCCCAGCCCGACCATTTGTAGTGCCTGGCGAGCACGGCTCTGCCGCAAATCTTTCGTAATGCCAGCATAGATCATGGGTAGTTCAACATTGCTCAATGCCGTTGCTCGGCCTAAGAGATTAAATCCCTGAAAGATAAAGCCAATCGTACGATTGCGCACACGTGCCAACTCTGCAATAGACATATGGCTTACGCGTTTGCCAGCCAGCCAGTATTCCCCTTGAGTGGGGCGATCCAAACAACCAATCACATTCATGAATGTAGATTTGCCAGAGCCTGAAGGACCACGGACGGCAACAAATTCGCCAGGAGAGATTTCTAATGAGATACCGCGCAGCGCATTCACTCGTGTCTGCCCCAACATATATGTCTTGACCAGATTATTCACAACAATGATTGGTCGTGCCTGATTGTCTGCGGCGACGATGCGAGGAGCATTTTCGCTGACCGCTATATCTGGTGCAGAAAAAGAAGAAGGATTATTTGAATATCCATTGTAACTATTTGCCATTCGCTTTATTTTCCTTATAAAATGGGCAGCTAGCCATATTTTGAGGCCACTGCATTCTTTCTTTCTTTTATTATTATTGCTAAGTCGTCAATTTGATCAACGCATAGGGTATGTTATCAAGAATCTCTCCTTACATGAGCAAATGTTACGACAAGATGATGAGAAATATATTGGAGATATATGAGAAATTTCTCATGTAAACCGGCCCTCTCAGTATCACGCTGATAGAAGGTAGGTCATCATTGTACCTGATCAGTTATAATGCCTCTTCTAGCTTTTAAACCTCGAAGCCAAGGTGCCTCACGCAGTGAACTCCGCCAGAGCTAAGCTTGCGAGCATAGATATGTGTAATTATAACCTATTTCAGCACATCTGGCATGTTCATTGGTGAATTTTTCAAATTGTTCGCTTGCTGTGACAACGCAAAACGAAAAAGACAGCGCAACCAAAAATTTCACTGCAAACCAGACTAGACAACCCCCTAAAAATTAGGTATACTGTGACTTAGTGTAAAAGAAACACCTTTTATTTTTTGTCGGAGTAGTAAGTGTACATTGTACACTTATTCGAAGGAGAATAAGGTATGACCCACTGCCAGCCGTTTGATGTTGCCATTATTGGTGGCGGCATTGCGGGGCTTTCAGTAGCTCTCCGTTTGCCTGAGGACTTACGCATTGCCCTCTTCACAAAAGGCCAGCTAGGAGAGAGCAATACGCGTTATGCTCAAGGTGGACTTGCGGTCGCTCTGGGGGCAGATGATAATCCAGAGCTACACTTGCAAGATACGTTGGTAGCAGGGGCGGGACTGTGTGATGAGGAAGCCGTACGTATCCTGGTAGAGCAAGCTCCAGCAGCTGTACGCTGGTTGATTGAGATGGGTGTTCAATTTGATCATAGAGAGGCGGGCGATGAAGCTCATGAGGCTCATGCGACTCCTGATGGGCTGCTGCTTGGTCGCGAAGGTGCGCATTGTCGCTGGCGTGTGCTGCACGCAGGCGGTGATGCTACTGGTGCGGAGATTGAACGCGCGTTGATGAGTGCCTTGCGCAAGCGCCCTGAAATTAAGATCTATGAAGAAACTTTTGTAAGCGATCTATTGATGCAAGATGGCAGTTGTGTTGGTTTACAGGCTCTGGATAGGGCAGGACAGCCTTTTGAGCTTGAAGTACGCACGATTGTACTGGCAAGTGGTGGGGCAGGAGGGCTCTGGCTGCATACCTCGAATCCATCGGGCGCAACTGCTGATGGCCTGGCCCTGGCCTGGCGTGCGGGTGCCGCATTAAGCGACCTTGAGTTTATGCAGTTTCATCCCACCGTACTGGCTACGGAAGGCTCGTCCCATTTGATTTCCGAGGCTGTACGTGGCGAGGGTGCGTATCTGCGCAATCATGCCGGCGAACGCTTTATGCTACGCTATAGCGCTCAAGCAGAACTGGCTCCACGCGATGTTGTAGCTCGTGCTATCCTGAGCGAAATGTTGGCCGAGGAGACGGATTGCCAGTACCTGGATCTACGCCACTTGCCATCTGAAAAGATGTATGCCCGTTTCCCAACAATTGCCGCGATCTGTAGACAGTATGGCTTGAGCCTGGCATCTGATTTGTTGCCAGTCGCGCCAGCGGCACACTATTGTATGGGTGGTGTGATGGTAGATACCTATGGGCGTACAACTGTACCAGGTCTTTATGCCGTTGGTGAGGTCGCCTGTACCGGTGTGCATGGAGCAAACCGCCTGGCAAGCAACTCATTGCTTGAGGGACTGGTCTATGGTATTCGCATTGCTGACCATCTCACACAGGGTGCTACAGATGATGATGGACAATCTTTCCAACATGCAACATCTTTCATTACTTACGATGGGAAGCTCGCAAGTAATGGGATGTTGTCATCAGGTGAAGCAGATAACCATGATGATCAGCAGATACGGTATGAACTGCGCCAGTTGATGTGGAAATATGTCTCGCTATGCCGTGATCGCGAGGGTTTGCTAGTGGCAAGGCAACAGATATGGCAGGTGCGACAGAAACTACAGAAACTGCCGTCAGGTCAGGAAATGTTAGAGACCGTCAACATGCTACAAGTGGCCGAGCTTGTTGTGGCGGCAGCCCTGGAAAGATGTGAGAGCCGAGGTAGTCATTGGCGCTTCGATTATCAGGGGCAGGATCAGAGCCTGGCTAAGCGACACTATGCCTTTCAGCCTTCATATATTGATAATTGTGGATTGATGCACGCATATCAAGCATATAAGGAGGCCACGCTTCATGTATAAAGTTCCAATAGAACTTATCAAGCGAGCTTTGGAAGAAGATGGCGCGTATACAGATATCACGACTTTGAGCACAGTTTCTGAAGAACAGTGCTCTGAGGCGCGTATGCTTGCACGGAATGCAGGTGTGATTGCGGGTATAACAATTGCCGCAGAAACGTTTCGCTTGCTTGATGAGCGGGTAACTGCCGAGATGCTGGTGCAGGAGGGGGCTTCTGTGCAGGCGGGTGAGAATCTGCTATTGCTCAGTGGCCCTGCCCGCGCGATATTAAGTGCGGAGCGCGTTGCGCTTAATTTTATGGGGCGGCTCTCCGGTATTGCAACACTCACTGCTCATTGTGTGCATGCAATAGAGGGAACGCAGGCTCGTATTCTGGATACTCGTAAGACGACCCCTGGTTTACGTGCTCTGGAGAAGATGGCGGTGCAGTTGGGTGGGGGACAGAATCATCGTTTTGGTTTGAACGATGGTGTGCTCATTAAAGACAATCATATCAAGGCGGCGGGAGGGATTGCGCAGGCTGTTTCTGCTGCACAAAGAATGGCTCCGCATTTGCTGAAGATCGAGGTGGAGTGTGAAACGCTGACGGAGGTTCAGCAAGCGTTGGAGGCCAGAGCGGATGTAGTGCTACTGGATAACATGGACATTGAGATGATGAGCCGGGCAGTTGAGTTGATACGTCAGCATTCTCCCAGGGTATTGATCGAGGCTTCTGGCAATATTGGCAGCAGTCAAGAACGCCTGGTAGCGGTTGCCACCACTGGTGTTGACTTCATCTCACTTGGGGCACTCACTCATTCCGCGCCCAATTTTGATATCTCGCTGGAGTTTGCATAAGAAAATGCAAAGGAGAAGACGGATGGCGATCAAGACAGAATGTGCAGAGAGTCAAGAGACACGCGTATTACCATTGCTTAATCCCCAGACACGGGCCAGGCACGACCTTTCTAAACGCGTTGACGGCATACCCCAGTTTTATGCCGAAATGGATGGTGAAGAACTGGATCGACGTATCAGCGCCGCCAGAGCTGTTCTGGGCAAGCGTCTGGTCATACTGGGACATCACTACCAGCGCGACGAAATTATCAAATACGCCGATTATCGTGGCGACTCATTCAAATTGGCCCAGCTAGCTGCGGCACGTCCAGAGGCCGACTATATAGTCTTCTGTGGTGTACATTTCATGGCGGAGAGTGCAGATATACTCAGTGGGCCACATCAGAAAGTCATCCTGCCAAACCCCGCTGCGGGTTGCTCAATGGCCGATATGGCAAATATTGCCGAGGTTGAAGAGTGCTGGCAGATGTTGCACGAGGTACTGGGAGACGAAGCGGGCATCATCCCCATTACTTATATGAACTCGGCTGCCAATCTCAAAGCCTTTTGTGGGCGTAACGGGGGCATTGTTTGTACCTCATCCAATGCGCCCGCCGTTGTCGATTGGGCGTTTAAGCAAGGGAAACGCGTCCTCTTCTTTCCCGATGAACATCTGGGTCGCAATACAGGACTGAAATATGGCATCAAAGAAGAGCAGATGGTCGTATGGAATCCAAAAGATCCCATGGCTTCAGAGAACGCCGAAGAAGAGATCGAAAATGCACGCATTATCCTCTGGAAGGGCTATTGCTCTACTCATATGCGTTTCAGTGCTCAGCAGATTGCCAAAGCGCGAGCAGACTATCCCGGCATTAATGTCATCGTGCATCCAGAGTGTCGTCGCGAAGTGGTAGAGGCAGCTGACATGTATGGTTCAACCGAATACATCATTCAACAGATCGAGCGTGCCCCGGCGGGAAGTCAATGGGCGGTCGCCACTGAGATCAACCTCGTCCACCGCATTGCCCACGAGAATCCAGATAAATTCATCTTCTGTCTTGACCCTATCGTCTGTCCCTGCTCAACCATGTATCGTATCCACCCTGCCTATGTTGCCTGGGTACTGGAAGCGTTACTTGAAGACGAAGTAATCAACCAGGTAAAAGTGGATCAGGATGTAGTGTACTGGGCACGTGTTGCCCTGGAGCGCATGCTTGCCCACGCCGCTTAGCCGAGTTTTTAATTGTATTGTAGCAGAGCTTGACAATTTTGCTCAGCTATAGTATAATTAAGGGGTGAGTTGAAAAAACGATTTCAATCACCCCCTTTATATCTAGACAGAAAGAGTCGGAGGTGCTTCATGTTCGATTACATCCTACACCACTGCGGCTATGAATTTGTCTGGATATCCCGCCTCATAAACCCCTTATCCACATTTGGATGTCCAGCAAGCGTGAAATAGCGGCGTGCTGTAGCTTTCTTTCTTCTGCCTGTTTTAAATTTTTGGAGTATGCTTCGCGCATTTTAACATTACGCCTGTTGAAAAAGCTGTAATAAGCTGTTTTTTGATGTCATCGTCTCTGGCGTTCCGTAAAATGTGAAAGTGTTTACTGCATAGCGCGGCAAGTTATTGTGTTATTCAATGTTTGATCTTGCAGAAGATTGTATCAAAAATTGTTAAGCTAGCATATAGCATGCATTTCCATGTCCAAAAATTGCTTGTTTCTCATTTGTATGCGTGCAACCCCCACTTTCAGAGTAACATCTGGAGTGCAAGAAGAGGTGAAAATATGATGCACTTCAAAAAAGGCATGATGGTATTAGATCAGGATGAGCAGACATCAGCGCAAGATGAATTGAAGCGTGCTCAGAGGCACCTTGTTTTCCTTGATGAGGTTGCTGGCGAGGAAGAGCAGAAGCAGGGCAAGCGTACACGCAAATTTGTTCGCGGTATGATGGTCATGAAGTCACAGAAATATACGAAGTAGTGTAAAGATCTGAAGGAGCTCGCATTGCTGAAGAAGCAGTGCGGGCTCCTCGTTGCTTTATTTTGATAATGTTCTGCTCCCTTTTGGGAAGGGACCAAAATGTGGAGTGCGGGGAGAGAGAGGATCACTTACTTTTATGAAACGTAATCGTTTTTGTAATCGTACCACACACATACAGCTAACCTTAATATATTCATAGGTATGGTTTAATTGGACCAGGAAGAGGAATCTATGTATCATTCTCAAGAGACACAAGAAGAACATCCACAGAGTAAAACTGTTTTAGTGGTTGAGGATGATGCCAGTGTTGGTGCTTGTCTCGTGCAGGCTATTGTCGAAGAAACTCCTTATCTGGCATTTATCGTAACAGATGCGCTAGAAGCGTTACAGGTTATGCGTGACTTCAAACCTGACATGTTACTGCTTGATTATCAATTACCACATATGGATGGCTTTGAACTCTATGATCGTATGCGTGCTCAGAAAGTATTGTCAGATATCCCCGTTTTATTTATAAGCGCAAATCTGCCACAAGAGGAGATAGAGCGACGACACCTTATCGGTATGAGCAAACCATTCGAGCTGGATGATCTCCTTTTAACCATCAAAAAAGTGCTCAGCTCCCCCGAAGATTATACTTCTGGTACACGGCGATAAACGTGCATATTGGCTTAATCACTGGTTACCGAGGATCTCCATTCTTCTTGGGGAAAAGGTCAAACATCAGCCAACATTCCCAGATAAAATGTGTAAGCGAAGATGCTGGCACTTAGAGAAACCATTGCCCTGGCTTTTAGTATGCTTGTTTTGCCTCGTTCACCTCAAACAGCCAATCGTCAGTGCATGCAACCAAACTGCTGCCGAGTTCGTGATACTATCGTCATGGTTTCTATAATGCTTTCGGCACTCTCTATAAAAAAATTACTATTACATTATGTCAAACGACGCAAAGGAAAACAAAAATGCCTCTAAACACTATTATCGGTCTGATCTCGGCCCTCATCGGCTCTACTGCAACACTTTTAGGAGCCTGGGCATATATCCGTTCTAAACATCCTTCCAGGAAAGAATTGCTTCATGGAGTTATCGCTGTCACAATCATCATGATGGTTATTTTGGGCTTCGCTACGGTTGTATCACGCGTTACCGCCAATCCGGCGGACAGCAAAGCGACGCCGGCCGTTTCCGCTTCACCCACTGTGGTGTTTTTGTTCCCCTGGCAGGGGCCACCTTCTAGTACTACGCCAACGTCAACACCAAACATGTCACATTCATCTTCACCAACATCTTCTTCGATACCGACGCCCGCTTCTACTGCCCTGCCTTCTTCGATACCGACGCCCGCTTCTACTGCCCTGTCTTCTTCGATACCGACGCCCGCTTCTACTGCTCTGTCTTCTTCGATACCGACGCCCGCTTCTACTGCCTCATCTTCTTCAATACCGATATCTTCTTTAACACCGGTTTCTAAGAAATGATCACTACTCAAGAGTGCAGGAGGAACAGAAGGTTCACAAAAGTAGCTTTCATCGTCGATGGCTGAGGAATGTTTTGCTTCCGCAGCATGGACGCGGCTAAAGGTTTCCACCGCATCCATGCTGGGAGGACTGAACACCTGTGAAAATTGAGGTATACGGGATCTCTAGTCTTGGCGCGATGTTTTCCCGCTCACTGCTTGGCCGTAGCGTATTCTCACGCAAAAAGCGGTTCAGCTCATCGCGGTGAATAAAAGGACGTAGCTCTTCAATCGTATCCAGCTCCACTTCTCCTCTGTTAATAGCGCGGTGTAGCGTATGCCATGTTATGACTTTGTCCACCACCAGTTTATTTACTGTGAACCATTCCTCTTCGTAAGCGTCCAGATTAATGGAGCGATTTTTGTAAGAACGTCTTGCGGAGAGATATTTAATAAGCGTCTCCCGACGCATCCCTTTTCGCGGTAAAGGTCTTTAGTGTACTTGCAGCTTGCCAGAATTCATATGATAGGTAAGCGTTTGCTCTTTGACTCCGCATCAGTTTCCTTGAGCTTTTGGATAAATATGAAGCGATATTAGGCATCCCCCCTCATACCGAATCCGCATAGCCTGTGATACACTAATCAAAGCGCGTATTTTCTAAATGAACTGCTTTGAAATGAGGACGTTATTATGAGTGAAACAAAGGTCAAGGATCTGCAACCCGCTCCTGATTTTATACTTCCAGCCATTGGAGACGAGACGGTAGTACATAACGGTCATGTTCAGCTAAGCGCATTAAAAAACCATATTATTGTGGTTTACTTTTATCCAAAAGACGATACGCCCGGTTGCGTCAAGGAAGCTTGTTCGTTCCGCGATGCCAATCATGAGATGCAGAAACGGGGCATCATCGTATTGGGTGTAAGCGCGGATGATATTGCTTCGCATGAGAAGTTTGCCGAGAAATACGGATTGCCCTTTCCCTTGTTGTCGGATACCGATACTGCGGTTTCGCAAGCCTATGGTGTGTGGAAAGAGCGCAATATGTACGGGAAGAAGTTTATGGGTATCAACCGTGAAACCTTCCTGATTGATAAAGAGGGGGTTGTGCGTAAGGTCTGGGCCAAAGTTCAGGCGGAGGGACACGCCCAGGAAGTTTTGGATACCATCGAGTCGTTAGGGCTTTAACCTTGTTTTACCGAGGTGGTAGAAGGGAAACCCGGAATGTTCCCTGTGAGGGTGAAACATTCCGGGTTAATTGATAAAGATGGTGTTGTGCTAATTGTAATCTTCTTACGAGACCTCAGAATCCTGCTCTAGTTCTTCCCGTGCTCTTTCTTCATCGATCTTCTTACGGTGTGCGCGGCGGATCTGTGCTCGTTTTATAATCACCTGTTCTGCATCATCTGCGGGCACGAGAGGTGGTACCTGTGTTGGTTGGCGGTTTTCATCGATGGCTACATAGATAATATAACTGCTCGCGATCTTGCGAATTTCGCGCGTAATCAAATCTTCGGTAGTGACTTCAACGCCGACTTCCATACTTGTGCGGCCCACAAAGTTCATTTCGCAATCGACCGTTACAAGGTCACCAATAAAAGCCGGAGCCAGGAAATTGAATGTTTCTACCCGTGCAGTTACGACACTACGCTGGCTGTGTTTGATGGCCACGATAGCACCAGACTCATCGACTATGCGCATAATAACGCCCCCATGTACATTTCCCTGTCCATTTGCATCGATTAAGTCCATCAGGCGTCGTGTAGACGTGCGAGAAAAGGCGATACTGCGTCCTTGTGTAAGGTCCACAGCTGGTAGGTTGCGATATCTATTAAATATTCTCTCGAATGCGTTCATTGGCCTCTCACTTTTTGATGGTAGTTTCGTGAGCTGTCAATATCTGTGTGAGAAAAGAATACTGCTTGTGTGAGCATCGACAATTTTTCCAAGCAAGATTGACAGTTCACTTGTTTACAAGAATATTTATCCAGAAAGCGACATGCAAAAAATGCACGCGCTGGGGTATTGGAAATGGCTATTATGCCATTTCCAATATTTTGCCGCGCAGTCCTGCAGGCGCTTGTAGCCCATAACGGGTGAGAAGTGTAGGGAGCACATCGTAGATCTGCGCCCCTGTGAGTTGCGAGCCTTTACCTGGATGTTGCGGATCATAAAAAATGATCAAGCCATACTGAGCGTGGTTAGCATCGTCAGGTCCGGTATTATTTTCCGTCGTATAGATTTCGCCGCTGCCAACGGTGCCGACTGCACGCCAGGCTAAATCGCCAAAGTAGACAATGAGATCGGGTGCAATGCCACGTACACTGCGATAAAGTTGTTGAGGCGTAAAGACCTTATTATGCAGTGGTTGCCCATCGGGTCCTGGCATCGCACGCAGCTTCTCAGCTAGCAGTGTGCGTTCGCGTTCATAATCGCCAGGAGGAATGATACCCAGGGGTTCGCGTCCACGGACGTTCATGAAGATACGCCCATAGTACCCCCCCTCGCCCCACACTTTTGTCTGCTTCCAATTGATATTGAGCAGATCGAGCGATGCCACGCCGTCTGGCTGTCGAAGAAGTGACAGGTAGCCCTCTTTTTGCAGCCACTCATTGATACAGATGCCTCCCATAAGTGGACGAGCGCCATGGTCAGACACTACAAGTACCGCTGTATCGTCTCCACAGAGGCTGAGTAGCTCCCCGATCTGCTGATCAACATGAATGTAGTAGTCATGGATAGCCTCGCTCAAAGGAGAGCCAGGGACGTATTTAGGATGGCGCGGGTCCATCTGTTTCCAGAGGGCGTGATGAATACGGTCCACTCCCATTTCAACCAGCATAAGCATATCGGGTTCATTGTGTGTAAGCAACTGGCGAGCCACCGTAAAATGTTGATCACACATCGTATAAATATCTTGTAGAATACGCTGCTTATCCTCGGAGCGAAAGTTGGGCACATCGAGGAGATAGTCATTATCGAGCCAGCTTGTAATCTGAGTAGCGAGTTCTGGTGGGTAAGTATAAGTCGAGTTTGTATTTGGCGTAAGAAAGCAAGAAACGAGCGTACCATTCACCTCACGCGGTGGATAGGTACCAGGAACGCCAACGACAGCGACCTTCCAGCCAGCATCGCCGAGCAAGTCCCAGAGGCGGGGGACATGTATAGCGCGTCCATCGGCGATGCCCATACGTTGATAACTACGATCTGTACGATTGCGGAACCCGTAGATACCCAATTCGCCAGGATCGCGCCCGCTCATCATACAACTCCATGCAGGCACTGTAATCGCAGGCGTACAACTTTCCAGCGTCCCAAAGCTACCCTGGGACGTTAAGCGAGCCAGGTTAGGTAAATCGTCGCGCCAGCGATCAAAGACCAGAGATGGCTCTGCACAATCTAAACCGATAATGATAAGACGAGGTGCCATAGTAATTAACTCTCGATTCCTAATGAGCCAGTTTCTGAACTCGGCTCGTTTTCAGTGACTTTATTATTAATTGTAGTCTCATCCGCAGTTGTATGTTCGACATCTTCGGTGTCTGGTCGTGGCTGTGCTTTCTAATGTTGCAGCAGGCTTCGAGCGCCGACGGAGAAAGAAGATCATACCGGCTGTGATAACCACGGCTGCAATGATTATATGCAGGATATTGAAAGGTGTGCCTGGGAAGAACCATGAATCGGTACGTAGGAACTCAATAAAGAAGCGTCCCAGGGGTATCCAGATCAGATAGAGTAAGAAAAGGTCGCCAGCCCGAAGTTGTTTTTCGAAACGTCGGGAGATCCAGAGCAATAAAGCGAAGCCGATAGCATCCCAAAGCATTTCATACAAGAACAATGGGTGGAAGCGAGTGCTATCCGGGTAGAGCTGCATGTTATCGTAAGGGGAGATACGATGATCAGAATCGATACGTAGGCCCCAGGGTAGTGTCGTAGGTGGACCATAAAGTTCCTGGTTAATAAAATTGCCCAGGCGTCCAATCGCCTGACCAAGAGCCAGCCCCAGACCAACGCCATCCAGGTAACGCAGGTAAGGAAGCTTATGCACGCGCAAGTAAAGAAGAAGTGCAATGCTACCAAAGATAAATGCTCCATAAATGTGGATACCACCTCGCCATATCTGCAAGATTTCTATTGGATTGGCCAGGTAGTGCCCCAGGCCGTTGGGGCCGCGCGGAGACTGGATAAAAACGTAGTATAGACGTGCTCCAATGATAGCAGGAATAAGCACCCAGAGCAGCATATCCCAGATCGTGGAGCCATCGTTGCCATGGCGTGAAACATATCTACTGGCGACCGTTGCTCCAGAAAAGATGGCCAGTGTCATAATCACGCCATACCAATGGAGGGAGAGCGGGCCAATTTGTACAAGAATTGGGTTTACAGGTGGATACATATATCATCCTCATTTTATGCTCAAATATTTACTCCAGATAGCCCAGGTCGTGAAGACGGCGCTGCACTTGAGGATCATCAAATTCCGCGCTGGGAGTCTCAATTGTATGTGTCGAATGGCCGTCTTGTATTTGTGCTTGCAGTTGTGCCTGAAGTATTTCGACCTGCTCTGGCAGTATATCACGTAAGTTAACATCTTCATTGGGGTCATCAAACACATCATAGAGCTCAATCTCACCATCGCCTGTCTGTATAAGTTTATAACGATCATGCCAGATAGCATAGCGTGGTTGATCGCACTTATACGTTTTTATCAGGTCGGGTCGGCGGCGCTGCATGATGTGTAGCAGATTATAAGGCGTGATACCAGTCGCGAAAATTCGTCCATGGTCAGGATCGTTTTCAACGCTTTGCGTCAGGCTATACGCTTGTTCTTGTTCTGTTGCATCGCCAGCAGCGGTAAGTGCGGTATGAAAAATGCGCCTGGTCGAGACCACATGATCGACAGTAGAAGCGCGTGGCAGTTTACCTGAAGGATCGCGAATGATAAGTGGCACATGGACCAGCGTATCATAGAGCGAGATGCTATGTCCCATAAGTTGTTTCTCGCCCAAATGTTCGCCGTGGTCTGCACATATAATCAGAAGTGTATGGTCCAGGACGCCGCTAGTTTTCAGCTTGTTAAGAAATTCGCCCACCAGTTCATCCTGATTAGCCACCTCAGCATTGTACATACCATCCAGTATCTCTTTGCTCTGTTTATCCATCGCGGTGCTCAGGGGAGCGAGCCAGCCGAAGACATCGCTATTAAACTGGCGCAGATAGCGTTGGGCGGCCTTATCCTTACGGAAGTAAGGGGCGAGCCGTTCAATAAAGCGTGTGGGAGGATGATAGGGCATGTGGGTGCCCATCAGATTAATAAAGCTGAAAATGGGCTGATCTGCTGCCAGGCCACGCCGCTCGACATGCAGGCGTGCCGCATGCTGAAGTGAGCGTGCTGTATTGCCTTTGAAACTAAGGGCAGTTTGCCAGAGTGGGGCCATGAGTGGAGAGAACGAGATATCCAGCAGGGTATCAGAGCGGGCGAAAACGTCTTGCAGAGAAGTAACGATATTTGCCAGGAAACGTTTAAAGTGACTGCGATAGCGATCAAACCAACTCAAGTGTTTCCCCTCTTGATTTGGGCGTGAAGTCATCCAACCGCTATAATTGAGAAAGCTATAAAAGCCGCGTTGTAGGCCCGTATTGACCACACCGATTAAAGGATTATTGCAAAATGCAGTTGTAAAATAGCCAGTTTTAGCAAGTCGTCCAGCAAGAGTTGGGATAGTATCTGGGAGTACAGATGATGCATGTAACATAGTATGCTGATCGGGATAGAGGCCAGTAAACATAGAGGCATGAGAAGGGACAGTCCATTGTGCTGTTGAGTAGGCGTGAAGAAAACGTGTTGCGTCATCTGCTAATGCATCGAGGTGTGGAGACGTTTCGATGGGATATCCATAGCAGGAGAGGCGATCAACACGTTGAGTGTCAAGCACAAGTAGCACGATATCAGGGCGGCGTGCAGCCAAAGTACATCTCCTTCGTTCGCTTGTTCGGTCGCTCGTAAGTTACGAAAGGGTGGCAAGATACATAAAGAATGATGGTTTTTTTGCATAGGAATAATAGTATAAAACCACTGCATTGACCGCTCAAATTGTATCGCAGGAGAGAGTAGACGTCAAATAGAGTTGTGGTTTCTACACTAATGTATTTGGAGGACAGGACAGCTCTTGCAATGTGGGAGGGGATGGAGCAGGGTAAGATTGATATAGGCTACATATCGCATGACAGGACATCACCTCGTATTGACATAATAATGGCATAGAAAGTAGGGGCAATATTGCCCCTACTTACGCCAGGTGAAAATGGAGTAATAAGTTTTTGCTAGAAGGAGATGAGGTCTCTTCAGCATCCTTTAATCACTTGTAGTTGTTGAAGTAACATTTTACGATTGATGACGTTTTTATGAAGCCGCATATGGTGTAGTGTAATTGATTATGAGTCCGGGTAGGAATGTGCTGGCTTGCTGATAAGTGTAGCTATTTCCAAACACCGGGCTAAGGTAGCCAGCGGCCGTTACAGTTGCAGGGGCATCCAGAATACTCTTCAGGAAAATGGGCGTGAATGCCCAGTTATCCGCCGGGCTTAAATTCCCGATTGAGCGGCCCAGGGCACGATGTTCTGCCTCGATAGTTGCGATCTGCGCCATAATCTGAGCCAGTCGGTACTGACCGATTTCGCCCAGTTGCCTGACCAGGACCAGGAATGCCGAGTCGAAAACCCCTTCCAACTGTTGTTGGGTTGCAATAAAGGTAGGTAGATCTGAAAACGTCATGGCCCCATTGGGATAGCTAAAGGTGCTGGCCAGCGCCTGGCCGCCGGCTGCTTCGAAGAAAAGCTCATGGATCTGCTCTTCGATTAAGGCTGCCTGTAGATACACCAGATTATCACCTGTAATACCAAGGGTAGCTGCATTAGCAATTGCATTGCTATAAGTAGTCACTGCCAACCGTTCAGCTGTTACTGCGATATCAAAGACTTGTTTCAAGAAAGAACCTTTTTTGTGAGCTTGTACTGCGTTAAGGTTTAGCAGAGAGCTTGCACCCATCGCTGCTCCTGCACTCAAGCTCGCAACGGCTCCTTTAAGAAGAGTGCGACGTGGGCTACGTATGGAAAACGATTCCAATAGATTAGCCGTTGCGGTATCGAATAGTGACTGTTTATCATTTGTATGCATGATAGAAAGTATCCTTTCTCAGGAACAACTATAAGTATTCTGATAGTGAAACTATCAATATAATAGCCTCACTATCAGGATACTCATGCGTTAAAATGGTAGCCTTAGATAAATATATCACTGACCTCGTACTTGTGCGCTCCCGATTAGCCATTTTGTGGACAAAGCTTGAACAAAAAAAGTAGGTGACTTTATCGCTGAAAAGCTGCTGCTTATATATCAGATGGGCCATAAAAAGAGAAAAGGAACAGAATGATTGTATCAATTAATGCTTGTTGTGATATGATGGTGGCATACATTTTGACGCAAACTATATCCAAATTATTCCTGTCCATCACCTTTCAAATTAGAGAAGCATGCTGGTAACCGTTTGTTTGTATGAAGAGTCATAGTTGAGAACATTGTATCTCGAATGATTATTGTTTTGAGGTAGCCAGTGTGAAGCTTCATAGACTCGTTACCCACGATATATTTTTGCATTAAGAGAGATTGGTACTCTTTTGTGCCATATAAAGAAAATATATTCAAACAAGCGAGAGAAAAAAGTGTGAGTGCCAGAAATGGATATAGTAACCGATGCGTTCGGTTTATGAGGAGGGAGTCATGGAAATTTCGTTGCGGCTGGACACGCTAGGCATTGTTGAAATACGCTACTTGCGTGGTCGAGAACGGTATCGAGATTGGCCCCAATTTCAGTTGTTGGCAGCATCACGTCAAGCCAGGGTTATTTCATACTTTCCAAGGGAAGTCGCTGAACAATTGCATCAACAGATAGTGATGATTGAAGCAGCATTGGGTTTAGATGCTGAAGACGATGATGACGATGATGATGAGCAAGAAGATCAGGAAGAGCAAGAAGATCAGGAAGATGAAAAGACATTAAATCACGATGAAAAAGAAGATGACAAAGAAAATGAGAAGGACGTAAAGCCAGTTGTTGAGCGAGAGAGCAGCACGTTTTCGCCAGCTTTCGCTCAGGCATTAAAGCAACTGAATGAGCTTGCGCATCAGCGTTTACCCGATGGCAACCCGACAGGCAATCAAGTGAGCAATGAACTGGCGGCTGAACTGGATAGTGACAGTGATGAAGATGCTCTAGAGCAATTGCAAGATGCCTTTGTGCAAATGATGGATGTGGTACGTGAGCTGGCGGAAGAGATGGCTACAGACGCCCTGAAGATCACAGGACGTTTCAAATGCGCACGTACAAATATTGAGTTTATCCCGCGTGCTGATCCAAGTGATGATATAGAGGATGAGGATGAGGACGAAAATGCGATAGATTTAGCTGCAGGAGAAGGTCTGCTTGAAATGGAAGAGGTAGAGTTAGTAATGGTACTACAACTCTACGAAGAAGGGCGATCTCGCCCGGAGGACCTGCCAGCAGTTGAATTGCAATTGGATGTGGACGATTTCGAGCGTTTGCATGAAACGCTCGATATTTCTTTGGAGCGTGACCGGCGTAGCACGCGTCGTCGTCGGTAGTACGTTTCTGGTTTGTGCCTCTTATGATGCTGGCTTACTCATGCTTTGTGAGCCAGCAGCGATTTTCCCCCATCAACGAATTTCTAAAGCTCAGAGAAGTGAAATTTATGCCCGAGACTATAGGCACCCTTGAGGAAGAGTTCGTGTGGCTTTCGCCGCACGAACTCTTCTGAGAGAAAAAAGTTAATTGCAGACTGAAGTCGCATTAAACCCCGCCCGTTCAGCCTCCCCGATTAGAAATTTTCCGTGTATCCCATCCATTTTAAGAAAACGATCTTTCGTAACACAGATCATAAGAACCGCCCTATCTACCGGATTACTATCCGAGCCAAGCGCAATCTGGGAAGTGATACCCTGGAACGCTTTCTCTCCTGTAACCAATGTTAAAGCTTGTTGGACATCACTTCCAGTGACAGGACTTTTTGCGGCCAGCGCGATGCTGCACCCATAGAGCAATACTGATATTGCGTCATAGAATTCCATTGTTGTACCATCGGGACGGCTGTAGCCATAGGAAGCATTTTTCTTATTGGGATCGAATGCTGCCTGGTAATCCGCAAAAAACGGAGGTACTTTTGCCGCCAGGCCCAAGATTTCCCACTCATCAGGATACGAGAATGCAGTGAAGTGCAAATGACTCAGCCCTTTTTGTGCATCTGTGGAGAAGCCTCCTAGCTGATAGAGGGCAGATCCTCCTAACATTGGTGGGTCAGCAGATTGCATATGAGCCAGCAGCACCCCCGCCTCGGCAGGGTAACCAGCGAAGTAGATCATATCGGGATGTTTGCTTAGTGCATCTTGTAGCAAGCCCGGAAGCGTTGTAGTATTCCCGATAGTGTAAGATTCTGTTGCAATAATAGTATTGCCATCATTACTAAAACGATTCGTAAAACCGTTAGCAAGACCTGCCGCATAGTCGTTCTTTATGTCAACGAAGACCACTGCCTTTTTGGCGTGTAATGTTTGTTCAGCGTATTGTGCGCCAATAGCTCCCTGGCTCGAGCCGGGTATGGTAACACGAAAGAAATAACGAGAGCGGCCTGTCAATGCATCAGCCCCTGAGTTTGTAAACATAGGAATTTTTGCTGCGGAGAGCACTCCGATTGCGTTGAGTGTCGTCGCAGTTGAAGTCCAGCCCATTACTGCTACAACCGTTTTGTCGGCTTGGGCCAACTGCACAATCTGTTGTGCTACTGTAGTGGCGTAGGTAGCAACATTTCCTGAGCTTGCGATCAGAAGACGGACTTTCATATGCGCAGGGAGCTTAGATGCTGTATTGTACTCTTTTTGTGCTACGTATGCCGCTTGTGTAGCTTCACGCCCACTTGCAACGGAGCCTGCACTACCTGTGAGCGTAGTACCAACGATAATGGTGATATAGGGATCGCCGGAATCTAGAACGCGTCGATCTTCCATATAGATAAGCGCTTCGGCATCATTGGTATCTATCTTCGTGGCTTGTTGCCACAGGGCATCGGCACTGCCAGAGTCACCAGCTTTTAGTTGTGTTGCGGCTTGAGTTTTGATGTCGCCATCGGCTCGTTTTGTGTCAAAGGCAACGCTTCCATTGCTAATTCCGATGTATTCACCATCGGGTGCTTTTACTACTCCAATGCCGGAGTTAGGGATACCAGAAAGACTTTGACTACTATGGCCGTTTGACAGAGAACGTAGGGCGAAGGGGAGACCAGCGAGAAGCAGCAGGAGCACTGCAGCAGCAGCTAGAATGATCCTCAGCCTTTTCCCCTTACGTTGCTGTGCTGGCTTTGGTCGTGATGCTAAGATTGATGCACCCTGAGTTTGACTACGCAATGCCTGTAGATGGTTTGTCACTCTTGTTGTAAGAGGTGACAGGTCAATTACATTTTTTCTTTGAACTTCTCCTGCTGCCCTCATCGATCCAGACATGCCCGACATAAGTGCTTCTGTATTATTTGTTATACCATACAGCTGTAGTAGAATGTCGTCAATGTCGTGTTTCATCTTTGTCGCACTTTGATAGCGCTGGTTGATATCGTTTGTCAGTGCATAGGTTAAGAGGCGCTCTACTTCCAATGAGACGTGTGGGTTTAACATACGAGCCAAAGGATAGACAAATGGTGGGTAATTACAGGGATTACGATTCGTCAATAGATGATGCATCGTTGCTGCCAATGCGTAGAGATCGGAGCGCGGATCTCCATTCCCTTGTAGCTGTTCTAGAGGAGCGTAACCAGGGGTCGTAACAGGCATTTGATTCCATTGTACAGTGTCAAAACTGCCTACAGCATGAGCTCGCTGATCTTTATCGCCAATCAGAATATTGGCGGGTCTGATATTTCCATGCACTAGAGGCGGTGTTTGCTGAGCCATCTCCTCCAGCTTATCAAGCACCTGAGAGGCATAGAGCAATACATCACGCTCCGCCAACGGTTGATGAAGACGGTTTAAACGCTCTTCCAGGTTTTCCCCTCTGACATACTCTTGTGCCATCACATAACTAGCTGTTTTTGGTACTAGAGGCGAAGGTGATGATGTAGGCAAGGGATGCTGAGACGAAGAGAAAGGCGTTGACAAGGAGTTCTGAGGTGAAGAGAAAGATGGGGGCAAGGAGTTCTGAGACGAAGAGAAAGGCGTTGACAAGGAGTTCTGAGGTGAAGAGAAAGATGGGGGCAAGGAGTTCTGAGGTGAAGAGAAAGATGGGGGCAAGGGATGCTGAGGTGTAGAGAAAGATGGGGGCAAGGGATGCTGAGGTGAAGAGAAAGATGGGGGCAAGGAGTTCTGAGACGAAGAGAAAGATGGGGGCAAGGGGTGCTGAGGTGTGAACATCATAGAGCCACTGTCAGGTAGGTTATCTGGCCTTGTTGAGCTTAATTTATTGCCCAACGGAGTTGGGAAGGCAGTCGATGGATATGCTCTCTGCATGGGTGATGGAGCTGCTTGCGATGATATATTTAACTGTGAGGAAGGTTGTATAAATTCCTGATACTTTGGTTTATTGATGATCTCCATTGAACTAGAGGTTGAATGAAGCCATTCAGGAATGGACGTATTGAGGGCATTAGCTATAGCTACGGTTAATGCTGTCGCAGTCGGAAATCGTTCGATTGGATTTTTGGCAAGGCTACGCATGATCACCATTGTCAGAGCCGACGGCACCTTTGGATTAATATAGTTAGGTAAGGTAGGAGTAGCATTGATATGCTGCATGATAACGGCAGCCGTGTTCTCTCCATGAAAAGGCAGGAGGCCAGTACAAATTTCATAGAGGATCACACCAAGAGAATAAATATCACTCTGCTCGCTTGCAGGTTCCCCCTTGGACTGTTCTGGTGAGGTATAGTGGGGTGTTCCCAACCATGAGCCAATGGTGACTGTGGGTGTACCTAACAATTTAGCAATGCCAAAATCGCTAAGTATAGGCTCTCCCATTGGATTGCGTGCGGTGTCATTTTTATCCAGGAGAATATTAGATGGTTTGATGTCACGGTGGATCATACCCTTCTGGTGGGCATAATCAATTGCCAGACTGATTGATGCAAATAACGGTACAATCTCGGTCGTCGATGGATATTTACCCGTACGCGACATATTGCGGATATGTTGAGCCAGGGTTTGTCCTTCAACATAATTCATGACCATGTAGCAAATAGCGTTTTCTGCTGTCGAAGGTTGAGAAACTTGAAAATCATAGAGTTGCACAATATTGGGATGATGAAGGGAAGCAATCACCTGTGCTTCACGCTGAAAACGGGCACTGAAATTAGGATCATTTTGTAAATCTGAATGCAGAAATTTAATAGCAACATAACGATGTAATTGTGTATCGAGGGCCTTCCAAACCTCACCCATTCCTCCACGTCCCAAACGCTCCTGCAGCTCATATTTTCCCAGGCGCTTTGGATTGGTACTCATTGTCGCTCCTGTCTCATAGATGCATCTCTCTACATGGATATTCATCACTCAAAATCAAAGTTACTTTAGAAGCAAGGAAGAGAGGAAGTGATAAAGAGATACAGAATATTGAATATTATCTATTGATGTCCCGGCTGTCTTGTTGTGTGGCAGTCACAAATAGAAATATATCAATACGCTGAACAAAAATAAGTCCCATGGAATTGCCTCCTAATGCTCCTACCTTAACATAATAACATTCGCCAATGCTTGTCAATAGTAAATTGGTACATTTGGGGGGACAATAGATATTTATTAGCATATGTATAAAAGCAGCATACAACGAAAACGAATTGGATATTATATGAGGCATGTTCGGAGAGAGGATGAAAGTACCAGGTTTGTGAGTGTCTGGCATAGTATAAAGATGTGGGATGTGTGACACCAAAGCAATTGTTAAGCGTATATTGTGTAGTGCATACTTGTTATATCGAGCTTTATAGTTGGGTTTGCTGTTGGGTTTGCAAATCTTTCGTTCTTAAAAAGAGGACAGTAGTCATGGCACGATCTATTACCATCGAAGATCTCTATAGGATCAAGTTTATAAGCCGTCCACGCATTTCGCCAGATGGGGAACGTGTGGCTTATGTGCTGACTGATATTGATGAGCAGCGGCATGCCTATCATTCCGCGCTCTGGGTTGCATCTCTACAGGATGGAACGGCCAGGCGTTTTACCACTGGTCTGGCTGATGCTACGAGTCCAGCCTGGTCGCCAGATGGGAAGTGGCTGGCTTTTGTCTCGGAGCGTGAGGGCGAAGGTCTGAGCTTGAATCCCCAGAAGCAGAAGAAGCAGGGCAAAGGGAAGCCACAAATCTGGTTGATGTCCGTGGGCGGAGGCGAAGCGTACCAGCTTACGTTTATGGAGCATGGTGCATCTGCCCCAGTCTGGTCGCCAGATGGTGAGTCTGTGCTTTTTAATGCTCCAGTTGGACCAGCCGATGAAGAGACTGAGGATGGTAAGCCGTTACCTAAAGTACATGTCATTGATCGCCTCTGGTATCGCCTGGATGGTGTAGGCTATATTTATGAGCGACGCTCCCATCTTTTTTTGATAGATAGAGTTGGTGGAGCACCTGTACAGTTGACCGATGGTGATTGGGACGATGGAGAAGCTGCCTGGTCGCCCAACGGAACGCAGATTGCTTTTATTTCTGATCGCAGCGAAGATCGCTGGCGCTGGCCTGGCGGTGATGTCTATGTGCTGTCCATCAAAGAGAAGCAAGCTGGTGCATTGCACTGCCTGACTGATAGCAAGCTAGGTTGTAACGCACCCTCCTGGTCACCCGATGGGCAGCGAATCGCTTTTGTGGGAGCACCAAAATTGCATTCTGCTGGACAAACCTATTTGTATACTCAGTCAGTGGATGCTAAAGAGGCTGCCCCCACATGTTTATCGCGTGATTTTGCTGGCTCGTGTTCTGACTGGACAAATAGCGATGTTGGAGATGAACATCTCGCTCCGGCTCCCATCTGGTCGGCGGATGGGAGCATGCTGTATGTATTGGCCTCGCTAAGTGGAGCATCGCGTATCTTTGGGTTATCTGCCACTGGAAACAACATTGAGCCGCAGGTAGTGACTCCTGGTAATATACATGTGCGCGATTTTAGCAGTGACCAGGCAAAAAATACATTTGCCTTGCTTGTTGCTGATCCGACGCATCCACAAGAAATTTTCGTGTGCTCCACCGTTGAGAAAGATGAATTACACCAAATAAGTCATGCGAACGCAGCCTTCCTGGCTGAATTGACGCTATCCATGCCTGAACTCATTAGTTATACAGGGGCGGATGGTTGGCCAATCGAGGGGTGGATTATGAAGCCACACGATTTTGATGTGGCAAAGAAATATCCGCTCGTGGTAGAGATTCACGGAGGGCCTAATACACAATATGGGTACGGCTTCTTCCATGAGATGCAATTGCTGGTGGCACAAGGATATATCGTCTTCTACTGTAATCCACGTGGCAGCATTGGCTATGGCTACAAATTCTCAAATGCGGTGCGGGGTGCGTGGGGCGAAAAAGATTCTATAGACATCATGCTTGGTCTAGATGAAGTGATTAAAGAAGGATATGTCGATGAGCAACGTCTGGCTGTGACGGGTGGCAGTTATGGTGGCTTTATGACAAACTGGCTCGTAGGGCACTATGATCGTTTCAAAGTTGCGGTTACTGATCGCTGTGTAAGCAATATGGCGTCGATGTTTGGTTCTAGCGATATTGGTTGGGATCTGGGGGAGGATAACCTGGATACGACCCCCTGGGAGGGACTCGACAAATATATGCATATGTCCCCGATTACCTATGTTAAGAATATAACCACGCCGCTCTTAATCATTCATAGTGAGCAAGATCTACGTTGTAGCATCGAGCAAGCGGAACAACTCTTTACTGCACTCAAGTGGATGAAGCGCGATGTAAAATTTGTACGTTTTGAGGGGCAGAGCCATGGCCTTTCGCGCGGTGGACACCCAAAATCACGCCTGGAGCGCTTGCGTCATATTACCAGCTGGTTTGAGAAGTATCTCGTGTAATCTTTACTGTCCTCCTTGCTAGCAAGCGGGACATATGTAGAATGAAGAGGAAGAGTAGCTGTAGAACCGGGTTGGTCAGAGTTTCAGCTTGCCGACTCGGTTGCCTGTTGACTCTGTGAACCAGATAGTATTATTCATACCATATGCCACACCCAACGGAGAACTATTCTCAGTGGGTATTTGATAGTAAATGAAGCGTTTTGCGTTGGCATCGAACCGGGCGATCACGTTGGAGGCGGGGATGGTAATCCAGATCTCGTCTGATGGTGTTATGGTCAGCCCATACATGCCGCTGATACCTCTATCTGCATTGGGAGCGCGATACGTTGAAAACGTCGCGTGTTGTGGATCGAACTTGAGCAGGGTGGCACTATCGAATGTTGTGGCCCAGATTGTGCTATGGCTATCGCTGGTAACCTCCATTAATGGATTACTGGGACCTGGTAGCGTAAAGAATTGGATCTTGCCGGTTGTAGGATCGAGATGGCCAAGCTTATTTGTGCTGGCTTCTGTGAACCAGACATTGTTTTGCCGGTCGATAGTTATGCCGTATGGGCTATATTTCTGGACGGTTCGCGGTTGTGTGAGTGGATAGTGTGTGAACTGACCCGTCTTGACATCGAGTTTCCCAATCACGTCAGTATTCATCTCTGTAAACCAGATATTGCCATGTGTATCTATGGCAATATCGTTTGGCGCTGACGGTAACATAATAGAGTTATTTTTGTTGTCAGGATCGGGAATCTTTACCGTTGGCAGATAAAACTCCTGATAACGATGGGATAGAGGGTCGTAGTGCCCGATATAGTTCGCGAATTGTTCTGAGTACCAGACAGTATCGTCCGGTGCTATAAGTACCGCCATAAGGCCATCTCTGGCGTGTGGTGGCGTCATTTGTTGAAATGTTTGTGTGTGTGGATCGAAGACAGCCAGAGCATTATTGCCCATCTCGGCGACCCAGACGCGACCTTGATGATCAACTGCGGGACGCATCAAGCCACTTCTGGGTTGTGGCAGAGGATATTCTGTGATAGTGGTGCCCCTGATCAGTATTGCAGGTAATGTCCCGGCTTGTTGTTGTACAACGCTCTGACTGTCTTTATTGGTTTGTGTACGGCTCATATCACTACAGGCAGACGTGCAGGCGAGTAGCGCCACGAGATAGAGTACAAAAAGCAAGCGCGTGATCAACCTTTGGCCCTCATGAATCGACGTTATTCGACAAACGTGCCATAGACTCCGTCATCGATCAGGTGGTGTAAACGGGTTTTGACAATAGTATGTTGCCAGTCGTGAGCATATTTGGGCAGGTCATGGACCTCGACGCGAATATAGTTGTCGGTCAGACCTTCCCAGTAGCCATGCTTAGATTGTTCAACCAGGACGGATACTGTTTCGCCCAGGAACTGCTCGCGGAAGAGACGGCCATGCTCATCATTCAAAGTCAAAAGGCGCTGGCTGCGAGCTTTCTTGATCTCATCTTTAACCTGTCCGCGCATGCGTGCAGCTGGCGTTCCCTGGCGAGCTGAGAAGCGGAAGACATGAGTCTTGGCAAACGTAAGCTCTTGAGCAAGCTGATATGTCAGCTCGAAATCCTCGTCGGTCTCGCCGGGGAAGCCTGTAATGATATCGGTGCTAATAGCCACACCGGGAATGAGTTTTTGTGCCGTCGTAATGATTGTACGATAGCGTTCGCTTGTGTAGCGACGTGCCATGCGACGTAGAATTGTATCGGAACCGCTCTGCATCGGTAAGTGGAAGTGGCGGCACATGCGTGCATCTTGCCACAGCTCCAGCCACTCCAGGCGGAAATCCTCTGGTTCGAGCGAAGAGACGCGGATACGTGGAATGTCAGTGTCGCGCAACAATGACGAGATAAGGTCGCCCAGATCGAGTTGTCCAGCGTCATCGGGATGGTAGTCACCCAGGTGAATACCCGTTAACACAATCTCCTGATAGCCTGCACGGGCTTTGCGCTGTACTTGTTCAACTACGGACGCAATGCTACGGCTGCGCGATTTGCCACGCACATAGGGAACAATGCAGTATGTGCAGCGATTATCGCAGCCATCTTGCACCTTCATCTGGACGCGCGTGCGCGAGAAGATGCGGTTGGGTGCTTGCTCAGCGACCTGGAGGTTGGCAAGAAGTACCTGAGCAGGATTATCCGGCTGAGGCTCCTCATCTGTAGCTTGAAACGATAATGCACCATCGCTACCAATATGCTGAGTATCAAGCGGCAGCACAGGAAGGGTTCGTGAGGGCAGAATAGCTTGCTGCGTCGTAACAGCTTTTTCAGAAGTGTGCATCTTGTCTCTAATCGACTGGATGAGGGTATCTTTCCCGCTATTGCCGATGACAAGATCAACACCTGGTAGGGCTGCGACTGCTTGCGGATTTAGTTCTGCGTAGCAGCCAGTAACCACAAGAAGAGCGTCAGGATGACGACGTTGTGCTTGTGCGATTAATTGACGTGAACTACGATCACCGAGATGCGTCACGGTACATGTATTCACAATATAGACATCCGCGTGCTCACTGAAATCGCGCTGCTCAAAGCCTGCCGCGCTCATCTGATCGCTAATTGTTTCGCTATCTGCTTGATTGACCTTACAGCCCAGTGTTGTCAC
The DNA here is from genome assembly GCA_963850365.1 of uncultured Chloroflexia bacterium. Classification (GTDB taxonomy): domain Bacteria; phylum Chloroflexota; class Ktedonobacteria; order Ktedonobacterales; family Ktedonobacteraceae; genus Dictyobacter. Next base: position 548,440 of record CAWKKX010000071.1, read on the forward strand.
TGCGAAAGTCGTTTCCTGTGTTGCGTTCTCGGACATAATCTCTCTACTAACTACTTGCCTTCTGATTGAATCAATGTTGAAGGTCATAAAAGTAATACAAATATAGTAGCACTATTTTCTTTTGTATACCTGATACAAAATGAATTGCCTTGTGCAGTGTAGCATATATTCTACCGGGAGCCTACGTGCATTGGTTGTTGTGTAAATTGTGATGGGACAGGTGTTGTCTCCATGATGCTTTTGTGCATCAGTGGTAGAACAAACCAGACATTGCCCAGGCCAAAGAGAGAACCCGTTACCAGGCGCAGTATCCAGTCGCTTTCGCGCAAGCCAAACATCTGTGTTGTGCCGTCCCAGGCCATCGGCAGCATCATGATAATCCAGAGCCACCAGGGAATGCCAGGCAGGCGTTTTTTGCTTATGACGAATGCCAGGCTACCCAAAAACATAGATGTGTAGATAGAGAAATTACGTGCACATAGACCCAGCTGGTGACCGAACACATAGAATGAATGCGATGGTATTTGAGCGCACACATAGTGCAGGGCGAAAAAGATAGGTTTGGCAATACTATCTAAGCCCATGTAAGAGAGAAATGGAACGGCAAGTGCCGCAAAAACTATAGTACCCAGCACTGCAGTGACAACGTGCGCCCAGTAATTGAGCATAAATGTGCCTGCGCGGTCGGCAAAGGCCGTAAAACGAGTAGCTGTATGCTGTCGTCTTGTCGTGACAGACTGTAAAGAGCCGCCGTTGTGTATAGGTTGCGATGCCATCACTAGATCCTTATGTAGTGCAGTATATGGTCTGGTCCATCTGGTACAGTATAAGTTGCGTGGTTATACAGTGTGTGGGATATGGGCCTGGTCACTATATTGTATACGTTTTTTAGATACAGCATAAGTTGCATAGTTATACACTATGCAGAGCGTGAGCCAGGTCGCTATATTGTATACGTCCCTCGACAGTAGTAGTTTCATTCACGATAATAACTGGTATGCGGTAGCGATAGAGTTCAAAGAGAGTCATATCGCTACGAATATCAAGCTCGGTCAGATCATAGGGTATGTCAGTAGCCAGCTCATCAAGCATAGTGCGTGCATCTTCGCATAAGTGGCAGCCAGCTTTTGTATAAAACGTCACCTGCGGTCGAGATTGTGCTGATTGATTTGCACTCATTGAACATTGCCCCCTCAAGATTCTCTTCATAGATCATACCATACCGTGTCACCTCCCACTAAAAGCGTACAGAGTGCTAATAGTAATCTATTCTTGTGTTAGAGAGTGCCTGATTTCCGTCACCATGGCTATTTGCTGTATGAGTTTGAGCGACGAAGGCGAGAAAAAGCCTCGCCTTGAGAGGCGAGGCAAAGTAATTATGCACGAACGAAGAAGCGTTACTTGAACTACTCGGCGTGACGGTTGCGAGAGCGCTCATGTTGTGTCAGATAGCGTTTGCGCAAACGAATGTTTTTTGGCGTAACCTCAACCAGCTCATCATTATTGATAAAGTCGAGCGACTGCTCCAGGCTCATCAACACAGGCGGTGTCAGGCGTACAGAGATATCCGAGGTAGAGGAGCGAATATTCGTCTTCTGTTTCTCTTTACACACATTCACAGCCAGATCATCCGGGCGAGCATTCAAGCCAACGATCATACCCTCGTAGACAGGCGTACCTGGCTCGATGAAGGTATCGCCCCGCAACTGTGCATTGCCCAGACCATAGGTAACTGCAACACCCTGTTCGGAAGCAATTAATGCGCCCATACGAGTTGTATTGATCTTACCGAGCCAGGGCTCAAAGCCCTTAAGCAGACTGTTCATCGCGCCATTACCCTTTGTCAGGGTCAGGAAAGCATTACGGAAGCCGATCAAGCCACGAGTAGGAATATCATACTCGATGCGGATGTTGCTTGTGCCATCGTTCGTCATAGTGGTAAGCTGAGCTTTACGTGCGGCAAGGGCTTCGGTAAGAATACCCATATAGATGTCTTTAGTATCAATTACCAGGTGTTCAATTGGTTCAAGTGTATGACCATTTTCATCTTCGCGTGTAATCACCTCTGGACGCGAGACTTGTAGCTCATAACCCTCGCGGCGCAACGTCTCAATCAAAACGGAAAGGTGAAGTTCGCCACGGCCCGAAACAATAAACTCGTCAGGCGTATTGCCATCCACGACACGCATACTAACGTTCGTCTCAAGTTCGCGATACAAGCGTGAGCGCAACTGACGTGAAGTCGAGTATTTGCCCTCGCGGCCCGATAGAGGGCTTGTATTGACGCCGAAGGTCATCTTCAATGTAGGCTCTGAAATTGCCATCAAAGGCAGAGCTTCTGGATACTCAAAATCGGCAATAGTTTCACCAATATTTGCATCCGCAATACCGGTAAGTGCCACAATATCGCCCGCGAGTGCTTCTGGTACTTCTGTACGTTGCAAGCCTTTGTATGAAAGCACAAGACTAATTTTCTGGCGTGAGATCTCACCTTCGCGATTGATGCGTGCCACCGTTGTGTTGGGGGTAACACGGCCGCGAATGATACGCCCAATGGCATATTTGCCTTTGTAGTCATCATAGTCAAGGGCCGTCACCAACAATTGTAGTGGAGCATCAACATCGACTTTAGGCGCTGGTACTGTATTGACAATTGTATCAAACAACGGCTGCAAGTCTTTGCGCTCATCGTCTGGCTTGAGCATTGCCACCCCATCACGCCCAATGGCATACAGGATGGGAAAATTCAAGTGAGAGTCGTGAGTAGCTAATTCGAGGAAGAGATCCTGTGTCTCTTCGACAACCTGCTCAATACGTGCATCTTTGCGATCAATTTTATTAATAATGACGATTGGCTGTAGATTAAGCTCCAACGCTTTTTGTAGCACGAAGCGGGTTTGCGGCATTGGGCCTTCAGCCGCATCAACGAGCAGAATACAGCCGTCAGCCATATTTAGTACGCGCTCAACCTCGCCACCGAAGTCGGCGTGTCCTGGGGTATCAATAATATTAATTTTAACGCCACGATAATCGATGGCAGTATTTTTTGCTAAGATCGTAATCCCGCGCTCACGCTCCTGGTCATTTGAATCCATAATCAGCTCACCCATATGCTGATTTTCGCGGAAGATGTGACTCTGTTTAAGCAGCCCATCTACCAGAGTTGTTTTCCCGTGGTCAACGTGAGCAATAATTGCAACATTTCGAATATCTTCTCGTACAACTGGTCCCGAACCCTGGTGTAAAACCATTTCAGTCTGCATAGTGTCCTTTCAAATCCTCCGGTTGACAGCAGCGTTTTAGGCAGCAAAACTTAAAAAAAGATTTTTGAATAAATGTTATAGATTCTGCTTTGCTACTGTCCGTCTAAAAAGCATATCTCATATATTCGTAGCATCTGCTTGTGTGGACTGTGTGACAGCGTCCAACGTCGAACAGATGTCGTCTTCACGTTTGCATGACTGAGTCGTTGTTTACAACATTGGGGTCAACGCCCGTCGCCAACAGTAGAATCGCTGTTGATAGTCGCAAGTCGTGAAACCGCGTATGTGAAAAATCCGCGTCATCGCGGGTTATATAAAATTATTCCTATAAAATTGTAACCTAATACTATCCGCCTGTCGAGTTAGTGAGGCCCAACATAGGACATACTCAAAAAGGCGCTGCTAAGCGTCGTATTAATCAATTCAACCCTATGGGTTTGTAAGACTTCTAGCAGTATGGGGTAGAGGAATTGTTCGTTTACCCGCATCCGTCTTAGGGGCATTCTTATTATACACTTTTTTTAGCTTGTTTGCATCATAATAGGCCAACAGTTTGGCTTCTAAGATCAAATGTGTGCAAAATCGATAGTTTTTATTGATATCAGGATGAGAAACGTCCTTTGTTGTTATGTTAGTAAGATATACCTTTCGTCATTTACTATACTTTATTTAGATGAAGAATAGTTTAGTATTTTATACCTCACATATACAAACAATAAATAGTGTCTTTCAATTCCATTCTCTTCAGTATCCTCTTTGTAAGCTTGCAACGATGTGAGAAACAAGTTTTATTCTTGCTCTGCTAGAGGATTTGCAAGCTTGCAAAGAAGATCTGAAGAGAATGGAGTTACCTCTTATCAGGCATGAACTGTGTGGCTTGACGGTATCAGCGCGGTTTTCCTGAGAGTGGTCAACATTGTGTATCCCATCCAGATAATTCCTAGCGCTCCAACCACTTCTGCGATACGAACGATGGTATCAGGCAAGAGGAAAGACAAGCTGTAGAGCATAAATCCGATCATGTAGAACAAGGTTGCCAGGCGCGGAAATACGCGTGCACGTAATAAGGCCGCACTAAAGAGAATAACTCCTACCAGGAAGAAAAGGGCGCAACTTAAAAAGGCCAGTCGCGTTGGTCCGGCTAATAGGATCTGGATTTCGCTCTTGCTGAGATAAGGCAGAATGTAGTTCTTTGCGTAGTCAACTCCTGAAACAGATATTAGGCCGAACCAGTTGGCTAGGAAGCCGACCAACCCTAATGTGCCGCTGGCCTCTCTCTGATATAGATAGGCCCCTGTCAGGGTAAATAGACCCAGGAAAAGCCCAAAGCTTCCAACTGCGTTGGTGGCCGGGTTTAGTGGTAAGAGCAATTCGACAATAAGTTTTTTAATGATAATCAATAGACCGCTCATGATTGCCGCCCAGGCGCTTAGTTGAGACAGTTTCGTAGGAAACATGCTTGTTTTCTCCTCTTGTAATGATAATAACGAGGGTCGGAACTAATTCATTTGTAGAAGTGCTTTATTTATTGATTTCACTCTTTCTAAAGCACGTACATTGATAATCAAATAGGTAAGTGTGTTGAGATTTCTCACCGATTGGATATTTCGCACTTTGGGTCGTTCGATACCAAGTTCTTTGGCTTGACTATTGATACGTTCACAACTGGTGCGTTGGGTATAGACGGCCTTGTAAAGCGGACCGCTGTGGTCAAGCATGATACGCATCTGTCCACCCAACTCCCAGTTAAGATCTTTGACGCACCCTTTTTTCCCTTTGACAAATTGTTCATGGTTGCAGGTCTGGTCTGTTGCCTGTGGGAAAAGAAGAGGGCAACCAAAGTGTTGTGCACGATAGCCAGAAGTGTGATCGAACTGATAGAGCGGAACCATACGCAGATTACGAGGACAACGAGGGACACCATCGGTATCACGCACGGCAGGTGGCGTTCCCCGTTGATTGAGGGGAATCGCGCCAATTCCACCTTGGCGAGCTGCTGGTTCGTACACATACCAAGCATCGTAGGCTGCATCGGCGGTAATATGAGTAGGAGAGTGCTCAAGGGCTGTGACGGTTTGTTGATGGAGCGGGCGAAAAGTAGTCACGTCATGAAGATTGAATGTCAGGGTGTGCTCAGCAAGAACAACGTCACCATAGTCAGGCGTTGTGGCGGCTGCAACGCCAGAACCATAGCCCCAAAGCAGTTCTTTCTTTTCCTTTTTGGTGCCATCGGGCTGTTCCTGGTTCGTACTGCGCTTCACACCGAGCTTGCAGTCGAGATCACCTTTTGGTTGCTGATGCTTGTCAAAGCGGTCTTTGAGAAAACAGCGCGGATTGTTTTCCTGTACCCAGGCATAAATATGTTTCACATCGAAGGCCACGGTCTCGCCCAAACCAGGAATCTCTTCCTGCAGATCGCGAACGGTGGCATGCAAGAGTGCTTGGAGTAAGGCTTGATCAAGGCAACGAAGTTTCTTGCGCAGATAGGCATCGCTTGGAAGGGTTGCATGACAGTCAAATCCATAGGTGGCGTTCCTAGCAAGGACAAGACGAAATCCCAGATCGAGAACCAAGAGTGGATGTTTGAGTAAGAAGCGACGAAGCTGAGTTGTGTAGAGAAAACCTTCGCGAATACGGATGAGGAACAGCTTGAGGTATGCAGATTCAGGATGAGCGGGACGGCCACGAGAAGAACGATCAGCTTGCCAGAGATCGACGAGTGACCAATCAAGAGAAGAGAAAAAGCTGCGATAGTCATCGACAACGAGATCAAGGTCGAGAAGCTGCTGAATGGTGGACTGTTCAAAGAGGGCAGAAGAAGGTATCATGGTAAAGAACTCCTTTGTAAGTGGTGTGGATTCAAACCTACTCTGCATAAGGAGTTCTGCCCTGTCAAGCAAACGGCTTTTTGTACTGTGTTCGTCTAAAAAGAGAAAAAGCCTCGATATATGAATTAGTTTCGCTTGTATTTATATGGGGCAAGAAAAAGAAATAGTACGTGCCAAATGTCCGTTTCTACAAATGAATTAGTTTCGACCCTCAATAACAAAAAAGCACTGCAAAAGTATCTGATGGCACTTGAACCAAGAGGTCAATCACGACCCTTTTCACTTATGCCATCAGAGCACACTACACTTCCTTACGATAAGTCAATTTGCCATTATGCGCATGTGCTGGATGAGCTATTTTTGCCATCTGAATGGGTACTCTCTTCCAATGCATGCCTGGCTGGAAGTCACGTGACTTCTGATAAGCCAGTGCAGCCGATCTGCATATTGTTGGCAATTATCTGCTATGTTATGATTGGAAGAGGTACAAACGGATCATACAGAAGCTTATGGGAGTATACAGGAGCTGAAGGAAACAGAAAATTATGAAGCTTTCAGAGCCATCAACCCGACTGAGAACCGTTCCGGCCCACAGACTTCTCCTCTGTGTTGCTTCGCTGCTCTACTTGGGAGTACTTGTTAGCGGGGTATATTATAACGTGGTCACCTCCGTTAGTTCGTGGAGGACCATTGTTTTTATTAGCCTAATGCTGCTCTTGCTCGCCCTGGAACACTGGGCACAACGCATGCCAGTTCCATCCCTAAGCGGGTTCGCAGCCATCGGATTTCTGGTCGCGCGGATCATGTTGCTTGAGCTAGTCGCAAGTGTGGATAGCTCAGGCTTATCCAGGGCGCTCTACCCCCTTGTGCCATTCGCGGCTTATTTCTCCCTGGGCAAGAGGGTCAGTTACGGCCTGGCGCTCTTTTATCTGGGCGCATTTGTGGTCAAACTCTCCTTATTCATTCCGTTCTGGTATGCCAATAAAGAGGCTCTCTCTGAGCTGTTCATGTTCCTCATTGGCCTGGTATTTGCCATTTCGATGGCGAGTGTGGCCCATGAAGCAGAGGTGAATCGTAAGCGAACTGAGCAACTGCTTAGTGATCTGGCTGTTTCTCATCAGAAGCTCAAGACTTATGCTGAACAAGCAGCAGTGCTGGCTGCAGCGGAAGAACGAAATCGCCTGGCACGAGACATTCATGATGGTCTCGGCCATTATCTGGTGACAATCACTGTGCTTCTGGAAAAAATCATTGCCTTCCGCCAGCGCAATCCAGAGGAGGCAGAGATTGCAGCGTTAGATGCCAGGCGCTTGGCACGCGAAGCTTTGCAGGATGTACGCCAGTCGGTAGGGATGTTGCGCCTCTCCGGCGAAGCCTTCTCGCTCTCTGCAGCACTGGCCGATCTGATCAAAAACGTGGATAGCCTCACGATCAGTCTCCAGATCACAGGCAATGAAAGCAACTACCCTAAATCAGTCCTGCAATCGCTCTACCGTGCCGCCCAAGAGGCACTGACCAATATCCAGAAACATGCCAGAGCCAAACATGTGAATGTGCATGTTGTACTGGACACACACAATGCGAGCCTCTCCGTCGATGACGATGGACAAGGATTTGACACATCGCTCCTGGATCGGCTTCCACCACAACGCAACACACGTCTGGGCTTGCAGGGGGTGCGCGAACGCTTAGAGCTCGTAGAGGGGGTCCTCAAGGTGACAAGCCATCCCGATGAGGGCACTCATATCAGGGTGAGTATTCCTAAAAGATTGCCGGATCAAGTAGAACGAGGGGAGAGAAGCGATGCAGCACGATAGAAAGGAGCCAGAGATGGAAAGCGAGATACGAGTACTGATTGCAGAGGATCAACAGCTGATTCGCGAAGGGATTGCCTCCTTGCTACGCATTCAAGAAAGTATCCATGTGGTAGGTACTGCTACAAACGGACAGGAGGCCATTGAGAAAGTTGCGGATCTCTCACCTGAAATTGTTCTCATGGATGTACGGATGCCGGTGATGGACGGAGTGCAGGCAACAGCGCTGATTTGCAGCCAGTTTTCTACTTGTCAGGTGCTTATGCTCACAACCTTTGATGACGAAGAATACATTGTCAAAGCTCTCCAGGCAGGGGCAAAGGGATATTTGCTGAAAGATATCCCTCCCGGTGATCTGGCTCATGCTATCCGCCTTGCACATGCGGGCATCTACCAATTCGATTCAGCCGTAGCAGGCAAAATGATAAATGCACTTACACGTGCTGAGACGATAACGGCTCATGCCAGAGCCAAGTCAGAGACAACGGCTTCATCACCCTCTGTACTTACTGATCGCGAAGTCGAAGTGTTACGTTTTATAGCCCTGGGCGCAACCAATCGCGAGATTGCCCTACAATTGGTGGTCAGTGAAGGGACAATCAAGAATCATATTTCCAATATACTCAACCGTTTAGATTTGCGAGATCGCACCCAGGCCGCCCTGTACGCCCGTGACCATCACCTCATATGATTGGGCGAGGCACAATGAAAAGCATCTGTTGCACAAAACTTATATACAATCTTCAGCTCCGCATAAGAGGTGAGAAGCGAAAAGAGATTGTACTGCATGGTCGTTCTTACGTGTAAATATCATGTGCAGCCCATAAACCCAGCAATAGAAATGGCGAGAGGATGATGTAGCAAACCATGCAGGCAGGCAGAAAGAATCACCTCTATCTTGCCTATGGTAGCGACAAGATCGGCCTGGAACTATGGTATAGGCGTACCTGATTAAAGTTGCAATTTTTAATCAAGTCCTTGATGGAAAATAACGCTCGCTTGTCAAAGTTGAGCACGTTTGATGCGACCAGCGCGTTTGAGAGCGGTGGGAGAGTTTTTGATTTCAGGAGATTCGGGCGGAATGAGAGGAGCTGCTTGCATGCGGGAGACTTTTTCGCGTATCAATGATATCTGTGAATGAACAGCTTGACGAGATTGTTGAAGTTTGCGTGCGATTTCGGATGGTCGTTCATTGCCAAGGAGGTAACGGCAGATGGTTGCTTGTTTTTCTGTGAGTCCAACATCGGGGCTTTCGAGCGCTACTCTAGCCAGACTTTCCATTTCTCCAAACTTACTGCGTTTATAGTCATCTAAGTCGCCAGGTGAGAAGAGCCATCGATCAACCACGCGTACCCCTGGTATGCGTCCCGCTTCTACTAGATGCATAAAGTGCCAGTAACTCAGGTCAAGCTGTTTAGCAGCTTCATGGGTAGTCAGCATGCCATTAAGGTGTTGCAGGTTACGATGAAGTTCGCTACTCCTAAGTACCATGTCGTACGCCTTTCTACGGTTAGCCGTCTATTGAATAAAAAGTGTCGGGCAAAGATTGCTTAGTTAGATTGATTATATCATAGGTTGTAATATGGAACAATGAATATTTCGAGTAGGTCGGGCAGGAGTGGGGTAAGCATCGCCTGAGGGGGATGGATACCCACTTACTACTCGTAAAGTAAAAGGGTTATCCGTATTTATCTTTTAGTTGGAAATAGTTTAGGAATGTTCATAGCCAGCGTCATGTCGCCAGTGGCTTTTACTTTACCTGTTAAGAAGGCATTCATTGCCTCTAGCTTCCCTTCGACAATGGCTAGCCAATCTTTGTCGCTCAGCGTCAGGTTGAGGTCAGGTTTCTCGACGCCTCCGGGGATCAGTGCACATGTTTGATTGACAATTTTTAGAGCGTATACGCCAGCATCATTACCAGTTATGCTGAGTTGGAGTGTCTTATTCATACCAGCGGCCGCTGAAGGATTGAAGATTGATTGCATGGCCTCTAATGATTCAGCAACTGTCATTATCTGCTAGTCTCCTTTTTTGTAAGTACAGAAAAAGTATCTGTAAGCTTTCCCTAATTATAACATATCGCATTCACGCTTGCCTCTCTTAAGAGAACCAAGTTTGTGCTGTTTCTCTCGTATATCTTGCACATTCTTGTTCTCTTGAGCTCTAACTGGTAAGCTAGTGGTATCCTGTAGATAAATTTTCAAGGTATGATTGAGTGAGATAGAGCGAGGTTTTGTTATGGTAGAGAAGAGGACTGCACGCAAAGTGAAGGTAGAAGGTGGCTATCTAAATTTTAGTGCTGCCCACTTTATCACCTATAGTGGTAAATGTGAGCGATTGCATGGGCACAATTATGGGGTACTGGTTGAAGTTGAGGGGGAGTTGGGTAGTGATAATCTAGTATTTGATTTTACTGTGTTGAAACGTAAGACGAAAGAGATCTGCCAACGTTTAGATCATCGATTTCTCTTGCCTATGTACAATCCTCACCTTGAGCTGGTATTGGTAGAGGAGAGCTGGGAGATTTGCTTTGATGGCAGGCGTTATGTCTTTCCACGTTCTGATGTAGCTGAACTGCCCATTGCAAATTCGACAGCTGAATTGTTGGCGGAGTATATTTGTGAGGAGATATGTAAGACACTGGTCGAGTATCCTACTGCACGTCTCTATCGTATCATGGTGGGTGTAGAGGAGGCTTCGACTCAGATGGCCTACTATGCTAAAGAGTTGCGATGAAGCTGGATTTTCTTCCTGGTCATGGGGGAGGGATACGTATGTACCCGCGCAAGCGGAGTTTTGTGAATCAATGGGCCTGCTCTTGCTCCAATCGGACAAGAGCAGGCCCAGCGCTTCATCCATGAAGCTGAAGACGCGCGTGGTTTTCTCGTCACAGCTACATAAATGGGCGTCTTGCCGCCACTGGATATTGTCTCTTACATCCCGGCGGAATCACCAATGAGAATCTGGCGAGCGTCAATTACACTACCACTCTGAGCAGGTCCACCTACTACAGTAACCGTTTGACCCGTTTGTAGATCGTTTGCTGTAGCTGGAGTCTGTTGAAAGATTGTGGTTGTTCCACTTAGAGTAACAGTGATTGCCTTGCCTGCTTGATCCTTGCCAACTAACTGATTATTCTGCAATGTTCCATTTTGCACAATAACATTGTTTCCGCCAGCCGGAGGTGTGCCCATGGGTTGAGGAGCACCACCATTACCGCCAGCCGGAGGTGTGCCCATGGGCTGAGGAGCACCATTACCATTGCCATTGGCTCGATCTCCCACAACCAGTGTCTGAGCTGTGTATGTACCAGCGCCAGCTTGTTGGCCCATGACCATGACGATCGTTCCGCTGTTGCCCAGTAGGGAACCCAGTTGCCCTTGCGTGATCTTCTGGCTTTTCAACATCATGGCATTGCCTGTTGAGAAGCTCGCTGTTGTTCCATTAGACTCTTTAAGGGTTAATTTTTTCGCAGATGTATCATATTGCGTAATGGTGCCAGAAATAAGATCAGGGCGCTTGCCAGCAGCAGGAGTCGCAGGAGCATTTCCGCCTGGTGCCCCACTACTGGCTGAACTTGATCCCCCACTGGTAGAAGCGGGTGCATTAGGTGGGGGATTTCCACCGCCACAAGCCGCCAGAGCCCCTGCTGCTACGAAGAGAAAGAAAACAACACCTATAAAAGTTTGATGTTAGTACGTACTGTCATCCTATTTATATCCTCCAAATTTATTATTTATGTTCAGCGAAGAGACTTGCTCCATGTTGCGGAGCAATAGGTAGAATCCTGATGCCATACCATGAATCTATAGAGATCTTTGTACTGTTTTTTTCATGTTGCCTGTTGGAGCTTAGCTGTGCCTGGTGCTAATTGTACTTGCCCAGAGCATGGCAGGTTGAAGGTCCAACAACGCCATCTGCCGTAGGGTCATGTTATTGCTGGAAGTGCTTGACTGCAGAGACCCCGTCGCCATCAAAGTAACCTTTGACTGAAAGAGTATGTGCAACCTTGCCCTGGTGACCCTATTGCCGCAGATCTTCTGTAAAGTTTGTACCTCGAAGTCGTGCGCTTCTTTTCTAGCAGTAAGCTAATCTTACTGTATTACAACTATAGTTCATTATCTTTTCGATAGTAAGGAATTACTCCTTGCATTTGCGAATGTTAATATATGATGATGAGAAATATATTAGATAAATATATGAGTTTTCTCATTTGAGAAGAAGGTTGTATTGCAAGTATGGGTGGAGAAAAGAGGCACGGTTCGCTTTTTAGCAAAAAAATCGGCACCTGGGTCTCTGGTTTTAAGACTGGCGGGGAGGGGTTATTGGGCTTCCTGATTCCCTCTTTTGCATGACTTCGAAATCATGCAAAAGAGGGAAAATCGGATTATTCCGTAATGACTGTGCGTCCAATCGCTTTTGTCACGGCGTGCACCTGAGGCATCAGGTCTCTAAATTGTTCGATAGTCACTGATTGAGCACCATCTTTTAGTGCCTCGTCGGGATTTGGATGGACCTCGATGAGTAATGCATCGGTACCAGCGGCAATCGATGCCAATGACATGGGGCCGACGAGATCGCGCCGTCCGGTGCCCTGGCTAGGATCGGAGATGATTGGCAGGTGTGAGAGTTTCTTGATGAGCGGAATGGCACTAATATCCATTGTATTGCGTGTCGTCTTCTCAAAAGTACGGATACCGCGCTCGCACAGAATGACGTTTCGGTTGCCTTGGGCGAGGATATACTCAGCGGCTAGCAGCCACTCTTCAAAGGTAGCCGACATACCGCGTTTGAGCACGACTGGTGTCTGTGTCCGTCCAACCTCATCGAGTAGCATATAGTTTTGCATGTTGCGTGTGCCAACTTGCAGAATATCGGCATACTCACAAACCATAGCCACGTCGGTCGGAGTCATTACCTCAGTGATAACCGCCATGCCAAACTCAGCGCGAGCTTTTGCCAGCAGCTTTAGGCCGGCTTCACCCAGGCCTCGGAATCCGTAAGGCGAGGTTGAGGGTTTGAAAGCGCCGCCACGTAGAATGACCGCGCCCTCTTTGCGTACGGCTTCAGCTGTCGTCATGAGTTGCTTCTCAGTCTCGACGGTGCAGGGGCCAGCCATCATTACAACCGCATTGCCTCCGACCCCTACGATGCCGCCATCGACACAAGGAACCGGAATCTCCACAATAGTATCTTCTGGATGGAACTCGCGGCTGGCAAGTTTATATGGCTTGGAGACACGGAAGACACTCTCGACGCTAGGGAGGCCCTCAAGAGACTCGCCAATTGCGGGGCTAATGCCACCGATACTGCCAGGGGCACCTGTTGAGCTGATTGCGCCCAGGACGCCGATAACAGTGCGTTCTACGCCCTGTGAAGGATGGCCTGTTAAGCCATGATGCTCCAAGAAATTCAATACATGCTGGATATCAGCATTACTGCTGGTCGATTTCATTACAATTATCATGGGAAATAACTCCTTTGAATCAAATCGTTAAAGGCGAGTACGATGATCATTTTTAAGAAATACTGTGCATCTTTGACCATTGATCAGCCCTCTACTCCAAATGATGGACGCAAATTTACAGCCTTGCGGATGTACACATGTTGTATCTCTGCGGCGCTACGTGTCGTGTTCACATGTAGCAGGATGCGGATACATTTTCCCAGGCTATCAGGGACCGGAATCTCGCACATGTTGAGTAATGCAACCTCCGTCCAGCCTAACATACGGGCTGCTACGGCAGGAAACTCCGCGTTTAAATCATTAGTAACGGAAAAGATTGCGCTGGCAATATCCTCAGTGTGCAGATCGTTTCTCTGTATCAGCAGTTCTAATAGCTCTTTAGTAGCAGAAAGTATTTCCTCGCGTTCATTCTGTTCTACAGTGGTTGCACCACGAATTCCTCGACAATACATGATACTCGACCTATCCCTTTCGAAAAAATATCTATTTTGCTGGTGTGGGCATTGTAGCAGAAATATTCCTTCTATTGTAAAGGATGGTAAGAGTTTTATGTCTGTCTTTTCTAACTGTTAATGTGCATGTTCTTATGTGCAGATAGTATCCTGACACAAGATGTTTAGAAGGCATGTTCAGGCTACGTTAGTTTCCACGTAGACTCTGAATATAGCTTTTTACGGCTTCTGGCTGTTCGCTTTCCGGGTATTGATCGATCAAGTTGACAAGGGCGCTGCCGACGACTGCGCCTTCCACGAGCCTGGTGACGGCGGCGATATGCTCTGGTTTTGAGAGGCCAAAGCCAACAGCCAGAGGAATATGTGTGTCACTGGTAAAGTGACGAACGCGCTCTATGAAGGTGTGCAAGTGTGGTGGTAGTTCGTTACGCGATCCCGTCACGCCGCTTAGCGAAACACAGTAGATAAAGCCTCCTGGCCCTGCTGCTGTACGTTGGGCGATATTGATGATACGCTCATCGGGCGTAGTGGGCGGGATCAAAAAGACGAGCGAGAGGCCATTGCGATATGCAACCTCTTGTAAAGGATCGGCCTCCTCAGTTGGGAGGTCGGGGATGATCAGACCGCTTACACCATTGGCCCTGGCCGTCTCGCAGAAACGCTCGATCCCATAGGCCATAACTGGGTTATAGTAACCCATAAGCAGGAGTGTAACATCGCTCTTTGCGGAGACCTGACGGGCAACTTCCATACAACCCTTAATCGTCATCCCATGCTCAAGGGCAATATGGCCGGCATGCTGGACAGTTGCGCCATCAGCGAGCGGATCACTGAAGGGCATGCCAAGCTCAATAATATCGGCCCCACCCTCGGCGGCGGCAAGTATGATCTCAACCGATTGCTCGGCAGTTGGGAAACCACACATGAAGTAAGGAATCAAGACTCCGCGCCCTTCGTGTCTGGCTCGCTCAAATGTGGCTGTAATTTTATGTGCTGGCACGGCACTTTCGTTGTGCTGACTATTGTGATCCAGGACATTGCTATTGATCGCTTCCATTAATTAATTTCTCCTGTGTTCTTCATCTGCTATCGCCAGGTTGCTGGCGTCCAGGATAGCTGTGGCAAAGGTGCCACCTGCGTATGTCTTGAGCAGTGCTTGCAATTCTGCGAGTGCGGCTGACACATCGGCACGACCGTTGAGATGGTGTGCTTCAATGGTAATGATGGCGTCTGTTGTATCTAATTGCGCCGCGCTTTGTTCGCTTTGCCGCCAACACCAGCGCCGTGCGATCACCAGACCGGTTGCATCAGAAAAGATAACCTCACCCGCTTCTGGATGCTCGATTTCTGTCTGACCTAGTGTCGTATAACGTTCTTCTCCATTGGAGAAGTGCACGCTAACAGCGCCCGTAAGTGCACGCGTATCGAAGACCGCGACCGGGAGTGCATGACGTATACTGATCAGATTGCCGATATCGACGAGTGTATTGATGCTTGGGATGTCGCCCTTTTTTTGTTAAGCGACGTAATAGCGCTTCTGCCGCACTGCGATACTGAGTTGGATTGACATTAAAAGCACTGAAAGCCCGTCGCCACGCTGCCAGCGAAGGCAACTCGCTCAATGGTGTATCCCCAATGCGGCGCTTGACCTCCTCTTGTTCAGCCTGATAGCTCTGGAGCAGATCGGGCGTTGTTGGCTGGTTTGTCATCCCGTGAGCAAGGATGACGCCGCCAACAAGCGAGGGATAGCGTGTGAGCAGGTCGGGCTGATAGCGAAATGTGCTCATGATAGCTATGTTCTTTCTATAAGCTTACATGAAGGGCTTTAGCAACCGTCATCATATCTTTATCGCCGCGCCCCGATAGATTTACAATGATAAGGGCTTGCTCTGGCAACTTGCCCTGTTCGCCCTGTTCCAGCAGGTAGCCGAGAGCATGAGACGTCTCAAGAGCCGGGATGATGCCTTCGCTTCTGCTCAACGCTTGTAAGCCGCGCAATGCAGTTTCATCGCTGGCCGATACATATGTGGCACGCCCGGTATCTTTCATATAGCTATGTTCGGGACCGACACCCGGATAGTCGAGTCCAGCTGAAATGCTATGGGTATCAAGGATCTGGCCGTCCTCGTTTTGTAGCAGGTAGCTCATTGCACCATGGAGGACGCCGGGAGTGCCTGCGACGAGTGTAGATGCGTGTTTACCTGGTTCCATGCTGGTTCCGCCAGCCTCGACACCGATCAGCGCAACCTCTTTTGCGTCTGCGAAGGGATAGAAGATGCCGATAGCGTTGCTACCACCGCCTATGCATGCGTAAATGCGGTCGGGGAGACGGCCTTCTTGTGTTTGAATCTGCTGGCGTGCCTCGATGCCAATTACCGATTGGTAGTCGCGTACGATCCGTGGATAGGGAGCAGGTCCAGCTGCTGTACCAAATATATAAAATGTCGTCTCGACATTAGTGACCCAGTCACGAATAGCCTCGTTGATGGCGTCTTTGAGCGTCTGGCTTCCGCTTTTGACCGAGCGTACTTCGGCACCGAGCAGCTTCATACGGAAAACATTGAGGGACTGGCGCTGGATATCGGTCTCGCCCATGTAGATAATGCAGTCCAGACCGAGTTTGGCGCAGACTGTAGCCGTTGCTACGCCATGTTGGCCGGCCCCGGTCTCTGCGATGATGCGCTGTTTGCCCATACGCCTGGCAAGCATGCCCTGTCCCAGGGCATTATTGATCTTGTGCGCACCTGTATGTGCAAGGTCTTCGCGCTTGAGGTATATTTTGACGCCATGTCCGACCATTGCGGAGAAGCGTGGGACATAATGCAGTGTGGTTGGACGCCCAACATAACTATGTAATTCTCTCTGTAGTTCTTCCTGGAAGGCCGCATCTGTGAGTGATTCTTCGTAGGCCACTTCAAGTTCTGCCAGTGCGGCCATCAGGCTCTCAGGAACAAATTTGCCGCCATAAGCTCCAAAGCGCCCGCGCTCATCTGGATAGAGGTTGTGTTGGTAGCCGCTCTGTGTTGCCTTATTCTGTAATTGCATGAAGTTAACTTTCTTTCTATCTATTGTAACAACGCTAATGTATATTACTGTAGCATGCTTTCTTATGGAGCTAGTCCAACTCTTTTCAAACATGCTTTCTATGGAACATCATATTATAGAAGATGCTACTTCCAATCGTCGTACATGATCTATAAATGCCCGTATTTTTGCCGTATCCTTCTTTTTAGCTGTCTCGATACCGCTACTAACATCGACTCCCCAGGGATGTACTTGCTGGATGGCTTGTATCACATTCTCAGGGGTCAGGCCGCCGGCGAGCAGGATTTTGTGCTCTTGCGCGACCTGCTGGGCCAGATCCCAGTTGCTTGTGATACCTGTTCCGCCCCAGGCAGGAGTTGGGGTATCGAGCAAGAGACGCCAGGTAACCGACGTGTATTGCTTTATAAGCTCCATATCTACCGTATCTTTCAGTGGCAGAGCTTTGATAACAGGATACTTGATCTGTTGGCAGAATTCTGGCGACTCAGTGCCATGTAACTGAACATAGTGTAGCCCAACCTGTTCAACCACATCGTTGATATAGCTTGCGTCTTTATTCACGAAGACGCCAACCAGATCGGGGGTTACATCTTCCTTGTGCTGGTTGGGCGTAACTTTGAGACGTTTCAAGCAGTGTAGTAACCTGTTGTGGTGGAACATAACGATGGCTGGGTTCATAGAATATAAAGCCGAGCATATCAGCGCCCGCTTTTATAGCAGCATCAATGTGTTCGGGCATACTTAAGCCGCAAATTTTTACCTGCGTACCGGCGTTCGCACCTTGAAGTAACATCTGTATCTGAGCGGGAACATTTGATGATACGACAAGAGATTCGCCCACGAGCATGGCCTGGACATCGTAACGGGCCAGGCGTCGCACATCTGCCTCCGTGTGAATGCCACTTTCTGCCACCACCACACGATCAGCGGGAATAAGTGAGCGAATGTCGCGAATCAGGTATGGATTCATCTTGAAGGTAACCAGGTCGCGACTATTCACGCCGATAATCATAGCGCCTGCATTGATAGCACGTTGAGCTTCTTCGCGGCTATGTACCTCGACCAGGGCACGCATATGCAGACTATGAGCGAGTTGGAGGAGGTGATGTAACTGTGCATCGTCGAGTATGGCACAGATGAGTAAGATAGCATCGGCTCCCCAGGCACGCGCTTCAAAAACCTGGTATTCGTCCACAATAAAATCTTTGCGCAACACCGGAATATTGACCGCCTGCTTGATGGCCGTCAGATATTCCGGTGCACCAAGGAAAAAATGTGGCTCCGTTAAGACAGAGATAACAGCAGCTCCACTGGCCTCGTAGACACGCGCAATTGCTACCGGGTCAAGATTGGGAGCCAGCATCCCTTTTGAAGGTGAGGCACGCTTCACCTCAGCAATCAGATGAACCTTAGAGCGCGGCTCAAAGGCTGCTAGCATATCACGAGGATGTGGCTGCTCTCGTGCAAGTTGCTGTAGCTCTTCTAATGGATGCTCTTGCTTGCGCTGTATGAGATCCAGGCGTGTTTGTTGCACAATGCGATTGAGAAACATAGTTATTACCTACCTGTCTATTCAACTTTACGGGCGAGGGCGACCCCCGCAAGGGGTACATGGCGGCGACCATGAGAGATTGCCCCTGTGGGGGATCGCGACGTGAGCAAACCTGCTACCTGGCATATGTCTGAGAGCACTCGATAATCTCGGCAAGTTTGTGTCTGGCATGCCCTTCGCGCAGCATTGCATGCGCCAGGTGGATACCATCGACTAAAGAAGAAACTTGCTCGCCTGCTACCAGAGCGGCGGCGGCATTCAGGCAGATCATCTCTGTTGCTGGCGTATCAATATAGTGAGAGAGAAGCTCGCGCAGCACAGATGCGTTATATGCTGGATCGCCGCCCTGAAAGCTTCGGCGGTCCGTGATAGTAGTGAGGCCCACTTCTTCGGGTGTAATTGTATACTCACGTAGCTCCTGGCCGGCTTGTACTTCGCAGATACGAGTGGGTGCACTCAGCGAACACTCATCGAGGCCGTCTTCGCCGTGGACAATCAAGGCATGACGGCAGCCCAGGTGGAGCAGGACCTCGCCCATTTTGCGCAACAAAGAAGGATCGGGTACGCCAAGCACCTGGTATGGTGTGTGGGCCGGATTTGTGAGCGGGCCCAGAATATTAAAGACGGTACGAATACCAATTTCGCGCCGCGTGGGTCCAACATATTTCATGGCCGGATGGTATGCCTGTGCGAACATAAAGCCAAAGCCGCATTCTTGTACGCTGTGAGCCAGAGCTTCGGGACCCAGATCAATCTTCACACCCAGTGCTTCCAGTACATCAGCACTGCCACATTTACTGGTAGCCGAGCGGTTACCATGTTTAGCAACAGAAGATCCAGCCGCAGCCGCGATAATACCAGCGGCAGTTGAGATATTAAGTGTACCCGATACATCGCCGCCAGTACCGCAGGTATCCAAAGCACGCGCCGCAGTTGCCTCATTTAAGTGTACCTGGACGGCCTTAGCACGCATCACTTGAGCTAAACCTGTAAGCTCTTCGACCGTTTCACCACCTGGACGCAGGCGTAGAGCGGTAAGAAATGCCCCCAGTTGTGAAGGGGTTGCCATACCCGTCATAATTTCTTCCATTGCAGTGGCAGCTTCTTCTGTACTGAGCGTTGCTCCGGCGGCTATGTGAGTTATAGCTTCGCGAATCATTGCAAAAACCTCTCTGGACTTCAAATAACCTCTCTGAAGCCTTCTTCTACAGCATTAAAAAGTTTTGTAGCAGATCTTTTCCTGTTGCCGTCATAATAGATTCAGGATGAAACTGAACGCCCTCAACGGGATAGAGACGATGTTTCAGCCCCATGATGATGCCGTCTTCAGTTGTTGCCGTAATCTCAAGCTCTGCTGGCAACGTAGTAGCTTCAACAATCAGACTGTGATAGCGATTAGCTTCAAATGGTTGTGGTAGTCCGCGAAAAACACCTTGTCCGCTGTGATACATAAGCGATGTTTTGCCATGCATTGGCTCTGGAGCGCGGATCACATGGCCTCCATAAACCTGCCCAATGGATTGATGACCCAGGCAAACGCCTAGTGTCGGAATGTGTGGCCCAAAGGTTGCAATGATGGCACACGATAGCCCCGCTTCATTAGGCGTACATGGTCCTGGTGATATGACAATGTGATCAGGCTGCATTTGTTCTATTTCAGCCAGGCTAATCTGGTCATTGCGGTGCACTATAACCTCAGCCCCCAGTTCAGCCAGATATTGATACAGGTTATAGGTAAAGCTATCGTAGTTATCGAGTAGTAACAGCATATTACTTTCCCTCTTCCTGGGTGGTGGTTTTGTCCATCTGTCGGTGTGTCTGTGCTATCTGTTCGGCCTCATCGAGAGCACGCAAGAGTGCACGCGCCTTGTTTAAGCTCTCCTGATATTCGTTTTGTGGGGTAGAGTCGGCGACCACGCCACCGCCGGCCTGAATATAAGCGCGACCATTTTTGATAACCATAGTACGTAGAGCAATCGCAGTTTCCTGGTTGCCGGTATGACTAAAGTAACCAACAGCTCCCGCGTAGACACCGCGCTGCTCATCTTCCAACTCGCTGATAATTTCCATCGCGCGAATCTTTGGTGCACCCGAAACCGTCCCAGCTGGAAAGCCAGCGCGTAGAGCCTCGAAGGGCGACTTATCTGCTCGCAATTGCCCGCTCACATTCGTAACCAGGTGCATTACATGTGAATAGCGCTCAATAGTCATAAGATCACTGACCTGGATCGAGCCGACCTTGCTAACGCGTCCAACATCATTGCGTGCCAGGTCCAGCAGCATAACATGTTCAGCCCGCTCTTTGGGATCATTTTGCAATTCGATAGCCAGGAGTTCATCGCTGTGCTTATCAACTCCGCGAGGGCGTGTACCCGCAATAGGGCGAATTGTTACCTCGTTATCCTCATAGCGCACGAGCAACTCTGGAGATGCACCAACGATATGAAAATCCTCAAGGTCTAGAAAAAACATATAGGGTGATGGATTGATTGCTCGCAGGGCACGATAGACTGTAAAGGGCGACGCATTCACATGACGGCTCAAGCGCTGGGAAGGAACAACCTGGAAGATATCGCCAGCGCGAATATACTCAATCGCCTTGCTCACCATCCCCTCAAACTCGGCCTGTGTGCGATTTGACGTAATCTTCAGTGCCGCTTCATCGTGACTTGGCTCAGGTTCCTGTGGGAGTTGTAGTGGTTGGCGCAAGCGTTCCTGGACCTCATTAATGATAGCCAGCCCGCGTTGATATTCGGCCTCAAGATCGGGAGCGTCAAGATGAAGATGGGTCACGACACGCACACGATGGCGTACATGATCAAAGATCAGCGTTGTCTCAGTGAAAGTAAAAACGGCCAGAGGTAGGTCCAGTGCGTTGGGTTTAGGCACGGGGAGGCGCTCAAAACGGGCCGCCGTATCATAGGAAAGATAACCAACCGCACCACCAAAAAATTGTGGTAGGCGGTCATGCGAACTATTGGGTGGTGTAAGCAGGCGATACTGGCCCAATTCCGCCTCAATAAATTCGAGCGGATCATTGCAGAGAATATCCTCGCTAGATCCTATGCCCTCTTTGCCGTACATCCTGCGTAAGGTAACTGTATCCCCACGCTGAATCATAACCAGGTAGGGATCGATGCCAATAAAAGAATAACGGGCGACATGTTCGCCACCGGAAACGCTCTCCAGCAGAAAGCTATAAGGTTTCTGAGCAGTTTTGCAGTAAGCTGAGACGGGCGTTTCCATATCAGCCAGAATATCGCTATAGAATGGAAGGAGTGGACGGCGGGTATCGTCAGCATGTTCCCTGGCGTACTGCATCTCCTCAGCGCGAAGTTGCTTGATCTCATCAAATGTTGGATGATACATTGTTCTATCTACCTCAACTTACTGCATGGGCACAAAGCCCAGTGCTCATAATCATATGTGGAAGCATTAGCCCAGCCCTACAGCGTTTTTAACCCGTTGGATAGTTGCCTCTGCAATTGGACGTACTTCGTCGGCACCTCGTGTGAGAATAGCCTCTAGCATCGGCATATCGTTGATCAACTCGTTATAGCGTTGCTGAATGGGAGCCAGGGTCTCGACAAGACGCTCGGTCAGGGCCGCTTTAAAATCGCCATAGCCTTTGCCAGCAAAATCGGCCTCAATCTCCTGTTGGGTCTGGCCTGTGATAGATTGATAGATGGTGAGCAGGCTAGTAATCCCAGGCCGCTCTGGATCGAAGGTGACCAGGCGTAGTGAGTCAGTTGTTGCGCGTCCAATCTTCTGTTTGATAGTTTTTGGACTATCAAGCATCGTAATATATGCATTTGGATTAGGATCGCTCTTGCTCATTTTTTTTGTTGGATCTTCAAGCGACATAATACGTGCACCAACCGTACGAATCTGCGCTTCGGGGATAGTAAACACACGTTGCTTGTACCTTGCATTGAAGCGCTGTGCGATATCGCGGGTTAATTCGATATGTTGCCGCTGGTCATCGCCCACCGGGACATAGTGAGTCTGATAGAGTAAGATGTCGCATGCCATGAGGACAGGATAGCAGTAGAGTCCGGCATCGACTGACTCTAGATCGTTGCCTGCTTTCGATTTAAACTGTGTCATGCGGTTGAGCCAGCCCATAGGTGTGAAACAATTGAGAATCCAGCTCATCTCCGCATGTTGGTGCACATGTGATTGAACAAAGAGTTTGCATTTGCTTGGGTCCAGGCCACAGGCGATATAAAGTGCCGCGAGCCTACGTGTATTCATGTGTAACTCTTTTGGATCGATGGGCAATGTGATTGCATGTAGATCGACAATACAAAAGATATTGTCAAACTGATCCTGCGTTTCAACCCAGTTGCGAATAGCCCCCAGATAATTACCCAGATGAATATTCCCGGTTGGTTGTATACCAGAGAACACACGTTTTTTAACCGGTGGTGCAGCAATTTCTGCTTGTGCCTTGATTGTTTGATCAGTGCTTAGCGCCATTATGTTTGTACACCTCCTGTAGTGTTTTGCTTGAAAACGAGGGCAAAAAGACCAACAAAAAAACGCTTCTCGCCCTTGCAAGGACGAGAAGCGTTCTATATTTAAGCTTTGCTCTATTAAGCTCCGCTTGTAAAATCGCTTTCGTGGTACCACCCTGATTTAGACTATCTGCTCAGTTCAAACGTAAATACGCGTGTAAAATATGTAAGCGTATCAACATGGAGACAGAAGAGCAGAAAATCCCTTTTGCCGGATACGGTGTAGCTGTTTTGTTATGATGCGTTATCTGTCAAGCAGGGCACAAAACCAGAACACATATATCCTGTCCTCGATAACGGGGGACATACCGAAAGAGTACTACTAGTTTTTGCGCTATAGGCATAGAGAAAAACGTTCGCTCTTTAGCTACCAGGCCCATTCCATAGCCAGATTAGTATCGGTTTCCACCATACCCGACTCTCTGTGCCTATACAAAGCTATGTACTCTTCCTGTTCATTGCTTCTTATATTTATTTTGTTCTTATGGAAAGTATATAGCCACCCATGGAGGATGTCAAGTGTGAGAGCTGTACAAAACGCACATTGTTGTATGTATACTCCACAATTCTATAATTTGCGTAAATTATTTAGCTATGATCTACGAAGCTAGCTTCTTGTTTGTGCGTAGCGCTCTACAATAATTTATCCAGGTAATATATCTAGAACCGGTACATTAAAGCACGAACAGTATAGACATACCTCCAATTGAAAATACCACGATGAAGTACATTCCATCCCCCTTCATTGTAGGCGCTAATAACCTCGTTCAGGTTGCCGTGAAAGCTAATTATGAGCGAGCGGAGATAGATTGCCCCCAGCTCAATGTTATCTGATAGCTGATAGGGATTGTAGGAGTTCCTTGTTTGTATATTGAGGCCATAAGCGGTGTAGGGCATGATTTGCATAACACCAATACCGCCATCGCGCGAGATCACGTGTTGATTCCATCCACTCTCTTGCCATGCGATTGCCAGCAGGAGTTGAGCGGACAGGCCATAGCGAGCAGCCACCCGTCGAATTTGTGTTGCAACCTGTGTTTTGTTAGACCAATTCAATGAATTATAAGCGTACCAGCGTACACGTCCATTGGCAAGCATACCATTCGTGCTGGTGCTGTGCCCCGGCTGGTAGTCGATACAAAGGCTTTGACCTACAAAAATCAGATTGATATTGTAGATATGATTGGTGTGAGCCAGGTTCAAAATACTGGTATGATAAGAGGAGGCTATGTATCCAAGCGTATCTCCTGGCACGACTTTGTGCCAATTGCATGTGTATCCAGCCTCGACAGTAGCATCTGCATGAACATTTGTTGTGTGGCTTTGTGTTACGACAAAAGAGCTGAGTAATAGTAGAGCCGTAAGTGCGAAGAGAGCCGCATGGTTTATAGTAGAAAAATGTTGACAAAGAAAATCCCTTAAGCGTTTGCAGCCATGTGATAAGGCAGACTTTCTCTGTATTGATATCTGTTTCATACTTCCACTTATCCTTCCACCTCTACTATAGCCTCTATATAAATTATCAAATGTATATGTAGCGAAATTGTGGCTAGCTGAAAGATGAAGAAATGGCACACCATTAGAAAGAGTAATACATGTAAAAAGTGACAAAAGGGAATAAATTGATGTGCGTATAGACCAAAATAGCAAAAAAATGTTACACTAGTGCTATAGTTCGAAATGGATAAGAAACACATTGTTGTGGCATGTTGATAAAGTCGTGAGTATAATTTGTTGGAAACGTGAAAGAGGGCAATACTCTTTCTCATTTCTCTTTACCGCTATCTGAGTATCCTTTGGTCATATAGACGTATCGTATATGTTTGTGGGATAGTCGAATGGGAACATAGTGCCATGAAAACAGAAGAGATTCTAAGCGCAACAGTCGAAGAATACCTGGAAACAATCTACAATATGAGTATGGAAGAAGAACTGGTGATAGGTGCTCGCCTTGCGGAGCGCTTTCGTGTTTCGGCTCCAACAGTAACTGAGATGTTGAAGCGATTGGTGCGAGATGGGTATATCGAAATGGACAATAAGCGCCATGTAAGCCTGACCGAAGCAGGCAATAAAGCTGCCGAAGCGGTATTACGCCGTCATCGACTGACAGAGCGTTTTCTCGTAGACATGTTAGGCATGCAATGGCATGAGGTACACGAGGAGGCTTGCCGCCTGGAACACTTTATTTCAGGGGCCGTGGAGTCGCGCGTGATTGCTAGTTTGAATAATCCCATGACCTGCCCCCATGGTAATCCTATCCCTGGCTCTGTACCTAATGCACGTACATATCTTAAAGACAACCATGCTCTCCGTTTATCTTCAATTCCAGCTGGGACACAAGTAAAAATTTTGTGTATCTCCGAAGTTGTTGAAGATGAAGAAGCCTTGATCCTTTATATGCATGAGAAAGGGCTCATTCCTGGTATTCAAGTACTTGTGCTTATGCAAGAGGATGAAGATGCACAACCTATGAATAATCATGAGCAAGCTAGCGAAGAAGTGAAACTCTTTGTCGCCGATCACAATGTAAACATTAGTAGGGTGGCTGCAACAAAACTATGGGTAACACGCATTTAATATATAGATAGCTATATTGATGTTATCAGGATCTATAGCCTATAGGTAAACTATCATGAAGCTCAAGACTTCGTGGTTTTCTCGCCAATACAATAGAACGGAAATCTGCAAGATAGATTTTAGACAGATGACACCGGGACCTTTATATGTCCCCCATTTTTCTCATCTCCATAGACTCTTTGCCAGCAATTTTGTTATACTTTTTATTTAGTTGAGGTTAATTACATTTAAATTTTAGATAGAGGCACACTGTAGTGCGGAACGGTTTCATTTTATGAACGACTCAAATGTATCGTTATCCGAATCAGGTATTACTTCAGATACACAAGGTGATGTAGATCAGGTTAGTCCCTCGCCATCTGCTTCTGTGTTAACTGGTGAGCATAGTGGGGATAAGATGATAAACCGCATCTTCTTCTGGCATGATCGCTTTGTCGAGTGTGGCCTTGTGCTCTCAATGGCTCTCTATTATCTTATCGGCAACCAAAATATAATAAATGTATATAAAATCCGCCTTGGTGACTTGACGCAACTGGACCCTCGTTTCTCCTGGATTTTTCTGCTGGCCTTTATTGTCCTCTGCTGGTATCGCTTGTCATTTGCGGTAGCGCTCCTGCCTCTTGCGCTCCCATTTTATCTGGCACCTAAAGTTATATGGGGCACGCTTGAATTTAGTCCTATCGAAATTACATTATGGGTGTGTGTGGCTATAGCTCTGGTGCAGGGCATCATACGGCGTGACAAATGGGAGTATAGGCTCTCGTTTGCTGAACTACGCACTCGTATAGGTCCTTTTATAATCCCTTTGTGCGTATTTTTTCTAGCGGCGCTCTTTGCGATAACCGTTGCTTTATCGCGTGGTGCGGCGATACGCACCTTTCGAGAGGAAGTTGTTGATCCGTTTCTCTTTATTGTGCTCGCCCTATTCTGTTTGCGCTCGCGGCAAGATGTTACCCGTTTCTTATCTGCCTTTTTCGCTGTCGGTTTTGTCATCGCGGTACTGGGTATGGTACAGTACTTCTTTTTCTTTAGAAGCACTCAATCCTCAACGGACCCAGGTATTCATACTGTCTATGGGAGCCCAAACAGTGTCGGGTTGCTTTTTGACTACACATTGCCCATTGGTTTGGCTCTGATTGCATCAAGGGTATCATGGAAATTACGTTGCTGTGCGCTTCTCTCTGCCTGCCATTTTTCTTCATCCTATCGAAGGATCAGTCGCGTGGAGCAGCTCTGGCGGCATTTCCTATAGCCCTGATCTTTGTATGTGATATTGGCGATTCGTAATCGCAAGATATTGCTCATTAGCGGTTTGCTTACTCTCATTCTGGGGGTGGGTAGCAATTGGTATATATCATCAGAAGGTCGCTGATTACGTAAATAAGAAGTGTGATCAATGGTCATACGAGACCAGTATGGAGTAAGTACTTTGCAGCGACGCATCTACTTGTGGCAGAGTGCGGTAAATATGATCCATGATAGTCCATGGATTGGATATGGCATGGATAACTGGCTCTGCCATTACAGTGATCCCAATACATTAAGCAAATGGCACCCGAAACCAGACTGGGCGAGGGCTTGTGCGCCTGCTCCCCGCTATTATGCCATTACAGAAGTGAATGGTCATACGACCTATATGAACAATGAGCCCAATTTATCGCATCCGCACAATATCTTCTTACATGTGTGGGTGAGTATAGGAATATTTGGGCTTCTCGCTTTTGTCGGCGTAATCATTTTTTTCTACCGGCTCTTTGCGTGTATTCTGACCTATTTGACAACCCATGAGGTGGAAGGAAGCGAGCATTTGCGCTGGTTAACTGTTGGAGTTGGAGCAGCAATGCTGGCGGCCATAATTCAAGGCCTGGTTGATAGCGCTTTTCTGGAGCAGGATCTGTCATTTTGTTTCTGGATGCTTATTACTACATTATTGCTTATTCGTGCCTCTGCTGGTATGTCCTGGCAAAAGATGTGGCCTACTGTTGTGCAGAAGAAGATTGTAAGCGGAACACGCTGAAATAGCTATCGGGCGCAACGTTGCCTATTTCACATTCTGCTAGCAAACTAGCTCACAGCGTGTCTTCTCTCTTTGCTTTACAATAGTACAAGGAGTAATGCAAGGAGAGAATATAATATGTTTAATGGATCTGCTACTACCATATTATTATCATGGTTTGCTTGCCATTTTATAGGAGATTTTGCCTTTCAAAGTACGTGGATGACGGTAGAGAAGGGAAAGAGCTGGGAAGTAAATTTCTATCACTGTGCGACCTATACAGCCGTCTTTCTGCTGTTTGCGCATCCGTCCCTGCTAGCCACTGCTATCTTGTTTGGAACCCATTTTGTAATTGATCCATTGAAAGCGCGTTATAATGTCATTGGCCCGATCTGGGTCGATCAACTATTGCACCTTGTAACGATCCTTTTGATTGTATTTTTGCACTTATAGTGGGTTTTATTCAGCCTTCGTACTGGTTTTAAACTATGCGTATATAAAAAAGCATGAGCTAAGACCATTATCCGTTAGCCCACGCCTCTTCGTAGTATGGAATTATTGTTGCGTTGTATTTTGATCTTGTGGGAGATTGTCGCCGTAGATCAAAGCTGATAAGTCTTTGCGGGTACGCTCGATAATTGCACGTAACTGTTTTAACTTTTGAGGGTCGTGAAATGACGAGCGGCCTGCGATGGCGAAGAGGCGTGCAACCTCCATAGATTCACTGCGTAGGGCTTGCAACTCTGGGTCGTTCCTGCGGGAGCCTGGACCAAAGCCGCGTTTCCAGGGTGTATCAGTAAACTCTGTATCTTTTTGTCGCTCGGCCAGAAGAGCCTGGCCTGTATCCGTGATCTTGTAGATCTTCTTCCCCTCTACTTCCTGGACGGTCACCAGTCCGCGATCCTCTAGCATCTGGAGGGTAGGATAGATGGAGCCTGCGCTGGGGGCATAGAAGCCTCCAGAGCGTTCTTCCAAGGCCTTCATCATTTCGTAGCCATGCATTGGGCGCTCTTGTAGAAGTTCGAGCAATGCAAATTTCATATCGCCGCGCCCAAAGAAACGTCCACTATCGGGACCAAAGGGGCCTTCAGGGCCAAAGGGACCGCCGGGACCGAAGAAGCCACGCCTCCGCATATGAAAGAAATGAGGCCCTAATCTTTGCCATCGGTGCTGCCAGGGCAATTCCTGCTCTTCCCCATTATAGTCCCCACCGTGGACTTGAAATGCAAAATGCCTGTTTTCTCGATGAAACATGATCCTAAAACTCCTTTCTGAGTTGTCTATAATTGCGATATATCGTATGTACATTACGGATGCAATGCTGGTAAGTTGCACTTTATTCAATTTGCTTGCTGGCTGTTAGTGGCAGGCGAAACCAGAATGTTGAACCTTTTCCTAGCTCGCTCTCGACGCCAATCTGTCCGCAATGTTGCTCAATAATATGACGGCTGATATGCAAACCCAGTCCCAGTCCTTTTCCGTCTCCGTTGTAGACTTCAACGCCTTCGACACGGTAAAAGCGTTCCCAAATCTGTTGCAAATCGCTTGTTGCGATGCCTGGTCCTTCATCTTGTACATGGACACACGCTTGACCCCCTTCAACGCTGAGTGTAATGGCAACGGGGAACTGCGCGGCTGAATATTTGAGGGCATTGGTCAGATAATTGGTCACAACCTGTTTGATACGTTCTGCGTCTGCCATCACAACAACCTCCACTACAGGAAGATCACATATGATGTTTCGTTCAGGATGCAGCAGGCGTTGTTCATCGGTAACATCACGGACGAGGAGTGCCAGATTACAAGCAGTAGTCTGAATTGGGAGGTGAGCAACCCGTATGCGAGTGACATCAAACAGGTCATTGACTAATCGATTCAGGCGTCGGATATATTGATTGCTTTGATGAAGATCCCGTGTGATTATTTCAATGTCATGCATGAAATCAGCTTCATGTATGGATACTTTATTTTGTAAGTGTTTCTCCATATGACGGAGTCCTAACTGGGTTGCGATGCCAATACTAAGCAGCGGACTTTTGATTTCATGGCTGGCAATAGAGAGAAAGTCGTCTCTGAGCTGGTTCAATCGTTCTTGTTCTTGCCGTTCCTGCATTTGTTCTATCATGTGAGCATTCACAATCTCAATGGTGTGCTCCAGATCGTTAATTGTGGCGAGGAGTTCTTCATTGGTCAGTACTAACTCCTCATTGGTGGTCTGCAATTCCTCGTTTATGGTCTGCAACCTCTCGTTGGTGATTTCCAATCTCTCTATAGGGGGATGCTCTTCTGTAAAATTTTGTGTTATATCCTCATTGCTATTTTGCACCCGTCTTTTGATCTCTTGTATCATGTTGTTTATCATCCTAGGGCGATTTGAACAGTGGTAGATATTCCACTGTTCATTGATCTGTCGGTAAGACAGGGGATCAGGTTGGATAGCACCTATATCATCCAGAACCAGGAAGCCACCAGGATGGAGGGAGAATGCGAATCGCTTGAGGATATATTCCTGTACTCCCTGGGGGAGTTCAGAGAGATTTTGTTGACAATACAACAGATCGATCCGTGGTAAAGGAGGATTGCAAGTGGTATCATGTAGCCCAAAGATAGTCATGCGTCGGAGAGATTTTTGGACTTGATATCCGTGTTCAACACGCTCAAAATACCGCTCATGATACTGAAGAGGGACCAAATTGAGCATTTCGGGAGAATAGAATCCCTGTCTTGCATCTGTGAGTAAGGTCTCATTCATATCGGTTGCAAAGATTTTTATTTGCCAGCTTGTCTCCTCTTTACTTAGCAGGTCACTGAGAAGCGCTGCAAGCCAGTAGACAATCTGGCCATTGCCGCAACCTACGACCCAACAGCGGATCACTTGCTCACGCTCGCCAGCCAGAATTGGTGGGAAGACTACCTGACGTAAAAGCCAATCACGTTTCTGAATATCTTCCTCTTTCCCATCACACATCATCTTTTCCCTTTTCATAAAATTCAGACGAAGAAACCAGGAAGTCTTCAGTCTCGCCGTGTCACCTTCAGGTGGTAGATGAATTGTCGTCTTTCCGTCCTGGCTGGCAATGGAGCGATGGATAGTTTCTTGGCTCGGCTCGCAATACCAGAAGGACAACAGAAAGACCTATCATCCCAAACATAAGTTCTGTTCAGAAAATGCTCTGCTTCGCCGTGACCGTAAAAGGATTGGTACGGTTTACAACGTGTTCTGAGGAGAGCGAATGATGTATGTAGAGGTGTGTATGTTTCTTGAAGTGCATCCCACTCCCATCCCCAAAGAAATAGTTGCCACGCTAACAGAAGATCCTGGTACCATTTTTTCATATATTACAAATATATCACAAACATCTGTCGGAAGAAAGATACTCTCTGAGAAAATATTCCGCGTGGTGAGATTCTGCCAAAAAGAGGTAACCTTGCGTTTAGTTCGGTGTAGTCCCTTTGGGAAAGACAGTATCTATTCATAAAATAATAAAACATGGATATATGGAGTGAAGAGTTGTATGTCTGATTTGGAAAGTGCTACGTTAGGTGGTTACTATCTGGAGAAGCGGCTGAGCAAAGGTGAGATTGCTGATGTCTACTATGGACATCGCAGTGGGCAAAAGGATTTGGACGTAGCGGTCAAGGTATTTCGCTCGAAGTATGTCCAGCAGCCTTCTTTTCGTACCCGTCTTAGAGCCCGGATAGAAATGGTTGGTCGCTTTAATCATCCAAATATTTTACCAATGCTTGAGTATGGAGAGTGCGAAGATTTGCTCTATGTTGTTACTCCATACATGCATGCAGGAACGCTTGAGAATCTTTTACTGCGCATAGGGGGGCGGTTTTCTGCACTGCAAGCGCTACCTATTGTCCAGCAGTTGTGCAATGCGGTGCAATATATGCATGAGCAGCATTGTATTCATGGGAATATCAAACCTACGAATGTGCTGCTATCATCACAAGGGAATATATTGCTCACTGATTTTGGTATAGGTAGTGATTATGCAGATGGTCAGCAATCACTTGCACAGATTGGCTGGGGGACAGCAGAATATATGGCACCTGAGCAGTCGGTAGGAATAATACAAATGGGAAGCGATATTTACGCTCTCGGTGCTCTTTTCTTTGTACTCCTGACGGGTGTGACTCCTTTTACAGGACAAACGCCTGTAGAAGTATTGTTAAAGCATGTACGTATGCAGCCACCGCTGGCTCATGAATTGGTAGCCTCGATTTCGAGTGCCGTTGATGATGTGCTACAAAAAGCGTTGCGCAAACGTGCCGATGAACGTTTTTTGTCTGCTATAGAATTGCGGGATGCTTTTGCGAAGGCCGTGAGTATTGCACCCATCGCTTCGCCGCTTACCACCTCGAATTTTCCACATATAGATCCTTTTTCCTCATCACAACGTTTAACTGTAATGAACCCGCATACTCCCATTCCGCCCGATCACGCTGTTATCGGCAATAATCCTCACACTCCCATCCCATTTACAGGAACATCCGCCCCATTAACCTCGGCCTCTCCATCAACAGGCAATAAGCTTTTTAAACATATTGCTTTAAAGCATATTGACGAATCTGCTCACAGTACTGCGACCAGGACAGAGGGTGAAGAGCAAAAAGACGAGACTGTGGTGCATAACTGGAGCTTCTTGCAAGAGGGGAAGGATGGGTCTGGTAAAGCGTTTTTCTGGTCTGCTGATCCAGCTGAATGGTCTCCGCTTGGGGATGTCTCAACAAAAGTGCAGGATGAACCTTTGACCGTGACAGAATATTTGCAACGCAAGCCAGTGGTCTCTATAGAAGATGAGCCTGAGCAAGAAGCGGTTAATGAGGGGGAATCGATGAAGACATTTAATGCAACATTGCGAAAGTGGCTGCCGCTTATTATTGTTATTCTACTTTTATTGGGTTTGTTAGGGGCGCTTTGCTCAGCGTTCTTATGAAGAAACGAGATAGTGTGGATTGTATCAGTCAACTTATTCATATACAGTATTTATGTATAGGCCATACTTTTCTTGTGAAGAGCAAGCTAAGCAGCGCCGCTTAGCCATGTTGCTTGCTGTGTTTGGATGTATCAATTGGCTATGGATACATGCGTTTGTGGGAAAAGTCGTCAAACTGTGAACTTCCCGTAGAAATCTGCTTTGATTTTTTGCTCTTACCACTTGTCCATGGTTCACCAGAAACGTGGGCGCTATGGATATACCAGGGAATATGCAATTAAATAAAAAATGTAGTTATGCTAGCTGAGAATGTAGGCGGCTTGCTAATAAAGTGTAGTAACTATGATTGACAAGAGTCCAGAGGGACTGGAAAAAAGCCGGGTCGCGTTGCTCCAAATAGTGCAATAAGTTTTGTTGCTTCTCTGAGCTTGCCTTGCAGAAATCTCCTCCTGCTGATAAATTAAGTTCTTTTAACGCACTGCGAAGACGCTTTTCACTTAACAGGAGAGGTGTTTTTCTCCCTGTACGAGGTAGAAGATGATGTAAGAGTTCATCAATCAGCTGAAGGCTAGACGGAGGAGGGAAATCCTTGTCAGACGGAATAAGAAGGTCGATAATAGTGTTTAACTGGGTTCGTTCTTCCAAACTTAGCTCGATCTTCTGCTTAAATAGCTGTGGAGAGAGCCGAAGCATTTCGCTCATTTGTACTCCTCTTTTTTGGAATTGGTTGGCTGCGATTTCTACCCTGTAATGGTACCATATACCCTGCCTATAATTCAACAGACGAATCGCACATATATTTTCGACTCTTAAATCTTCAAGCCTTGCATTTTGTTTCTATTTCTAGATCGTATCTCATCAATTCTGAACACCGCTCCCTCGATTTATAGTAGGAAGAATTCCATTGTTTATCGGTTAACCTCATGCATATAAATTTTATGTGGTCACAAGACAAAGAAAAAACGTCTGGTTTAGCGGTTAATCTGGCGCAGAGAAATTTTTATGTTGTCATAAGACAAAGAAAAAGAGAGCCTACGAGTAAGAAAGCAGATTGCTGGAGTGCAGGCTCTCGAGTAATATGACCTGGTTATTTTCTCTACTAGAATACTATCGTCTTATTCTCATAAATCAGGATACGATCAGTTGTGTGTAATCTGACTGCCTCCGTGAGTACGCGACGCTCGACATCTGTGCCTTTGCGAGCGAGATCATCAACGGTATCCCGATGATCGCAGCGTATGACATCCTGGGCAATGATAGGGCCTTCATCGAGGCTATTGGTCACATAGTGAGCGGTGGCTCCGATGAGCTTGACGCCACGTCTGAGAGCCTGACTATAAGGGTTAGCACCTATAAATGCAGGTAGAAAGCTATGGTGGATGTTAATAATACGGTTAGGATATGTTTCCACTACAAATGGCTCAAGAATCTGCATATAGCGTGCCAGAACGAGAAAATCGACTTTATCAGCAATAAAGTTGATCATCTGAGATTGGTCCTCGTGCCGTGTCTCGCGCTGGATTGGGAAGTGATAATAGGGAACGTCGTACATACGGGCGAGCCCTTCTAGTTTGGGATGGTTGCTAATGATAAAAGGAATATCCATCTCAAGCTCGCCAGCTTTCCAGCGCCAGAGCAGATCGACCAGGCAATGGTCAAATTTAGAGACCAGGATGCCTACACGTTTGCGTTCGCGTGAATAGTAGACATTCCACTTCATATGAAAAATTTCTGCTATTGGTCTGAATTTATCGAACAGTGCAGCTTTGCTTAGCTGAAAACTGTCTTCTGCAAAGCTGATGCGCATAAAGAACGTGCTGCCATCTTGATTTGCCGAGTATTGATCGGACTCAAGTATATTCCCATTATGTTGAAAAATGAAGCTAGAAACGGCAGAGACGATACCGGGTTGATCAGGGCAGGAAATTAGAAGCGTAATTGTAGGTTGACGTGTGGACAAAGCTAGCACTCCCACTTTTAGTAGAATACATTACTGCAAAAAGGTAAACGGGTAAATATTGTCTATGAGTGTATGCGCTACTTGCAAATCTGTCAATAAGCTTGTTTGTATATTTGTATATTGTGCACAAACGGTAAAAAAGGGTTAGACTCCCGTTGCCCTCGCCATTGCACCACATAGTTTGGTGCGACGAAGCCGTGCGTCAAACATTTCTTGGCTATTTGATTTTTTCCAGCTTAGTGCCGCAGAGCCCGCACTAAGCTGGAAAAAATCAAATAGCCAAGAAATAAAAGCCCAGACATTTTAGTATATTCAGGTTGCATTTTTATATATTTTGTGAAATGCGCAAAATATATAAAAATGCAACCTGAATTAATGTTTTAGAGCAATTCGAGGATTGTGGCATTGGCCTGGCCGCCGCCTTCGCACATAGTTTGTAGTCCGTAACGGATGCCGTTATCGCGCATGTGATGGACAAGAGTCGTCATCAGTCGTGCGCCGGAGCAGCCAAGTGGGTGACCGAGGGCAATCGCGCCTCCATTAGGATTGAGTAGTTGCTCATTTGCGCCAATATCGTGTAGCCAGGCCAGTGGTACCGAGGCAAATGCTTCGTTGACCTCGAAGGCACCGATCTCATTGAGTTTCAGGCCACTGCGGGCGAGCGCCTTTTGTGTTGCGGGTATGGGGCCGGTTAGCATTGGCATTGGTGCGGAGCCAACGACGACTGCAGTATGTATACGGGCAATAGGTGTGAGGCCGAGTTCTCTGGCTTTCTCTACGGTCGTAATGAGCAGTGCGGCCCCACCGTCGCTGATCTGAGAGGCGTTGCCGGCTGAGATGACCCCATTCTCCCAAAAAGGCGTTTTGAGTCCCGCCAGAGCCTGCAAGGTACCTCCACGGCGCACTCCCTCATCGGTGTCGATAATCGTCCCATCGGCACGTTTGATCGGGATAATCTGGCGCACGAAGCGACCACCATCAATTGCGGCTGCGGCTTTCTCGTGTGAGGTTAGCGAAAACTCGTCGAGTTGGGTGCGGGAGAGGTCCCATTGTTTGGCGATCATTTCTGCCCCAACACCCTGATTGGGGAAGGTGGCACCATAGCGCTCTATGTAATAGGTGCCGAGAGGATTCTGCCCATTAGCTGTTGGCGAACTCATAGGGACACGCGACATCGACTCGACGCCTCCTGCAACTACTACATCATAGTGGCCGGCAATGACGCCTGCCGCTGCAAAGTGTACTGCCTGCTGTGATGATCCACACTGCCGGTCAACTGTCGTGCCGGGAACATGTTCGGGCCAGCCTGCAGATAGCACTGCGGTGCGGGCAATATCAAAGGTCTGCTCGCCGACCTGGCTGACGCAGCCCCAGATAACATCATCAACAATTGCCGGGTCAATCCCGGTACGCGCGATAATAGCCTGCAGAACCATGGCCGACAGGTCGGCAGGATGTACGCCTGATAATGCACCATTGCGTTTTCCGACGGGGGTGCGTACCGCCTCAACGATTACGGCATCTCTTGTCATTATCTTTCTCTCTTATTCCTTGAGTGGGATGCTATAGTTTTGGGTTATCGTCTTCCCTCTTCGCTGTCGGGAGATGAAAAAAACATCCAGTTTTTCTAAGCATATCATGAAAACAGGGTATAAAACAACTGACAGCGTGAAGCAATGAAACAAAATAAGTCACCTATAGACAAATATGGGTCGCTTATGAGTGTGTGAATGCACTTGTGAGAGCTACTTAGATGATAGAATAAGTACTGTTGCTGTTGAATATGTGAGGATGTAAGCATAAGGATAATAGGTGTACATAATATAGTTACTCATTTTGAACAGAAGATAAAAGGAAGGGAGATGGTGATGATCAATTCGGTGAAAGCACCATGTGACGAGGGTATTCTCCGTGCGAGATCAATATATACTCCTCCTCGTTCAACGAGGACCGGGTTCTGGATATTGGTCGCGACGATTTTGGGATCGAGCATGGCCTTTATTGACGGTTCTGTTGTCAATGTTGCCTTACCAATATTGCAGCGCGATCTGAATGCTACATCAGCTGATGTGCAGTGGGTGGTAGAGGCATACTCACTCTTTCTCTCGGCGCTTATTCTGGTTGGGGGTGCGCTTGGTGATCGCCTTGGACGCAGACGTATTTATGCTCTAGGCGTGCTTATTTTCTCGCTCTCTTCTATCTGGTGTGGTCTGTCGCCAAATATCAATCAGTTGATCATCGCACGAGCGGTGCAGGGGATAGGGGGAGCACTACTTGTGCCTGGCAGTCTGGCGATAATTAGCGCTTCTTTTGATGAGCAGAAGCGTGGTCAGGCAATTGGTACCTGGTCAGGTTTTACTTCAGTGACATCAGTGATTGGTCCCGTTCTTGGTGGCTGGCTGATTCAGATTGCTTCGTGGCGCTGGATCTTTTTTATCAATGTTCCGTTTGCGATCATTGTACTTATAATTGTCTTCTGGCATGTGCCTGAAAGTCGGCACGAAGGTGTTACGGGAAGTTTGGATTGGTGGGGAGCATTGCTGATTACCGCTGGCCTGGCGAGCGTGGTCTATGGGCTGACCGAGGTGAACGTGTTTGGTTGGGGTAATCCGGTTGTGCTTGTGACTCTGGCTATTGGGATCATTGCCTTGCTGGTTTTTCTGCTGGTTGAGGCGCGTATAAAAGATCCGATGGTGCCTCTTACCCTGTTTCACTCGTCGTCGTTCAGTGGTGCCAACTTGCTTACTTTTCTTTTGTATGGTGCTCTTGGTGGTGCGCTTTACTTCTTGCCCTTTAATCTGATTCAGGTGCAGGGATATTCTACTGCGGCGGCTGGTGCGGCTATGGTGCCGTTTGCCCTGACTATGTTCCTGCTCTCACGTTGGACGGGAGGGTTGGTGAAGCGCTTCGGGGCGAAGCTACCGTTAATTATTGGACCTGCGATTACTGCCCTTGGTTTTGTGCTCTTTGCGCTGCAGGGTATTGGTGGTAGCTATTGGACAACATATTTTCCTGCTGTGCTGGTAATGAGCATTGGCATGTCTACTACGGTTGCGCCATTGACCACGACGGTTATGAATTCAGTGGGCGAGGGAGAATCGGGCACGGCTTCAGGTATTAATAATGCTGTCTCGCGTACCGCCGGTTTGCTGGCGATTGCTTTACTGGGCATCATTGTGGTGAACGTTTTTAGTAGTAGTCTTGAGAGCCAACTGATAGCTTTACACCTGCCAGCAGCGGTGCAGCAAGAGGTTGCCAGTCAGTATGCTAGACTGGCCGGGATCGAGATTCCACGTGATGTGAGTGTGACTGTGCAGATGTCTATTAATCAGGCCATCAAAGAAGCATTTGTCGCCGCGTTTCGCACTGCAATGTTTATTGGAGCTGGGTTGGCGTTTGCTAGTGCTATAGTTTCATGGCTAATGATTAGCGGTAAAAATGCTGGTCCTCGTGCTGCGAGAAGCATCACAAATGTGGAGCAGACAGAGGTGGGAGCACAGGACTAGCGTCCTGGCTCCTCTCCTTTTTACAAACTTTTGTAGTGCTCTGTCAAACTTCATTCAGTCCCACGCCGCGTAGCGACAATCCCTTGTGGTTGTTGCCGTCCAGCTAGGTGAGAGGCGGTTCCACGACGGCAACCACAAGGGATTGCCGCTACGCGGTTCGGCTCGACAGGCGGGCGGACGACGGCAACCGCAAGGGATTGCCGCTACGCGGTTCGGCTCGACAGGCGGGCGGACGACGGCAACCACAAGGGATTGCCGCTACGCGGTTCGGCTCGACAGGCGGGCGGACGACGGCAACCACAAGGGATTGCCGCTACGCGGGAGCCGTCACATGAAGACGAACAGGATTGATCCATTGACTGTTAAGGCTTTGCTTTATGCAGATAAGGATGTGCCTTCTTCAGGAGCAGCGTGCATTGTATTGAAAATAGCCGGTGGTGCAGGCTCGGATTCTTGTAACGTTCCATTGCGGGCGGCATCTATCTTTGCCCAGACCGTTTCAGGCTTAAGTGGCATATCGATAGTGTGAATGCCCAGTGGTGATAAAGCATCCAGTACGGCGTTGACGATAGCTGGTGGGGCGGCGGTAGTGCCGCTTTCACCAATGCCTTTGACGCCGAGCGGATTAATGGGCGAGGGCGTCTCGACAAAGTCGACCAGAAAGGATGGGGTCTGTGTGGTTGTGGGCATTGCGTAGTCCATGAAGGTGCTTGTAAGAAGTTGACCATCCGGGCTATAGACAGTCTCTTCGTAGAGCGCTTGTCCGATTCCCTGGGTGATTGCACCGTGAAGCTGTGCTTCGACCAGATAATGATTGAGCACGTTGCCACTATCATCAACCGCTGCATATTGCAGGATATGGGTCTCTCCTGTGTCTGTATCCACTTCGACGACTGCAACATGTGCGCCGGAACAGAATGTTGCGTTAGAGGGCATGAAATCACGCCAGGCAGCCAGCCCTTCTATAGGGGTGCCGTTGACGAGATTGGGCTTGTCATGTTCGATGAGGTCGGGCTGTTCTTCTACCATACGCGCTAACTCGCCGAGCGTCACCGTTCGCGCCGGGACGCCACGTACGCTGACCTGACCGTTGACCAGTTCGAGATCGATGGGTGCGGCCTCCAGGTGGCGTGCGGCTACTGATAGGGCCTTCTCGCGGGCGGCCTCTGCCGCGAGATGCACAGCTGTGCCTGCTATCTGCAAGGTGCGGCTACCAAATGTGCCGTAGCTGAAGGCGGGTAGCGCGGAATCGTTCATCTGCACTTCGACCTGCGTATCGGGAACAGCAAAAACGGAGGCGGCAATCTGGGCAAAAGCCGTGAAGTGACCCTGACCGTTAGTTGCGACACCACTTAGTACCAGGATGGAGCCATCACGGCGGATACGCACCGTGGCAGCCTCTTGAGGCATATGTGGTCCTCCCATTGCGCCGCCTGATGACTCGACGAAAGTGGAGAGGCCGATGCCTGTGAGCTTGGAATTCTCGTGTTTGCGCATCTCCCGCTGCTTTGTACGCCATCCCGCATAATCGACCAACTCTAGCACACGCTCAAGAGCCGCTTGATAATTGCCACTATCGTATTGTCCACCTGTAAGGACATTGTATGGAAAAGCGTCTGGCGTAATGAGGTTGCGGCGGCGCACTTCAGCGGGATCGAGTCCCAATGCATAAGCGATACGATCCATCGTACGTTCCAAAATATAGGTAGCTTCGGGACGACCTGCACCTCGATAAGCGCCGGTTGGTACTTTGTTTGTGAAAACGCCAACGACTCGACTCTCGATAGCCTGGATATGGTATGGGCCATTCAGCAAGAATGTTGTGCTGGGAGGGACCAGAGGAGTTGTGAATGTAAGAAAAGCGCCCAGGTCGCCAATAGAATCTACTTTAAGGCCAAGCAGACGCCCATCAGCCTGGTACGCGGCTTCGATATAGTTGATCTGGCCGCGCCCATGCGTTTGGGCTTGCAGGTTCTCGCTGCGGCTTTCAATCCACTTGACTGGTCGTCCCAGGCGTACCGCCAGCGCAGCCGCCACAATCTCTTCGCCCACAAAGGACGATTTTGAGCCGAAGGCACCGCCCACTTCTGCGTTAAAGACCCGTATCTTGTTGCGGTCGATGTTGAGAAATTGAGCCAGGGTCTCTTTGGCACTATAAATAGCTTGCGACGAGAGCCATGCCGAGAGTTCGCCGCTGGTCGGGTCGAAGTCGAACAGGCAAGCGCGTGGTTCCATTGGACTGGCAGCTATACGCTGGTTGACGACACGCAAGCGGAGATTATGTTCAGCTTGCGCAAATACGGCGGCGATATCGCCACCACCGATTTGCATCTGGAAGGCGAGGTTGGAGCTAATATCGTCATACAACAGGGGGGCATCGGGCGCAAGAGCGTCCTCGGGGTCGGTCACGGCTGGTAAGGGAGAGTAATCAACGTCCACCAGATCCAGTGCATCCAGTGCTATGTAGAGGTCTTCGGCCACGACAACCGCCACCGGATCACCCACGTAGCGTGCACGCTGGAGGGCCAGCGGTTTACGTACCGGCTTTTTTAGTGCAAGCGGCATGGGTATCGTGTCCATATTGGGCATATGCTCCACTAGATCAACGGCTGCAAAGGCAGCAATGACGCCTGGCAGAGCACGAGCGGCATCCAATTGAATATTATCAATATTGGCGTGGGCATAAGGACTGCGTACCACGGCCATATGTAAAGCGGCTGGCCGTCCCTGCGGTGATCGTAGATCGTCCACGTAGTGAGCCTGTCCTGTAATCAGTGCGTAGTCTTCGCGGCGGCGGCCTGCCTGGATATGCATATCTCTCATACTCGTTCCTCTTATTGATTACTTTGTAAACAGCAATTACATGCCCAGCACTTTATTGCTCACTCTATTGTACTGTGTTTCGGTGTTGTGTTCAAGCAGAGAGGTACTCATCGATGGTGGAACTTAGGGGCGCAAGCATCCCAGGCTTGCATTTTGAGTTGGATCATCTATCGTTTAAGCAGCCTCGTCTTTCCTGTAAGGAGTTTCTTGCATCATACCTTGCTTCAGCGCGTGGATTTTGTCGCGCTTTTGCTCTAATGCTACGATTTCCGCGTCCATGTCTGAAAGAATGGTGGCGATGGCAGTTTGTTCATTTCGTGATGGGGCTATTGGCAATGAAAACTCCGCAATCTGAGAAGAGTTTACTGCATCAAATGTGCTCCCTTGCCCGACTATTTTCCAGCGGTTTTCGAGGAACACCATCGAGTAGAAGATGAAATTGCTATCATCGCTTATAGGCTGCAAAGAGCAAACGCCGCGTCCGAGGCATGATGCTTCTGTCGCAATTCCAATTGAGCCTACAGGCGCACGCACCGTCATAATCAAATCGCCTTTATTACACGTATTTGTAATTTGCGTGGTCCAAACTCGGCCGATTGATCTCCTGTTTTCGATGTCTGCATTGCCCTGAATCAATGGCATGCCGACGCCTTTATGGTTGTAATTTTTTGAATCTGGAGATTGCCCCATCGTGATGGAAGCGATCTCCCCAAGTTTCTTTACCTGCCACTCTCCTCTGAATCCTGGCAACCGCGTCTTGCCAGTGAGAAGTTGTTGCATCGTCGCCAGTTTGATAACATGTTTCTTCTTGATGAGCTGGTCCAATGACTTGATCTGCATCTCAACATCGAAGAGGATGGTAGCAATAATGGTTTGTTCGGCTTTAGCAGGTACAGGGATTGGAATCGCATAGAAATCATGATGATTCAAATCAGGTATTGTACTTGTTCCCGCCTTTGCGAGAATAATATTTTGAGTCTGCTTCAAATTCAGGTAATAGATGAGAAAATTTTTATCGATAATGTCTTTATAGTAATTTACTTTGAAAAAATTATTATGGAAAACCCCTTCCACTCCAGAAACGACGAAACCGGTATTGCCCGTTCTTGTCATCAAAATATCGTCTTTATTGCAGTAGACGGAAGAAGTATAGGTATCAATGTATTCAACCTCTTTACTGTTATTTAAATATTGTATCGTAATATATATTTTGGACCTTTTTGTTGGATTTTTTAGCCGGTTCTCAATTGCAATTTGTAGGCCCTGATTTACTCTACAGATATCTCTAAATGTTCTTAACTTCCAGTCCTCTGGTATCAATCCGATCTCTGTCTGTTTATAGTGTGGCTTAGTTGTAATGTTTTGTACTGGCATTCTACTAAGAAGCCTCCATCCTGCCACGGCGTTCGTCGCAGCTTTCCTAATAATGAACTGTAAAGCGGTTTGCCATTGAAGATATTCTTCGTCAACTCTCTCTGGCATCTAATCATAGAGTATAGCATGTTGCGGCCATCAAGTTTTTCTGCAAAATGATGCCTCTCATAATGATGAAGACAACTTATTAGCTATTGAAAAGCTCTCCAACAACATTTACAATAAGCACCTGAAAATTAGCGTATACTCGTGAGAAACAACTCTCTGAGTCAGGCCCGACGACATCAAAGTCGAGCATTATTTGCGACTCGTTTTGAGCTTGAAATATACCTCTGTGGAATGTCGGAGCGCATATAACCTGTTATACTTCTATGCTCAGGTGCCAGAGAAAAGTTGATGGAGAAAGTCTTCAATGGCAATTAAGAAAAGTGAGCTTTATAGTTCGCTGTGGA
The DNA here is from genome assembly GCA_963850365.1 of uncultured Chloroflexia bacterium. GTDB lineage: Bacteria > Chloroflexota > Ktedonobacteria > Ktedonobacterales > Ktedonobacteraceae > Dictyobacter. The sequence continues at coordinate 591,012 of CAWKKX010000071.1, forward strand.
GAAGCTGCGACGAACTTCGTGGTGGGATGGACGCCTCTCAGTATAAGGATTATGTCCTGGTCCTGCTCTTCGTCAAATACGTCTCCGACAAGTATGCCGGTCAGCCTTATTCTGCTATCAAGGTTCCCCCTGGTGGCAGCTTTGCCGATATGGCGGCGCTCAAGGGCGATAAAGAGATTGGTGCTAAGATCAACAAGATCATTGCGAAGCTCGCCGAGCACAATGATCTCAAAGGCGTGATCGATGTGGCGGACTTTAACGATGCCGATAAGCTTGGCAAGGGCAAGGAGATGCAGGATCGCCTCTCTAATCTGGTGGCGATCTTTGAGAATCCAGCCCTGGATTTTCGCAAGAACCGGACCGAAGGCGACGATCTACTTGGCGATGCCTATGAATATCTAATGCGCCACTTTGCGACCGAGTCAGGGAAAAGTAAAGGGCAGTTCTATACACCTGCCGAGGTCTCGCGCATCATAGCCAAAGTCATCGGTACGAACAAAGTGCAAACTGCGAGCCAGACTATCTATGATCCAACCTGCGGCTCCGGTTCGCTTCTGCTTAAGGCTGCCGATGAGGCACAGACTGGCGTGACGATCTATGGACAGGAGATGGACAATGCAACCTATTCATTGGCCCGAATGAACATGATCTTGCATAATTATGCCTCTGCGACGATCTGGCGCGACAATTCGCTCTCTACTCCATATTTTAAGCGCGGCGATGACAATGATCCGGCAAGCAAAGATCTCAAGCGCTTTGATTTTGTGGTTGCCAATCCGCCTTTCTCCAATAAGGCGTGGAGCAATGGCTTTGACCCATTTCATGATCTTTATGGACGCTTCGAACTCGGTATCCCTCCTACAAAAAATGGCGACTACGCTTTCCTGCTACACATTCTCCACTCGCTCAATAGCAGCGGGAAGGGGGCAATTATTCTGCCGCATGGTGTCCTCTTCCGTGGCAATGCCGAGGCTGCGATTCGCGAGAAGCTTATTCGCAGAGGGTATATCAAGGGCATCATCGGGTTGCCTGCCAACCTGTTCTATGGTACCGGCATCCCCGCCTGCATCATCATCCTGGACAAAGAAAACGCCGTGGGTCGTACAGGTATCTTTATGATCGATGCCAGCAAAAACTTTGTGAAGGACGGCAACAAGAACCGTTTGCGCCATCAAGACATCCATAAGATCGTAGATGTTTTCAACCGGCAGCTTGAGCTCCCGAAATATTCGCGCATGGTGAGCGTGGCCGAAATTGCCAGCAACGACTACAACCTCAATATTCCCCGCTACATCGATAGCAGCGAAGTGGAGGATATCCATGACATCGAGGCGCACCTGCTTGGTGGCATTCCTCTGCGCGACATTGAGGCACTGGACAACTACTGGCAGGTCTTTCCCACGCTCAGACAGCAACTCTTTACAGAGGAGATACGCCCAGGCTATAGCCAGCTCTGCGTCGAGGCCGAGCAGATCAAGCCAACTATCTTCACCCATCCCGAATTTGTTGCTTATACTCAGACCGTGACCTCTCTCTTTGCACAATGGCAGCTCAACAACGTGTCCACCCTCAAAAATCTCGCTGTGGGTAGTCACCCCAAGCAACTCATCGAAGCGCTCTCCGAAGACATCCTGCACATCTTTGCCGCCGCCCGCCTGATCGATGCCTATGATATCTACCAGCACCTGATGAGCTACTGGTCGGATACGATGCAGGACGATGTCTACATGATCGCCCTGGATGGCTGGAAGGCCAATAGCGAACTCATCCCCGCGCAGCTTATCATCAACCGCTACTTCGCCGCCGAGCAAGAGAACATCGAGACGCTAGAAGCCGCCAGCGAAGCCAGCGCGCGCCAGCTAGAAGAGCTGGACGAGGAGCACGGCGGCGAGGGCGGTCTGCTTGAAGAGGCCAAAAACGAGAAGGGCAAGATCACCAAGGCCAGCATCAAAGTACGCCTGAAAGACATCTTCTGCCGAGCCCGATACGGAGGACGAGCGAGCCATGCTCAATGATTATCTCAACTTACTGGAGCAAGAGGCGGAGGCTCGCAAGAAGGTTAAGGATGCGCAAAAAGCTGCTCGCTGCTAAGGTAACTGCTAAGTATAAAGGGCTAAGCGAGGATGAGGTAAAGACGTTAGTGGTGGATGATAAGTGGCTGGCTGCTATTGCGGTTGATGTGCAGATTGAGCTGAATCGTATCTCGCAAGCGTTGACGGGACGTGTCAAGCTGTTAGCAGATCGCTATGCCACTCCGCTATCGAAGCTCTCTGAAGAGGTTGAAAGCTTGAGTCACAGGGTTGATAAGCATCTGAAGCTGATGGGGCTTGTATGGAACTAAAATTAAGATGTAAACGAACTGAGGTAGGAGTAATACCAGATGATTGGAACACGGAAATATTAGAGTGTGTCTGTGTTCCGGGGGGGTTAGTAAGAGGACCATTTGGGGGGCAATCAAAAAGGAGTTCTTTGTTAAAGATGGCATTAAGGTATATGAGCAGAAGAATGCTATATATCAAGATGCTAATTTAGGGTCATATTTTATAAGCGTAGATAAGTATAAAGAACTCAAAAGGTTTGAAGTTAAAGAAGGGGACTTCGTTATTAGCTGCTCTGGTACTATTGGAAAGATTTTTCAGGTTCCTAAAAATGCAAAAACAGGAGTAATTAACCAGGCGCTACTAAAGATCAAGACAGACAGCCGAGTAATTCATGATCGGTTTTTCTTTTATGTTTTTGACTGGGATGAATTTCAACAGAAGATCATTGACAATACGCAAGGTGGTGCAATGCCAAACCTTGTGGGAATGGATATTTTCAGGAATATTTCCATTCCCTTGCCCCCTTTCTCAGAGCAACAAGCCATAGCAACCGCTCTAGGTGATATCGATGCTATGATTACTTCACTGAACAAGTTCATCAATAAGAAACGTGATATCAAGCAGGCAACGATGCAGCAGATTCTCACTGGCAAGATGCGATTGCCGGGGTTTAGTGGGAAGTGGGAGGTGAAGAAGCTAGAAGATGTTGCAGATAAAAGTGTTCAGTGGTGTATTGCAGGTGGACCCTTTGGTTCTAATTTGAAAACGACTGATTATGTGGCTGATGGAGTAAGAATTATTCAGCTTCAGAATATTGGGGATGGCGTATTTCACGACGACTATAAAATTTACACTTCTGAAGAGAAAGCTGATGAGCTAATAAGTTGCAATATTTATCCTGGCGAGATAATCCTTTCAAAAATGGGCGATCCAGTTGCAAGAGCATGTATTGTACCGAGTGGTAATCATCGCTATTTAATGGCTTCTGACGGCATCCGTCTGGTTGTCAACAAGAAGTATTTTGACAAACGGTTTGTCCACGACTATATAAATTCAGTCTATTTTAGAAAAAAGGCGATTGAAGCGAGTACTGGATCTACGCGTCAGCGCATCGGCCTTGAAGACCTCAAACATCTTCCTTTTGTAGCGCCCTCCCTTTCCGAGCAACAAGCTATAGCCACTATCCTCTCAGACGTGGACGCCGAAATCGCAGCATTAGAGCAGAAGCGAGACAAATTCCGTGTTTTAAAGCAAGGTATGATGCAAGAACTGCTTACAGGGAAAACGAGGTTGCTATTTGCTTGAGCGTCATCACTTTGGAATATAGTAAATAGTTGCTAATGTTGATCCTGAAGCCCTCAAACGTGCATGAGGGCTTCGTATGGATGAGATGATCTTGAGAAGTTTTCAATCATCCTGCATTTTAGTGCCGAATCTTTTTGTCGCTCTTATGTGCGCACGTTCCTTTTCAACTTCGCGATCATGCGGCTCCGCGCTAGTCACAAGCGCATCTAGCAACTTTCGGGTAGACATACTTACCTCCTCGATGGCAGCGTAGAACGCCGCTTCGTTTGCCTTCGAAGGCTTATCGAAGCCGGAGAGTTTTCTCACGAATTGGAGCGAGGCTTCCCGAATTTCCTCGTCGGTAGCTGGAGGATCAAAATTGAATAGAGTCTTGATGTTTCGGCACATAAACATTCTCCTTTTTCTTTTCTCGCGTATTTCACATTTTCTGTGCGAATATAGATCCACAAAATTGGAGCAAACTCAGGAGAGTATCACTCCTGTGAGAAGAACACGCTTTTCACTTCGGTATAGAGCTGTGCGGCGTGCATGCCCATCTCGCGGCCAATCCCGCTTTGCTTATAGCCACCAAAAGGAGCCTCAGTGTGCACACTCTGGCTGGAATTGACCGAGAGGACGCCGGCACGTATGCCTCTGGCTACACGGAGGGCGCGGCCCAGATTCTGCGTCCACACGGAGCCGGATAGTCCATAAGGCGTATCATTCGCCAGCTGCAGTGCATCGTCTTCGCCCTCGAAGGGGATGATACAGGCTACCGGCCCAAAAATCTCCTCCCGTGCCACATGCATTTTATTATCGACGTCGGCCAGTACTGCGGGTTGCATGAAATAGCCATCTTCTTTGCCAACACTGCCACCGCTCACTAACTTCGCGCCCTCTTCCTGGCCCAGTGCAATATAGTCAAGCGAGCGCTGTCGTTGTCCAGAAGAGATAAGTGGGCCAATCTCGCTGGCCTTGTCTAGTGGCTGTCCCACGACCAGTGCGGTTGTGCGGCGGTTGAAACGTGCGATGAACTCCTCATAAATTGAGCGTTGCACCAGGATGCGGGAGCGTGCGCAGCAGTCCTGCCCACAGTTGCCGAAGACGGAGAAAATGGAAGACTCGACACAGCGGTCCAGGTCTGCATCGGCAAAGACTAGGTTGGCCGCTTTGCCACCAAGTTCAAGCGAAACGCGCGTGATCTTGTCAGCGCATAAACGCATGATCTGGGACCCTACCTCGGTTGAGCCGGTAAATGAAACCTTGGAGACCAGGGGATGCGTTGCCAGGACGTTGCCGACCAGTGCGCCGGGCCCTGGTATCACGGAGATAACATTGGGTGGCAGACCGGCCTCCATCAAAATATCTGCGAGTGCCAGCACAGAGAGCGGTGTGAGCAATGCTGGTTTCACTACAACGGTATTGCCGCAGGCCAGTGCAGGCGCAATCTTCCAGGAGGCGATCACAAGCGGAAAGTTCCAGGGTGTAATCAATGCGCACACTCCAACAGGCTCACGCAGCGTCACCTCCAGCCCGGCACCTTGTACTGGGATAGTTTCGCCGAAAATCTTGTTCGCCGCGCCGCCCCAGTACTCAAACACATTGGCAACCAGTCCTATCTCGCCCCGCGCATCGCGAATGGGTTTTCCTGCATTGCGGGCCTCCATGATCGCCAACTCTTCTATGCGCTCCCGCACCAACGTAGCGGTACGTAGTAACACGCGTCCACGCTCTGTAGCGCTGAGTCGCGGCCATCTCCCCTCCTCGAATGCATGATGAGCCAATTGAACTGCCCGCTCGGTGTCTTCCGCCCCGGCCAGGGCAACCTCGATAAACGGTTTACCCGTTGCGGGCTCGATCACAGCAAATGTTGCGCCATCTGTGGCTGGTGTACGCTCTCCTCCCAGCACTAACAGCTCGATAGACATAGCTTGCTCCCTCCTTGCTAAATGATTGTTTGTTCTCATCTTAAACTATGCAAGTGAGTGGCGCAATGTGTAATCATGCTTCGTCAGAAGAGGCATCTGAGACAGTCGCCTCTTCATATCCTAGAGGTAGTCAATATTGGTGAAACAGGCGATAACAGCATCTAGTCGAGCCGGGAAAACGTGCTAGAAAGAGAACGCCGAGAAGGAATGTACTGTTTTCCAGCAGAGAAAGCAAGACAGCGATCCGGGCAGGCGACTTTTTTTATTGTACTGAGCACAGAGAGAAGCTTTCTTCTTGAAAGGTAAGGGAAGAGAACGTGAGCAACACATCTCATTATGGGTATAGAGAACTTCCAGGTAGTAGTAAAGAGTTGTTACCCGGGGCACGTCAGGTCGGTTCTATTGCTCCTGACGAAACCATCGAAGTTAGTCTCTATTTGAGAGATCCTGCTAGCAACGAACTGACAAAAAACATTCAGGAGCAGCTCCAGGGCAACGTCTCCCACCTCACTAGAGAAGAATATGCCAAAGTCCACAGTGCAAGACCTGAAGACATTACGAAAATCGAGCACTTCGCCCGAGAGCATGACCTTATTGTTACTGAAATAGACCCGGTGAGCCGTAGAGTTGTCCTGACTGGTAAAGTCTCCGCCTTCAATGCGGCCTTCAAGACCGAACTGCAACGCTACGAGTACGACAACACATCCTATCGCGGGCGCACCGGACCTTTGATGGTTCCAAACAACCTTGCCCAGAGCGTGGAAAGCGTACTCGGCCTTGATGATCGTCCCCAGGCCCGTTATCAGTTGCGTTACTATGATCCCTCGACCAGGCGACCGAATGCAGCCAGCGTCTCTTACGACCCGCGTACCCTGGCCCAACTTTATAATTTCCCCTCGAACCTGAATGGACAGGGGGAAGCCATCGCCCTCATCGAGCTTGGAGGCGGCTACAATACCAGTGACCTCACAACCTACTTTCAGCAGTTGAATATTCCTGTTCCGCAAGTCACCAGCGTATCGGTTGATGGCGGTAACAATGCTCCCACTGGCGATCCCAATAGCGCGGATGGAGAGGTTGAGTTGGATGTCGAAGTAGCTGGCGCTATTGCTCCGGGGGCGCATATCGTCGTTTACTTCGCGCCCAACACGGATCGTGGCTTCGTAGACGCGATCACTACAGCCATCCATGATGCCACAAACAAGCCATCGGTGATCTCGATTAGTTGGGGAAGTGCTGAAGATCAGTGGACCGATCAGAGCCGGCAGACAATGGATCAGGCATTCCAGGCTGCCACCGCGTTGGGCGTCACCGTATGCGTTGCGGCAGGCGATAATGGCTCCAGTGATGGTGAGACCGATGGGCTGGCCCACGTTGATTTTCCAGCGTCCGATCCCTATGTCCTGGGCTGCGGTGGTACGCGGCTAGAGGCCAGTAGCCAGCAGATCACGAGCGAGGTCGTATGGAACGAGGGGACCAACTCGGCGACAGGTGGCGGGGTGAGTGAGAAATATACCTTGCCAACATGGCAGACCAATGTTAACGTTCCCCCATCAGCCAATCCTGATAAGTTTGTTGGACGAGGCGTACCCGATGTGGCAGGCAATGCCGATCCACAGACGGGTTATAAAGTACGTGTCGATGGGCAAGATATAGTTATCGGCGGCACAAGTGCCGTGGCTCCGCTCTGGGCAGGCTTAATCGCCCTCATAAATCAGCGGCTCGGCCGATCAGTTGGCTTCCTTAATCCTACGCTGTACCAAAATTACCAGGCCCTGCAACAAAATAACGCGTTCCGTGACATAACCCAGGGAACCAACGGAGCGTATAGCGCCGGACCCGGCTGGGATGCCTGCACAGGACTTGGCTCGCCCAATGGAACGAACCTCGTCAATGAACTTTACACACTGCTGCACCAGCAACAGCAGGTAACGCCATAATAATCGTTTAGAAGAAAAATTCACGAATAGTAGCAAATATCTTGTCAAAGCTCATGGAGCCGATCTACTTGATCCCTGTTGCCAGATGCAGCAGGGAGTAGATGGCCCAGCTGAGAGCGATGCATGCGGGAATAGTTACCACCCATGCCACGATGATGTGCCTGGCGACTCCCCAGCGAACGGCCGATAAACGTTTGGTCGCTCCCACGCCCAGAATGGCCGAAGAGATGACATGGGTCGTTAGCTATTCTAATGAAGAAGCATAGTTTTGCAGAAAAACTTCAGATATAGTCGTAAGCGGGCTCACCGATGAGTTGTACACCATGCTGGTTCCGATTGTTATTGACCGTAACCTTCCCCTGGTCAAGCCCAATTCTCAATTCTTTAGCTTGGCGTTTGTTATATACTATTGAGAAGCAAGGAGCCGGATGATAGAGTTTTGCAGATTCTTGATCTTTATAGATATCATCAGGAGGAAAGAGATGACTCGCCCCGACAAAGATGAAGAGCGTGAAGAGCGTATCCACATGGAAATTATCGTGGACGCCTACGGTCCCGAAGAGCAAGCGATGAGTTGGTATAACTATTTGTCCGACACCTTGCAGTTTCCGTTCTCTGCCCGTTGCATTGTTCACCGCGCAACCTCGCCATTGGAGCCAGGAGAAGAAGTCAAAGTGGTAGCAATGGCTCCAGAAGAAGAGTGTGAGCATAATATGCTTGTGTTGATCAAGTGGAAGCGCCGCCAGTTTGCCGTGCCTTTAATGCAGCTCGAAGGTATTCAGGTCGAGGAGGAGGCCCAGCAAGCCATTGAGGATTGGCAGTATTGGGTGAATCGAGGATATACGTTGTGATCCCAAGTTTTCAAGTCTCTAGAGACGTCTCTCGGAGCACGTGTTTCTTTTTGCATTCCTAACACTGTAATTTGAACACTATGGTGCTACCAAAAGCCTATACCATTTTCCATGAAAATAATGAAGAAGCTCATTTGGAATAAAGCTAATCCTATATTCCTTCTCGCAAATTTTCTAATGGTTGTTTGGTACGCTCCAAATAAACATTGCTATAAATGTTGATAGAAGACCAACCTGCCATTTTTCTAGCCCATTCATTAATTGACATTTGTCGGCCTTGAAATTCTACTGTACGTCCATCTACAATTTTTGCAAGTTGAGAGGGTTTTTTACTGACATAAACTCGCTCGCCTGTCTGGATTTTTCCTGCGCTGATCATCTCTCCCAAACGAATAGATCCCTTGTCTCTTTCTTGGTCCAAGAGTACAATAGGCGAATAAGTTTGCTGATTCTCAAGTTCATCAGCTTTATTACGGGCCAAGATTGCCAGCTTCTCTAGTGCTGTTGCTTTATCCCTGTAAGCTTCCGCAAAACCAGGGTTAAGTTTGATTGCCTCATTATGAGCGTTCAGAGCTTCTTCATAAAGATGAAGTTTACACAACACTTTTCCCTTGCCATTGTGTGCCATTGCATTTTCCACATCAAGCTGTAATGCTTTTTCATAGGCTATTAATGCTTCTTCATAATTTTTTAGAGCGTAGAGAGCATCACCTTTATTACTGTAAGCTGGAGAATTATAAGGATCAATGTCTATAGTCTGGTTATAGGTAGTTAGAGCTTCTAAATATTTTTTCTCTAAATAGTCATGGAAGTTCTCATGTTTTAGCTGATCTATGAGTAGTTCTGTGACTATTTTTCGTATTGCTTTCACCACATTTACAAAAGCCTCATCTTGATCTTTCCAACTAGCAATAGGTGTACCGTTCGAAGGTAGAACTTGAAGTTTGCTAAAAGGCGCGTTTTCCCAATCGACGGGACGAAGAATTATAGGAACTACCCTTACTTCACCCCTATCATGTCTTTGCAATGCATGTTTCATCTCCACACTATAGCAGTATTCTGAGTGTATAAAGCTAGAACTTATAAGTAATAAGATGACATTTGCTGTGTTGAGGTGTAAAGTTATTTCATCTTTCCACTGTTTACCAGCACTAATATCTTGATCATGCCAGGTAGTAATCTGATCCTGCTGTCTCATTATACTAAGATGTTTTTCGAGTTTGTCTCGTAGATCTTGATCTTCTCGTGCATAACAATAGAATATATTGACTGTAGGCATTTTGAGTTATATTCCCTTTGTATGTGTAATTTTTAGTATTAGACACTTTCTGTTTTTTCTACGCTTAGCTCTTTGCATAAATTCCGAATTTCTTGTGCTACCTCTGCCCAGACCTTGTCATGATTTGGTGAGGAGGTGACTGGCTTGCCATTGCGCGGTAAACCTTGCAAATTACCAAATGGAGCATTTTGCCAGTCAGTGGAACAGAGGAGAATAGGAATAATACGAGCTTCACCAGAAGCTTGCCGTTGCATAGCGCATGTCATCTCTTTTGGGATCTTTACCTGTTAGTGCGGCCCTACATGATTCGCTGACGCTTTGACAGATTTTTATTATAAATCATCCGTATAAAAAAATCTATGCTTATGAGGTATGGACCAGGGCTATTTAAAAGTCAAGAGAGAGCCAAGCAAAAGGCGAACAGTGAGCAAAGGATGAGTGTCAAAGATGTGCATCTGCTTGGGCACGTTGGAAACCCCAGGAAATCGAGAGTCGCCAGCAAAAAACTGTTGAGCACAGCCAGAACACGAGGAGCATCGCCTTTGTGAACCCGGACCGGCCATCTTCACGCAGGGTCACATCGCGTCGCCAGTGTAAACGGTTTTCAATAGTCCTGGCTCTGTTCGGGGGCAAGTTCTATGGTGATGGTTGATGCGGATAACATGAACTGAGCAGGGTACGCGGGAGTATCCAGGCCGGCCTGCTCGAAGGCCGTGGCGAAGGCACGCACGGAGTCGAAACGCTCCTCCGGTTTCTTGGTAAGTGCTTTGAGTACTACTTGTATATCATGAGTATTGGTTGAGATCGTTACTGGTAAAGGGTGTCAACATGTTATGCTATCCAGCAGAGCAAAAAGAGCCTTGACACCATCACTCTGTTCTGTTATCCTTCAAACGGGCGTTCTAGTTCCAAAAGCAGTAAAGAAGTCGTTTATGGGCACAAAGCGAGAGCGCAAAGTGGAGAGAGTAGATGGGAAAAAAGCCTTTTAATATCGATTTACTTGTAGAGCTGGTGAAACATGTTCCTGAGGGATATCTCGAATGGTGGCAGATTCATGAGAACTTTGATGTAAAAAAGATGAATGGCTCTTGGAAATCAATAAGCAAAGAAGTTTCTCAGAGATGTGCAGGAGTAGATTGCGAGGGATTAATGTTTTTTGATGCTTCTCGTGTGTCATGGAAGGAGGTCTGTCGGAAGCAAAAATGGTCTTTCCCACAAATTCCAGCAATAGCAAGCGATGGGACAGTGGCTGGTCCAACCATTCAAGAACTGGCTCAGACGCGCAAACATCGTATTGATGCATTAACCTGTCCTGATGAGATTCAGGCTACTCTGCGACTCGATCAGAGTCACGAGGGCTGTCTCTGGCTCGAAAGCTTTCAAGATATTCCAGATTATCATGACGTACTGCTCAGGCTCCAGGAGCAGAAGATACTCGCTCTTACTGACAAATTGGTCTTTGATCCCCTCCGTGTCACCATCAGTACAAAACTTACAGCTTTTTTGACCACGCGCAGACAGGAAGAGCGCGACAGATCAGCGGCTACAGCTACGCTCACCTCTCACGCTACAGGCATCTTTAATGAGCAGCAATGGAATAGCCAGTTCAATGACCGCCAGCGACGCTGGTTGCTTGAGCAAAAGCAGGTAAGCAAGATCTCCCTGACTACCTCCTTTTCTCCTTACGAGCATTGGTGGATGAGACGAAGCGATATTGAGGAAAAAGCAGCTCTCCAGTAAGCAAAATCCGAGATCAAAGTGCTCGTCCAGGCAAGGGAGGAGCTATGGAAGAAGGTGCTTGACCTATGTGGAGAGACTCTACGTCCAGGGGCGAAAGCGGGCAGAACCAATCGTACACAGGTTGTGAGTCGCACTTACCGCACTCAACCTGCAGCCAGGAGGATTGGCCTTCCTGAGAAAGCCCTTCTGGCAGCTATACAGCGGGGGATTGTCCCGGCATTTAGAGACCCAGATGACCGGCTCCGTATAGCAGCCTCAATCGTTGAGGCCTTTGCCACACAGGAAGAACTGTATGAGAAGATAGCAGGTTTCATCGTTCTGAAACTCGTGACCTGGCAGTAGCTTGTGGAGTCCATCGGAGTAGTATGTACCACCGTTTGAAAAAACTTGGCATCTCCACAACGAGAGCCACCTGGGGAGAAGTCAGAGAGCGTTGGGAATTGCCAGCTACGTATCCACTTTACCAGAAAGTGCTCGATGACAATTGGCAAGCTATTCAACACTCAAGGAATGCTGCGGAAGAAGAGCAGAAAGCTCGTGAAGAGGCAGAAAAGCGCATGCTTCGTGAGCAGCTCATTGCAAGCTTCCCGGACTGGAGACATGAACAGCGTGCGTATCAACGCGTCAAAGTTCTGCTGGGTGAGGCGAATAGTGGAAAGACTTGGACCGCGCTTGAACGATTAATTGCTATCAGCAGTGGTTGGTATCTGGCACCGTTGCGCCTGTTAGCCTATGAAGTTTATGATGCTCTCAATCGAAGAGGGATTGCTTGCAATCTCCTCACAGGGGAAGAGGAGATAGTTGTAAGAGGAGCACAGATCACAGCCGCCACGATTGAAATGTTTGATGCCCGTTCTGGAGGAGGATGCGTGGTTATTGATGAAGCTCATATGTTGGGAGACCCAGATCGAGGCTGGGCCTGGACACGTGCTCTGATGGAGGCCCGTTCAGAAGAAATGCTCGTGCTTGGGTCGCTTGCTGCTCAACCTCTTGTAGAACGACTCCTTGATGCTGTTGGGCAACCGTTTACTTTTGAGCAATCTTCTCGTCTCGTCCCACTTAGGATGGCAACAACCCCCTACAAGTTGCGAGAGCTGCCAGCAAGAACCATTGTCGTCGCCTTTTCTCGCAAGATGGTCCTGGCACTAAAGGCCGATCTGGAACAGATGGGACGCAAAGTCTCTATCGTTTATGGCGCATTGCCACCAGAGGTTCGCCGTCGGCAGGCTGATCGTTTTGCCTCTGGCGAGACGGAGATCTGTGTTGCCACCGATGCGATTGGTATGGGTTTAAACCTTCCTGCGGATGTTGTCTGTTTCTATGAAACGCAAAAATATGATGGCAAGATGGTCCGACCACTTACCGCAATGGAGGTTCACCAGATTGGAGGGAGGGCAGGACGGTTTGGCTTCTCTGAGCAAGGGATAATCACGGCACTCAATAAGGCAGAACTTGCGTTTCTTCGCCAGCGATTTGAGCAGACCCTTGTCCCAATTAGACAGGCATATGTGGCTCCATCGGTTTCGGACCTGGCCTTACTCTCAGGGCGACTTGCTGCTCGCCTGCGCCGCTGGCGGGAGTTGGAGTCTGTCGCGGAAAGTATGCGATCCTGCATAAGCACTGCCAATCTTGAGGATCGCATTGAGCTGGCTTCTATGCTGGAACCAGAGGAAGAAGCGGACCTGGGCCTGGGTGCAACCGTCAAATTGACTCACGCGCCAGCACGACCGGAGTCGCGTTTCTACTGGCGATGGTGTGTCACAGCGATTGTCAAAGGGGACCACCTTCCTTCCCCTCCAGAACCTCCTAAAGAGCTTGCCACTTCTGATGATCTGGCACGAGCTGAGCAGGCAATCGCCTGTGCCGACCTGTATCTGTGGCTAGCACGCACCCCTGAGTTTCGACCATTTGGCCCATGTTATGAAGAGGTCCGCAGAGCTCGCTATGCTCTCACAGAGCATATTGATCAGGCTCTCCTCTCTCGACTGGATACTCGCAAGAGATGTGCCTCTTGTGGGTGTGTCCTTCCCCTTCCCCATCACTATCGGTTCTGTGAGAACTGCTACCTGGATCGCCGCTATGACTACTGGGATGATGATATAACTTAGCGTTGTGAGGTTGACCCGTTTTAGTCCAGTCAGAAAAGAGATGTTG
>CAWKKX010000072.1:0-10678 GCA_963850365.1 uncultured Chloroflexia bacterium
GCCAGACGCCAGCATCCAGCACCGTGTCTCAGCGCCACGAACATCCTGGGCATATTTTCTCAGGCGTTGCTATAGCGAAGGGCAGGGCAAAGCTTTACTTGTAAGTCTTCATGGTTCACCCAAAAGCCTGGCCGCCGAACGTAGTTATACATTTCATACATTGCCTCAGGGCATTTTGCGCGGAATAACTGATGCGTTTCTCCACCATGACCTGACCGGTTTAGCCCGCTCAACTGCCATCATCCTTGGATTAGGAACGACGATAGCAGGCTATCTCGTGGGGAAAACCTTTCAATCAGCAATGGTTTCCGATTTACAATCACCTATTGCCACAGCAAATGTAAGAGGTAGTTTGTGAATACAATACTGCAAATTCACTCTGGAAAGGAGATAGAGAATGTTTACTAAGCAGGCAAAGACACCAGTCCCTATCCTCATGTATCATAGCGTCTCACAGACTATTAATCCGAAATTCAAACCACTAGCGGTATCGCCACAATCATTTGCTGATCAGATGGCCTATCTCTACCAACACAGGTATACACCTCTCAATGTCACACAGTTTGTACATATTCTGACGCAGAAACCATCCCTCCTGCCTGAGCGACCGGTTCTGATAACATTTGATGATGGCTTTGCGGACTTCTTTACGGAAGCCCTTCCTGTACTCAAACAGTATGACTTTACAGCAACCCTTTATGTCACGACCGGGTTTATTGGCAGTACCAGTCAATGGCTAAGACGCGAAGGTGAAACATCACATGCCATGCTCACATGGAAGCAATTAGCTAAGATCACTGCGAGTAACATAGAGTGTGGTGCACATACACATTCTCATCTTCAACTCGATACACTCCCACTTTCTCTAGCCCGAAAAGAAATCTTGCAAAGCAAAGAGCTTTTAGAGCAGCATCTGGGACAGAAAGTGGAGAGCTTTGCTTACCCATTTGGATGTCACTCATCTGCTATACAACGACAGGTCAAAGAAATTGGATTTACGTCGGCCTGTGCAGTTAAGTATCAAATGAGTTCTTTTACCACTGATCCTTTCGCCCTGGTCCGCCTTTCTATAGAGGCAAATACCAGTCGTGAAATGTTTGCGAAGTTACTCACCAGAACAGCTATCACGCCAGAAATAAATCTGTACATTGACACGCGTGCAACGCTATGGCGTCAGGTTAGACGATGTGCAGCGCTAATAAAACCTCGGTATCTACGGCAGATCGAAATAAACGCATAAGGAAGCTAATAAACGAAATGACGAAAAATAGCCTTCTGAGTCGAACTGAAACTAGTGTTCGCCACGAGTCAATACCTGCGTTGATACCAGCTTGTGTGGTGGAGATTGAGATCAGCCGACCACTGCCAGCTCTGAAAGCTTTCAACGAAAAAATGGAACAGCGATACGGACGCGCATTTTGTATAGTACGTATACATACACAACCTTTAGGGATGGTCGAAATTCCTTTTATTAAGGATACCCTGGAGCCTGAAGAGTATGTTCAACGCCTCTGGGATACATTTCATACAAAAATCATTGATCATTTGCGACAAGATGGCTTACCAGTGCCCCTACATTTAGATGCAGCTGGTTTATCTTTTGCTGACACTCCACATTGCATTGAAGTACGTGAAAAATTTTATGCTGAAGCGCCTTTTGCCAGTGTAATCGTCTCAACGCGTGATCGACCCGAGCGTATTCAAAGGTGTTTAAACTCTCTTCTCACTTTACATTATCCACATTATGAAATCATCGTCGTGGATAATGCGCCCAGTACAGATATGACCGCTGACATTGTTCGGCAGACCTACGACGACGTTCCACAGATACGGTATGTACGCGAAGATCGGCCGGGACTTTCCAGTGCACGCAACCGTGGGCTGGCAATAGCGAAAGGAGAGTTTCTGGCCTTTGCCGACGATGACCTTGTCATTGACCCTTACTGGTTAATTGAAATGGTCAGAGCATTCAGTATTGCCAGCGATGTCGTATGCGTCACAGGGCTTATCTTACCTTTCGAACTGTACACCCCGTCACAATTCTGGTTCGAAGAGTTTGGTGGAGTAAGCAAAGGATTTACACGACAGGTTTTTGATCCAATGAGAAACGATCCACAACCGCCTTTGTATCCCTACACAGCAGGTCAGTTTGGCAGTGGTGCCAGTATAGCTTTTACAAAGAGCTTCCTCCAACAAGTAGGAGGATTTGACCCGGCCCTGGGAGTGGGAAGCCCCTCTAGAGCGGGGGAAGATCTCGCAATCTTCTTTCAGGTTGTGGCGGGTGGTCACACAATAATCTATGAGCCTGCATCCCTTGTCTATCATCCGCACTATCGTGAATATAAAGACTTGAGCAAACAAATCTACGGATATGGGATGGGATTAGGGGCTTATTTGATGAAAATCATTTGGGATAATCCTCGCCTCTTGCTCGACATAGCCATGAAAATCCCTTATGGACTTTTCTTTATGCTGAGTGATCGATCACCAAAAAACAGCAAAAAATCAACTAGTTTCCCTGAAGAACTGACTGTGACTGAGCGCAAAGGGTTACTGCACGGACCATTTGCCTATATGAAAAGCCGAAGAGGAATAAAGCAATGAAAACATTTCTCTTCCATTGGATAAAGGCTAATCGCATTATGTTATTCAATACGGGATCTTTAGTTTGCACTACTCTCATTACATCAACCCTTGGATTCATATATTGGTGGTTGGCCACCCGTCTCTTTTCACCAGAAGCGGTGGGTATGGCATCAGCATCCATCTCGGCCATGACACTGCTAGCAACAATTTCGCTGCTAGGATTAGGCTCCTTGTTAATCGGTGAGTTACCACGTCAGCCTGGCAAAGAACGATCTCTTGTGAGTACGGCAATAATATTGGTAGGATGTTTGGGAGGAGTATCTGGCATAGTGTTTGCGATACTTACACCTCTAATATCGAAGGATCTACAAATTCTTAAGGCAAACTCTGAAGATATTGCTATTTTCACAGTTGGTGTGAGTCTCACAGCCATCGCTTTAGTTTTTGATCAGGCAGTAATCGGGTTATTGCGGAGCGAACTGCAGCTATGGCGCAACACACTCTTTGCTTTGACAAAACTTGTGGCACTTTTAACGGCAGGTTTCTATTTAGCACAGAGATCTGGACTGACACTTTATGCTACATGGGCAATAGGGAATGTTTTCTCATTAGTAGCGCTGTTTGGGTTTATTCTGCTAAAGGATTGGAGATTGCCGCTACAGACTTTCTTGCCGCAATGGAGCTTGGTACGCAAGTTCGGACGTACGGCGTTCCAGCATCACATCCTCAATCTTTCTCTTATAGCACCTATGCTCATTTTACCCATACTGGTTACGATTATGCTCTCGGCAAGGGCAAACGCATGGTTCTATGTTTCCTTTACATTGGCTAATTTTGTGTCCATTGTCCTATATGCGCTCACAACGGTGCTCTATGCCATGAATGCCGCACAACCCGCTGGACTGGTAAGACAAATTCGATTAACCTTGAGCCTTTCATTAGCAACTAGCATTGTGGCAAATTGCTTGTTGCTATTATACGCAAGACAGATCCTGAACCTGTTTGGTCCAGCCTATGCAGAACATGCAACCTGGAGTGTTATTGTTCTAGGGCTTGGGGCCTTTCCATTGATTATCAAAGATCACTATATAGCCATCTTCCGCATCCATAACCAGATGGCCCGTGCAATGATCCCTATTGCAATCGGCTGTTTGCTGGAAGTGGTTGGCCCTGTGCTGGGTGCTCACCTCGGCAATTTGCTGGGGCTTAGCCTGGGCTGGGTCCTGGCTGTGGCAATTGAGGCTCTCTATATGGCAAGCGTCGTGTACCGGGCAGCGACTCATTCTCCACAAGGCAAAAAGTTAGACGAGCTACAACCTGCATCAGCAGAAACGTCAGCAAACTCTTCAAGGCAAGATGAAACGAAACAAGACGGAACGAGATCATTGAAATTTGTATGAAATTCACCCACCAGGTGTTCATGCGTTACAAATCTTTAGCAAAACAGGAGACAAGTTTTATGACAGCATCACTCAATGTGCCTTTTTCTAAACATGCGGTGACAACAGCTCAATATGATGTGGCCATCGTCGGAGCGGGCCCCTACGGGCTTGCTACCGCAGCACACTTGCGAGCATATGGTCTGAATGTAGCAGTATTTGGGGTACCGTTGCAACTATGGCGCGAGAATATGCCAGAGGGAATGTTATTACGCTCATACTGGTGGGCAAGCAATATCTCCGACCCACAGAAGCAGTCCGGTCTTAAACAGTATTTCCATGAAACTGGTCAGGACGCACTCGACCCTCTTCCCGCAAAGACTTTTGTCGATTACGGGTTATGGTTTCAAAAACGTATGGTATCTGATGTTGACACAACTTATGTGGAGACAATTGAACGCAAAGATGAGCAGTTTGTGATCACACTTGCCGACGGTCGAGTAGTACGCAGCCGGAACATTGTGCTTGCACCTGGTTTACGCTACTATACCAACCGGCCAGAGGAATATAAAGATTTGCATCCCGATGTCTCGTCTCATGCCGCTGAACACCATTCTTTCGAGAGGTTTGCGGGGAAACAATTGGTAGTCATTGGTGGTGGTCAGAGCGCATTAGAAACGTCCGCTCTAGCAGTGGAAAGCGGTGCCCATGTGCATCTGGTAACGAGCCGTCCTCTGGCCTGGATTCAGGATGGCCCTGCCCTTTCTACACAACGTTCACTTACCAGGAGACTTCTCCACCCCAAGGCAAGCATCTCGCCTGGATGGTTTAGCTGGGGCCTGGAACACTATCCTTATATGTTCCAGCGTCTACCAACCTCAATGAAAACATGGCTGCTACACGGTGTTGGAAGCTATGGTCCTATGGGATCTGCATGGTTAAAGCCGCGCGTGCTTGGAAAAGTCTCTCTCCATGAATCACAACATGTGCTAAAAGTAGGTGAAGTCGATGATGGTATAACAGTACAGCTTTCTGATGAGACAGAACATACTGAAGGCTGATCACATTATTCTTGCTACCGGGTATCGTGTCAATATCAAAAACTTGCCCATGTTGCATTCATCCTTACTTCCTACGATACAAACACGTCAAGGGTCGCCGATCCTAAATAATCACTTTGAAAGCAGCTTAGCCGGTTTGTACTTCGTCGGCTTCACATCTGTGTCAAGCTGTGGACCTCTCTATCGTTTTGTAGTAGGCACTGATGCTGCTGCTCGCCACGTCGCAAGTTCTATTGCCAGGAGCATAACTCATGCAAAATCATAAGAAAGCAGTAGTCTTGTCGCAATATCCGACCCTTAGTGAGGTATAGATCAATGACCAAATTTTTAGACAATTCTCAGATTGCTCATAACGGTCACCATGAAAGCAAGTTCTCACCAGTACATGACGTATTTTCATCCTCCCACCTGGCACAGGATAGGGAGCATGCTAAGTGTGATGCGCTGATACTCGAAGCAAGATTGCGCCAATCATTAGTAAGTCTACGCTCACTAGGCATGATGGGGCTGCGAGTTGCCGTATTGGAGACGTACTCCAATGTTCCTGCCTTCTGGTCTCGCTGGTGTCAGCAAGCATTTGTTTGTCCCACACAAGGCAATGTGGAGACCTACCTCTGGGGGATTGAGCAAGCGCTTGAGCGTTCTGGAGCTCGCATTCTCATCACCTCAGAAGATGCCAATGTAGATCTTATTCGAACCCATCGTGAGCAGCTCGAAAAACGTGTTCGTATTGCGCTTGCCAAAGATTCTGCATTGGAAATAGCCCTGAACAAAGAGCGAACCCTGGAGATTGCAGGACGCTTAGGATTAGGCATTCCTCGTTCAGTTGTAGTTACAGGGACCAGCGACGTTGCCTATGCTCTTCGTGAAATCGGACTGCCCGCAGTGATTAAGCCCACGCAGTCCTGGATATTACATGAACAACAAAAAATTGGTTTGAAAGGCAAACTGGTAACGACTTTGGATGAGGCAATGCAGGTTGTTGAAGACTTCACGCGCATTGGCGTAACAACTCTCTTCCAACAATATCTATCGGGCAGACGCGAGGCCATGAGTTTCCTCTATGCACATAATCACTTTTATGCTCGCTTTCGCTCAATGGGCAAAGCGGACTGCTCCTCCCCTGGGAGGGACATCTGTGTTGCGCCAAAGTATTGCCATCCCGTCAGATATTGGCATGCAAGCTGAACAACTGGTACGAGAAATTGAGTTAGAGGGATATTCAGAAGTCGAATTTCGCCGCGATAGCGCAGGAAAACCATACCTCATGGAGATTAATCCGCGCCTCTCGGCCTCAGTAGAACTGGCAGTGCATGCAGGCGTCGATTTCCCTTATCTCCTTTATCAATGGGCAAACGAGGAGCGTATCAACCAGGTGGCAGGCTATCATGTGGGTGGGTGGATGCGCTACCTGCGTGGTGATGTGGCATCAACAGTAAGCGCACTTCAGCAACAGGGAAGACCTGGTATACCTGCACGCAGTCAGGTGCTCCTCGACTTCTTTCAATCCTTTTGTGTGCCTATGAACTATGACTATCTTGATTGGAGAGATCCATTTCCCGCCCTGCTAACAAGTGCCGATTTTGTTCGCTATATATCGCATGTGCTAAAAAAGAGCATTTTCAGGAGTGCATTTGATTAAAAATCAAATTGAATTCATGCGTTGTATATTTATTGTATTTGTATTATAATACAAACGACTGAAGGGAGATTAAATTGTGCAGATTTTAAAGCGGATGGTTGCGATTAGCAGTACGGCTGTTTTTCTTCTATTTGTCATAGTTATTCAAGTCTATAGGAGGCTGATGAAAAAGCGGATCGTGCATTTGCCCACAGAACACAAACTCGAATGTATGATGCAACCTTACTATTAATTCCTAATCGCTTAAACCAGTGCGGTTCGCGGTCCAGCGAAAAGCTTAGAAGAGAAGAACTATGCATGTAGGACAGTTAGCTACAATGATGCACCACTTAAGACGATCATCATTAGTGAGAGATACAACAATACTCACCGGGATAGTGGGGCTAATAATTTTTTATATTCTTATAAGCTATGCCGATCTGGGAAGAGCATCTAGCATACAGAGAATAACGGCAGCATCAGGAGGCCCGATTTCTCCCTGGCGACTTGCCTGGGAGGATACTTTTAGCGGGCCTGCAGGAGATCCCCCCAGTCAGAGCAAGTGGACTCCAGACGTAGGTGGTAATGGCTGGGGTAGTAAGCAATTGCAGTACTATACAGATAACCAGAATGTCTACCTGGATGGCAAGGGCAGTCTCATACTAGAGGCTCGCAAGGAAGACACAGGGAAGTTTGGGTGCTGGTATGGGCCTTGCCAATATACTTCTGCTCGCATAAGTACTAGAGATCATTTTAGCTTTACCTACGGACTACTTGAAGCTCGCATCAAAATTCCTCATGGTCAAGGACTCTGGCCAGCTTTCTGGTTACTGGGCAGTAATTATGAAAGTGTTGGTTGGCCTGCCTGTGGCGAAATTGATGTTATGGAGAATATCGGCCAAAAAAAGCCCGCTACTCTATATGGATCGGTGCATGGCCCAGAGAATTTCATAAACTCTTACACGTTACCACATGGCACTTTTGCTGACGACTTCCACGTCTTTGCGTTACAATGGGAACCTGACCATCTCACCTTTTTTATGGATGGTATTAGCTATGCCACCATCAATAAGGCCACATTTACAAAGCGGCAGGACTGGATTTATGACCATCCCTTCAACATTATTCTGAATGTCTCGGTTGGCAGCGCATGGCCTGGAAATCCCAATTCCACTACCGTTTTTCCGCAGAAGATGTATATCTCCTATCTGAAACTCTACACAAAAAAGAGTTGAATTATTTGGTTTATACAATCTGGTCGCGCTTACCTGACTACTTTTAGTGTCTTCACTACTGAACGAGGCTTGTATTGACTATGTTTAAAAATACCGGTAGGAGCATAATTCATGCAATTTTTCCCTTCACTACCAAAAATTAATATACTGGATAAATCGTTAAAGGCAAGTAGAAAGACATTTAGGGCAAGGGCAGTAAGTTCTCCATACACTTTCAAGCGCCCTGATATACTAGATATAATCCTCTTCTTGCTTCCTCTTCTTGCTCTCTTCTTGTGGTCCATATCATTGCAGACTATATCTCTCAACGATATGAATGATCTGGGCTTGATTTTGGCACTCTCGCCCAGAATTATAGCTGCACTTGGTATTCTGGTGATCAGTTTTACTTTAACGTTGCAGCGCAGTGAGATGCGAGCACCACTTCTCGCGTTCCAACTCATTTGCATCATCATAATATTGTATGCAACCTTGAACCTGATTGAAGAGATGCCTCGTTTCACTCCTGTATATCGGCACGCAGGCTATACCGATTATATTATGCAAACAGGGACCGTAGCTCCTTACGTGGATATCTATTTTAATTGGCCGGGATTTTTTGTGTTAAGCGCCTTTTTCACAAATGTTTTTGGGTACTCTACCATTTTAAGCTATGCAGGTTGGGCACCAGTTTTCTTTAACCTGATTTACGTTGGTCCAATGTATGTGATCTTTACATCGATCACTGCAAATAAACGTCTCGTCTGGCTGAGCCTGCTGTTCTTTCAACTGACTAATTGGGTCGGACAGGATTACTTTTCCCCGCAAGGCTTGAATTTCTTTCTGTACCTTGTGGTTATTATGATACTCTTAAAGTGGTTTAAAACGCCACCAAAGCTGCAGACACAATTAGGGAAAGATGCCTCATTAAGGCAAAAGTTTTATGCATGGCTCAAAGCACCAGATCTACAGCCACTATACATTGAGCAGTGGAAACGACGATGGCTGTTGTGCTATCTGCTTCTCGTCTACGGACTCATAGTATTTAGCCATCCACTGACACCTTTCTTTACACTGTTAAGTGTGTTTGCTCTGGTTATATTCCGCCGTTGTTATCCGCTCTGGCTGCCAATCGTTATGGCGACCATGACCGCTGCCTGGATTTTGATTGTGGCTGCACCATATCTATCCGAACACGTCAGTGGGATCGTTGGCACTCTCGGCGACTTTACCGCTAATCTACCAAAAAGCATTACTGCCGGGCAGATGAAAGAATACCCGCTCTACGCAGTTATTGCCAAGCTACGTCTCTATATGACGCTTCTGCTATGGCTCCTGGCATTGCTTGGGGGGGTCAAGCGTTTATGGCAAGGGAATCGAGATATCACCTTCATTCTTCTGGCTACCGTAGGATTGACTTTGATTGCCACACAAAGTTATGGTGGCGAAATGCTTATGCGTATCTATTTCTTTACAGAGCCATTTATGTGCTTTTTTGCCGCGTCGCTCTTTTTTGATAATTCGATGATAATGGCGCGTAAAACTGTACATATACACGCAACATTTCCATGGAGAACAGTCAGAATGATCGCGATCAATTCGCTCTTACTTAGTACTTTCTTATTCACGCGCTACGGGGACGAACGAGTGGATTATATCTCTCGCGATGAGTGGAAGGCAGTGCAATATTTGTATCACGTTGCTCCCACCAGTGCTTTCATCGTCGAAGCCTGGAATGATGCTCCTCTCTATTTTAAGTATTATACAAAATATAAGATTGCTACACTTGCTCACTCTTTCCCTGAAGCAGTTATGCATACAGATGCCGATGGAATTGCTCAGTTTTTTCAGAACGAGAACAATCCCAACTCATATATTCTTTTTTCGCAGGAGGAGCAGGCGAATGCGTACTCATGGAGTGGGCTACCCGATGATGCATTGCAACGATTAGAAACAGGTCTACTTCATACTGGAAAGTTTAAATTGATATACGGCAACGCTGATGCACATATACTGCAATTCGTGGAAAAATATGCATATCCATGGAAAAATTTAAGAAGGTAAAGTATCTATTCAGGTAGCCTGCCACAATATGGCTCACTTCTATTTGGCATGGATGATGGACATGCGGGCTGGCTCACACACTCATCATCCCCATTAAACAACTTGTGAAGGACCTTTAGTGCTGATAAGTCAGGGTGCTCTTTCTGAGATCATCAAAAGCAGTATATTGTCATTTCAGTAGTAAGCAAGTCAAAAATAGGGAGAATTAAAATTGAAAAAGATCACGAAATATGATGAAGGCGACATACAGGATCAAGAACATTTTTCACTCATACCTCAACAACAAGTAACCCTATACCTGCCCAGTTTACACTGGCTATGGCCTGCCATTGTGGTTCTTTCTGCCGCCGCCGCTATACTCGCAAATTTTGTCTTTGTAGATATCGCTATACGCCCACTTATAATACTCTGGTTTCTCTGCATATGTCCTGGCATGGTAGCAGTGCGTTTCCTGCATCTTAAAGAGCCTATAGTAGAATGGACACTCGCTATAGCTTTGAGTCTTGCCATTGATGCAACTATTGCTGCTGTACAATTATACGCTGGATGGTGGTCACCTGCGGCTACCCTGAGTATCTTAGCAAGCTTTAGTGTTGGGGCTGTGGTAGCGCCACTCGTGTATCAGAGGATGAACACTTCCAATATCCTGGAATGAGTGCATTACAGGCGGCTATATCCCTCCCCTTTATATCTGATTCTTACCCACATTTTACAAAGTGATAAATCAGCAAGGGGAGAAAAGAATTGAAGATG
>CAWKKX010000073.1:0-74967 GCA_963850365.1 uncultured Chloroflexia bacterium
TAACGTAATAGGAGCAGGAGCCTCTAATGAAATGCATGAATACAAGGAGTATGAAACTTGGCAACACAACGATATCCCACGCAGCAAGATCTGCTGGATGAGCTTCAGGATGATCACGCATTATTTCAGAAGCTTATCAGCCATATAAGTGATGAGGAGCAGCAGACGGCGATTACACCAGAGGGCTGGTCGGTCAAAGATTTATTGTCACATATGAGCCACGTAAAGGCGGTGGTGCAGAAGCTACTTGTGGCATATACGCATGATCAGCCACTGCCGCCGGTTATGCCATCGAGTGATGAGGCTTTTGAGGAAGCGAGACAGATGGATAAGGAGATGTCTTTACCAGATGTACGCAACTATTGGGAAGAGACGCATATGCATCTGACTCATGTTGTCACGGATGAGCTGGACGATAAGAAGTTGCAGGAAGAGGTGCGTTCGCCCTGGTCCGAAGATACGACTGAGGTATTGTGTACGCTAGTTGATTCCGTTTGCGCACATGATGCGAAACATATGGAGTTGATAGAGCAGTACTTCGAGATTGGTAAGTAGGCACAAGCAGTTCTGCATCAAAAACGAGACATTACGGCAAAAAACGTTTGTGATAGTGTCCCGTTTTTGTTGCTGGACATCAGGGCTATAAAGAAGCAAGCCGTGTAATACATCGATTTTCCCAATACTTTTCCCTTTTTACCACCTATAGTTGCAAACACGCAAATGAAATTATTCGATCAGTAACCTATGTTATCATCATGGGCTAGCTGTCTAGTTGTTTCCTCGGCCATGATGCTGGTGTAGGTCGCTTGAACAATTTCATTTGCGTCTTCAGGCCCGACGAATTGTGCTAATTCTTGCCAGCACTCTCCAAGCGCGTTGTATTTGTGTTCGATAGTTTGGTGTTTAGCCACTTCAGCGTAGCCGTTGAGACAGAGCTTGATTGCCAGACATCGCAGCTCAATTTCTTGCCTGAGCCGCTTGATTTCGCTTGACATATAAACCAGCCTTTCATGCCGTAGAAAGAATAGTCAAATATACATCAACACGATGCCACTCGATGAAGTGGATGCATAAACCTAGCAAAAGTTTATGCATCTCACCGGTCATTCTTGTGGAGGAGTGGATTGTGTTTTTATAAATTGTGTATACCAATGACCACTGTCTTTGACAATACGTTGTTGTGTGGGATAATCCACGTAGACAAGGCCGAAGCGTTTGCTATAACCTTCGGCCCATTCGTAGTTATCAAGTAGCGACCATGCGAAATAGCCACACATGGGAACTCCGCTGAGACTTGCGCGTTCAACGGCACGAACATGTTCACGTAGATAAGAGAGGCGTTGAGAATCATGAATGTGACTGTCATTGTTCTGCCATTGATCGTCAAAGGCAGAGCCATTTTCAGTCACGGCGATAGCAGGAGGAGCATAGTTTGTATGCACCCAGCGTAGAATATCCTCCAGGCCCTGTGGATAAATCTCCCAGTTCATAGCAGTATAGAGAGAATCGGGAATTGAAGTCACCTCCTGCAAATCCGAGAAGCAACTGGGTGCCTGCCCTTTATTAGTACGCACAAGTGTACGCGTATAATAATTGATGCCCAGGAAATCAATGGGGGAGGAAATGAGCTCCATATCGCCGGAAAGGATGGGCGGAGGAGAGACCTGGAAGTGTTCAAAGAGATGTTCCGGGTACTCGCCTTTGAAGATAGGGTCCATAAACCAGCCATTTTTAAAGTCGTTCATCAGCTTGACGGCGTGCTGTGTTTCAGGGTTATTATCGATACCATAGACTGGATAGAGATTGATGGCGATCCCCAATTGAGCGCCAGGTCTTGTGTGAGCACGCATACGTGGCAGAGCAAGACCATGGGAAACCATCACATGATGAGCGACATCAACAGCTGCTTGTGTATCCTTTATGCCGGGTGCATGTATGCCAATCCCATAACCCAGGAAAGCCGTGCACCATGGCTCATTGTGAGTTAACCAATGATCAACGCGGTTACCCAGGCATCGAGTCATAATTTCTGCATAGTCTGCAAAGGCATAAGCGGTATCACGATTGGTCCATCCGCCGCGCTCATGTAGAGCGAGCGGGAGATCCCAATGATAGAGAGTAGCGAGCGGAGTGATACCGTGAGCCAGCAATGTATCGACAAGACGATCATAGAAGTCGAGCCCAGCAGCATTGGTATTGCCAGTGCCAGTAGGTTGTACACGGGGCCAGGCAATCGAAAAGCGATAGGATTTCAGTCCCATCTGAGCCATTAACGCCACATCCTCCTGCATACGATGGTAGTGATCAACGGCAACATCGCCAGTATCGCCAAGATACGTTTTGCCGGGAAGCGCCGAGAAGTAGTCCCAGATTGACGGTCCACGTCCATCCTCTTGTGTAGCGCCTTCTATCTGGTAGGATGCGGTAGCTGCACCCCAGAGAAAGCCAGGTGGAAAAGATGATCCTAAATCGAACTCGCTTTGTGGATCTGTGTGTCCAGTATGTACATCTTCTCTTTTTTCGTCTGTAATACTCATTCATCCTCCTACAGTTTTGTTGGTGTGGGAGATGGAGCGGCTACATCGTGAGAGGTAGTGCTTTCATCGCCATAGAGAAAACAGTGTGTCCAATGGCCCGCACCCAGATCGGTACGAGCAGGGAAACGTTCGCTGCATACCGGCATTGCTTTTGGGCAACGCAGGTGAAACCGGCAGCCTTTGGGTGGATTAATCAGACTAGGGGGCTCGCCGCGAGCCACCTTCGCCGGAATAATTTGTGGCTGATGTGAATGTGCGGAACGGGCCTTCATGCGATCAGGGTCAGGGGCGGCCGCAAGCAATAATTGAGTGTAAGGATGTTTGGGATCTTGAATGACCTCATCGCTGGGTCCGCCTTCGACGATTTGCCCTGCATACATCACGAGCGTCTCTTCGGCAAAGTAACGGGCGCTGGCAATATCATGGGTGATAAACAGAACACCCAGGTGCTCCTCATTTTTGAGACGCAACAACAGATTGAGAACATCCAGGCGAATCGACACGTCCAGCATCGAGACGGGTTCATCGGCAAGCAATACCTCTGGTTGTACGGCCAGAGCACGTGCAATCGCCACACGTTGACGCTGACCGCCGCTCAATTGATGTGGATATTTCTCAATAAATTGTTCTGGTGGATAAAGACTAACACGCTTGAGCAGCGACAAGGTAGCCTGTAATACTTCTGCCTCAGTGCGGGCGTGTCCATGAATGCGCAGCGGGCGGCTGAGATGATAGCCAACCGTATGAACAGAATTGAGAGAAGCGAATGGGTCCTGAAAGATCAGCTGAACGTGGCGACGATAGGCACGTAACTCACGTTCATTTTTGGCTCTGACCGGGACACCAAGATGGCGCAGAGATCCAGACGTAGGAACATACATACCAGCAAGCAGACGAGCTACAGTCGTCTTACCGCTACCACTCTCGCCCACCAGAGCAGTTGCAGAGCCGGCACGCAGCGTCAAAGAAGCATCCTCCACAGCATGGACTGCACGCTGTGAGCCGAATTTACCAAATTGAAAACCGCCTAAAGGGAAATCTTTGCGTATATGCTCTGCCTCTAGCAGAATAGTGCCCGGTAAGAGAGCGGCATCCCGCTTGATCGCATCATTCATAATAGATGTGGTAGATGTAATGGATGTGCCGTTCATATCTCTATCTGTACTCATGACAAATTCTCTTTTCGTATGGCTGGAAGCATCCCAGTAGCCTGAGTCGAGTTATTTTTGTGTGTCGTAGTGGTTGAAACAAGCTCGTTTGCCAGGCTTGTAGGCGGTCCTGCAGGATGAAGGGTAGAGTCGTAGAGATGACATGCAACCTGTTCCTGCATCTGTGCTGTATCAGTATGCAGAAGTTGAGGAACGACTGTCTGGCAAGCAGAGAAAGCAAAGTGGCAACGCGGATGAAATGGACAACCAGGAGGAACCGCACGAAGGTCAGGCGGAGAGCCAGGTATGCCAGTCATTTTGCGCCGAGGTCCATGTAAAGAAGGAAAAGAATGCAAAAGCCCATAGGTATATGGATGGAGTGCATGCGTAGAGAGGCTTTCACAGGAAGCCGTCTCCACAAGCTTTCCAGCGTACATAATGGCCACTTTATCCGCAATTTCTAAAAGAAGAGATAGATCGTGAGTGATGAAAATGATAGAGAAGCCAAGTTGCTCTTTGAGAGCCAACAATTCCGTCAGAATATCGCGTTGAACAACCACATCTAATGCCGTCGTTGGCTCATCCATAATAATGATTTCCGGGGAAAGGGCAAGCGCAATAGCGATGATCGAACGTTGACGCATGCCACCACTCAACTCGTGAGGATAGCTACGCAAGCGATCAGGCGCGATACCCACCATGCGCAACAACTCTTTGGCCCTGGCAATCTGTTCATCCTTCCTCATATCAGGGCGATGAGCCTTGATCACATCGGTGATCTGAACCTCAAGATTGAGCACCGGATTGAGAGCATTCATCGCGCTCTGGAAGACCATCGCCAGCTCTTGCCAACGGAACGCACGGAGCTGTTTCGGCGTCAGCTTGAGAATATCCACAGGCTTAATTGCATCGATATCTTCAACAGAATCGGTGGAATCAAGGTTTTGAGCAAGACTATTTAAGTTTTGAGCGCTTTTGCGCTGATAATAAAGCACCTCACCCTGAGTCACCAGAGCAGGGGGACGGAGCAAGCGCGAGATAGCATAGGCCAGAGTAGATTTGCCACTACCACTCTCGCCAGCCAGGCCAAGGACCTCGCCGCGCTTCAAAGTAAAGCTCACATCATTGACCGCATGCACAGTACCATTGCTAGCCGCATAGTCCACGCAGATCGAATTAACTTCCAGAACCGTATCATTATTATTCATGCCGAGGCCCCTTTTTTCGCAGGACGTGGTGCTCGCTCTCGACGCAGACGAGGGTTAGCGAGATCATCAATGCCATAATTAAGGAAAGCCAGACCGGCTCCCAGCAAAGCGATACATAAGCCTGGTGGGATGAAGAGCCACCAGCCCCCCGTTAAGAGAGCCTGATCATTTTGAGCCCAATACAGTATATTCCCCCAGCTTGTCACGCTCACATCGCCCAGGCCAAGAAACTCCAGCGTAATATCGGCGAGAATAGTATAGATGAAAGTCGTCACGAAACTAGCCGACACAAGCGCAATCTCATTGGGCAGAATCTCCGCGAAGATAATGCGAGCAGGAGTCTCGCCAACGGCACGCGCAGCCTGCACAAAATCGCGGTTACGCATCGTAAGAGTTTGAGAGCGCAAAACACGAGCGCCCCAGGCCCAGCTAGTGATCAACAACACAATGATAATCGGTCCAGGACCCTTAAAAGGAATAAAAGACGCCAACACAATCGCCAGAGGAAGACTAGGAATCACCAGAAAGATATTCATCACCAGGGACAGAACCTCATCCACGATGCCGCCAAAGTAGCCAGTGACCAGGCCAAAGAAGACCGAGAGAGCCGTAGCACCGACAGCGGAGACAAAGCCAACCAGCAGAGAAGCACGCGTCCCCGCCACTACCTGTGAAAAGATATCCTCACCTTTTTGAGTTGTCCCTAGCCAATGGGTAGACGAAGGGGGTTGGAAGAGATCATTGGAGAAGGCAGCAGGATTCTGCCGCAGCAAGAAAGGGCCAAAGATCGCAACCAGGACAAAGAAACCCAGAATACAGACACCAGTTAACATCTTCGGATTAGCCGTCAAAGCTGCGAGTATTGTCTGCCACCAGAGGCCCACGCGTGCCAATATACCAGGTTTTTTCACAGAAAGAACAGGAGGTATGTTTGCTGTAGAAAGATCAGAACTTGTAACAAGAGGCATGGCCGCTAGAGGTGGCACATAGAGTGTAGCCGGAGATTGCAGTTCATGTTTATCTTGTACCGCAGTTTCTTGTGGATAGTCCGCATCCATTTCACTTTTTGACATACGGTTACCCCCTTGCTTGCCGTACACGAGGATCGAGGAGCGTGTACATCAATTCAGACAAGAAATTAGCTGCGAGAACAGCGACCACAATCACCAGGAAAATGCCCTGAGTCAGTGCATAGTCCAGGCCAACCACCGCTTTAAAAAGAGTCAGGCCAATGCCAGGATATGAGAAAACGATCTCAGTCAGCAGAGAGCCACCGACGATAAAGCCAAGCGACATAGCGAAGCCAGTAATACTGGGCAGGATAGCGTTACGAGCAGCATAAGTAAGCATCACCCGATTTTCGCTCAACCCTTTAGCCTGAGCCATAAGCACATAATCCTCAGACAATGTAGTAAGCATAGCATTCCGCATGCCAATAGTCCAGCCTGCAATCGAGCTAATAACAATAGTCAGGGCAGGCAGGATAGCATGTTGAATCACACTAAAGAAGAAATCCCAGCTCCATCCAACAGCCAGATTGAGTTCATCATAGCCCCCACTGACCGGGAACCAATTGAGGATGAAGCCAAAGACATACAAAAGAGCCAGAGCCATCCAGAAGTAAGGGATAGCAGAGAAGAACGTCATGAGAGGTGGTAGCGTTGAATCTAAGAGAGAGCCGCGCCTCCAGGCCACGATTATACCAATCAGAGTGCCGAGAACAAAGCTCATAACCGCGGCCACGCCCACCAAACCAAGCGTCCATTTTAGATGTTCGCCAATCACAGAAGACACAGTTGCAGGATAGGCAGTAATCGAGAGTCCAAGATTGCCATGCAGCAAGTTATTAAGATATTGCATATACTGCACCCCCAGAGGTTCGGAACTAATCCCGAACTGTTCACGGAGCGCGTGTAATGTATTCGCAGTAATATTCTGTCCCTGGAAGCGTTCCATAAGAGCAGCAGCGGGATCACCCGGCATTAAGCGCGGGATCAGGAAATTCATCGTGATCGAAGCCCACAACGCAATTAAATAGAAACCACAGCGACGTAGTAGGTGACGCATCCTGTCACTCCTTACCAGTACTAATAAAAGGGAAATTGTTTTTGTCGCGAGAAGGGAGCAGGGTAGAGGAGCACCAACGAGGTACTCCTCCCACCCATCAACTAATGAGGCGTTACAGTTTACGCAGCTGGTTTCAGATTCAGGACAACCATTTCGTTATCAGGGTAATTCGTAGGAGAAGGAAGAGCATACGGATTTTTCTCATCGGGCCAACCGACAAAATGTTTCGTTGTATACTCATCCCAATAAGGGTTGAGAGTCAAAGGAATCGTCGGAAGTTGCTCAACCATAACCTTCTCTATGCCCTGAATAGCCTGTTTTTGAGTACTCTCATCGGGAGATGTAGCGTACTGCTGCAGGAGTTTATCAGTTGTAGGATCTTGCCAGCGCTCCCAGTTAGAAGTAGCATTCTGGTTAAGGGGAGCAGTATTTGAGCTTGCCAGCATAGAATTATAGATGTAGTAAGGTGTTGGGCCAGGATTTGTCCAGGAGATCGAAGCATCAAAGCTACCACTTTGTAGAGCAGAGAAGTAAGGAGCGAAATCGCCAAGCGTATTGATTTGAGCATCGATACCAATCGCCTTCAGATCGCTAGCGATGAGCTGAGTATCGGACTGCCAGTCGCTCCAACCATTCACAACATTCAGCTTAAACGAAATCTTCTTCCCACTCTTATCGGCGTAGATGCCATCGCTACCCTTCGTAAAGCCAGCGCCCTGTAGCAGGGTTTCAGCCTTCGCCGTATCTACCTGGAACTGAAGATTCGTATAGTCAGGAGCAGTATAGTTTTGCTGTGCAGGTAGAAGGCCAGTAGGAGCGGCAGGAGGAGCATAGGGAGCCGCCTTCTGCTGTAACTCCTGGCGATTGATAGCCAGACTGATAGCCTGTCGTACGGGTAACAGATTAAAAGGAGCTTTTTTCAGGTTCAAATACAAGACCACAACATTGCTGGTAGGGAACCAATGGTGATTGTGAGCAGGATCTTTATTCACATAGATGGGGTCGAGCTTCGGGTCATAGCCGATGCCGGCCCAGTCTACATCGCCGCGCGAGAGCAGCAGGTTAGCAGTCGTATTGGAGGCCAGAGAAGGTAAACGAATCTCATCGACAGAGACCTTGCTAGCCTGCCAATAGTTCGGGTTTTTCTGATACACGAACAGCTGAGGTGAGAAAGACTTGAGCGTGAACGGTCCCGTAACAACCGGCGTATCATTGGTAAATTTAGTCAGGTCAGAAACGCTAGCGAAAGTATGTTTAGGTGCAATAAATGTCTGACCACCGATATACCAGAGAGCCGTAGAAGAAGGATGTAGTAATGTAACTTTGACCGTATTAGCGTCAGGGGCACTCACATCCTTAACGAGAGAGGTCCAGAGGCCATTGCGGTCGAGGCTAGGAGTTGTCTTCAAAGCATTAATCGAATAGACAACATCATCACTGGTGAAAGGTTGACCATCTGACCACTTCACATTTTGACGTAATGTAAACGTAATGGCGCTAAGGTCAGGAGCCTGCTGGAAGCTTTCAGCCAGCATAGGAGTAACCTTATTATCGAAGCGATTAATGTACAGCAGAGTCTCGTAGAGGAAGCCCTGAGTGCCATAGCGTGAGGTCTGTGAGTCAATAAAAGGATTAAAGTTCGAAGTAAAATCGCCTTTTGGTGAATCGACAACCGTCAATATATGTTTGGTTTGAGCCGACGGTTGACTAGAAGTGGCAGGGGAATTTCCACAGGCGGACATAACAAACAGGAACACAATCACAGATGCAGAGAGCAGAGTGAAAGTGGTCATGTGTCTGCGCCGTTTCGGTGAGTCAGGTTTAGCAGGTAAGAAAAACACAGAAAAACCTCCTTGGTAATGGATACTGAGAAACTGGCAGGTTAGAGGCCAGATTCTTTGCGAACCGACATATCAGAACTGCATAACATTGCAGCGCCGCTAGCAGGACGGTGACAAAATCGTAATAATCCATGAATAGGAAAGGGATGCGGGAAAAAGGACAAAGAATCCCCACAAAGGCCGTCCTGGCCTTAAAAAGACTGTGATCCAGAGAAAAGAAAGAACGAAATCGGAAGAACAACGGCATCGTCTTTTGAACCAGCCATCTCTTCAAAATAACTACAACAGAACAACAGGATGACTAAACAAACAAGAATGTTTGCTTAAGAAGGAAGCGATTTTCAAGAAAAAGCGTAGGAATTAGCCCCTGGTACAAAGGCACTTAACCGTTTCGGCCTTCCTATGTACAATCCTCAAGGTATGAGCGGCCTGATTGAGTTGAGACAGAAGGTCGATCTGCTTGAGGATACTGAAAGCTAGAACATAGTATCAATCGGCACTCTCCTGTTCAGATATAGAAGACCGAGTTTTAGGGAGCGGAGAACCACAAGAAGCACGAACTACAAGATTAGTCGGCAACTGAATATGCATGTTAGATGAAGCCGGAACAAAATGCAGCTGACGATCATCATCCTGCTCATACCATCGTCGTAAAGGTACTTGAACATCCTCAATGAGGTTCAAAAGCAGACTGATAGAGCGTTGGCCCATCTTATAGAAAGGTTGGCTAACAGTAGTCAAAGGAGGTTTTAAAAGAGCTGAAGGAGAAGTATCATCAAAGCCAACCAGAGCGACATCATCAGGAATGCGAAGCCCATGTTCTTCAGCGGCAGACATCACCCCATAAGCCATCAGATCGCTGGCGGCGAAGATAGCGGTAGGGCGTTCAAAGTTTCCAAGCGAAAAGAAAGCATCAGCGATGGAACGAGCGCTTGCAGGCATAAAATCGCCTTCAGACACCAGAGCGGGGTTAGGAACAAGGCCAAATTCCTGTAATGCATCACAGTAACCCTGGAAGCGATCATGTGAGACAGTCCATTTCATAGGGCCCTGAATATGGGCAATGCGTCGATGACCGAGTTGGAGTAAGTGACGAGTAGCCTCATAAGCTCCACGACGATTATCAGCGCCAACCCAGGGCATATTAGCAGGGGGTGGATACTGGTCATCCAAAAGGACGACCGGGAACCCTTGCCGATGCAGCTCTGACATATATTGGGCGGATTGACCAGGGAAGATAGCCAGCAAGCCAGCAGTGAGTTTTGTCGTAAGAATACGATCAATAACCTTACGACGGTCGCGTTCATGGTTCATAGAACTGATACTGTAGAGAACCAGTTCATAGGGAGTCTGTTCAGCGATCTCAGCGACGCCACGCATAAGCTCAGGGAGGAGAGGCCAGTTGAGAGGAGGAATGAGAACGCCAATAAGACGATTGCGCCCTCCCGCTAACCCGGAAGCGGTGATACTGGGCACAAAGCCTTGCTCCTCCATAATACGCAGGATACGCTCGCGGGTAACCGGGTCCACGTCAGGTTTTTCATTCAAGACGCGTGAAACGGTTGCCTTAGATACGCCGGCTATACGAGCAATATCCTGAATCGTAATCTTCTCAGTCATATCATCCCTCTCAGATGGGTGGCGCTAGAACGGCAGCCGGGCCAGGATCTTAGTAACCAGAAAGAAAAGGTGACCCGCTATCGAACTTAGTCTGCTTGGTATCGCTACCGTAACCGATTACGTAATCGGTTACAAAGTCAAGTATAGATAATATATGTGCCGATGTCAATAGTTAGTGCCGCTATTTTGGTAAATTGCGAGAAGGTGAGTGGGTGAAGAAAAGAAGTTGATGCTACAAAACAAGGAAAATTTACGTTATTGCTCTTAAAAGAGACTAAACATGTTTTCTGTTGCGTTGACACAAAGCACTTTTGCAGTTTATAATTTTTGCAGTATCCGTCTTTCCTAGAAAGTCGGCGGCAAAATCCGCCGTATTGTACAAACAGTTCATCACGTTCGAAAAGCTCTAGAGCGTAGATGCTCATGAGCAGCTTACTGATGGTACTCCAGCGCGAAATTGGCAATTGTGGCTTTTGTTTGTAGAGGTTCAGCAAGGAGGCTTTAATCTCGATGATGTATGCCATGACTGTACCGCCCCAGTTTTTTATATCCCTGTTGGTGCCTCTTCTGTATGTAAATGGTGTTCAATTCATCAGGCTAGTACGCATTTGCAGCCTGTTGTAAGTGCCTTTATGATCTCCGATCCGAACCTACAAAGTATACAAAACTTATTGCAAGGAGGCTTATATGAAAAGCAGCGGACGCTTTCGACTGCTAATGTTTGCAGTGGCCATACTACTCATTAGTTCAGTAGCAGTGGCAACCGTTATCCACTCGTCAACCCATGTCTATGCAGCTAGCGTTGCGACTGGACTGCATGTCGTTGGAAACCAGATTGAGGATGGCAGTGGGCATGTGATTGTGCCGCGTGGTGCGAATCGCATGGGTACTGAGTATGCCTGTCGAGCGACGGGGGCCACCAGTGACTTCGATGGTCCGGTTGATCAGGCATCCGTCAGTGCTATGTTGACCTGGGACATCAACATTGTGCGTGTGCCATTGAACGAGGATTGCTGGCTTGGTATCAATGGTGAGCCTGCCAATGGCAAAACGGCGGCCCAGTATCAGACAGATATCGTCAACTGGGTAAGTTTACTCAATCAGAATGGCATAATCGTTATTCTGGATTTACACTGGAATAACAGCGGCGCGAACCAATCGCTTGCTCAGGAGCCCATGCCCGACCTGGACCATGCGCCTGCCTTCTGGACCTCAGTCGCCAACACCTTTAAGAGCAATTCCTCAGTAATTTTTGACCTCTATAACGAACCTTATACCACCAGTTGGTCATGTTGGAAAAATGGGAGTACTGCACCAGGTGCCAGCCCCTGTTCCGACGTAAGTTTTGCCGTTGCCGGGATGCAGACGTTGGTCAACACCGTACGTGCGACTGGAGCAACGAACATCCTGATGCTTGGTGGCCTTGCTTACGCCAATGACTTGACTGGCTGGTTGGCAAATGAACCGACTGACCCTAAGAATAATCTGGTTGCTTCGACTCACATCTATAACTTCAACACTTGTGCCAGTATCACCTGTTGGAATGCGCAGGTAGCACCTGTGGAGGCCAAAGTGCCTGTGCTGGCTGGTGAAATTGGAGAAAACGGTTGTGGACAGAGCTTTACAGATGGCCTGATGAACTGGCTCGATTCAGAAAATATCGGCTATCTTGGTTGGACCTGGACCGTGGTAACCGGAGGGTGTAGTGCAGGTCCGGTACTTATCACCGACTACACTGGAACCCCAACCACGTACGGGGCGGGACTTCATGATCATCTGATCAGCCTGGCCGCTACGGGTGGCCCATCACCTTCTGTAAGCCTGACCAGTCCGACCACAGGTCAATCTTTCACGTCACCAGCCACTATAAATCTGGTTGCGAGCGCGAGCGCGAAGAATAGCAAGACAATTACCAAAGTTGAGTTTTACAATGGTAGTACGCTCGTGGGCACAGTTACTAGTAGCCCCTATAGCTTTAGTTGGACAGGTGTTGCCGCAAATAGCTATGTTCTGACGGCGAAAGCGTACGATAGCGGCGGTGCCTCGACTGTCTCCGCGCCAGTTGCTGTCACGGTCAACACCCCAGGAGGTACAGTGGTTGGCTGCAAAGTGCAATATACTATGGGTCAGTGGGATACGGGCTTCTCGGTTGGTATCAACATTACCAATACGGGCACGACCGCAATTAATGGCTGGACGCTGACATTCGCGTTCTCCGGCAATCAGCGGATCACCCAGATCTGGAATGGCACCCTCACACAGACGGGTGAGAACATATCGATCAAGGATGCGGGCTACAATGCCAATATCGCACCTGGCAGCTATACTGGCCTCGGCTTTAATGGTACCTATAGTGGCGTCAATAATAGTCCGATCCTCTTTTCAGTAAACAATCAGGCTTGTACCGTAGCTTGATGATATGCGGGGAGAAGTCTGAGCGGGACATGTTTGGAGAATTGACTTGTACTAATGTCTCTACACATTGTTGCCAGATAAATGCCCACCTCCATTGAGCGCACCAGTTTTATACATTTTATATACTCATGTATAAAACTGGTGCGCTCAATGAACCTTGTCATACTAGAATTTGTCAAAATAATCAAGTTTTTCACTTTGGCTATATTGACAAATCGTTGTTTTTTTGCGAAATAGCGTTAGCCAGCAGTGATAGTGCCATCGTTATTGACACGAATAGCCACACGTGCAAGAGGAGTATCAGCGGGCCCATTCGTCACACTTGCGGCATTGGCAGGATCGAAAGTAGCGCCGTGGCGAGGACAAACCAGTTGATGAGAGCCAGGATCGTAATCGAGAAGGACTTGCTCATGAGTGCAATATCGATTGTAGGCAACGAAATTCCCGCTCGCGAGGTGTACAAGGATGCTACTATTGCCGCTAACAGGATCGGTAAAGTTGCGGGCAGAGTTGGCAGCCATGTTAGCAGATGCAATAACTGTCCCGGTATGTTGTGGTGGTGGTACGGGAGTGGCAGCAGGTTTAGGCGTAGCAGTAGCTGTAGGAGCAGGTGTAGCAGTAGGGGTAGGTGTAGGATTGGGAGTAGGGGTAGGGGTAGGGTTAGCTTTAGGAGCAATAGAAGATGTATGAGTAGGTTGGGCTTGAAGCGTGGAAGCAGTATTGGCAAGATTTTCAGGAGCCTTTTTTTGAAGGAGGTGTGGCAGGATAAAGCTCGTCACGCCAGCAGCGCCAAGGATTACCCCTCCTGTAACAAACAAGGCCACGACACGCCGGCGGCTTTGCTTTTGAGGTTTTTCTTTCTTGGGAGGAGTGGTTCTAGTGCTACGATTGGATGTACCTGTACTTTTAGTAGAAACACTTTTGGGAGTTGTTTTGTTTGGAGTACCTGGGGTAACCATAGATGTCTGTGCAGTTGAGTGCCACCAGTCAAAGGGATCAATGCCTGGGAGACTGCTGGAGGAAAGGCTGCTGGCGAAGGCATCTTGTGGTGTAGAGGTTGCCGATATGGTAGAAGAAGTCGCTTGTGATGAAGAGCTAAGCGAGGTGACAGGCTGAGTAGGAAGATTTTTTTCGACGGCCAGCCAATTGATACTGAGGGGTAACGTATTCTGCGGATTGATGCTGCTAGCCTGTTGAACTGGGACAGGAGGTAATTTTGCACTATAACTGGCCTCTTGTCTCAAACCAGAGAGAGATGGGCTTGCGAGCTGACGAGCACCAACAGGAGATAGATTTGTGGGTTGACGAGTGGGCAACTGAGTTTCGATAGAGGGTAGGTTTGTGGTTTGAGTAAGCAGGGTAAAAGCATGCACAAATTCACCAGCCGACTGGAAGCGTTGATCTGCTTGGAGGTGCAAAGCCTTCTGAAGAAAAGTATCTATATCTGCAGGTAGGGTAGGAACTTGAGAATAGAGAGATGGTAGAGGACGCTGGAAATGTTGTCGTAAAATATCAGCAGGGTTGGTCCCTCTAAATGGAGGAGCGCCGCTTAAGAGTTCAAAAAGCAGAATACCGAGTGTATAGATATCTGCACGACCATCAATGGGCATGCCCTGAATAGCTTCAGGCGACAGATATGCAGGAGGACTGAGAAAAGTGCCAGCGATATTAAGAAGATGAGAGTAAGGAGGATTGCCGAATTGATCGATACCGCGCATCGTCAGGATACGGGAGACTCCAAACCCGGCAACCAATACCGTATCATCCTCAGTAAAGAGAATATTGCTGGAACTTAAAGAGCCATGAAATATCCCACTGCCATGAGCAAGATCGAGAGCATCGGCCACCTGTCTGAGTACTTTTAAGGCCTGCTTACTCGTAAAGCGTCCCTGTGTGCGAATATTTTTGGATAATGAAGCACCCTGGTGGAGAGGATTAACCTGGTAGGGGAGACCCAGATGCTCGCCCTGGTCGTAGAGAGGAAAAATGGAAGGGTGGAAAAGTTTGAGCAACGTGGTGCTTTCCTCATGGAAACGAGCCAGAAATTGTGAGCGTGCTTGCGCAGAAAGCGTTGCAGGCATAAGAAAAGTTGTGAGCATCACCGGGTGATTTTGAGTTACATGGTGAGCTTCATAGAGAGCATTAACCTTACCATGACCGAGCAACTGATCGATATAGTAATTGCCTATTTTCTGCCCTACAAGCTGCTCTAACGGTATTTCTGACATCGTATGTCCTCCTGGTTGACCTGCGAATTGTGATTTTAATCTTCCCTGTAAATCTATGTCAGCAATTTTTTTATGGAAAATATATAGTATGAGTGTACGGGAGGGGATAGTCATTCGTCAATATGGTTAGTGCGGAGTAGGACTTGTGTATAGTATGAGATAAAATAGTACAAGGTAGGACACTACAAAGTAGTATACTCAAAGGTAGGACGAAGAAAGAGTAGTAATAACAGTATAATTTCATCTCCTTTTCATCTTATCCTAATAAGATGAGAGAAGAAGCAGGCATACGTTGAAACTTGAAAGGCAAGGTAAGGAACACTTTGGACAGGAAGATATCCTATCTAATAATTGGAAATGGCATCACGGGAGTAACCGCGGCCGAAGTGCTCCGTTCCGCAGATCCGGCATGTACGTTAACAATTATAGCAGATGAGCCATACCCAGTATATTATCGCCCGGCATTAAAAGATTATCTAGCGGGCCGAATAGTGGAAGACAAACTATGGGCACGCCCTTCAACATTTTATCAGCAGCAGAAAGTGCGTTTTATTCCTGGCCATGTGGTAGGGATAGATAGCGCAAAGCAGGCGGTACAGTTACAAGGCGGGCAACAGAAAAGATATGATAAACTTTTGCTCGCCCATGGGGCGCGAGCGAGGCAACTGAGTTGTCCCGGGTTGCAGCTAGCAGGAGTGAGTACGCTGCGTAGCATTGAGGATTATCAGAAAGTGCGTCAGGGTTTGATGAGCGCACGGCGGATAGTAGTATGTGGAAGTGGCACACTAGCACTAGAAACAGCAGAGACGCTGGCGCATCAAGGCTACAAAGTGACCCATTTACTGCGGCGGCGTACACTCTGGTCGGAAATTCTGGACGCCACGGCATCGGATCTTGTTTTGCAAGAAGAACGGCGCATAGGGATTGACGTCCATCTTGAGGAAGAGATTGGCGAGATTGCAGGCGAGAAGGGTCAGGTAGTAGGCGTAAAGACTACAAGCGGGGCATCTATCCCCTGTGATATGGTTATCATCGCGATTGGAATAGACCCGCATACTGAGTTTGCGCAAGCCAGCGGAATTGCATGTGGGAGTGGCATCCAGGTTGATGCAGCCATGCGCACAAATGTACCAAACATCTATGCGGCAGGGGATATAGTAGAGACCAGAAATAAGAAGACCGGTATCACACGAGTGTTGGGTCAATGGTATCCATCTGTCCAGCAAGCGCACATTGCGGCCCAGAGTATGCTTGGTCAGCCGCGTGCAGTGCAACCAGCAGATACGGATACATTTTATAACGCAACCTTTTTGTGTGGGCTAGACTTTGTATCCATTGGTCAGACAGTCGCAAGGGGGCAGACATCATATCTGGAATATATAGCGGAGCCGAAGCCGCGAATGTATCGTAAGCTGCTCTTGGAGAATGGTGTTCCCATTGGTGCACTTTTTTTAGGTAATCGAAAGAATGCACTGGCCTTCAAACGCGCAATTGATCACCGCATTAATCTGACGCCCGTGAGCAAAAGCCTATTTACCGACGACTTTGAGCTAGATGACTGGTTAGACAAACAGAACGTCCCACCGGTGAACACAGACACAAACGACCTTGTGGCTATTGAGCAAGAGAAATCCATGAAGAGCTCACAGTTCACTTATATACAGACATCAGCGCTTGCACCAGCCAGTCAAGCATATAAAGGCGCACTGCTAGTCCCGATGCCACATCCTAACGTAGTAGTTGCATTGAAGGAAGAGCAATTACGGCTGGGGCAAAATGGCGAGAAAATGAGCATAGGACGACGAGCAGAAGCGCATCTGTACATAGAGCACGCATCTATCTCGCGGTGGCATGCGGAGATCGAGCATGTGCAGGGGCAGTATAGAGTGAGTGACGTTGGCAGCTCGAACGGCACATTTATCAACAACATCAAGTTGTCTGCTGGGAGTAGCCATATTTTTCAACCGAATGATAAAGTGCGTTTTGGAGATGTGCAATTTCGTTTTCAGCAGAGTGAGGAAGAGCGGAATAAGTCCGTGAAGGGTGAGGAAGAGCGAAGTAAGCCAGAGAAGAGCAAGACAGAGAAATCGATAGTAGAAGGTCTGAAGCATAGAGTAGATGTACGTCCACTTAGTGAGCAACGCATCCGCTTTGAAATAGACATGTGCATTGGTTGTGATAGATGTATGGATGCTTGCCCGGTACCATTTTCGGCACAAGTAGATATCGCAACGCTAAATGCCGCGACCGTAGAGACAGACATCAACGCTAAGATCGCCCGCTTCACCCAGGAATGCATCTTATGTGGCTCATGTGTGCCTGTCTGTCCAGTAGACAATCATCGGGATTTACTGATGGTATCGCTGAAACAAAGATTAGGAACCTTGTGGGAGAATCCAGTAGATGAAGAGAAACTCAATGCAACCCTGCCACAAGGACTACCACTAGCGGCATTATCCGAACGTTTACGGGCGCAGAGAATACTAAATGATCCCAAATTAGTGCCCGACAACTATCTGCATCATCTCATAGCAGCCTCACAAGTGAAAAGCATTGTAGCGGGAAGTGTTGTATTGCGTGAAGGAGAATATGGGCGCAACCTCTACATGCTACTGGAAGGTCAGCTAGCCGTCTCAGCCACCGACGTCAAGGAGCAGGAGTTTCCTATAGCCATGATAGGGCCGGGAGAGCTTGTTGGAGAATATGGAATGTTGACCGGGCAGACCTACGCCACGACCGTGCGAGCGCAGACAGATACCTGGGTCATGCAAGTGCCTGAGCAAGTCATGCAGCGCTTAATAGAAACTCGTGCCAGGAATCAGCATATTTTTTGAGAAAGCCAATGTTGAGCACTCGCTCACATCTATTTTGAAGCGCATGCCGCTGTTCCAGGGAATTACAGATGATGCGCTAGGATATCTGATAGGGCAAACGCAGGTCAAGTCATATGAGCGCAATGCCCGCCTTTTCGCACAAGAAGGCGAAGGGCGTCCGGCACGCGAGGCACTCCATATTCTCCTCGAAGGATTTGTCAAAGTTGCCCGGCATAAAGTAGGAGCGGCAGGCCAACAGAGGCAGGAACGTATCGTAGCTTACAGGCAAGGCGGAGATTATTTTGCCGGAGGGTTAGATCTGTTGGGCAATAGCCAGGCAGTCAGCGCGACAACGATCAACCGGACGCGTGTAGCGGAGATACCAGACTACGCCATGCAAACCCTCTTCCAACATCATCCCGAGGTCAAAGAGCGCTTCAAGATACGGCTGCAAGAGTATATAGCAACTCACAACTCAGCGCAGACCGGGCGAATACCAGCTATAGCCCCGAAACAACTGGCATCCCCAAAGCGAACGGAAGGGACACAACGGGACAGATTGCAGGCCCTCGTTGGTGATGGTGTAGTGGAAGGGACCGAAGTGCTGGTCATTGATCTGGACGCATGTATTCATTGCAACGAATGTGAGGAGGCATGTGAGAGACGACATGGACAATCACGTATGAACCGCAAAGGGATGGTAGTGGGGAACATTAACATTGTCAGCGCTTGTCGGCAATGCCAGGACCCGGTCTGTATGCTATGCAGCCGAGCAGGTATAGCGAGATTGCCAAACGGAGAAGTGTATATTACAGAAAGTTGCATTGGGTGCGGAATCTGCGCAGAACGTTGTCCCTATCATGCCATCTCAATTGTAGATACGAAAAGTGAGTCTGAAGAATCATCTTCCTGGCAACGCTTCAGCAATCTCTTTCGACATGGGATCATCAAGGAAAGAAAACGAACAGCGTTACCTATGCTTGCTAACCAGAGGGGGAATAAAGGTCAGGTTGCGCCGGGTCCGCTTGATGTCGTACAGCCTTATAGCGGGTATGACGAGATACGGAAGAAGCTTGCCATCAAATGTGATTTGTGTGCGGGATACAACGATCAAGCCTGTGTGCAAGCGTGCCCCACGGGAGCTGCATTTCGCGTTCACCCCACGACATTTTTTGGATCGACCGAAGAGATATTGCAGCTATGAGAAGAGCCGAGAGAAAAGAAATGATCATAACTGATAAAGCATCCAAAAAACAACAGTCTCAGCAGCGAAACTGGAGGAAGCCCGGCACGAAGGCGAAATGGCAGTGGTTGGCTTGCTCATTGCTGCTCTACGTGGGAATCTCTGGCTGGTATTTTTATGCAGTCAAGACGCAAAAATATCCGGGCCCATCGAACGATCCATTTCGCATATTTGGCATAATTGCATTTGTATTAGTAATAGTGGTCATGGCATACTCGCTGCGACGGCGTTTTGTCCGTGTATTACCAGGGCATGTACAGGATTGGCTATGGTTTCACACATGGTTTGGTATTGCCAGCGTCTTAATAGCATCCCAGCATGCAGTCTATCAAGGTATCTTCTATGACTACCGATGGAGACTTTCGCATTTTATAGAGGCGGATGGAGGGATGAGTGCATTATATGCGTTAGTGTTGCTTGTCATAAGTGGCATTATTGGTCGTTTGCTAGATGTTCAACAAGCACATGTAATTGCGGTCGAGGCCAGACGCAATGGAGTAGGTATTATGTCGAGGGTAGAGGAGCGTTTGCAAGAGTTGGAATTGCTAGTTGAGCGGCTCAGCGCAGGCAAATCAAAAGATTTCAAAGAATATAGTGAGAAGGCACTCAAGGCAAAAAGTAAGTGGAAAGGTCCATTGCCGGAGTGCGATATGAGAGAGCAAAAGGATTTTGAGCGAGTATGCTATGCTTTGGGTACCCGTGCTGAACTGCTGCGTTCATTGCGACGCTTAAAAAGGGCGCAATTTATAATTCAGCTCTGGCGCTATATACATATTCCTCTGGCCTGTGGAGCATTTGTGATTATTAGTATACATAGTTTGCTGGAGTTATTAAAGATGGTGTTGCAATTAGTTGTGCATCTGCATAAATAAGAGTTTTTAATCTATATTCCATTTATTTTATATTCTTCGCACACAGTGCGAAGAATATAAAATAAATGGAATATAGATTAAAAAGGCAAAGTGGAAGCTTTATTGACCGCATAGAGGCGGAAATTCTGGCCCCACTGAGATACCTCACGCTCAAACTGCATGCCGATATCCTCTGCGATATGAATAGACGCGTGATTGTCGGGAGGAATCAAAGAAATCAGGCGAGAGAAACCTTTTTGCTGTAAGCCGAAGTCTCTAATTGCTCGTGTCCCTTCAAGTGCCAGACCTTGTTGCCAGTAGGGGCGAGCAAGAACATAGGCCAGTTCAACCTCTGAACTTCCCTCTACCTCTTGATTGAGAAGGCCACATTGGCCGATAAAGCTCTCATCGCTCTTGCGAATCGTAGCAAAGAACGAATGGCCGTAGAGTTGGTACTCACGGATATAGCCAGTCAAGGCATGCTGCACCTCATCGCGATTGCGTGGGCCACCCAGGAAACGCATCACCTCAGGATCAGCATAGAGGGTGGTCAGAGCATCCAGGTCGGAAAGAGTCAATGGTCGGAACAACAAGCGTTCCGTCTCTAGAATAATCATGCATATCCTCACAAACGT
The DNA here is from genome assembly GCA_963850365.1 of uncultured Chloroflexia bacterium. Classification (GTDB taxonomy): domain Bacteria; phylum Chloroflexota; class Ktedonobacteria; order Ktedonobacterales; family Ktedonobacteraceae; genus Dictyobacter. The sequence continues at coordinate 20,607 of CAWKKX010000073.1, forward strand.
AGCAAACGTTATCAAAAAATAAACTACATCCTCAACAACCTCCACATTGTCTTACTATTATATGCTTCTTGCGCCAACCTGACAAATAGGGGTTCACATGCTCGCAAATTGGCTTGTCGCGGTCTTGCCGCTCTCTCAATCCTTTGTATGTATTTTGCACAATGTGCAAAAGATGGATAAACGTGCAAGATACATACAAAGGATTGAAGAAAGAGTAATGAAAGCTGGTTTTGTGCTAAAGTAGGAAGTAAGAAACTGGCAGGCCGAGTGGTCCTACTGTATTTGCGAATGGCAATTTTAGCTGGAGGAAGACATGACGTTACTGAATCTGACACCAGACGAGTTATTGACAACTACACGCGCAGTGCGTAAGCGATTGGATCTCACACGGGCAGTTGAGGCAGAGGTGATACGCGAGTGTGTAGAGATTGCAGTGCAGGCACCGACAGGCAGCAACAGTCAGCAATGGCAATTTGTCATTGTGACTGATGCAGAGAAGCGTCAGGCACTGGCAGAGCTCTACAAGCAGAGCTATGATCGTTACAGAGCGATTTCAGTAGCCAATGCACAGGAAGCTCTGGCCGCTCGACCGGCACTGGCAAAAATACAGGAAAGAGTAGTATCATCATCAGATTATCTGGCGGAACACTTGCATGAGGTGCCTGTGCATGTCATCCCCTGTATTCGTGGGCGTCTGGAGGGTGCACCAGTTACACAACAGGCAGGGAGCTGGGGATCGATCTTACCGGCTGTGTGGAGCTTTATGCTAGCGGCACGTGCACGAGGGCTGGGAACTGCATGGACCACGCTGCATTTGCCATATGAAAAAGAGGCGGCAGAACTATTAGGCATTCCCTATGAGGAATATATGCAGGCCGCTTTGATTCCAGTCGCCTATACATTGGGCACGGAGTTCAAGCCAGGAGCACGCAAAGAGCTTGACCGTGTGCTGCATTGGAACAATTGGTAGAGTGAAAGAGAGATTTTCATACATGTGTGATGATAGTGGGGTATGTAAACTACTTACACATGGCTTCACACCGCGTAAGGCATTGAGTATTAAAGCAGGGCGACCACATAGATTGTGTGGTTGCCCTGCTTGTAGGAGAAGTGGAGATTATCTATTACGAAAATGGACCATTTTCAGCATTCCTTTATCTTATCCTCAATAGAGGTTATTCTTGAGATCTCAGAGGTAAATCGCAACCACCACAAAAATGTCACATCCCATCAAAAATACAAACTCATCGGAGAATGAAGAAGATAGGCGGCTAATATGTTCTTAAAAATAGTTGTGGCCCATTCTCAAACTAATTGAGAATGGGCCACGTGCTGGATGAACGGATTACAGATTTTCAGATCGAAGAGCCTTGGAGTTGGAACGTGCCATTTTCATTATGAAAAATGACTGAAGCGTTGGGCAACTTGATCAGCATATCAGGCTGGTGGGTATGATGGGGATCGACGAATTGCAGGGTTGCGGGAATAAGATCTGCGTTGGCACCAGTATATTGGGGACCCATATAAAGGTGGGCATGAGATGCATCATTGCCAGGGAGTTCGAGCACCTCGATACGTCCTTTATCATTAAAAACGATAAAGTGACTGGGTTGATGGGATTGTTCATGACCTACATAGGCATCGATTTGATACGTACGAGGTCGCCCATAGCGCCAGTCGTCGAACGCCGTAGAGCCCCAACCAAAAATGGATTGACCAAGCAGGATCAAGAGAAGAGTGATACCCATTCCACAGGCGACGAGAGTAGCGAGAGATGCTGAAGGGTGAATAGTATTAAGGGTATCGAGCCGATGCACTCCAGATTCCACTGTACAACGAAACTGAGAAGGACGCTTGCGAGTGAGCAGTTGTGATGCCTGCACCCAGGTTGGAACATCCGCAATAGACCCGGATGCGGGCAGGTGATGACGACGTACAATAGGTTGAGTCAGTCCAAGCGTCGAAGACATGCTTTTCCCTTCATCTTGAATATCAGGCGCAATTGGACGATGGCGCAAGATACTACGTGGAATAATACGGTTCGTCTGAATCTGTGTCGGCATAGCTGTTCCTTCCCTTTTGTTTTAAGAACTGACAAAGCCAGGAAGAAATAAAAGGGTTTTTACGGGAACATATGCCCTGCTCTGAAAAGAGTGTACACGAAAAAAGTGCGATTGGCTAGATGTTTAGATATTGTTGGCTATTATGGGGAGGTTGAGGAGGGCGGCACCAGCGTAGGCACGTGCAGAAGTGTTGAAGAGCGTGATGCCGGAGACGCGATCATGGGCGAAGGCGAGCTCACCGACGAAGAAGAAACCTGCTTTGCTGATGCTGTGGGCGGCAGTCTGGTTGCCGGGGACATACATGATCCAGAAGCGGTCTATGTTGTCTTGCTCCTGGCGGATAATGGCCTGGAGAAAATGAGGGTAGATACCACGGCCACGCCAGGCTGGGAGAGTAAGGAAATCCCAGAGATAGCCGTTGCGCGGAGGTAGAGTAAAGGCGAGATGGATTTCGTCGATACAACCAGCTCGGTCAGCCAGCCAGCCATAAGCCACAGGGGTTTGTTCTAAGAATGCGAGATAGATACGGTTGCCATTTTGCAGGCGGGCATCAATCTCTGGCTGGGAAAGCGTGGTTAATTGCGAGATAAGTTGTGTGTCTGTTGAGAGAAGTGTAGAGAATGATGGAAGAGTGGGGAGATCAGGTAGGGGATCTCCATTCCACCATGTTCCTAAAGCCATGGAAAATCATCCCCTTTGACTAGAAGCATAGAAATAAGTCACTCTCCCAGTATACCTTTTTTCTTTGTTTAATGCCAGGACCTTTGGGGGAATTATATCGGTGATAAACATATCTCCCTATTCAAGGCTGGTACAATTGATGGTGAAGTGATGTTACTATTGTTTGCACGATCTGGCTGGAAACTGATAAGAAAGCCGTCTCTGTGAGCCATGAATATAGGGCATCTGTCAATAATCTTTACTGATGGGCTGCTTTGTGCACTATGTTGATTATTATAGGGAGAGTTTCCCTGGCAATATGCAAGGTGAACACGATTACAATGTGTCAGCCCAAAGGCAGAAGAATCAGTAAAAGAGAACGGGAATACTGATCTAGGAGGTAGCATTTTACCTGATGCAGAGAAGCAAGGAATATTCATTGATTTTCTTTTATAAAAGGATAATAAAACAATTTCTCTGCACAAACATATGCTTAAAGAAGACGCTGGTTGTCAACCGAGAGCCGAAAATTAGCAATATATTACTCTCTTAACAGGAGTGGGATAAATTTATGAGAACTAGCACACAGAATGCCTCAGAGCAGAATGTGTTTTCGAATGGGGAACTGGTAACCTGGCATTATAGAGACGAAAACAAGCAAGTGCCAGTGCCAGCAGTAGTAATTCGTCGGGAATCCGGCACCATCGTCATTAAAGCCCGTGTGGAGGGCACGCTAAAAGAGTTGAGCGTGGACCCTCAGGAACTGATTAGCCGCTAGAAACAGTTTGCGCGTAGAGAATAGCAGACACCCATGTGGGCTAGAGCCACATGGGTATCTTTTTTAGTGTGTAGTAACTACTGAGTCCAGCAAGAGTGGGAATCGGCATCCAGGTCACCATGAGCATCGGTAAGTTGGATGGGCGTGGTATCCTGTTTGATCGTGTAGGTATGATTTTTTGTGGGTGTCAAATTGAGCAACCAGAGGTCAAACGTATTATTATTATAATCGTAGAAAGCGATCTGCGAACCATCAGGCGACCAGATAGGTTGACCGAGGTACTGCTTTGTAAGCAGCAAAGTAGATTGGCTGTAGGGGGCAAGCCCGGCCTCTAGATTAGCCTTCGCATTAGGATTGGCCGTAGCAGTCACCCCATTCGCCACAGGCATCGTATATAAGCTCATATGAGTTGCATCGACGCGGCGGACATAGGCAAGAGTATTGCCATCAGGTGAAAAGGAAGGCTGCATATTAGCGATTGGCACAGGATTATCGGGGGTGAGGGCAACGCCAGGGTCACTCTCAATTTGAGAGGTACCAGGAGTGTAGAAACGGTTGTAGGGATGGTTAATGGCATCATTTTTAATCGCATTGGGATCTTCTAGATTAATTTGAATGACCTGCTGCGTCTGCGTTGTTTTATCGTAGCTATAACTCGTATAGACAACCTGGTCCGGGTGACCGGGACGGTAAGCTGGATCGCGGAGTCCACCATCGCCATAGGTAGGATAGGCAACCTCCTGAGCAGTAGCAGGATCAGGATGATTGACATCAATAGAGAAAGCCATCAGATCGAGCAGAAACGAATCCACCCCGATTGTGCGTGGATAGAACTTCTCCAGATCGCTCAGGAAGAGCAAATGCTGACTATCGGAAGCCCAGGCAGGTTGAGCAAACCAATGATAAGTGCTTTTCGGCGTATCAAAAGGATAATTTGGGACGTAAGCACCATTCCCACTCAATAAGACCGTTGGTTGACCACCAGACGCAGGTATAAAGGCGAGATCCGAATAATTTTTGTAACGAATGACGAAAGCAATTTTCTTGCCGTCTGGAGAGACCGCAGGATCACGCGCATCCAACCCCTTTGTAAGCTGCGTAAGGTTTTTCTGCTCATCCAGCATATAGAGGTTACGATTAAGAGTCAGGTAGATCTTGCCCTTAAAAGACGCCTCATCTGTATTGATATTGATGCCTCCATGTTTGCCAGTAGCCTTATTGTGAAACGGACTGAAGCCAAGGCAACTCTGCAAAGCGAACGATAGAACGGCAAAAAACAAGAGGGCTGGTATATATTTTTTCATAGCATATATGCCTTTATAATCAATGATAGCAGGATGAGAAAAACGCTATCATTCCTACAGATGCAGTATTTATACTCTAGATCGCGTAGCGACAATCCCTTGTGGTTGGCTTGGTTGGCTGGCTGACCACAACAACCACAAGGGATTGTCGCTACGCGGGCGGGAGCAGGACAGGTGCGAGGACGCCAACCACAAGGGATTGTCGCTACGCGAGCGTCACTAATGGACCGCATCAAATGAACCAAAGGTAGTCAATAGCAACAGATCGAAAACATTGTGAATATCGGCAGAAGTCATGATGTGTGTCCCGCTGGCCGTATGAAGAGATGCAGTAGATAGCGTTGTCGTATGTTGTGGTACGGTTTGTGCGATAGCGTTTGAGCGTGATGGAGCATAGGCAGTCTGCGCGAGGCACTGTGGTTGTGCATTAAACATCTGCTGGACGACTTTGTTCACCTGATCGCAGAGCGGACCAAAGTTATTGCGTGGCAGTCCGGCAGTAGCATAGGTAGGAGGCGTTAACGAAACATGCTGAATTTTACTGGTATCGATACTTTTCGCAATCTCAGCGAAAGAAGTAAGGTCAGTGAGGCTCAAATCCGTCATAAGAAAGCCATCCAGATCTTTCAACAATTGAGGCGCTTGTGAGATCGTATTAGCGGAAGAAAGCTTCTCCTTGAGCTGACTCAAAACTTGCTGTTGCCGTTCAGTACGGCCGAAATCGCCGCCCAGGTCAGCATGACGAGTACGAACATATTCGAGAGCGGTAGGGCCATCGAGATGTTGTGGGCCAGGAGACAGATAGAGCCGCTCATAATCGTAGGCATTGCCAGAAGGATTATTCGTATCGTCGGGATAGAGATCGTCCTCTATTGGATGTGTCACATCGACATCCACACCATCGACTGTATTAATAACTTTGATAAAACCCTGCAAACCGACCCAGGCATAATGGTCGATATGAATACCATAATTTTTCTGAATTACATCCATCGTATGACCAGCGGCAGCGCGTGCCCGTTCATTCGCATTTTGTCCGAGCCAGGCATGCTCAAAAGCCTCATCCAGTTTTTCGTTGGCGAAACCAGTTGTGGGATCGCTCACCTGCATATCCCTGGGAATAGAGAGCATACCGACATAATGAGATTGTGGATCAACAGTAATGATGATAACAGTTTGTGCTAAGGGCGTGCCATTGGTCGGATCGTTGCCTTTGCCATCGGTATCGCTACCCAGAAGGACGATATTTGTACGCTGATTCAAGATGTCAGAGTTGACCTGATAGTTAGTAGTATTACTATTCGTGTGAATGGCGCTCTGACCAGTGATATTATTTAATGCATTGCCGTAGTTGGTCTGATAATAAGCATAGGAAACCCCCCCTGCAATGATCAAAACCACCATGACGATAATGAGAGCACGGAGAGGTCGGCGAGGGTTCTGCTTAGGTGGGCTAGCTGGTTGGGCTGGGTAATAAGGAAAATTGCCCTGTGCCTGATAGGTTCCCGGTCCTGGCTGGTAGTATTGTTGTGGAGGATAGGGAGGCACAGGTGGAGGGTAGGGTGGTCTTTGCGGCTGCGGAGGATATGGTTGCTGAGGGTACGGAGGCTGCTGCGGAGGGTGCGGCTGCCCAGACTGAGGGTAGTGTTGCTGAGGATATTGAGGTTGTTGCTGGGGTCTGCCTTGTTGCTGAGGATCAAGGGAGCCTTTGAGAATCAATTTTCCCTGCTGTGGAGGTTGCTGTTGTGAAGGAATGGGTTGATTTTTATTATTTGAATAAAAAGAGTTATCCGACATAGAGAATCCCTCATTGAATGAAAATTGATTGAAGTGTATGTACTATACAGTATAAGGAATGAAAATGCAATAAAAATGGAGCAAAGAGAGTATTTGAATCCCATTATGCATCTCATCTTGCCTGCTAAGTTTGCACTGCGAAGTGAATTACAATATCCACACTTTAGCATTTTTAAAGCTAGCCTCGGCAGGGGAGTGATTGAGGCTACCAGCGAGAACACCAATCTGACCGTGAGTATAGCCGGAATCGCGTATAGAGCTAACGTATTTTCGATTGAGATAAAGCGTCAACAGATCATCCTGGGCAGTAACAGCGATGAGATTGAATTGGCCAGAGCCTTGTTTAAAATAGGGGCTGGTACCCTGATCTAAGGCAATGGCATGCTCAATGGTGCGGTCAGTAAAGCGAAAAAGCTCGTATGAGCCATCAGTATACACACGAAAGAGGTAGAAGTGAGAATCGATACTATTCTCCGAACGAAAGACGATCCCGGCAAATTCGCCAGAATGGATAGTCATCTCCACCTCATAGGTAAAATTCTTATAGTCAGATAATTGAGCGATGCAAGCGTGGAAGCGGCCAGTGAGAGGAATATAAGCCGTATAGGCACCATTTTTGAAAAGGCAACGGGCCTGCACATCGTTTATCCCTTCCTGCCAGCTCATAGCATTGTTTTGCTCGTGTAAGGAATCATTGAGCACGATTTGTCCGGCATATGGAGGATAGGGACTTGCGGATGCAGGATGTAACCAATTGGTCATAGTAGTGATATAGATACCGCAAAGCAAAAGAATAACGAGAGTCAGAGTTCCAAAGAGATACAAAGCTCGTCGGGAGGCAGAGAGTTTTCTCATTGATGCATTCTTGATAAGAGAAGAAGGAAGCGTTAGCGAGAGCAATGATGCAGAGTCAACGTTCTGATGTATCGGAAGAAGGTCAGGCTCGTCAGCATTGTCAGAATTGGAAGAAGGAAGCGTTGGCGAGAGTGATAGTGCGGAGTCAATGGACTGGTGTGCTGGAAGAAGGCCGAGCTCCTCAGCATTAGTAGCTAAAAGAGTACAGAGTTTTGCGCGAAAGTACGCTGAAGGGAGGGCCAGACCGCGTTCCCATGTGCTGATACGATTTGGTGTGGTAGCGAGTTCTTCAGCCATTTTAGCCTGGGACCAGCCGCGTAGCTCGCGCTCATATTTGAGTTTTTCTGGAAACTTCATATTCACTTCACCAAATGAGTTAATGGAGCCAACTGCTCTCTTTTTTATTATATTGTATGCCTCTTTATAGAATTGCGCTAGTCCTGGGGGAAAAATACCATGTTAACCGCTATACAAGAGAGCCAGATCGTCGAAACACCGTCTAGCGAATTAATAGCAAGCTTTTTTGTGGGCTAATGAGCATGTTTTTGCGCGATCGCGCAAAAACATGCTCATTAGCCCACAAAAAAGCTTGACAGTTGCACGCTTGTGTGTTATTCTCGTCTTACTGATCATAAGTCTCTAATTTTACCATGTATCCTGCTTGACAGACTAGACGTATAGAAATTCTTTCTGTTAGGAAGTTGTGGTTTTAAAACGAAAAGGAGGTGAGGCGTTTCTGCCAGGGCTCTAAAGCCCATGAACCGTCCCAGTTATATCGGACATTCTCAATTTGCATCATCGCGTGAGTAGTATGGAAGCTGGACGTAGATTGTACATTAAAACACCTTATTTCATCTTATCAGCGGCTTCCAACAAGCTGACGAAGGCGTCAAATTGATATATAGCGTTCTTTCCAGTCCTTATCATACCAGTAAGACGATTGAAGAAGTATTATCTTCTTGTTGCATCACATTAGAATACAAGTGAAATATCTTTTTGGAAGAGAGTTCACTTTGTTCGCCGGACACCGTTGTCGTTTATTTGAAAGGTTGATTTCTGATGCATCTCCCCTTACCCCAATTCAAACCGCAATTCTTGAAAAGTATGGGCGTTGTCGCAATGCTCGGTTTGACTCTTGCCGCTTGTGGCGGCGGTGGTAGCACTACTAGCACGACGACCGACATCCATCCTGGCTGCACCCCAGGCAGCAATACGCAATTAGTTAAACTTACAAGTGCACATAAAGTTGCCTGGTCGCAGAACGCCCTTGATGGTGCCTGGCGTTTTGCCGAAGAAGGTAGCATCGACGCAGCCGCAAAGGCCCATGGATTCCAGTTGCTGAAAACGAACGCGAACAATTCGGACGTTCAACAGGTACAGGACATCCAAACTTTGATCAATGACCACCCGGATGTGCTCCTGGTTGATCCTCATACTGAAGATGCTGAGGCCAATGCGATCATTTCTGCTCGTAAGGCTTGCATTCCAGTCATTGTTGTTGATCGTGATGTCAATGAAAGTATGGCGACACCAGGTCGTGATTTTGCAACCTTTGTCGGCTCCGATTTCCAGAAGCAGGGAGTTCTTGCGGCTGATGCGCTCATTGAGTCGTTGGGTGGCCCCGCGACGAAAGCGACTATTGTTGAGTTAAGTGGCACAACTGGTTCATCTCCCGCAATTTTGCGTGGTGGTGGTTTTGATGGAGAACTTACTTCAAAGGCTCCTGGCATTAAGATCGTCGCGGAACAGACCGCCAATTTTGATCGTGCCACCGGTCAGCAGGTTATGGCAACCTTGATCCAACAGTTCCCCAATATCAAGGGAGTTTTTGCTCATAACGATGAGATGGCTATTGGAGCAATCACAGCTCTCAAGGCAGCTGGAAAGCACCCAGGTCAGGATATCAAAGTCGTCTCCATTGATGGAACGAAAGATGCCACGAACCTGGTGATCTCCGGTGAAGAGTACGCAGTTGTACAATCCAATCCACGTCTTGGCGCACTGGTCTTCGATACCCTCGACAAATATATCAAAGGTCAGGATCTGCCAGCATGGGTTGTTCAGCCAGATAAAGTCTTCAAAAAAGCTGATGGTACAGCGGCTGCTTACCTCCCCGACGCGTTCTAGCTCTCGTCTTCTCTAGCACATTAGCATCGGCTCCAGTGCCAGACCGCAAGCAAGCAAGCGGATTGGTACCGAAGCCGATGTTCCAAATGGCCGAGCTAGTACTCCATTGATACAAAAAATCAATGGAGGGACTGCGACGCTTGGAGAGGTATCTTATGCAAGAAAAGAATACGCTCTTACAAATGGAGCATATCACCAAGCGCTTCACCGGCTCTATCGCGCTCTTAGATGCCTCGATGCACGTAGAGCGTGGTGAAGTTCATGCTCTCATCGGCGAGAATGGTGCGGGCAAATCGACCCTTATCAAGGTACTCACGGGTGTGTATCATAATGATGAAGGAACTATTCTCTTTGATGGGCAGACCAGAGCCTTTCAAACACCACAAGAGGCGCAGCGCGAGGGAATCAGCACAATTTATCAAGAGATCAATCTCGTCCCATATCGTAGTGTTACCGAGAATATTTTTTTGGGGCGCGAGATCTTTCGCTGGGGGCTACTCGACTGGCGCAAAATGAATGCCGAGGCCAATATTCTGCTGAAACGGTTGCACATCGCGCTTGATGTAACAAAGCCACTCAATACCTACAACACCGCTACACAACAAATGGTAGCCATTGCCCGTGCTATTTCTTTTAAAAGCAAACTAGTGATTATGGATGAGCCAACTTCTTCGCTCAATGACGATGAGGTTGCAACACTCTTCACGGTCATTCGGCAGCTAAAAGCGGAGGGTGTTGCAACTATATTTGTCAGCCATCGGCTCGACAAGTTGTATGCGATCTGTGATGGAATTACCATTCTACGGGATGGTGCTACAATCGATGAGCGGCCTATCAATACCATTACGAAGCTTGAGTTAGTGGCAAAAATGCTTGGCAAAGATCTAGGTAGCGTGCAGCGTAGCGGTCAGACAAGTTTTGACGCAAGTCGTCACCATGTCGGGCAGGAAGTACTGCTTGATGCTATAGGCTTGCGTGAGGGTCGCAAGCTGCAAAACGCGAGCGTCACAGTGCATACAGGAGAGATTGTCGGCTTGACCGGTCTGCTAGGGTCCGGGCGTAGTGAAGTAGCTCGCGCCGTTTTTGGCGCTGACCCTATTGATGCAGGAAGGATTGCTATCGGCGGTAAAGAAGTTCACTTCCATACCCCGGAAGATGCAATTCGTGCGGGCATTGGTTTTTGTTCGGAGGATCGCAAGGTTGATGGTATTATTCCAGATCTCTCAGTGCGCGAAAACCTTACGCTGGCTGCGCTGCCAACCCTCACGCGTTATGGCATCGTTGATCGTAAGCAGCAAGAAGAGATTGTGACTCGCTTTATCAGACGCCTGGGCATCAAGACATCAGGGCCAGATCAAAAGATTCGCGAGCTATCGGGTGGGAATCAACAAAAGGTCTTGCTGGCACGCTGGCTCTGTTTGAATCCCCGTTTGCTTTTGCTGGACGAGCCAACACGTGGCATTGATGTAGGAGCTAAGGGAGAGATTCAGAAGCTTATCGATGAATTGGCAGAATCAGGGATGGGTGTATTGCTAATTTCCTCAGAGCTGGAAGAGATCATCGAGGGGAGCGACCATGTAGTTGTCTTACGTGATGGCACCACCGTGGCCGAACTTTCCCGTGAGGATATGAGCCAGGATGCCATCTTAACCGCTATGGCGCATGGGGCGCATAGTACCCCTGGCGAGCAAGGCCGTGTGCAGGTGTTGCGTGGAGAGACTCATGCTGACGTAGGAGAAGACTTATGATTCGATTCGAGCAGCGTTTGACAGCGCTGAGAGAACGTGGCATTTTGCCACGAGGTCTGCACAATATTGGGCAGGACTATGGAGCCTTGCTCGCGCTCGTGGTACTTATTCTCTTTAATCTTATCTTCACCAGGCAATTTAATTCGGTAATTGCGATCACTGACCTGCTGGTGCATGTGACTCCGACCCTGATTCTCGCCGTTGGCATGACCCTGGTAATCGCCACGGGCGGCATCGATATTTCGGTGGGCTCGGTTATGGGCTTGACGGGAGTACTTACATATCTAATTTTTAGCGGAAAATTGTTTGGTATCCATAATATCGTATTAGGTACCATCGTTGCGATTCCCGTCGCGCTACTCGTTGCGACGTTGATAGGCGCGTTCAACGGTCTGCTCGTAACCCGTTTCAACGTACAACCTATTGTTGCAACACTAATCACTCTGATTACCATACGAGGTGTTGCGGAAGTTACGGTCAATGGATTCCAATTCGCGTTTTTAAGTGCGCCCCTTGTGAGCTGGTTGAGCGGCAATCTTTTTGGTTTCCTGCCCAGGCAGGTGGTCCTGATGGCTATTATCATCTCTATTTTTGTCTGGCTAATGCGCTCTACCTCATTTGGCCGTTATCTGCTTTCGGCGGGTGGTAATCAATCGGCGGCGCGACTGGCCGGTGTGCCAGTGAATCGAATCTTGATCACTGTCTATGCGATTTGTGGTTTGCTCGCTGGAATCGCCGGTTTAGCGTATATTGCCTTTGATTCTGCGGCAAATCCTGTTACAGATGGGGTGGGCAAGGAACTTGATGCGATTGCAGCCGTTGCCGTTGGCGGCACTCCATTGTCTGGTGGGCGTGCGACCATCATGGGTACGGTCATTGGTGCTATTTTCATTCAGCTTATCCGTCAAACGGTGGTGTCGCTCAATGTGCCTGATGATATTGCTAGCGTCATTATTGGTATACTCATCGTGCTGGCGGTCTTTCTCCAGCGTCAGCGCAGCGCATAGTGAGGAGCATAGCATGTCACAAGGCAAGTGGCAGAGCTTGTGAGTTTGGAGGACGCTTATGTCAAAGGTTTCACCACAGCCAGAGACCGGGGCTCTGGCGGAGTCGGTTGCGACAACGACGCGTGCCGAGCAGTTTAGTGCGCGTTTGCCCAGGATTACAAATCTTTTAAGGCAGCAAGGTGCTTTGATCGCACTTATTATTGTTGTGGCCTTCAGCTTTATTCGGTATGATAATTACAATACGATCACCATCTATAGTATGCTGAGTTTCAATGCGCAGTTTGGGCTTATCGCGCTAGGCATGACGTTTGTAATTATGACAGGCGGCATTGATCTCTCTGTCGGCGGTATTGCGGCGTTGGCAAGCGTTATTGCGGCACTTAATAGTTCACATGGTTTCTTCTATGCACTAGGCACGGCAGTTATCGTTGGTCTGCTGGTAGGTCTTGTAAATGGTGTTATTGTAGCTTGGATGCGCGTGCCACCGTTTGTTGCTACTTTAGCAACCTTATATATTGTACGCGGTATTGCATTAAGACTCATTAATGATGCGGCAAGTATTAATCTCGATCAAAAGAGCGACTACACTATAATAGGGGCAACAACTGTGGGGAATGGTTTTCTTGACCCAGCGCTGCCCTTTACAATTCCGCTTTTGTTGATAGCCTTTCTCATCGGGATATTTGTCCTGCGCTATACACGCTTTGGTCGTTATGTATTGACGATTGGGGGCAATGCCGAGGCCGCACGACTGATGGGCCTTCCCGTCAGACGCACGCTAGTCCTGGTTTATACACTTAGTGGTGTGCTCTCTGGTCTCGTCGGAGTTCTGTTATCTATCAATCTCAATGGTGGTTCAGCAACAGAAGGCGTTGGCTGGGAGTTGATCGCGATTGCTGCGGTCGTCGTGGGGGGCACGCTCTTGAGCGGCGGCGTTGGCTCAATATTTGGTACATTGGTCGGTGCGCTGTTGTTGGGTACCATCGTACAGATTCTCCAACTTGAAAATAATTACACGCTAGATCACGGAGGGGGACTTTATCTCAATTCGTTCTGGCAAAATGTCATCCGTGGCCTATTCTTGCTTGTTGTAGTCCTTTTGCAAAGTCGCCTTCAGCGGCAACGAGCGAAACAACACACATAGTGGCATGATCTCTTTTTTGTTTTTTATGAAAAGTGCAAACTTATTGTAATGAACAAAAAAGAGATCATGAGCCAAACGGCGAATTGACAAATGTAGCTTTTTTCATGTATAGTTTGTTTGCAACGCTGCAAAAGTAAGTGAATATGGAATGGGGTGAGTACCTGCCAGCATCCAACATATTTATCTATGCTCGTTATGGTAACATCTAATCTACTTATTGTTAGTTACTAGGAATGTACAGTTTCCAGTATTGGAAAGGACACAAGGACGTGAAACGATTTATCGCATACTCTCAATATCTGTGCTCTCGCAGCTGGAGTGCCCTACTGGCACTCATTACCGTTGTTAGTCTTGTTACCGGCGCACTTGGCATTTCTGGCACGCCAGTCCTGGCAGCCGGGGCGCTGCCCTGCAACATTTATGCTTCTGCCGGCACCCCATGTGTCGCCGCACATAGCACCGTGCGAGCGCTCTTCTCCGCCTACAACGGCAGTCTTTACCAGGTCAGGCGCAAGTCGGATTCCAAGACTACCAACATCGGAACTCTCACTGCGGGAGGCTACGCCAACGCCGCTGCGCAAGATAAGTTCTGCTCTGGCACGAGCTGCGTCATCACCATCATCTACGACCAGTCCGGCCATGGCAACAATCTCACTCAAGCGCCTGGTGGCGGAGCTGCTGGCGGCCCTGATAACCTCGCGAACGCGAGTGCGCTGCCATTGACGGTCGGCGGTCACAAGGTCTACGGCGTCTACGTGGCTCCTGGCACCGGTTACCGCAACGACCACACATCGGGCATCGCGACCGGCAACAATCCAGAGGGCGAGTACGCGATCTTCGACGGCACGCACTACAACAACGGATGCTGCTTCGACTACGGCAACGCCGAGACGAACAACAAAGACACCGGCAACGGCCACATGGAAGCCATCTACTTCGGAAACATCAAAGCCTGGGGCTACGGTTCTGGCAATGGCCCCTGGGTTATGGCGGACCTCGAAAACGGTCTTTTTTCTGGTGTAAATACCCGTCTCAATAGTGGTGACAAGTCCATCACGTCTCACTATGTTACTGCAATCGTGAAGGGCGGAGCCAATCTCTGGGCGATCAAGGCGGGCAATGCGCAATCTGGTGGTCTGACAACTATGTACAGTGGAGTGCGTCCTAATGCTTCGGGGTACAACCCCATGCACAAGGAGGGCGCTATTATCCTGGGCATTGGCGGCGACAACAGCAAGAGTTCAGCCGGTTCCTTCTTCGAAGGCGCGATGACTTCCGGCTACCCGACGAATGCGGCTGAAAACGCTGTTCAGGCCAACATCGTCTCAGTTGGGTATAAATAGCAGCAACTTCCTGGTCACCGGCACCGCATACTGGCTGACCAACGCCACCGGGAAAGTCCGCGACCAGGAGCTGACAGACGACGTGAGTTGGGCCGGTTACGCACAGAAGGCGTAACCGGCCCAACTCACGTCGTCTGTAGCGCGGAGCCATCCGCGAGAAGTCGGTTCGCGCCGGGAGCTCATGGGATGTGGGTCGCCTGAGAAGACATGTGTTTGTGGCTGCGAGGTCTCTCCCCTGACGCAGAGCCTGAAGGCCGTAGATGTGTTAAGTGATCAGTTGTAGGCCCACTGCATATTGTGGAGAAGCTTTTGTAGGGCCTGTGAGGCTTGACGGAACAGATCAGGACCACTGAAACCCTGATACTGACCGGCAGCGGCCAGATGTGGTTCAAGAGCCATGAAGCCAGCATAGCCATCCTGATGCAGTTGTTGAAGTAGCTCAGGCCAATGGGCCTCGCCGTTGCCAGCGACAGTGAGGGTGCCATCGGCCTGAACATCTTTGACGTGGACGTATGCAAGCCACGGCCGCGTTGCCTGGTAGGCATCGGGATAAGGGACTTGAGCACATTGAAGGAAGTTAGCCGGATCAAGCGCGGAACGGAAATGAGGGTCATTGATGTTCTGTAAAAGATCAACGCAGCGATCAATAGTATCGCCGTAGATGTCCTTTTCATTTTCGTGGATAAGAGTGATACCTGCAGCACGGGCCCGCGCAGTCATTGTCCGCAGGCGGAGCAGGACCTCATCTCTATAAGAAGATGGATCAGGCATAGGGGATGTGGCGTTGGTGGGTGGATAAAAAGAAAAGATACGAATGTAAGAGCTTGAAAGAGTTTTTGCTGCAAGGATGGCACGGTCGAGGTACTGAAGATGTTCCTCGAAAGGACTATCGATAGGCACTTTACCAAGTGGAGAAGCGATGGCAGCAACGCCAATGCCAGCGGCTTCCAGAGCGTGTTTGACGGTAGAGAGTTGCTCATCCGAGAGTTCGACAACATTGGTCTGCCAGACAGAACGCAGATCAATAAAGCGAATATTTTCGCTTTGCAGGACAGCGATCTGTTCATTGAGATCGGCGGATATTTCATCCGCGAAAGCAGAAAGAGTAATCATGGGAGTGTAATCTCCTTTCCAGTGCGAGCAAATTCATAGATGCCCAGAATGATATCCACAGGCCTACGTGCAGCCAGACCATCGACAAGGGGCGTGCCGTTTTCACGGATAGCGCGAATAAAGTCCGCGATTTGTAGAGCATGGGTAGTTGATTGAAGGGCAGCGGGATTGCTGGCCGTCGAACTTTGTAGCCCGCTCGAACTTTTCTTCAGAGAGCCGCCACCATAAGGACTAATTTCTTTGTCATCGTCACGAGCAAGATGTAAGTAGCTCAAGCGATCACCTTCAATGATGGCAGAGCCACGATCACCGAAGACCTCAATGCGTGTAGTGGCACCAGGATAAGCACCGGTTGAGGCAGAGATCGTCCCTAAAGCACCATTGGCAAAACGTAAAATGGCGACCGCAACATCCTCCGTCTCTATCTGATGGACCAGAGTATCGGTGTAGGCCCGTATCGTTTTAACAGGTCCCATGAGCCACTGGAGGAGATCGATAGAATGGATAGACTGGTTCATAAGTATCCCACCACCATCGAGCTGCCAGGTGCCCCGCCATGCACCACTATCATAGTATTTCTGAGCACGCCACCACGGAATGGCCGCATTGCCCAGGACCAGGCGACCAAGCGCGTGCTCTTCTGCAATGAGCTTATACACCTGCATCGAAGCCTCATCGAAACGATGTTGACTAATGACAGCTAGCTTACGGCCAGTATCATGCTGGACACGTAGCATCTCATCGATGCGTTCGCGTTTAATCTCCATAGGTTTTTCGACAATGACATCACGGCCAGAGCGCATAACCTGGCAGGCATGGTCAGCATGCATACCGCTGGGAGTGCAGATAGTCACGATATCAAGTTGCTCATTATCGAGCATAGACTCTACACTTGTGTAAGCCTGAGCATGATACTGATCTGCGAGCTTTTGAGCCTTTTCAGGAAGGGTATCAGCGAGGGCAACAAGTTGAGCATCGGGCAAGCTGCTAATCGCTTCTGCATGTGTAGGCGCGATAACGCCGCAGCCAATAATACCGAAACGGAACTTTTCTGGCATAGAGTATCTCCTGGTTTTGAACAAATAAATAAAGCGTAGGATGGTATATGTTGATCAGCCATCCACGGCGAGATGTATAAGTGACTATTGTATATCTGGCAGTGACAGTATCATAGTGCAGTGGCCCATTGAGCTTTGAGAACAGCGACGGCAGGAGCCAGCTCAGCAGCAAAATCACGCCAGCGGCACTCGATAGAGATACGTTGATCATAGCCAGCGCGGTGTAGAGCTGAGAAATAAGGACGGAGATCCTCGCCATGCGTGCCTGGGGCCGCGCGATCCTCTTTTTCGGCCGTATGGACATGAGTAAGGAGCGAAGCCCAGGGAAGGACAGTTGCGGGATCTTCACCATTGCAGGCCATATGATAGGTATCGGCCAGTAATCTGGCACCGGAGGAGGAGGAGATAGGCGAAACGGCGGCACCACATTCAGCAACCGTATTGAGCGTATTGGTCTCCTCATAACGGAGAGGCTCAAGGACGATAGTAACGCCATGATTGGATGCCCATGTACTCCAGGTAGCGAGATAATTGATGATCTGATGTGTAGCCTCGGCTCGATCATAGCCAGGAGGGCACATACGAGCATTGCCACTACCAAAGACAATCACGCGAATACCGGTCTGTTCCGCACGCTGTAGAGCCGTTTTGACATAGCGTTCAATGCGAGGCCGATCAATCGATTGTTGTGCAGATGAGACGAGAAGAAGGTCTGAGGGCAAAAAAGAATTTGCGACCTCGATGGGAATGGGAAGAGTGCGAGCATTGCGCAGACGCTGAGCAAAGACCTCGTCAGGTTGTTCGGGGGCAAGGAAACGGACAACACTCTCTTCAAGGTAGTCGAAAGGGAGAAGATCAAGAGTCTGTAGTTCTTGAAATGATGCACATATGCCGAACTTCATTGTTGTTCCTTTCTTTGGTGGCAGACAGAAGAAGAAGATTATGTATGTATCATTTGCTTTTCTCTATGCTCTTGCACAAAGGAAAGCATAGAGAAAAGCAAATGATACAATACGTGAAAAATTCTAGAGAGCGGCGAAGCCGCGAGCCAGGTCAACTAGAGAAAGCGCGTTCCTCATGGTAGCCAGACAGCCTGTTAGAGGATATTGTTGATACCCCACCTGTCTTATGACAAGAGTAGCATATCATATCTATCGGTTGGTATGCTATGAGTGTCTTTTTTGATCTATATTATCAATAGCGAGATAGTAAAAAGGTTTGTGAGAATATATTCTATATGGTAAAGTAAATATAGAACAAACCCTGGAATGTTTTCTGACCATATTTCATGCTGTCGAATCTCTATTTGCATTGTTTGGAGGAAGGACCATCATTATGAAGGGGAATGAACCTGTGAATGGAGCAGCGATAGAGGAATTAGAACGTACAAAGCACGAACAGGATCGTGTTGCCCTGGATGAATGTATACAGATGGCGGCCCTTACCAATGATGTAAGTATTGCCTTGATCCAGAATAGTACATTGCAAACCAGTTTGCAGCAATGCGTGCAGGCGCTTGTTAAGCATCTTGGAGCAGCCTTTGCGCGCATCTGGACGCTCAACACCCAGGAGCAGATGCTTGAATTGCAGGCAAGTGCAGGTATGTATACACATCTGAATGGTGCACATAGCCGTATTCCCGTTGGCATGTTCAAGATTGGACTGATTGCCGCAGAGCAGCAAGCGCATCTGACCAATGAGGTGATAGGAGATCCGCGAGTGAGCGATCAGGAGTGGGCGAAACGTGAAGGGATGGTAGCGTTTGCTGGTTATCCACTGCTAATAGAAGGGGAATTGGTTGGGGTAATGGCCTGCTTTGCACGTAAGCCGCTATCGAAGGCAGTTTTGGATGCTATGGGCTCCGTTTCCAATATTATCGCATTGGGTATTGAGAGAAAACGGATAGAAGAAGAGCAGGTACATATACTGGCTGCGACACAATTGGCAGCCGAGCAAGCCGAGAGGGCCAGGTTTCGGCTTACACGCATCCTGGACAACCTGACCGACGGTTTTATGATTTTCGATGAAGAGTGGCGTTATAGTTATATCAATCCCCAGGCAGAACCATATACAGGTAAGCCATGGCAGTACCTGCTGGGTAAGAATGTCTGGGAAGAGTTTCCAGGGCTAGTCGGATCTGTGTATTATCAGCAGTATCACCATGCAGTACGTCATCAGAAAGCGGTCATATTTGAAGTCTTCGCAACACCACTCTCAGCCTGGTTTGATGTGCGTGCCTATCCAATCCCAGGAGGTCTGGCCGTCTATTTTCGCAACATTACAGAGCACAAGCAGGCAGAGGAGGAACGCATACGGTTATTAGAGAGTGCAGAGAGCGCTCAGCGAGAGGCGGAAGCAGCACTACAACTACGAAACGATTTTCTTTCAAGTATCTCCCATGATCTCAAGACCCCGCTTGCCGTCATGAGAGGGAACATCCAGCTCATCCAGCGTCGCGTCAAACGAGGCGCAGGTGCCTGATCCTGAATGGTTAGCGGATCGACTTGTGGGTGTCGAAGCATCCACAGTGAAGATGAATGGCATGGTTGAGGACCTTTTAGATATCGCAAAGCTCCAGGCGGGTCAGAAACTGGACCTGGATATAAGGCCAGTACAACTTATCGCATTAGTAGAGCAGGTCAGAGCGGAACTGCAAGAGACGACCAGGCGTCATCGGATCATCGTGGAGGCACCGACTCAGGAAGTGATAGTACGAGGGGATCGCATTCGCCTGGATCGAGTGTTCACAAACTTATTGAGCAATGCCATTAAGTATAGCCCAATGGGGGGCCAGATCGCAGTAGAGATTGTGCTGGAAGAAGGAGAGGAGCGGTGGTGGGTAGTATTGAGTATCCAGGATCAGGGAGTTGGGATTCCAGCAGAGGATCAGCCATACATTTTTGAGCCCTTCTATCGAGCAGGCAATGTTGCAGGGCAGGTTCAGGGGACCGGGGTTGGATTGGCAAGTGTGGCTCAGGTGATTAGCCAGCATGGGGGCACGATAGCTATTAGCAGCGTAGAAGGACAAGGGAGTACATTTATCGTGCGGCTTCCATGTATTGTAGGTCAGTGAGGTGAGTGAGTATGCGACTAGAAGAAAGAATAGGATAAAAGGGATTTTGCATGAATGAGAGGCAGCAGTCAACGAAGAGCTCCCAGCAAGAGCAGGGACAAGGATCAATCCTGGTTGTAGATGATGACCGCCATGTACGTCAAATGATCCGCTGGGTGCTGGAAGAGGAGGGGTTTTCAGTACAGAGTGCAGCGGATGGGCAAGAGGCACTAGAAAAGATATATATGCAGAGACCGGCACTGATTATCTTAGATATGAGTTTGCCGCTTTTGGGTGGCGATGAAGTTGCGGCGCAGGTGCGGAGCCACTATGATGGGGAGGTACCTATTGTGCTTATTACAGCTGATGGGCATGCAGAAGAAAAGAGTCGGAAGGTTGGAGCGATAGCATATTTGCGGAAGCCTTTTGATATTGATGATTTGATCCAGATTGTTCAGCGGGCATTAGAGGGGTACGCTTGATGAATTCAGGTGACTTCAATAAAGTGCGTGGCTACGAGGCACACCTCGATCTCACAGACACTTTCACCTTGTCGGAAGGAGCCTCTTTTAAGGAAATGTATGCAGTATGGACCCCCTGGACTGGCAAGGGGATTGAGCATCTTCATCTGATGCAAAATGATACTGGGATAGTTGTTGATAGTCTCGTGGTTGGGACGAAGGATGAGCAGTCCTTTCGTCTCCAGTATTGTCTTCGTTGCGATAAAGATTGGAAAGTTCGGGCCTGCATCGTCCGTCGTTTTGGTGCACATGCGCAAGAGCTCAAGCTCCAGGTCGATGGTCAGGGCCACTGGGTCAATGTGGCTGATGTCGCGCTCCCGACACTCGACGGATGTATCGATGTGGATATTTCGGCCACTCCTTTTACTAATACGCTGCCCATTCGCCGTTTAGCACTTCGTCCTGGTCAATCAGCAGATATATTGGCTGTTTACATCGCTGTTCCAGAAATGGAGGCACGACCTATGAAGCAGCGCTATACCTGTTTAGAGGGCAGAAATGATGGTGGGCTCTACCGCTATGAAAATCTCACGAGCGGTTTTGTGACGGAGATGCGTGTGGATGCGCAAGGTTTGGTGCTTGACTATCCAGAGCATTGGAGAAGGAGTTGGGATGAGTCTTTCATAGGGATACACAAGCCCCACAATCATGCCGAATGAGTTTGCGCAGTGAAGTTGCACTTCCAATCTAAAGAAAAAGAAGTGTGAGTGCGTCCGTAAATAGGAAAGCCGACATTATTAAAAAGGACTATCTCTATAAGCTCTGATATCGTATACTATAAAGGGAATGGTGACTCGTCTTTGCATGGCCTCAGTGATGAGGATGAACAAGGAAGAAAAAAGATGAATCCTTTTGATACGTTACAGACGTTGTTCTCGCAGGACATAAGAGAGCTACATAAGCTGCAGCATCGATGGTGGTTTTCTTTGTCTCTGACACGAGTGGTGAAGGAGCAACACCTTGGTAGGTGCTGTTATTTTGCCGAAGAGTTTCTTGCACCATCTGAACTGCGAGCCTTCAAAAAAGCCGTAGGATTGGATGAAAAACAATGGCGAGAGTATAAGGCGAAGGTTTCAGGGCAATGATGATCTTGTTCGCTTTTGTATAAAATAACAAGGTAGGATCATATATATAAGGGCACGAATTACAGTATGTGTGCCTCGTCAGATGACGCCTATTGCTCTGTCAAAATTCATTGCACGGCTCGCCGTGCCCCTATGGGGTCGTCTTGGTCCGGCTCTACAGGCGGATTGACGACAACAACCACAAGGGATTGTCGCTACGCGGCGAGCCGTGCAATGAATTTTGATAGAGCACTAAGTGCATTCAAGCTCCAATCGCGGAATGAATTGTGAGTAATCAAGCTGAAACTGTGCCAAAGTATTCCGCATTTGGAGCTTGAATGCACTTATGGTAATTTCTGTTTAAAGCAGCCCTATTCTGGCCTTTTTTCTAGTTTGAAGTGTGGAAGAGGTTTTATTTAAATACTTTGTCGAGGTCATGCGATGCTTCTTGAGGAGCCGCTTTCGAGACCTCATACATCCAGGAGATGTAGGTTTGTTTGAGCACATTGAGCTCTTTGTGCCGTTCCATCGCATTGATTGATGGGCCCATCTGCTTGTAGACTTCTTTTTTTGTGGGCAATGCTCCAATTAAATGCCCGTCATGTGGCCCCAGGATGCTGAAGACGTATTGCTTGTTCTTTTGACTCGTCGCATTCTTTTTGTTTTGCATATTGACTTCACTGCATATCTGCATTTTTAGCACCGTTTGATAATGTCCATAACTAATTATCTCCCCGCGACAGTAGTAGAGCAAGGGGAAATAAAGAAGGATGCATCTTTTTTGTCATCCGTCAATATTAAAACTATTTACATATTATGGTAGGTGTGATCATATAAGTGGTTGTTGATTTTACTGGGTAGTATAGTAGTAACCATGAAAGCAAGGCACATATGACAGAGAAGCGACTCAGCATGAAAGAAGCGATTGCCGAGTATGTCCAGGATGGGATGTCGATAGCCATTGAGGGTTTTACAGCCTTCATCTGCTTTGCAGCCGGGCATGAGATTATTCGGCAGCGCCGACGCGATTTGACCCTGATACGCATGACGCCAGACCTGATCTATGATCAAATGGTAGCGGCAGGTGTAGCGAGCAAGATGGTGTTCAGCTACCTGGGAAATCCCGGCGTTGGTCCATTGTATTGCCTGCGTCGAGCCGTTGAAAAAGGCATCCCCACACCTCTTGAAATTGAAGAATACTCTCATTATGGCATGGTAGGGCGCTACATCGCAGGTGCGACGAACCTACCATTCTACCCATTGCGGAGCTATGTTGGTTCCGATATGCCGCGTGTCAACGACAAGATCAAATTTATAGAGAGCCCATTTGGGAATGGGAGCGTGGCCGTCGTGCCCCCTCTCAACCCGGATGTAGCAATTATTCAGGCGCAACGGGCCGACAAGCAAGGGAATACACATTTATGGGGACTGCTAGGAGCGCAAAAAGAGGTAGCCTTCGCATCGCGCAAAGTGATAGTCGTTGTAGAGGAGATAGTCGATGAGGCTGTGATACGTGCAGATCCTAACCGTACACTTATACCAGGGCTCATCGTCGATGCTGTTGTGCAGGTACCGTACGGGGCATATCCATCATATGTCCAGGGCTACTATGATCGCGATAACGTCTTCTATCTAGAGTGGGATGTGCTCTCACGAGACATGAACAAAGTACAAGCGTGGCTAGATGAATGGGTATATGGAATCGCAGATCACACCGCATACATGCGCAAAGTAGGAGAGAAAACGCTTGAACGCATTAAGCCAGGGAACGCACTTGCCGCACCAGTAGATTATGGAGCATACCGATGAGCCAAGGAAACACACAAAGCGAGCGAGAAGATACGGGAAATACACAAAATACGGAATATACCCCCTCTGAGATGATGATAGTATCATCGGCACGAGCGCTGGCAGGTGTACGCACCGTTTTTGTTGGAGTAGGGCAGCCAAATATCGCCTGTAATCTAGCCCGTTACACAGTTGCACCCGACCTGGAATTGATCTATGAATCAGGTGTGTATGGTGCCCAGCCAGCTCGTCTGCCGTTGTCCATCGGTGATCCGACACTTGTGACCGGGGCAACATCAGCTATTTCTATGGCCGATCTATTTGGCTTATATCTGCAGCGTGGCCTGGTCGAAGTGGCATTATTAGGGGGAGCGCAGATTGATCGACATGGGAACCTCAACACCAGCGTCATTGGTAGCTATAGTAGTCCCATGACCCGCTTACCAGGGAGTGGGGGAGCCTGCGAGATTGCCATGAATGCACAACGCACATTTACCATCATGCACCTCAAGAAACGAGCATTTGTCGAGCGGTTGGACTTTCTCACCAGTGCGGGCCACTTGAGTGGAGGAGATGCCCGCAAGGTGCTTGGTATGCCAGGTCGAGGGCCGGAACGAATTATTACAGACATGGCAATATTTGATTTTGCAAATGTAGAGCGAGAGATGCAACTAATCGCGCTCTATCCGGGGGTCAACTTAGAGCAGGTACAAGCAGAGATCGGATGGCGTATAAGATTGGCAGAGACTATCACGCAAGAGACCCCACCCAGCGAAAAAGAGCTACAATTGATTAGAGTGCAACTGGACCCCACCGGAATGTATTCTAAAAGAGTACAAGGAACTCCTGGTCAGATGAAAGTTTGATGTATTGATGTTTGCATCATTGCAGATTACAAGATGCGAGAGGAAACAAAGGAGTGAAAAATTTTATTTATGACCCATTACCAGTTAAGGTCATTTTTGGTCCGGGCATGAGTCGGAGTCACCTTGCCGACGAAATAGAGCAGCTGGGAGTAATCCGTATATTGCTGATTATCACAGAACGGGAGAGAGAGCTTGCCCAGGAGTTAACAGCGCCCCTGGGTGATACCATTGCAGGCGTCTTTACCGAAGTCAAGTCACATGTGCTAGTGAAAGTGGCTGAGCAGGGCAGAGAGTTGGCTTACAAGATGAAGGCAGATTGTCTGTTGAGTATAGGCGGTGGGGCAACCACTGGCATGGCAAAGGCGATTGCTCTTGTGACACGGTTACCCATTGTTGCTGTGCCAACGACGTATGCAGGTTCAGAGATGACCCCAATTTGGGGTATTACAACGGCGTTGCGTAAGACGACCGGCACCACGCGTGATGTGCTACCAAAAATCGTGATCTATGATCCAGAGCTAACTTTCTCGCTGCCACCGTTTGTAACCGGGCCGAGTGCCATGAATGCGATGGCGCATTGCGTCGAATCATTTTACACGGCAGGGGCAAATCCGATCACATCGCTGCTGGCTGAGGAGGGAATGAAAGCTCTTGCACATGGTGTGCAGGTAGCAGTTAAGAAGCCAGAGGATCTTGCATGCCGCAGCAAGGTCCTCTATGGCGCGTATCTGGCCGGCTCCGCATTTGCTGTGGCCGGTTCTGGATTGCATCATAAGATCTGCCATGTTCTGGGTGGAGCGTATAATCTGCCTCATGCAGAGATGCATACCATCATTCTTCCGCACGTGGTTGCCTTCAATGAGCCAGCCATCCCAGCGATCATGAAACGGATAGCCCGCGCCATAGCCGCTCAGGAGAGCGCCGCGACCGGGCTTTACGATCTTGCCGTAAAGATAGGAGCCCCGACCGCACTGAAAGACATAGGTATGAAGAAAGAGAACCTGGATGAGGCGGTGGCACTGGTTTTGGAGCAAGCACCTAAAGACAATCCACGACCAGTGGATAGGACAGGGATAAGAGCCATTCTTGAGGGTGCCTATGCAGGCATTCGCCCGGTTGTCTCAGAAAGGGGCATGTAGGTATGGCTTACGAAGGAGCAAATGAAGCCTGGATAGTAGGCGCAGTGCGTACCCCCGTTGGAAAGCATGGTGGGGCACTGAGCACGATCCGGCCCGATGACCTTGGTGCTCTTGTGTTGCAGGCACTTATGGAAAGGACAGGCGTGCCATCGACAGAGGTCGAGGATGTCTATTTTGGTTGTGCCAATCAGGCAGGCGAGGACAACCGTGATGTTGCACGTATGGCATTGTTGCTCGCAGGCTTCCCTGTCGAAGTAGCAGGTGTAACAGTCAACCGGCTTTGTGGTTCAGGGCTTGAGGCAATTGCGAATGCTGCACGTGCAGTCATGCTCGGCGAGGCGGATGTGTATGTTGGCGGCGGAGTCGAGTCGATGAGTCGAGCACCATATGCCATGTCGAAGCCCGAAAAAGGCTTTGCCACCGGTCATCAGACAATGTACGATACCACACTTGGCTGGCGCTTCATTAATCCCAGGCTAGAAGAGATGGGGCATACCGACTCACTTGGTATGACAGCTGAGAACCTGGTCGAAGAGCGCTTCAAGTTTACCTACCAAGAGCAGAGACCGCAAGAACTCGCCGACCGCTATGCTATCACACGTGAGCGACAGGACCGTTTTGCGCTGATAAGCCACGAGAAGGCCATCGCCGCACAGGATGAGAAGCGCTTTTACGACGAGATCGTCCCCGTTACCATAAAGACCCGCAAGTCTGAAAGCCGAATCGCAATTGACGAAGGTCCACGGCGCGACACCTCACTGGAGCAGCTTGCCAGACTGAAGCCAGTATTCAAGTCTGGCGGGACCGTCACCGCAGGCAACTCCAGCCCGCTTAACGACGGAGCGGCGGCAGTGCTCATCGTCTCCGCCAGCTATGCAAAAACACATGGGCTCAAGCCAATGGCAAGAATAAAAAGCATAGGAGTAGCAGGGGTACCACCACGTGTCATGGGCATTGGGCCGGTGCCAGCAGCCAGGAAGGCACTTGCACGAGCAGGAGTCTCGTTCAACGACATTGAACTGATTGAACTCAACGAAGCCTTCGCCGCACAGTCCCTGGCCGTACTGTATGAGTGGGGCATGGATCTGGATGATGAACGCTTGAACGTCAATGGAGGAGCAATTGCTATTGGGCATCCATTAGGATGCTCAGGAGCGCGAATACTGACCACGCTACTCCATGAGATGGGGAGACGTCAGAATGTAGCATTGGGTCTGGCAACAATGTGCATAGGTGTTGGGCAAGGGATCGCAATGGTTGTCGAAAAGGTACCCTAGCAAGCCGAGAGAAGGGAGAAAGATGGACCAGGATGAAGAAGGACCAATCATAGATAAAACACGCAATCTCGTAGACGAGGATCTCACACAAGCGGTGCTGGCGACCTTCGAAAATTCCAAGTCTAAACGCTTCCAGACGGTCATGCAGAGCCTTGTGAAGCATCTGCATGCCTTTATAAATGAAGTTGGGCTGACCCAGGAGGAATGGTTCAAGGGGATAGACTATCTTACCCGCGTCGGCCATATCAGCGATGAAAAGCGGCAGGAGTTTGTACTCCTCTCGGACGTTTTGGGCGTTTCGATGCTAGTAATCGACCTGAACAGCAAGAAGTATGCAGGGGCGACCGCATCTACAGTCTTTGGTCCTTTCTTTGTTGAGGGCTCGCCGGCTTTTGAAAATGGAGATGATATAGCAAATGGAGCCTCCGGCGAGCCCTGCTATATGCAAGGTCGAGTGCGATCTACCACAGGAGAGCCGCTCCCAGGAGCACTTATAGAAATCTGGCAGGCAGATGATAATGGTTTCTACGATGTGCAGAAAGAAGCTTCAAATGTATGGGGACGCGGCCACCTGCATACTGACAAAGAGGGACGCTATTATTTCTGGTCAGTGAGGCCGGAAGCATATCCGATTCCAGAGGATGGGCCAGTAGGGGAATTATTGCATGAGGCGAAGCGTAGCCCAATGCGCCCGGCACATGTGCACTTCATGATCAAAGTGCCAGGATATGAAACCCTGATCACTCACGTTTTTAAAGATGGTGACCAGTATCTTGACTCAGACGCCGTTTTTGGAGTGAGGAGCTCTCTGATCACGAGCTTCCAGCGCCACGAACCAGGTCTTGCCCCGGACGGCAAGAAAATGGATGTGCCCTTTTATACTATGAACTACGACTTTTTGCTTGCACCCATCTAAGACTAAAAGCAGGCAGGTACAATAAATCGCGGAACGATATTCTTGTTCTCGACATACTCTGTATAATCATTTGATGTTATTGCCACAACAAGATCTAAATCAGGAACAACATAAATATATTGTCCTCCATACCGTTACTAAAATCTACTGTTAAGTGATGTTATCGTTAACTTTGTTTTGCCTTAGCCACAGAATCGAAGCATGATGGGGGTGGCATACGACGAACGCAGTTTCACTGATAAACGCCATCCGTTGCAGTAGATTCGTCCTGAGTGCATCAGGTGCCCCCGAGGGGACAGCGGCGGTAACCGTAGCGCCGCCCACGTTCCGATATACGAAACGGGTTGAACCGACGAGTCAGTAATCACAGGATGTTTCACTTGTCCAGTGGTGTGTGCATGACGAATCAAGGCTGCGCCCAGGCGGGCAATATTGAGAGAGGCCGCATAATCTCTAGAGCCATTCCAGAGACAGGCAGGATGGGAGCAGCAGAGCCATGCTCCCCAATCGTTCACCTTGGCGCGATGCTCAGGGGAGCTGAACGTATTGGCAGGATGACCACAGCGGGGACACACATGTGAGGTGTGCCGGGGCTGTTGCCATTCGAGACGCACGCCAGCCAGAAAACATTTGTAGCGCAGCACGTGCCAAAGCGCTCCGCGAACCTGCGAATTATTGCGCCAATTTCTCCACCGTCCCTTTGCCCCTCGCCCTCGTCCCGCTGACTTCATCGACTTGAGGGACTCTCCGGCAATGAGCCTGCAATCGAAGGTGGTGGCGAGGACCAGCAGCAGATTGGCGGCCAGATGAGCCAGATCGTTGTTTCTGGCTTCATATTTGTGCCAACAGCGGCTGACTTCTCGGCGCAAGATGGGTAGCGCTGACTCTGCGGGTTTGCGTCTGGGATCGCCGACGGGGAAGCGATCGCGTTGCTTTTCGAGTTGATCGACCTTCGCCTTGAGGTGGTCAATCTGGCGTCGCAATCGGGCCTGTCTGCCATCAAATGGGCCGGTATCCAGGAAGAACGGACGCCCGATCTGCTTGCCCTCTAGATCAACCACACTGGCGGTCACGAGCACTCTGACGCCCCAATCGAAGCCGAGCGTGGTTTGGATCTGTTCAAAGGTTGCAGGGTGTTCCACTGGAACCTCAACAATGAAATCGAGCACCGCGTAGCGTGTCTCCTCCGCTTCGACGATCTCTCGCAAGCTGGGAGCCAGCGGGTTTCCGGCCCTGACCCGTTCGACCACGAGATCCGGCAAGGTCATCTGAATGGTTTTCTCTCGCCACGTGCGTGTCCATGTTCCCTGCGCATTGGGAGTGCGCAAAGCGAGGGTGAGCGTCTTTTGATTAGGATCCATACTCATGCGGTAGGTCTGGCCCATCATGGCTCCGTCGTCGCCCGCATACGGCAAGATACCTGCTTTGAGTACCGGAGTGGACTGCATTTCCTCGTACGTATCCGGGAAACAGCCAGTTTGGAGGTAGAAGTTGCATGCTTGCTCAATCAAACTTTGCAACTCAACTGCATTGCCCCCATCTGAATTGGCCTTGCGTAAGTCGGCAAGGGCCTGTTTGATGACCTTGCGATTTTTTCCTGCTCGTTTGGTGTCCGTCTTGGGCTGGATCATCCCCTGTTCAAGCAAGGGGAGAATGAGCGCAAATTGCTGCTTCCGCTCGGCTTGCCCACGAAGAATCCTCCCTGCTTGCTCAGCCTCGCAGCGCCATTGACGATGACCGTGAGGCTGAGGCGTAGAGATCATCTCTTCCACCTGTTTGTAAGCCTGGGAGTTGCTGCGCGTGGCAAATTCATCAAGCTGATCCCACAAGGCCGTAACCGTGAGGTTAATCACTTCACGGGACACATCTAGCAACCGCAGCGCATCTGCCTGCACCTCATCAGGAAGGCGCAGAGGATAACTGAGGGTTTGGGTTGTCGTTGCTTTTCCCATCTCTTTTCCTGGAACAGTTGTTTGTTGATGGAAGAAGTATAGCAAAAGAAGCCTTCACTGGCAAGGACTTTTACTCAGGAGAAAACAGCAGAAAACAGCAGATAACTACACATATTGGGTAACTGTTAGCAACCCTAATGCGAAGTATGCGCGATGTCCTCTAGCGCTAGTAACCCACCATAAGTAGCCATAACCGTCATTTGAATCCAGGCGGAGAGGCGGGTTTCTCTCTGGCTTTGGCCCTTGCTTGTTGCATTGTCGTGGTGTGAGGAGTAAAATAGAACGAGAGTTTGGAAACGATTTAATGGTCTCTTGGTGTGCGAAAGGAGAGAAAAATTCTCATGGCAAAAGCAATGACGACAATTTTCTCTCACCTTAAAAAGTGGCGTCTGCACAAGGAGAAAGCAGAAGCGAAGGGTAAGCAGTGGAATAAGCGATTGTAGCTCAAGCCTGGTGAGCTTCACTACCCAAATGTGGAACAAACTTGTCACGGAAACCGTAAGAGTAGCTTTCTAATGTAATTGCTAACCTGGGAGGAACTATGCAAACCAAACTGAACCCATACCTTAGCTTTAAAGACAACGCTCGCGAAGCCATGGAATTTTATAAAACTGTCTTTGGTGGCAAACTTACCATGTCCACATTCAAAGAATTCGGCGCATCTAAAGAGCCAAGCGAAGACAACAAAATCATGCACTCTACGCTGGAAGCGGACAACGGCATTACATTTATGGCTTCCGACACCCCGGACCGTATGGAATATAAAGCCGGGACGAACTTTAGTATGTCACTGAGTGGTGAGAACGAAGCAGAATTAAAAGGCTATTTCGAGAAGCTTGTCACTGGTGGCAACATCATAATGCCACTTGAGAAAGCCCTATGGGGTGATACGTTTGGCATGCTCACTGACAAGTTTGGCGTGCCGTGGCTCGTGAACATTACAGGTCAAAAAGCGTAACATCTCTTCTCTGCATGTCCCACACAGGAAAAAGCTCACCGCAAGGTGAGCTTTTTCCTGTGTGACCCATTTTGTCAGAGGTGAAAAGCAATGCAGTTTGTGCTCACAGAACCATTCACTTTCTTCGGATTTTACTAAAAGCAAGCCAGACCTGCTTAATTCCAAATTGTACAATGAAATACATGAATATTTTATGATCTATTATTAAGAAATTTTAAGTAATGTTGTATTCGAACGTCATAAATAAAGATAGTACTTTCATTGATTAACACTTTTTATTCATCTTCTGATGGGAAGAAAGGAATGATGTCTGGCTGTTACAGATGGAAGAAGAAGTTTTTTGTAGTAGACTTCATTGTCAAAGTTCTCATAGAAAAAGATGAATAAAATATTTATGTGAGGAGGCAAGGATGGAAGAGGAAGTAGCAATGGAAAAGGAAGAGAAAAAGGGTGAAAAAATAGATTACCTCTTCAAGGAATTCATGGGAGAAAAATATTATAAACTTGATAATAGCGTGATTGCATGTACAATAGAGATGAAAGATCTTAAGATTTCCTTTGAGCTATTCAGGCGGGAGATTGCAATAGGGTTTGTTCCACGTGCAACTCTTGACTTGTATGAACTCAATGTGCAAGCGCACATAGTAGTATTGGAACAAAAGCTTAAAGATCTCAAAGATGAGATAAGGGAAAGCCAGCAAAAAGCCATCAGCACTCTGGAACGGATCTGGTTGCACGTGGGATCAGTAGGAGTGATTATAGGCGTTGCGATTGTGGTATTGGAGTATCTCCAGCGAGTGCATTAACGCATGAAGAGGATTTACACATGTTACTGGGTCGCTCAGGATATAGCTGAGCAAGAATGTACCGAAGACGAGGAGCCGAATTATTCGGCTCCTCGTTTGGTTAAGATACATGTTTTTGGGTACTGCTAAGTTTTTCGATATCTTGTATGAGTAGTAAAAACTTGCTTAGTGGCTCTAGTGGCTTCAAGAGGAAGTCCGCGATCTCTCCATCTTTCTGCAATTTTAGCAAGTCCTCGCTGATCCCGAACATAGCTGTCATCACAATAATCGGATACCTGCCTCGTAGCCCTGCTTCACGGAGCTGTGTCAGAAACTCAAGACCATCCATAGGTGTCATCATAATGTCCAGCAAAATGATACTTGGATCACACGCTACCAATTTAGTAAGTGCATCGCTGCCATCCCTGGCACACACCACATTGAAACCTTCGTTGGTTAATACGATATCAAGGCTCATTCTAATACTCAGATCATCGTCTATAACAAGAATCGTCTTTTTTGTCATCTTGCTCTCCCTCCATTCAATCCCGCCACGATAGAGACAAGCCGTAGTGGCGATGCGGGGATCTATTTCTATAATCCCATTGCACCATTGATATAAAAAACTTCCCTTATACTTCGCTTTCTTTGCCCTCCTTCTCCAGAGGTAGGGAGAACGAAAATGTTGATCCCTTGCCTTGCTCACTCTCGACCCAGATCTGACCATTGTGGCGTTTGATGATTTCGCTCGTGATATACAATCCTACTCCTAGTCCAGGATACTTCTGGTGAGACGCTTCAATGCTGCGATAATATTGTTCAAAAATATGTGCTTGAGCGTCCTGGTTGATACCAATGCCGTAGTCCTGCACTGAAAACAGAACGGTGTTTTCATTCGAGGTAATGCGAATGTCAACGTGATCTGCTTCAGGAGAATACTTGATGGCATTGATAAGCAAATTAACAATGATCTGCTCTAATCTACCGGGATCGGCCTGGATAGGTGCAATAGTGTCACAAACCAATAGGAGCTTGTGTGTGGTAATGCTCATCTGCATTCTGCTGACAACCTCGCGGGCAATCTCGATTGCGTCGCATGAGATAAATGCAAAAGACAATTGATCTGTCTTAGCTCTTGACATGTCGAATAGAT
The DNA here is from genome assembly GCA_963850365.1 of uncultured Chloroflexia bacterium. Taxonomy (GTDB): domain Bacteria; phylum Chloroflexota; class Ktedonobacteria; order Ktedonobacterales; family Ktedonobacteraceae; genus Dictyobacter. Next base: position 53,075 of record CAWKKX010000073.1, read on the forward strand.
CATTGATGAGTCGCACGATGCGTTGCAGTTGATTTTCTATAGTGGTGATGGCCTTGTCATATTTTACGTCGGTAATTTCGCGCCGAAAGAAGGAGATGAGGAGTTGCATGGAGGTTAGTGGCGTCTTTAACTCATGACTTATCATAGTTAAAAAGATGTCCTGCTGCTGTTTCGCCTCACGTAGCACCTGCTCATTGTGTTTTTGTTTGTCAATGTCTGTTGCAGTGCCAACCCATCCTTTGATGATGCTATTTTGTTCGTACAAGGGGATATTGCGTATGAGATGCCAGAGGAATGTCCCATCATGGCGTTTCAGGCGCACCTCAGCCTCATATGCCACCCCTTGTTGGCAGTGGAGTAGCCAGGTATCGTGTCCAGGTAGATAGTCGTCTGGATACACAAAGGTGCCTTGCCGTATCCCTTCAAGCAGTTCCTCGGACTCGCATCCTGTGTAAGTCTTCCACATCGCATTGAAGAACTCGTACTTGCCTTGTGCGTTTCCTACCCACACGAGAAGTGGCATGGCATCAGCTAAGGCCTTATATTTCTCATAGAGGCCCACTATTTCACGGCTCTGCTCCTGAACGCGTTGGGCATTGGCAAGCGTATCGCGAATTTTCGGAATGAGCGGCGGCAACATGATAGCGGTCCAAATGGATATAATAGCTGTCAGAAGTTTGATGAAGCCTGCGAGCCAATAGATTGGAGTCCAGAGTGTCGTAATCACTTCCATGAAATGTGTTGTTCCACAGCAGATGATAAATGCGCCGAATGCGATGAAGATTGTCTGGAATGGTAGTTTGAGCAGGTGGAGAGAAATAAAGAGTATGCTCGAGATAAAGAGATAGGCAAGCCCAATGGCTGTGTCAGAAACAACGTGGAGCGCGACGAGTGAGGGTATCCAGAGATAGCACTCTCCATGGAGATCGAAGAGTCCGCTATAGAGCAGATCCTTGCTATAAATGATTGCTATCAACACAACAGCAAGGACAATGGCGCTTCCCATCCCTAAACGGTTAAAGGCAGAAAGGTGACGACTCATAAGGCACTCCTTTGTTCAACACACAGTAAAAAACAATTGGAGTTTGCGTTGGTCCTTTTTACATTCACTACAGGGGAGAGATATATAGGATAACTTTATATGAAAGTGATTTTACTCTACATGTTAAAAGTAGATATGTAAATAGAATATATTTACATGCATTTCATGTTATATTTTCTTTCTCCTTCTATGACGAGTATTCTACAGGATTTCTCTGCCCGTATGAATCAGGTTATACGAGCCAAATTCAACTATGGAGGGATATTCTTCGACAAAAGTGAAAATCCACATCTTTAAATAAGGCGATGAGAAGTATCTATTTATGAATTATTTTACTAAAATGAACCTTTATATAGTAGAATTCATCATTTTCTATTCTATGGTAAAATCACAAGATGCAGGGATAGGGACAACGAATGTGCAAATCTCCTGAACAGCCGACCTGTTAAAGTATCATTTCTTCTTGAAGGAGACTTGTAAAAACTATAAACTGAGTGCAAGAGAGCAAGAGCTATCAGTGGAGTATTTTAATTTCTTCGTCGTATCGCAAGTTTGTCTGTAGTTCCGATGGGATGAAGGATGCGAGGGGGCATTGAATTCACGAAAGAGGAGTTGTCATGGAAGAAACACGCTTTGAGATTGGAATGAAGGTTCGCAAAGAAGTGCTTGGAAGCGAGCATGTAGAGCGAGCGCAGGCTCGCACGAGCGAGTTCGATGCAGATTTCCAGCGATTTATTACGGAGATGGCCTGGGGTTCTGTCTGGGCTCGACCAGATCTGGATAAGAGGACAAGAAGCCTTGTGACCATCGCAATTTTAGCCGCGCTCGGTCGTGAAGAACTGGCCCTGCACCTGCATGCGAGCCGCAATATAGGAGTTGATCCGCATGAAGTTGCGGAGGTGCTCATGCATGTGGCCGTGTATGCGGGCGTGCCAGCGGCGAATACAGCATTTGCGTTCGCGAAGAGAGAGTTCGACGAGCAAGTACATGATGCAGAAGAAGGAGTCGCCAGGAAAGCACATCAGGAGGATATATGAGCCATATGGACCATATCACTATCGGTACTATAGTGAGAGGGGATCAAGAGATTTTCCCGCCCTATCTGTATGAAGCCTATCAGTCTACCAGGCGGCGTGCACCCATGCAACCACTGATCGACGTGCCATTGACGCTCTCGGAGTTGACTGGTCCAGGGCCGGCTATGAGCGCGATTACACCCGAAGACGCAGATCTCACACGCAATGCTGGAACGGGGGGCGAGGTGATTGGGCAGCGTATCATTATGACGGGGCGTGTGCTTGATGAGCGTGGGAAGCCTATACCGAATACCCTGCTGGAGATCTGGCAGGCAAATGCCTCTGGTCGCTACCTGCATAAGCGGGATCAATGGCCTGGACCACTCGATCCGAACTTTCTGGGAATGGGTCGATGCTTAACAAATGAAGAAGGCGTCTACCGCTTCTTAACGATTCGTCCGGGCGCATATCCCTGGAAGAATCACCCGAACGCCTGGCGACCAGCACATATTCACTTCTCAATATTTGGCCCTTCTCTGTTGTCGCGGCTGGTGACACAGATGTATTTTCCCGATGATCCACTTCACCAGCTTGATCCTATTCTCTCATCAGTGCCGACAGAAGCGGCACGCAAGCGCTTGATAGCGGTATATGATCACAATATCACAGAGCCAGAATGGGCGCTAGGATATCGCTGGGATATTGTGGTGCGAGGCCCGTATGCGACGCCATTTGAAGCATCACAGCCAGGAGAGGCAAAATGATAAATATATATTCCCTGACCAGTTCTCAGACGGTCGGGCCGTTTTTTGCCCCCGCGCTCTTACGGGAGGATGCGCGTCGGAATGTGCTGACGCAGCCAGAGACTGTCGGTGAGCGCATTCGCCTCGTAGGTAATATTCTCGATGGTGAAAGAGTAGCGATCCCGGATGCAATGGTCGAAATCTGGCAGGCGAATGCATATGGTCGCTACAATCACCCGACCGATCAGGGGCCAGCAGCATTGGACCCATCTTTTCTTGGATGTGGTCGCTCCGGCACTGCGGCGGATGGGAGCTACTGGTTCGAGACGATCAAGCCGGGGCCAGTCTCATTTGATGGGACGCATATGCAGGCACCACATATTTGTGTCACTGTATTTGCTCGTGGGTTGCTCAATCATCTTGTGACGCGCCTATACTTTGAAGATGAGCCAAGCAACGCCCTTGATCCCGTGTTGCAACGAGTTCCCGCTGATCGGCGAGCAACGCTACTGGCAAGGCGCGAGGCTGGCGAGGCATTGATCTATCGCTTTAACATTGTCATGCAGGGTGTGGGTGAGACCGCATTCTTTAATCTGTAAATGTGCAATAGAAATAGTCTCAATAGCCATCAAGCATGCGATATTTGTGTCAGAGAAAGAGGTAGGAATAGCACAGAGAAGGCACAATTAGGAAAGGGAAAGCGGGATGTCAGAACAGACTGATCTCTTGTTCAGTACGCAGAGGATGTCCGCTGTTTTTGCCCCTGAGGCACATGTGCGGGGGATGCTGACATTTGAGGCTGCACTTGCTCGCGCAGAAGCGCAGGCTGGAATTATGCCAAGCGAGGTTGCGGCCGCTATCGAGGCCAGTTGCAAGGTAGAACTATTTGATATTGCCGTATTGTACCGTGAAGCAGTTCTGGCTGGTACACCGGCAATCCCTCTGGTGCGTATGTTGACTGCACAGGTTGAAGGTGAGGGCAAGAAGTATGTGCATTGGGGCGCGACAAGTCAGGATGCGATTGATACCGCAATGATGCTACAGATGCGCGATGGGCTTGACCTGCTTGTAGAAGATTTGACCAGGGTGTGTAGAGAGTGTGCCAGGTTCGCAGAGCTGCATCGACATACACTGATGGCCGGACGGACGCTTTTACAGCAAGCCCTGCCGATTACCTTTGGGTTGAAGGCGGCACGGTGGCTGGCTCTTGCGGTGCGTCAGGTGCAAGCACTGCGAGAGCATCGGGAGCGAACGCTGGCGCTACAATTGGGAGGGGCAACTGGTACATTGGTATCTCTGGGGAGCAATGGGCTACAAGTTGTAGAGCTTGTGGCGGGAGAACTAGGACTACCAGCACCAGATTTGCCTTGGCACACCGAGCGTGACCGCGTGGCTAAGATAGCGGCAACACTTGGCGTGGTGGCAGGCGCGATGGCGAAAATTGCGGGTGATATCGTCTTGCTGGCACAAACCGAGGTCGGGGAAGCAACTGAGGGTACGATGGCCGGGAAGGGAGGGTCATCTGCAATGCCACAGAAGCACAATCCAGTGGATGCGACCAGCGCGATTGCAGCGGCGCGACTCTCGCTGGGGGTCGTGCCAGTGATTTTAGCTGCGATGGTGCAAGAGCACGAGCGTGCAGTAGGAGGATGGCAGGCGGAATGGGTGGCGATACCCAACCTGTTTTGTTTCACCGCGAGTGCAGTGCAGCGGGTTGGGGATGCAGTGAGCGGGTTGCAGATCGATCCCGCACGTATGAGCATGAACCTGGATCTCTCTGGGGGACTTATCATGGCGGAATCGCTCTCGATGGCGCTTGCACCTCATATGGGAAGACCAGAATCGCAACGAATGGTGCAAGAGGCTTGCGAAGAGGCAGTTAAGTCGGGCAGAGATCTGCGTCAAGTGGTGATGGGGGAGGCACATATACAGGCTCTGCTCACGCAGGAGGAGATCGACCGTGCGCTTGACCCTGGTAGCTATCTGGGCAGTACAGAAGCATTTATTGATCGTGCCCTCGCGGCGTATCACGAGATTGAGTTCTTATGAGGTGAGATATGAATTTTTTTATCTCGAATGGAGCACGTCTTGCGTACCGTGTTGATGGACCAGGCGAAGCACCGACAGTAGTAATGGTGAACTCGCTTGGGACAGATCTGCGGATGTGGGAGCCTCAGGTAGCAGTGTTGAGCCAGAGCCTGCATATGATACGATATGATTGTCGTGGTCATGGAGCTTCTCAAGGAGCCTCCGAAGAGTGCACAATTGAGCAATTTGGACACGACCTCCTGATGCTCTTTGAGACATTACACATTGAACGAGCTCATATTTGTGGCTTGTCGCTAGGAGGGATGATTGCGCTCTGGTTCTCAGCGCAGTATCCCGAGCGTGTCGCAAGTGCGATATTTGCGAACACAGCGGCACGGATCGGTAATGAAGCGATATGGAATGCCCGCATCGAAGCCGTACGAACGGGAGGGATGGGCGCGATCCGCGATGCTGTCCTCGCACGCTTTTTGAGTGCAAGATTTCGTGAGGAAAATCCAGAGGTAGTGCGGCGGGTGGGTGAAATGATTGAAGCAACCAATCCAGTCGGGTACATAGGTGCATGTACCGCATTGCGTGACGCGGACTTGCGAACAATGGTAAAAACGATCCATATCCCATCACTTATCCTGGCGGGAGAATTGGATGAGTCTACGCCACCAGCGCAAGCGTACGAGCTGCACACAGCCATTGCAGGCAGCCAACCTGCAGTATTTGCAAAGGTTGCACATTTGTCAAATATAGAACAGCCCAGCGAGTTTAGCCATGCAGTACTGAACTTCATTCTTGAAGATGGTTCTTCTCACGCAGGAAGAGCACAAAGCGGCGAGAAATGATCGTCGTGATCTAATGAGATGGGAAAGTCTGTCTGACCAATGCATCTGGTAGAGGCAATGGAGCATCTGTTGAGAGAGATTGCGAGGAGCTGAGGTATGAAAATGCGAACGCATGTAGGCATTATAGGTGCAGGGCCGGCGGGATTGTTGCTAGCGCTTCTTTTATCCATGGAAGGAATTGAATCGGTTGTTCTTGAGAATCGGAGCAGAGAAGAGATAGAATCGACGATACGAGCAGGAGTGCTTGAACAGGGCACGGTAGATCTCTTGATAGAGATGGGGATTGGTGAACGAATGAAGCGCGAAGGAGCGGTTCATCACGGCATTGAATTACGTTTTGATGGAGAGAGTCACCGCATTGACTTCACGACCCTGACGAATGGGCGTGCCATCATGTTGTACCCTCAGCATGAAGTTGTGAAGGATTGCGTTGAGGCACGGCTCAAGCAGGGAGGTCCCATTTTTTTCAGCGTCAAGGACGTCCATGTGTATAATATAGCCTCTGATCAGCCATCAATCCAGTTTGTCCATGGGGATGAGACCATTGAATTACAGTGCGATTTCGTAGCCGGATGCGATGGCTTTCATGGAGTTGCCCGGTCGTCTATTCCAGCTGCGGAACAAAAAGTTTTCTCGCGAACGTATCCTTTTGGATGGCTTGGTATCTTGGTGAAAGCAGCTCCATCGGCTCACGAATTAATTTATACTTATCACGAGCGTGGTTTTGCATTGGTCAGCACCCGTTCGCCGGAACTGCAACGCATGTACATCCAGTGTGATCCGCAAGATCATATTGGAAACTGGTCGGATGCCATGATCCTTGAAGAACTGCAAACCCGATTAGCAACGAAAGGGGAATGGGAGCTGGTTGTAGGGCCGATTATCCAAAAGAACATTGTGGCAATGCGTAGCTTTGTCATCGAACCGATGCAGCATGGGAGGCTGTTTTTAGCGGGGGATGCAGCGCATATTGTGCCACCGACTGGAGCCAAGGGGTTGAATCTGGCCGTGAGGGACGTGCGTCATCTAGCCCACGCGCTCACGCTATTCTACAAACATAACGACACGGAATTGTTAGAGGCATACTCAACGACGTGTTTACGAGGAGTCTGGCGTGCGGAGCATTTTTCCTGGTGGATGACATCGATGCTGCATCGTTTCCCGGATGACGATATGTTTCAGCAGCGGATGCAACGTGCTCAGCTTGACTACACAGTTAGCTCACAGGCAGCGGCAACGAGCCTGGCAGAAAATTACGTCGGATTGCCTTTTAGCAGGTAGTCTATATATTCATGGGAGTTCCATGATTGCCACTCTTCATCAAGCGCAGGCGTTCATCTCGGTCCAGGTTCTAAGCTCTCTAGCCAGGTTTTCACATCTCTGGCACTACGATGATCAAGCGCCTTAAGTTGGGCGAGACTGGTTTCGCCCAGTCTGCGTGCCTCATCAGGGTTCCCCAGGGCAGCCATGCTACGGGCCAACCCATACCATGCTTTAGCCTGCATATCTTGTCCCACAGATGGTGTCAAGTCAAGAAGTTCTTGAAAAGCTGCTCTCGCAGTCTCCGCCTGTCCTTGTTTAAGATGTAGTTCTCCCAGACGATAGAGCGTGTTACAAATGAGCAGGTGCTGTTCCTTTGTATGATATTCTATTCGGCGTATCATCTCCAGACCTTCAAGCAGATAGGTTTCTGCCTGAGTATTATCTCCTCGCTTCTCTGCAATACGGCCTAAAATGGTGACTACGCGAAACAAGAGTTCGTAATGGGAGAGCTGACGTACCAGGACAAGCGCTTCTTGTAAATATATTTCTGCCTGTTCATAGTCCTTTTGTTCGTATTTGACCCATCCCAATCCTACTAAATGCCATGATTGCAATTCACGATGACCCATTTGACGTGTAAGTGCCAGTCCTTCCTGGTAGTATAATTCCGCTTGTGCATAGTCTCTTCGTTTCTCCGCCCCCCACCCCAAAGCACCAATCAAGACGCAGATAAGTGCTTGATTTCCCACCTGACGTGCCAGAATAAGCCCTTGTTGCGCATATATTTCTCCTTGCTCGTAATCTCCCCAATCCAGAGCTATGCGAGGGAGACAGGTAAAAATGCTACTGAGAGTGTCCAGGTCTCCACTCTTACGTGCAAAGGTCATCCCTTCTTGCAGGTGGACTTTTGCTTGCAGATAGTTGCCCTGCTTTGAGACAATCCATCCCAGGCTGGTCAGCAAAATACTGAGGCGAGCATAGTCTCCATCCTCACGAGCCAATGCAACCTCTTCTTGGAGGCAGGCTTCCGCTTGCTCATAATCTCCAAGTTTCTCCGCGATCCAACCCAGACCGGCAAGCAGAGCACAGAGGCGGTCACGGTCTCCCATCTGGCGTACCTGAGTCAGCCCTTCTTGATAGTACAATTCTGCTTGCTGATAGTTCCCTTGCTCCGAAGCAATCCATCCCAGGCTTATGAGGAGAGAGGCCGTGCGTTCATTGTCATTGGTCACGCGTGCGAGTGCCAGTCCTTCAAGCAGATATGTTTCGACCTGCACGTCGTCGCCCCAGGTTTGCATGATTGTGCCAAGATGTAGCAACGGACTTGTGACACTGGGAGCATCACGAAGTGGAGTTGCAGCTTCGTAATTCTCTAACAAATGTCGCTCGGCAAGAGTATAGACTCCTCGTATTTGCAAGAAGTGTGCAATTGCGCAGACGCCACGCACTAGCTCATCATGGCGTCTGAGAATGTATGCCGCGTGAAGAGCAGCGAGAATGATGCTACTTTCCTGCTCCAGTGCTACATCATCTTTTGCCAGTCTTTCCACGTATTCAATCCCGTATGCGATCAATCGCTCATGAGCGGTCGTTCCTGTGCGCAGTGCTCGTGCATAATCGGCAATTGTCTGATGTAAGAAGTACCGACCAGAACTGCTACTTTCTAACAAGCCTGCATCAGAAAGCTCATCGAGTACCTCTTCGGGCATACCTATTACTGCGAGTGCTGCATCTTCTGAGAAGCTCTCGGGTTTAGCAGGGAAGACGGACAAAGCGAGCAGTGCTTCACGAGCTTGTGGACTCAAGTGTTGATTGCTTACATCGATGGCAGCATGCAGCGACAAGGAGATGTTGTCAGGGAGATTAGGGGAGCGTTCTACAAAATGAATGGGTATATTGAGGTGGAGCCGCTGCTCTGTATCATGCAATTCTGCAAGAGCGCTTTGCAAGCGTCGTGGATGTCCATGGTATGCCTGAGTAGCCAGGTACTTCCCCATTAGTGTAAGTGCGAGTGGTAAAGATCCGACTGAGCGCACCAGTGTAAGGGCTTGTTCGGGCTCCTGAGCCACGATCTCTGGTGCAAAGCGTGCGAGCAGGGCTAATCCATCTGCATCGGAAAGTTCGGGAACCTCCATCGCCCCCTCAGTAGCGAATTCGAAGGCGATCTGCGGAAAGCGTGTTGTGATCAAGTGTGCACAATAGGGACCACCAACTTGCAAGGCCAGGGCAGCATCAAGTTGCCAAACGTCGTCGATCACAAGCAGCAAGCGCCGTTTGCCAATTGCAGCACGTAAGGACTGCCCCCAATCCTGAGGGCTATTTGTATTTCCTGACTCGGTCGAGGAAATACCCAATAATGCACCCCAACGAGCTAGTACTCCTGGTACGTTGGGTGTCGTTCCTAAACCTGCCCACAAGATGCCATTGCAAAATTGTGCCTGTATTTGTGCATCAGAAGCCAGGGCTACCGCGAGCGCTGTTTTACCGATACCAGGCAGGCCATTGATGGCAGACAAAGCAACATTGCCTCCCGTGCATAAACGCTGCTTGAGTTGCTGTAACAACCAATCACGCCCAACCAGGCCAGCTGTACCTGTTGAAGGCATCATTGGATCATAGAGCTTCAATTCATAGCCTGTAGAAGGAGATGATAAAGGCTGGGAGGGGAGAGTAACTGTCTCTTCCCTCGGCTCCTCGTCTCCCTGTGGCAACAGGCCCAACTCCCTGGCATTTTTGCCGAAGAGAACACAAAGTTGTTCTCGATAGTGAGGGTAGGGCATTGCAGTGCCGTGCTCCCAGCGGCTTACCGTTCTGGGTGTAATGCCAAGGATATCAGCAACTTTCTGCAACGACCATCCTCGCAGTTCCCGCTCCTGTTTTAATGGATGGGACTTCATAGTGCAATCCCTCCTGTCCTCTTCATCCTGATAGCCTGATACTCATTGTTTATATGCGAGCCTATCATCCTATGAAACGCGAAATCTGGTGAAGAAAGGCTCTCACGATATTTCTCTGACGATGCCCACGCACCTCGAAGATCAGAAGGCTCTCATCTGCCAGCCTCTTTGCTTCAGCAAACTGGTGCTGTGCTGCGGCAACGCGAGCCAGGCCATATTGTGCAAAGGCAACGAGAGTGGGATGGTCGGATGGCACACGAGCCAGCGTCTGTTGGAAGTCCTGTTTGGCCATCTCCAGTTGTTGTAGCTCAAGGTGCAGGTCTCCCCAGGCAATCAGTAATCGACAAATAAGCTGGGGATGCTCAAGCGCACGTGCGAGTTCGAGACCCTCGGACAAATACTCAACTGCCAGGTCCAACTGCATCTTTCTAGTGGCTAATGTTCCCCAATGGAGTTGTAGATCACTGATGCGCTCACGATGCCCCAACTCACGAGCAATCGCGAGGCCTTCCTGATAATATGTTTCTGCTTGCGAAAAATTCCCTTGTTGTGTATTCACCTCCCCAAGATTAAGCAGGAGGAGGCTGATGCGCTCACGATGCCCCAACTCACGAGCAATGGCAAGCCCTTCCTGATAATATGTTTCTGCTTGTAGGTCGTGCCCTTGCCGCTCAGTCACTACCCCAAGATTGAGCAGGAGCAAACTGATACGCTCACGATGTCCCACTTCACGCGCCAACTCCAAACCCTCGTGAAGATAGACTTCTGCTTGAGCATAGTCCCCTCGCGTATCTGCAACCACACCGAGATTGGAGAGCAAAACGCTGGTACGTTCGCGGTGTCTTAATTCACGTGCCTCCCTGAGTGCTTGCTGATAGAAGGCCTCTGCTTGCCCCTCGTCTCCTCGCTCATGAGCAATCCCTCCCAGCGCCAGGAGTAGCAGACTCATCAAATCGCGATCCTTAAGCACACGAGCCAGCGCGAGCCCTTCTTGAAAATACGCTTCTGCCTCCCTGTAGTCTCCTCGCTTTTTGGCAACCACGCCTGACAGCTTAAGCAGGAGACAGGTCTGTTTCTGATCTCCAAGCTCTCGCGCAAGCGGAAGCCCTTCCTGGCAGTACGCTTCTGCTTGTGTATACCCTCCCTGTTCGTGTGCTATTGTGCCGAGTTCAGTCAACAACCGGCTAATATGTTTCTGATCTCCAAGCTTCTTTGCCAGCAGAAGCCCTTCCTGACAGTATGCTTCTGCTTGTTTGTAGTTTCCTTGCTGATAAGCGATGGTTCCTCGATATCCTAATACCTGAACCAGACCGTGCAGATCATCTCCTTGTTTTACCACGGCACAAGTCTGCAATAGTAATTGCTCAGCAAGGGAGTACCAACCGTAGAGAGACAAAAAAGGTGTAAAGAGACAGACTCCCCGCATCAATTCTGCTTGACATCCGAGCTCTCTTGCCCATTCTAGAGCCGTAATAATGGTTGCACTCTCTCGTTCCAATGTTACCGGGTCTGCACTGTGTGTTTCTAGAAGATGCAGTGTATACTTGATCAACTGAGTGGCAGGTTCCGATCCACTTCGTTGTGCCTGGGCATAGTCCGCGATAACAGGATGGAGCATGTAGCGAGTAACCCCACAGTGTTCAAGCAGTCCTGCATCACAGAGACTATCAAGTAGCGCACGGGAGGTGCTGGCGACTTTGTACGCAGTTTCTGCCGCAAAGCTGGAAGGTTTTGAAGGCAAGATAGAGAGTGTATAGAGTACCTGACGGGCCTGGGAAGAAAGTTGCAGGTCACTTACTGCAAGCACGGACTGTATAGAGATAGTTCCACTGGCTGATGTGCTGGAAGAATGCTCAAGGCGTAGACGTTGCTCTGCATTATGCAGTTGCGCTATAGCGGTCTTCAGACGACGTGGATGTCCTTTATATGCCTGACGACCGAGATACTTTCCTATTAATGCCAGTGCCAGGGGCAATCCACCGACCATACGAACCAGGGTCAAGGCCGTTTCACGCTCGTACTGAACGATTTGCGGAGCAAAGTGTGCTAACAAGCGTACTCCATCAGCGTCCTCCAAATCACTTACCTGTATAGCCTGGTCAGCAGCTATGTGTGTTGCGATAGAGGTGAAGAGTGTAGTTACAAGATAGGCACAATGAGGACCCGCTACTTGTAAAGCCTCTACAGTGTCAGTCTGCCAGGCATCATCGAGCAACAACAGAAACCGGCGCTCTCCTATGGCCTTGCGTAACCTTCCTATCCACGTTTTATTGTTACTGTGTTCTTCTGATACAGGTGGAGCGACACCCAAAAGCCCTCCCCAACGACTCAATATCGCAGGTATATGTGGATGTGGCCCCAGACCAGCCCATAAGATTCCGTCATAAAACCTCGTATGTATCTCTGGATCATGGGCAAGCATGAGAGCTAACGCGGTTTTGCCGATGCCTGGTAGTCCATAAAGGGCCAGAGCAGAAGAGGCGCACAACTGTTGCTTAATCTGTTGTAGGAGCGAGTCACGCCCAACGAATCCATTAGAGCTTGTTGAGAGAAGGGGAAGTGCCGGATCAAGCACTCCAGTATATTCCTCTATGACATTCTGGATGGCTTTCAAACCAGGTAAAGACCCAACTTCCTGTTGTTGGGGAACGAAAAGAAACGCGACATCGGTACTCCCAGCCTCTTTCTGCGATCTTCGCATGACGTCTGACATATTGGTATCCGTACTAAAGAGAGCGCTGAGTTGCTCTTGAAAGTACGGAGGAGGCACTGAGAGACCTTGTTCCCAGGCTGCAATAGCAGAAACGGTTGTGTCCAATTCCTTTGCTACTTTGGCTTGGGACCAACCACGCTGCTCTCGTTCTCGTTGCAAACGGTGATTGAGTTCCATGTGCTGAACATCTCCCCACCATCAAGTGCTTCAATTGCCGGTTTGTATCTTACTTGCTACATAAAGTGAGATTTCGCGTGAGAAATAAATCTGTAAAAGTACATATAGTGTTCTCTGGTTGAGGGCTGATATTCCTTATTGCTTAGTATACCACACACACAAATGTGGTGATAGTGCCGATATTTTCTGCCAATCTCGGCACCATAATTGATAATGATGTCGTGAAGGGGTATACGAGATAGGGCTGAAGCAGGTATATCCACAGTTGACGCATACTTGGCAGGTAATGTGCATTCCATTCTTGTTGCCATTTCTTCTATACTAAAGATCAGATAATCTTTGTAGAACCATCCTGTTATAAAAAGGTAGAGCAGGAGGGAAACAGGAGAAGATCATGAACAGAAATGAGAAAATATTGATGCATCAGCATAGAATGATGGAGATAGAATCAATGGATTTGTTGAGATATACGTGTTGCTGGAGCAATGAAGGTTCCACTGGTACGGGGGAGTATCCTTCGTTGCTTGTGGGGGTTGTTCGCCTTCATGACCTGGGGCGAAAGAGAAGCCTTACTACGAATGGAATACGTGGGTAGTATTGGAAGGGAAAGGGAGTTCAACGAAGACTCCCTGGTCAAGTGATAACACGTGAGATTAATGTCCGAAGATAGGGAGCAGTGTTGTGAGCAAGATAGTAATGGTAATTGATGATTCTCCCACAGTGAGAAAACTTGTTGAGGTCAGTTTACGGCAGGAAGGATTCGATGTAGTGAGTTTCCCGGATGGAATAGAAGCGTTACGAGCAATCTCTACACGACAATTGGAACATTTTCCTGATCTAGTACTACTAGACATCAATCTTCCCAAATTGAATGGGTATGAAGTTGCACGCTATCTCCGGTCGAAACCGGAGTGGGGCCAACCGATCATTGTGATTCTCTCGCGCTATGATGGGGCCATTGATCGACTCAAAGCGCGGCTGGTAGGAACACAGACATACATACCCAAGCCATTTACGACACAGAAGCTGAACGATGTTGTACATAGCTTCCTGGGCGATTAGCAGAACTCTATTGCAGGTTGACAGAATCGTTATTTCAGGATATTCTTAAGGTAGTAAAGTTACGCAATCGATTTCCCAACACGATCTCACTGCTTTCTCAAACATATTTGCTCCCTGATGAGCAATATGTGGACTGATCTCAAGAAGAAAGAAGATGTTTCTATCTTCAGTCTAAAAGACACACTGATGGTGTCTGATATGCAAGGAGGATGAAAATGATGGTTCGTCGTTGCAGGATGCAACTCGTTTGTACGTTCAGTGCGTTTCTGATGATCGCGTTTGTAGTTATGCAGGTAATAAACATACCAGTTGCACATGCCGCTACCAACCAGTTCAGAGGTGTGAACTGGGCGGACCCCAGAGATAACTATGCCAATGACCCGGTGGTGCCGTCAGGTCTCTCGACCTCGGACAATTATGCCACGACCTATGCCAAATCTCGCGCAATCATACGCGGGTTCGCGACGAATCTGAGCGCGAACACAGTGAGGTTGCCAATCAATCCCTACAGTGTGAACGGCTCCTTCTGGAAATCGTACTCCGGCGCGATTGACGCCGCCACCGCCAATGGTTTCAAGGTGATTTTGAGTTATTGGGAGGGGAGCTGGTTCCTCTAAGGACGGTAAGATCGACAACACGACAAGCTTCTGGACCATGTGGAAGACGGTCACGACCAAGTATGCCCACAACGGTCTGGTCTACTTCGAGCCAATGAACGAGCCATACGGCTATAGTAAGAGTGCGTGGGCTGACATCGCTGCCCAGTGGATTAGCACCTACTCTTCGATCCCCAGGAACCGAATTTTTGTCAGCGGTACTGGCTGGAACGATAATGTTACCTCTGTCTGTGCGGACAGCCGCCTCAACGGAACGTTCCTCTCCCTGCACCACTACGGCTTCTGGAACACCAGTCAGACGAGCTACTCTGGTTGGGTCACTGACCTCAAGAATCGTATTGGTTCCTGTGCCTCCCGCACCGTGGTTGACGAGTGGGGTGCCCCGATGACGACGGGACTGAACTATAACGGCTCGATCAATGGTAACTACTTCATTGCCTATCGTGCAGGCTGACACTGACACCTTCCGATCTCTGGGTATGGGTTCGGTGTATTGGCCGGGCCTGCGCAACGGGGATACCTATAGCATGGAGACGCTGCACGGCAGCGGAACTGCGCTTACCCTTACAAACAACAACGCTTCAGGAGTGAGCCGCCTTAAGCACGCTTACGGCCTCTAACAACCTCTAACAACCTTGTTCACCCGTCTTCGGGAGGTATCGGCGCTGTAGAAGGCTCCATAACCCTCCAGAGGATGGGTGTATGCTGTATCTATCGGAGTTAGCTGTCTAGCAGATCATAGTTCCCTGGCTGCTACCGCATGATCCCGGCCTTTTTCAATCTGATGTTGTACTATAGCGGTTAGCTGAAGTATTGAGCGGTGAGTATGCTGGAAGTATGAAAGCATATTCAACAGACCTGAGAGAACGCGTGATAGGAGCAGCGAAGCAAGGTATGCTCCAGGCGGAAATCGCGAAGGTGTTTGCCATCTCGCTTTCGAGCATCAAGTGATACCTAAAGCAATGGCGAGAAACCGCGACACTGGAAACCAAGCCAATCCCGGGTCGGTCTGCCAAGAAATTGAAGCCTGTACAAGCGGGCGTGAGCCAGTTGCTTGCATCGGCTCCTGATGCCACACTGGAGCAGCTTTGCCAAGCCTGGGAAGATCTATATGGCATCAGAGTCAGTATCTCAACGATGAGCCGAGCCATCCAGCGGCAGGGCTGGACACGAAAAAAAAGACACTGGGTGCCACCGAGCGCAATGAGACTGCACGCAGTATTTGGCGAGCGCAAATGAAGCAAGTCGATGCCACCCAACTGGTGATCGTGGATGAGACAGGGTCCAACATTGGCCTGACACCCTTGTATGCCTACGCCCTGCGAGGAGAGCGTGCGTACAGGCAGCATCCCGCGCAATTACGGGAAGAATACCACGCTGTTGGCCTCCCTTTCTCTTTCGAGGATGGGAGCCGCCATGATTTTGGAGGGATCCAGTGATACCTTGGCATTCGAATACTATGTGGAACACATCCTGGCCCCCAGCTTGAAGCCGGGTCAGATCGTCGTCATGGATAATTTGAGCAGTCATATCGGACCAAAAGTTCGGCACGCTATCCAGGCCATGGGGTGCCAGTTGCAGTTCTTGCCAGCCTACTCTCCCGACCTTTCGCCAATTGAGGAGGCTTTTTCCAAGCTCAAGACCTTTTTGCGTCGGGTTGGGGCTTGCACTCACGAGGACTTATGGCAAGCTCTTGCTGATGCATTGGAGACGATTACTCCCCACGATGCTTTGGGTTGGTTTACTCATTGTGGCTATTTCCCTGCTGATCAGGAAGTCTCATGAATGGCTCAACCTTTCTGCTAACCGCGGTAAGAAAAGAACGACCCACCTGCCTGTCTACAATAGTGTGGAAACAGGCAGGTGGGTCGTTCGCATTTATGAAGACACCTATTCGGTGTCTTCACTTCGTCAACGCTTTACCAGAACATTGTGTCGGGTGTAGAAACTAGGATGAGAAAAACAGTCGAAGGCTATGTAGCCTCACTTTAGGTGCGCCTGATCCGCTGGGAGGGGGAGTGCTCGATCCGCTGGGAGTAGGAGTACCTGATCCGCTGGGAGTAGGAGTGCCTGATCCGCTGGGAGTGGGAGTACCTGATCCGCTGGGAGTGGGAGTACCTGATCCGCTGGGAGTGGGAGTACCTGATCCGCTGGGAGTAGGAGTACCTGATCCACTGGGAGTGGGAGTACCTGATCCACTGGGAGTGGGAGTGCCTGATCCGCTGGGAGTGGGAGTGCCTGATCCGCTGGGAGTGGGAGTGCCTGATCCGCTGGGAGTAGGAGTACCTGATCCGCTGGGAGTAGGAGTGCCTGATCCGCTGGGAGTGGGAGTACCTGATCCGCTGGGAGTAGGCAGTGGCGGTTCCAGTTGGGGTAGCCGTAGCGGTTCCAGTTGGGGTAGCCGTGGCGGTTTCCGTAGCGGTTCCAGTTGGGGTAGCCGTGGCGGTTTCCGTAGCGGTTCCAGTTGGGGTAGCCGTGGCGGCTTCAATTGGGGTAGCCGTGGTGGTTTCCGTAGCGGTTCCAGTAGGGGTAGCCGTAGCGGTTCCAGTTGGGGTAGCCGTGGCGGTTTCCGTAGCGGTTCCAGTTGGAGTAGCCGTAGCGGTTCCAGTAGGGGTAGCCGTGGCAGTTTCCGTAGCGGTTCCAGTAGGAGTAGCCGTAGCGGTTCCAGTTGGGGTAGCCGTAGCGGTTTCCGTAGCGGTTCCAGTTGGGGTAGCCGTAGCGGTTTCTGTAGCGGTTCCAGTTGGGGTAGCCGTAGCGGTTTCTGTAGCGGTTCCAGTATGGAGGTACGCCGTAGCGGTTCCAGTAGGGGTAGCCGTAGCGGTTCCAGTAGGAGTAGCCGTAGCGGTTTCCGTAGCGGTTCCAGTTGGAGTAGCCGTAGCGGTTTCCGTAGCGGTTCCAGTAGGAGTAGCCGTAGGGTTTCCGTAGCGGTTCCAGTAGGAGTAGCCGTAGCGAGTTTCCGTAGCGGTTCCAGTAGGAGTAGCCGTAGGAGTACCCGTAGCGGTTCCAGTAGGAGTAGCCGTAGCGGTTTCCGTGGCGGTTCCAGTAGGGGTAGCCGTGGCGGTTTCCGTAGGTGTTGGTGTTGGTGCTGGGGAAACAAATGCTGCTGCTGTTACGATAGTATTTGCTGTGTTCATCTCATCGGGAGCGGTCACAGACACCGTATTCACAAGTTCAGACCCTACATTTGCGTCGAGCACACCTGAGATGGTAATCGGTGGTAGTGTCTGACCTGTGGCGAGAGGGGATGTGTCCAGGTAAATTGCCGAGAGTAAGGCTGGCCCTTCTGTTGCTGTGAGTGAGATAAACCAGTTGGTACCTGTCGCACTGATGTTAGTTAGACCTAACGGCAGTACATCATAAACTGAGATAGTATTTGCATGTGACAGAACGCCAGCTGTCGCGAGATTGCTTACAGAGAGAGAGATGTTTGCAGGTTGACCAATCTGAACCTTCCCATTCTCTGGTCCACTTATCCCTTCGCTTATTCTCAGGCTGGGGGTAGGTGTTGGCGTTGGTGGTGGTGCCGATTGAACAGCCGTTGTGAGTGTCGTCGTCTTGTTGAGAGAATCTATCGCCCCACTTGTTTGGACAGTAGCTGTATTTGTCACAACAGGCAAGGCATCTTCATCGAGCGTCCCAGTTATCATTAAAGGGGGCAATCCCCGGCCTGGTGCAAAAGAGGATGGTGGAATGTAGATTGCTGAGAGTAAGGCGGGACCAGTCGCCGATGTCAGAAAGACAAACCAGCCATTCCCTATCACTGATATCTGATTGAGACCCAGGGGTATAATATCCGTAATTGAAACGCCCTGCCCTTGCTCCAATGAGCCCGCATTGGCAAGTGTATTCACCTGTAAGGTGATAGTCACCGGTAGACCAACGCGATTCCCACTTATCGTCTGGCTTATAGCCAGATCCGCTGGTAAGGTCGCTGTTGCGGTTGGACTTATTTCTAGTGAGCTTTCTTTGTATGCAGGTGATGCCAAAACTGTTGTTGAGCCAAATAATACACCAAAAACTAGCGTAAAAAGACTGCCACAGGAGAGTGCACTCAGGAGTACAACTCGTATCAAGAAATTGGAAGTTAGCCTATATTTTTTCTTCCTCAAATCTGGTTGATGCATTTCTTCCTTCCTTTACTCATCATACTCATCTACGTACTTCATATTGTTGAGCAGGTATACTGCCTAATGCTAGTATAAAGAATGTGGCCAAAAGATCTGAGAAGCCCACGAGATGCTCATGTAGGGCTACACCCCCCCATAAAAAGAATCGTTTTCAGAAGAGAGAGAAGAGAAGAGAGATGTGCAACGCGATGATAGCAAGCAGGCTATGTAGCGGTCAGAGTTACCTTGGTAACCAAACGGCAAATATCCTTCCTACATGACTATAGCGAAATATCAACGGTGTAATATAAAAATGGTGCTATAGGTCTATCGATGCAGCACATTCCCATGTAACCTTTCTGCGTATTAGTTAATGACGCGTTGATACTGTGGGGTACCTAACAAAATGCGTATAGATAGCATTTACGGGGTATGCGGGTTCAGGCCTCCTACGTACTTCTAAATGAACTTAACCATGAACAGGGATGATCGTGGAAGAAAAAGCATAATAGTTGGAGAAAAAGTATGGGAAAAAATTTACAATCATCAAAATCTGCAACCAGTCGCCGTTCCTTTTTGCGTGGTGGGCTCGTGGCAGGAGGTGCAGGAACCATAGGTGCCGGACTGTTGGCTACTGTACCAGCCTTTGCTCAGGGATCAAGTAGCTATCTCACAAAGGGAGATGAGGCCATTCTCAGATTCTTGTCGGCCGCCGAAATCATCGAAACCGATCTGTGGCAGCAATACAACGAACTAGGAGGAATCCCGGACAAAGAAGTCCCAGGAGGAAAGGGAAGTCCCCTTTATACTGCAGCTCTTGTTAAGTTGGATGGAGACATGCCTCAGTATATCCATGACAATACTGAGGATGAGATGAGTCATTTCACGTTTATCAATGCGTACCTGGTTTCCAAGGGTGGCACTCCTGTCAATCTGGATAAGTTTCGCACGTTGCCGAGCAGTAAAGCAACTGGTGCTCAGCAGATCAAGCGGCTCACCAACCTCATGGAACTCACGGTGGACACGAGCTGGTGGACGAAGTATCGCAGCCGGACGCAGAATCCCGATCTCGGTGACACATTCCCTCAGGCAATCCCAGGTTTGAGTAAAGGGAAGTTTCCGGCGATTCCCAGAACCGATGCCGACCTTACCGGCAGCACCACCACAAACATCTCTCCACACCTCCAGGCGATTGCCAACACGGCGGCCTTCCATTTCGGGTTTATTGAGCAAGGTGGCACCAGCCTCTATCCCTCGCTGGCTCAGCGGGTTACCGATCCAGAGGTGTTGCGCATCTTGCTTAGTATTGGCCCAACCGAGACCGCGCACTTTCAGACCTGGCATGACAAGGCTGGCAATGCGCCTGTTGTGACTGATCCGACCAATGGACTGGCATTTCCCGACCTCAATGCTTCTGGTGGTGAGGACACCCAGACTAACCTGATCATGCCCGAACCCACCTTCTTCCTGAGTCGAAAGTTCCCACCAGTCTCGATCATTCGCCCAACCCAGACGGAGGGAGCTGCAATGGGTGCGCTCAAGTCCTTGATAGCCGATGGGCTGTTCATTGGCCAAGCGCAGGAATTCTTTACCGTCCTGAACGATCTGGCACAGCAAGCAGACGCAGCCAAACGCGGCTACTAGGAAAGGTTTGAACCCCCTGGTACAGTAAGATAATGTCGAGGTGCATACATAGCTACTCATTCTAGAAAGAGGGAGTGTGTATGCATCATCCAAACGCTTTGGGTAATCCTAAGATAGCGACGAAATGGTATGGGCCTCTGACAGTCCAAATCAAATCTGTTGCCTGAACACCAGAATCAAAGCTATTGATAGAAGCAGAATAAAACAGCACCAGCACATTTGTGCTGGAGCTGTTTTTGCTTGCATATGGCGGAGGAGGCACTAAAATGTCACTTGACCGGTGCTCATATCAATTGTCCAGGAGGCGTGGAAAGTGGGCATTGAAAGGGACGTTCCCTTGATAACGAGAGGTTGCCATACATAGGTTGAAGCGCCCAGATTCTTTGCATTCCAGCGATCACCCATAAAGATGTAGGTGGTCGTACTGCTTCCCTGAACTGGTAGCACATAGGTAGTCTGGGAATTCCAGGTATTTTTGCCAGATGGTGCCAAATTTCCCCTGGATGTCCATGGACCGCTAAGCGATGTCGCGGTAAAATAGAAATTATCATTTGTGGCCCATCCTGTTCTGTGTGAGAAAAGGAAAAAGTAAGTGTTGCCCACTTTGAACAAGGCAGGTGCTTCGCAGCCTCCACACATGCTCGACAGCGGTTGGGAGACAGCACTCAGATAGTCTGGTGCTAACTTGTAGATGTTTCCATTGTGAGTGATGATATAACCCGTACCATCTGTGTCCTGGAACGACCCACTATCCCACTTTTTGATAAGTGAGCCATTGAGCTTCATGCGCCCCTGGTAGGTATAATTGCCACAAACCGTTGCACTGGTAGCCACGCCAACGCCGGGATCTTTATACGTTGCATTGTCCACATGCATGGTCTCGATATATTGCTTTGTGATCTTGTCGTAGAGAATCTTAGGGCGCTCAACTACACGATTTGGTCCCAGGTCGCCACTAGCCTGTTTCACCAGTGTCTTGTTCACAAAGGTCCAGTGTTGTAGGTCGGTAGAAGAATAACAGGCAGTAGCTAGAAAGAGTCCGCCTGTGTCCTTATACTCGCCGACCCAGTAATATGTGCTATCGACCTTAATCATCCCACCACCGTGCGCGTTCACTGGATTGCCATTGTTATCCTTCCATGTTGTACCTGATACAATGACCCCACTAGCGGCTGCAACCGTTCCTGAGGATTGAAAGATAGCGAAGGTGGAAATCACGATGAGCATGAGCATCATAACGGTTCGCAAGGATCGTCTTTGTCGTTGCATGTCAAAATTCTCCTTTGGTATTTATAATCTTTATGGTCCATAAAAGGTTGTCCCTGAACCTGCCATCGCTATGTGGAAGAGAAAAGGAGAAAAATTGGTATTGGCGTTACAAAGACTGGAGAGAGGATTTGCCTGAACCACGCGTAGATGGAGATAAGTGTTGCCTCTTGCAAAACCTCATGTTTTGGCAAGTCCTTATGCCTGATAGAAACATCCATGTTCCATTTGCCTTTCAGAACGAGTAAAACGTATGACAGTCATCCTAATTGGAGCACTTCTTGTTAGTTTCGCCATAATTTGATTCATATTATAGCACATCTTCGACTTGTGTAGATCATCTGTATGTGTATCGTTGAATGATCGCAAGCCCTGGCAATCTAGTTTCATAGGTTGACAGGTCTGTTGTCTCAATGATACTCTTAACTTAACGGGTACAAGTTACGCAATCGATTTCCCAATAAT